>NZ_BMEQ01000001.1 GCF_014636775.1 Kocuria dechangensis
ACCAACGACGTGCGCAGCCGACCGGTACTAATAGGCCGACAACTTACACCACACCCCACCCCCCACCGTTCACGGTGCGGGCACGGGGAACACTCCAGAACACCGCGTCCACTATACGGCTCCCAACCAACAACCCCCCGGGAGCACAACCGAATACCGCCCACCACGGGCGGGAACCACGTCACAGATGTCCCCGACACCACCACCCGGTGGTGGTGCGGCGGAAACAGAGTTACGGCGGTCATAGCGTGGGGGAAACGCCCGGTCCCATCCCGAACCCGGAAGCTAAGACCCACAGCGCCGATGGTACTGCACCCGACAGGGTGTGGGAGAGTAGGACACCGCCGGACCACACCCAGGGTCGAGCCCCCGCACCACACGGTGCGGGGGCTCCCCGCATTTAACAGCCCCGAACAGCCCGCCGGTTCCGACCGCCCTCGGGCATCAGAGACACGTCGCACCAAGCCGGCAGCCCCACCCGGCCGGATGGCCGGCCCGGCATAGCAGAAAGCCCCCACCGGGAGACCGGTGGGGGCTTTCTGCTATGCCCGGATCCCTGGCGTGGGGCTCGAGGCAGGGTCAGCTGACGATCTTGCCCGGGTTGAGGTTGGCGCCCGGGTCGGCGACCTCGAACAGGCTCCGCATGAGGCGCACGCCCTCGGGGGAGACGTCCTGCTCCATCCAGGCGCTGTGCTCCATCCCCACGCCGTGGTGGTGGGACAGGGTCCCGCCGGCGTCGACGAACGCCTGCTGGACCGCGCTCTTGATCACGGCGTACTCGGCGTGCGGGTCCTGGCCGATCTCGTACCCGAACGTGAAGTACAGGCACGCCCCGGAGTGGTAGGAGTGCGACATGTGGGACATGATCCACCCGGTCTTGCCCTGCTCGTCGAACGCGCGCTGGGCGGCGTCGTAGACGGCCTTGTGCACGGTGGTGAGCTTGGACCAGGGAGCCGCCGTCTCGGAGACGTCGCCGATGGTGTTCTGCTCGAGCAGGAAGTCCCGCAGGTACGGGGTGTCGAACTTCTTCTGGTCGTACAGCGCGCCGGGGCCGGAGCCGAGGACGATCGCGCCTTGCTGCTTCACGATGGAGGCCACGGTCTTCTTCCGGCGCTCAACCTCCGCCTTGGTGCCTTCGAAGCAGACGTAGGAGATGCACATCTCATCCGTGTCCCAGCCGCGGCGGCGCATCACCTCCCACAGCAGGTCCTGGCCCTTCGCCGCGACCTTCTTCTTGAGGCTGGTCGCAGCCTTCTGGGTGGAGAGGGAGAAGGCCGTCTCGTGGGCGTCGGAGACCCGGGCGAACGTCGTGCTGACGTCCGAGCGGGCGATGTCGTGCATCGCGGTGAGCGCCTTCGGCCACGACGGGAACATGTAGGCGATCACCTCGCGGTGCTCCGCGATCCGGTGGACCTGCACGTCGAGCTCGGTGATGACGCCGAGCCGGCCCTCCGACCCGATGAACATCTCCCGCAGGCTCGGTCCCGTGGAGGTGGACGGCAGGGGGCGCAGCACCACGGTGCCCCCGGGGCGGACCACGCGCATGCCGCGCACGATGTCGGCGATGTCCCCGTACTTGTCCGATTGCATCCCGGAGGAGCGCGTCGCCGCCCAGCCGCCGAGGGTCGAGTGGGTGAAGGAGTCGGGGAAGTGGCCGAGGGTCCACCCCCGGGCGTTGAGCTGGTCCTCCATGTCGGGGCCCAGCACGCCGGCCTGGATGGTGGCCAGCCCCGAGGTCTCGTCGATGGCCAGGACCTTGTCGAGGCGCCCCAGATCCAGTGAAACGATCGTTCGCTCTTCGTCGGGGGAGGGCTGGAGGCTGCGCGAGATGCTCGTGCCGCCGCCGAAGGGGATGAGCACGAGGTCGCGCTCGACCGCCAGGGCCACGACGCGGGCGACCTCGTCCTCGTCGGCCGGGTAGACCACCACGTCGGGCACCCGGGCGAAGTCCCCGGCGCGGGTCAGCAGGAGCTCGGTCACCGACTTGCCGGCCCAGTGCACCACGCGCAGTTCGTCGTCGGTGCTCGTGTGCTCGTCCCCGACGATCCCCCCGAGGGTGTCCAGGAGGTCGGTCTCCAGCCGCGGGGCGGGGACGCTCACGGTGGAGAAGTCGATGGTGTCGCGTTCGCGCGGTCTCAGGTCGACGCCGAGCGCCCGCTTGACGAAGGGGGCGAAGGCGGGCTTGTTGGAGAACTCGAAGTGCACGCCTTCCTCGCCCCAGCCCCACCACTTCATGTGCTTCACGTGTGCCATCTGCGCAGTTCTCTCTTGGTTCGGGGACGTCGGGAGCGACGCCTGTCGGGGGCGGGGGTGGTCAGTCGTCCAGGCGGGGGCGGTGCTCGGCGTACAGGGCCCGGACGGAGGCCTCGATGCGCTCGTTGAAGGAGGCCGTGGGCTCCTTCGCCCGGGCGCGCAGCGGTTCGCCGACGGCCACGACGACGGGCGGGCGCCCGGGCCGCGGCCAGCGGTTGCCCCGCGGCATGGCCTCGTAGGCGCCGATCAGGGCGACCGGGACCACCGGGACGTCCACGGCCTTCGCCAGGCCGGCGGCGCCGATCTTGAACGAGGTCATCTTGCCGGAGCGCGAGCGCGTCCCCTCGGGGAAGATCAGCAGCGGGACGCCGGCTCTCAGCAGCCGCTTGGACAGTCCCCGGTTGGCGCCGGTGCCGGTGCGGTCCACGGGGAAGGCGTTGAAGATCAGCTCCGTGAACAGGCGCTTGTGGGGCGCGGTGAAGAAGTAGTCGGCGGCCACGCCCGTGGCGAGGTCCCGCCGGATCCGCCGGGGCACGGAGCCCAGGACGAGCGGGGCGTCGAGGTGGCTCGAGTGGTTGGCGACGACGACGCAGGCTCCCTCCAGCGCCTCCGCCGCGGGGTGGGTGACGACCGTGCGGCGGACCGTGCGGTACGCGATGCCGTGCAGGAACACGGCCTGGGCGATGCGGCGGGCGGCCCGGCGGAAGGGGTTGCGGAACCGTTCGGGGTCCAGGTGGGCCGAGGACGCCGGGGGCGCGGGCGGGGCCGGATCCTCCGCGGCGGTGCCGTCGCCCTCGATGGAGCGCTGGACGGGCACGGGCTCGTGCTGCTCCCGGCGGGTCACGAGCCTGCCGCCCGTTCCTTCTGGCGGGCCGAGGACAGCAGCCCGGAGATCCGGCGCACGGCCGCGCGCGGCATGTGGCGGACGAAGAACATCAGGAACCGGTAGCGCCTGGTGGGCAGGGAGATCACCTTGCCGCGGGCGACGTCGTCGAGGGCCTCCTCGACGACGCGCTCCGCGTCCAGCCACAGGAACGAGGGGATGGAGGAGCCCGAGATGCCGGCGCGCTCGTGGAACTCGGTGCGCACCCACCCGGGCAGCAGGGCGGTGACGTGCACGCCCGTGCCGGCGAGCTCGACGGCGAGGGACTCGGTGAACGCGGTGACGTAGGCCTTGATCGCCGAGTAGGAGCCCATCGTGATCATGCCGGCGGTCGAGGAGACGTTGATGATCCACCCGGAGCCCCGGGCCGTCATGGCCCGGGCCGCCGCGGAGGACAGCACCAGCACGGTCCGGCACATGACCTCGAAGCCGCGGTCGTGCGCGGAGGGGTCGGGGTCGGCGAGGCGGGTCTTCACGGAGAAGCCGGCGTTGTTGACGAGCACGTCGACCGGACGCTCCGGGTCCTCGATGCGGGCGGCGACGCGGTCGACGTCGGCGCGGTCGGCGAGGTCGGCGGCGAGCACCTCGACGGGCACGCCGTGGGCCGCGCGCAGCCGGGAGGCGACCTCCTCGAGGCGGACCGCGTCGCGGGCCACCAGCACGAGCGCGTGTCCCCGGCGGGCCAGGGCATCGGCGAACGCGGCGCCGATGCCGGACGTTCCCCCCGTCACGAGAGCGGTAAGCATGGGATCTAGGTTACACTACGGTAGCCGTAGCGTAGCCGGGTCCGAGCCGCTCGCGGGTCGCCGTCGTCGTCCGCCGCTCGTCCCGTCTCCCCGCCCGCTGCGCACCGCCGGCGGCCCAGCACACCACCCGGAGGAACACCGTTGACCGAGACCCCCACCACGCGCGTCCTGCTGACAGGAGCCACCGGCTTCCTGGGCCAGGCCGTGCTCGAACGGCTGCTGTCCGCCCACGACGGCGTGCACGTCACGGCCGTGATCCGGCCCAAGGGCAGCACCACCGGTGAGCAGCGGCTGCGGCAGCTGCTGCGCAAGCCCGCCTTCCGCACCTGGCGCGAGACCGTGGGGGAGGACGAGGCGAAGCGGCTCATCGCCGAGCGCACCGCCGTGCTCGAGGGCGACCTCTCCGCCCTGGCGGAGATCTCCGACCCGTTCGACGTGGTGATCCACTCGGCCTCCACCGTCTCCTTCGACCCGCCGATCCACGAGGCGTTCAGCACGAACGTCGGCGGTGCCACCGGGCTCTACGACGCGCTGCTCGCCGCGGGCCACGACCCCCACGTCATCCACGTCTCCACCTGCTACGTCGGCGGCATCGCCAAGGGCCTGCGCCCCGAGGCGCCCGTCGACCACGACGTCGACTGGGCCGCCGAGTTCGAGGCCGCCCTGCGGGCGCGCGAGGAGACCGAGATGGCATCCCGTGCCCCGGAGCGGCTGCAGGCCCTCATCGACGACGCCACGGGGAGCCACGGCAAGGAGGGCCCCAAGTCGGTGGCCCGCGCGGCCGAGGTGGCCCGCGAGGAGTGGATCCGGACCCGCCTCGTGGAGTACGGGCGGACCCGGGCGCAGTCCCTCGGCTGGACCGACGTCTACACGTTCACCAAGGCCCTGGGCGAGCGCGTCGCGGAGCAGAAGTGGGCCGGCAACGGCCACCGCCTCTCCGTGGTCCGGCCCTCCATCATCGAGTCGGCCCTGCGCCACCCGTACCCGGGGTGGATCGACGGGTACAAGGTCGCGGACCCGCTGATCATGGCCTACGGCAAGGGCGCGCTGCCGGAGTTCCCGGGCCTGCCGGACTCGGTGCTGGACGTCATCCCGGTCGACTTCGTGGTCAACGCGATCGTGGCGCTGGCCGTCGGCGGCCACCGGACGCCGACGGGAGAGGTCACCCCGGAGGGCGACCCGGCCCCGGAGCCCGGCTACTACCAGGTGTGCTCGGGGGCCTCCAACCCCCTGCCGGTCCACCGGATGTACGAGTACATCCGGGCGTTCTTCCTCGCCCACCCCCTCCAGGACGACGAGGGCAACCCCATCCGGGTGCCCGAGTGGCGGTTCCCCGCCAACAACGCCGTGGAGCGCGCGCTGGCGGTCAAGGAGCGGCTCACGGCCGCGGGCGGGAAGCTCAGCACGGTGCTCCCGGCGACGGCCCGGACCCGCGAGTGGGCGACCTCGCTGCACCGCGCGCAGTCCGCCCTGGGCTCCCTGCGGACCTACATGGACCTGTACCAGGCCTACACCCGCACCGAGATGATCTTCGACGACGCCCGCACCCGCCAGCTCAACGACTCCCTGCCGGCCGGCACCCCCGAGGACCGCACCTTCGACGTCCGGTCCATCGACTGGGTCGACTACTGGCAGAACGTGCACATGCCGGCCCTGACCGAGATGACCAAGGCCTACGGCCGGCTCCGGTCCGCGTCCAAGCGCCGCAGTGCGTCGAAGCGGACCCTCCGGCAGGGCACGGACGTGGTCGCGGTCTTCGACCTCGAGGGCACCGTCCTGAACTCCACGGTGATCCACCAGTACCTGCAGCTGCGCCGCCGCACGCTCACCCCGGCCCAGTGGCCCTCGGAGGTGGCCGAGCTCGTCGCGAGCGCCCCCACCTACGTGAAGGCGGAGAAGCGGGACCGCGGCGAGTTCATCCGCGCGTTCATGCGCCGCTACCGGGGCGTGCCCGCGGCGACCGTGCGGCAGCTCGTGGCCGGCCCCCTGGGCGAGGACATGCGGCGGCTGCTCCGCCCCGGCGCCCTGGCGCGGATCGAGGAGCACCGCGCCGCCGGCCACCGCACGGTCCTGGTCACCGGCTCGATCGACCTGCTGGTGGAGCCCCTCGCCGACCTGTTCGACGAGATCGTGGCCGGGCGCATGGACGAGCGCGACGGCGTGATGACGGGCTACCTGGCCACCCCGCCGCTCGTGGACGAGGCGCGGGCCCAGTGGCTGAAGAAGTACGCCGAGCAGGGGGGCTACGACCTCTCGCGCTCCTACGGCTACGGGGACTCCCACGCGGACGCCAGCTGGCTGTCCCTCGTGGGCCACCCGCACACCGTCAATCCCGACCTGGCCCTGTACCGGCTGGCGAAGAAGAACCACTGGCCCATCGAGGACTGGAAGACCGCCTGAGCACGGCCGCCCGGGAGCGCACGGCGCCCGGGCGGGCAGCAGGCGGGGCAGGAGGGGAGCCATGGACGACGACGACCGGCCCGACCCGCGGACCGTCTCGACCGACAAAAAGATCACCGCGGCGGCGCTGGGGCTCCTGCGGGAGGGCGGGCCGCAGCGGGTGACCATCGAGGCGGTCTCGGCGGCCTCGGGGGTGGCCAAGACCTCCATCTACCGCCGCTACGCCAACAGCCTGGAGATGCTCGAGGCCGCCCTCGAGCACGCCGTCCCCACCGACACCCCGGAGGGGGCCGGCGCGCCCGCGAGCTGGGAGGAGGGACTGGCCGAGGCCCTGCACTTCCTGTTCCGGGACATGGGCATCGGCGTGGCCGTGTCCCTGCTGACCGACCCCGTCTCGGAGACCTCCCGGATCCTGCGCGAGCACCTGGTGCGGCCGCGCGTGGAACGGCTCAGGGAGCTGCTGGCGGTCGAGACGGCGGCGGGGCGGCTGAGCCCCGAGCTCGACGTGGACGTGGTCCTGGACTTCGTCCTGGGCTCGGCGTACTCCCACGTGGCCCGGTACGGGAGCCTGGGGGAGGACTGGCCCCGCCGCGTCCACCGCACCCTCACCGGGGTGCTGGCGGCGCACCGGCCCTGAGGGCCGCCACGGGGACACCGCTGCGGACGGGGCCCGCGGGCGGCCCGGCGGGACGGCTCAGAAGACCTGCCGCTCGTCCGGGCGCTTCGCGAGCTGGGAGGCGACGTAGTCCTGCACCGCCACCCGGGTGGGCACGTCCTTGCGGGCGCGCTCGGACATGAACCACCGGTGCTCGAGCACCTCGTGGACGATCTCGGCGGGCTCGAGCTTGCGGCGCATCGGGGCGGGCACGGCCTCCATGATCGGGGCGAAGGTCTCCCGCATCCACAGCTGGGCCACGAGGTCCTCGTCCAGGCCCGGGTAGAGGTCCTGGCCGAACTGCGCGATGTCGGTCAGCAGCCGCCGCGCCTGGTTCTCGTGCGCGCTCAGCCCGGTCAGCCGCTGCAGCCGGCGCGTGTGGTGGCCGGGCTCCACGACCTGCGGCCGCAGCCGGATCTTCCCGTCGTCGGTCTCGAGCGAGGCCTCCTCGACGTCGAAGCCCAACTGGTTGAGCCGGCGCACCCGCTCCACCACCCGCCAGCGCTCGTCCATGCTGAAGGACTCCTCGACCGTGAGCTCCCGCCACAGGGTCGTGTAGCTGGCCACGAGCCGGTCGGAGACGTCGAAGGGGTCCACCGGGTCCGAGAGCTCGTGGCCCTCCTCCGCCGCCCCCGCCAGCAGGTCCATGATCTCCCCGGCCACGTTGGTGCGGGCCAGCTCGATGTCGTACTCGCGCTGGCCCCGGGTCAGCTGCGGGTGCAGCTCCCCGGTCTCGGCGTCCACCAGGTACGCCGCGAACGCGCCCGCGTCCCGCCGGAACAGCGTGTTGGACAGGGACACGTCGCCCCAGTAGAACCCGGACAGGTGCAGCTGCACGATGAGGGAGGCGAGGGCGTCCACGAGCAGCTCGACGGTCGTGGCGCTGGGTCCCGCGGAGAAGAGCGCCCGGTAGGGCAGGGAGAAGGCCAGGTGGTCGGTCACGAGCGCCGCGGGCAGCTCCTCGCCGTCGGGCGTGAACCGGCCGGTGACCACCGAGTCGGGCACCACGGAGGGGATGCCCATCCGGTTGAGCCGGCGCAGGATCCCGTACTCGTGCTGGGCGTAGTGGGGGGTGGTCTCCTTGATGGCCACGACCTTCGGCCCGGCGTGGGCGAAGCGCACCACGTGGCGGGAGAGCCCTCGGGGGTATGCGGCCAGGACGTCCTCCGGCCACTGCTCCAGCGGCAGCTCCCAGGGCAGCTCCAGCAGGACGGGGTCCGGGAACGCCGTCTGGATCGACACCCGGCCGGCGCGGCCGCCGGGGGGACCGCCCTGGGGGGCGCGGGCAGGGTCGAGCGCGGGATTCCCCTTCATAACGGGCCATGCTACCAACCAGCCCAGGCTAGGGTGGTGCCCGTGTCGATCGAACAGCGCGTCCACGAGCACTACGCGGAGCTGTCCCCGCAGGAGCAGCGGGCCGCCGACGTGATCCTCGACCACCTCGACGACCTCGCTCTCTACAGCTCCGCCGAGCTGGCGCAGATGAGCGGTGTCTCCCGCGCCACCCTCTCCCGGCTGTACCGGCACCTGGGGTTCGAGTCCTTCACCGAGGTCAAGGAGGTGGCCCGCAGCCTGCGTCAGCAGGGAGTGCCGCTCGGTCCGGACGCCGATCCGGAGCTGGCCCAGCACCTGGACCAGGAGCTCAAGAACCTCCGGCGGGCCTTCGACCCGGCGGACGACCGCCTGGCGCGGGCGGTGTCCTCGATCGCAGGGGCGGGGAGGATCCTGGTGGTCGGCATGCGCAACAGCCACCCCGTGGCCCTGCACCTGAAGCAGCAGCTGCAGCAGGCCCGGGACGGCGTGCGGCTCGCCCCGCTGCCGGGGCAGACGCTCGGCGAGGAGCTCGTTGACATGGGACCGGGGGACGCGATCGTCCTCGTCGGGTTCCGCCGCCGGCCCCGGGGCTTCGACAAGCTCGTGGAGGGCTGCGTGGCCACGGGCGCGGAGGTCCTGCTGATCGCGGACGGGACCGCCCGGCGGCACGCCACCGAGGTCGGCCTGTGGATCGAGTGCCCGCTCGACAGCATGGGCGCCTTCGACTCCTACGCCGCGGCCATGAGCCTCGTGGCGCGGCTGGCCAACGGGGTGCTCGTCGCGACGGGTCCGGAGGGCCGCCGGCGCGTGGGGCGCACCGCGGAGCTCTACGAGCAGCTGGACGAGCTCGACCTGCGCTGACCGCCCTCCCGGTCAGGGGCGCCCGCCGGCGCGGGCGGTCACGGCGTTCTCGAGGAGCGAGACGAGCGAGTACAGGAGGATCGACGCGACGGTCACGACCACCACGGCCGCCCACACCTCGTCGTACCTCGCCCGGGCCACGTTCGAGACGATCGCGTAGCCGATGCCCTCGCCCGTGGCCAGCCACTCCGCCAGCAGCGCGCCGGTCAGCGCGCCCGGGACCGAGACGCGCAGGGCGGTGAACAGGCTCGGCGGGGCCGAGGGGAGGGCGACGGCGCGGAACACGTCGAGCGGCGACCCGCCGTAGACCTGCACGACCTCCACGATCACGGGGTTGGCAGAGCGCAGGCCCTGGACGATGGTGACGAGCGCCGGGAACAGGACGACCACCGCTCCCATGGCCGCGACGGAGGCCCCCTGCCGCCCGAAGACCAGGATGATGATCGGGGCCATCGCCACGAGCGGCACCGAGCGCAGCAGCATGGCCAGCGGCATCATGGCGTGCTCGAGCCCCCGGAACAGGGAGAAGACGGTGGCGACGAGGAGGGCGGCGACGAGGCCCGTCACGAAGCCGACCGCGGCGTCGGCCAGGGTGGTGCCCAGCTGGCCGAGGACCACTGCGCGGTTGGCCGCGGCGTCGGCGTCCGTCACCAGGAAGGCCCAGACGTCCCACGGGGTCTTGCCGATGAAGGACGTGACGTCGAAGGCCTGCAGCAGCAGCAGCCAGATGAGGGCCACGGCCACGAGGGAGAGGGCCAGGTCGAGCAGCCCGCGGACAAGGTCCTTGCCGGCGCGGACCGCTGTGGCGGTGGCGGACATGTCAGTTCCCCACTTCCCGGCCCCCGGCGGACCACGGTGCCACGGAGCGCGCGACGACCCCCACCACGGCGTACGCCAGGAAGGCCAGGGCGCCGGAGACCAGGGCCACGGCCCAGACGCGGGCGATCTCGAGCGACTGCTGCGCGTTGACCATGGCGGGACCCAGCCCGCGGTCCACGCCTCCGACGTACTCCCCGAGGACGGCCCCCAGGAACGCCGCCGGCGCGGCGATCTTCAGCGCCGAGAACAGCCCGGGAAGGGCCGACACCAGCTGCACCTTGACCAGCTGGTGCCAGCGGCTGCCGCCGGCCACCGTGATGACGTCCAGGGAGGACCGGTCCGCGGTGCGGAAGCCGGCCAGCACGGAGACGTAGGTCGTGAAGAACACGGAGATCGCAGCCAGGGCCACGGCGGTGCCCGAGGGCTCCCCGGAGCGGGGCGGGCCCAGGACGATGAAGACGATCGGCCCGACCGCCACGATCGGCAGGCAGTAGCTCACCACGGCGATCTGCGTGGCGAGCCGCTCGGTGAACGGCAGCAGCAGGACCGCCGCGGCCAGCAGCACCGCGGCGAGGTTGCCGCCCAGGTAGCCCCGGGCGGCCTCGAGGAGGGTCACCGAGGCGTTGGTCCAGTAGAAGCCGACGCCGTCGGCGGCGATCTGCTGGACGATCGCCGGGGGCGTCGGGACCGCCCCGCTGCCGGCGCCGTCGGCGGCCCCGGCCCCTCTGAGGAAGGTCGCGGCGCCGAGCCACCAGGCGGCGACGGTCAGCACCGCGCCGAGGACGGCGATCGCCGCGGGGGGCGGCTCGCGCCGCCGGACGGCGGGGGAGGGAGCGGGCCGGGGCGCGGGCGCTCCGGGGGACGGTGCGGTCACGGCGTCGGTCATCTCACTCCTCGTCCCCGTGCGCGCCGAACAGCAGCTCGGAGGCGCGGTCGTGCAGGGCGTGGAACTCGGGGGTGCGCAGCATCTCGGGGGTGCGCGGGCGGGGCAGGTCGATGTCGAGGACCCGCTTGATCCGGCCCGGCCGGGGCGACATGACCGCCACGACGTCCGAGAGGAAGATCGCCTCCGAGATCCCGTGGGTCACCATCAGGGTCGTGGCGGGCTTCTCCGTCCAGATCCGCAGCAGCTCGAGGTTGAGCCGCTGCCGGGTCATGTCGTCGAGCGCGCCGAACGGCTCGTCCAGCAGCAGCACCGACGGCTTGACCACGAGGGCCCGGGCGATGGACACGCGCTGGCGCATCCCGCCGGAGAGCTGGGCGGGCCTGGCCTTCTCGAAGCTCTTGAGCCCCACGAGCTCGACGAGCTCCTGGACGTAGGCCTTGTCGACGGGCTGGTGGGAGACCTCCAGCGGCAGGCGGATGTTCGCCTCGACCGAGCGCCACGGCAGCAGCGCGGAGTCCTGGAACGCGATGCCCAGCTGGTGGGAGCGGCGCAGCTCGGCGGGGCTGTGGCCGTCCACGAGGACCTCGCCCGCGCTGGGCTCCTCGAGACCGGCGAGGAGGCGCAGGATCGTCGACTTGCCGCAGCCGGAGGGCCCGAGCAGGGACAGGAAGGAGCCCTGGTCGGTGCGCAGGTGGGCGTCGTCGAGGGCGGTGACGCTGCCGCGGCCGGTGCGGAAGACCTTGCTCAGGCCGTTGAGGTCGATCCCGCTCGCCGTGGCGTTGATCCTGCGGCGGGAGGACGCCGGCGCGGCCGTGCTCATTCCCTCAGCTCCGGGTTCTCCGCGTAGACCTCGTCGAGCAGCGAGAGGTCGAAGACGTCCTCGGCCGTGAGCCCGGGATACCCGGCCACGCCGAGGACCTCGATGTTCTGCGCCACGAGCTCGTCGGAGACGGTGAACAGCCCGTTCTCCCCGGTCTCCTCCGAGACCACGAGCTCCGCGTTCTGGATCTCCGCCTGGCGGGTCTCCTTCTCCCGGTCGAGGCCGAGGTCCGCCCCGTACTCCTCCACGGCCAGGCGGGCGGACTCCTCGGGATCCGCCACGGCGTCCTGCCAGCCCCGGATCGTGGCCTCGAGGAACGCCTTCAGCGCCTCGCGGTCGTTGTCGATGGCGTCCTGGGTGGTCACGAAGGACTCCGCGACGAACGGCAGCCCGTGGTCCGCGAAGGGGAGGTTCACGACGTCCTGACCGGCGAGCTCCAGGGTGATCGCCTCGTTGGTGGAGTAGCCGAAGAACCCGTCCACCTCGCCGTTGACCAGCGGCTGCGGGTCGTACTGCACGGGGATCTTCTCCACCTCGGCGGGGTCGATCCCGTTGACCTCCAGCAGGGCGTCGAACAGGGTCTCGTTGACGCCGGACTGGACGCCGATCCTCCGGCCGGCCAGGTCCGCGGGCGTCTCGATCGGCGCGTCGCCCAGCGAGATGATCGTGAAGGGATTCTTCTGGTAGGTCGTGCCGATGATCTTCAGGGGCGCCTCCTCCTCGGCGATGGCCGGGGCCACCCCGAGCGGCGAGGAGGTGCCCACGAGGGCGCTGCCGGCGAGCACCATGGACTCGGTCGAGGCGCCGGAGGGGCCCCCGGAGATCAGGTTGACGGAGTCGAAGCCGGCCTCCGTGTAGTAGCCCTTCGAGTCCGCGAAGTACTCCCCGGCGAACTCGGCGTTCTTGATCCAGGACAGGTTCACGTCGAGCGTGCCGTGGCCGCTCGCCTCCGGCCCGGAGGACGCCGTCCCGGCGGTTCCCCCGCAGGCGGTCAGGGCGAGCGACGCGGTGAGGAGCAGCGCCGCGGCGGGGAGCCGCCGGGTACGGTGCGAGCGGGGTGCGGTGGCCGGGGTGGGGTGCACGGCGGACCTTCTTCCTGTGGATCACGGGCGCGCGGGCGCGCCGTGGGACGGGCCGGGAACGGCGGTCCGCGCGGGGCGGAACTATGCGTTCGTAAGGAAGACGGTATGCAATCCGTGTTGCACGGAGGGGCGTGCCGGTTACGCCGGTGTAAAAGGTGCCGCGGGGGAGGCGCGGCCCCGATCGGCGCCGCGACGGGCGTGCGACGTGCGGCGGGGTGGGCCCGCGGCGGGAAAAGAGATAAGCTCACTGATCATGTCGGGGCGATCACCTCGCGCCGCCGGCAGCCGACCCCTCCGGAAAGGACCCCGCCATGCACGATCCCCAGGCTCTCGCCGAGACCGAGACCCACCTCATCCACGTGCTCGAGCACTCGGACCCGCCGCGCGACGCCAGCCGTTTCAACGTGACCGCCGCCGCGCTGGAGCTGCACGACCGGACCGGCGGCTGGACCGTCCGCGACGCCGACACGCGCACCGTCGAGGACGTCCTCGCCCGGCACGCGAAGGACTGATCCCTCCCGGTGCGGCGGCCGGGTGCGACGGCGCCCTCCCCACCAGGGGGAGGGCGCCGCCGTACCCGCGGGACGCGGGGTGCCGGTGGGTGCTCGCCGCTCAGCCGGACGCGGCCCGGCGCTGCTCGGCCAGCCGGGCCAGGGCCCCGGCCAGCTCGTCCGGGGAGCCCACCCGGTGCCCGGCGACGCTCTCCCCGGCGCCGACCTTGATCCCGACGTCGCCGGGGCCCAGCTCGCGCATCGCGTTCTCGTCGGTGACGTCGTCCCCGGCGAACAGCGTGACGTCGGCCCCGGTGGCCTGCATGAACGCGGTGATGCCCTCGCCCTTCGTGGCCGAGTGCACGGAGGACTCGACCACGTGCTGGCCCGGGGTGACCTTCAGGCCCTCGAGCCGCCCGAACGTCTCGGCCATCTCGCGCTCGGCCTGATCGCACAGCGACTGGTCCGCCATCGTGCGGGTGTGGAACGCCGCGCCCGTGGGCTTCAGCTCCAGCCGGGAGCCCGGGTAGCGCGCCACCTGCTCCTCGACCAGGGCCGTGGCCCGCTCCAGCAGCTCCTGCTGTGCGGGGGAGAGCCGCAGCTCCATGTCCCCTGCGGCCGAGCCCAGCGCGTCCAGGTGCATCTCTGCGCCGTGCGAGCCGGACAGCAGCATCCGGCCCGCCGGGTCCACCACGGAGCGCAGGAACGCCATGGGCCGGCCCGAGATGACGGCCACGAACGTGCGGGGCAGCCGCAGCAGGGCCTCCAGCGCGGCCTGGGCCTGCTCCGTCGCGCGGCTGTCGGCCGGGTCGTCGGTGAACGGGGCGAGGGTGCCGTCGAAGTCGAGGGCGACCAGCAGGGTCCCGGCCCGTGCCGCCCGGTCGAGGGCGTCCGCGAGACCGGGCCGGGCGTCGTCATGCGCCCCCGTCACCGCCGGGCCTCCGCCGCCGTGGCGCGCGTGCGCGCGAGGTCGCGCAGGAACGCCTCCGACCAGTCCTGGACGTCGTGGCCGAGGACCTGGCGGCGCATGGCGCGCATCCGCTTCTTCGCCTCCGCCGCCGGCATGTCCTTGGCCCGCACCATGGCGTCCTTGAGGCCGTCGATGTCGTGCGGGTTGACCAGGATCGCCTGCTTGAGCTGCTCGGCCGCGCCCGTGAACTCGGACAGCAGCAGCGTGCCGGAGCCGTCCGTCTTCGCCGCGACGTACTCCTTGGCCACCAGGTTCATCCCGTCCCGCAGGGACGTCACGAGCATGACGTCCGTGGCTAGGTACAGCGCCACCATCTCCTCGAACGGGTAGCCGTGGTGCAGGTAGCGGACCGCCGTGTGGGAGATCGTGTCGAACTGGCCGTTGATGTGGCCCACGAGGCCCTCGACCTGCTCCCGCAGCTGGACGTAGGACTCCACGCGCTCCCGGGACGGGTTGGCCACCTGGACCAGCACGGACGGGCCCACCGTGAGCTTGCCGTCCTCGAGCAGCTCGCCGTAGGCCTTGATCCGGTGCACGATGCCCTTGGTGTAGTCGAGGCGGTCCACGCCGAGGTAGACGGTCTCCGGGTCGCCGAGCTCGTGGCGGATCTCGCGGGCCCGCTGCTTGATCTCGGGGCGGCCGGCCAGTTCCTGGATCGCCTGCGCGTCGATCGAGATGGGGTAGGCGTGGGCGCGGACCGTCCAGTGCGCGTCACCGTTGCCGAACCGCGCCTCGCCCTGCCGGAAGGGGACGTCCAGGAACCGGCGCACGCAGCGCTGGAAGTTCTGGGCGTCCCCGGGGCGCTGGAAGCCGATGAGGTCGGCCCCGGACAGGCCCTCGAGGACCGCCCGCCGCCACGGCAGCTGGCCGAAGATCTCCAGCGGCGGGAACGGGATGTGGTTGAAGAACCCGATGGTGAGGTCCGGGCGCAGGTCCCGCAGCATGCGGGGCACGAGCTGGAGCTGGTAGTCCTGCACCCACACGGTCGCGTCCGGGGCGGCGACCTCGGCCGTCATCTCGGCGAAGCGCCGGTTGACCCGCCGGTAGACGTTCCACCAGGCACGGTGGAACTCCGGCGGCGCGATGACGTCGTGGTAGAGCGGCCACAGGGTCGCGTTGGAGAAGCCCTCGTAGTAGGCCTCCACCTCCTCGGCTGACAGGGGCACGGGGGCGAGGTGGAAGACGTCGTGGTCGAAGCGCTCCAGCGTCTCGTCCGCCGCGCCGTGCCAGCCCACCCACGCGCCGTCGTTGCTGGCCATGACGGGGGAGAGGGCGGCGACGAGGCCGCCGGGCGAACGGCGCCAGGTGGCCTCGCCGTTCTCGACGACGCGCTCGACGGGCAGCCGGTTGGAGACGACCACGAAGTCGTAGCCCTCCTGCTGCCGCTGGGCGGGATCGGTGCTCTGCTCTGCGCTCACGGGTGGTTCCTTCCGTTCGGTCATCGTCGTCCTGGGCCCATTCTATTCGTCAGTACGCTCACGGTTCCGGCTGTGGGCCGGCCGAGTCGGTGGGGCGGGAGCCGGTCCGATAATCTGGGCTCCGACACCGCCCGCATCCGCCCCCGAGGATCTCCGAAGAGGACCCATGGCATCCAGCAGCAGCTCGACCCCCGACCCCCGGAACCGCGACGCCGCCCGCGAACGGGCGCGCCAGATCGCGGACCAGCACGAGCGCAAGGACAAGCGCTCCCGGCGCCTGCTCCAGTTCGGCATCATCGCCCTGGTCCTGGTGATCCTGGCGGTGATCGGCGTGGTCATCGCCCAGAACCGTGCGCAGCAGATCCCCGAGGCCGGTCCCGTCCCGGCCAGCTCCAACCAGTGGGGCGGCACCGTGCTCACGGCCGACGGCGTCGTGAAGGACCGGTCGGAGGTCGCCGAGCGCGACCTCGCGGAGGTGCCCGAGGCGCCGGCGACCCCGGACGAGAGCGCCGTCCCGCCGGGCATCGTGGACCCCGCCGACGCGGAGGAGTCGGACGAGCCCGTGCAGGTCGTCATCTTCCAGGACTTCGAGTGCGTGCACTGCGCCGACTTCGAGACGGAGAACGGCGAGGCCCTCGAGGAAGCGGTGACCGCCGGGGACATCACCCTGGAGTACCGCAACCTCAACTTCCTGGACCGCGCGACCCCCACCCAGTACTCCTCGCGGGCCGCGGCCGCCGCCTACGAGGTCGCCAACCAGGTCTCCACCGAGCAGTACCTCGCCTACGTCGAGGAGATCTTCTCGCACCAGGGCACCGGCGGACTGGACAACGAGCAGATCGCGGACATCGCGGCCAAGCACGGCGCCGACCGCGCGAGCGTGCTGACCGCCCTCGAGGAGAACGCCCACCGGCCCCTCGTCAGCGTGGTCTCCCAGGAGTCCCTGGCCAACGGCGTCGCCGGCACCCCGACCGTCTTCGTGGACGGCGAGAAGCTCGGCAACGAGCCGTTCCAGGACGTCCTCGCCGACGCGATCGAGGCCAACGAGTAAGCAGGTCCCGTCCCGGACGACGCACGACGGCGCCGCGTCCCCCTCCAGGGGGCACGGCGCCGTCGAGCTGCACGGGCCGCGCGGCGCGTCCGCGGGGAGCAGGGATTTCAGCAACCCTCGGGGGTCCGATATTCTGGACAACCGTCCGTCCGGGCGTTCCCTCCCCGAGGGGCATCCGTCGGCCGCCCGCCTCCTTAGCTCAGCTGGCCAGAGCACCTGTCTTGTAAACAGGGGGTCACCGGTTCGAATCCGGTAGGGGGCTCCACAGGAACCGCAGGCCGGACCCCGCATCCGGGGTCCGGCCTGCGGTTCTGTCGTCCGGCTGCTTCCCCCGGCGTGCTACCGGGCTCCGCCCATGACCGGTCTCCGTCATGTCCGTCATTTCCGGCCCCACGGGGCGCACGCCCGGCACCGGCACGGGCGACGGAGTACGGTGCGGGGCAACAGCAAGGGTGTCGGGGAGGGACCCTCGACGGCCGAAGGAGGCTCCATGTCGGAATTCCTCGCCGGAAAGGTCCTGGTGGTCGACGACGAGAAGGATCTGGCGCGTCTGATCGAAGGGTATCTGTGCAAGGCGGGGCTCGAGGTCGTGGTGCGCCACACCGGCCCCGACGCGGTGGCGGCGGCGCGGGAGGTCGCCCCGGACGTGCTGGTGCTCGATCTGGGACTGCCGGGACTGGACGGGATCGAGGTGTGCCGCCAGGTGCGGACGTTCTCGGACTGCCACGTGCTGATGCTGACCGCCCGTGACGACGAGGTGGACAAGATCGTCGGTCTCTCGGTGGGCGCCGACGACTACGTGACCAAGCCGTTCAGCCCCCGTGAGCTCGTGGCCCGGGTCCAGGCCATGCTGCGCCGGGTCCGCCGTGAGGCCACCATCCCGTCCGCGATGCCGGCGCCCGCGGAGCAGACGCACGTCGTCGGTGACCTGACGGTCGACGAGTCCTCCCGCCAGGTCCGGCTGGCCGGGGATCCCGTGGTGCTCACCCGCACCGAGTTCGACCTGCTGGCCGCCCTGGCGGCGCACCCGCAGCTCGTGCTCAGCCGTGGGCAGCTGGTGGAGATGGTCTGGGACGCACGCTGGAGCGGGGACGAGCACCTGGTGGACGTGCACATCGGGCGGATCCGCAAGAAGCTCCGCGACGAGGCGGCGAGCCCCCGGTTCATCCACACCGTCCGCGGGATCGGGTACCGGATGGGGTCCGGGCGATGAGCCTCCACCTGCGCGAGCGCATGCGGTCCTGGAACACGCTGGCGGTCCGGCTGATGCTCGCCCAGACCGCCGTGCTGCTGATCGGGCTGGTGGCCGTGAGCGCCATCGCCGCACTCGTGGGGCCGAACCTGTTCCACCGGGAGCTCGTGGACGCCGGCCACGCCGAGGAGGCCTACGGGCTGGGGCACCTGGAGAACGCCGTCCGCCAGGTGATCCTCGGCGCCCTGGCCGTGGGCGGGCTCCCCGCCCTCTACCTCGCAGGGGTGCTCAGCTTCTTCCTCCACCGCACGATCAGCCGCTCTCTGGCCTCCTTCACGAGCGCCGCTCGTGCCGTGGCAGCCGGCGACTACAGCGTCCATGTCGCGTCGCCGGGGCTGGGCCCCGAGTTCGACTCCCTGGCGGCGTCGTTCAACGACATGGCCCGCAAGCTCGACGCCGTCGAGACCACCCGCCGGCAGATGCTGGCGGACCTGGCCCACGAGATGCGCACCCCCCTGGCAAGCCTGCAGGGACACCTGGAGGGGATCGAGGACGGAGTGGTCGCTCTCGACGAGCGGACGACTTCGATCCTGCAGGCCCAGATCACCCGGCTGGAGCGGCTGACCCGTGACATCCGGCAGCTGACCCGCGCCGAGGAGGGTCTCACCGGTCTCCAGACGGCGGCCGTCGACCTGGCGCAGCTGGCCCAGCAGGCGGTGGCGGCCATCGAGCCCGTCGCGGCCCAGCAGAACGTCACCGTCACGGCAACCGGCGTGCGGACGGCACCGGTGATGCTGGACGGCGAGCGGATGGGGCAGGTGCTGGGCAACCTGCTCGAGAACTCCCTGCGCCACACCCCGCCCGGCGGCACCGTCACCGTGCACACCGATCTCGGTGCCCGGTGGGCGACCGTCACCGTGACCGACACCGGCGAGGGCATCGCCGAGGAGGCCCTGCCGCACGTCTTCGAGCGCTTCTACCGCGCCGGGTCGGGGCGGGAGCACGACCGCGGCGGCTCCGGGCTGGGCCTGGCCATCAGCAGAGCCCTCGTCGAAGCTCAGGGCGGAACCCTGGATGCCACCAGCCCCGGGCACGGGCGAGGGGCCACCTTCCGCGTCCGCCTGCCCCGCAGCGCCCCTGCCACCTGATCGGCTCGGGACCCGACGGCGGAACGCGCAGCGGGACCGCAACGGCCACGGGGCGCGCCCACTCCCAGGCGAAGCGTCGGCGCAGGCACGGCAGGTATCCCGGTGCTCCGGTCGCGGCCGGCCACGACACGTCCTGCCGTCTCGGGAGCGGTGGGGGAGGGAGAGGTCCGGGAGGTGCCGCCGGCAGCGGCCGCCGGGTGTCCTCCGGTGTGGGACCGGCCACCCGCTCGGGCTGGCTCATGCGTCGCGCTCGCCGCCAGAGCATCGTCATCAGGGCCGCCACAGTGAGGTGGACCGTGGCCCACAGGTAGGGCTGACCGTGGCGGTTCTCGGCGTCGAGGGACGGCAGGAGGAGCGCGGAGACCAGCCCGATCAGCGCCAGGCCACCGGCCGCGTCGATGTCCACCAGGTGCTTCCTGTCCTGGCGCGCACCGCGTGTGTCGCCGGCCAGGACGGATGCCTCCATGCTCGATCCCTCACTCATGATCTCCCTCTCGGGTCCGCTGCTGCCGGGGTCCGTGCTGGTTCGATGCTCTCCGACGGAGGTCAAGGCCCTGTCGCAGGATCCTCAAGATTCCGTGAAGACCTCTGGGCGGCAAGCCGGAAGACAGGATTGCGGAGAGAAAGCACACAGAAGGACCCCGCTCCGTCATCCCACAGGGCACGTCAAGCCCTCCCCCGTACCGGAAGCCTTTCCCTTGGGGGCAAAGGTTTCACGCAGCGGGGCCGGACAAGACTCCACCGTTGAGGGGTCCCCTACGCCCGCTCTGTAGCCTTCCGGCAACGGTCGCCGGAGGCTTTCCGAGAGGGCTCTCCGGGCGGGAGAACTGCCTGGCACAACCCCTTCCCCAGGGAATTACGATCGGGTGGTTCATTGATCCCTGCTTTCCGCACTGCGACATGGAAAATCGTCTGTGAATTACGGAAATCCGGTCCCGCCAAGGTTTTCTCTTGCTGAGCTGTTCATACTTCAGAAAGCGGGCGCTCCAAAAGATCTGCCGTATCTTCGCATTCTTGCATCCCTGCTGAAATGCAGGGGCGGCCGTCGCTCGCGACATGACCCGATACGGGGCGCGGCCGTTCGCATAGGCTCCGGGCCGGGAACATCGCGGCGGGGAAATCCGTGCTCTGCGTTCCTTTGGCACCACGGGCAGGCATCGTGGCTGGTCGTGGGCGCCATGGGAGTTGGGTCCGGGGCCCCCGGGGACTCAAGGTGTTCCCCTTGGCGCGGTGAGGCGATCGTTATATGAACTACACGGTATCAAAATAGATATCTGAAATATTTCCACACGCATTTTTGCTAGTGCTCATTCCCTTGACCATCTCCCCGCGCGGGGCAATTCTACAAGAAGCGGCCCGGTTGGCTCCGGCGCGTTCGCCCGATGTTTGTGGCCTGAAGGGGCTGGCCACGGGGCTCATAGTGCACGTCTGCGGGACGACCATGCGCCGAGGGCGTATTCAATGGCGGCTCCCGTCGGCCGTGCCTTGAAAAGGGGAATGGGAAATGGTCGAGATCTCTCGGGTGATCCATGGCAATGTGCGGAATCGCAGAGTGCATGTGCCGTCTCCCGCCCGCGACGGACGGGAGACCTCGGAGCCCGGCGACGTCCTGAAACGCAGTGCCGGCTCATCCGCAGTGCTCATCCGGGAAGGTGT
The DNA here is from genome assembly GCF_014636775.1 of Kocuria dechangensis. Taxonomy (GTDB): domain Bacteria; phylum Actinomycetota; class Actinomycetes; order Actinomycetales; family Micrococcaceae; genus Kocuria; species Kocuria dechangensis. The sequence goes on from NZ_BMEQ01000001.1 coordinate 20,646, forward strand.
GGACAACACCGTTCGCTGGCGTCCGGGTGAACGACTCGAGCACTACTTCGAACAGCGCTGCGACGAGGTGCCCCCTGCCCATCCCGCCGTGATCACCGAGAGCGGGACCCTGACGTTCCGGCAACTCGACGAGCGGGCGAATCGGACGGCAAGGTACTTCCGGGCTCAGGGTCTCAAGACCGGCGACAGGGTCGGAGTGCTGTTCGACAAGTCGACCCACGGCTATGTGGCGCTGCTGGCCATCATGAAGATCGGCGCCGCCTACGTCCCCCTGGACCCGAGCTTTCCTGCAGACCGGATCGCTTACATCATCGAGGATGCAGGGATAGAGACGATCATCTCCGTTTCGGCCTATGATGCCAAGCTCGCGCAGTTCCAGGTCCTGCGCATCTACCAGGACGTCATCGCAGATCAGCTCGAGGCACACCCCTCTCACCGTCTCGAGGAGCATGAGAGGCCCACCGCCGGGGAAAACCAGCTGTTCTACATCATCTACACGTCGGGCACGACCGGAAAACCCAAGGGCGTGGCCATCGAGCATGCGGGAATCTGCAATTTCGTCAAGGTCGCCGGCGAACTCTACGGCTACCGGCAGGACGACCGCTGCTATCAGGGCATGACTCTTGCATTCGACTTCCACGTCGAAGATCTGTGGACTCCGTTGATCGCCGGCGCGACCCTGGTCGCCGGCAAGTCCGGCGGGAGCCTTTTCGGCGCCGACCTGCACGCCTTCCTGAGCCAGCAGCGCGTCACGGTGCTGCCCTGCGTGCCGACCCTGTGGGCGACGATCGAGGACGACCTGCCGGACGTCCGGATCATCCAGTTGTCCGGTGAAGCCGTTCCGCACAACCTCGTTGTCCGGTGGCACCGACCAGGACGAAGCATTTTGAACGCTTATGGCCCCACGGAATGCTCGGTGAGTTCGACCCTGCGGGTGCTCGAGCCCGACAGCCCCGTCACCATCGGGGTCCCACTGCCCACCTACACGGCCGTGATCCTCGACGAGGATCGCCCCGCTGAGGCGTCACCCGGCGAGATCGGTGAGATCGGCATCGCAGGCCCCTGCCTGGCGGTCGGCTACCTCAACAGGGACGAGCTCACGGAACAGAAGTTCATTCCGGACTTTCTCGATCTGCCCAACAACCCCTCGCACCGCATCTACCGCACCGGTGACTACGGCCGCATCGGGGCGAACGGTGAGCTCGAGTTCCACGGTCGTATCGACACCCAGGTCAAGCTCCGCGGATACCGCATCGAGCTGGGCGAGATCGAGGCGGTGCTCGCGCAGCATCCTTCGGTGGGGCAGGCCGTGGTCAACCCGTACGAGACGGAGCCCGGCACGACGGAGCTCGTCGCCTACTACACCCGGAAGCAGGGTGCGCCCGAACCCGCGCTGTCCGAGGTCGCCGAGAACCTGCGCCGTCAGCTGCCTCCGTACATGGTGCCGGGATACCTGGAGGAGCTGCCGGTCATCCCCATGACGAGCAACCTCAAGGCGGACCGCAGGGCGCTGCCCGCGCCGAAAGGTCCTCGCCTGGCCGTCTCCACCGGCACATACACGCCGCCGCGGACGGAGACCGAGAAGATCCTGGCCGACGCGCTCATGGAGGTCATGAATCTCGACCGTGTCTCCGTCACAGACGACTTCTTCAAGGATCTGGGGGCCCACTCGCTGCTGATGGCAAGGTTCGGGGCCGAGATACGCAAGCGGATGAACCTCGCCTCCGTGTCGATGCGCGAGATCTACCTCCACCCGAATCTCGAAGACCTCGCGTCGCGACTCGAGCTGATGGTGCGGGAAGCACCATCCGCCCCGGACGGACGGTCGAACCAGGAGGATTTCTACCGGCCGTCGAGCTTCGACTACCGTCTGTGCGGAACGCTTCAGGTGTTCACCTACGTCGGGTGGTCGCTCGTCAGTCTCTGGCTCTTCGTGACGGGAATCGTCTGGGCGTACGAGGCGCTACCGAACCTGGCGGAGACCTATCTGCGTCTGATCGTCTACTCAATGGCGATCTTCGTCCTCTACAGCATCATCCCGATCGTGCTCAAGTGGCTGCTGATAGGCCGTTGGCAGGCGGAGGTCATCCCGATCTGGAGCATGAGATATTTCCGCTTCTGGTTCGTCAAGACGTCCACGCGCATTGCTCCCATGGCGCTGGTCGGGGGCCCGATCCGCAATCTGTACCTGCGGCTCCTCGGAGCCAAGATCGGCGCCAACACGGTGATCCAGTGCCGGATGATCCCCGTGACCACGGATCTCCTGGCGATCGGGTCGCACACCATCATCGAGAAGGACACGGTCGTCCAGGGATACAAAGCCCGGTCCAACCGTATCTACATCGGATCCATCGACATCGGCTCGAACGCCTTCGTCGGTGAGGCGGGGGTGGTCGACATCAACACCGTCATGGAGGACCGCACGCAGCTGGCCTTCGCCTCGTCCTTGCACGAGGGGCAGAGGATTCCTGAGGGCAAGCACTTCCACGGCAGCCCCGCCGTCGAGACGACTGTCGACTACTGCGCGATCGATGCCAGGCGATGCGGCGCGCTGCGTCGCTGGACCTACGCGCTGGGTTTCCTGATCTTCGGCTTCGCCCTCGCAGCGGTGCCGATGGTCCTCATCCTCCACGGAGCTCCTGAGCTGTGGAGCAGGATCGTCCAGTGGGAGAACGAACTGCTCGCCCACGACGTGCATCTCCTGACCCACGTGATCTCGGCCACCGTCCTGTCGCTGATCCTGTTCGCGGGTCTTACCGTGCTCAGGCTCCTCATCATCGGAATCGTCCCTCGGATCCTCAACCTGTTCCTGCGCGAGGAGCGCACCTATGTGCTCTACGGCTTCCACTACTTCATCCAGCAGATGATCAGCCGCACCAGCAACTCCGTCTTCAACAACCGTCTGTTCGGGGACAGCTCGGCCATCGTGTACTACCTGCGGTGGGTGGGCTACCGGCTCAACAAGGTCATCCAGACTGGGTCCAACTTCGGAATCACCCAGAAGCACGAGAACCCTTTCATGGTCGATGTCGGCTCCGGCACGATGGTCTCCGGGGGCATCAAGTTCGTCAACGAGACGATGTCCAGCGACGCCTTCAAACTCGGAACCGTGAAAGTGGGGGAGCGGAACTATCTGGGCAACTACCTGCACCTTCCGAGCAACTCGGTGGTCGGCGAGAACGTCCTCATAGGCACCAAAGCACTCACCCCCATCTACGGGCCCGTGCGCACGGACACCGGACTCCTCGGCTCTCCCGCGTTCGAGATCCCCCGTGCCACCGCGAGAGACCTTCGGATGTCCCAGATCGACGAGCCCACCCGGCAGCGCCTGCTGCATGCCAAGAACCGGTACAACTTCGGCAGCGCAGTGCTGTACCTGCTCAATGCCTGGGTCGCCTCCCTGATCCTGACCACGGGGGTGATCTCGGCCATCGCGGCTTATCCGATTGCAGGGATCCTCGGTGTTTATGCCGTCAGCGGGCTGCTGGTGCTCTGCACCGTGCTGTGGATGTGGGTCGTCGAACGGGGCGTGCTCAGGTTCGGACAGCTGGAACCCAAGATCGTCCCGCTTCTCGATCCCTACTTCTGGTTCCACGAGCGGGTCTGGAAGCTCACCACACTGTGGTTCATCGCTCCGCTGTTCGCCGGCACACCGATCAAGAACATGTTCTCCCGCATGGAAGGAGTCCACCTGGGGAAGATGGTGTTCGACGACGGCGCCTACTTCGACGAATACACCCTGATCACCATCGGTGACCACACCAATCTCAACTCGCACATCGTCATCCAACCCCACTCTCTCGAAGAGGGAGTCTTCAAGTCGGGGCGGGTGAACATGGGCATGGGCTGCACCCTCGACTGCGCCGCCAACCTGCACTACGACGTGTCGATGGGAGACTTCGTCGTCGTCGGGCAGAACTCGTTCGTGATGAAGGGCGAGGCGATCGAGAGCGGAGCCACGTGGATCGGCAACCCCGCGCAAGCCGTGGGCAGCGCCGGCTCAGCCCTCCCCACCGTGAGGGGCTGACCGGCCGTGCGCATCCTTCTCAACCAGCCCGTGCAGGCCCAGGAATACCTCGACGCCGACCACCCCATCGACTTTCACCGTCGGCTACCGGGGTACGCCGTCACTCGCCTCGTCGAGGCACCGGGTCTGGCCTCCCTCCTCGGCGTCGGAAGCGTCGTCGTGAAAGACGAGACGTCACGGTTCGGACTCCCCGCGTTCAAGGTGCTGGGTGCGTCCTGGGCCACCTACGCGGCCCTCCGCCGCGAACTGGGCCCGATCCAGGACGGTGACCTCACCCCGGCCATGCTGAGGGCCTGGGCCTCGCCAGCGTGCCCGCTGACTCTCGTGGCGGCCACTGATGGCAACCATGGCAGGGCCGTCGCCCGTGTCGCCCGCTGGTTCGGCCTCGGGGCACGCATCTATGTGCCAGATTTTGTGTCGCCCGGACGCTGCCGGGCCATCCAGGAGGAGGGCGCAGAACTGGTGGTGGTCGACGGGAACTACGACGCCGCAGTGGACGCAGCGGGGGAAGCTGCCGATCAGGACGGTCGGCTCCTCGTCAGTGATACGGCACGCTCGATCTCTGACACTCTCCCTCAACTGGTGACGGCCGGGTACACGACTCCGTTCCTCGAGGTCGAGACCCAGCTGTCGGCCATGGGCCAGGAGAACATTGACGCCATTGGCATTCAGGCGGGCGTCGGCGGTCTGGCATCGGCGGCCACTGTCTGGGCGCGACAGATCTGCTCGTCGAGATCGACACGTGTCGTTGTCGCCGAGCCGGAAAATGCTGCATGCGTTCTCGCCGCTCTGGCTGCGGGAGAACCAGAATCCGTCAGCGCGAACAGGTCGACAGCCATGGCAGTCCTGCAGTGCGGGACGGTGTCCCTGACGGCCTTGCCGCAACTGATCGCCGGCGTCAGCTGTTGTGTCGCCATCGAGGACGGATGGAGCCTGGCCGCGGTGGCCGAGATGGGCTCCTGCGGGGTGGAGACCGGTCCCAGCGGCGCAGCCGGTCTTGCCGGGCTGCTGGCGGGCTTGAAAGGACCGTTCGCCGAGCCGGTCAGGCAGCACCTCGGCCTCGGACCTGATTCGCGGCTTCTGGTCGTCGCCACCGAGTCCCCGGCGGCGGCAAGTGTTGATCCGGATGGTGAAGCCCACCCGTGACCGGGCTCAGGCGCAACAACGAGCGCCGTAGGGGTGCGGCGGGAGCGCCGGCATCCTCCAGCGCAGAAGTGGCTGTTCCTTCCGTTGATCCGTTGCAAGCGAAGGCTCGTGTGGTCGGGGTGGACGCCGTTCGGGGCATCGCGCTGATCGGGATCATGGCTGTCCACGTCCTTCCCGCCACAGTCCACGGCGCACCGTCACTGACCTGGCTGGTTCTCGCCGGTCGAGCAGCAGCACTATTCGCGCTGCTGGCCGGCATCTCCATCGCGTTCCTGTCCGGGGCGGAGCGCCGGCTGACGGGCAGGAATCTGCTGGCGGCCCGTGCAGCGCTGATCGTCCGTGCGCTGCTCATCGTCGTCTTCGGTCTTCTCCTGGGATACATGGAATCCTCCAACCTCGTCATCCTCACCTACTACGGAATAATGTTCTTCCTTGCAGTACCCCTGATCGGTCTCCGAACGCGTTGGCTGCTCGTCACGGCCCTCGTCAGCACGATCGTTTGCCCGGTTCTCATGCAGGTCGTGCGCTATCGGGACGATCTGCAGCAGGTGCAGGTGCCCGACTACACCTTCGGCGGCGTCCTGGCCCATCCCGGACGATTCATCGAGGACATGCTGTTGACAGGTGGTTATCCTGCGCTTCCCTGGATGGCCTACATCTGCGTCGGGATGGCCGTCGGTCGCCTGCCGCGACTGATGTCCCGAAGAGCTGCGCTCATGCTGCTGCTCGGGGGTGGAGTTCTGGCGGTGACGGGGTGGGCGATCTCAGCGGTGCTCCTGGGCCCCGGGGGCGGCTTCGACCAGCTCGTCCGGTCGACTCCCGGGTCGAACGAACGGGAGGTTGCGGACATTCTCGTCTTCGGACCCGATCCTGCTCTTCCCACCACGACCTGGTGGTGGCTGGCCATACTCGCGCCCTATTCGACGACTCCGCTGCACATCCTTCACACACTGGGGACAGCACTCGCGATCGTGGGCAGCGGGCTGCTCGCGGCGAAGTATGCAAGACCGCTCCTGCTGCCTCTCTCCCTCATGGGCACCATGACCTTGACCCTCTACTCCGCGCACATCGTCATAGAGGCCGTGGACCTTCTGGACGGGTACCGTTCTGTGGTCTCCCTCGCCATCCAGGTGGGACTGTTCATCGGTTTCGCCGTGCTGTGGAGACGGTCCGTGGGCAAAGGTCCTCTGGAGGGACTGGTCGCGTTCGTGACCGGCTGGGTGCGGAAGCGCCTCGCACCTTCTGCGTCCACACGAGTGCCGGCGGAGAGATGGATCTGAGAAGAGACCCGTGTCCAGCCATTGGCTGGGCTTCTGGAAGGTCGGCGGCGCGCGGGAACGAGCGAACGTTCTCGGCCTCTCCTGGTGTCGACCACCCTCTGCAGACGTCACACGACCGGTGCGAGAGTTAACATCGGTTCTCATGTGCACTCGTCGATGGACGAGGCTCCGTGGTGGTGCCGCAGGGGGCGCTCTGGTTACTGACTGTTCGGTAATGCCGCGATTTTCGCGGCATGGCAGGGTTCTGAGGTTCCCTGAGCAGCGGGGGAGGGGCCCTAGAGCCGGCGAGGGCCTCGATGGTGTTCGCGAACGCGGAGGCGCGGCGTGATGCAACTGTGACTCATGGTCCTCCGTTCGCAGTCTTGAACCGCGCGAACGGGCACTTCTACGGTGAAGGCACCTCTCACAGGTCGACCTGCTCGCAGGTCGTGCAGAATCCCATCACTCCGCATGGTCCTTTTATAGCCATGCCCTGTCTCACAGGAGCCATCGTGAACTCTCTGCGCAAAACCCTCGCCAGCACCGCCATCGCGGGCGTCCTCCTAGGGGGCTCGCTCGCCACTCCCGCGCTCGCAGGTGGCAACGGTGACGACCACGACCACGGTCGTGATAATAACCATAGCAAATCCCACCGCCACGACGACAAGCGGCACTACAAGTGGGTCAAGCATGACGAGGACGGCCACGAGCTCTGGTACTGCGAGGACCACGACAAGTGGCATGACCACGACGACTGGCACAAGCACCACGGTGGCGATGACGAGCACAAGGACCGCTACAAGGACGAGGACGACAAGAAGGACAAGAAGCACAAGAAAGCGCACCACAAGCACGACCACGACAAGGCCTGGGACAAGGACGACGACGACAACGGCAAGGACGACGACAAGGACGACGACGACAACGGCAAGGACGAGCACGACAAGAAGAAGGACGAGCACAAGAAGTACGTGTGGGTCTGGCACGACAAGGACAAGGACGGCGACGAGGACTGCGACGAGGAGGACAAGGGCAGCCGCTGGGACGACAAGCACGAGGACGGCGACAAGGACAACAACGGCAAGGACGACGAGGAGGAGGAGCACGAGAAGAACGCCTGGGCCTGGCACGACAAGGACAAGGACGGCGACGAGGACTGCGACGAGGAGGACAAGGGCACCAAGTGGGACGACAAGGACGAGGACAAGGACGACGACGAGGACGAGGACGAGAAGGACAAGAAGTACTACGCCAAGAACTGAGGTCCTCCGCGCCGGCCTGACCGGCTGCGGGCCTCGGATCGGCAGCGCCCCGTCCCTCGCCGGACGGGGCGCTGCCCCGTGCAGAAGGGGCGGTCCGTGGCGACTCGGGGAGGGCCGGCCCGGGGTGTTCGGCCGGCGCCTGCGTCCCGTTCCATGACGCGCGCCACAGGCGCGCCACCTCGCTGTATGACGACGGGTGCCCCGCCTCCTCCCCGGGGCGGTCTTCCCGGTGCTAGCTTGAGCCGGCGATCCCGGGTCCCCGAGCCCGGCCCCCCACTCCCGCCCGCCGGTCGCAGCGGGCCCCGGCTGCAGGAGCGCCCCCGTGTCCCGATCCCCTCGTCTCGTGCTGTCCGCGGCGGTCGTCGCCACGACCCTGCTGCTGGGCGCCGTCCCCCCGGCCCACGCGGTGGCTCCCACCGCGGGCCTGCCGTCGGCCGCCGGGCAGAAGAAGAAGCCCGTCACGACCACCGCGCCGCAGGTGAGGTCCTGCCCCCTGCGCTTCGGCGTGGGCACCGCGGGAGGCCCGATGGCCTCGGCCGAGCTGGCGGCGGTCGGGTCCCTGGCGGGGGAGGCGCCCTCGATCGTGCTGTCCTACAAGGACTTCCAGCAGGCCCCGCCGATCGCCGAGCTCGACGCGGTGCGCTCCCGCGGGGCCACCACCCTGCTGACGTGGGAGCCGTGGACATGGGGCGGGGGCACCGAGCAGCCCGCCTACTCCCTGGACCGGATCACGGCCGGCGACCACGACGAGCACCTGCGGCGCTGGGGCCGTGACCTGGCCGCGTGGGGCCATCCCGTCATGCTGCGCTTCGGCCACGAGATGAACGGCAACTGGTACCCGTGGGCGGAGGGGCTCAACGGCAACGAGGCCGGTGACTACGCGGCGGCGTGGCGCCACGTCCACGACGTGCTCGTCGCCGAGGGGGCCGGCAACGTCACCTGGGTCTGGAACCCCAATGTCCCCTACTGGGGCTCCACCCCGCTCGACGGCCTCTATCCCGGCGCCGACTACGTCGACGCGGTCGCCCTGGACGGCTACAACTGGGGCGCCTCCCAGTCCTGGAGCACCTGGACCGCGCCGGAGCAGCTGCTCGGCGAGGGCCTGACCGAGCTGCGCCGGATCGCCCCCGGCAAGCCGGTCCTCGTGGCGGAGACGGCGTCCGCCGAGGCCGGCGGCTCCAAGGCGGAGTGGAACCGCCGGCTCGTGGCGTACCTGGCGGCCCAGCCCGACGTCACGGCCCTCGTGTGGTTCCACCTGAACAAGGAGGTCGACTGGCGGATCAACAGCAGCGCGACCTCCGCAGACGCCCTCAAGCAGGGGCTGTCCCTGCGGCCCTGCCCGTCCTGACGGGCTCCTGCCCCGGGCGACGACCAGGAGGCCGCACGGCGTCCCGCGCCACACGCCGTCACTGTGATCACAATCGCAAAGACCGCGTGTAGGTTGATCCCAACGATCGGCGCGGCTCCGCGGTCCACGGGGCGCCGGGCCGATCGGGTCCGCCCCCGGGACCCCCACGAGGAGCCTCCATGACCGACCCGTTCCGCGCCCCGCCCGCCCGCCGCCTGGCCCCCCTGGGTGCGGCGCTGCTGGCGCTCCTCCTGGCCGGCTGTGCGGGGGAGCCCGCACCCTCCGCCGCCACGACATCCGCGGCCACGTCCGCGACGACGTCGACCGCCACGTCCACTGCCCCGGCGAGCGAGGCCCCCTCGAGCGAGCCGGCCCCCGGTCCGGTCGCCACGTCGACGCCGGCACCGTCGGGCAACGACGTGGCGCCCTACGACGACACCGCGACCCGCGACGCGGCCGCCCGCTTCGGCGCGACCCAGCCCCTCGGGAACGGGCTGGAGGCCGTCGTCGAGGGACCCCGCCCTGCCACGGCGGGGGAGCGCGCGGTCCGCGCCGCCCCCGGAACCCCGGTGCAGGTCTTCACCGTCACGCTGACGAACACGGGCTCCGCGCCGGTCGACGCGGTGCCCTGGTCCTTCCCCGTGGCCGTGCACGTGGACGGCGGCGACCCCGCCCTGCCCGCCTTCGACGAGTCGCTGGGCGTGCGGATGGAGACCTTCCCGACCATCGCCCCCGGCGGGTCGGCCTCCCTCGACGTCGCGTTCAGCGCACCGGCCGGCGCCGACCTGGCCGTTCGCGTCTTCGACAACAGCACCCCCAACCACTTCGTCGAGTTCACGGCCTGAACCGCCAGCAAGGGACCACCATGAAGATCTCAGCACTGCGCCTCCCCGCCGCGCTCGCGGCCTGCCTCGCCGTCGTGCTCACCGGGTCCCCCGGCGCCGTCGCGGCACCGACCGACCTCACCTCCCCCACGGGGACCGCCCCGGCGGCGTCCACGACGACGCAGGGCCCTGCCGCGCTCTCACCGCAGGACGACGAGCTGACCGCGGCGGAGGGCCAGGAGGCCTTGGTCGTGGACGTCCTCGCCAACGACGGGCTCGGCGACCCCGCCGCGGCGCGTCTGCTGCTCGTGGACCCCGCGACCGACGAGCCGCGGGAGCAGCTCGCCACCGACGTCGGGAGCCTGCGCGTGGTGGGCCCCGGCACCGACCCGGCCGCCCTGCCGGAGGGCTGGGAGCTGCCCGAGCACCCCGTCCTCGCCCTCGACCTCTCCGGAACGGAGGGCCCCGCCGAGATCGACTCCGCTGACATCGACTCCGCCGAGATCGCCTACGTCGTGGCCGACCCCTCCGGGGCCGAGGCCAGGGCCGTGCTCACCGTGACGCGCACGCCGGAGGGGGACTCCGGCGCGACCGCCGACGCGACCATCGACGACAGCGCGGACGCCGCGCGGACGGCGCCGTCGGCCCCGGCCGCGACGCCGACGGCCAGGCCGACGACCGCGGAGCCCACCGCGGCAGCCACTGCCGATCCGACCGCGGAGCCCACCGCGGCAGCCACTGCCGATCCGACCGCGGAGCCCACCGCGGCAGCCACTGCCGATCCGACCCCGGAGCCCACCGCGGCAGCCACCGCTGATCCCACCGCCGATCCCACTGCCACGCCCGGTGCGGAGCCCACGGCGGCACCGTCCGCCCGGCCGGCCGAGGACGTGTCCGGCCGCGCCGCCGCTGCCGACGTGGCGATTCCTGCCGACGTCCGCGCCGCCCTCGACGCCGCCGCCGCCCGGGACGACCGGACGGGCGCCGCCACCGCGGACCCGCGCCCCTGGAACGGGGGATGGGAGTGGCCGCACGAGAACGGTGTGGTGCTCTGGTCCCAGGCCCACGGCGCCCACTACCTGCACCTCCGGGGCGCGATCGGTCGGGAGTGGACCGCGGACGGCGGCCTCGCAGCTTTCGGCTGGCCCGTCACGGACGAGATCTGCGGGATGGCCGGCGGCGGCTGCCGGCAGGGCTTCGCCCGGACCCGCACCGTCTACTGGAGCCCGGCCACCGGCGCCCACACCGTCAACACCTCCAGCCCGGTCGGGCGCAAGTGGGCCGGGGCCCTGTACGAGCGCGGTTCCCACGGCTACCCGGTCACCGACGAGATCTGCGGGATGGCCGGCGGCGGCTGCCGGCAGGGCTTCGCGACCGGGCGGACCATCTACTGGAGCTCCGCCACGGACGCGCACACGGTGCGCATCGCCGGGCCGATCGGGGCGAAGTGGGCCGGGGCCCTGTACGAGCGCGGTTCCCACGGCTACCCGGTCACCGACGAGATCTGCGGGATGGCCGGCGGCGGGTGCCGGCAGGGCTTCGCCCGGACCCGCACGATCTACTGGAGCTCCGGCACCGGCGCCCACACCGTCAACATCTCCAGCCCGGTCGGGCGCAAGTGGGCCGGGGCACAGTACGAGCGGGGTTCCCACGGCTACCCGGTCACCGACGAGATCTGCGGGATGGCCGGCGGCGGCTGCCGGCAGGGCTTCGCCCGGACCCGCACGATCTACTGGAGCTCCGCCACCGGCGCGCGCACCGTCAACACCGCTGGGGCGATCGGCCGCACGTGGGCGTCCGCGAGCTACGAGCGCGGCGCCTACGGCTACCCCACCACGGACGAGGTCGGCGAGGGCACCCCCACGGCGCACCAGAAGTTCCGCAACGGCCTGATGGCGTGGACCGCCTCCGGGGGCGTCAAGAGCTACCTGTTCCGGGGCGAGTGCCAGAACCTCAACAACGGCCGCTCGGTCCAGCCCACCCACAACGCCGCCCGGGTGTCCCTGACGATCGCCGAGGGCTACGGGCAGTCCGCCTCCACCTTCATCAACTGCGTGCGGATCGGCGGCAGCTACGTGGAGGAGTGGCGCACGTCGTCGCGCGTGGGCGCGAGCGGGTTCAAGAAGCCGGGGGTGCCCTCGGGGCACACCCAGTACCTCTACTCGCCCCAGGGCTCCTACTCGGTGACGGAGTCCTTCGGCGTGTACAACCCGGGCACGGCGCTGTCCTACCGCCAGCTCAACCCGAGCTCCCGCTGGGGCGGGCGGCTGGGCACGCTCTACAACAAGTACTTCGAGTCCACCGGGTACACCTGGCCGGACGAGAACATGTGGTACTTCGCGCAGTCCGGCGACTACCGCCTGGGCGTGGTGATCAACTACAACCGTCCGCCGGACTCGTCCATCGTGCAGGGCAACGGCTTCGCGATCTTCCTGCACGCCAACAAGGTGCCCACGGCGGGCTGCATCTCGCTGCACGAGCACGAGGTGGCCCGCTACATGCGCACCGCGCGACCCGGCGACCGGATCATCATGGGGGTGCGGGCGGACCTGTTCCGCTGACCGGACCCGGACGGTCCCGGATGGTCCCGGGAAGGCGAGGAGGGGAGCACGCCGAGCGTGCTCCCCTCCGTCGTGGGGCCCGGGACTACTCGACCGTCTCCTCGACCTCGGCCGGCTCGCGGCGGCCGTAGGCCCACAGCAGCAGCTCGCTGGGCGTCCCGCGCAGCACGCGCACGGTCCCGGACTTCCCGCGGCCCCCGCGCACCGCGCCGTGGCCCGGGGCGATGAGGACCAGGGAGTCGTCCTCGTCCTTGAGCAGGACCTTGGCCATCAGGGTCAGGCTGCTCCAGAGGTCCTTCTCCTCGTCGTGCAGCAGCGGGCGCCGGTGCCACGCGGGCTGGGCGCGGCGCACGTCCTCGTGGTGGACGAAGAACTCCGCGGTGTTCATCCGCTTGTCCACCGGGCCCAGGCGGGCGGGGGAGTACAGCGGCGGCCGCTCGACCTTCTTCACCAGCTCCTCCCACGGGAGCCCGGCGAGGGTCTGCTCGGAGCGGCGGGCACGTTCGCCCAGCACGGGCAGCTGCGGCAGGGCCTTCCCGGCCAGGACGTCGGGGCGGCCGTCGCGCAGCACGAGGTGCACGGCCAGCTCGCGGGCGGTCCAGCCCTCGCACAGCGTGGGGGCCTCGGGGCCCACTCGGCGGAAGAGCGCGGCCAGGTGCCGGCGCTCGACATTGGCGAAATTGGTCACGGGGTTCCTCCTCGGTGGCGCCACCGGCGGTCGGCGGGGCCGTCCGCCCTCCACGCTATACCGGGCCCCCGGTGGGCCGCGCCCGGCCCGCCGGACGGGGCGCCCGCTCAGCCCCGGGGGACGGGCGGTCCCAGGTACAGCAGCACGGAGGCCAGGACGGCGACGACGCCCACCCCGGCGAGGACCGCCAGGAGGGGGCTGCGCAGGGACCAGGCCTGGAGCTTCTCCAGCACGGTGACGGGGCGCTCCCGGCCCGGTGCCAGCCGCCAGCCGCCGGCGAGGCGGCCGGCGCGCCCGGCCCGGCGCTCGAAGGGGATGGTGGCGTACGGGACGAACGCGCTGGCCAGGCCCCGCAGGCCCATGCCCGCGGACCACCTCTGGTTCACCCACACGAAGCACGTCACCACGCAGTAGCTGAGGAACACGACACCGTGGAGCATGCCGAAGACGGGGACGAAGGCCTCAGAGGTCCCGCTGTACTTGAGGACCATGCCGAGGATCAGCAGCGTCCAGGTCACGGCCTCCGCGAGGGCGAGGCGGCCGTAGAGCTCACGGGGTGTCATGGGCGGGGGTCTCCTGGGAGTCGTGGTCGGCGCCGGCGGGGACGCCGGTGGGGGCGGGCTCGGGCGCGTCGTCGGGCGCGTCCGCGGTGGAGGGGGCGTGGAACTGGTCCCGGTACAGGGCGGCGTAGGCGCCGCGCGCCGCGAGGAGCTCCTCGTGGGTGCCCTGCTCGACGATCCGGCCCTCCTCCATCACCAGGATGATATCCGCGTCCCGGACCGTGGAGAGCCGGTGGGCGATCACGAAGGAGGTGCGGTCGCTGCGCAGCGCGGCCATGGCCTTCTGCACGAGCAGCTCGGTGCGGGTGTCCACCGAGGAGGTGGCCTCGTCGAGGATCAGCAGGGACGGGCCCGCCAGGAAGGCCCGGGCGATCGTGATGAGCTGTTTCTCGCCGGCGGACACGTTGCTGCCCTCCTCGTCGACCACCGTGTCGTAGCCCTGCGGGAGGGTGCGGACGAACCGGTCCACGTACGTGGCCCGCGCGGCGTCGAGCACCTCCTCGTCCGTGGCGTCGAGGCGGCCGTAGCGGATGTTCTCCCGGATGCTGCCGCCGAACAGCCAGGCGTCCTGCAGGACCATCCCCGCCGCGGAGCGCAGCTCGGCGCGGGACAGGTCCGTGATGTCCACCCCGTCCAGGGTGATCCGCCCGGCGTCGAGCTCGTAGAAGCGCAGCACGAGGTTGACCAGGGTGGTCTTGCCCGCTCCGGTGGGTCCCACGATCGCCACCGTCTGGCCGGGACGGGCCTCCAGCGAGAGGTCCCGGATGAGCGGCTCCGCCGGGTCGTAGGCGAAGTCCACCGCCTCGAAGCGCACGTGCCCCCGGGGGCGCCCGGGCAGGTGCGCCCGGGCGGTGTCGGGCCGCTGCTCCTGGGCGTCGAGCAGCTCGAAGGCCCGCTCCGCGGAGGCCACCCCGGACTGGAGGCTGTTGGCCATGCCCGCCATGTGGGCCAGCGGCTGCGTGAACTCGCGGGAGTACTGGATGAAGGCCGTGGCCGCGCCCAGGCTGAGCTGCCCCGACGCCACGCGCAGCCCGCCCAGCACGGCGATGCCCACGTAGGTGAGGTAGGTGACGAACTGCATGACCGGCATGATCGTGCCGGAGACGAACTGCGCCCCGAACGACGCCCGGTAGAGCTGCTCGTTGCGCTCGTCGAAGCGCTCGCCCATCTCGGCCTCGCGGCCGAACAGCGTGATCAGCTCGTGGCCCGAGAAGGACTCCTCGATGTGCCCGTTGAGCGCGCCGGTGGCCCGCCACTGCTCGGTGAACAGCCGCTGCGCCCGGACCCCGATGAACCCTGCCGCCGCGGCGGAGAGGGGGAGGGCCACGAGGGCCACGAGGGCCAGCTGCCAGGAGACCACGAACATCATGACCACGATGCCCACGACGGTCAGGAGGGACTGGACCAGCTGCGTGAAGGACTGCTGGAGCGCCGTCTGGACGTTGTCGATGTCGTTGGTCACCCGGGAGAGCACGTCGCCGCGCTGCCGGGTGTCGAAGAAGCCCAGGGGGAGCCGGTTCAGCTTGGCCTCCACCGCGCCGCGCAGGTCGTGGACCACCCGCATGACGATCCGGTTGAGCAGCCAGCCCTGCGCCCACATGAGCAGGGAGGCCACGAGGTACATCCCCAGGACCGCCACGATGAACCGTGCCAGTGCCGCGAAGTCGATGCCGGCGCCGGGGACGAGGTCCATCGCCGAGACCATGTCCGCCAGGTTCGTCTCGCCCCGGTCCCGCAGCCCCTGCGCCACCTCCTCCTTGGACGCCCCCGCGGGCATGGCCCGGCCGACCACGCCGGTGAAGATGACGTCCATGGCGCGGCCCAGCACCAGGGGCGCCCACACGGTGAGCACCACGGACACCACGCCGGACGCGACGACGACGGCCAGCATGGGCCGGTGCGGGCGGAGCAGGCCGACCAGCCGTCGCGCCGAGCGCCAGAAGTGCTGGGCCCTCCGGGGCGGGGTCTCCTGCGCCGCCATCAGGCCATCTCCTCGGCGCTGAGCTGGGACGCCACGATCTCCCGGTAGGTCCCCGAGGAGGCCAGCAGCTCCTCGTGGGTGCCGCGGGCCGTGATCCGCCCCGCCTCGAGGACCAGGATCTGGTCCGCGTCGCGGACGGTGGACACGCGCTGGGCCACCACGATCACCGTGGCGTCACGGGTCTCGGGCCGGAGGGCCGCGCGCAGCCGGGCGTCGGTGCTGACGTCCAGGGCGGAGAACGAGTCGTCGAACAGGTACACCGCCGGGCGGGCCACGAGCGCGCGGGCGATGCACAGCCGCTGGCGCTGCCCGCCCGAGACGTCGGTGCCGCCCTGGGCGATCGGGGCCTCGAGGGCGCCGGGCATCCGCCGCACGAACTCCTCCGCCTGGGCCGTCCGCAGCGCGGCCCACAGCTCCTCGTCCGAGGCGCCGGGCCGGCCCAGCCGCAGGTTCGAGGCCACGGTCCCGGAGAACAGGAAGGCCCGCTGGGGGACCATGGCCACGCGGGCGGCGATCTGCTCGTGGGCGAGCCGGGGGAGGGGCACGCCGTCGAGCGCGACGGTCCCGCCCGTGGGGTCCAGCAGCCGGGGGACCAGGTTCAGCAGGGTCGACTTGCCCGAGCCCGTGGCGCCGACGACGGCGGTCGTGCGGCCGGGCTCGGCCCGCAGGCTCACGCCGTCGAGGACCGGTGACTCCGCACCGGGGTAGGAGAACGTGACGTCCGCCAGCTCGACGAGTCCGCGACGGACCCCCGGCACGACCGGGGCGCCGGGCTCGCGCAGTCCCGGCTCGGTGTCCAGGACCTCCGTGATCCGCTCCGCGCACACCAGCGCGCGGGGCACCATCATGACCATGAAGGTGCCCATCATGACGGCCATGAGGATCTGCAGGAGGTACTGCAGGAACGCCGTGAGGGAGCCCACCTGGATCTGGCCGGCGTCCACCCGGAGGCCGCCGAACCACAGGACCGCGGCCGTGGCCAGGTGCAGGATCATGGTGATCAGGGGGAACATCAGCACGAACAGCGAGCCGATGCGCACGGAGACGTCGGTGAGGTCCCGGTTGGCGGCCGCGAAGCGGTCCCGCTCGTGGTCCTCCCGCACGAAGGCCCGTACCACGCGGATGCCGATGATCTGCTCGCGGAGCACGGCGTTGACGCGGTCGATCCGGCCCTGCATGAGCCGGAACAGGGGCATGAGCCGTGCGGCCAGCGAGCCCACGGCGACCCCCAGCACGGGCACGGAGACCCACACCAGCCAGGACAGGCCCGCGTCCTCGCGCAGGGCCATGACGATCCCCCCGACGCTCATGATGGGCGCCGCCACCATGAAGTTCAGCGTCATCAGCACCAGCATCTGGATCTGCTGGACGTCGTTCGTGCCCCGGGTGATCAGGGACGGCGCGCCGAAGCCGTTGACTTCGCGCGCGCCGAAGGAGCTGACGCGCCGGTACACGGCCCGGCGGAGGTCCCGCCCGGTGCCCATCGCCGCGCGGGCGGCGCAGTACACGGCGGTCACGGCCGCGGCCACCTGGACGAGCGCGACGACGAGCATGACCTCCCCGACGCGCAGGATCAGGGCGGTGTCCCCGCGCGTGACGCCCTCGTCGATGATCCGGGCGTTGAGGCTGGGCAGCAGCAGGGCGGCGACCGTGGCGACGAGCTGCAGGAGGAGGACGGCCAGGACCCAGCGCCGGTAGCGGCCGGTGTACTGCCGGACGAGTCGGAGAAGCATGCGCGTCCGCTCCTGGTCACGGGGTCGGGGAGGGCGACGGTGCCTGCGACCAGGCTACGCCGGGCTCCCGACACCGTGCCCGACACCGTCCCCGGTGCCCGCGCCCCCGCGGGCGGTCCGGGCCCGGTCGTGAACCCGGTCACGACCGGATTCACGACCCTCTGTGAAGGAGATCACCAGAACCCCTGGTAAAACCACACGAACTCACATAAACTCATAGGAACACACAGTCGCCCGTCCGGGAGGTGGAGATCATGTTCGCAGAGGAACGCCAGGCCGAGATCGCTGAGCTCGTGTCCACGTCGCGCCGCGTCAACGGCGCGGAGCTGGCCCGGCGCTTCGACGTGACCATGGAGACCGTCCGGCGCGACCTGGCGGCCCTGGAGGCGGCGGGCCGGGTGCGGCGCGTGCACGGCGGCGCCGTCTCCGTGGACCAGTCCACCTCCGACGAGAAGAACATCCACAACCGCCAGCACCTCAACACCCCGGAGAAGCGCCGCATCGCGGAGGCCGCCTTCCGGCTGCTGCGCGCCAGCGGCGCCGGGGCGGTCGTGCTGGACGCCGGGAGCACCGTCGAGGCGCTCGCGGATCTCATCGTCCGCTCCGACTCCACCCTGCCCGACGGGCAGGAGCAGCTCATCGTCACCCACGCCCTGCACATCGCCGCCAAGCTCGCCGACGCCAACGGCATCGGCCTCGAGCTCGTCGGCGGGCGCGTCCGCAAGCTCACCTGGGCGGCGGCGGGCGGGCGGGCCGCGGAGCACTACCTGCGCCTGCGGCCCGACCTCGCCTTCGTCGGGTGCAACGGGATCCACGCCCAGTTCGGGCTCAGCACCCCGGATCCCATCGAGGCGGTCGTCAAGACCGCCATCGTCCAGACCTCCCGGCGCGTCGTCGTCCTGTGCGACTCCGCCAAGCACGATCAGGAGACCCTCATGCACTTCGCGTCCCTCGCGGACATCGACACGCTCATCACCGACCGGGCCCCCGGGCCCGAGCTGGCCGCGGCCCTCGAGGAGGCCGACGTCGAGGTGGTCCTCGCGTGATCCTCACCGTCACCCTCAACCCGTCCCTCGACCGCACGGTCGAGCTGCCGGCCCCGCTGCGCCGCGGCGCCGTGCAGGGCGCCTCCGGCGCCCGGCAGGACGCCGGCGGCAAGGGCGTGAACGTCGCCCGGGTCCTGCACGCGAGCGGCGTCGACACCCTCGCCGTGCTGCCCGGGGACCCCGGCGACCCGCTGCTCGCGGAGCTGGCCGCCGCGGACGTGCCCCACGAGGCGGTGCCCCTCGGCGCGCCGATCCGCTCCAACGTCACGATCACGGAGCCGGACGGCACCACCACGAAGATCAACGCCCCGGGGGCCCCGCTGACCCCGGACCTCGTGGACGCGGTGGTCGACCTCGTCGTGCGCCGCGGCCGGGACGCGTCCTGGGTGGCCCTCGCCGGCTCCCTGCCGCCCGGGGCGGCCCCCGACGTCTACGCCGGGATCGTCCGCCGGGTCCGCGCGGCCCTGGGGGCCGGGGCTCCCCGGTTCGCCGTGGACACCTCAGGGCCCGCGCTCGCCGGGTCGACGGCCCACGACGACGCCCTGCCCGACCTCATCAAGCCCAACGGCGAGGAGCTCGCCGAGCTGGTGGGGACCGGCAACGGGGAGGCCCTCGAGGCCGATCCCGACCTCGTCGCCACGACCGCGGCCGCCCTCGTGGCGCGCGGCGTGGGCGCGGTGCTGACCACGCTGGGGGCGGGCGGCGCCGTGCTGACGGTCCCCACCGGCTCCTGGCACGCCGTGCACGCCCCCGTCACCGTGCGCTCCACGGTGGGGGCGGGGGACAGCTCGCTCGCGGGCTACCTGCTCGCGCACGAACGGGGGGACGCCCCGCAGGACTGCCTGCGCCAGGCCGTCGCCTCCGGCTCCGCCGCCGCGGCCCTGCCCGGGACCCGCGTCCCGGCGCTCTCCGAGACCACCCCGGAGGCGGTCGTCGTGCGGGAGCTGTTCCCGCACACCGTCTCCGGCTGACCCGCACCACCGACGTCCGAACACCGCACTTCCGAACACCGCACTGCCGCCCACTGCACCACGAACCACACGGGCCCGAGGGCCCGCCGCTCAAGGAGGACAACGTGTCCGAGCTCATCACCCCCGACCTGGTCGCGCTCGACCAGAACCTGGGGGAGGACAAGGAAACCGTCATCGGCCAGCTGGCCACCATGGTCCAGCGCGCCGGGCGCGTGGGACAGCTGGACGGCCTGCTGGCCGACGCCATCGCCCGCGAGAACAAGACCGCCACCGGCATCCCCGGCGGCATCGCGATCCCGCACTGCCGGTCCACCGAGGTGACCGCCCCGACGCTGGCCATGGCCCGTCTGGCGCCCAAGGTCGACTTCGGCGCCAAGGACGGCCCCGCCGACCTCGTCTTCTTCATCGCGGCGCCCGAGGGCGCCGACCAGACCCACCTGAAGCTGCTGTCCAAGCTGGCGCGGTCCCTCATGAAGAAGGACTTCGTGGCCTCGCTGCGGGCCGCGCGGACCGAGCAGGAGATCGTCGGCATCGTCGACGGCGCGCTCGGGCTCGGCACGGCCGCCCCGCAGGAGGGCGCTCCCGCCGGGGCCACCACGGCGGGCGCCGTGCCCGCCTCGGCGGACGCGGGATCGGCCTCCGGCTCCACCTCCGCGGACGTCCCCGCCGCCCGGTCCGCCGACCTGGGCCAGGGCGAGCCGGCGCCCGCCGCCCCGCGCCGGATCGTGGCCGTGACGGCCTGCCCCACCGGCATCGCCCACACCTACATGGCCGCGGACGGGCTGACCTACGCCGCCCAGGAGATGGGCGTCGACCTCCAGGTCGAGACCCAGGGCTCCGCGGGCTTCACGAAGCTCGACCCCGCCGCGATCGCCGCGGCGGACGCGGTGATCTTCGCCACCGACGTCGACGTCCGCGAGCGCGGCCGCTTCGCCGGCAAGCCGTTCGTCGCCTCCCCGGTCAAGCGGGGCATCGACGAGCCGAAGGTCATGATCGAGGAGGCCCTCGCCAAGGCCGACGACCCGAACGCCCCGCGCGTGCAGGGCGGGGGCGCCGGCGCCGAGCAGGCCTCCTCCACCGGCGACGAGGCCTGGGGCACCCGCATCCGCAAGGCCGTGATGACCGGCGTGAGCTACATGATCCCGTTCGTGGCCGCGGGCGGTCTGCTCATCGCCCTGGGCTTCATGATCGCGGGCGCCGACATCGCCAACGTCGCCGACGACGTCCTGGGCGCCTCCACCCTGTGGAGCCTCGGCGACGCCACCCTCGCCCAGTACCTCGGTGCCGTGCTGTTCAAGATGGGCGCCCTGGCCATCGGCCTGCTGGTGCCGGCGCTCGCCGGGTACATCGCCTACGGCCTCGCCGACCGGCCGGGCATCGCCCCGGGCTTCGCGGCCGGGCTCGTGGCGAACTTCATGGGCGCCGGCTTCCTCGGCGGCATCGTCGGCGGTCTGCTGGCCGGCATCGCCGCCTACTGGCTCTCGAAGCCGCAGCTGCCCCGCTGGCTGGGGTCCCTGATGCCCGTGGTGATCATCCCGCTGCTCGCCACGCTCTTCTCCTCGGGCCTGCTCCTGCTCGTGCTCGGCGGCCCGATCGCGGTGTTCATGGCCTGGCTCACCGGGTGGCTCACCGGCATGACCGGCGCCAGCGCGCTCGCCCTGGGCGCGATCCTCGGGTTCATGATGGGCTTCGACCTGGGCGGGCCGATCAACAAGGTGGCCTACACCTTCGCCGCCGCCGGTCTCGGCGCGGCGACCGTCGCCAACACCGCGCCGCAGGAGATCATGGCCGCGGTGATCGCCGCCGGCATGGTGCCCCCGCTGGGCCTGGCGCTGGCCTCCACGATCGCCAAGCGCTACTTCACCGTCGTCGAGCAGGAGAACGGCAAGGCGGCCTGGCTGCTGGGGCTGTCCTTCATCTCCGAGGGCGCCATCCCGTTCGCCGCGGCCGACCCGCTGCGCGTGCTGCCCGCGACCATGCTCGGCGGCGCCGCCGCCGGCGCCGTGTCCATGGGTGCCGCGGTGACCTCGCCGGCTCCCCACGGCGGCGTGTGGATCCTGCCGCTGATCGGCAACCCGCTGATGTTCCTCGTGGCGGTGCTCGTGGGTACCGTGGTCACGGCCGCTGCCGTCGTCGCCCTGAAGCACGTGGGCGGGGTCCAGCGCAAGGTGGCCGAGACCGAGCGGGACGTCGCGGCCGCGGCTCCCGCGGTGGCCACCGCCTGAGCGGCGCCCCGGCGACCAGCTCCTGCAACGACTCCTGCAACGACCCGACCGAGGAAGAAGAACACCATGCAGACACTGACAGGCGTGGGGGTGTGCGCGGGCCGCGTCATCGGCGAGCTCGTGAGCATGCCGGCCCCCGTGGCCGAGCCCGCCCCCGGGCTCGCCCTGCGGGACGAGGCCCCCGAGGCCGCCGTGGCCCGGCTCCAGGAGGCCGCGGCCGAGGTGAAGGCTGAGCTCAAGCGCCGCGCCGAGGCCACGACCGAGAAGGACGCGGCGGACGTGCTCAAGTCCACCGCTCTCATGGCCGGGGACAAGGCGCTGCTGAAGAACGCCGCGAAGCTCGTCACCGGCCAGGGGCTGGCCCCGGAGCGGGCCCTGTGGGAGGCGGCGACCGCCTACGCGGAGCAGATGCGCTCCCTCGGCGGCTACATGGCCGAGCGGGCCGCGGACATCGAGGACGTCCGCGCCCGGCTCACCGCGCGTCTGCTGGGTGTGCCCATGCCCGGGATCCCGGAGCGGGAGGACCCGTTCGTGCTGACCGCCGAGGACCTCGCGCCGGCGGACACGGCGACGCTGGACCCCGCGAAGGTCCTGGCGCTCGTCACGTCCGGCGGCGGGCCGCAGTCCCACACGGCGATCCTGGCCCGCAACCTCGGGCTGCCCGCGATCGTGGCCGTCCGGGGGGTCGGAGAGCTCCCGGACGGCACCCCGGTCTTCGTGGACGGCGCCACCGGGGAGGTCCGCACGGAGCCGGGCGCCGACGAGCTGGCGCTCGTGGAGGCATGGGAGCGCAGCGCCGCGGCGCGCGGCGCCTTCGACGGCCACGGCGTGCTCGCGGACGGCACCGAGGTCCCCCTGCTCGCCAACGTGGGCACCCCCGACGACGCCCGCACGGCCGCCGGCGCGGGGGCCCAGGGCGTGGGGCTGCTGCGCACGGAGTTCTGCTTCCTCGGCCGTGACCAGGAGCCCAGCGTCGAGGAGCAGGTGGAGCAGTACACCGCGATCTTCGAGGCCTTCCCGGCCCGCAAGGTCGTGGTCCGCACCCTCGACGCCGGCGCGGACAAGCCCCTGCCCTTCCTGACGGACACCGAGGAGCCGAACCCGGCGCTGGGCGTGCGCGGCTACCGCACCGACCGCAGCGTGCCCGGGGTGCTCGCCCGCCAGCTCGAGGCGATCGCCCGGGCGGAGGAGGCCACGGCCGCCCAGGTGTGGGTCATGGCCCCGATGATCTCCGCGCCGTCGGAGGCCCGCGACTTCGCCGCGATGGTCGCCGCGGCCGGGCTGCGGGTCCCGGGGGTCATGGTCGAGACGCCGTCCGCGGCCGTGACCGCGGACCAGATCCTCCAGCACGTGGACTTCGTGTCCCTGGGCACCAACGACCTCACCCAGTACACGATGGCCGCCGACCGGATGCTGGGCTCGCTCGCCGAGCTCAACAACCCCTGGCAGCCGGCCGTGCTGCGCATGGTCCGGCTCACCGTGGAGGGCGCGCGCCGGGCCGAGGCGTCCGGGAAGGGCCCGCGGAACGTGGGCGTGTGCGGGGAGGCAGCCGCCGACCCCGCCCTCGCCGTGGTGCTCGTGGGCCTCGGGGTGCACACCCTGTCCATGAGCCCCCGGGCGCTGGCCTCGGTCGCGGCCGTCCTGCGCAGCGTCGACCTCCCCACCGCGCAGGCCCTCGCCGAGCTCGCGGTCGAGCAGCACAGCGCCGAGGAGGCCTCGGCGGCCGTGCGGGCGCAGCTGCCCGTGCTCGCCGAACTCGGGCTCTGACCACCCCACCGTCCGCACCGCACCACCCGCACCGTCCCACCAGCACCACCCGCCACCGGGGCCCTGCACCCAGGACCCCGCAACCCGAAGGAGAACCACCATGGCAGAACGCACCGCCACCATCGCCTCGTCCGTCGGCCTGCACGCCCGCCCCGCCGCGATCTTCGCCGAGGCCGCGGGGGAGTACGACCTCGAGATCACGATCGCCGCCGAGGGCGAGCCCGAGGACGAGGCCATGGACGCCTCGAGCGTGCTCTCGCTCATGTCCCTCGGCGCGGCCCAGGGGGACAAGGTCGTCCTCCGCGCCGACGGCCAGGGCGCGGACGAGGCCCTCGACGCGCTCGTGCGGATCCTCGAGACCGACCACGACGCCGAGTAGCCCGGCACGGCCCCCGGACACGGCGGCGCCCGCCCACCGCACGGTGGGCGGGCGCCGCCGTGTCCGGCTCCTCATCGCGCTCCCACCGGCACCGGCCTGCTCGGAGCCCGCCCAGGCGCACCCGGTTAGACTTGCCGGGGCCGGCCCCCGCCGGCGCCCCGGTCCCCGCGACCACACCACGACCCCGACGATTGAGAGAGCCTTGCGAGAGTTCACCGCACGCTTCGCCACCGCAGAAGAGATCGCTGACTGGGACACCCACGTCACCGCGAACCCCAACGGCGGCAACCTGCTGCAGTCCGCGTCCTTCGCGGACGTCAAGGCGGACCACGGGTGGCGGCCCCTGCACCTCGTGCACGAGCCCGCGGACGGCTCGCAGGCCAGCTACAACCTGGTGCTCGAGAAGAAGGTCCCGGGTCTGGGCAAGCTCTGGTACATGATCAAGGGCCCG
This sequence comes from Kocuria dechangensis, assembly GCF_014636775.1. Lineage (GTDB taxonomy): Bacteria > Actinomycetota > Actinomycetes > Actinomycetales > Micrococcaceae > Kocuria > Kocuria dechangensis. The sequence continues at coordinate 44,874 of NZ_BMEQ01000001.1, forward strand.
GACGTGGCCGACGTCGAGGACGTCCCCGGCGTCGTCGAGGCCAGTGCCCGCTTCGTGGCCGAGCAGCGGCTGAACGTCTTCGCCATCAAGATCGAGCCCGACGTCCTCGACTCCGAGCACGCCCGCGCGGTGCTCGCCCGGGCCGGCCTGAAGAAGTCGTTCAACATCCAGCCCAACGACTCCACCGCCGTCCTCGCCACGGACGCGGACGAGGAGACCGTCCTGAAGTCCCTGCACTCCCGCGGGCGCAACGCGATCCGGAGGGCGCTGCGCGAGGGCTGCGAGGTGGAGCGCGTCGAGCTCACCGAGCAGAACATGCGCAGGATGTACGGCCTCATGGACACCGTGGGCCAGGGCGAGGCCAACGTGAACCTGCGCTCCTACGAGTACTACGCCAAGTTCTGGACCGCTTTCGAGCGCGCCGGCCAGGGCCGGCTGTACTTCACCTACGAGGACGGAGAGCCCTCCGTGGGCGCCTACGTCATCGCCTACGGGAGGAAGGGCACGTACAAGGACGGCGGCTCCAAGCCCCGGCGCCGCCAGTACGGCGACTCGCACCTGGTGCAGTGGACGGCGATCACCGACCTGATGCGCGAGCACGGGATCGTGGAGTACGACTTCTGCGGCACCCCGCCCAGCGACCAGCTCAAGAACAAGGAGCACTCCTACTACGGGCTGGGCCTGTTCAAGACGAGCTTCACCAAGTCCGTGATCGACTTCGTCGGCGTCCACGACCAGGTGCTCAGCCCCGCCAAGTACGCGGTGTGGACCAACGTGGCCGAGAAGGTCCAGCGCCAGCTGTGGGTCCGCCGCACCGGCCAGCCCTTCTACTGAGCCGCGGCCCCCGCAGGCTCCCCGCCCACCCCCTGACCGGCGCCCCGACGGACGGGGCCGCCGGGCCGTGCCCCGGAAGGAGGACCCCCGCTTGGTGACCGACCAGCGCACCCCCCTGCGCCCGTTCGCCGCCTACCCCTCCTCCGACGCGGGACCGGAGCCCGCCCCGGAGCTCGTCGAGCCCTTCGGCCCCGGCGGGGACACGGGCCTGACCGGCGCCGCCCGTCCCGCCGCTCTCGGGGGCACCGGGCTGCCCCCGGTGCGGCCCACCGAGACGCAGGCCCTCGAGGCCCGGCGCCGCGCCGGGTCCGGCGCGCAGGACGTCGTCCCCGACGCCCCGCAGCCGCTGCCGGTGCTCGACGCCCGGCTGATCCGGGAGCACCGGGGGGACGCGGCTCCCGGGCCGGCCGCACCGGCCCCGGAGCCGCTGACCGCGGCGCAGACGGTGCCCCGGCCGAAGCCCTCGAAGCGGCGGCGGCGCACCGGGGCGGGCCCCGTCTCCCGCCCGGACACGACGGCGATCGGGCCCGTCCCGGAGCCGGGCAAGAGCGCCGACCGGATGCAGCGGGGCGCGTACCCCTCGACCCGGGCCGAGGGCGCCCGCCCCGACGGCCGGGCCCGGCTGCGCTCCATCCTGCGCGGCGACAGCGCCCCCACGGCGCCGATGCGCGCCGTCGAGCGGCTCAGCATCTCGCCCTTCGCCAACCTCCGCCGCTTCGGGGAGGCCACGAGCCGGGACGCCAGGCGCACCCTCAACTTCGCGCTGCGCCTGGCGGAGACGATGTTCCACTACGGCGCCGACGCCCTCGACGTCGAGAACGCCATCGTGGCCGTGTGCACCACCTACGGCGTGGAGAACGTCGAGGTGGACATCACCAACCAGGCCGTGACCATCAACTACATCGCCGACGGCACGGACCCCACCGCCGACGGCGGCGGGACCCGCACCCGCGAGGACGTCTTCAACGACCCGGACACCTCCAGCCACACCGTCATGCGGGTCGTGCGCTCCTGGACCGACAACTATGCCGGGCTGGGGGAGACCCACCAGCTCGTCGCCGACATCACCGGCGGCGAGATGCCGCGCGCGGAGGCGGAGCGGCGCCTCGACGAGATCAACGCCAAGCCCAAGCCCTACGCCAAGTGGATGGTCTGGACCGCCACGGTCGTCGCGGCCATGGCCATCACCGCCGGCATCGGCGGCGGGCCCACGGGGGCGCTCGTGGCGGGGCTCACCTCGATCCTCGTGCAGGTCGTCTCCCACCGCCTGGGGACCTGGCGGATCCCGGAGTTCTTCGCGATGGCCGCCAACTCCGGGATCGTCACCACGGCGGCGCTGCTGGTGTCCTGGTCCGGGCTCGACCTCTCCCCGCCCCGGGTCATCGCGGGCGGGATCATCATGCTCCTGCCCACCACCCGCATGGTCTCCACCATGCAGGACGCGATCAACGGGTTCCCGGTCACCGCGGCCGGGCGGCTGCTGTCCACCGCGATGGCGTTCCTGGGGATCATCGCCGGCATCGCCGGCGGCGTGTCCGTGGCGGCCTACCTCGGCATGCCGCGGGTGGACGTCTCGCAGAGCGTCTTCGACCCGCCGGACCCCGTGGTCAACACGGCGTTCATGGTCGTCGCCACCGCGCTCGTGGCCGTCACGATGCAGACCAAGCCCCGGCACGTCCTCGCCACGACGGCCGCGGCCCTCGGCGGTCTGGTCGTCTACCACGCCGGCGTCGCCGCCGGACTGGGCGCCCGGCTCGACACGGCGCTCGCGGCCGTCGTCAGCGGGTGCGTGGCCACCGTGCTCGCGGCCCGCCACCGCATCCCGCAGCTGGTGGTGGCCATCCCCGCCATGACGTTCCTGCTGCCCGGCCTGTCGATCTTCCGGGGCATGTACGCCGTCACGGTGGAGACGGAGACCATGGGCGAGGGGTTCATCGGCCTCGTCAACGCCATGGCCTCGATCGTGGCGCTGGCCTCGGGCGTGGTGCTCGGCAAGTACCTCATGCGCCCGTTCGTGGGGCACCTCAACGGCACGAACGCCCGGCGCAACCGCCGCCGCTGACCGTCCCGGTCACGGACGGACCGGGAGGCCCGGGACGCCCGGGGAAGGTCAGAGGACCTGGCCGATCGGCAGCTTCTTCTCCGCCTGGAACACGTCCTCGGTGCGGCCCCGCGCCCAGTAGCCGGACAGCGAGACCTGCTCCCGCTCCAGCCCCCGGCGGGCGAACAGCTCGTCCCGCAGCGCCTTCATGGCCTCCCGCTCCCCGTGGGCGAACACCTGGACGCCCTCGGTGCGGGCCGGCCACGCGGCGTCGCGCACGCCCTCGAGCAGCGAGGCGCCCTCCTCCCGGAACACCCAGCGGACCGGGATGCCGGCCGGCACGGTCACGGGCAGCACGTCCCGCGGGGAGCCCACCTCGAGGACGGCCTCGCCGCGCGCCGACGCCGGCAGGGACTCGAGGACGGCGAGCGCGGCGGGGACGGCGGCGTCGTCGGCGGCGACCAGGGTCCAGGCCGCGTCCGGGTCCGGCACCCACTTGCCGCCGGGCCCGAGCGCGATGATCCGGTCCCCGGGCTCGGACCGTGCCGCCCACGGCCCGGCGTGGCCGGTGTCGCCGTGCAGGACGAAGTCCATCCACAGCTCGTGGCGCTCGGGCACCCACCGGCGGATCGTCATGTGCCGGGTCACCGGCTGGTGCTCGGGCGGCAGGCTCTCCTTGAGCTCCCAGTAGTCCGGGTCCGGCCCGTACTCCAGGGCGGGGTCGAGGAAGACCAGCTTGACGTACTTCTCGGGAGGCGCGATGTCCTCGAAGCGCTCCGGCTGGTCGAGGCCCAGGACCACCCGGACCATCGAGGGGGACAGCTGCCGGCGCTCGCGGACGGTGAGGTTCAGCTGCGGCTTGCGGGGTTTCGCGGGACGGGCCCCGGGCGTCGTCGTCATGCCGCCCACCCTAGCCGAGGGCCGGCTCACAGCCTCCAGTCGACCGGCTCCGCGCCCTGCTCCTCCAGCAGCCCGTTGGTCCGGGAGAACGGCTTGGAGCCGAAGAAGCCGCGGGACGCGGAGAGCGGGGAGGGGTGGGCGGACTCGACGGTGGGGTAGCCGTCCAGCCACTTGGCGGTGGCGCGCGCGTCGTTGCCCCAGAGGATGGCCACGAGCGGGAGGTCCCGGCCGGCGAGCACCTGGATGGCGCGTTCGGTCACGGACTCCCAGCCCCTGCCGCGGTGGGAGGCGGGCGCGCCCTCCCGCACGGTCAGGACCCTGTTGAGGAGCATCACGCCCTGGCGCGCCCACGCGGAGAGGTCGCCGTGCTCGGGCGGGTCGATGCCGAGGTCGTCGCGCAGCTCCTTGTAGATGTTCTGCAGGGACTTCGGCAGGGGCCGCACGTGGGGCTGCACGGAGAAGGACAGGCCCATCGCGTGGCCCGCCGTGGGGTAGGGGTCCTGCCCCACCACCAGCACCTTGACCTGCTCCAGGGGCTCCTGGAACGCCCGGAACACCGCACCGCCCTCGGGGAAGGTCCGGTGCCCGTCGGCGTGCTCCTGCCGCAGGAACCGGCCCATCTCCCGGATCTGCGGCTCCACCGGGACGAGGGCCTCGGCCCAGTCCTCGGCCATGATCTTCTCCAGCGGCTGCGGCTCGCTCACGGTGCTCCTGACGGGTCGGGATCGGTCCGCACCACTCTAGGCGGCCTCCCCCGCCCCGTGGGCTGGCGGCGGGCGCCGCCGCCCGGTGCCGCGCTCCGACGACGGCCCCGCCGTGCCCGCCGCGGCAACCGCGGGGAACCGGACCGGGGAATTAGAGTGGGCGCATGACCGCATCCGATCCCCGACCCGTCGCCGTCGTCACCGGGGCCACCGGCGGCATCGGCCGCGCGTGCGTGGCAGACCTTGCCCGGGACCACGACGTGGTCGCCCTGGGCCGCGACGCCGCGCAGCTCGCCGAGCTCGACGCCCTGCCCCACGTCACCGCGCGCGCCGCGGACCTCACCGACTTCGCGGCCCTGCCCGGCGTGGTGGAGGGCCTCGGCCGGGTCGACGTCCTCGTGCACTCCGCGGCCGTCGCCGGCCGCACCACCGTCGAGAGCGCGTCCGTCGACGAGTGGCGCTCGCAGCTGGAGCTCAACGTCGTGGCCCCCGCCGAGCTCACCCGGCTCCTGCTGCCCGCCCTGCGCGCGGCGCGCGGCACGGTCGTGTTCATCAACTCCGGCTCCGGGCTCACCGCCCGCGCCGGGGACGCCGTCTACGCGGCCTCGAAGTTCGCCCTGCGGGCGCTCGCGGACTCCCTGCGCCAGGAGGTCGAGCCGGACGGGGTCGCGGTCGGCTCCGTGCACCCGGGTCCCGTCGACACGCAGATGCAGCGGGACATCCAGGCCGCCCTGGGCAACGAGTACGTGCCCGGGCGCTACATCCGCCCCGAGTCGGTGGCCGCCGCGGTGCGCGCCGTCGTGGACGCGGGCGAGGACGCGCAGCTGACCACGGTCTCCGTGCGGCCCCGGGCCGAGGCGCGGTGACCGGCGAGGACGCCGCCCCCGCCGGGGAGACCGGGGGCGCGGGCGGGCTCGACGAGACCGACCGGCAGATCCTGGCCATCGAGGCCATGCAGTGGAAGTACCAGGGAGCCAAGGAGATGGAGATCCGGCGCCGGCTGGGCCTGTCGCCCACCCGCTACTACCAGCGGCTCAACGTCCTGATCGACACCCGCGCGGCCCTCGAGCACGACCCCCTGCTCGTGGGCCGGCTGCGCCGCCAGCGCGGGGCCCAGGAGTGACCGGGCGGCCGGGCGACGGGTCCGCCCCCGGCGAGTTCGATCCCGACCGGTTCGCCCCCGACGAGTTCGACCGTGTCCCCGAGGACGGCCCGCGCCAGGGCGCCCACCGGGGCCACCGCCCGACCGTGCGGGTGAGCACCCGCGAGCTCACGGCGATCGTCGTGGCGGGGGCGCTCACCCTCGGCATCGGCGTCTGGGCCTACACCACCGACCCGGCCGCCCCCGGCGACGCCGGCCCCGCCGCCCCGTCGTCGTCCGCCCCGGCCGCTCCCTGAGCCCGGCCCGGGGACCGGCCCGAGACCTTCCCCGACCCAGAACCGCTCCACCGAGAGGACGCACCGTGCAGATCGACGGCGAGAAAGTACGCATCCGGGACTGGACGGAGGAGGACCTCGTCGCCTACGAGGGGTGGATCATGCCGCCCGAGGACGGCGGCGAGCACGACTGGCAGCGCACCGACGGGCCGTTCTACCCCAACTTCACCGCGGAGGGCGCCCAGCGCTGGCTGACCACCCTGCGTGAGCACGTGGCGGCGGGGAACTGGCCGGAGCCGCGCGAGACGATGGTGATCGCGGACGCCCGCGACGACCGGTTCATCGGCCAGGTCTCCTGGTACTGGACGGAGAGGCCCACCGAGGACCCCGGCGACGGCACCCACCTGCTGCCCCTGCGCTCCCTGGGCATCACCGTCTACTCCCCGGACCACTGGCGCGGCGGCTACGGCACCGAGGCCCTGCGGCTGTGGATCGACCACCTGTTCGCCCACTCGGACTCCCACCGGCTGGACCTCGAGACGTGGAGCGGCAACGAGGGCATGTGCCGGGTGGCCGTCAAGCTCGGGTTCACCGAGGAGGCCCGCTTCCGCAAGGCCCGCAAGGTGGGCGGCCGCTACTACGACCGGCTCTTCTACGGGATCCTCCGGGAGGAGTGGCAGGGCTGAGCCGGAACCGCTCAGGGGGTTTGCACTCTCCGGGGACGAGTGCCAAGATTGCGATTAGCACTCAGTCGTGTGGACTGCCAACGAGCACGGTCCCCGGGCCGGCCCGGCAGCCCACGGGCACAGGAGTGGAACCTCAACCACCACGGTGAGGTGCCGCGCGGCGTCGGGAAGAGACCGCCGCCGTGCGCGCCGTCCGTCGCGGGCACCGTGGAGGTCGACCGTTTGTCTACCGTCCAGGAGGGACGAAGTCACATGGCAAAGATGATTGCTTTCGACGAAGAGGCGCGCCGCGGACTCGAGCGGGGTCTGAACACCCTCGCCGACGCCGTCAAGGTCACCCTCGGCCCCCGTGGGCGCAACGTGGTCCTCGAGAAGGCCTGGGGCGCCCCCACGATCACCAACGACGGCGTGTCCATCGCCAAGGAGATCGAGCTCGACGAGCCCTTCGAGAAGATCGGCGCCGAGCTCGTCAAGGAGGTCGCCAAGAAGACCGACGACGTCGCCGGTGACGGCACCACCACCGCGACCGTCCTGGCCCAGGCCCTGGTCAAGGAGGGCCTGCGCAACGTGGCCGCCGGCGCCGACCCGCTGAGCCTCAAGCGCGGCATCGAGAAGGCCGTCACCGCCGTCACGGAGGAGCTGCTGGCCTCCGCCAAGGAGGTCGAGACCGAGGAGCAGATCGCCGCCACCGCGTCCATCTCCGCCGGCGACCCCGAGATCGGCCGCCTCATCGCCCAGGCGATGGAGAAGGTCGGCAAGGAGGGCGTGATCACGGTCGAGGAGTCCAACACCTTCGGGCTGGACCTCGAGCTGACCGAGGGCATGCGCTTCGACAAGGGCTACCTCTCCGGCTACTTCGTCACCGACGCGGACCGCCAGGAGGCCGTCCTCGAGGAGCCCTACATCCTCGTGGTCAACTCCAAGATCTCCGCCGTCAAGGACCTGGTCCCGGTCCTGGAGAAGGTCATGCAGGCCGGCAAGCCGCTGCTGATCATCGCCGAGGACGTCGAGGGCGAGGCCCTGGCCCTGCTGGTGCTCAACAAGATGCGCGGCTCCATCAAGTCCGTGGCCGTCAAGGCCCCCGGCTTCGGCGACCGCCGCAAGGCCCAGCTGGCCGACATCGCGATCCTCACCGGCGGCCAGGTCATCACCGAGGAGGTCGGCCTCTCCCTCGAGACCGCCACCCTCGACCTGCTCGGCCAGGCCCGCAAGGTCGTCGTGACCAAGGACGAGACCACCATCGTCGACGGCGCCGGCACCCCCGAGGAGATCGAGGGCCGCGTGGCCCAGATCCGCGCCGAGATCAACAACTCGGACTCGGACTACGACCGCGAGAAGCTGCAGGAGCGCCTGGCCAAGCTGGCCGGCGGCGTGGCCGTCCTCAAGGCCGGTGCCGCCACCGAGGTCGAGCTCAAGGAGCGCAAGCACCGCATCGAGGACGCCGTGCGCAACGCGAAGGCGGCCGTCGAGGAGGGCATCGTCGCCGGCGGCGGCGTGGCCCTCATCCAGGCCGGCCAGAAGGCCTTCGAGAAGCTGCAGGTCACGGGCGACGAGGCCACCGGCGTGAACATCGTCAAGGTCGCCATCGACGCGCCGCTCAAGCAGATCGCGCTCAACGCCGGCCTCGAGCCGGGCGTCGTGGTGGACAAGGTCCGCGGCCTGCCGCAGGGCCACGGCCTCAACGCCGCCACCGGCGAGTACGAGGACCTGATGGCCGCGGGCATCAACGACCCGGTCAAGGTCACCCGCTCCGCCCTGCAGAACGCGGCGTCCATCGCCGGCCTGTTCCTCACCACCGAGGCCGTCGTGGCCGACAAGCCGGAGCCCGCGGGCGCCGGCGCCGGTGCCGAGGACGGCATGGGCGGCATGGGCGGCATGATGTGATCGACGGGTGATCCGTCGGGCGTCCTGACGCCTCCGGCACGGGCCGGGCACCCCTCGCGGGGCGCCCGGCCCGTCGTCGTTCCGGGCCCCGGACCGCCCGCCGTTCCGCGGACGGCGGGCATGGTGTTCAATCGGAGCACCACCGGGAGGAGGAGCCGTGACGTTCGTCGACTGGGGGACGTTCCCCGACCAGCTGACCCTCCTCCTGGCCGCCTTCGGGCTCACGTCCCTCGTGGGGCTGGAACGGCGGCTGCGGCGCAAGAGCGCGGGCCTGCGCACCCACGCCCTGGTGGGGACCGGCTCCGCGGTGTTCACGCTCGTGTCCGCCTACGGCTTCGCGCCCCTGCCGGGCGTCGACGCCGGCCCCGATCCCTCCCGCATCGCCGCCCAGATCATCACCGGGATCGGCTTCCTGGGCGCCGGGGTGATCTTCACGAACCGGGACGTGGTGCACGGGCTCACCACGGCCGCGAGCATCTGGCTCTCGGCGGCCATCGGGATGGCCTGCGGGGCGGGCCTGGTGCCCCTGGCCGCGGCGGCCACCCTGCTGCACTTCGCCGCGGCCCTGATCCTGACCCCCCTGTCCCGCCGGCTGCCGTCGATGGTGGCCCCGCAGGGACTGCGGCTGCGCTACGAGGACGGCCACGGGGTCCTGCGGGACGTGCTCGCCGTCGTCGACGACCTGCAGCTGACCGCCTCCGTGGTCTCCACCCGCCGGACCGGCCCGGCCGACCGCCCCGAGATCGACCTCCTCCTGCGGCTCGAGGGCAAGACGGACCTGCGCGTCGCCGCGACGCACCTGTCCTCGGTCCCCGGCGTGCTCGACGTCGCCCAGGAGGCGCTCGAGCACGAGCGGGAGACCTGGGACTGAGCGCGAGCGGACCCGCCCGGGTCCGTCCGACGGCGTCCGGGCCCCGTGAAAAGATGGAGCCCATGACGATCACTGCTGCCGCCGACGGCTCCGCCCTGGGCAACCCCGGCCCCGCGGGCTGGGCCTGGTTCATCGACGAGAACACCTGGCGGGCCGGCGGATGGCCGCACGGCACCAACAACATGGGGGAGCTCAAGGCCGTCCTCGACCTGCTCGAGTCCACCGCCCACCGGCCGGAGGAGCCCCTGCGGGTGCTGTGCGACAGCCAGTACGTGATCAACTCGATCACCAAGTGGATGCCCGGGTGGAAGAAGAAGGGCTGGAAGAAGCGCGACGGCAAGCCGGTGCTCAACGTCGAGCTCATGAAGGCGCTCGACGCCGCGATGGCGGGCCGGGACGTGCGCTTCGAGTGGGTCAAGGGCCACGCCGGCCACGAGCTCAACGAGGCCGCCGACGTCCGCGCCCGCGCGGTCGCCACCGCCTTCCAGGCCGGCCGGCCCATCCCCGAGGGGCCCGGCTTCGACGGCGCCGCTCCTGCCCGCGCCGTCCCCCTCCCGGAGCCGCAGGGACGGGTCGGCGAGGACGAGCAGGAGCCCGCCGAGGACCGTCACGACCCGGACCTGCTGAGCGAGCTGCTCGCCCACGAGCAGCGCCTCGCCCGCGGCCTGACCCCGGAGCAGGAGGTGGAGCAGCACGAGCGCCGCCTGCTGGACCCCGCGGTGCGGCGGGACCCCCGGCGCGCGGCGGAGCTGCTGCACGAGGACTTCCACCAGGTCGCGGGCACCGGGCGCTGGCTGGACCGCCGCGCCGCGCTCGAGGCCCTCGCGGCCGAGGCGGAGACCGGCCCGTACGACCTCGACGTGCTCGCCCGGCGGCGCCTGGGCGGCACCGCCGTCCAGCTGGTCTACCGGCTCACCGCGTCGTCCCGCACGACGGTGCGCAGCTCCACGTGGGTCCGGCAGGACGCCCGCAACGAGCTCGGCCCCTGGCAGCTGCTGCTGCACCAGACCACGCCCGAGTCCTAGGGCCGGTCCCGGGAGAGGAGCTGGACGGTCCCGGCACCGGGTTCCCCCGTGCGCAGCCTTCCCGGAAGGACAGGGCGTGACCCCGAGGGGCGGTGCACGCCGCCACCGGGCGCGCGAGTCTAGTCGAGCTCCACCACGGTGACGGGCAGGGGCAGGGACTCGGCGTCGAAGGCGGTCTGCTCCCAGAACGGGGAGCCGTCCTCGTCGCGGCCCACCCGGGTCGCGACCACCACCTCGGCGTCCGCCCCCAGCATCAGCGTCCAGTGCTGCCCGGTCGCGTCCACCGCGTGGGCCTGGTGGTCCAGGTCCACGCCCCCGTCCACCTCGCTGAAGCGGGCACGGTAGGCGGCCAGCTCCTCGGGGGAGTGCAGCACCCCGGCCGAGACCACCACCTCCTCGTCGGCCGTCACCGCCGGAGCCACCGGGTAGGCGATCCGGAACGGCGGCTCGAGCACCTCCAGCAGCTCCTGGGCGGGAGTGGCGTCGTCACCGCGCCACCAGGTCCGTCCCGTGGCGTCGAGGAAGCCCTCGTACTCCTCCTCGTTGGGGTAGTAGCAGATGAACCCCGATCCCGGGATCCGGGCCGAGAGCCCGGTGAGGTCCGCGGCATGATCCACGGCCAAGAACCGGACCAGCGGCTCCAACGGCTCACGCTCCACAGCAGACCTCCCAGGCAGTGCCGTCGGGACGGCACGGACCGCCGACCCCGGACGGCTCAGGCTACGCCGCCGGTGGGTCGATCGCGACGGCCCGAACGATCACCGGCGAGGGCCGGCCCACCCCGGGCCGTCTAGACCTCCGGGGCGTCGTCCTCGCGCAGGATGCCGGGGATCCGCACCGTCATCGTGGCGCCGCCGCCCTCGGTCTCGGTGAGCCGGACCGTGCCGTCGTGCTGCTGGACGATCGCGGCCACGATGGACAGGCCCAGGCCCGTGCCGCCCGTCTCCCGGGTGCGGGAGGAGTCGGCGCGGTAGAACCGCTCGAAGACGCGCTCCGCGTCCTCCCCGTGGATGCCGGGGCCGTGGTCGCGCACCTGCAGGACGGCGTTGAACGTCTCGTCGACCGAGCGCTCCACGCCCACGGCGATCTCGACGGGGGTGGTCTCCGGGGTGTAGCGCAGGGAGTTGGTCACGAGGTTCGCCACGACCTGGCGCAGCCGCGACTCGTCCCCGTGCACCCACGCGGACGCCGGGGCCGCGCCGTGCAGGCCCACGACCTCGACCGGCCGGTCCGGGGACGAGGCCCGGGCGTCCCCGGCGGCGTCGTAGGCGAGGTGCAGCAGGTCCACGTCCACGGTCTCGGTGGGCCGCCGCTCGTCGATCCGCGCGAGCATCAGCAGGTCCTCCACGAGCTGCGTCATCCGCTTGGCCTCGGACTCGATGCGGTGCATCGCGTTGCCCACGGCCTCCGGGTCCTGCAGGGCGCCGTGCCGGTAGAGCTCGGAGTACCCGCGGATGGTCACGAGCGGGGTGCGCAGCTCGTGGGAGGCGTCGGCCACGAAGCGGCGCAGCTTCCCCTCCGAACGGGTGCGGGCGTCGAACGCGTCCTCGATGTGGCCGAGCATCGCGTTGAGGGAGGCCGAGAGCTGGCCGATCTCCGTCTGCGGGTTGTAGCCCTCCATGCGCTGGGAGAGGTCGCCCTCGGCGATCCGGGCGGCGGTCTGCTCCACCTGGTGCAGGGGCGCGAACGCGCGCGTCACCAGGACCCAGCCCACCGCCAGGGCGGCGAAGAGCGTCGCGGTGCCGAAGCTCAGGGTGAGCAGGGTGACCGCGCTGATCATGGAGTTCGTGGGGCCGAGCGGCTCCGCGACCGCGACCACGAGGTCCAGGTCCTGGGGCTTGGCCACGAGCACCCGCCAGGTGCGGTCGGGGGCGCCCACGGACCCGACGGTCGACGGTTCGAAGGGGTGCTCCTGCACGTACTCGAGGTCGAGCCCGGTCAGGTCCGGGCGGAGGTCACCGGTGCCGTCCGGGGTGTTCTCGGCCGCGACGAGCAGCCGGCCCTCGGCGTCGAGCAGGTACCCGGCGTGCGGGACCTGCCCGCCCCGCTCGCCCTGCAGCTCCGCGACCAGGACCGGGGAGACCGTGTTGACGGAGTCCTTGAGGTCGGCGTCGATGCTGTCCACCAGCGAGTTGCGCAGCACCGAGATCGCCACGAAGCTCGTGACCAGGATCGACAGCGCCAGCAGCAGGCCGGTGAGGACCATCAGCTGCGAGCGCAGCGACGCCGAGCGCCACCGGGAGGACAGCGACTGCATCCCGGGGCCGGGTCAGTGGTTCTTGTGGGCGGAGCGCAGCAGGTAGCCGACGCCGCGCTTGGTGTGGATCAGCGGCGGCAGCTCGGGGTCGTTGTCGATCTTGCGGCGCAGGTAGGAGATGTAGGACTCCACGATCGAGGCGTCCCCGTTGAAGTCGTACTCCCACACGTGGTCCAGGATCTGCGCCTTGGACAGCACCCGGTTCGGGTTGAGCATGAGGTAGCGCAGCAGCTTGAACTCGGTGGGGGAGAGGTCGATCTCCCGGTCGCCGCGGAACACCTCGTGGGCGTCGTCGTCGAGGACGAGGTCGTCCACGCGCAGCCGGGAGTCGTCCTCCTCGGCGGGCTGGGTGCGGCGCAGCACGGCGCGGATCCGGGCCACGACCTCGTCGAGGCTGAACGGCTTGGTGACGTAGTCGTCGCCGCCCACGGTCAGGCCCGTGACCTTATCCTCCGTCTCGTCCTTCGCCGTGAGGAAGAGGATGGGGAAGTGCCGGCCGGACGCGCGCAGCTTGCGGGTGACGGAGAAGCCGTCCATGTCCGGCAGCATGACGTCGAGCACCGCGAGGTCCGGGTCCTCGGACTCCGCCTTGGCGAGGGCGTCACGGCCGTTGGCGGCGGTGACCACCTCGAAGCCGGCGAAGCGCAACGACGTGGCCAGCAGCTCGAGGATGTTGGGCTCGTCGTCGACGACGAGCAGTTTCGCTTCGGGGTTGTCGTTCTTCACCCCTCCAGTTTCTCCGAGCAGCCTGAGAGCGGGCTGAGCGGTGTTCGGGCGGACGCCGAAAACCGTCCGGGGATCAGAGGTCCCCGGCGTCCACGATCCGGTAGGCGTAGCCCTGCTCGGCGAGGAAGCTCCGGCGCCGCGCTGCGTAGGTGGCGTCCACGGTGTCCCGGGCCACCACGGTGTAGAACGTCGCCGGGCGGCCGTCGCGCTTGGGCCGCAGCAGCCGGCCGAGCCGCTGCGCCTCCTCCTGCCGGGAGCCGAACGCCCCCGAGACCTGCACCGCCACGGAGGCCTCCGGCAGGTCGATCGAGAAGTTGGCGACCTTGGAGACCACGAGCACCGGCAGCTCCCCGGCGCGGAACGCGGCGAAGAGCTTCTCCCGCCGGGCGGTGCCGGTGGAGCCCTTGAGGACGGGGGCGTCCAGCAGGGCGCCCAGCTCGTCGAGCTGGTCGAGGAACTGCCCGATCACCAGCACCGGCTCCCCGGGGTGGCGGGCCACGATCCGGGCCACGACGTCGAGCTTGTGCGCGGAGGACGCCGCGAGGCGGTGCCGGTCCGCGTCCCCCGCGGACGCGTAGGCCATCCGGTCGCCGGTCGGCAGCTCGACCCGCACCTCGACGCAGTCGGCGGGGGCGATGTGGCCCTGCGCCTCGATCTCCTTCCACGGCGCGTCGTAGCGCTTCGGGCCGATGAGGGAGAACACCTCGCCCTCCCGGCCGTCCTCCCGCACCAGGGTCGCGGTCAGCCCGAGCCGCCGCCGGGCCTGCAGCTGAGCGGTCATCCGGAACACGGGCGCGGGCAGCAGGTGCACCTCGTCGTAGACGATCAGGCCCCAGTCGTGGTCGTCGAGCAGCTCCAGGTGCGGGTGCAGGCCGCCGCGGCGCGCCGTGAGGACCTGGTAGGTCGCGATCGTCACGGGCCGGACCTCCTTGACCGCCCCGGAGTACTCGCCGATCTCGTCCTCGGTGAGGGTGGTGCGGCGCAGCAGCTCGGCCTTCCACTGCCGCGCCGAGAGCGTGCTGGTGACCAGCACCAGCGTCGTCGTCGAGCTCGCCGCCATGACGCCGGCGCCCACGAGGGTCTTGCCCGCCCCGCACGGGAGGACGACGACGCCGCTGCCGCCCGCCCAGAAGTTCTCCACCGCGTGCCGCTGGTACGGGCGCAGCGCCCAGGGGTCTCCCGTGGCGGGGTCCTGCTCCGTCAGCGAGATGGGGTGGGGCGTGCCGTCGACGTACCCGGCGCGGTCCTCGGCGGGCCAGCCCACGGCCAGCAGCAGCTGCTTGAGCTCCCCGCGGGCGCTCGCGTGCACCACGGTGGTGGCCCCGTCGATCCTGGGCCCGAGCAGGGGTGCGATCCTGCGGTGCCGCGCGATCTCCTCGAGGACGGGGGCGTCCCGGGACCGCAGCACGAGCCCGTGCACGGGGTCCTTCTCCAGCACCAGCCGGCCCCAGCGGGACATCGTCTCGTCGATGTCCACGAGCAGCCCGTGCGGGACGGGGTAGCGGGAACGGGTGAGCAGCACGTCGAGCACCTTCTCGGCGTCGAGGCCCGCGGCGCGGGCGTTCCACAGCCCCAGGGGGGTGATGCGGTAGGTGTGCACGTGCTCGGGGGCGCGCTCCAGCTCCGCGAACGCGGCGAGCTCCCGGCGGGCGTCGTCCGCCTGCTCGTGGTCCAGCTCGAGCAGGACGGTCCGGTCGCTCTGCACGATGAGCGGTCCTCCGGTCATGCGCGGGCTCCTCCGTGGTCGGTGGTCTCTGCGAGACCGGGGGTGTCGGGAAGGTCGTCGGGGGCGTCGCCGCCGGTGAGCCGGGCGAGGAGGTCATCGACGTCCTCCGCGGCGGGCTCCGGCTGGCGCGGGGCGGGGACCTCGAGCAGCAGGAGGGGGTCGGCGGCCTCCGGGACGGGCGGGGCCGGCGGTCCGGCGTCCAGGGCCGGCTCGGTGCCGGTGGCCCGGGCCGCGGCCACGAGCTCCTCCAGGCCGCCGTCGCGGGCGGCGGGAGGACGGCGGCGGTCCGTCCCCTCCGGCCCGGCGGGCACCACCAGGACCCCCGGGGCGGGCCGGCGCAGGGGACGCCCGGCCAGCTCCGGCGAGCGGGCCAGGGCCTCGAGGAGGTCCTCCTCGCCGGTGACCACCCAGTCCGCCCGGGTGATCCGCAGCCGCCCGTGGCCGCGGCCCGTCTCCTCGACCAGGTACGCCAGGGGCTGCGGCACGGGCCCGGTGCCGTGCTCGGCGAGCCAGGCGAGGATCCCCGCAGCGGTCCAGCCCGCGTCCAGGGCGCGGTGCAGGGAGGCCTCCGTGAAGCGGTGGCGGGGCGCCGGGCCGTGGCCCTCCGCATCGGCCAGCTGCCCCAGCGCCCGGGCCACGTCCGGGGCCAGGTAGCCGGGGGCCGTGGCGGTGAGGTCCCCCTGCAGCAGCACGGCCCGGACCGGGGCGGGCAGCCACTGCGCCACGTCCCGCGCGGCGTCCTCGAGCCGCCCCTCGGCAACGGCCAGCCCGGGGGCCGTCAGCGCGTCCACGCCCAGCAGCCCGAGCTCCGCGGCCTCCTCGAGCAGTCCGGGGCCCCACCGGTCGAGGGACCGGGCCAGGCGCGGGCGGCGCCACCGGGCGAGCGCCAGGACGTCCTCGGCCCGGTGGCCTCCCGGCGCGCGGGCGGCCAGCGCGGCGTGCGAGCCCAGCAGGGCCCGCCGCACGGGCGCCGCCTCGGGCACGCGGGTGCCACGGGTGAGGACCCCGACCACCGACCCGTCGGCCAGGGGCACGCCCGCCGCGGAGGGGACGACGTCCGAGGCCCTCCACGAGCGCAGCACGTGCAGCCACTGGCGCGGGCGCTCGGCGTCCTCGAAGGGAGCCGGCGCCGGGTGCCACTCGGACGTGTCCGGGTCCAGCAGCACGAGACCGGCGAGCTCGCAGAGGCCCAGCAGGCGGGCGAGCTCCGCGGGCTCGAGCTCCAGGGCGGCGCGCAGCCGGCGCAGCTCCCGCACCCCGATCCCGCCGGCGCGCAGCGTGGTCAGCGGTCGCTCCCGCAGCTCGGCGCGGAGCGCGGCGATCCGGCGCAGGAGCTGCTCGACCGCGGCCGCCGCGGCGTTGTCCCGCAGCCGCTCGGGCACCCTCGCCGGCCGCGGCGCCGGGGGTTCCGCGGAGCCCGCCGCCCACGGGTCGCCGCCGCGCAGGGCGAGGCCGACCTCCCGGGGCAGCTCCACGTGGCGGGAGTCGACCGGGAGCAGGGCCCCTCGGGCCAGCAGCCAGTCGACGGGGCGCGCGGCGGGGTCGGCGTCCGGGTCCCCACGGCGCAGGGCGTCCGGCAGGACGCCCACGGGCCAGGAGCGGAAGCGCTCGAGCACCGGGAGGACCGGGGCGGGCCACGCCGCCACGTCCGCCGGGGCGCGGTAGCCCGGTGCGCCGGCCGGCACGGAGGGTCCCTGACCGGGGATCGTCGCCCCGCGGCGCAGGCGGGCGGCCTGCGCGGCCAGGACCGCGTGCGGGCGGCCGAGCCCGGCGGGGTAGCGGCCGAGGGCCTCGGCGAGCCCCGGGACGAGGCGCAGGCCGTCGTCGTCCCGGTGCACGAGGGCCAGCCGGTGCAGCCGGTCCCACGGAGGACCGGCCAGCAGGGCCGCGGCGGGGACGTCCGGCATCCCCAGCACCACGGCGCGCTCCACGGCGTCCAGCTCGGGGCGGGTCAGCTCGTCCAGCGCGCGGCGCAGGCCGCTGCGGGAGACCAGGCCCTCGGCGAGGTCGGCGAAGGACGCGGTGCCGGGACGCACGGCGTCGGACCGGGCGGAGAGCAGCGCCGCCAGCTCGGCGGGGGAGCGGGACGCGAGATCCCGGAGCAGTCCGTCCGGGACCACGGGTCAGACCCGGCGGCGGCGCAGCACGGAACGGACGAGGTACGCGCCGAAGAGCAGGAACGAGACCGGCAGCGCGAACCAGGGGATGACCGTGAAGCCGTCCCACGGGTCGACCCCCGCCCACTTCAGCACCAGCAGCAGCACCAGGGAGAGCGCGCAGACCAGGCCGAGCACGACTGCGGCGGCGCTCAGGAGGTCGATCCCGGAACGGGGGGCGGGGCGGTCCCCCGGCACGGCGGGTCGGTCGTCGAGTGCAGGCATGCCTCCAAAGTACCAAGCGGGACGGACGGGCGCGCACCTGGACCGCGGCCACGGGCCCCGGGCGGGACGGGCCGGGCGGGCGGACGGGATAGAATGGGAGGTTCCATCGGTGGCCCGGCGGCGAGAGCGCGGGCCGCCCTTCCACGGGGTGCGACGACGCGCCCCGTGACGCACACGAGGACGTACGTCCATGCACACGAGAACGAGGGAGACAGCGTGCCCACCGGCAAGGTCAAGTGGTTCGATTCCAAGAAGGGCTTCGGGTTCGTGGCGACCGACGACGGGCAGGAGGTCTTCCTGCCCTCCTCCGCGCTGCCCTCCGGCGTCACCACGGTGAAGCCCGGCACGCGCATGGAGTTCGGCGTGGCCGAGGGACGCCGCGGGGCCCAGGCGCTGTCCGCGAGGATCCTGGAGAAGGCCCCGTCCATCGCCAAGAACGTCCGCAAGCCGGCCGAGGAGATGGCGGTGATCACCGAGGATCTCATCAAGCTGCTCGACGGCATGTCCAACGACCTGCACCGCGGCCGGTACCCCGACTCCGCGCACGGGAGGAAGATCGCCGCGATCCTCCGCACCGTCGCCGACAACCTGGACGTCTGAGCGCCCACGGCACCACCACCCGCTTCACGCACCACCCCGAGGGAGACGAGCAGTGACCCAGGAGACCGAGCAGGACGCGCCCGCCGAGACCGAGCCGCAGGAGCAGGACCGCTCCCTGCCCGCCCGGGCGGTCCGGCGCCGCCGCGCCCCCAAGCAGGACCCGCTCCTCGTGGCGGACGTCGCCACCGCCCGCACCGCCGTGGAGGAGATCGCACAGCCCGGCCACATCGGGGAGGGCCACCGTGTGGAGGTGGAGGAGGACCGGCTGGTCATCCACCTCTTCGAGTGCACCCTGCCCGGCTACCGCGGCTGGAACTGGTTCGCCAGCCTCGCCCGGGCCCCCCGCAGCAAGACGGTGACGGTGTGCGAGGTCGGGCTCCTGCCGGGCGAGGACGCCCTGCTGGCGCCCGAGTGGGTGCCGTGGTCGGACCGGGTGAGCGCCGAGGAGAAGGCCCAGGAGGAGCAGGACCGGGAGGACGCCGACGAGCAGGACACCGACCAGCCCGGCGCCGACGAGCAGGAGGCCGACCAGCGGGACGCCGACCAGCCCGGCGCGGAGCCGCTCGCCGCCCAGGACGCCACCGCCCAGGACGCCACCGCCCAGGAGGAGTCCCGGCAGGAGGAGCCCGAGCAGGAGGAGCCCGCCGGCGGCCCGGAGGGCGAGCGCTCCTGAGCCCCGCGCCGACCCGGGCGGGGACGGACGGTGCCTCCCTGCCCCCGGGCGGGATGTTCCGCTCCTTCCGGTTCCGGAACTACCGGGTGTGGTTCGCGGGCGCCCTCGTGTCCAACATCGGGACGTGGATGCAGCGCACGGCCCAGTCCTGGCTGGTCTTCGACGAGCTGACGGACCACGACGCCACCGCCATGGGCGTGGTGACCGCCCTGCAGTTCCTGCCCCAGCTGTTCCTGGCGCCGTGGGCGGGGGTGCTCGCGGACCGCGTGGACCGGCGGCGGCTGCTGCTGTGGACGCAGTCGGCCATGGCCGTGCTCGCCGCGGGGCTGGGGCTGCTCGTGATCTCCGGAGCCGCCACCCTCTGGTCCGTCTACGCCTTCGCGCTGGCCCTCGGCGTCGTCGCCACGCTGGACGCCCCGGTGCGCCAGACGTTCGTCTCCGAGATGGTCGACGACGACTACCTGTCCAACGCCGTGGCCCTGAACTCGACGTCGTTCAACTCGGCCCGGATGATCGGGCCGGCGGCCGCCGGCGTGCTGGTGGCCTCCGTCGGCTCGGGGTGGGTGTTCCTGCTCAACACGCTGACCTTCGGCGCGATGCTCGCGGCGGTGCTGGCCATCCGGGGGAGCGAGCTGCGGCGGATGCCGCGCAGCGGCCGGGGCCGGGGCCAGATCCGGGAGGGGATCGCCTACGTCGCCGGCCGCCCCGACATCGTGGCGGTGCTGGTGACCATCTTCCTCATCGGGACGTTCGGGCTGAACTTCGCCGTCTTCCTCGCCGCGATGGCGGGCCCCGTGTTCGGCCGCGGCTCGGAGGTCTTCGGGCTGCTCAACTCGGTGCTGGCCGTCGGCACCGTGGCCGGCGCGCTGCTGTCGGCGCGGCGGCGCAGCGCCCGGCTGCGCTACGTCTACGGGGGCAGCGCGGTGTTCGCGCTCAGCTGCCTGGGCGCCGCCACGGCGCCCAGTCTGCCCCTCTTCGCGCTGTGGCTGGTGCCGTGCGGGCTGTCCTCGCTGACGATCATGACCACGGCCAACGCCTACGTGCAGTCGACCACCTCACCGGTGATGCGCGGGCGCGTGATGAGCCTCTACATGGCGATCTTCATGGGCGGCACCCCCGTGGGGGCGCCGGTGGTGGGGTGGATCACCGACGCCCTGGGCGCCCGCTGGGGCATGGGGGTCGCGGTCGCGGCAGGGCTGGCGGGTGCCGTCGTGGGACTGGTCTTCTGGTGGCGCCTGCGTGCCGACCGCGCGGTCCCCGGCGAGGCGCCGGCCGCCTAGCCCTGCCCGCCGGGCCGCAGCTGCCCGACGACGTGGTCGACGCAGCGCAGCAGCCGGGCCACGTCGTCGGGGTCGATGGAGACGAAGGTCGCGATCCGCAGCTGGTTGCGGCCCAGCTTGCGGTAGGGCTCCACGTCGACGACCCCGTGCGCGCGCAGCACGGCCGCGACGGCCGCGGCGTCCACGGACCCGTCGAAGTCGACCGTGGTGATCACCGTGGAGCGGTCCTCGGGGCGGGCCACGAAGGGCGTCGCGAAGGGCGAGGCCTCGGCCCAGGCGTAGACCAGGTCGGAGGACTCCCTGGTGCGGGCCGCAGCCCAGGCCATCCCGCCCTGCTCGTTGAGCCAGCGGACCTGCTCGTCCAGCATCACGAGGGTGGCCAGCGCCGGGGTGTTGTAGGTCTGGTTCTTCCGGGAGTTCTCCAGGGCCGTGGAAAGCTGCAGGAAGTCCGGGATCCACCTCCCGGAGGCCCCGATCCGCTCGATCCGCTCGACGGCGGCGGGGGAGAAGGCGCCCAGCCACAGCCCGCCGTCGGAGCCGAAGTTCTTCTGCGGGGAGAAGTAGTAGACGTCCGTCTCGGCCAGGTCCGCGGCCATGCCTCCCGCCGCCGAGGTGGCGTCGACCAGCACGAGGGCGTCGCCGCCGATGCCCTCGGGGCGCCGCACGGGCGCGGCCACGCCGGTGGAGGTCTCGTTCTGGGGCCAGGCGTAGACGTCCACGCCCTCCTCCGCGCGGGGCTCCGGCCGGGTGCCCGGGGCGGCGTCGACCACCGAGGACCGCTCCAGGAACGGGGCCCGGTCGGTGGCCTGGGCGAACTTCGCGCCGAACTCCCCGAAGGTCAGGTGCTGGGCCTTCCGCTCCACGAGCCCGAAGGCGGCGGCGTCCCAGAACGCGGTCGCCCCGCCCAGCCCCAGGAGCACCTCGTAGCCCTCGGGCAGGCCGAAGAACTGCGCGAGGCCCTCCCGCACCGACCCCACGAGGTCCTTGACCGGGGCCTGGCGGTGGGAGGTGCCCAGCAGGGCCGACCCCGCGCGGGCGACGGCCTGGACCTGCTCCGGGCGGACCTTCGAGGGCCCCGCGCCGAACCGCCCGTCGGCGGGGAGCAGGTGCTGGGGGACGGTGACGTGTGCGGGCAAAGGACGCTCCCTCGGACAGGACGTGCGGCTGGGACGGGGTGGCGGTCCGGGCGCAGGGCACGGCGGTCGCGCCGGCGTGGCCACCGCCACCATTCTGCCCCACCCGTCCGCGCCGCTCTCCTGCCCGCCGCTCCGGCCCGCCGCTCCCGCCCGCCGGTCGGTCGTGCCGTGCGGTGGGACCCGCGCTCCGGGCGCCACGCGCACCGGCCCACTAAGCTCGTGCGGGAAGACCGGACCGGGCAGGACCCCCGGGGCCGGAGGCCCCGGACGAAGGATGACCGACGCATGAGCGAGCTGATCGACACCACCGAGATGTACCTGCGGACCGTCCTCGAGCTCGAGGAGGAGGGGATCACGCCCATGCGGGCGCGCATCGTCGAGCGCCTCGAGCACTCCGGTCCCACGGTCTCCCAGACGGTGTCCCGGATGGAGCGCGACGGCCTGCTGACGGTGGGGTCGGACCGGTCCCTGGTCCTCACCGCGGCCGGCCGCGAGCGGGCCGTCCAGGTGATGCGCAAGCACCGCCTCGCCGAGCGGCTGCTCGCCGACGTCATCGGCCTCGACCTCGCCCAGGTGCACGACGAGGCGTGCCGCTGGGAGCACGTGATGAGCGAGCAGGTGGAGCGCCGGCTGGTCGACCTGCTGCACAGCCCGCGGTACTCCCCGTACGGCACGCCCATCCCGGGCCTGGAGGCCCTCGGCGTGACCGGGCCGGAGCCCGCCGCGCGGCACCGCACGCTGCTCGAGGCCGCTCGCACGGACCCGGAGGCCGTGCACGTCGTCGCCCTGCTGCCCGAGCTGGTCCAGGCGGACACGGCCCTGCTCGGGGTGCTGAGCGACGTGGGCGTGCTCACCGGCGCGGAGGTCCGGGCGCGCGTGGACGGGTCCGTGGTGCGCGTCGAGGTCGTGTCCACCGGTCGTTCCGCCGAGCTCGACCCGGCCGCGGCGGCCGCCGTGCGGGTCCTGGCCGACTGACCGCCCGGGCGGCCGCCCGGCCACCCGGACACCCCTGACGGGGGTTGTCCCCCCATGTGTGGATGTTCACAGGTTCCATGCGCACAGCCCGGGCTGCGCCGCGTCCGGCTCCGGGTGAAACAGCAGGTCGGGCCCGGGATCCCGGGCGGAACAGCCTCTCTCCACAGGCTCGCGGAGCTGGCGGTTTGAGACGCGCGTCACCCCTGGAAGGGACAGATCCGGTAGTGGAGCGTTTCCGATCCGTGATCGGCCGTGATCAAAACGTGACACTTCCGTAATCGATCATGTACTGTTCAACGCGTGCTGATCACTGGTCGGATCGGCTCCCTCGCGCACATCGCCGAATTCTGCCGGTGCTCGGGGTCCGAAACACAGAAACTGCTTGGCAGAAGCGGGGGAACCACATCCGGCCCTGGCATCCAGGGCCTTGGGGTTAAGTCGTCAGAGCGCGTGCGCTCTGCGGCCGGGTGTCTCCCACCCGAATCCGACAGCTCACCTCGTAGGCAAAGGGAGGAACACACACCCATGGTTTTCACCAAGCAGAACTCTGCCCGCCACCGCGCCGCTGTCCAGTCCCACGCCGTGCGCAACACCACCATCGCGGCTGCCGCTGCCGGCGCCGCCGTGATCGGCTCCGTGGCTCCGGCCCAGGCGTACGCCGAGGCCCCCGTCCTCTCCGGCGCCTCCTACTCCGCTCCGGCCGCCTCCGCGGTTGCGTCCTACACCTCGTACACCTACGAGGCCCCCGTGGCCCAGCCGGCCGCCGCGACGCAGTCCTTCCAGGCCCCGGCCGTCGAGCAGGCCCCGGCCGTCGAGCAGGCTCCGGCCGTCCAGCAGGCCCCGGCCGCGCAGACCGCCTCGACCTCGAGCGTCTCCACCCAGTCGGTCTCCACCGCCTCGGTGTCCTCCGGCGGAATCGTCGGCACCGCCATGCAGGGCGTCGGCGGCGGCTACGTCTGGGGCGGCACCGCCTTCGGCGCGTGGGACTGCTCCGGCTTCACCCAGTGGGTCTTCGCCCAGAACGGCATCGACCTGCCCCGCACCACCTGGTCCCAGTTCGCGGCCGGCACCCCCACCTCGACCCCGCAGCCCGGTGACCTGGTGTCCCAGAACGGCGGCAACCACGTGGGCATCTACCTCGGCGGCGGCAAGATGATCTCCGCGCTGAACCCCTCGCAGGGCACGCAGGTCCACGACGTCAGCGTGATGCCCGTGGACGGCTACTACACCTTCTGAGCCGTACCCGCTGATCCGGCCACTCCGCTCGCGGACGACCACCGTCGTCCGCGGGCGGTCTCCGGACCGCCCGGCGGTCCCCTCTCCGCCCGCTCCCACGGGAGCGGCGCCGTCCGTTCGGACGCCCTTTCACTCCTGCTCCGCTCGCCTGCCGCGGCCCTCGTTCCTGATCCGGGAACCTCGCCCCGCCGGACACCGGACCACCCCGTGCCTCCGCCCGGGGTGGTTCCTGCTGTGTCCGCGGCGTCCCCGCCCGGCCCTCCAGAAAGTCTTCTCCCACTCTCATGACTCGTGACCTGAGCTCCTCGAACGGCATCGGCTCCCTCTTCTCCGGCAAGGCCCGCACCGTCGCCGCCGTCGCCGCCTTCTCCGGCCTGGCCCTCGCCACCACCGTGTCCGTCCAGGCCACCCCCGGCCAGGACGGGACCGCAGCCGACGCCCCGCTCTCCGCCGTCGCGGCCGCCACGCCGGCCGCCGCCCCGGCCGTCTCCCTCGAGCCGGTGGCCCACGTGACGAAGGCCGAGAAGGCCGACGAGCCCGAGCGGGCCGCGAAGTCCGCCGATGAGAAGGCCGAGGAGAAGAAGGTCCCCGCGGCCGAGCAGGCGCCGGCTCCCGCCCCGGCTGCCGCCCCCGCGGTGGAGGCCCCGGCTCCCGTGGCCGCCCCCGTGGTGGAGGCCCCGAAGCCGGTGGCTGCTCCCGCCGTCCAGGCGCCGAAGCCGGCCGCCCCTGCGGTGGAAGCCCCCAAACCCGTGGCTGCTCCCGCCGTCCAGGCGCCGAAGCCGGCCGCCCCTGCGGTGGAGGCACCCAAGCCCGTGGCTGCTCCCGTGGTCCAGGCCCCGAAGCCCGCCGCGGCGCCGAAGCCCGTGGCTGCTCCCGCGGTCCAGGCGCCGAAGCCCGCCGCGGCGCCGAAGCCCGTGGCTGCTCCCGTGGTCCAGGCGCCGAAGCCCGCCGCGGCCCCCGCCACCACGGTCACCCCCCAGTCCTCCTCCTCCGGCAAGGGCGCCACCATCGCGTCCGCGGCCCAGGGCCAGCTCGGCGTCAGCCAGGACTGCACCGCCCTGGTCACCAACGCCCTGCGCGCCGCCGGCATCAACCACCACGGCTGGCCGGCCTCCTACCTCGGCCTCGGCACCCGCGTCTCCGCGGCGCAGGCCCAGCCCGGCGACATCGTCTACTACGCCAACGGCGGCTCCGGCTTCGCCCACATCGCGATCTACATCGGCGGCGGCAAGGCCGTGCACGGCGGCTGGAACGGCAACCAGACGACCATCGCGAGCGTCAACGTGGGCTCCGGCCCCGTCTACGTCCGCGTGGCCTGAGCCCGAACGGGCACCACAGACTCCGGGTGCGCGGAACCTGTTCGACCAGACGGGTTCCGCGCACCCGGCATGCGTTCCGCCTGCGGGACCGGCACCGCACGGGCCCCGATAGACTGGGGCCATGCCCACCGACTACAGCCGCACCGCCCGGACGAGCCTCGACCGCGAGTACGCCTACATGGCCTACGGGATGCTCGGCGGAGCCGTCCCGGGGATCGTGGTCGGCTTCGTCGTCGCGGCGTTCGTCGGGCACGCCGCCATGTGGCTGTCCGTCTTCGGCGGCATCGGCATCGTGCTGGGGCTGATCACCGGCATCCTGCTCCACCGGGCGCGCCGCTCCCGCGAGGCGCCCGCCGAGCCGCGGGAGCCCGGCGCAGCGCCGGAATGACGTGGTCCCGCAGCAGCGGGGCCAGATCATCCGGCAGCACGGAGCGCCCGCAGTCCTCGAGGGGCTGCCAGCGCAGCTCCTCGATCTCCGCGAGCGGGGCGGGCTCTCCGGTCAGCGGCGCGGTGAACACCGTGCAGCGCACCCAGGTGGCCGCCTCGTTCGCCGCCGGGGCGACGAACTCGCCCAGCAGCGCCAGCTGCTCCGGGCCCACCCGCAGCCCCACCTCCTCCGCGGTCTCCCGCACGGCGGCCTCCCGCGGCGTCTCGCCGGGGTCCAGCTTGCCGCCCACCAGCATGAAGCTCCCGGTGCCGCGCTTGCGCACCGTCAGCACGGCTCCGTCGTCGTCGCACAGGCACACGGCGGTGATCACGAGGACCTCCACGTCCCGCGGGACGCCGGCCGGCGCCGCCCGCAGCCGCCCGATCTCGTCCTGGAGGTTCCTGGCGGCCCGGGCACCCCACAGCCGCTGGGCGGCGGGGGTGCGGAACAGCGGCTGGTGCTGCCACAGCCCCTCGAGCACGCGCAGCCGTCCCGCGGCGAACTGCTCGTCCGGGACGTGGGCGTACTCCCGGCGCACGCCGGCGGTGTAGGAGGCGTACCGCGCCGGGTCCGCACCGAGCACCGACAGGTCGGCGTCGACGAGCAGGGCGCCCGCCCGGTCCTCCGCGGCGACGGCGTGGTCGACGGTCAGCAGCACCAGGCGCTCGACCTCGTCCACGACGGCCGCGGGGAACCCCGCCGCGCCGAGCCGTTCGCGGGCCAGCGCCGCCGACGCGTGCTCGTCCTCCCCGGGGACGCCGCGGTGCACCGCGTCGTGGAACCACGCCGCGAGCACCGGCTCGTCGGGCGCCCCGTGGGGGAGCCCGGTCTCGGGGGCCAGACGGTCGAGGGCCTCCAGGACCGCGAGCAGGTGGGAGAGCCCGTGGTAGTGCCGGTGCGCCTCGCCCCAGCGCTCCACCAGCTCCTCCCCCAGCTCCGCGTGCGCCGGGAAGCGCGCGTCCCACCGCCGCCGCAGGGCGCCCGCGAGCTTCTCCGGCCGGGAGCGGGCCGGGACGCGCAGCCCGCTGCGCAGCAGCACCCGCGTCAGCTCCCGCCCGTCCACCGGCACCGCGCCGGCGGCCACGGCGTCGTCGTACAGGCTCGCGCGCACGTCGTAGTGGTCCTCGTCGAACGCCCGGCGGGGCACCCCGAGGCGGTCGGCGAACGCGTGGAGCTCGGCGTAGGAGGTGTCGGAGACGAGGTGCGAGAACTGCGTGCCGTGGGCGGGCCACAGCGGGGGATCGATGTAGACGGGCATGCGACCGATCCTAGACGCGCCGGTTCGCGGGGCTCCCGGAGAGCCCCTAGACTGATCGCGTCGCCCTCGTAGCTCAGGGGATAGAGCACGGCTCTCCTAAAGCCGGTGTCGTTGGTTCGAATCCAATCGGGGGCACGAGCGCACGGACGCCCCGGACCGCACGGTCCGGGGCGTCCGTCGTCCGGTCGGCTCCCTGCTCCCTCCCGGCCTCAGCCGCGGTGCGGGTCCTCTCCGGGCTCCCGGCGCCGGAGGGCCTCGACCGCCACGCGCGCGGTCAGGACCAGCAGCAGCGCGAGCAGCACCCAGCGGGCGACCGCCAGGACGGACGCGGTGGTCACGGCCGCCGCGTCGTCGGGGGCGGCGAGCGCGGCGTCGAACGCCGTGCTGGCGGTGAGCGAGACGACCGCGAAGCCCAGCACCACCGTCGAGCGGAGCCAGCGCCGGGCGCGGGTCGTCGTGTTGACCGCGACGAAGAGCAGCCAGGCCAGGCCCACGAGCAGGGGCGCCAGCAGCCCCGAGGTCCGGTGGATCCCCTCGTACTGGGCGCGGCCCTCCTCCCCGAGAGCGGCGGAGAGCCCGCGGGCGTGGTCCTGGTCGAAGCCGAGGGGCATCCACTCCGGCAGGGCCAGCTCGCCGGCGGCGTCCGCGCCGAACCGGGGGAGGATCCAGGCGTTGACGTAGAGCCACAGCAGCGCCGCGACGGTCATGGCCACGCCCACGACCAGCGCCGAGCTGGAGCGGGTCGGCTCGGGGCGCAGCTGCCCGGGCCGTGCGTCGTGCAGGTGCGTCGCCCGGGGCGGGGCGGACGCCGCGCCGCCGTGCTTCCTGGCCTTCTGTGCCGGTGTCAGTCCCATGCCCCCATTATCCGGCTGTGGGTCCCCGCCGAACATCCGGACCACGGAGTACGCTGGGACGAACCCGGGGCGGTCCGCGGACCGGCTCCAGGTCACGGCACGGTCGAGGACGACCGTGACTCGCCGAGGACGACACGGAGGTGCCCGTCATGGAACTGTCCATCGGACTCCCGGACGGCCTGCTCATGCGGCTGACCGAGGGCAACGTGCTCACGCTGTTCGAGAAGGACCATGAGACGGTCCGCCGGACCGTGGACTGCTCCGTGCTCGGCGGCGCCCCGATCGTGGACCTGGTGTGGTCGCACAAGCTCTCGGCCGTGATCGCCGCGGTGCCCTCGCTCCACAAGCTGTACCGCTGGGACCCGTACACCGACGTGCTGTACGAGTTCGCGGGGACGGGCGAGTCCGGGCGGCGGGACGGGAAGGCGGCCCAGGCGAAGTTCGCCGCCACCGTCTCCATCACCGAGGACGGCAACGGGACCCTGTGGCTCATCGACCGCGACTCGTCCTCCCTGCGCTGCATCGAGATCGACACCGACAAGCCGGACGGCGGCCCGCAGGTGTGCACCGTCGTGGGCCGCCGGGGCGCGGGCTTCGCGGACGGTCCGGCCGACGTCGCGCAGCTCGACCACCCCGAGGACCTGCAGATCCTCTACGACGGCTCCATCGTGATCGCGGACACCGGCAACGACGCCATCCGCCACCTCGATCCCGGCAGCCGGGAGCTGGAGACCGTCTACGGCGGCCACGACGCCGACGCGGTGGAGTTCGACGACGACATCCGGCTCAAGCGGCCGGTGCGGGTCACGGTGGCCGACTCCGAGCTGTGGGTCGAGGACGACAACGGCCGGCACCGCCTGGAGCTGCACTTCGTCTGAGCCCCGGTCCCGGCCCGTCCGCGGGGCCCCGCCGGTGTCCCCGACCCTCGGTAGACTGGACGGCACGATGGACTACCTCTTCGACAACCCGCTCCTGCCCTCGACGCCCCCGGCCCGCCCCGCCGAGCACGGCGCTCCCCGCCGCACCGCGGTGCCCGTGGACGCCCTCGTGGAGGGTCTCAATGAACCCCAGCGGGCCGCCGTCGAGCACTCCGGCTCGCCCCTGCTGATCGTCGCGGGCGCCGGCTCGGGCAAGACCCGGGTGCTGACCCACCGCATCGCCCACCTCCTGGCCACGGGCCGGGCCCACCAGGGCGAGATCCTCGCCATCACGTTCACCAACAAGGCCGCCGCGGAGATGCGGGAGCGGGTGGTCGAGCTGGTGGGGGAGTCCGCGAGGTCCATGTGGATCTCCACCTTCCACTCCTTCTGCGTGCGGGTGCTGCGCCGTGAGGCCGCCAGCGTGGGGCTGAAGTCCACGTTCTCCATCTACGACTCCGCAGACTCCCTGCGGCTGATCACCCTGGTCGCCAAGCAGCACGACCTCGACCCCAAGCGCTTCGCGCCCAAGAGCATCCAGCACCGGATCTCCGCGCTGAAGAACGAGCTCGTCGACGACGAGACCCACCTGTCCCGGGTCTCCGAGACCGACCCGTTCGAGAGCGCGGTCGCCCAGGTCTACCGCGGCTACACCGAGCGGCTGCGGGCCGCCAACGCGATGGACTTCGACGACCTCATCGCCCAGACGGTCCACATGTTCCGGGCGTTCCCGCAGGTCGCCGAGTACTACCGGCGCCGGTTCCGGCACGTGCTCATCGACGAGTACCAGGACACCAACCACGCCCAGTACGCGCTGGTGCGGGAGCTCGTCGGCACGGCGGCCCACGCGGCCGAGGACATCGGGCCGGGCGCGAACCCCGTGCCGCCCGCCGAGCTGACCGTCGTGGGGGACTCCGACCAGTCCATCTACGCGTTCCGCGGTGCGGACATCCGCAACATCGTGGACTTCGAGCAGGACTACCCGGAGGCGCGCACCATCCTGCTGGAGCAGAACTACCGCTCCACCCAGAACATCCTCACCGCTGCCAACGCCGTGATCGCCAAGAACAAGGGCCGCCGGGACAAGCGGCTGTGGACCGCCTCGGGCAGCGGCGAGAAGATCATCGGCTACGCCGCGGAGAACGAGCACGAGGAGGCCCGCTTCATCGCCGAGGAGATCGACCGCCTCCAGGACGACGAGGGCTACCGCCCCGGCGACGTCGCCGTCTTCTACCGCACCAACGCCCAGTCGCGGTCGCTCGAGGAGATCCTCATGCGCGTGGGCCTGCCCTACAAGGTGGTCGGCGGGACCCGTTTCTACGAGCGCAAGGAGATCAAGGACGCCCTGTCCTACCTGCGCGCCATCGTGAACCCGGCCGACGACATCAACGTCCGCCGCATCGTCAACGAGCCCAAGCGGGGGATCGGCGACCGCGCCGAGGGCGCCGCCGCGGCCCTCGCGGAGCGGGAGCGGATCTCCTTCATGGACGCCCTGCGCCGCGCCGACCAGGCCCCCGGGATGGCCACCCGCTCGGTGAACGCGGTCAGGGCGTTCGTCCAGCTCATGGACGACCTCGCCTCGGTGGCCGAGTCCGCAGGAGCGGCCACCGTGCTCGAGGCCGTCCTCGAGCAGTCCGGCTACCTCGCCGCGCTGCGGGGCTCGCAGGACCCGCAGGACGAGTCGCGGGTGGAGAACCTCGCCGAGCTCGTGGCCGTGGTCCGGGAGTTCGAGCGGGACAACCCGGACGCCGGGCTGCCCGAGTTCCTGGAGCACGTCTCCCTGGTGGCGGACTCCGACCAGATCCCCAGCAAGCCCCGCGCGGGCGAGTCGGAGGGCGGGCCGAGCGCCGAGCAGATCGCCGCGGAGGTCGCCGAGGCCCGCGCCCACGGCGTGGTCACCCTGATGACCCTGCACACCGCCAAGGGCCTCGAGTTCCCGGTGGTGTTCCTCACCGGCATGGAGCACGGGCTGTTCCCGCACCAGCGCTCCCTGACCGACGAGAAGGAGATGGAGGAGGAGCGGCGGCTCGCCTACGTGGGGCTGACCCGCGCCCGCGAGCGGCTGTACCTGACCCGCTCCGAGTTCCGCTCCATGTGGGGCCAGTCCCAGTACAACCCCGCCAGCCCGTTCCTGGACGAGATCCCGGCCGAGCTCGTCCAGTGGAAGCGGGAGGGCTCCGCGGCCGCACCCTCCTGGGGATCCTCCCTGCACGGCGGGAGCCCCGGGCGCCGGGACCCCCTGGGCGGCTCGTACTGGGGCGCCGCGGCGTCCTCGAACGCGGCGTTCGAGCGCATGGGCGCCGGTCCCTCCCGGGCCACCGCGGCCGGGCGGGTGCAGCCCAACAAGGAGATCCCCTCCCTGTCCGTGGGGGACACCGTGGACCACAAGGCGTTCGGCAAGGGCACCGTGGTGTCCCTGGAGGGCTCCGGGGACAAGACCGTGGCCAAGGTCCGCTTCGGCGGGGACGAGAAGCGGCTGCTGCTGCGCTACGCGCCGCTCACCCGCGTGGGCTGAGCCCCTCCTGCTCTCCGCCCGCCGCGAGGGCACGCGGACGCGGGGCCGGGCGGGACGCGGGGCCGGGCGGGACGCCGGATCAGACGAACAGGAGCACCGCCACCGTCGCCGGCGCCGTCCAGCGCAGCGACCTGCCGGTGAGGTTGTGCACCCCGCCGAGCAGGGTGCAGCATACGAGCGCCGTGAGCGCGGACGGCGCCCCGCCCAGCAGCAGACCGGGCAGGGCGAGCAGTGCGCCGAGCACGAGCCCGCCCACGGGGGCGGCGCGGACCAGGCGCGAGGAGGGCCACCTCAGCTGGGCCGCGCGCTGGGCCACGACGAGCACCAGGGCCAGGAGCAGGGAGCGGCCCATGTGGTAGGCGGCGTAGCCGACCATGCCGAGCCACGCGGTTCCGCCGTAGACGGCGTACAGGTCCAGGTAGCGCTGGATCGGCGGCACCCGCCACTGCCCCACGAGGAACACGGGCAGGATCACGCCCAGGAGCACGGCTGCGACGAACATCACGAAGGCCGTGGTGGTCGTGCGGTGGTCGGCGGCCGGGTCGGACGCCCCCGGCACGGCGGTCTCCGGCGCCGCAGATTCCGGCACGGCGGTCTCCCCGAGAGCGGGGTCCGCCGCGCGGTGGCGCATCCACGCGACCAGGCCGCGCTGGACGCCGAGCCACAGGGCGGCGAGGCACAGCCACACGAGGACCTGCCAGCCCAGGGGGTACACGGCGGGGATCTCCCCGGTGACCATGAGCACCGTCCCGTCCGCCACGGCCTCGAGCCCCAGGGCCAGGAACGCCAGGGCCCCGATGGAGACCAGGAAGCCGGGATCGGCCGGGGCGAACGCCCGGTTCTCGGGCGGGTCGAGAGTGCTCATGGGCCCAGTCAATCAAGAAAACCGGGACGGGAAGCACGCGGGCCTGGTTGGGGCGGCCGATGAGGCATGGACTACAGTCTGGTACAGGGAGCGCACCGGAGCGTCCTGTGCCCGGAACGGCTCGGCACGACGCCCCGGACGCCTCCGACGGGTCTCGGCCCCGAGGAGGCGCGGCGCTCCGTGTTCACCACCAGGTCGGCGTGCGACCCGGGTCCAGCCCGGGCCGACGCCGACGCACGACTTCGACGCAGAAGGACATCACCCGTGGACCTGTTCGAATACCAGGCGCGCGACCTGTTCGAGAAGCACGGCGTGCCCGTGCTCCAGGGCATCGTCGCGACCACCCCCGAAGAAGCAAAGGCCGCCGCCGAGAAGATCGGCGGCGTCACCGTCGTCAAGGCGCAGGTCAAGGTCGGCGGCCGCGGCAAGGCCGGTGGCGTGAAGGTCGCCAAGACCCCCGACGAGGCCTACGAGTACGCGCAGCAGATCCTCGGCATGGACATCAAGGGCCACACCGTCCACCGCGTGATGATCGCCCAGGGCGCCGACATCGCCGAGGAGTACTACTTCTCCGTGCTGCTGGACCGCGCCAACCGCTCCTACCTGGCCATGTGCTCCGTCGAGGGCGGCATGGAGATCGAGCAGCTCGCCGTCGAGCGGCCCGAGGCCCTGGCCCGTGTCGAGGTCGTCCCCACCGAGGGCATCACCGAGGCCAAGGCCCAGGAGATCGTCAAGGAAGCCCGCTTCGACGACGAGACCGCCGCCAAGGTCGTCCCCGTCCTCGTGAAGCTGTGGGACGTCTTCAAGAAGGAGGACGCGACCCTCGTCGAGGTCAACCCGCTGGTCAAGACCGGCGCCGGTGACATCGTCGCCCTGGACGGCAAGGTCTCCCTCGACGAGAACGCGGAGTTCCGCCACCCGGAGCACGCCGAGCTCGCGGACAAGTCCAGCGCCGACCCGCTGGAGGAGAAGGCCAAGGAGCACGACCTCAACTACGTCAAGCTCGACGGCGAGGTCGGCATCATCGGCAACGGCGCGGGCCTGGTCATGTCGACCCTGGACGTCGTGGCCTACGCCGGCGAGAAGCACGGCAACGTCAAGCCCGCCAACTTCCTGGACATCGGCGGCGGGGCCTCGGCCGAGATCATGGCCGCCGGCCTGGACGTCATCCTCAACGACCCGCAGGTCAAGTCCGTGTTCGTCAACGTCTTCGGCGGCATCACCGCGTGCGACGCCGTGGCCAACGGCATCGTGAAGGCCCTGGAGATCCTGGGCGACGAGGAGGACAAGCCGCTCGTGGTCCGTCTGGACGGCAACAACGTCGAGGAGGGCCGCCGCATCCTCGCCGCCGCCAACCACCCGCTGGTCACCCTCGCGGAGACCATGGACGAAGGCGCGGACAAGGCCGCCGAGCTGGCCCACGCCGCCAAGTAACCCGCCGAGCCAGACGAACTCTCTAAGGAACGAACAGCAATGTCTATCTTTTTGAACAAGGACTCCAAGGTCATCGTTCAGGGCATCACCGGCGGCGAGGGCACCAAGCACACCGGTCGCATGCTCGCCGCGGGCACCCAGGTCGTCGGCGGCGTGAACGCCCGCAAGGCCGGCACCACGGTCTCCCACCAGGACAAGGACGGCAACGACGTCGAGCTCCCGGTCTTCGGCACCGTCGCCGAGGCCGTGGAGAAGACCGGCGCGGACGTGTCGATCGTCTTCGTGCCGCCGGCCTTCACCAAGGACGCGGTGGTCGAGGCGATCGACGCCGAGGTCCCGCTCGTCGTGGTCATCACCGAGGGCATCCCGGTGCAGGACTCCGCCGAGTTCTGGGCCTACGCGAAGTCGAAGACCGGCGCGGACGGCAAGCAGACCACCCGGATCATCGGGCCGAACTGCCCCGGCATCATCACCCCGGGCGAGTCCCTCGTGGGCATCACCCCGGCGAACATCACCGGAAAGGGCAAGATCGGCCTGGTCTCCAAGTCCGGCACCCTGACCTACCAGATGATGTACGAGCTGCGGGACATCGGGTTCTCTTCCGCCATCGGCATCGGCGGCGACCCGGTCATCGGCACCACCCACATCGACGCCCTGGAGGCGTTCGAGGCGGACCCCGAGACCGAGGCCATCGTGATGATCGGTGAGATCGGCGGCGACGCCGAGGAGCGCGCCGCCGACTTCATCAAGGCGAACGTGACCAAGCCGGTCGTCGGCTACGTCGCGGGCTTCACCGCCCCCGAGGGCAAGACCATGGGCCACGCCGGCGCCATCGTCTCCGGCTCCTCGGGTACCGCGCAGGCCAAGAAGGAGGCCCTCGAGGCCGTGGGCGTGAAGGTCGGCAAGACCCCGTCCGAGACCGCCCAGCTGATGCGCGGGATCTTCGAGGGCAAGTGATCCGCCGGGCCCCGGCCCGCTGATCCGCCCCGGAAGGGCCCCGTCCACGCACGTCGTGGGCGGGGCCCTTCCACGTCCCCGTCCCCGTCCGCGCACGGGACCGTCCCGCGGACGTCGGCCGTCGTTCACCCCGGGGTCAACGCCCGGTCGACGACGGGCCCGAGCATGGGCGGCATGGCCACCCTCTCCCGCCGCGGGCTGCTCCAGGGCACCCTCGCCGCCTCCGCCCTAACCGTCCTGCCCGCCGGCACCGCTGCCGCCGGTCCCCTCCGCCCGGTCCGCCCCTCCACCCCCGGGCTCGTGCGCCGGCGCCTGCACCTGCCCAGCGGCATCGCCACGGGCGACGTGACCTCCCGCTCCGCGGTCCTGTGGTCCCGCACGGACGGCACCGGCCGGATGGTCGCGCGGCTGCGCGCCGTCGACGACGAGGGCACGCCGCTGCGCGGCGCCGGGTCCTTCGACCGGACCCTCACCTCGGGGTGGGTCACGGACGCGACCGACCACACCGCCAAGATCGGTGCGACCGACCTGCCGCCCGGCACCCGCTTCGCGCTGGAGGTCCGGTTCGAGGACGAGGACGGCGTGCTCTCCGACGTCGCCCGCGGCGCGTTCCGCACCGCGCCGGGCGGGGCCCGGGGGAGGGGGCGCGACGACGCCCGCGGCCAGTCCTTCGTGTGGACGGGGGACACGGCCGGCCAGGGCTGGGGCATCAACCCGGGCCTGGGCGGGATGTACTGCTACCGGGCGATGCACGACCTCGACCCGGACTTCTTCATCCACGCCGGGGACACCGTCTACGCCGACGGGCCCATCCAGGCCGAGGTCGTGGAGCCGGACGGCAGCGTGTGGCGCAACGTGGTCACCGAGGGCGTCGTGAAGGTCGCCGAGACGCAGGAGGAGTTCCGGGCCAGGCACCGGTACAACCTGATGGACCACAACGTCCGGGCCATGTACGCCGACGTCCCGGTGCTCGCCCAGTGGGACGACCACGAGACCACCAACAACTGGTGGGCCGGGGAGGTCCTGGAGGACGACCGCTACACGGTGCGCGACGTCGACACCCTCGCAGCCCGGGGCCGCCGGGCCTGGCAGGAGTACCAGCCGATCGGCGACGCCCGCGCCCTGCGCCCCGGCACCACCGGCTTCGAGGACCAGCGGATCCACCGCCGGATCGAGCGCGGCCCGCAGCTGGACGTCTTCTGCCTCGGCATGCGCACCTTCAAGGGGGAGAACACCGCCGGCAGGGAGCCGCACGCCACGCCCCTGCTCGGGGAGGAGCAGGTGCAGTGGCTGATCGACGGGGTCACGTCGTCGCGCGCCACCTGGAAGGTGATCGCCGCGGACCTCCCGCTGGGGGTGGTCGTGCCCGACGGGCGGGCGCAGGAGCCCATCGCCAACGCCGACGACGGGGCGCCGCTGGGCCGGGAGCTCGAGCTGGCCCGCGTGCTCAAGGCGTTCAAGGACGCCGGGGCGCGGAACGTGGTGTGGGTGACCGCGGATGTGCACTACTGCGCCGCCCACCACTACTCGCCGGAGCGCGCGGCGTTCACGGACTTCGACGAGTTCTGGGAGTTCGTGGCCGGGCCGATCAACGCCGGCAGCTTCGGCCCGAACGGGCTGGACGGCACCTTCGGCCCCGAGCAGGTCTTCGCCAAGGCGGGACCGGCCGGCGGCTCCCCGCGGGACGGCCGCTTCCAGTTCTTCGGCCACGTGGAGCTGGCCGAGGACGACGTCCTGACCGTGAGCCTGCGCGACGGCCACGGGGACACCGTCTTCAGCAAGGAGCTCCTCCCGCGGCGCTGAGCCGGGACGCGGACGGGCCCCGCCGGCCGATGCCGGCGGGGCCCGTCGTGGGCGAGCCGCTCAGACGGTGTTGTAGTTGGCCTCGAACTCCGCCTCGAGGTCCTCGAGGGTCTTGCCCCGGGTCTCGGGGACCGAGGTGGCGACGAAGAGCAGGGCCAGGAAGCCGACGAAGGCGAAGAGCAGGAAGGTCCCGAAGCCCAGGGCGGCCACCAGCGGGGGGAAGACCAGGGACACGATGGCGTTGGTAGTCCACAGGGCCAGGACCGTCACGCCGATCATCACGCCGCGGAACTTCAGCGGGTAGATCTCGGCGATCATCAGCCACACCAGGGGCCCGATGGTGCCCTGCATGATCCCGATGAACGCGAGGATGCAGAGCATCAGCAGCCAGGGCCGCAGCGCGTTGCCCTCGGGCAGGCCCAGGCCGACGAACCCGACGAGCAGGTGGGCGATCGTGGTGCCGGTGAAGCCGAAGATCAGCAGGGTGCGGCGGTTGAACCTGTTGATGATGGCCAGGGCCACGAGCATCGCGCCCACGGACATCACGCCGTTGAGGACGTTGAAGCTCAGCGCGGCGTTGCGGGAGAACCCCGCCTCCTCGAGCACCTGGGTGCCGTAGTACATCATCGAGTTGATGCCGGTGAGCTGCTGGTAGGCGGCCAGGCCCAGGCCGATGAACAGCAGGCGGCGGACCCAGGGCAGGGACTTGATGTCGGCCCACCCGCCGAGCTGCTCCTGCTTCTCCATCTCGGCCAGCGCGCGGACCTCGGCCATCTCGGCCTGGGCGCGCTCCTCGGAGCGGACCTGGCGCAGCACCTCCAGCGCCTCGTCCTCACGGCCGTGGGCGATCAGCCAGCGCGGGGACTCCGGCATGCGCAGCATCCCGAAGAACAGCACCACGGCGGGGAGCACCGCGATGATGAGCATGTAGCGCCAGACGTTCTCGTTCTCGCCCCAGACGTTGCCGATCACCGCATTGATGGCGAAGGCCAGGAACTGGCCGGAGACGATCATGAGCTCGTTGCGGGAGACGATGCTGCCGCGGTTCTCGAAGGGGGCGACCTCGGCCAGGTAGACGGGCACGGTGACGGAGGCCCCGCCGACCGCGAGCCCGAGGACGAGCCGGAAGGCGAGCAGGCTCAGGAACGTGGGGGCCAGCGCGCAGCCCAGCGCCCCGATGAAGAACAGCACGGCCAGGATGATGATGTTCTGGCGCCGGCCGATCCGGTCCGAGATGCGGCCTCCGGCCAGGGCCCCGATGCCCGCCCCGATGAGCAGGACGAAGGTGATCAGCCCCTCCTGGGTGGGGGTGATGCCGAAGTAGTCGGTCATGAAGGACAGGGCGCCGTTGAGCACGCCGGTGTCGTAGCCGAAGAGCAGCCCGCCGAAGGTGGCCATGACGGCCACCAGGCCCAGCCGGCGGTTGTGCGGGCAGGCTCCCACGGGTGGGAGCTGGAGGTCGACCGCGTGGGTGATGGGAGCGCCGTGGGACACGTCGGTTCCTTTCGTTCGGGTCGCCGGCGTGATCGTCGTCAGCGCCTGGCAGGTGGTCGCCGGGCCGTCGCGGGGCGATCGGCGGCGGGGGAGGCAGGGCGGTCGAGCCGGCACCGGCTCGGTGGGCCGCCCTCCCTCGGTCGGCGGAGACGCCGTGGCGTGTGCTCCGCATCACAAGTACGCTCATAAGATCACACCGGAATGAAATTATGTCAAGACATAGCGACAAAAGCGGTGGGGACGCGTGCGGCGCGAGCTGACTAGGATCCGAGGATGACCACTGTCGCGTCCTCCGGGGAGTCCGTCCGCATCGGCGACGTGCGGGAGCGCAACCTGGCGGTGGTCCTCCGTTGCGTCGACGACCTCGGGGTGGCCTCCACCGCGGAGCTGATCGGGTCGACCGGGCTGGTGCAGAGCAGCATCAGCAAGCTGCGCGCCCAGCTGGTGGAGAAGGGGATGCTCCAGGAGGTGGGGATCGCCCCGACCGGCTCCCGGGGCCGGCCCGCCACGGCGGTCCGGCTCGGCGGGGACTGGGCGGCCGCCGTCGGGGTGGACATCACCAGCGAGGCGATCCACGTGCGGGTCGTCACGCCCTCGGGGGAGCACCTGGTCGCCCGCGACACCGAGCTCGGCCCCGGCACGCCGGTCCGCCAGGCCGCTGCCCGCATGCACCGCCTGGTCCGCGAGGCCCTGGCCGACTGCGGCGCCCTCGACCGGCCGGTCTCGCTCGTGGTGGCCCTGCCCGGCCTCGTGTCCGGGGGGCTCGTCACCGTGACCAGCCGCGACT
Source organism: Kocuria dechangensis (assembly GCF_014636775.1). Classification (GTDB taxonomy): domain Bacteria; phylum Actinomycetota; class Actinomycetes; order Actinomycetales; family Micrococcaceae; genus Kocuria; species Kocuria dechangensis. The sequence goes on from NZ_BMEQ01000001.1 coordinate 82,816, forward strand.
GGCGGCGTGAGCCCGAGGCCCTCCTGTGGGAGCACCTGCCCTTCGACGCCCGGGCGGTGCGCGCCGTCAACGACGGGGCCGCGGCGGTCACCGCCGAGGTGCGGCTCGGGGGCCGCCGGCACCGGTCCACCCTGGCGATCTTCCTCGGCAGCGACGGCATCGGCGGCGGCGCCTTCGACCACGGCGCCCTCGTCAGCGGATTCGGCGGGGCGGCCGGCGCGTTCGGGCACACGATCGTCGAGCCCGGCGGGGAGCAGTGCTTCTGCGGCCAGCGGGGCTGCCTCGAGCGCTACGCGGCCGTCGCCGCGATCGCGCGCGCGGCGGAGCTGGACCCCGGGCCCGGCGCGAGCCTGGAGGACGTCGCCGCGGAGCTGGCCCGGCGCGCCCGGGCCGGCGACGAGCGCACCCTCGGGGCCCTCGCCCGCGCCCGCCGGTACCTGGAGCGGGCCATGGCGCAGATCGGCCCCATCCTCTGCCCCGAGCAGATCGTCCTGACCGGCAACCTCGTCCCCCTCGCCCCGTGGCTGGAGCGAGCGGGATCGGGCGAGGAGCCGGCGCAGGTGCCCGCGGCCATCTGGCACCGCCCGGTGGAGGGCAGCCGGCTCGGCGGCCGGTCGGTGGTGCTCGGCGCGGCGGAGATCGCCCGGCTCGCCATGCTCGACGCGCCCCTGCGGTGGGGCCCGCGGCGCCCGTCGCCCCTCGCGTAGGCGGCGGGGCGCCGGCGGCTCGCACGGCCCGGGCCCGGCGGCGCTCGCCCCGGGGTCCGTCCCGTCCGGTCTGCCGTGCCGCGCCCGGGCCGACACGAATCCGACGACTTAGACGGTATGTCTTTACAAACTGACCTGAGTACGTATTCTGGATGTGATCCGGACCACTGAGCGACCGGGCGCCCCGCATCCGCTCCGTGGCGCCGGCCCAGCACCAGCACCAGGAAGCAGGTCACCATGGCGCAGCAGAACGCGACCACCACCGCCGCCGAGTCGGCGCAGCAGGAGAAGAACCCCGTGCTCATCGGCACCGCTCCGGACTCCTGGGGCGTGTGGTTCGCCGACGACCCGAAGCAGACCCCCTGGGAGCGCTTCCTCGACGAGGTCGCCGAGGCCGGCTACTCCTGGATCGAGCTCGGCCCCTACGGCTACCTCCCCACCGACCCCGCACGGCTCGCCGACGAGCTGGCCCAGCGGAACCTGAAGGTCTCCGCCGGCACGGTGTTCACCGCGTTCCACCGCGGCGCCGAGCAGTGGCAGGAGGCCTGGGAGCCCGCCCGGAAGGTCGCCGAGCTGACGGCCGCCATGGGCGGCGAGCACATCGTGGTCATCCCGGCCATGTGGCGCGACGACGTCACGGGGGAGGCGCTCGAGGACGAGCGCCTGAGCGCGGAGCAGTGGAACGTCCTGTGCGCGGGGCACGACCGGCTCGGCAGGGTGCTGCGCGAGGAGTACGGCCTGCAGCAGCAGTTCCACTCCCACGCGGACTCCCACGTGTGCGGCCAGCCGGACATCGAGACCTTCCTCCAGCGCACCGACCCCGAGCTCGTGACCCTGTGCCTGGACACCGGCCACGCCGAGTACGGTGGCGCCTCCTCGGTCGACCTCATCCGCAAGTACCCCGAGCGCATCGGCTACCTCCACCTCAAGCAGATCGACCCGGTGGTGCTGGAGCGCGTGCGCCGCGAGAACCTGACGTGGGCCGCCGCCAACCTGGCCGGGGTCATGGTCGAGCCGCCGGCCGGTCTCCCGGACCTCGCGCAGGTGATCGCCGAGGTCGAGAAGCTGGAGCGGCCGATCTTCGGCATCGTCGAGCAGGACATGTACCCCGTCTCCTCCTTCGACGTCCCGCTGCCGATCGCCACCCGCACCCGGTCCTACCTCATGGGCTGCGGCTCCCGCACCCGCGTCCGCTGACCCGTCCGAGCACCACCGACCTGGAGAACCCGTCCATGAAGATCGCTCTCGACCCCACCCCGTTCCACCACACCCACTCCCTGCTGGAGTTCCCGGCGCTCGCCCGCGAGCTGGGCTACGACTGGCTCCAGCTCACCCCGCACGCCGACTTCCTGCCCTTCTTCAACCACCCCAAGGCCGACGACGACCTCGTCGCGGCGCTCCGCAGGGAGTGCCGTGACGCCGGCGTGCAGATCGCCTCGGTGCTGCCGGTGCTGCGCTGGTCCTCCCCGGACCCCGACGCCCGCGAGGCGGCGGTGCGCTACTGGAAGCGCGCCATCCGGATGACGGTGGACCTCGGCGTGGAGCAGATGAACACCGAGTTCCAGGGCCGGCCGGAGCTGCCCGAGGAGTCCGAGCGGGCGTTCTACCGGTCCATGGAGGAGCTGCTGCCGATCATCGAGGCCGAGGGCGTGCACGTGGCCATCGACCCGCACCCCGACGACTTCGTGGAGCAGGGCCTGGCCGCGTGGCGGGTGATCCGCGGGGCGAACTCGAAGAACCTCGGCTTCGTCTACGTGGCGCCCCACACCTTCCACATGGCGGACGCGCCCCTCGACATCATGGCCGCGGTGGGCGAGAACCTGCGCATGGTGCACGTGGCCGACACCATGGACCACCACCGCTCGCACGGGCTGCGCTACATCACCAACCCGCCCGGCAACGCCGTGCGCGTCCACCAGCACCTGAAGATCGGCGACGGCGACGTCGACTGGGACGAGTTCTTCGGCGGCCTGGCCGCCAACGGCTTCCTCGACCGCGAGGAGACCGTCATGGTCTCCTCCGTGTTCGCGGAGGACGAGAACGCCCCGGAGGTGTCCCGCTACCAGCTCGCGCAGATGCGCGAGCGCGCCGACGCGGCCCGCACGGCCGCGGCCCGGACCCGTCAGCAGACCGCGCAGAAGGCGGAGGCCCACGCATGAGCTACGACGTCCTGACCATCGGGCGCATCAGCGTCGACATCTATCCCGACGACATCGGCGTCGGCCTGGAGGACGTGACCACGTTCCGCAAGTACCTGGGCGGCTCCCCGTCCAACGTGGCCGTCGCCGCCGCCCGCCACGGCGAGTCCGCCGCGGTGGTCACCCGCACCGGCGACGACCCGTTCGGCGTCTACCTGCACCGCGAGCTGGCCCGCTACGGCGTCGACGACCGGTACGTCACCGCCGTGCCGGGCCTGCAGACCCCCGCCACGTTCTGCGCGATCCGGCCCCCGGAGGACTTCCCGCTCTACTTCTACGGGCGCTTCCCGACGGCCCCGGACCTGCAGATCCGGCCGGAGGATATCGATCCGGAGGCCGTGCGGGAGACCCGCATCCTCTGGTCCACGGTCACGGGGCTGTGCCAGGAGCCCAGCCGCTCGGCCCACCTGGCCGCGCACGCGGCCCGTCCCCGCGAGCAGCTGCGCGCGGGCCAGCACACGATCCTCGACCTCGACTACCGGCCCATGTTCTGGGCCTCCGAGGACGAGGCCCGCGCGCAGGTCCACGAGCTGCTCCAGCACGTGAGCATCGCCATCGGCAACGACAAGGAGTGCGCCGTGGCCGTGGGGGAGGGCACCCCCGACGAGCAGGCGGACCGGCTGCTCGCGGCCGGCGTGCGGATCGCCGTGGTGAAGCTCGGCCCCGAGGGCGTCATGGCGAAGACCCGCGACGAGCGGGTGGTCTCCGCGCCCGTCCCGGTCGAGACCGTCAACGGCCTCGGCGCGGGCGACTCCTTCGGCGGCGCCTTCTGCCACGGCATCAACCAGGGCTGGCCGCTGGAGCAGGTGCTGGACTACGCCAACGCCGCCGGCGCGATCGTCGCCTCCCGCATCTCCTGCTCCGACGCCATGCCCACCCCCGACGAGGTCTTCCAGCTGCTGCGCGAGCGCGGCCGCGCCGTTCCCCAAGGAGCCACCCGATGAGCACCGAACAGATCGAGATCGGCACCGACGCCGACCCGCGCCGCTACGAGCACCTGAGCCGGATCCGGCTCGAGGACCCCCGGGCCGTCCAGCGGGCCGCCGACTCCCGGCGCCGCCACCCCGGCCTGGTGTACGGGCAGCAGAACTTCGTGGTGGCCGCCGACCACCCGGCCCGCGGCGCGCTGAAGGTCCGCAGCGACCCCCGGGCCATGGCCGACCGGCGGGACCTGCTCGACCGCCTGCAGATCGCCCTGGCCAACCCGCGGGTCGACGGCGTGCTGGCCTCCCCGGACGTGCTCGACGACCTGCTGCTGCTCGGCGCGCTGGAGGGCAAGCTCGTGTTCGGCTCGATGAACCGCGGCGGGCTGCCCGGGCTGGTCAACGAGATCGACGACCGGTTCACCGGCCACACCGCCGAGGCGCTGAACCGGATCGGCGCCGACGGCGGCAAGATGCTCACCCGCATCTGCTTCGAGGATCCGCACACCACCGCGGTGCTGGAGAGCACGGCCCGCGCCGTGGACTCCCTCGCGGCCCTGGAGCTCATCGCCATGGTCGAGCCGTTCATCTCCCGGATCACCGACCGGGGCATCGTCAACGACCTCTCGGCCGACGCCGTGATCCAGTCCGTGGCCATCGCCCAGGGCCTGGGCGGGTCCTCCGCCCACACCTGGATGAAGCTGCCCGTGGTCGAGGAGATGGAGCGCGTCATGGCCGCCACGACCCTGCCCACCGTGCTGCTGGGCGGGGACCCGAGCGGGTCACCGGACGAGGTGTTCGCCACCTGGGAGGCCGCGCTCGCCCTGCCGGGCGTGCAGGGCCTGACCGTCGGGCGCACCCTGCTGTACCCCGAGGACGGGGACGTCGCCGGGGCCGTGGCCACCGCCGCGTCCCTGCTGGAGGGCCTCCCGGCCCGGGGCGGAGCGGTCCGATGAGCGCGCGCACCCTGTCCGTCTCCCAGGCGCTGGTGGAGTTCCTGGCCAACCAGTGGACCGTCGACCGCGTGGGCGGCGAGGAGTACCGCGAGCGGACGTTCCCCGGCATGTTCGGCATCTTCGGCCACGGCAACGTGGCCGGGGTGGGCCAGGCGCTGAAGCAGTGCCAGCAGCAGGACCCGCGGCTGATGCCCTACTACCAGGGCCGCAACGAGCAGGCCCAGGTCCACCAGTCCGTCGGCTACGCCCGCCACACCCGGCGCCGGGCCACGTTCGCGGTGAGCACCTCGATCGGCCCGGGCGCCACCAACATGGTCACCGGCGCGGCGCTGGCCACGACCAACCGGCTGCCCGTCCTGCTGCTGCCCTCGGACCAGTTCGCCTCCCGCGCGCCGGACCCCGTCCTGCAGCAGCTCGAGCGCCCCGACGCCGGGGACCTGACGGTCAACGACGTCTTCCGCCCCGTCTCCCGCTTCTTCGACCGGGTGTGGCGGCCCGAGCAGCTGTACTCCGCCCTGCTCAACGGCATGCGCGTGCTCACCGACCCGGCCGAGACCGGCGCGGTGACCATCGCCCTGCCGCAGGACGTGCAGGCGGAGACGCTGCAGGTGCCCGAGGAGTTCCTCGCCCCCCGCGAGTGGCGGATCCGCCGCCCCGCCCCGGAGGAGGAGGACGTCCGTGCGGCCGTCGCGGCCATCCGCGCCGCCGAGCGCCCCGTGGTCATCGCCGGCGGCGGGGTGCACTACGCCTTCGCCACCGAGCAGCTGCGCGAGTTCGCCGAGGCCACCGGCATCCCCGTCACGTACACCCAGGCCGGGGTGGGCGTCATGGACTGGGACCACCCCCTGTGCCTGGGCGCGGTCGGCTCCACCGGCTCCACCGCCGCCAACGCCGTGGTGGCCGACGCGGACCTCGTGATCGGCATCGGCACCCGCTACGAGGACTTCACCACGGCCTCCCGCACCGCCTTCCAGCACCCGGACGTGCGCTTCGTGAACATCAACGTGGCCGCCTTCGACGCCTACAAGCACGGGACGTCCGTGCCGGTCGTCGCCGACGCCCGCAAGACGCTCGTGGCCCTCACGGCGGCCCTCGGCGGCCACCGGGTCGGGGCCGACCTCACCCGGACCGTCGAGGCCGAGAAGCAGCGCTGGGACGAGACCGTCGACGCCGTGTTCGCGGAGCGCCACCTACCCCTGCCCAGCCAGAACGAGATCATCGGCGCGGTCAATGAGGCCATGGACGACCGCGACGTCGTGGTGTGCGCGGCCGGCTCCCTGCCGGGCGACCTGCACAAGATGTGGCGGGTCAAGGACCCCTGGGGCTACCACGTCGAGTACGCGTTCTCCTGCATGGGCTACGAGATCGCCGGCGGCCTGGGGGTCAAGCGGGCCGCCCTGGCCGAGGCGGAGCGCACCGGCGCCGAGCCGCGCGACGTCGTCGTGATGGTCGGGGACGGCTCGTACCTGATGATGCACACCGAGCTCGTCACGGCCGTCGCCGAGGGCCTCAAGCTCGTGGTCGTGCTCATCCAGAACCACGGCTACGCCTCGATCGGGGCGCTGTCCGAGCAGCTGGGCTCCCAGCGCTTCGGCACGAAGTACCGCTACCTGGACGGGCAGCGGCACAGCTTCGACGAGGGCTCCACCCTGCCCATCGACCTGGCCACCAACGCCGAGTCCCTCGGCGTGCGGGTGCTGCGGGTCGAGCCCGGGGACGGGGTGATCGACCGCCTCCGGCGGTGCGTGGCCGAGGCCAAGGCCGCCCCCGAGGGCTCCGGGCCCGTGCTCGTGCACGTCGAGTCGGACCCGCTGATCGACGCGCCCAGCTCCGAGTCGTGGTGGGACGTCCCCGTGACGGCCACCGCCACCCTCGGCTCCACGAACGAGGCCCACGAGGTCTACCAGCAGCACAAGGCCCGGCAGCGTCCGCTGCTCGGGAACTGAAGGAGGAACCCCATGACCCAGCAGATCGACAAGACCCAGCAGCAGGTCCAGCACATCGAGCACTTCATCGCCGGGGCCCGCAGCGCCGGCTCCGGGGACAGGACCCAGGAGGTCTACAACCCCGCCACCGGCGAGGTCTCCGGCATCCTGCACCTGGCCTCCGACGAGGACCTGCAGCGGACGGTGGCCGCGGCGCGGGCCGCCGCCGACTCCTGGGGCGACGTGTCCCTGTCCCGCCGGATGGCCGTGCTGTTCACGTTCCGCGAGCTGGTGGCCGCCCACACCGACGACCTCGCCCGGCTGATCACGGCCGAGCACGGCAAGGTGCTCTCCGACGCCAAGGGCGAGGTCGGCCGCGGCCTGGAGGTCGTCGAGTTCGCGTGCGGGATCACCGAGCACCTGAAGGGCGAGTTCTCGGACCAGTTCTCCACCGGCATCGACGTGTACTCCTTCCGCCAGCCCCTGGGCGTGGTGGCGGGCATCACGCCCTTCAACTTCCCGGTGATGGTGCCGCTGTGGATGGCGCCCGTCGCGATCGCCACGGGCAACGCGTTCATTCTCAAGCCCTCCGAGCGGGACCCCTCCCCGTCCCTGCTGATCGCCGAGCTGTGGAAGCAGGCGGGCCTGCCGGACGGCGTGTTCCAGGTCCTGCACGGCGGCAAGGAGGCCGTGGACGGGCTGCTGACCCACCCGGACGTCGACGGCATCTCCTTCGTGGGCTCCACCCCGATCGCCCGCTATGTCCACGAGACCGCCACCAAGCACGGCAAGCGCGTCCAGGCCCTGGGCGGGGCGAAGAACCACGCCGTCGTCCTCCCGGACGCGGACATGGACGTCGCCGCGGACAACATCAACGCCGCGGCCTTCGGCTCGGCCGGGGAGCGCTGCATGGCCATCTCCGTGGCCGTGGCCGTGGGCGAGGCCGCGGACCAGCTCGTGGACAAGCTCGCCGAGCGCGCCCGGGAGATCACCGTGGGCAACGGCATGCACGAGGCCTCGGACATGGGCCCGGTCATCACCCCGGCCTCCAAGGACCGCATCCAGAAGATCGTCACCGCCGCCGAGGAGGACGGCGCGGCGATCGTCGTGGACGGGCGCGACCTGATCGTCGCCGACCACGAGGACGGCTTCTTCGTCGGCCCCACCGTCCTCGACCGGGTGCGCCAGGACATGCAGGCCTACGAGGAGGAGATCTTCGGCCCCGTGCTGGTGGTGCTGCGCGTGGACAGCCTCGAGGCGGCCATCGAGGTCATCAACGCCAACCCCTACGGCAACGGCACCGCGATCTTCACCTCCTCGGGCGCCTACGCCCGGCAGTTCAAGCGCCGCGTGTCCGTGGGCATGATCGGGGTCAACGTCCCGATCCCCGTGCCCGTGGCGTGGCACTCCTTCGGCGGCTGGAAGGCCTCCCTGTTCGGCGACCACCACATCTACGGTCCCGACGGGGTGCGCTTCTACACCCGCGGCAAGGCGGTCACCGAGCGGTGGCCCGAGCCGCACCACGCGTCCGGGGCGTCCTTCGCGTTCCCGTCCTCGTCCGACCACTGACCCAGGCGCCACCCCTGCTCCCGCCGGTCCCGGACCGGCGGGAGCGCCCCGCACACCCCGCCCCGCAGGGGCAGAGGAAGGAGACCACCATGAACAACCCGTTGCGCGTAGCCGTCGTCGGAGCCGGCCGCATGGGCGCCGACCACATCGAGCGCATCCACCGCCGGATCAACGGCGCCGAGATCGCCGCCGTCGTCGACATCGACAGGTCCCGGGCCGAGGCCGCCATCGCCCACATCCCCGGCGCGGTCGCCCACACGGACTTCCAGGAGGTGCTCGACCGGGACGACGTCGACGCCGCCCTGATCGCCACGCCCGGGTTCCTGCACGAGCAGGTGCTGCTGTCCGCGATCGAGCACGGGCTGCCCACGCTGTGCGAGAAGCCGCTGACCCCGGACGCGGAGTCCTCCTGGCGGGTGGTCGAGGCGGAGGCCGCCGCCGGCCGGCAGCTGGTCCAGGTCGGCTTCATGCGCCGCTTCGACGCGGGCTACCTCGCGCTGCGCCGGATGATCGAGGAGAAGACCTACGGGGAGCTGCTGACCCTGCACCACCAGCACCGCAACCCCACCACCCCCGCGGGCTTCACCAACGAGATGATCATCAACGACTCCGTGGTGCACGAGTTCGACGCCGTGCGCTTCTTCACCGGCGAGGAGATCACCTCGGTCCAGGTCCGGATCGGGCGCTCCACCCGCAACGCCCCGGCGGGCCAGCGCGACCCCCAGCTGGTCCTCATGGAGACCGAGTCCGGGATCCTCGCCCAGGTCGAGGCCTACGTCAACGCCCAGTTCGGCTACCAGGTCGCCACGCAGGCGTCCTTCGAGACCGGCATCGTCGGGATCGGCGGCGACCAGGAGCCCTACGTCCGCACCGCCGGGACCTGGGGCGGCCAGGTGACCCCCGGTTTCGAGGAGCGCTTCGTCGAGGCCTACGACCGCGAGATCCAGGCGTGGGTCGACGCGGCGGCGCGCGGGCAGATCGGCGGGCCCTCGGCCTGGGACGGCTACGCCACGGCGGCGTGCTGCGAGGCCGGCGTCCGGGCGCAGGCGAGCGGGGAGATCGTGCCCGTGCAGATGCAGCCCAAGCCGGAGCTCTACGGCACGGCACAGGTTCCCGCCCGCGCCTGAGCGGCAGCGGCGGGCCTGCGTCAGGGCGCGGCGGGGCGGCGGCCCCGCCGCGCCCTGACGCGTCCCCCCGGCGGGGCGACGGCGCGCTCCTCCGTCACGCGGTCGAGCGGGGCGCCGCGGTGGACCCCCGGACGACCAGCTGCGGGTCGAGCAGGACCGCCGTCTCCGGGGCGGGGCTCCCCCCGATCCGTGCCACCAGCCGCTCGGCGGCCACCGCGCCGATCTCCGCGTTGCGGCTGTCGACGGTGGTCAGCTGCAGGAGGTGGGTGGAGGCGATGGGGGAGTCGTCGTAGCCGACCACGGAGAGGTCCTGCGGCACGCGCCGCCCGCGCTCGCCGGCCGCGGCGAGCGCCCCCATGGCCATGGTGTCGTTGGCGGCGAAGACCGCCGTGGTCTCCGGCGCGGTGTCGAGCAGGCGCACCGCGGCGACGTAGCCGTCCTCCTCCGTGGTGGCGCCGTCCCCCGCGACGGTCCGCGGCTCGAGACCGGCCGCGGCCATCGCCTCCGCGAAGCCCTCCGCCCGCAGCCGGGCCGCTCCGCCGCCGCCCGTGAGATGGCCGATCCCGCGGTGGCCGAGCCCGACCAGGTGCTCCGTCGCCAGGCGGGCGCCGAGCCGGTCGTCGTTCGCGACGACGTCGGCGCCCGGCACCACGCCCTCCCGGTGGCCGGCCACCACGACGGGCAGCCCCTCGGGCACGCGCATGGCCCCGGTCGGCTCGGTGGCGATCACCAGCCCGTCGACGCGCATCGACAGGAAACCGTCCAGCGGGTGCGCCTCCACGTGGGCGTTGAGCGTGTGGTCCGCGACCGCGATCCGCAGCCCGTGCGGGGCGAGGCCCTCCTGCAGGCCGCGCAGCAGCTCCACGAACCAGAGGTTCCGGTAGTCGTCGATGACGACCCCGATGGTGCGGGTGGTCGCGCCGGCCAGCGCCGCGGCCGCCTGGCTGGGCCGGTAGTCCAGGCGGGCCATGGCGTCGAGCACGGCCGTGCGCCGCGCCTCCGACACGCTGGGCGACCCGCGCAGCACCAGGGACACCAGGGACTTAGACACCCCGGCGGCCTCGGCGACGTCGTAGATGGTGGGCCGGCGGCGGGCCTCGGTTCCGGTCACTGCGCACTCCTCGGCAATCATGTCCTGACATATCCCTTGACGTGTCCTGTGACTGATTCTACGCTGTGATGGAGCGCTCCAAAGAGAGGTGCGTCACACTGCCGCACCGCTCCCGCCGCACTCCTCACCCCGTCTCCCATCCCCGTTCCCAGGAGGGACCATGACTGACAGCATCGGCATCGCCGTCATCGGCGCCGGCATGGCCGGGCAGGCCCACGCCGCCGCCTACCGCGTCGCCCCCACGCTCTACGACCCCGTCCTCCCGCCGCTGCGCTACGTCGCCATCGGCGACGTCAACGAGCAGCTCGGCGGCCACGTCGCCCGCCGCTACGGCTACGAGAACGCCGTGGCCTCCTGGGAGGCGATCGCCGAGGACCCCGCGGTGGATGTGGTCAGCGTCGTGATCGCCAACAGGTTCCACCGCCAGGTGGTGGAGGGCCTGCTGGAGGCCGGCAAGCACGTCCTGTGCGAGAAGCCGCTGAGCGACACGCTCGAGGACGCCCGCTCCATGGCCCGCGCCGCGGCCGCGGCGGACTCCATCGGCCGGGTGGGCTTCACCTTCCGCCGCACCCCCGGCATCGCCGCCGTCCGGGAACTCATCCTGGACGGCACCCTCGGCAAGGTCCTGCACTTCAGCGGCCGCTACTGGACCGACTACGGGTTCAACCCGAAGGCCCCGATGAGCTGGCGCTACAAGGGCGGGCCCGGTTCCGGGGCGCTGGCCGACGTGGGCAGCCACCTGTCCTACGTCGCGGAGTTCCTCTGCGGGGACGTCCGCTCCGTCAGCGGGGGCCGGCTGGCCACGACGATCACCGAGCGCCCCCTGCCGCTGGGGGCGGTGACCGGACACCACCTGGTGGAGGTCGGCGACGAGCACGAGCCGGTCGAGAACGACGACTACGCCGCCTTCTCCGCCGAGTTCGCCCAGGGCGCCGGCAGCCTCGAGGTCTCCCGGGTGGCCGCCGGGCACCCCAACACGCTGACGTTCGAGGTCTTCTGCGAGAAGGGCGCGGCCCGGTTCAACCAGCTGCGCCCGGCCGAGATCGAGCTGTTCCTCACCGACGGTCCCGAGGCCACCAACGGCTACCGCACCATCAACCTGGGCCCGGGCCACCCGTACCTGTCCCAGGGGCTGGCCATGGACGCCCCCGGCGTCGGCTTCGGGCAGAACGACGCCTTCGGCTACCAGGCACGGGCGTTCCTCGAGGAGGTCGCCGGACTGGACGAGGCCTCGTCCCTGCCCCGCAACGCCTCCTTCGACGAGGGAGTGCACAACATGGAGATCCTCGAGGCGGCCGTGGAGTCGGCCACCCACCACGGAAAGAAGGTCGTCCTGTGAAGCTCGGCGTCTACAACGCGATCCTGCACGACAGGCCGCTCCCCGAAGCACTGAAGGTCATCGCGGACCTGGGCCTGACCGGCATCGAGATCAACACCGGAGGATTCCTGCCGGCCGTCCACGTCCCCGACATGGACCGGATCCTCGAGAGCGACGCCGCCCGCGACGACTACCTGGCGATCTTCGAGGGGACCGGCGTCTCGATCGCAGGCCTCAACTGCAACGGCAACCCGCTGCACCCCAAGCGGGAGATCGGCGAGAAGCACGCCGAGGACATCCGCCGCTCCATCCGGCTCGCACACCGCCTGGGCCAGGACCGGGTGGTGACCATGTCCGGGCTGCCCGGCGGGGAGCCCGGGGCCACCGTGCCGAACTGGATCGTCAACGCCTGGAACTCGGCGGCCCTGGACGTCCTGGACTACCAGTGGGGCGTCGTCGCCGATTTCTGGAAGGAGACCGACCGCCTCGCGGCCGACCACGGCGTGAAGGTGGCCCTGGAGCTGCACCCGCAGAACGTCGTGTTCAACACGGCCGATGTCCGGAAGCTCATCGAGCTGACCGGTGCCACCCACGTGGGCGTCGAGCTCGACGCGTCGCACCTGTTCTGGCAGCAGATGGATCCGGTCGCCGTCGTCCGCGAACTCGGCCCGCTGATCTTCCACGCGGCCGCCAAGGACGTCCGCATCAACAAGGAGAACGCCGCGCTCTACGGTGTCCTGGACAACAGCTTCCGCCGCCTCTCGCCCGAGGAGAACCGCACCAACCTCGGCGGGGATGAATGGGCCAACGAGTGGCCCAAGGACTCCGCGTGGGACTTCGTGGCCCTGGGCCGCGGCCATGACACCGCCTTCTGGACCGAGTTCCTCACCGCGCTGCAGGAGGTCGACCCGGACATGGCGGTCAACATCGAGCACGAGGACGTCTCCCTGGGCCGGATCGAAGGTCTCGAGGTCGCCGCCTGCGTGCTCAAGGACGCGGCCGCAGCGGTCCCCGTGCCGCGCTGATCGCGCCCGGTGCGCGCGAAGGGCGCCTCCCCGGCCGGGGAGGCGCCCTTCGCGCTGTCCGGACGGCGGTGCAGCGGCGAGCGGCCCGCGGCTGCCGGTCCGGGGCGGCCGAGGAGGGGATCGGGACGACCCCGTGCTGGACGTGCCGGCGCAGCACGACCTGCCCCACGCCGGCTCCGTGGGCGCGGGCGATCTCGAGCAGCACCGGCTCCGCCGGCAGCTCTCCGCCGCGCCCGAGCGGACTGACGGCATCGGCGGGGCCCGGCGCCGTCAGTCCGTCTCGGGTCCGGTGCAGAAGTGGCAGGGCTCCGGGCACGCGTCGCCCGCGGGGAGGGCGGCCGAGGGGCGGTCCGGCTGCCGGAGTGCACGGGGCGCACCTGGGCGAGGATCGCGCGAGGGCCGGAGGGAAGAGGGGAGGAGCGGGGTGGGGAGGGGCATGGCATCCAGGAGGTCGGTCGGCGGGACGGGGATGGGGAGGCAGCGGTGCGGTCGGCCCCGGGGCCGACCGCACCGTGCCGGGCCTGCTGCCGGGGACCTCGCGGGCAGCGGACCCGGCGGGCGGGAGGGTGCTGCCCGCGGCCCGGTGGGTCTCAGGCGCCGGTGGTCGCGGCCACGGCGGGCCGGGGGGGGAGGCCGCGTCCTGGAATGCACGGTAGGGGGTGGCCACGTCGCTGGTGTCGGTGGTGTCCCGTCCGAGCGCTGCGGCCAGCGTCCAGTCGGTGAGCACCCGGAGCTTGCGCTCCCAGGTGGGCACGGCCGCCCCGTGGTAGCCGCGGTGGGCCAGCCAGGCCGGGGCGCCCGTGAGCTTCACTCCGAGAATGCGGCCCACGCCCTGGTGCCTGCCGAATCCGGCCACGGCCCCGAGGTTGTGGTGCCTGTACTCGGTGAGGCGGCCGTCGCCGGACCGGACGGCGAGCAGGTTGCGGGCCAGGTGCTTGGCCTGGCGCACGGCGTGCTGGGCGTTGGGCACGCAGTACCCGCCCACGCCGCCGCCGGTGAGGTCGGGGACGGCGGCGACGTCCCCGGCGGTCCAGGCCCCCGGGACCGGGCGGCCGGCCTCGTCGAGGACGCGCAGGGTGGCGTCGGCGGTGACCCGCCCCCGGGCGTCCAGGGGGAAGCCGTAGTGGCGGGCGGCGGGGGCCGGCTGCACCCCGGCGGTCCACAGCAGCGTGTCCGCCTCGAGGGTCCGGGCAGGGGCCCGGTCGGGCATGGCGACCAGCTCCAGCACCCCGTCCACGGCCGAGGCCAGGGAGGTGTCGAGCAGCACCTCGATGCCGCGGGAGCGCAGGTGCTCCACCACCCACTCGGCCTGCTCGGCGGTGACCTCGGGCATGACCCTGCCCATGGCCTCCACCAGCACGAAGCGCAGCTCGTGGGCTCCGACCCGCGGGTTGGCCGCCACGGCCTGGCGTGCCATGTCCTCCAGCTCGGTGATCGCCTCGATCCCGGCGAAGCCGCCGCCGACGCCGACGACGGTCAGCGCCCGCGCCCGCTCCGGGCTGCCCTCCGGGAGCAGGGAGGCGTGCTCGATGCGTTCCAGGACGGAGTTGCGCAGCTGGAGGGCCTCCTCCACGTGGCGGGCCTCGACGGCCCCGGACGCCACCTCCGGCAGCAGGGGCTGGTAGGTCATGTACGGGCGGGGGTCGACCACGGTGACCACCCCGCCCTGGGCGGCGACCTTCTGCTGCAGCTTCATGGCGACGTACAGGCCGACGTAGCCACCCCCGATCACGAGGACGCGGGAGGAGGTGCCGGAGAACATGTGGGAAGAGGGCAAGACGGTGAACCTATCGTGACGGCGCTGCTGGGGCGGTGGTGCAGGGGTGGGACGTTCAGAGGTGGCCCTCGAGGAACTGGGCGACGCCCTCGCCGAAGGACCAGTCGGCGCGGGTGTTCTCGGTGACCGAGATGATGAGGTCGTGCGGGTCCAGCCCCGTGCGCTGCTGGAGCCGCTCGGCCAGGGCCCGGTACATGGCTCTCTTCTGGTCTTCCGTGCGGCCCTGCTGGAAGACCTGGACGACCACGAGGTCGTCGGTGCGGGTGAAGCCCAGCCCGGTGTCCTCGGCGATGATCTGGCCGGGCCGGTGCTCCGTGATGATCTGGTAGCGGTCGCGGGCGGGTGCGGCGAAGGTGTCGAGCATGACGTCCTGGACGACGTCGGCGAGCTCGTGCAGCTGGGCCGGGGTGCGGCGGTTCTCGATGACGTCGATGCGCACGAGGGGCATGGCGGGGCCTTTCGGAGGAGACAGGGTGGAGAAGGCGGAGTGGAGGCGACGCGGTGCAGGCGCCGGGCCCGGTGCGTGGGGCGGGAGCGCGAGAGGCCGGCGTCAATGTGAATTTGACCATATGTCAGGACATTTAGGAAGACCTGAGGGAGGTCCGGGTCACATCCCGGGCGCCCGGGGCGTTCCCGATGCGGCCCCGTCGTCCGAGGTGCTCCGCGGGCCGGCGCGCTCCGGCGGGGGGAGGGGGCCGGGGCGCCCGGTGAGGTGGGCCGCCGCCGTGCCGGGGAGCCTCACAGTCCCCACCAGGGGCACCAGCAGGAGCAGCGCCAGCACGGTGAAGGCGGCCCGGTAGGGGAAGAGCTCGCCGGCGGTGTCCGGCCCCAGCGCGGTGGAGGACTGCAGGACCAGTGCGCCCACGGCCACGCCGAGACCCGTGGCCAGCTGGGCGCTGGTGGCGGAGAGCGTGTTGGCGGAGGGCATCCGCTCGGCCTCCACATCGGCGAACTGGAGCGAGTTGTAGGCGGTGAAGCCCACGGACCGCAGGGCGCCGCTGAGCAGCAGCAGGGTCACGACCGCCGGCAGCGGCGTCCGCTCGGTCAGCAGCGTGAACGCCGCGAGGCACGCGGCTCCGCCCGCCACGGCGGCGATCAGCACGGTGCGGAAGCCGAACCGACGCAGCAGGGGCGTGGTCATCGGCTTGACGCCGATGTTGCCGAGGAAGACCGCGGTGACCAGGAGCCCGGCCTGCGCGGGCGAGCCCCCGAACCCGTCCTGGAACAGCAGGGGTAGCAGGAATGGCACCGCGCTGATCACCAGCCGGTAGACGAAGCCTCCGGAGTTGGCGGTCCGGTAGGTGGTGATCCGGTAGAGCCGCAGGTCCAGCAGCGGCTCGTCCGTGCGCAGCATCCACCGGACGGCGAGCGCGGCGCCGGCCCCGGCGGCGCACAGCAGCAGGATCCCCGTTCCGGCGCGGTCCGTGCCGGAGACCAGCTCCATGCCGGTGACCAGGCTGAACAGGGCGACGGAGCACCACAGCAGCCCCCACCGGTCGAGCCGGCCCGGGGCGGCGCCGGAGTCCGGCACGGTCCGCAGGGCCACCACCAGGGCGAGCAGGCCCACCGGCACGTTGACCAGGAAGATCCACGGCCAGCCCGCCCAGGTGGTCAGGAGCCCGCCGATCAGCGGCGCCAGCAGGGCCGGCCAGGTGATCCAGGCGATGGCCTGCAGCAACCGGCGCTTGTCCGTGGCCCGCAGCACGATCAGCTGGCCCACGGGGACCATCAGGGCGCCGCCGAGTCCCTGCAGCACCCTGCCGAGCGCGAGCGCCGGGAGGCTTCCGCTGGCGGCGCAGAGCACGGACGCCAGCGTGAAGACCGCGATGGAGCCGCAGAAGACGCGCCGGGGGCCGAACCGCCGTGCGAGCCATCCGCCCACGGGGATGAAGGTCGCCACGGTGACCAGGTAGGCGGTGGCCGCGATGCCCACCTCCGCGCTGGACACGCCGAGGTCCGCGGCGATCGCCGGGGCCGCGGTGACGAGGATCGTGCCGTCCAGGTGCTCCATGAACATCACCGTGGCCACCAGCAGGGCGAGCCGGCGGTTCCACGGCGGAGCGGCGGGGTCTGCGGAGGGACCCCGGCCCGCGGCGCCGCGGCCGGGGGCCGGGGCGCCGCGGGCCGGCCGTGCGGGGCGCCCCACCCCGCTCAGCGGCCGAACGGCAGCCGCGGGTCGACCGCCGACCCGTCCCAGGTGCGGCGGATCCAGCCGTGGTGCGGGTCGTCGCTGATCATCCACTCCCGGACCCGGCCCGGCCCGGCCATCACGTTGAGGTAGTACATGTCGTAGCCCGGCGCCGCCATGGCGGGGCCGTGCCAGCCGTAGGGGACGAGGACGACGTCGCCCGAGCGCACCTCGGCGTTGACGTCGATGGGCCGGTCGTCGGAGGCATAGACGCGCTGGTAGCCGAGGGCGTCCGCGCCGCCCTCCTCCGCGGTGGGGGGGGGCATGCCCGCGGCGAGCTGCGTCTCGAAGTAGTAGATCTCCTCGAGGGCGGTCTCGCCCTCCTTCTCCTCGTCGTGCTTGTGCGGGGGGTAGGAGGACCAGTTGCCGGCGGGGGTCAGCACCTCGCAGACGATGAAGCGGTCCGCCTCCAGGGCCGCGGGGGTGCCGAAGTTGTGCACCTGCCGGGAGCAGTTGCCCGCCCCGCGCAGCTCCACGGGGACCTCCTCGCGGAGCACGTGCCGCGCCGGGTACTCCTCGCGGGCCGGCGCGGAGGCCACGGCGACGCGGCCGCCCTCCTCGCAGATGAGGGTCAGGTCGGTGCGGACGCCGGTGTAGAGGACGTCGGTGGGGCCGGAGAACACGGAGGGACGGCCCATGAGGTCGTAGGTCCTCCCCCCGGCGTCGGCGCGGAAGGCCCCGGACAGGGGGACCACGATCCGCTCCTCGTCCACGGCGTCGAGGGCGAGGCCCTCGCCGGGTGCCAGGTCGGCCACGCGCAGGCCGGTGTGGGCCCAGCCGGGGACCTCGGTGGCGGAGTCGTGGCCGCCGAGGGAGACGAACCAGCCGTCCTGGGCGGCGGAGCCCTTGGGGTAGACCCATTCGGGGCGGGCGGGGGCGGCGGTCATGTGTTCCTCCTGTGTCGTCTGCTGTGTCGTCAGCTGTGTGGTCTGCCGTGTCGTCTGCTGTGTCCGCCGCTGCGGCGTGCCGTGTGCTCCTGTGCCGTGCTGCCGCGGGCGCGGCCGCTCAGCGCTGGACGAGGGTGAGCTCGAAGCTGTACTTGTCGGCCCGGTAGACGTGCCGTCCCGTCTCCACGGGGCGCCCGACGTCGTCCATGGCCGTGCGGCTCATCGCCACGAGGGCCGCCCCGGGCTCCACGCCGAGCTGTCCGGCCTGGAACTCGTCCGCGTTCACGGCCCCCACGCGCTGGTGGGCGAGCTGGAAGTTGACGCCCTGCCCCCGCAGGACCGCGTAGAGGCCCTCCTGCTCGAGCCGCTCGCGCGTGAGCTCGCACCGTGCGGCGGGGATCCAGTTCTCCATCAGGGCCAGCGGCTCGCCGTCCGTGCTGCGCAGGCGCACCAGGTGGTAGACCTCCGCGCCCGGCGCGAGGCCGAGCAGCTCGGCGATGTCGTTCTCGGCGGGGACCACGGCGAAGTCCAGCACCTTCGTGCTGGGCGCGCCCCCGCTGCGCTGCAGGTCGTCGTGCAGGCTGCTCAGCTCCAGGGAGCGGCGGATCTGGGAGCCCACCACCTGTGTCCCCACACCGCGCTTGCGCACCACCAGCCCGGCCTGGACCAGCTGGTCCATGGCCTTGCGCATGGTGGGGCGGGACAGGTTGAGGCGGTTGGCCAGGTCGATCTCGTTGTCCAGCTTGGTCCCCGGAGGGAGCTCGCCGCTGCGGATCGCGTCCTCGAGGCCCTGGGCCACCTGGTGGTAGAGGGGGACGGGAGAGGTCTTGTCGACCGTGAGACGGAGTGGGCCGGACATGGGGGCCTCCAAGGGGTCTGGCGAGGGGCGGCGCCGCCGGGTCGTCGGCGGCACCGCCCCGTCGTGGGCGGGCTGGCGGTCGCGCGGTGCGGGCCGGCCGTGTCGTCCTCGACAGCGGCCGGTCCGCACCGGGGCCTGTTCGGAGAGTAGCTGTCGGCGGAGCCTCGCGGACCGAGACTGCGCCGGGGGAGGGTCCCCACCCCAATTGTGGACGCCCTCTTGTGAGAATGTCCATACATTCTATTGACACATGTGATCCGGCTCACTCAGGATGATCCCCAAGCGGACGGCCGAGGTGGGCGCATCGAGGCGCGAGGCCCCGCAGCGACATGAGGAGAACTTCCATGACTGCACGACGTGTTTCCCCCGAGGGCCGGCGGACGGGGGTGCGACGGCGCCGCGCGGCTGCTGCCGCGCTGCTCCTCCCCGCCGTGGCGCTGGCGGGCTGCTCCTCGGAGGGCGGCCGCCGGCCCGCCGCGGACACCGGGGAGGGCGGCGGCCAGGTGGCCCAGACCGAGCCGATGAAAATCGCGATGGTCACCCACGCAGCCCCCGGTGACACCTTCTGGGACACCATCCGCAAGGGCGCCGAGGAGGCCTCGGCCAAGGACAACGTGGAGTTCCTCTACGGCTCCGACCCCGAGGGCGGGCGCCAGGCCCAGCTCGTGCAGCAGTACATCGACCAGGGCGTCGACGGCATCGCCGTGACCCTGGCCAAGCCCGACGCCCTGCGGGACGTGCTGGGCAAGGCCGAGGAGGCCGGGATCCCGGTGGTCTCGCTCAACGCGGGGGAAGGGGAGTTCGAGGATCTCGGCGCCTTCGCACACTTCGGGTCCGACGAGCAGCTGGCCGGTGAGACCGCCGGGGAACGGCTCAAGGAGGAAGGACTGCAGCACCCGATCTGTGTGATCCAGGAGCAGGGCCACGTGGGCCTCGAGGCCCGGTGCGCCGGTGTCAAGGAGGCGCTGCCCGAGACGGAGATCCTCTACGTGCAGGGCACCGACATGACCCAGGTGTCCTCCACGGCCACGGCCAAGCTGCAGACCTCGGCGGAGGCCGACGCGATCATCGGGCTCGGCGCCCCCATCACCATGACGCTGCTCGAGGCGAAGGAGTCGGCCGGCAGCGACGTGACCGTGGCCTCGTTCGACATGAACGGCGACCTCGCGCAGGCGATCGTCGACGGCGACGTGCTGTTCACCATCGACCAGCAGCCGTGGCTGCAGGGCTACCTGTCCGTGGACTCCCTGTGGCAGAACCACCGGGGCGCCTTCAAGATCGGCGGCGGCCAGCCCACGCTCACCGGACCCGCCGTGGTGGACTCCACCAACGCTGAGCAGGTCCTCCAGTACGCACAGGAAGGCGTCCGCTGAGCGGGCCCGAAAACCAGGAGAAGGAAGCCATGTCCTCCACCCGCACCCCGGCCGCCGCACCCGCGCCGGACCGCAGCTCCTCCGGAGCCCCGCCCACGCCCACCGCAGCCGCCCCGGCCGACGAGCGGGTCCAGACCCGAGGTCCGCTGGGTGCGTTCCTGGCCCGCCCCGAGATCGGTGCCCTGGTGGGCGCGCTGGTGGTCGCGGTGTTCTTCGCCGTCGCCGCCCCGTCGATCACCGCCCCGCAGTCGATCTCGACGGTCCTCTACGGGGCCTCGACGATCGGGATCATGGTGGTCGGGGTGTCCCTGCTGATGATCGGCGGGGAGTTCGACCTCTCGACCGGCGTGGCGGTGATCACCTCCGCCCTGACCGCCTCGATGTTCAGCTGGTACTTCGCCCTCAACGTCTGGGTGGGGGTGGGCGTGGCCCTGGCCGTGTCCCTGCTCATCGGCTTCGTCAACGGCTGGTTGCTGATGCGCACCAAGCTCCCCTCCTTCATCGTCACCCTGGCCACCTTCTTGATGCTCACCGGTCTGAACCTGGCCCTGACCCGCCTGATCGGCGGCTCGGTCTCCTCGCCCTCGATCAGCACCATGGACGGCTTCGCCGCGGCCAAGGCGATCTTCGCCTCCTCGGTGAGCATCGGCGGGGTGGAGGTGCGGATCACGGTCTTCTACTGGATCGCCCTCGTGGCCATCGCCTCGTTCATCCTGCTCAAGACGAAGATCGGCAACTGGATCTTCGCCGTGGGCGGGGACGAGAACGCCGCCCGGGCCGTGGGCGTGCCGGTGGCGCGCACCAAGATCGGGCTGTTCATGGGCGTGGGCCTGTGCGGCTGGCTGCTGGGCATGCACAACCTCTTCGCCTTCGACTCCGTGCAGTCCGGGGAGGGCGTGGGCAACGAGTTCCTCTACATCATCGGCGCGGTGATCGGCGGCTGCCTGCTCACCGGCGGCTTCGGCTCCGCGATCGGCGGGGCCCTGGGTGCGCTGATCTTCGGCATCGCCTCGCGCGGCATCGTCTACGCCGAGTGGAACCCGGACTGGTTCAAGTTCTTCCTGGGCCTGATGCTGCTGCTGGCCACCATCGTCAACATGTACGTGCGCAAGCGCATCGAGAGGAAATAGGTGAACACCGTGTCGACGCAGAACACCCCCACCGGCACCACCGCCGGCACCACCACCGACACCGTCGCGCCCCTGGTCGAGCTCGAGAACGTGGGCAAGCGCTACGGCAACATCATCGCGCTGCGCGACGTCACCATGGCCGTCGAGGCCGGGAAGGTCACCTGCGTGCTGGGCGACAACGGGGCCGGCAAGTCCACCCTGATCAAGATCATCGCCGGGCTGCACCAGCACACCGACGGGATCCTGCGGGTCAACGGCGCCGAGACCACCTTCACCTCGCCGCGGGAGGCCCTGGACGCCGGCATCGCCACCGTCTACCAGGACCTCGCCGTGGTGCCGCTGATGCCGGTGTGGCGCAACTTCTTCCTGGGCTCGGAGCTCACCACCGGGTTCGGTCCCTTCAAGCGGCTGGAGGTCGCGAAGATGAAGGAGATCACCAAGCGGGAGCTCTCGGACATGGGCATCGACCTGCGCGACGTCGACCAGCCCATCGGCACCCTCTCCGGCGGTGAGCGCCAGTGCGTGGCCATCGCCCGGGCCGTGCACTTCGGGGCGAAGGTCCTCATCCTCGACGAGCCCACCGCCGCCCTGGGCGTGAAGCAGTCCGGGGTGGTGCTGCGCTACATCCTGCAGGCCAAGGAGCGCGGGCTGGGCGTCGTGTTCATCACCCACAACCCGCACCACGCCTACCCCGTGGGGGACCGGTTCCTGCTGCTCAAGCGCGGGAAGTCCATCGGCTACTACGAGAAGAAGGACATCCTGCTGGGCGACCTCACCGCCCAGATGGCCGGCGGCGCGGAGCTGGAGGAGCTCACCCACGAGCTCGAGCAGCTCGGCGGGCACACCAGCCAGATGAAGCAGGTCCAGGCGGACATGGCGGAGTCCCTCTCCCGCCCCCGCGCCTGACAAGCCCCGGCCCCCGGGAACCGGCCACGACGCCGGGCCCCAGGGGCCGGTCCACGCCCGGCCCCTGGGGCCCGCCGAAGGAGCACCTGTGAACACCCAGCCCGTGACCACCGACCCCGTGACCACCGCGCCCGTGCGCATCGCGCTCGTCGGCGCCGGCCGCATCGGCGCCATGCACGCCGCCCATCTCGCCGCCCTGCGCGCCCCCGACGGGGGACCCGCTGTGCGGCTGACCGTCGTGGACGCCGTCGCCGCGCAGGCGGCCTCCGTGGCCGGGCCCCTCGGCGCCGGCACCAGCCCCTCCGTCGAGGCCGCGCTCGACGACGGCGTGGACGGCCTCGTCGTCGCCACCGGAACGGCGACCCACGTCGGCCTGATCCGCCAGGGCCTCGCGGCCGGGGTCGTCGTCTTCTGCGAGAAGCCGGTGGGCCTCACCGTCGAGGAGGCCCTGCCCCTCGTGGAGCAGATCGAGCGGACGGGGGCCCCGGTGCACATCGGCCACCAGCGCCGGCTCGACCCCGGGTACGTGCGCGCCAAGCAGGCGTTCGACTCGGGCGAGCTCGGCCGGCTGCACAGCGTCCGGGCCGTGACCGGGGACATGGTCCCGCCGCCCCTCGAGTTCCTCGCGACCTCCGGCGGGCTCTTCCGCGACTGCTCCGTGCACGACTTCGACGTCCTGCGCTGGATCACCGGCCGCGAGGTCGTCGAGGTCTACGCCCGCGGGTCCAACACCGGGGACCCGGAGATCGGGGCGGTGGGCGACGTGGACACCGCCCTGGCCGTGCTGACCCTCGACGACGGGACCCTCGCCACGGTCTCCGCCACCCGCTACAACGGGGCCGGCCACGACGTGCGGCTCGAGCTGCAGGGGTCCCTGGACTCGATCGCGGTGGGCCTGGACCGGCACACCGCCCTCCGGTCGGCCGAGCCGGGGACCGGCTTCCCGCCGGGACCGCCCTGGACCACGTTCCACGAGCGCTTCGCCGTGGCCTACCGCCGCGAGATGGCGGCCTTCGTCGAGGTGGTCCGGGGCGAGCTCGACCCGCCCTGCACGGCCCGGGACGCCGTGGCCGCCTCGCGCGTGGCCGACGCCGCCCAGGAGTCGCTCGAGCGCGGCGTCGCGGTCCGGGTGGCGCCGCTGGCGCCGGCGCCGGCCGGCTGAGCCGGACGGGTCCCTCAGACCAGGACGATGGTCCGGTTGCCGGAGAGCACCACGCGCCCCTCCGCGTGCCACTTCACGGCCCGCGAGAGGGCCTGCATCTCGGCGTCACGGCCCACAGCCACCAGGTCGTCGGGGGTGTGGGCGTGGTCCACCGGGATGACGCGCTGCGCGATGATCGGGCCCTCGTCGAGGTCGCCGGTCACGTAGTGCGCGGTGGCACCCACCATCTTCACCCCGCGCGCGTAGGCCTGGTGGTAGGGCTTGGCGCCCTTGAAGGACGGCAGGAACGAGTGGTGGATGTTGATGCACCGCCCCGACAGCTCGCGGGTCAGCTCGTCCGAGAGGATCTGCATGTAGCGGGCGAGGACGACGAGCTCGGCGTCGTAGCGGTCCACGAGCTCCAGCAGCCGCCCCTCGGCGTGCTCCTTGGTCGCGGCGGTGACGGGCACGTGGTGGAACGGGACGCCGTGCCACTCGACGAGGCTCTTGTGGTCCAGGTGGTTGGAGACCACGGCCACGATCTCGATGGGCAGCTCGCCGATCCGGGTGCGGTGCAGCAGGTCGGTGAGGCAGTGGGAGAACCGGGAGACCATGACGAGGACCCGGGTCCGGCGCTCCACGGAGACGAGCCGGAAGCGCATGCCGTGCCGGGCGGCCACCGGGGCGAAGCCCTCGGTGAGGGACTCGACGGTCGCGCTGCCCTCCTCGCTGACGGTGTGGCAGCGGATGAAGAACTCGTCCGTGAACCGGTCGGAGAAGTGCTTGACGTCGAAGATGTCGCAGGCCTGCTCCGTGAGGTTGGAGGTGATGGCGCTGACGAGTCCGTGGGCCTCCGGGCAGTGGACGGTCAGGACGTGTTCGACGGTCCCCGGGACCTGGTCGGGCATGGGAGGGCTCCTCGGCGGGCGGCAGCGGGCGGTGCCGCGCGCCAGGGGTCGACGACGCCGGGCGCGGCCCTACGATCCTAATGGGGCCGCACCGGTGGTCCGTACGCCGGGGTGCCCGGTCCGCCGGCGGGTGATCGCTCCACGGCGCGGGGGGCGGGCAGCGAGCACGTCCGGTCGGTGCCGCGCAGGTCCGTTGAGGACCGATGGCCGCGGGAACGGGCAGTAGGAGTCCGCCCGGCGCGGGGAGAGATGCGCCTCCGGTGGAGGACCCGCGGCCATCGGCAGGCGTTGAACGCCTCAACAGAGGAGAGCCGTGGGCTGAGCGGCTTTCAGAACACGGGCGCCGGAGACGGTGCACCCCCCAGTGCGTCCGAATCGGTCCGACCCGTGCAATTTCCCCCATTGCTGTGGCTTTCACCACGAGCGTCACTTTATCGGACCCGTGGCGGAACGGCACCTGCTTCTCCCGCCGAGATCGCCGCCGCCCCTCGTGACGCCCCTCCGGGGGACGACCGGGGGACGACCGGGGGAACGGCGCGGAGCGCGGCGGAGCCGGAGAACGGCGGAAATCCGGGGGCGATCCGCGGCGTCGCCGCGACCGTCCGGCCCGGGAGCCGCACGCGTCTCGGTGTCTGTCCCCGCAAGAGGGGACGCTCACCGTTCGCTTTCGTGACGGTGCGTGCGGTTCCGGCGGCGGGCGCCGCCCGGGGCGTCAGCGCCCGCGGGAGGCGCTGGGGCGGCGGAGGATGGCGTACGCCGCGATGCCCACGAGCATGCCCCAGAACGGCGAGACGATGCCGAACGGCTGGATCCCGGAGACCGTCACCACCAGGGTGATCAGGGCCGCCTCGATGACCGCCGGCTGGTGCCGGCCCGGGTGCATGCTGTCGAAGAACGAGCCCTGGAGCGCGCCGAGCAGCGCCACCCCGGCGAGGGCTGTGATCATGCCCGGCGGGATCGCCGAGAACGCGGCGACGATGGTGTCGGCGAACAGCCCGAAGAGGACGTAGAAGAACCCGCACGA
Source organism: Kocuria dechangensis (assembly GCF_014636775.1). Lineage (GTDB taxonomy): Bacteria > Actinomycetota > Actinomycetes > Actinomycetales > Micrococcaceae > Kocuria > Kocuria dechangensis. The sequence continues at coordinate 107,868 of NZ_BMEQ01000001.1, forward strand.
GATGCCAGCCACGTAGCGCCGGTCGATGTTCGGGTGGGACTCGGGGCTCGTCGCGATGCCGGCGGTCACGGCCGCGAGGTTGAGGGCGTGGCTGCCGAAGGGGGCGAAGGCGATCGACGCGACGCCCGAGGCCCCCAGCAGGAGGCGGTCCCGGGCCTCGTAGCCGGCCGTGTGCATCATGGCCAGGCCCGGGGCGTTCTGCCCGGCCGCCGTGACGATCAGCAGCGGGATGCTGATGCCGGCGATCGCCTCCCAGGAGAACGTCGGCAGCGTCAGCACCGGCGCCGTGAGGCCGAGGTCCAGGGCGACGGGCTCGATCCGCCCCCGGACCACGGCCATGAGCACGCCCAGGGCCAGGGCCCCGAAGACCGCGTAGCGGGGGAAGAAGCGCCGGCCCAGGAGGTAGCCGAGGACCAGGGCGCCCGCCACCCACGGGTTCTCGACGACGGCCGCGGCCACCTTGATGGAGAACGGGAACAGCACGCCCGCGAGGACGGCCGCGGTGATGGGCTTGGGCACGGCGGCCAGGATCTTCCCGAACAGCCCGGTCACGCCCAGGAGGAGGCCGAGGACGGCGGTGACGACATAGGCGCCCACGGCGTCCGAGAAGGAGTAGTTGCCGAGCGAGGTGATCAGCAGCGCCGCTCCGGGGATGGACCACGCCACCATGACGGGCTGGCGGGTCCACAGGCTCATGACGGCGCAGGTGAGGCCGGAGCCCACCGAGATGGCCCACACCCAGGAGGATGTCAGCTCGGGGCTGAGCCCTCCGGCCCGCGCCGCCTCCAGGACCACCAGGACGGGTCCGGAGTAGGAGACGACCACCGCGATCAGGCCGGCCAGGGCCGCGGACGCGGACCAGTCGTGGCGGAGGCTGCGGCGGGGCCGCCCGCTCGTCCGGGGGGTGGTCGGGGCGGGTGAGCTCATGGGCTGCTCCTGAGAGGGCGGACGGGACACCGGGTCAGCCTATGGCGCATCTCACACGAGCGGAAATATGGGTCCCGCATGATTGCGTCGCGTCAGCGTATGAGTGCCCGCACCGGGAGCGCGTCCCGCTCAGAGGTCGTCGGCGCCCGCGTCCGTGGCCCCCGTGTCCGTGGGGGCGGCGGTGGGGGCGGCGTCCGTGCCGGCGGGGTCGGCGTGCCAGCGCCGCTGGTCCGGCGCGAGCACGGCGGCCCCGCTCCCGCCCACCGGCTCGGCGGGGAAGGACCCGACCCCCCAGTGGAAGCGGTAGGGGTCGGAGCAGCCCCAGCCGAAGCGCAGGCCGTCCACCAGCTTCTGCGCGGCCTCGGCGAAGCCGTGCGGGGCCGTGGTCCACGGCTGGTCCCACGCCGAGGGCTCGTGCCACTCGTCCTCGTGGAAGAAGGTGTCGTCGACGGGCCACTCCGCGCGGCTCAGCTGGCCGCCCGAGACCACGGCGCACTCGACGCCGTGGGGTCCGACGCCCGCCCAGGCGGCAGGGGCCTCCGGCCCGTGCGTGCGGAGCTCGTACTCGACGACGAGGAAGTCGTTCCACGGCAGCCGGGCCAGCACCGTGGCGATCAGGGTGCGCAGGTCCTCCCACACGCCCTCGTCGGCGGCCTGGGAGCGGCCGCCCGCGGCGGAGACCACCCCGATGCCCTGCCGGCCCAGCATCTCCTGCGCCTCGGGCGTCGCCAGGTCGGACCACGTCCTCGTGTCGCCGAAGCCCTCGCCCGTGTGCTCGTCGGCGGGCTGCCGGGACGAGGCGAAGCGCATGGCCTCCTCCCAGGAGCCGAAGAACCGCCGCACCCCGTCGAAATACGGGCGGGGCGTCCGGCCGGCGCCCTCGGAGACGGCCCACCGCCCGTAGCGTGCCGTGGTGGGCCTGCGCCCGGTGGTGCGGCAGTGGGAGAGGAACGCCGTCACGGCCGCGGCGTACTCCTCCTCGGTGAACGCCCGGTGCCCCGGCTCCCCCTCCTCCGCGGAGAACCCCATCCCGTCCGTGGCCACCAGCCACCGTCCGTCGCCCAGGCGCTGGGAGACGGTGCGCTCGGGGGCCGGCCAGTAGTGCGCCAGCGAGCACAGGAACCGGGCGTCCGTGCACAGGCCCAGGCGCGCGCGCTCGTAGTCGTGGGCGCTGAACGTCGTCGTGGGGTCCTCGGCACAGTGCTTCATCGCCGCGCCGATCAGGGACAGGGTCCGGCGGGTCACGGACCCGTCGGCGTCGGTCGCCGCGAGGAGCCCCGTCACGTCGCGGACGGTCTCCGTGCTCAGGTGCACGGCGGCGTGGTCCGGGTCCGGGTCCAGGCCCAGGTGCTGCGCGAGGGCCAGCCAGATCCCCGCCCGCATCGCGGCGTCGCTGATCTGCGGGGCGGCCGTCTCCAGGGAGAACCGCTGGTTCAGGTGGGAGATCGCCTCGTCGAGCAGGGCGGGGGACTCCTCGGGGAACAGGAGCAGGAAGCGGAACCGCACCTGGCCCCGGGTGAGGCCCCGCTCGGCCATCGCCGAGATGAGCGGCCCGTAGCGCTGCACGAAGCCTGTCAGACCCGCCACGGCGTAGGGCATGGTGGGATCCTCCGGTCGAGATGTCGTGGTGGTGGGCTGCGGCGCGGGGAGCACGAACCGTGGTCGCGCCGAAGGACCGAGCCGTCGGTCGTGCTGTCGATGCTAGCCGCTCGCCGTCCGCGTCCTGCGGCCCCCGCGGATTATGACCGACTGTTGACCTGCTGGTGAGCGGGGGGGTTGCGCCTGGCCTACGGTTCCAGCAGGCCCCGGATGTCCTCGGCCGTCAGGGCGCCGGAGAACATTCGGTCGTCGTCCAGGACCGCCGCGAACAGCCTGGCCTTGCGCTCCTTGAGCTCCATGACCTTCTCCTCGATGGTGTCCTTGGCCACCAGCCGGTAGACCATGACCTTCTTCTGCTGGCCGATCCGGTGCGTGCGGTCCACCGCCTGCTCCTCCGTGGCCGGGTTCCACCACGGGTCGAGCAGGAAGCAGTAGTCGGCCTGCGTCAGGTTCAGCCCGAAGCCGCCGGCCTTGAGGCTGACCAGGAACACCGGCACCTCCCCGGAGGTGAACCGCTCCAGCACGCGGGCGCGGTCCGTCGTCGAGCCGTCGAGGTAGGCGTAGGGGATCCGCAGCTCGTCGAGGCGGGCGGCGGCCTTCTTGAGGAAGCTCGTGAACTGGCTGAACACGAGGGGCCGGTGGCCCTCGGCGACGATCTCGGGCAGGTGCTCGAACAGGAGGTCGAGCTTGCTCGAGGAGACGTCGGCCTCGGGATCCACGAGGGAGGCGTCGAGGCTGAGCAGCCGCAGGGTGGTCAGGGACTGGAAGATCGTGAACCGGTTGCGGTCGAGGTCCCGCAGCAGCCCCAGGACCTTCTGCCGCTCCCTCTGGAGGCGCGTGTCGTAGATCCGGCGGTGGGCCGGGGAGAGCTCCACCTCGATGGTCTGCTCCAGCTTCGGCGGCAGGTCGAGGTCCACGGACTCCTTGGTGCGGCGCAGCATGAGGGGCTTCACGCGCCGGCGCAGGCGGGCGAGCGCCTCGGCGTCCTCGCCCCGCTCGATCGGCCGCTGGTAGCTCTCCGAGAACTTCCGCCGCGACGGGAACAGTCCCGGGGCGGTGAGGGTGAGCAGGGCCCACAGCTCGGTGAGGCTGTTCTCGAGGGGGGTGCCGGTGATCGCCAGCTTGAAGGGCGCGTCGATCTCCTTGACGGCCCGGTGGGCCTTGGTGCGGGGGTTCTTCACGAACTGCGCCTCGTCGAGCAGCACGCCCGCCCACGTCGTGCCCCGGTAGGCGGCCTCGTCCAGGCGCAGGAGGGTGTACGACGTCACGACCACGTGCGCGCCGGCGGCCGTCCGCGCGAGCTCCGTGCCGGCCTTCGCCTGGGTGTCCGTGACGCCGGCGACGACGAGGGACGGCGCGAAGCGGTGGATCTCGGTGACCCAGTTGGGCACCACGGACGTGGGGGCGACCACCAGGAAGGGCGGCAGCCCCGGGTCCCGCTCGAGGGCGTGGCAGATCAGGGCGATGGCCTGGACCGTCTTGCCCAGGCCCATGTCGTCGGCGAGGATCCCGCCCAGCCCGTGGTCCCACAGGAACGCCAGCCACGAGTAGCCGTCCCGCTGGTACGGGCGCAGCTCGGCGTGCAGGGTGGCGGGCACCGCGGCCGCCGCCACGGGGGCGTCCCCGGAGGTCCCCCCGGCGTCCCCTGCCGCGTCCCCTGTGCCGCCGCGTCCCGGAGCGGCGAGGTCGAGCAGCGCGCGCACCCCTGTCCGCCAGGCCTCGGCCTGGTCGGTGTCGGTGGCGAGGTCCTCGAGGTCCTGCCACAGCCCGGCCTGGTGCCGGTGGATCCGCAGGGGCCCCTCGGGGCCGTCCTGGAGGGAGCGGGCCTCGGCGATGAGCTCGCGCAGCCGGTCGAACTCGGGGCGGTCCAGGGCGAACCAGGACCCGTCGGGGGTGAGCATGACGTCCTGGCCCAGGTCCAGGGCGCGGAAGACGTCGGCGAAGGGGATGTAGAACTCGCCCACCTTGACCGTGACCCCCAGGTCGAACCAGTCGCGGCGCTCCGTGGCGGCGGTGCTCACGGTGATGGTGGGCGGGGCGGAGATCTCCCGGTACGCCGGACGGGTCCCCGTGTGCTCGATCCGGAGGTCCTGGACCTTCTCGAGCTCGGGCAGCCACTCGCGCACCAGCACCAGGGCGTCCCCGGCCACGTAGGTCGAGCGGCGGAGGTCGATCCCCGGCGCCCGGTGCTGCACGGCCGCGGCGACGGCCGTCTCCCAGGAGCTCTCCCGGTCCACGGGCTCGTCGGCCAGGGGGTCCAGCGGCCGGAACGGCAGCCGGACGCGGTCCCGGCCCCGCTGGTACTCCCACTCCCAGCGGACGCGGATCGTCAGGTCCTGGTGCTCCAGGACCAGCACCAGCTCGGGGTCCGCCACCTGCGGCAGCTCGATGGACCCGTCCCCGTTGCCGATGTCCATGCTGCGCCGCAGGCGCGGGAAGTAGCGGTCGAAGAACTCGTCGACCTCGTTCTCGGGGATCGTCAGGCCGCCCGCGGTGTCGAGGAAGCGCCGCTGCTCGCGGGTCAGCCGGGTGGCCAGCGGCACCAGGCGCAGCGGGAAGACGTTGAGGTCCTCGGTGTCCGCGACGGCCTGGGGGTCGCCGTCCGGGTGGAACAGCCCGTGGCCGGGGTCGCCGATGATCCGGGCGGTGGCGAGCGCGACGCGGCGCCCGCCGCTGTCCACGGTCGGCCGCAGCTGGAGGGCCTCGCCCGCGCCGCGGACGACGTCCACGGAGAACCGGCCGGGCTCGTCGACCGTCACGGGCAGCCCGTGCTCCCGGCCCACCAGGGAGATCCCGGCGTCCTCCGCCCGGGCCAGGATGCCCCACAGGAGGGGCGAGGCGTAGGAGTCCAGCCGGATCCAGTGCCGGTCGTGGACCACGTAGGGGGAGCGGGTGGCGCTCAGGGCGCGCAGCTCGTCGAACCAGTCCACCTGCGCGGGGGTGAGGGAGGCGGAGGCGTCGCCGGTGACCCGCTCCCAGTCCAGGCCGCCCTTGATCCACTGCCCGCGCCGCCCCCGGCGCACCGGCCGCACGTACACGTGCCACGGCGCCGCGGGGCGCCCGCTGCCGGGCCGGCCGTGCACGTGGCGGAACGGCTCCCGGCGCAGGTCGAACTCCAGGCCCGCGCCGCCGGTCTCCTCGGCCTCCGGCAGCCCCGGTCCGGGCGCCCCGCCCAGGATCCGGGAGAGGGCGTCCTTCCAGTCCGGGGCCCCGGGGGCCTCCCGGTCCTGGCCCGGCCGGAGGGCGGGGGCGGCGGAGCCGCCCGCGCGGTGGGCCAGGACGGCCGTCTCGAAGTTGTTGCGCAGCACCGCGGCCACGGCGTGCTTGCAGAACCCGCCGGCCGGGCAGCTGCACCATGCCGGCCCGGGCACGCCGCCGGCGCCGAGGCGCACGGAGACCGAGTACACGGCGCCCGAGCCCTCGACCTCGGCGGTCAGCCGGCCCGTCCCGTCGGCGCCCGGGGACCACTGCACGGAGCGGACCCGGCCGGACCGGTTGTACTCCTGGCCGCGCTGGTAGACCGCGGGTCCTGCCGCGGCCACGAGCCGCGAGGAGTCCACGAAGGGACCGGGAGGGGAGTGCATCCCTCCACCGTATCCGCCCGTCGCGGCCTCCGCCGACGCACGGGGCTCCCGGGGCTCTCTATAATCATGGCGACCCCTCGAACGACGACAGCGGCCCCACGTGGCCGCGGACGGAGGACTCGTGCCCGACGCTGCTGGGCTCCGGCTCGGAGACCATGCCATTGCCGACAGTGCCGAGGAGGTCGCCTACCTTCGGTGGAACGACGCCGTGTGCGCCGCCTTCTTCGGCCCGCACCGGTCGGGGGAGCTCGTCTACCTCGACCTGGACGAGCGGACGCTCGCCGCGATCGGGGAGGAGCGCGGCCTCGACGGGCCCGCGACCCTGCGCGCGCTCGCGGACTCCGTGACGCCGCTGCTCACGACCGGGGACGGGCGGCGCTCCGTCTTCGAGACGTTCACCCGTCTCAACGCCACGTGGTACCGGGCCACGCGGCGCAGCCTGGACTCCCTGGCCGAGATCCCGCCGCCCCCCGTGGTCGCCCTCCTGGCCCTGTTCGCGCTCGCGGGCCGGCACATGTCCACCCTGGCCGCGCGGACGGGCAACAAGTCCGTCTCCACGTTCTACCTGCCGCTGGCCGTGCTCCTGCAGGCGGGCCCGGAGAACGCGAAGCAGCTCGAGGCGTCCTTCAAGAAGGACACCGAGGCGTACTGGGACGCCCTGCGCTACTGGCTGGAGCTGCGCGACGGCGAGATCGGCCTGCCCACGGCCTACGCCGTCAACCAGCGACCCGTGGGCCTGGCCCTCTCCCAGACGCTGTTCGGCGAGGCCGAGCGGCGCCAGCTGCACCGCATGTTCGAGGACCTCGGCATGACCACCGCGCAGGGGCTCTCCGCCGCGGAGCTCGGCGTCTACCTCGACTACTGGCTGGACGTCGCCGACACCCGGGCGTCCAAGGCCATGAAGCAGGTCTGGGCCAACCCGCTCACCCGCGAGCCCGGCCTGGAGATCGCCCTCGCGGAGCTCGCGGTGTGGGAGAAGTCCAGCGAGCAGGCCCGGGCCGAGGTGCGGGCCGGCAGCCGGCCGGGCCGCAGCGCGGTGAAGTCCTGCTCCCTGTCCCTCACGGACAGCACCGACTACGTGGGCAACCCCGTGTTCGAGCTCGGCTTCGTGGTCCCCAAGCGGTTCCTGTCCGGCCGCGAGGTCGAGCTGGAGACCACGGCCGGGCCCCGCACCGTCTTCCTGTCCTACATCGGGGACGCCTTCCTGGGGGTCTCGGCCTACACGGCCCGGATCGAGCCCGGCACCCTGCTCGGCGGGTCGCTGCAGGTGAGCGCGGGTGAGGTGCGCTTCGAGCGCAACCCGCGCCCCGTCGTCGTCTTCGCGAAGGACGGGTTCTCGGACACGTTCATCTCCGTGGACCACATCCCGGTCGCCTGGCCGTGCCGCATCATGGTCCGGGACGAGCCGGAGTGGATCGCCCAGATCAAGCGGATCCTCGACGACTCCGCCTCCCCGGACTACCGCTTCGTCCCCGCCGGGACCCAGGGCCTCGCCGAGGGCTGGGTGATGTTCGACGACGTCCAGGTGCTGCGGGCCGGCAACCCGGAGCTGACGGCCAACGACAACTTCTCGGGCCTGGTGCCCCGCCTGGTCCCCGCGGTGACCCTCTCCGGCGGCCTGCGGATCCCCGGCGACGTGGTGCGCTGGTCCGCCCTGCGCCCGCCGCAGGTGACCGTCACCTCGGACACCGACGTGCCGCTGACGGTGGAGTGCGAGTGGCGCAACCCGCACTCCTTCCGGCTGGAGAAGACGAAGCTCGCCGAGAACCGTGTCCCGCCGTTCCAGATCTCGCTGGGCGGCACGCCGCTGGGGCGCCCGGACGGGACCCTCAAGCCCAACGACTACGCCCTGGTCCTCAAAGCGGGCCGGACGGTCCGGCAGCGCCGCGAGTTCAAGCTGCGGGACTCGTCGTTCTACCTGACCCAGCGCTCCCTCGGCTACGAGGGGGAGATGGTGCACGTGGCGGACGAGCCCCTCTGGCCGGTCACCGCGTCGACCGTGGCCGAGCTGCCCGACGAGTACGTGCAGGGCTCCTTCGACAACCTGCCCTCCCGCGAGGTCCCGGTGACGCACGAGGTCCCCGGCGCCCCGGGCTGGCACTCGTCCGAGGGGCAGCTGCTGCTCGAGCGCACCAACCTGCTCCCGGAGCCGGAGGGCCGGTCCTGCCTGGCCACCGGCCGGCACCGGATCGTGCTGCCGGCCATGGAGCCCAAGGCCAGGGCGCCGTGGATCTTCGGGGAGTGCGCCCAGTGCGGGCTGCAGAAGCGCTACCCCGGCCGGCTGACCAAGCCCTCGGCGATCACCCAGGCGGGGACCGTCGAGGCCCTGCGGTTCATCGGCCCGGACGAGGGGGAGTACCCGTCCTCCTGGCTGCCGTTCCGCGACACCCTCACGTTCCTGGGCGGGGGCAAGCGTTCCAGCCTGTCCATCGTGGCCCGCCAGCTGGAGGACTCGGAGCGCTTCGAGGAGTGGTTCGTGGGCCATCTGCAGGCCCTCGGCTTCCTTGAGGTCGTGCGCGACGAGCACTGGACGGTGCGCCGCTGGCAGGTCTGCGGCCCGTCCCTGACCCAGCTCGTGGACGGGTCCGTGCTGCTCACCGGCGGGTGGACCCCCGAGAAGGAGTCGGTGGTGGCCGAGGCCGCCGCGGCCCAGGACGCCTCCGTGGTGGTGCTGTCCCCGGAGGACCACGCCACCACGCTGCTGCAGGACGTGGACCTGGAGAAGCTGCAGGCCGCGCTGCCCGAGGGCCTCTGCGACGTCGTCTTCGAGGCCGGGCCCGTGATGCTGGACACCCTGCCCCCGCTGTCCGAGGTCGAGGAGCACCTGCGGCGCTCCGAGATGCAGTACAACGGCGTGGCCGAGCGCTTCGTGCCCGAGGACGCGACGTGGGAGGCCACCGAGGACCGGGAGCGGCCGGGGCTCTACCGGATCAACCACCACCACCGCACCCGGTACGCCTTCCGCACCCCGGCCGACGTCGAGTCCGGCCACGCCCGGCTCGTGGCCTCCGGGATCGGCAAGCACTTCGCGGCCCGGCAGGCGGGGGTGCCGATCATGTCCTACGACCCGGACCTCCAGCTGCTGTCCGTGCCGATCGGGGCGGAGCTGTCCGGGCTCTACGCCCGCGCCGCGGTCCTGTGCTCCGGCCTGCTCCCCTCCAAGGTGGACGAGGACTTCTCGCTCAACTACGGGGACATCTCGCCGGAGTTCGCCGAGGTGCTGCTCGCCAAGCTCATGAGCTGAGGCGCTCTCCTGCCGCACAGCCCGCCGCCGGGCTGTGCGGCGGGCTGTGCGGCAGGAGGAAATCCGTGTACAGTGTTCCGAAGTTGTTGAGGTTGTCGTTTTTGTATTTCAAGCAGTTCGGCCCGCTCGGGTGCAGCAGTTTTTCTGAGAAGACGTTTCCCACGCATCACAACTCTTGTTTCTCGAAGGCCGGGAAACGTTCATCTCCGAAAGATCAGGTATCCCCATGACTACCGGTATCGTCAAGTGGTTCAACGCTGACAAGGGCTTCGGCTTCATCACCCCCGAGGACGGCTCCAAGGACGTCTTCGCCCACTTCTCCGCGATCAACTCCGGCGGCTTCCGCTCGCTGAACGAGAACGACCGCGTCGAGTTCGAGACCCAGGACGGCCCCAAGGGCCCCCAGGCCGCGAACATCACCGTCATCTCCTAAGGACCGGTCCCAGGGCCCCCGGGCCCGACCCGTCCGCAGAACCGTCGCCAGGCACCCGCCCGGCGGCGGTTCTGCCGTTCCCGGGAGCGCTTCCCGAGCACGGGCCCTGCCGGCGACGAAGGCCCGGACGGAGCGCCCGTCGTGGCCGCGGCGCCGCGGCTCCGGCACCCCGGTTCCGGCGCCACGGCTCCGGCACCGCGGTTCCGGCCGCCGCCGACCCACCACCACTGCTCCGGCACGACGAAGGCCGCGACCCCCGAGGGGGCCGCGGCCTTCGTCGTGTCCTCTCCGCTCGTCTACGCCGACAGCGGGAGGGAGGACGGGTGCAGCTTGAAGAACGGGTGGCGGCCGGTGGCGGCCGTGGCGCCGGGAACAAGCAGCTGGCGGTACTTGGCGCACCATTGCGCCGTGCCCGCGGTGTGCTCCGCCGCGGCGGCGAGGTCGTCGGCCTCCGGGGTCAGATACTCCTGGACGTCGCCGTCGGAGGCGGTCAGCCGGACGAGGTGCAGATGGGGGAGAGCGGTGACGGTGACGTCGACCCACTCCTCCCGCTGGTCGGTGGTGGCAGTTCTCTCATAGGACATGGTCATGTTTTTTCTCTCCTGACGTTCTTGCGGGCATCCGATGCCGTTGCCCGCCGCTTCGTCATCCGAACCACCCGTGAACTGCGGGTTGGCGCGCAGCTGGTCGGAGCCTTTCCACGGCCCCTCTGCGGGACGGTCCGTCCCGTTCGAGCCCGTGGAAGCTACATCTCGAGAAGCACGTCCAGGCTACCGCGCTCCTCCGACACCGGACCAAGTCGACCGTGATTTGTGTCACCGGGAGCGTAATGCTCGGCAACCTCCTCGCGGCCTCCCGCCTGCGTTCCTGCGTCGTCGTGCCACCAGTGAACACGGACGATGTGTCACGGACGTGTCGGGGCGGTGACGGTCCGGGGACGGTTCGGGGGCGTCCTCCGCGCGCCCGCCCGAGAGCATGCGGGGCCCCCGGGGCGTGTGGTTCAATGGGAGGAGCTTCAAGAGACCCGGTCGGCAAGCTCCGACTTGACCGGGCACCAACCCCATGTTCACGGGTGGTTCGGATGAGGAAGCGGCTCGCATCGCCGCCACGGCGGCACCCGGTGCGAGCAAGAGCATCGAGAAGGACCCCTGTCATGCCCGACATCCCCGATCCCGCCGCCGTGCCCTGCACCGTCCCCGCCGGCTCGCTCGCCTCGACCGCGATGAGCGTCGACGACTACGCGCGCGTGGTGCAGTCCCGCACGGCGTTCGTCGACTTCCTGCTGGCCCCCGCCCGCGACCGGCTCGCCGTCGCGGCCTGAGCCGCCCGACGCCGCCGCCTCGACCGCCGTGGACCTGCTCCTGGACCGTTCCGTGCTGCTGGGGATCCGCGCCCCCGGACGCAGCCCGGGCCTCGCCGACGCCCTGCGCCGGCACGGGCACCGGCGGCTGTTCGTGCCCGCCCCCGTCCTGGGCGAGCTGCTGGCCGGCCGCCCGGCCGAGGAGCTGTGGGTGGAGCAGCTCGAGCTGCGCTTCCCCGAGCGGGTGCTCCCCGTGGACGCGGCCGTCGCCCGGGTCTGGGGCGCGCTCGGCGCCCCCTCGAAGGACCCGGTCGCGGAGCTGACGGCGGCGACCGCCCTGGCGCACGGGCTGACCGTGCTCAGCGCCGAGGCGCACCGGTACGCCGGCATCGAGGTGCCCGTCCTGTCGGTGTGACCCGCCCGGACGCCCCTCAGGCGGTGCGGCGGTGGCTCGGGCCGCGGGTCCGGAGGGCCAGCTCCCCGGCCCGGTCGTAGTGCTCCAGCAGCTGGTTGCCCAGCGCCTCCCAGGTGCGGTCCTGCACCGACGCGTGCGCGGCGGCCCCGAACGCCGCCCGCTTGGCGTCGTCGCCCACGAGGTCCGCGACGTGCCCGCGCATCGCGGCCAGGTCCCCCGGGGGGTACAGCCACCCGGTGCGCGACTGGTCGACGAGGTCGAGGGGCCCGCCCCGGCCCGTCGCGACCACGGGCACCCCGGAGGCCATGGCCTCCTGGATGGTCTGGCAGAAGGTCTCGAACTCGCCCGGGTGCACGAAGACGTCGAAGGACGCCACGAGCCGGGCGAGGTCGGACCCCGTCCGGAAGCCGGCGAAGTGCGCGTCCGGCAGCCGCCGCCGCAGGGCGGCCTCGTCGGGACCGGAGCCCACGACGACGAGCCGGGTGCCGGGCAGCCCGGCGAGCGCGGCGAGGTCCTCGACCTGCTTCTCCGGGGCGATCCGGCCCACGTAGCCGATGATCCGCCGGCCGGGGGCCACTGCCCGGCGCCACTGCTCGTCCCGGTGGGCGGGGGAGAACCGGGCGGTGTCCACGCCCCGCCGCCACACGTGCACGTCCCGCACCCCGTGGTTGGTCAGCTGCCGGACGGACGCGGAGGACGGGGCGAGGGTGAGGGTCGCCAGGTTGTGCATCGCGCGCACGCGCGCCCAGAGGAACGGCTCGAGGAACGGTGCCCCGTACTTCGCCGCGTAGCCCGGCACGTCCGTCTGGTAGACGGCCACGCACGGCACGCCCAGCTGGTGGGCGGCCACGACGGCGCGGCGCCCCAGGACGAACGGGGAGGCGGCGTGCACGACGTCGGGCCGGAACCGCTCCAGCAGCCGGCGCACGCGGGCGACGGTCCCGCCGGCCACGCGCACGTCGGGGTAGCCGGTCAGGGGGACGGAGGGCAGACGGTGCACGGGCACGCCGTCGAGGTCCTCGACGACGTCCTCGACGCCGCCGCCACGGGGGGCGGGGGCGTAGGAGGGGGCCACGACGACGACGTCGTGCCCGCGGGTGCGCAGGTGCTCGACCACTCGCAGGACCGAGTGGGTGACACCGTTCATGTGGGGGAGGAACTGTTCGGCGACCACGGCGACTCTCACGCTCCCGAGCCTCGCCACGGCAGGCGACGGGGCGGTCGTTCCCGCGTGGCCCACCGGTGAAGGGGCCGTGAACATCCGTGCGCCCGGGACCGCCCGCGGGCGGCTCCGGCTGCGGTGGCCGGCGGGCGGGCATGGGAGGATGGGCGGTGATGATCACCAACGGCTCTCCTTCCCCCGACCGCCGCGGTGTGCCGATGCCCCTGTGGCTGCAGGGCCCGGTGGAGCTCGGCTCCGTGGCCCTCGGCTCCTACCTGCTGATCCTGTTCACCGTGCTCATGGTGTGGCTCGCGGACGGGTTCGACGACCTCGGCCTGACCGGCGGGTTCGCGCTCTCCGGGCAGGTGTGGCTGCTCGCCCACCTGACGCCCCTCGAGGTGGCGCTGGATCCCGGCGCGGGGCTGCCCGCCACGACCGGGACGCTGAACCTGGTGCCGCTCGGGCTCACCCTGCTCCCCTTCGGCCTCGCGTGGATCGCCGGGCGCCGCCTGGCCCGCGCGTGCTGGGAGGGGCAGTTCTGGCAGCCCTACCTCAGCGGCCTCGCCGCCTACGCCGGGCTGGGCGCCCTGGCCGCGCTGCTGTTCGGCACGGACGAGGTCTCGGCCGGCCCGCTCGCGGCCGCGGTCTTCCCGCTGGTGCCCGTGGCCCTCGGCGCCCTCGTGGGCGCGTACCGGACCTCCCGCTCCCTGCCGGGGCTGATCGGGGTCAACGCCGCCGCGTGGGTGGAGCGCACCAGCCAGTACTCGCGCTGGACCGGCTCCTACCTGTGGGCGGTCCTGCGCGCCGGGTTCGTCGCCGTCGTCGCCGGGGTGGGCGCGGGCGCGGCCCTGCTCGCCGCCGCCCTGATCTGGAACTGGAACGACGTCATCGCGGTCTACCAGCGGCTGGGCACCGGCGCGCCGGGGGACACCGCCCTCACCGCGCTGCAGCTCGGCTACCTCCCCAACCTCGTGGTCTACGCCCTCGCCTGGGCCACCGGCGCCGGGTTCGACGTCGGGAGCGGGGTCCACACCTCGCCCCTCGGCACCGATCCCGGCCCGGTCCCGCTGCTGCCCGCGCTCGCCGCGCTGCCCCCGGCGGAGCTCCCGCCCTGGGCCCTCGGCGTCGTGGTGCTGCCCCTGCTGGCCGGGGTGCTGGCCGGGTGGTGGTTCCTGCGGGAGGGCGAGAACCACCTCGACGACTGGATGGCGATCCGCCTGCCCGCGCGGTGGATCACGCTCCCGCTCTCGACGCTGCTCACGGGCGTCCTCATCGGCGCGGTCGCCGGCGCGCTCGGCATGCTGCTGGGCCTGCTGGCCCACGGCTCGCTCGGGCTCGGCCGGCTCGTCGACATCGGCCCCGACGGGCTGCAGGTGCTGCTGTGGTTCGGCGCCGAGGTCGCGGTGGGCGCCGTCATCGGCTGCGCGGCGGGGCCGTGGCTCGAGCACGAGCCCGCGTTCGCCCCGCCGCGCACGGCGGCTCAGGGGGCGGCCGTGGCCGCCGAGGGGGCGCCGGGCGCGGAGGCGCCGGCGGAGTCCTCCGCCGACGGGCTCCCGGAGCCCCCGAGGTAGGACCAGATCCCGTCCTCCAGCTGCTCCCGGCACTGGGCGCCGCCGGAGAGCGTGAGCGTGCTGGACACGCACTGCTCGTAGGCCTCGGCCACCGGCCACAGCGCGAGCCTGGTCCCGCCGGTCACGAGGCCGAAGGCACCCAGGACCAGTGCGGCGCTCCCCGCCGCGACCAGGCTCCGGCGGGGGGACAGCCCGCCCGAGCGGACGAGCGCGGTGATGCCCAGCCCGACCGCCGCGGCGGCCGCCACGGCCCCCGCCACGGTGAGCCACAGCCCGGACCCCACGAGCACCGTGGCCACCGCCCCGCAGACCAGGCCCGCGCCGGCGGTGCGGATCGCGGTGGTGCGCCGGGCGCTGCGCGCAGGGTCGTCGGGGGCCGGTGGGGGAGGGGTCATGCCCCTCACTCTAGGGCACCCGCCCGGACGCCCCCGGTGCCCCGATAGACTGGCGGGCATGCGCATCGTGGTCATGGTCTCCGGGTCCGGCACCAATCTCCAGGCGGTCCTCGACGCCGTCCGGGAGGGCCGGATCGACGTCGAGATCGCGGCCGTGGGGGCGGACAAGCCCTGCCGGGGCCTCGAGCGGGCGGAGGCTGCCGGGATCGAGACGTTCGTCGTCGCGCCGCGCGAGCACCCCGACCGGGCGCGGTGGAACCGCGCACTGGAGCGGGCCGTGGCGGCGCACGCGCCGGACCGCGTCCTGTTCGCGGGGTTCATGCGCATCGTGGACGCCGCGTTCGTCGAGGCGTTCAGCGGGCGGATCATCAACACCCACCCCTCGCTGCTGCCGTCCTTCCCGGGCGCGCACGCCGTCCGGGACGCCCTGGCGCACGGCGTGAAGGTCACCGGCGTGACCGTCCACGAGGTCGTCGCCGACGTCGACGCGGGCCCGATCCTCGCCCAGGCCGCCGTCCCGGTCCTCCCCGGGGACACCGAGGAGGAGCTGCACGAGCGGATCAAGACCGCCGAGCGGGCCCTGCTCGTGGACACGCTCGGGGCACTGGCCCGGGAGGGTGCTCTCCGCGACGCCCGCTGAACGGGGCCGGAGCGGTCCGGGAGGTCCGAGGGGTCCGTAAAATGGTCCCCGGCGGACTCCCGCCCGACATCCACCACCCCGAACGCTTGGAGAACCCGTGAGCCTCATCCAGCTCGACCGCGTGCCCATCCGACGAGCCCTCGTGTCCGTCTACGACAAGACGGGGCTGGAGGAGCTGGCCCGCGGCCTGCACGAGGCCGGCGTGGCCCTCGTCTCCACCGGTTCGACGGCGCGCCGCATCGCCGAGGCCGGGGTCCCGGTCACGGAGGTCTCCGAGGTGACCGGCTTCCAGGAGTGCCTGGAGGGCCGCGTCAAGACCCTCCACCCGCGGGTGCACGCAGGCATCCTCGCGGACCGGCGGAAGCAGGACCACATGGACCAGCTCGCGGAGCTGGACATCGAGCCGTTCGACCTCGTCGTGGTCAACCTCTACCCGTTCGTGGAGACCGTCCGCTCGGGCGCCGCCCAGGACGAGGTCGTCGAGCAGATCGACATCGGCGGCCCGTCCATGGTCCGCGCCGCCGCGAAGAACCACGCCGCGGTCTCGGTCGTCGTGGACCCCGCGGCCTACGGCGAGGTCGTCGAGGCCGCGTCCTCCGGGGGCTTCGACCTCCGGGCCCGCCGCCGGCTGGCCGCCGCCGCCTTCGCCCACACCGCCGCCTACGACACCGCGGTGGCCACCTGGACCATGCAGCAGTTCGAGCAGGACGAGGACGCGAACTTCTGGCCGCCCTACGCCGGTCTCGCCTTCCAGCGCTCGGCCTCCCTGCGCTACGGCGAGAACCCGCACCAGAAGGGCGCCCTGTACGTCGACGAGGCCGCGGCCCCCGGCATCGCCCAGGCGGACCAGCTGCACGGCAAGGAGATGTCCTACAACAACTACGTGGACGCCGACGCCGCCCTGCGCGCCGCCTACGACTTCGACGAGCCGGCCGTGGCCGTCGTCAAGCACAACAACCCCTGCGGGCTCGCCGTGGCCACCCCCGGCGCCGCCGACCCGATCGCCGACGCCCACCGCAAGGCCCACGCGTGCGACCCGCTCTCGGCCTACGGCGGCGTGATCGCCGCCAACCGCCCGATCACCCGGGCCATGGCGGAGACCGTGCAGGACATCTTCACCGAAGTCGTAGTGGCCCCCGGCTTCGAGCCCGAGGCCCTCGAGATCCTTCGGGCGAAGAAGAACATCCGGCTGCTGGAGCTCCCGGAGGGCTTCGCCCGCGACGCCCTGGAGTACCGCCAGATCTCCGGCGGGGCCCTCTTCCAGGTCTCGGACCGGCTCGACGCCGCCGGGGACGACCCCGCCACCTGGACCCTGGCCGCGGGCGCCCCGGCGGACGAGCAGACGCTCGCCGACCTCGCCTTCGCGTGGAAGGCCCTGCGGCCGGTGAAGTCCAACGCGATCCTGCTCGCCGACGGCGGCGCCTCCGTGGGCATCGGCATGGGCCAGGTCAACCGCGTGGACTCGTGCCGGCTCTCCGTCGAGCGGGCGAACACGCTGGGCGAGGAGGGCGCCGAGCGCGCCCGGGGCGCGGTCGCGGCGTCGGACGCGTTCTTCCCGTTCGCGGACGGCCTCCAGGTGCTGCTGGACGCGGGCGTGCGCGCGGTCGTCCAGCCGGGCGGGTCGATCCGCGACGAGGAGGTCGTCGCCGCGGCCGAGGCCGCCGGCGTGACCATGTACTTCACCGGGGCGCGGCACTTCTTCCACTGACCCGGATCCACTGACCCGGATCCGCCGGCGCCGATCCGCCGGTCCCTGACCGCTGACCCCCCGCCCCTGGCGGGGGGTCAGCGGTCGTCCGGGGGTCTCCTGGCGCCCTGTGCACGGAGAAGAGCGGCGCCCCGGGGAGTCCCGGGGCGCCGCTCTCGTGGTCTCGGACGGCGGCGCGCTCCGTGCGGCCGCCCCCGGGTCACTTCGCCAGGGTCGCGAGCACCTCGTTGAAGGTGCGCGAGGGGCGCATCACCTCGGTGGTCCGGGCGTCGTCGGGCCGGTAGTAGCCGCCGATGTCCACCGAGTGGCCCTGCACGGCGAGGAGCTCCGCGCTGATGGTCTCCTCGTTGTCCGCGAGCCGCTGGGCGATGTCGCCGAAGGCCGCCGCCAGCGCGGCGTCCTCGTCCTGGCGGGCCAGCTCCTGCGCCCAGTACAGGGCGAGGTAGAAGTGGCTGCCGCGGTTGTCGATCTCGCCGACCTTCCGGCTCGGGGACCTGTTCTCGTCGAGGAAGGTCCCGGTGGCGCGGTCCAGGGTCTCGCCCAGGATGCGGGCGCGGTCGTTGCCGGCCGTGGACCCGAGGTGGTCGAGGCTGGCGGCCAGGGCGAGGAACTCGCCCAGGCTGTCCCAGCGCAGGTGGTTCTCCTCGAGCAGCTGCTGGACGTGCTTCGGGGCGGACCCTCCGGCGCCGGTCTCGAAGAGGCCGCCGCCGTTGATCAGGGGGACCACGGAGAGCATCTTGGCGGACGTGCCGAGCTCCAGGATCGGGAACAGGTCCGTGAGGTAGTCGCGCAGCACGTTGCCGGTGACCGAGATGGTGTCCTCACCGCGGCGGATCCGCTCGATGGAGAACGCGGTCGCCTCCTCGGGGGACATGATCTCGAGCTGCAGGCCCTCGGTGTCGTGCTCCTGCAGGTACTCCTCCACCTTGGCGATCAGGTTGGTGTCGTGCGCGCGGGTGCGGTCGAGCCAGAAGACGGCCGGGGTCGCGGAGGCGCGGGCGCGGGTCACGGCGAGCTTGACCCAGTCGCGGATGGCGACGTCCTTGGTCTGGCAGGCGCGCCAGATGTCGCCCGGCTGCACCTCGTGCTCCATGAGGACGGTCCCGGAGCCGTCGACGACCTGGACGGTCCCGGCGAAGGGGATCTCGAAGGTCTTGTCGTGGGAGCCGTACTCCTCGGCCTTCATCGCCATGAGTCCCACGTTGGGGACGGAGCCCATGGTGCGCGGGTCGAAGGCGCCGTGGGCGCGGCAGTCGTCGATGACGACCTGGTAGATCCCGGCGTAGGAGCTGTCCGGCAGCACCGCCAGGGTGTCGGCCTCCTGGCCGTCGGGGCCCCACATGTGCCCGGACTGGCGGATCATGGCGGGCATCGAGGCGTCGACGATGATGTCGGAGGGCACGTGCAGGTTCGTGATGCCCTTGTCGGAGTTCACCATGGCGAGCTCCGGGCCCTCGGCGATGCCCTTGTCGATCGCGGCCCTGACGGCGTCGCGGACGTCGGCGGGCAGTGCGTCGAGGCCGTTGAGGATCGCGGCGAGGCCGTTGTTCGGGGACAGCCCGGCCTCCTCCAGCTGGGTGCCGTAGGTCGCGAAGACCTCGGGGAAGAAGGCCTTGATGACGTGGCCGAAGATGATCGGGTCGGAGACCTTCATCATGGTGGCCTTGAGGTGGACGGAGAAGAGCACGCCCTCCTGCTCGGCGCGCCGCACCTGCTCGGCCAGGAAGGCGTCCAGGGCGGCGGCGCGCATCACCGTGGCGTCGACGACCTCGCCGGCGAGCACGGGGAAGGCCTCCTTGAGCACGGTGGTCGTGCCGTCCTCGCCCACGTGCTGGATCGTGACGGTGTCGTCCTGCTCCAGCACCACGGACTTCTCGTTGGACCGGAAGTCGTCGCGGTCCATGGTGGCGACGTTGGTCTTCGACTCCGCCGTCCACGCGCCCATGCGGTGGGGGTTCTTGCGGGCGTAGTTCTTCACCGACGCGGGGGCGCGGCGGTCGGAGTTGCCCTCGCGCAGCACCGGGTTGACCGCGGAGCCCTTGATCTTGTCGTAGCGGGCGCGGATCTCCTTCTCCTCCTCCGTCTCCGGCTCGTCCGGGTAGTCGGGGAGGTCGAAGCCCTGCTCCTGGAGCTCCTTGACCGCGGCCTTCAGCTGCGGGTTGGAGGCGGAGATGTTGGGGAGCTTGATGATGTTGGCCTCGGGCTTCTTGGCCAGCTCACCCAGCTCGGCCAGGGCGTCGTCGACCCGCTGCGCCTCGGGCAGGCGGTCGGAGAAGGCCGCGACGATGCGGCCGGCCAGCGAGATGTCGCGGGTCTCCACCTCGACGCCGGCGGTCGAGGCGAAGGCCTCGACGATCGGCTTGAGCGAGTAGGTGGCGAGCAGCGGCGCCTCGTCGGTGCGGGTGTAGATGATCTTTGCCATGTGCGGGCAGTCTCCCATGGATGTCGTCGGACGGGGGTTGTGCTTCCTGGTGCCAAGATACCCGAGGCCGGGCCCCGCCCGCTGTCCGCCCGCCCGTCCTGCCGCTCGCAGGGCCCGTCCCGGGGCGCCGGGCCGGGGACGACGGCGGGCCCGCTCCCCGGAGGGAGCGGGCCCGTGGCCGTGACCGCCCGCGCGGGGCGCGACGCGGCGGATCAGCCCTCGGTGGGCTGGGTCGACTTCTCGCCGTTGACCAGCTCTCCCTCGCCGATCACGCGGTCCTCGCCGGTGTCCCTGCCCTCACCGGCGCCCTGGCCCTCGCCGATGGCCTGCTGGGAGCCCTGGCCGGCGACGACCTGGATCTTCCGGGGCTTGGCCTGCGCCGACACCGGGATGGTCACGTCGAGCACGCCGTTGTCGTAGCTCGCGGTGATGTTCTGGATGTCGATGCCCTGGCCCAGGTTCAGCTGGCGGACGAACGAGGTGTTCTGCCGCTCGCGGGTGATCCACTGGACGTTCTGCACGTCGGGCAGCTTGCGCTCGGCACGGATGGTGAGCAGCTGGCCGTCGACGTCGACGTCCACGCTGTCGGGGTCGATGCCGGGCAGGTCGGCGCGCAGGATGTACCGGTCGCCGTCCCGGTAGAGGTCCATGGGCATCTCCCGCAGCCCGGACCGGGTGAGCAGGGAGGCGGCGAGACGGTCGAAGTCGTTGAACGGGGTGAACATCGTAGCCATGGCGAATCTCTCCTCGACAAGATGAGCAGTGTGTCCATCATTTAGTTGAGTCGGATGAACTCAACTGTGGAACAGGATAGTCCCGTGCTCCTGTGACGATCAACACCTTGCGGTATGTGTCGCCGAGGGCGGACGACGGCTCAGCGCCGGTCGTTGGGGTAGGCGACGCCGATCTGCCCCCGCACGCGGTCGAAGAGCTCCACGAGCTCCAGCGAGTCCGCCCAGGGCACGAGCGGCGACTCCAGCAGCCCCTCCTGGACGCACCGGGTGGCCTCGCGCATCTCGTAGACGAAGCCCGCGCCCAGGACGGGGACCTGCTCCACGAGCGGGTCGGCGCCCTGCCGGATCCGCTCGGCGGTCTGCAGCACCAGCGCGGACGGGCAGTTGATCCGCCCGTCGACCCGCAGCCAGCCCTCGGTGCCGCTGATCGTCACGTGGTGGGGGACGACGCCCGCGAGGGTGCCCGTGACGTGGGCCCGGGCGTGCCCGAAGTCGAGGGTGAGGGCCAGGTCGACGTCGACGGCGGTGGGGCCGATCTCGGCGCGGACCCTCCAGTCGTGCGGGGCGCCCAGGACCGCCGACGTCCAGGTGAGGGGGTAGACCATCATGTCCAGGAGCACGCCGCCGCCGTCCTCGTTGCGGAAGAGGCGGTGGGCCGGGTCCACGGGGACGTGCATCCCGATGGCGGCGTCAACCGCGCGCACCCGGCCGATCCGGCCGTCGCGCAGCCACCGCACCGCGGTGCGGAAGCCCGGGGTCATCCGGGTCCACACGCCCTCCATGAGGAAGACGCCGTGCTCGCGGGCCAGGGCCGTGAGGTCCCGGACCTCCGCGGCGGTCATGGCGAGGGCCTTCTCGCAGACCACGTGCTTGCCGGCCCGCAGCAGCACGGACACGTCCCGGTGGTGGTAGCCGTGCGGCGTGGCCACGTAGACCACCTCCACCTCGGGGTCGGCCGCGAGCCGCTCCAGGCCCGTCGTGCCCGTGGCGTCCCCGTAGGCGCGCGCCACGCCGTGCCGGCGGGCGAAGTCCTCGGCGCGGGCCGCGGTCCGGGAGCAGACCGCCACCAGCCGTGCGTCCGGCAGCGCGGCGATGTCCGGCACCACCTTCTCGGCGATGCGCCCCGTGCCCACCACCCCCCAGCCGAGGGGGCGGCCCGTGGGGCTCAGCGGGTCGTCGAGATGGGCGGCGTCGACGGCGGCGAGGGCGAACGGTGCGGGGGAAAGGGTCTCTGGCTGCACCCGACCATCCTCCCACGGGGCCCGAGCCGGGGCCGGGGTCCGAGCCCGGGTCCGGTCCCCGTGGGGGCGGGCTCGGCCGCGCGGCCGCCCCGGCCGTTCAGCCCCCTCCTGGGGCGCTCTTCCGCGATCGAAGGACCGTTCGCCTTCGGCGCGGTGGCCTAGACTGGCGTGCGTGCCCCGGGTCAGCCAGCAGTACAAGGACGAGCGCCGCCGTGAGATCGTCGCGGCCGCCGGCGGGTGCTTCCTGGAGCACGGCTTCGCGGGGGCGTCCATGCACCGCATCATCGCCGCCACGGGGCTGTCCGCCGGAGCGCTCTACAACCACTTCCCGAGCAAGCAGGACCTGGTGGCGGCCTGCGCGCGCGCGGCCCTGGATCGGGTCCTGGCGGGGGAGGGCCCCGGCGCCGACGCCGGGCCCGGCTTCGACCCCGGCGAGTGGCTGGCCGGTCTGCTCGAGCGGCTGGCGGCGGATCCCGCCACCACCCGCCTGCTGCTCATCACGTGGGGCGAGGCGGCCACGGACCCCCGGCTGCGCGCGCTCGCCGGCGAGCACTTGGAACGGGTGCGCGCCCGGATCGAGGAGCTCTACGGCCGCTGGGCGGTCGAGGAGCTGGGGCTCGGGGCAGGACCGGCGCAGGAGTGGATCGGGATGTTCGCCCAGGCGATCCTGTCCGTGCTGCAGGGCTACGTGGTCCAGTCCTGCCTGCTGCCCGGCTTCGACCACGACGCCTACCTGGACTACGCCCGCACGCTCGTGGCGCAGTGACGCCCCCGGGAGGACCCTCCGGGGCGGGGCGGCTCAGGCGTTGAGCTCCCGGTGCTCGGCGGAGAGCCGCAGGTAGGTCCGGGCGTTGGCGCGGACCTTCTCCTGCTCCTCCGCGGTGAGCTCCCGGCGCACCTTCGCGGGGACCCCGGCGATGAGGGAGCGGGGCGGGACGACCGTGCCTTCCAGCACGACCGCGCCCGCGGCCACCAGCGAGCCGGTGCCGACCACCGCGCCGTTGAGGACGGTCGCGTTCATCCCGACGAGGACGTCGTCCTCCACGGTGCAGCCGTGCAGGACCGCCCCGTGGCCCACGCTGACGCCCGCCCCGATCGTGCAGGGGTGCTCGAGGTCGGAGTGGACGACGACGTTGTCCTGCAGGTTGGAGCCCTCGCCGAGCCGGAGGGGCGAGCGGTCCCCGCGGACCGTCGCGCCGTAGAACACCCCGGAGCTCGGCCCCAGCTCCACGTCGCCGACCACCGTTGCGGTCGGCGCGACGAACGCCGAGGGGTGGATCCGGGGCGTGCGCCCCGCGTACGGGAGGACCAGGCCGGAGGCCGCTCTGTGTTCCATGCCGCCCAGCCTAGCGGCGGGCACCGGGCCCGCACGGGGCGACCCGGCCGCCGCGGACGGCACGGCACGGCCCCCGGTCAGACCTGCGCGTGGCGTGCCGCCGGCAGGGGGTGGCGCTGCTGGATGGCCACGCGGATCTTCTGGCCGCCCTTGAGCACGTACTCCGCGCCGTGCACGTGGATCGTGACGCTCTCGGCGCGGCGGGAGGAGCCCTCCAGCTCCAGGACGTGATGGTCGATGCACACCCGGATCACCTGGCCGCGGTACAGGACGGTGAAGGACACCTTGTCCAGCTGGGACGGCAGGGCAGGGTCGAACTCCAGCCAGTCCCCGCGCACGCGCAGGCCCGCGTAGGCGCGGGTCACGACCTCGACGGAGCCGGCCATGGCGCCCAGGTGGATGCCCTCGCCCGTGGTCCCGCCCTGCGTGTCGTCGAGGTCGACGAGCAGCGCGTCCTGGAACGCGGACCACGACCGGTCCGGGTGCAGCCACGCGAGCACCGAGGCGTTGACCACGCGGGAGAGCGAGGACCCGTGCGAGGAGCGGGCGATGTAGTGGTCCACGGTGCGCTCCACCGCGGAGTGGTCGACCTCGTAGCCCATCCGGCCGAGCTCCTCGACCAGGCCCTCCGGGCCGAGCAGGTAGACCAGCATGATGGTGTCCGCCTGCTTGGAGAGCTTGTAGTTGTTGGTCATGTCGCCCTCGTTCTCCAGCAGGAGGTCGAGGCGGCCGATGTTGCGGTACTTGGCCCGGTAGTACTCCCAGTCCAGCTCGTCGAGGTCGTCGTAGCCGTCGAACTGGCTGATCGTCCCGTCCCGGTTGAACGGCACGAACATCCGCTCGGACATCCGCTGCCACGTCCCGACCTCCTCGGCCGAGAGGCCGAAGCGGGCGGCGAGCTCCTGGCGCTGGTGCTCCACCATGTCCGAGAAGATGTGGGCGCTGTGCCGGAACAGCCACGCGGCCAGGACGTTGGTGTAGGCGTTGTCCTTGAGCCCGCCGCCGTGCTGGCCGCGGGGGCCGTCGTGGTACTCGTCCGGCCCCATCACGCCGGCGATGTGGAACCGGCCGTCGGCGGGGTCGTAGTCCGTGAGGGAGGCGAACAGGCGGGTGATCCCGATGATCAGCTCGGAGCCCTGCCCCGCCAGCCAGTCGATGTCCCCGGTGGCCTCGTAGTAGATCCAGGCGTTGTACGCGATGGCGAGGCCCACGTGGAACTGCCGCCACGAGTTGTCCGGCAGCCACCGGTTGGAGTGGTGGTTGAACAGCTCCGGCGGGGTCTCCTCCCGGCCGTCCGAGCCGGACTGCCACGGGAAGGCCGTGCCCTCCAGGCCGAACTCCATGGCCCGGTGCTTGGCCATGGCCAGGCGCCGCCACCGGTAGGACAGCAGCGAGCGCGTCACGCGCGGCTGGCGCAGATTGACGACGGGCAGGATGTAGAGCTCGTCCCAGAAGATGTGGCCCCGGTAGCCCTCGCCGTGCAGGCCGCGGGCCGGCACGCCGGCGTCCCGCAGGGACAGGTGGGGGGCCAGGGTCTGCGCCACGTGGAAGAGGTGCACGCGCAGGGCCAGCTGCGTCAGGGCGAGCTCGTCGCTGCGCTGCTCGGGGTCGGGGCAGACGTCCACATCGTAGCGGTCCCACAGCAGGGCCCACTCGACCTCGTGGGAGGGCAGCAGCCCGCGCACCCCGCTGGGGTTGCGGTCCAGCTCCGCCAGGGCGCCCTCGCGCGGGGAGCCGATCGCGGCGTCGCGGCTGGTGACCACGGCCGTGGTCGAGTCGACGATCACGGAGCGGCCCTCGGTGATGTGCAGCTGGTGGCGGCGGAACTCGGTCCCGCCGGGGCGGATCTCGCGGCGCTCGCGCACGTGCTGGCCGCCCTCGATCGTGGTGCGCTGCGCGGAGGTGATCTCGATCTTTGACTGGGTGGTGCGCACGTGGGAGAGCAGGGTCTCGTGGTCGTCGGGCAGGGACGTCGACTCGAGGTCCACCAGGTGGTGGGCGTTGAGGTCCTTGTACTCCGCCACCCCGTTGTTGCGCACCGAGGGGTCGATGCCCGTGCGCACGTGCAGGCGGCCCGAGAAGCCGCGGGCGGTGATCGTGGTCTCCTGCGCCCCCAGGTGGCGGTGGCGCAGGGACACCAGGCGGCGCTGGACGATGTCGAGGCGGGCGTGGGAGCCGTCGTCGCCGAGGTCGCCGTTGAGGTCGGTGAGCGTGAGGGAACGGACCAGCAGGCCGCGGCGCAGGTCCAGCTCGACGCGCTCATGGGAGGGGGTCAGCCCGCCCTCGGACCACCAGTCCCCACCGGAGACCCGCAGGTCCAGGTGCGTCCAGTTCGGGGCGTTGACCATGGACTCGTGCTCCACGTCGCGCCCGCTGAGGTGGCTCACCACGCGGTTGAACACCCCGGCGAGGTAGTTGCCGGGGTAGTGCACGCCGTTGTCGGGGAACTCGCAGGCGGACCCGCGCACCCCCATGTACCCGTTCGCCAGGGTCAGCAGGGACTCGCGGCGGGCCTCGGTCGAGGGGTCGAACCCCTCGAAGACCAGCTTCCAGGGGTCCTCGCGGCGGACCCCGAGGTCGAGCTCGCCCACGTCGTTGAGCACGACGGTGGCCCCGGCGTCGTAGAGGTCCTTCCGCTCGCCGTGCCGGCGGATGCCCACGACCATCCCGAAACCGCCGGCGGCGGCCGCCTGCACGCCGGCCACGGCGTCCTCGACCACCACGGAGCGGGCGGGGTCCACCCCGAGCATCCTGGCGCAGGTCAGGAACGTGTCCGGGGCGGGCTTGCCGGGCAGGCCGTGCTCGGCGGCGAAGTGGCCGTCCACGATGATGTCGAACGCGTCCTGCAGGCCGGCCGCGGCGAGCACCGGGACGCTGTTGCGGCTCGCCGTGACGAGGCCCACGGGGACGCCCGCCGTCCGGAGCCGCCCGATGAGGTCCACGGTCCGGTCGAACACGCGCACGCCCTTGACCTCCAGCACCTCCTGGAAGTAGGTGTTCTTCAGCGCGGCCTGGCCCTGGACGGTCCACGCGCCCGGCGTCTCGTCGCCCTCGGGCAGGCAGGCCCCGCGCGCTGCGAGCAGGGAGCGGATCCCGTCCTCGCGCCGCCGCCCGTCCACGTAGTGGCGGTAGTCGGCGTCGGCGTCGAAGGGACGCCGGTCGACGGTCGTGCCCTCGGTGGCCGGCTGCAGCCGGTCGTCGGCGAGGATCGCGTCGAAGAGGGTCTTCCACGCCGCGGCGTGCACGGCGGCGGTGTCCGTGACCACGCCGTCCATGTCGAAGATCACGGCCTCGTGGTCGGTGCGCAGCTGGTCCACGGGCTGCGGAGGAGCGTCCGCCGGCCGGATGCGCGGCAAGGACGCGGTGAACGGTGCGGTGGGGATTGCGTTCACGAGGGTTCCTCCGGGGTGGCGAGCGGCGTCCGGGCCCCGCCGGAGCCGCACGGAGAAACCAGCACACGGCATGCTGCGGACCCCGGGCGCGGCATTGCGGGACGGCGCCGGAGCGGCGCGCGGCCGTCCGTGTCGTCAGGTTCCTGACCTGCTTCATTAAACGGCCCGGATGCCACGGGGGCAAGCGGCGGGGACCCGGCCCGGCGGAGGAGTCCCCGCGCATCGCCTAAACTCGGACGGGAAACACCCTGGTCCCCACCTGAGGAGCGGCATGTCCACGAGCCAGTCCGTCACCAACCAGCCCCTCGCCGAGGTCGACCCGGAGATCGCGGCGGCCATCGCCGACGAGCTCGGTCGCCAGCGCGGCACCCTCGAGATGATCGCCTCGGAGAACTTCGCCCCGCGCGCGGTCCTCGAGGCGCAGGGCTCGGTGCTGACCAACAAGTACGCCGAGGGCTACCCCGGCCGCCGCTACTACGGCGGCTGCGAGTTCGTCGACGTCGTCGAGAACCTCGCCCGCGACCGCGCCACGGCGCTGTTCGGCGCCGAGCACGCCAACGTCCAGCCCCACTCCGGCGCCCAGGCCAACACCGCCGTGATGGCCGCGCTGATGACGCCCGGGGACAAGATGATGGGCCTGTCCCTCGCCCACGGAGGCCACCTCACCCACGGGATGAAGCTCAACGTCTCCGGCAAGCTCTACGAGATCGCCGCCTACGAGGTGGACCCCGAGAGCTACACCGTGGACATGGACCGGGTCCGCGAGCAGGCCCTCGCCGAGCGGCCCCAGGTGATCGTGGCCGGCTGGTCCGCGTACCCGCGCGAGCTGGACTTCGAGGCCTTCCGCTCGATCGCCGACGAGGTCGACGCCAAGCTGTGGGTCGACATGGCCCACTTCGCCGGCCTGGTCGCCGCGGGCCTGCACGCCAACCCCGTGCCGCACTCCCACGTGGTCACCTCGACCGTGCACAAGACCCTGGCGGGCCCCCGCTCCGGCGTGATCCTCAGCACGGGGGAGTTCAAGAAGAAGATCGACTCCGCCGTCTTCCCCGGCCAGCAGGGCGGCCCGCTCATGCACGCCATCGCCGGCAAGGCCGTGGCCTTCAAGATCGCGGCCTCCCAGGAGTTCCGCGACCGCCAGGAGCGCACCCTCGAGGGGGCGCGCATCCTCGCCGAGCGGCTCTCCGCGCCGGACGTCACCGAGGCCGGGGTCTCCGTGCTCACCGGCGGGACCGACGTGCACCTGGTCCTGGTGGACCTGCGCAACTCCCAGCTGGACGGCAAGCAGGCCGAGGACCTCCTGCACGAGGCCGGGATCACGGTCAACCGCAACGCCGTCCCGTGGGACCCCCGCCCGCCGATGGTCACCTCCGGCCTGCGCATCGGCACGCCGGCGCTGGCCACCCGCGGCTTCGGCGCCACGGAGTTCGAGGAGGTCGCCGACGTCATCGCGACCGCGCTCAAGCCCGGGGCCGACGTCGCCGCCCTGCGCGCCCGCGTGGACAAGCTGGCCGCGGACTTCCCGCTCTACGAGGGCCTCGAGGAGTGGTGCGCGTGAGCGCCCGGATCCTCGACGGCCGGGCGGCGTCCGCCGCCATCAAGGCCGAGCTCGCCGAGCGCGTCGCCGTCCTCGCCGAGCGGGGCGTCGTCCCCGGGCTCGGCACGGTCCTGGTCGGCGACGACCCGGCCTCCCACTCCTACGTGGGCGGCAAGCACAAGGACTGCGCCGAGGTCGGCATCGCCTCCATCCGCCGCAACCTCCCCGCCGACGTCTCGCAGGCGGAGCTCGAGCGGACCATCGACGAGCTCAACGCGGATCCGGCGTGCACGGGCTACATCGTCCAGCTGCCGCTGCCCGGCCACATCGACACCAACGCCATCCTCGAGCGGATCGACCCGGACAAGGACGCGGACGGGCTGCACCCCACGAACCTCGGCCGGCTGGTGCTCAACGTCTCCGAGCCCATGAGCTCCCCCCTGCCGTGCACGCCCAACGGCGTCGTGGAGCTGCTGCGCCGGAACGGCGTGGACCTCGCCGGCCGGCACGTGCTGGTCGTCGGCCGCGGCGTGACGGTCGGCCGGCCCATCGGGCTGCTGCTCACCCGCCGGGAGATCAACGCCACGGTGACCCTCGCCCACACCGGCACCCGGAACCTCGACGCGCTGCTGGCCCAGGCCGACGTCGTCGTGGCCGCCGCCGGCCGCCCGCACATGATCGGGGCCGAGTCCCTGAAGGAGGGGGTCGTGCTGCTCGACGTCGGCGTCTCCCGCGTGGAGGACCCCGAGACCGGGAAGAAGAGGCTCACCGGGGACATCGACCCCGCCGCGGCGCAGAAGGCGTCCTGGATCTCGCCGAACCCCGGGGGAGTGGGTCCCATGACCCGGGCCATGCTGCTGCTCAACGTCGTCGAGTCCGCGGAGCGGCACGCCGGCCTGCGCTGAGGCCGCGCCGGTCCCGGACCGGCACCACCGCGGGTCCGCCGCGAGCCCACCCCGGGCCCGCCGAGGACCTGCGCCGCGGGGCGCCGGGAACGAGCGATCGTTCCCGGCGCCACTACACTGGCCGGGTGTCCGAGCCCGTGATCCGTGCCACAGACCTGGTCAAGTCCTACGGCGGCGTCCGCGCGGTCGACGGCCTCAGCTTCGAGGTCTCCCGCGGGGAGTCCTTCGGCCTGCTCGGGCCCAACGGCGCCGGCAAGTCCACCACCATGCGGATGCTCGGCGGCGTCTCCCGCCGCAGCGGGGGCCGGCTCGAGATCCTCGGTCTCGACCCCGACGAGCAGGGGCCCCGCGTGCGCGCCCACCTGGGCGTGGTCCCGCAGCAGGACAACCTGGACGAGGAGCTGCCGGTCCGGGAGAACCTGGTGGTCTACGGCCGGTACTTCGGGCTCCCGCACAGCTACCTGCGGCCCAAGGCCGACCAGCTGCTCGAGTTCGCGCAGCTGACGGAGAAGGCGAGCGCCCTGGTCTCGGAGCTCTCCGGCGGCATGAAGCGGCGGCTCACGATCGCCCGCTCCCTCGTCTCCGACCCGCGCATCCTCCTGCTCGACGAGCCCACGACCGGGCTGGACCCGCAGGCGCGCCACGCCCTGTGGGACCGGCTGTTCCGGCTCAAGGAGCAGGGGGTGACCCTGGTGCTGACCACCCACTACATGGACGAGGCGGAGCAGCTGTGCGACCGGCTCGTCGTCGTCGACCACGGGCGGATCATGGCCGAGGGCTCGCCGGCGGAGCTGATCCGCCGGTGGTCCACCCGCGAGGTGCTGGAGCTGCGCTTCGGCTCCGGCCGCAACGCGGCCGCCGCGGAGCGGCTCGGCGGGATCGGCTCCCGGCTCGAGGTCCTGCCCGACCGCGTCCTCGTCTACTCCGACGACGGGGAGCGTGACCTCGAGGAGATCTCCCGGCGCGGTCTGCGCCCGGTGACGTCGCTCGTGCGCCGCTCCTCCCTGGAGGACGTCTTCCTCCGGCTCACGGGGAGGTCCCTCGTTGACTGAGCGGCCCGCCGCCCCCGCGCACGGAGGCCGGGGAGGCGCCGTCGACCTATCCGCCCTGCGGCCACCGTTCGGCCCGGAGGAGGCCGCCCGGCGGGCGGAGGCCCGCGGCGCCCTGTACTTCGCGGAGCACCAGCTGCGGAGGCTGCGCTCCTACGCCGGCACCGTCCTCGGGGTGGGCGTGGGCACGCCGGTGCTGTACCTGCTCGCCATGGGCATCGGACTGGCCGGGCTGGTCGACGACGCCGCCGGGCCCGGCCTCGGCGTGCCGTACCTGCACTTCGTGGCCCCCGCCCTGCTCGTCTCCGCCGCCATGATGGCCGGCGCGGAGGAGAACAGCTACACCGTGATGGCCGGCTTCAAGTGGCAGCGCCTCTACCTGGCGGCCCGCGCCACCCCGCTGTCCGCCGGGCAGCTGGCCGCGGGCCACACCCTCGCCGCCAGCGCGCGCTACCTCCTGACCTCCGGCGTGTACTACGGGGTGCTCCTGCTGTTCGGGGCGGTCCCGCAGCCTGCGACGGGGTGGCTGCTGGTGCCTCTCGGCGTGCTCGCCGGCAACGCGTTCGGCCTGCCGGTCATGGCGTTCGCGGCCCGGCTGACGGAGGACCGCGGCGAGTTCGCCCTGCTCCAGCGCCTCGTGGTGGTCCCGCTGTTCCTGTTCTCCGGGACGTTCTTCCCGCTCTCCGCCCTGCCGGCGGCCCTGCAGTGGCTCGGGTGGGTCTCGCCCCTGTGGCACGCGACCCAGCTGGGCCGGGTGCTCGCCTACGGCCTCGCCGAGCCGGCGTGGCTCACGGTCCTCCACGTGGCCTGCCTGGCGGCGCTCGCCGTCACCGGCTGGCTGCTCGCGCGCCGCGCCTACGCGAGGAGGCTGGACGCGTGAGCCCCGACCGGCCCCTGCCCGACGGCCAGGGCCTCCTGCGCGTCCCGCGGCCCGGGGCCCTGTACAGCGGCAACGCGCGCGCGGTCTTCGCCCGGAGCATGCGCGCCCAGTGGCGGACCAACTGGGCGGTCATGCTCTCCGGCTTCGTGGAGCCGGTGGGCTACCTGCTCGCCCTGGGCGTGGGCCTCGGGTCGGTCGTGGGGGAGGTGGCCGGGCCCGACGGCGCCCCGGTCGCCTACGCCGCCTGGATCGCCCCCGCGCTGCTCGCGGTCTCGGCCATGAACGGCGCCGTGTACGACTCGACGTGGAACGTGTTCTTCAAGCTCCGCTACGCCCGCCTCTACGAGGGCATGCTCAACACGTCCCTCGGCCCCCTGGACGTGGCCCTCGGCGAGATCGGCGTCGCCCTGGTGCGCGGCGGGGTCTACGCCACGGGCTTCACCGGGGTCATGGCGGCCATGGGGCTCGTCCGTTCCTGGTGGGCTCTGCTCATGGTCCCCGGCGCGGTGCTGGTGGCCTTCGGCTTCGCGGCGTTCGGGATGGCCGTGACGAGCTGGATGCGCACGATCCAGCAGATGGACTGGGTCACGTTCCTCTCACTGCCCCTGTTCCTGTTCTCGGGAACGTTCTACCCGCTGGACGTCTACCCCGAGCCCGTCCGGTGGGCGGTGCAGGCGCTGCCCCTGTGGCACGGGGTCGAGCTGCTGCGGGACCTGGCGGCGGGCACCCCGGGTGCGGCGACCGCCGGCCACGCCGCCTACTACGCCGTCCTGGTGGCCGTGGGGGTCGCCGTCACCACGGCACGGCTGCGGGCCCTGTTCCTGCGCTGAACCGGCCGCTCCCGCGGCCCGCGCGGCCTCGCGCCGTCATCTTGTGCAAAACCTCCCGCGGGCTGTGGTCTCTTGGGGGGACGTTTGCCCTTGGAAACGCCCCTGGCGGGAAAAACCCTGAAAACGCGCATTGTCGGCCGCGTTCCCTTTTGCATATCCTGCAGGAGATCCGTGCGACCGGCGGTCCCGTACTCCGGGCACCGTGATCGCACCACGGGGGGCCTGCGGGGGCAGGCCGTCGAATCGGGGGGAACTTCATGAACCACAGCATTCTGTCCAGCGCAGGGTCCACCGCGCACCGCTCTCCGGCGGAGAGCCGGAAGTGGGTGCGGGTCACCGCGCTCGCGGCCGCCCTGCTCCTCGCGGGGCCGGTGGCGCAGACGATGACCGCGCCCGCGGACGCCGCGGTCGCCAAGGCGGTGAACCCGAAGATCGACCTGCGCGTGCTCGTCGTCTCCGACGGCTCCGAGATGATCACCGCCTACCAGGACCGCCTGACCCGGGAGGGGATCCCCTTCCAGGTGCTCGACCTCAGGCAGTCCGGCCGGCCCGCGGTGAACGACGCCTACCTGACCACGGTCGACGCCGAGGCGCCGCACGCCAGGTTCCAGGGCGTGATCATGCCGAACTCCGCTCCGGCGGGCATGACCCCGGCCGAGCTCACCGCGCTGCACGAGTACCAGGCGCGGTTCGGGGTCCGGCAGATCAGCGCGTACGTGTACCCCGGCGCCCAGCACGGCATGAACGCGCCCACCTACTCCGGCAAGGTCGACGGCCTGAGCGCGACCGTGACCGCGGCCGCGAAGACCAAGGAGAACGGCCACGGCTACCTCAAGGGGACGGTGAAGCTCGACAACATCGACCCGAACGTGGACGAGTCCTACGGCTACCTGGGCACCCCGGCGAGCACACCGGGCGTGACCGTCACGCCGCTCGTCACGGCGACCGCGCCGGGCACCTCGACCCAGGGCGTGCTCAGCGGCGTCTTCAACGACGGCTCCCGCGAGGAGCTGTTCAACACCTACGCCTCCAACCAGTACCAGCAGCACTTCCAGGTGCTCAGCCACGGCCAGATCGAGTGGCTGACCCGCGGGGTGCGCCTGGGCGAGTACGCCAACTGGTTCTCGGTCCACTCCGACGACGTCCTCATGGCCGACGCCCTGTGGAACACGGGGGGCAACTGCACCTACGGCGACGACTGCGACGAGACCGTGTACCCGTCCGACGCCCCGGGCACCACGGCCCGCATGGTGCCCAGTGACGTGACCTACCAGCGGAACTGGGAGCAGAACTGGGCCTTCAAGATCGACAACACCTACAACGGCGCCGGCACCGCCCAGTACCTGGAGGAGAAGAACACCACCTCCGACCCGCTGCTCAACGCGTACAAGCAGAACGCGAGCGCCTTCCGCTGGATCAACCACACCTACACCCACCTGAACCTCGGCTGCGAGAAGGTCTACGGCTCCCTCGGGACGTGGACCTGCGCCACCAACCCGGACGGGTCGCCCAAGTGGGTCTCCCAGGCGGCCATCACCGACGAGATCGCCACCAACAAGACCTTCGGCAACACCCACGGGCTGAAGTACGAGCCCAACGCCCTGGTCACCGGCGAGCACTCGGGCCTGAAGGCCCTCCCGCAGGTCACCACGGACAACCCGAACCTGGCCCCGGCCCTCTCCGCCACGGCGGTGAAGTGGACGGCCTCGGACGCCTCGCGGGAGAAGGAGCAGCGGGCCGTGGGCTCGGCGCTGACCGTGCCGCGCTACCCGATGAACATCTACTACAACACCGCCACCCGGGTGCAAGCGGTCGACGAGTACAACTGGATCTACACGTCCCGCGCCAACGGCGGGTCGGGCATCTGCGAGGACAACCCGGGGACCACCACCTGCATCACGCCGCTGTCCACGACCACCGGGTTCCAGAACTACATCGTGCCGATCGAGACCCGGATCGCGCTCAGCCACGTGGTGGGCAACGACCCGCGGCCGCACTTCGTGCACCAGTCCAACCAGACCCAGGACCGGATCATCTACCCGGTGCTGCAGAACATCCTGACGCAGTACCGGAACACCTTCGCGGCCAGCACCCCGGTGCTCAACCCGACCATGACCCAGGCCGGCTCCGAGCTGCTGGAGCAGAGCACCTGGCGCAACGAGCAGGACGCCACGGCGTTCTACTGGAAGGGCCAGGTGCGGGTCGCCGCCACGGGCAACGGCGCGTCCGTGCCGGTGTCGCTGCCGGACGGCGCCACCAAGAACGGCGCGGCGCTGCCGGCGACCTACGCCGGCAAGGACACCGACCGGGTCACCGTGCCCGCCGGCGGCTCCGTGACCTACTCCGTGGGCACGCTCGGCTGGGGCGCGACCTCGGCCACCACGGTCGCGGCTCCGAACACCTTCAGCGGCACGAGCGTCCCGACCGGGCCGGCCACCACGGAGATCGCTCCGGAGCCGGTGGTCGCCCCCGAGGAGGCGGCCGTCGCCGCGGGCTAGGAGTCGCGGGCACGCGGTGGTGGCCGGCGCGCTGGGGGGCGCGCCGACCACCACCGCCCATGGCCACCGCCGAGGGGGCGGGGGGTCGCACTGCTAAGGGGGAGCAGAAGATGCGGATTGCAATGGTGACGGAAGGCACGTATCCGGTGACCACCGGGGGCGTGAGCACATGGTGCGACCAGCTCGTGACGGGCATGGACGAGCACGAGTTCGAGGTCACGGCGATCGTGGCCGCGGGCCGGGAGCCGGTCGTGTGGACCGCCCCTGCGAACCTCCGGGCGGTGCGCCGGGTCCCGATGTGGGCCGACTGGCCGAAGCCGCTCCGGCTGCGCACGGCGGGCCGCAGGAAGGCCGAGGGGCTGCTCGGCACGATGTGGGACGCCGCGCTGGGACAGGACGTCCCCGAGAACCACGAGCGCTTCGGTGAGGCGCTCCGCGGCCTGGCCGAGATCTCCGCGACCGTGCCGATCGGCCGGCTGCTGGCCACCAGGGGCTCGATCCCGGCGCTGCTGGCCGCGTGGGCCGCGCAGCAGGTGCCGGACGGCGCCCGTCCGCTGCACGTGGGCGAGGCCGTGCTGGCCTGCGGCCTCGTGGACCGGATGCTGGCCCTGCTCGACGTGCGGCTCGGGGACGTGGACGTCGTCCACGCCACCGGCAACGGCCCCTCCGCCCTCGTGGGCCTGGCCCACATGTGGCGCACCGGCACCCCGGGCGTCCTCACCGAGCACGGCGTCTACCTGCGGGAGCGCTACCTGGCCATGAGCAAGTCCTCGCTGCCGTGGGCCGTGCGGCGGGCCGTGATGGCCTTCACCTCCGCCCTGTGCCGGCTCGCCTACCGGCAGTACCCCAGGATCCTGCCCGTCAACCGCTTCAACGCCCGCTGGGAGAGGCTGCTCGGGGCCACCGAGGCGCAGATCGAGACCGTCGTCAACGGGGTGGACCCCGCGACCTTCACGGCCGTCGAGTCCGAGCCGGCGGTGCCCACCATCTCCTTCGTGGGCCGGATCGACCCCCTCAAGGACCTCGAGACCCTGATCCGGGCCTTCGCCCTGGTCCGGGAGGAGGTGCCCGGGGCCCGGCTGCGGCTCTTCGGCCCGGTGCAGCGGTCCAACCTCCCCTACCAGCAGCACCTGCAGGCGGTCGCCGACGAGCTCCGCCTCGGCGACAGCCTCACGTGGGAGGGCCCGTCCGCCGGCAGCCGCCCCGCCATCGAGGCGGGCAGCATCGTGGCGCTGTCCAGCATCTCGGAGGGCCTGCCCTTCACCGTCGTCGAGGCGATGATGTGCGGCCGCGCCACGGTGAACACCGACGTCGGCGGGGTCTCGGAGTGCCTCGACGAGGAGCAGCGAACCGGCCGCCTCGTGCCCGCCCGGGACCCCCGGGCCTTCGCCGACGCCTGCGTCGAGCTCCTCACGGACGACCTGCTCCGCCGCCGCACCGGCCGGCTCGCCCGGCAGCACAGCCTGGCCAAGTTCGACCTGCAGGTCTGCCTGGACAACTACCGCAACCAGTACACGAGGGTCGTCGCGTCCGCGGCCGAGGGTGCGTTCGCCGGTGTCCCGGCCGCGCACGTCCCGGCCGTCGACGTCGCCGCCCTCGACGCCCAGATCACCGACGGCGGGCTCACCGACGTCGACGAGCCGGCCGCGGTGCCCGCGGCCACCGCCCCGGTCCTCGAGGCCGACGAGCTCGGCGCCCTCGACCGGGTCGGCTAGGAACGGAGTCAACGATGGAAACCAGCAGGCTGCCCCGGCCGGAGGACGGGCCCTTCGCGGCCCGCACCGTGCCGGGCGAGTTCGACCTCGACGGGGGGCAGGTCGTCGACCTCTTCGACGCCGCCGCCCGGATCGAGTCCCGCGGCTACAGCGACCGGTCCGTGCACCGCAAGTACGGCTACGACTCGGTCTTCGACCTCGCCGGGGACGTCGTCACCAGCGGCCCCCGGCACCGCGCCGAGGTCGTCGCGACACCGGTCGCGTACTCCCTGACCAAGGCGTGGCTGCGTGCGGCGCTGCTCGTGATGGGCGCCGTGCTCGCCGCCCTGGTCCAGGCCCAGCTCGGCGCCGGCTCCTTCGAGATGATCGCCGCCGGCTGCTCGGGCTGGATCCTCGGCCAGGCCGTCGCCGGCATCACCTGGTACCGGCTGCGCTTCGACGCGAAGGAACGGGCCGCGCGCTACGGCGGCGTGGTCGCCCTCGTCTGCGCCGGAGCGGCCGTCGTGGGCGTGGGAGCCCTCCTGCTCACCGGTGCGCTGGGGGCGGCCGGCGTCGGCCTGATCCTCGGCTGGGTCGCCTACGCGCTCGCGGTGTCCCTGCTGACCGTGATGGACCGGGTCGCCGTGCCGCTGACCGTGATGGTGGTCGCCGTCGCCCTGCAGCTCACCACCTGGCTGATCGCGCCGCAGGCCGGCGCGGCCCCCGGCTGGCTCTCGGTGCTGCCGGCGCTGGCCGCCGTGACCGTGGTCACCGTCTACACCGTCCGCAGCGTCCTGGCGCACGAGGAGACGGGCAGCCCGGACCTGGCCGACCTCCGGGGGGTCTTCGTCCCCGTCGCGCAGTCGGTGCTCCTGGCGGCCGCGCTGGTGGTCGCCCTCTCCGCGGTCCCCGACAGCCACGGCACGGCCTTCGTAGCCACCGCCGTCCTGGTGGTCGCCTGCACCGATCCCGGGATCGTGGCCCTCCGGGGCCGGCTGTCGTGGTTCGCCCACCGCTCCACGTCCCTGCTGTGGTCGCGCCGCTTCGCCTGGAGCATGGCCTCCCTGGCGGTGCTGATGGTCGCGATGCTGGCCGCCGCGCTGGTGATCGTCATCGTGGAGGTGACGGGGGCGGAGCTGGAGCAGCTGACCACCACCCTGGTCGGCACCGTGGTGTTCTCCGTGCTGGCCACGCTCTCCTCCGTGCTCACCGCCTTCGGCGCCCAGTCCGAGGGGCTGTTCCCCGCGGTCCTCGCCCTCGCCGTGATGCTGGCGTTCGCCTCCCTGGCCGGAGGGGCGATCCTCCTGATCAGCGCTCTGGCGTGCCTCGCCGGCCTGGCCCTGCTCATCCACCAGTTCTCCGACGCCCGGGTCTTCTCGTGAGCGGACCCGCCCGGCCGCGGCCCGGCATCCCGTGGTACGCCCACCCGGCCGAGCACCCGGCCGCCTGGGAGCGCCTGGCCGCGGACCTCGCGGGGGCGGACGGGATCGACGACGGCTTCGTGGTGGTCAACGTCCACGACGGCCCGGGCGACGAGGACGACCCCTACTACGGCCCGGCCCTGGCCCGCCTGCGGGCGGCCGCGCCCGGGCTGCTGCTGCTGGGCTACGTCGACCTCGACTACGGCCGCCGGGACCTGGCCGCCGTGCTCCGGGACGCCTCGCACTGGCGGCGCCGCTACGGGATCCACGCCGTGATGCTGGACCGCTTCCCCTCGGGGCGCGAGCCCGGGGGCGCGGCGGCCGCCGCGCTGCGGGCGGTCGCCGCACTGCGCGCCGAGGGCTCCGGTCCCGTGGCGGGCAACCCCGGGGTCGTCCCCGTGCCCGAGCTCGCCCGGGCGCTGGACGTCACGTGCGAGTTCGAGGGCACCGGTCGCGACTACCTGCGGGAGGAGCGGGCGCTGTCCGGGACGCGCGGCAGCTGGCACCTGGTGCACAGCTGCACCGCCGAGGAGCTGCGGACGGTGACGGCCGCGGCGGCGCACCGGGCCGTGGACCACGTGTTCGTCACGGACGCCACGGAGCCGCACCCGTGGGGCGGCTACGCGGGCAGCGGCGCGCGGGACGCCGTGGAGCAGGTGCAGCGGTGAGGCGGCGGCCGGGCCGGTTCGTGGCCCGGCCGCGGATTTGAGACAATGGACCCCATGCGCTCCATCGGATCCTCGACCTCCTCAGCCCGCCCCGCCGCCGGGACCGGCAGCCGCACG
Organism: Kocuria dechangensis; assembly: GCF_014636775.1. Classification (GTDB taxonomy): domain Bacteria; phylum Actinomycetota; class Actinomycetes; order Actinomycetales; family Micrococcaceae; genus Kocuria; species Kocuria dechangensis. The sequence continues at coordinate 145,570 of NZ_BMEQ01000001.1, forward strand.
CCCCTGTGGGGCACGGTGATCGGCATGGCCGTGCTCGTGGTCATCTTCGTGGTGGCCCTCCTGCAGGCCGCCAACGCGAACTCTCTGCTGGGCTGGGTGCTCGCGGGCATCGCCCTGGGCTGGCTCATGCTCGCCGTGTGGGTCGTGCTCATGGTGCGCAAGGCCGCCCGCTTCGGCCGCAGCCAGGTCGAGGAGGTCCAGCGGCGCGCCGGCCGCGCCCCCGCCGCCGCCCAGGGCGGGCCCGCCGGCTCGATGCGGGACGAGAAGCTCTCCCACAGCTTCCAGATCGTGCTGGTCCAGTCCAGGGTGCTCAAGCAGGAGCTCGCCGGCCTGCCCGCCGACGGCGTGGACCGGGAGGCGATCGACCGGGCCCTGGACACGATCGACATCACCGCGGGCAACGGCATGAGCATGCTGCGCGAGGAGCCGCTCAGCGGCACCGTCGTCGACTGAGCAGGCCCCCGCACGTCCCCCGTACGCCCCTCCCCGGAACAAGGTGCCCCCCGCATGACCCGCCCCCAGAACTGCCTGCGCGTCGCCACCGTCAACGTCAACGGCATCCGCGCCGCCTACAAGCGCGGCATGGCCGACTGGCTCGCGCAGCGCGACATCGACATCCTCTGCCTGCAGGAGGTGCGCGCCCCGGACGCGGTCGTCCGCGGGCTGCTCGACGAGCAGGTGTGGGACGTCCACCACGCCGAGGCCGCCGACAAGGGCCGGGCGGGGGTCGCCGTGGCGACCCGCCGCGACGCCCACGGCGGCGCCCTGCTGCCCGTCGCCCGGCGCGACTCCATCGGCCACGACCACTTCACCACCTCCGGACGGTGGGCCGAGACCGACCACGCCCTGCCCGACGGCAGCTCCCTCACCGTCGTCTCCGCGTACGTGCACTCCGGCGAGGTCGGCACGGCCCGCCAGGACGACAAGTACCGGTTCCTCGGCGTCATGGAGCAGCGGCTGCCCGAGCTCGCCCGGACGAGCGAGCACGTGCTCGTGGTGGGCGACCTCAACGTGGGCCACACCGAGCTCGACATCAAGAACTGGAAGGGCAACGTCAAGAACGCCGGGTTCCTCCCCGAGGAACGGGTGTACTTCGACCGGTTCTTCGGCGAGCACGGCTACAAGGACGTGGCCCGCGAGCTCGCCGGGCCGGTGCCGGGCCCCTACACGTGGTGGTCCTACCGTGGCAAGGCCTTCGACACCGACGCCGGGTGGCGCATCGACTACCACATGGCCACCCCCGGGCTGGCCGGGCGGGCGCTCACCGCTGTCGTGGACCGCGCCGCCACCTACGACACCCGCTTCTCCGACCACGCCCCCGTGGTGGTCGACTACCAGTTCTGACCCGCCCGTCCCGAGCGCACGACCGACCGAAGGATCCCAGAGACCGTGACTTCCGACCCCGCACCGTTCGACGTCCCCACCTCCTCCGGCAGGCCCCGGGTGGTCTCCGGCGTGCAGCCCTCGGCGGACTCCCTGCACCTCGGCAACTACGTGGGCGCGGTGCGCAACTGGGTGGACCTGCAGGACGACAACGAGTGCGTGTTCTTCGTGGCCGACCTGCACGCCATCACGGCCGAGCAGGACCCCGCCCGGCTGGCGGAGCGGACGCGGACCACCGTGGCCCAGTACATCGCGGCGGGCATCGACCCGGAGCGCTCCACGCTGCTGGTGCAGTCCCACGTCCCGGAGCACGCCCAGCTGGCGTGGGTGCTCAACTGCATCACGGGCTACGGCGAGGCCTCGCGGATGACCCAGTTCAAGGACAAGTCCGCCCGGCAGGGCGCCGAGAACGCCACGGTGGGACTGTTCACCTATCCCGTGCTGATGGCCGCGGACATCCTGGTCTACCAGGCCCACCAGGTGCCGGTGGGGGAGGACCAGCGGCAGCACCTCGAGCTGACCCGCAACCTGGCCCAGCGCTTCAACGCCCGCTTCGGGGACACCTTCGTGGTCCCCGACGCGAAGATCCTGGCGGAGTCCGCCAAGGTCTACGACCTGCAGCAGCCCACGGCCAAGATGTCCAAGTCCTCGGCCTCAGAGAACGGGCTGATCCGGCTGCTGGACCCCGCCAGGAAGAACGCGAAGAAGATCAAGTCGGCCGTCACCGACGACGGCACCGAGATCCGCTTCGACCGGGAGGCCAAGCCCGGGATCTCCAACCTGCTGACCATCTACTCCGCGCTCACCGGCCGCACGGTCGACGACATCGTGGCGGAGTACGAGGGGAAGATGTACGGGCACCTCAAGGTGGGCCTGGCCGAGGTCGTCACCGAGACGCTCGACCCCATCCAGGAGCGCGCCCAGGAGCTGCTGGACGATCCCGCGGAACTCGACCGCATCCTCGCCCGCGGCGCCGAGAAGGGGCGGGAGATCACCCGCCGCACCCTCGCCGCGGTCTACGACCGCATGGGCTTCCTCCCGCTCCTGGGCCGTGCCGGGGGGCTGGGCTAGGCTGGAGGCCGTTCCACGAGGAGTCGACGTGAGCAGAACCCAGCAGTCCCCCACCATCCGCCCCGGGCGGGTCTACGCAGGGGTGGTCATCGAGCTGCCCGAGCCCGTGGGCCGGGAGCTGCAGGACTGGCGCGCGTCCTTCGGGGACCCTGCCTCCTACGTCGTCCCCGCGCACATCACCCTCATGATCGCCCCCCAGCAGGCGAGCTGGGCGGAGGTCGTGGAGCGCGTCCGCTCGGTGGCGCGCGACTGGACCCCCTTCCGGCTCGAGATCAACGGCACCGGCACCTTCCGCCCCGTCACACCCGTGGTGTACCTGCGGATCGAGCAGGGCGAGGAGCAGTGCCGGGCCCTGCACGAGGCCCTGCACCAGGAGCGGCTCGTCTCCGCGTCCCCCTTCGACTTCCACCCCCACGTCACCATCGCCCAGTCGGTGGCGGAGGAGGACCTCGACCGCGCGCAGAGCCTCCTGCGCACCTACCGGGCGGGCTTCCTCGTCGACCGGATCGGGCTGTACGAGCTCGACGGCAACGGCGTGTGGCAGATCCGCGAGGAGTTCCCCTTCGAAGGGGGCGGCCGCGGGCGGAACTGAGCCGCTCCCCATGAGCACCAGCGCCCGCCCCCGCACCGGGCCCGCCCCGGAGATGCCGCCGCGGGCGGTGGACCGGCACGGGCTGCGCCGGGAGGCGCTGCGCCAGCGGGCGCTGCTGCGGCAGCGGCGCGACGAGGGGGCGGGGCCGGCGGCCGTCGCCGGATCGCTGCTGATGGTGGCGCTGTCCGAGCTCTTCCGCCGCCTGCCGGTGCGCGTGGTCAACCACTACCTCTTCCACGGCGGTCCGCTCATGGCGGCCGGGCTGTCCTTCGTCCTGATCTTCGCCTCCACCGCGCTGCTCGTGGTGGGCTTCTCCCTGATCGGCGTGTTCCTCGGCAACGACCCCGTCGTCCGGGACGCCGTGGTGGCAGCCGTGACCGCCCGCGTGCCCGGCCTGCTGGACACCGGCGCCGGGGGAGTGGTGCCCCTCGAGCTGCTCGAGGACACCCGCCCGTTCACGCTGGCCACCGCCATCGGCTCCGGCGTGCTGGTCCTCACGGGCTGGCGGTGGGTGGCCGGCATCCGCCTGGCCTTCCGCCGGCTCTTCGAGGTGCCGCCGGCGCGGGGCATGCCCATCGCGGCTGTGCCGCGCGACCTCCTGGCCCTGGGCACGCTGGGCGTGCTGCTGGCCCTGTCCGTGGTCGCCAACAGCGCCGCCTCCGGCCTGCTGGGCTTCCTCTTCGGCCTCGCCGCCGACGCCGGGTGGGGCGGCGGGCCGGCGTGGCTGGGGGAGGGCCTCACCTGGGCGCTGTCCACGCTGCTCGTGGTGGTGCTGGACGCCCTGTTCGCGCTCGAGCTGGTGCGCGGGGTGGCCGGTCTGCGCCTGACGCGCCGGGCCCTGGCGGTCACGGTCCTGGCCGCGGCCGCCGGCAACTTCCTGCTCCGGTACGTGGGCGGCACGGTCATCGCCGGCGCCACCGCCAACCCCTACCTGCTCTCCGCGGCCATCATCGTCGGCGTGCTCGTCTGGTTCTACCTGTTCAGCCAGGTCCTGCTCTTCTCCGCCGCCCTGGGGGCCGTCGTGCAGGCCGACCAGCACAACGGACAGGTGCACCCGGCAGGAGAGGCCGTGGCGATCACCGTGGTCCCGGCGTCCTCCCTGCCCCTCCGCCCCGAGGACCGCTGAGGACCGCCGGGGACCGTTGCCGAGGGGGCCGCCGGCGGACCTCCCGACGACGACGGCGGCCCGCCCCCAGCGCTGGGGGCGGGCCGCCGTCGTCGTCGGGAGGACGCTCACATGGAGCGGCTCAGGATCGCGTTCTTGACCTCGGCGATGGCCTTGGTGACCTGGATGCCGCGGGGGCAGGCCTCGGTGCAGTTGAAGGTCGTGCGGCAGCGCCACACGCCCTCCTTGTCGTTGAGGATCTCCAGGCGCAGGTCCCCGGCGTCGTCGCGCGAGTCGAAGATGAAGCGGTGCGCGTTGACGATGGCGGCCGGGCCGAAGTACTGGCCGTCGGTCCAGAACACGGGGCAGGACGACGTGCACGCGGCGCACAGGATGCACTTGGTGGTGTCGTCGAAGCGGGCCCGGTCCTCGGGGGACTGGTAGCGCTCCATGGTCGGCTCGTTGCCGCCGGCCACCAGGAAGGGCATGATCTCGCGGTAGGACTGGAAGAACGGCTCCATGTCCACGATCAGGTCCTTCTCGCACGGCAGGCCCTTGATGGGCTCGACCGTGATCGGCTTGTCCAGGTCCAGGTCCTTGAGCAGCACCTTGCAGGCGAGCCGGTTCTGGCCGTTGATCCGCATGGCGTCCGAGCCGCACACGCCGTGGGCGCAGGAGCGGCGGAAGGACAGCGAGCCGTCGATCTCCCACTTGACCTTGTGCAGGGCGTCGAGCACGCGGTCCGTGCCGTACATGGTCAGCTTGTACTCGTCCCAGCGGACCTCGTCCGAGACCTCCGGGTTGTACCGGCGGATCTGCAGGGTGACGTCGAACTGCGGGATCGCGCCGGCGCTGCCCTGCTTCTCGGGCAGCTCCACCCGCGAGGGGGCCTCGGCCTCCGCGTTGGCGGCCGCCGGGTCCTGGGCGCCCGAGGCGGTGTCCCGGGCGTCGACGGCCGGGGAGTCGGCGTCGGTCTTATAGCCGGCGCGCTCGTCCTGGCCCTGCCCCGGAGCGTGGCCGTGCTCGGGGGCACGGTCCTGCGGGTCGTCGTTGCGGCCGTTCTCCGGCCGGTCGGGGGTGTGTGCGGTGGACATCAGTACTTACGCTCCATGGGCTCGTAGCGGGTGAAGATGACGGGCTTCGTCTCCTGCCGGATCCCCGCGGTGGGGGACGACGGGTCGAGGTAGACCATCGAGTGCTTCATGAAGTTGGCGTCGTCGCGGTCCGGGAAGTCCTCCCGGAAGTGCCCGCCGCGCGACTCCTCGCGGTGCAGGGCCGCGACGGTCATGACCTTGGCCAGCTGCAGCAGGAAGCCGAGCTCCACGGCCTCCAGCAGGTCCAGGTTGAAGCGCTTGCCCTTGTCCTGGATCGAGATGTTCGCGTACCGGGCCTCGAGGGCGGCGATGTCGTCCAGCGCCGTCTGCAGGGTCTCGGCGGTGCGGAACACCTGGACGTTGAGGTCCATGGTGTCCTGCAGGTCCTTGCGGATGGCGGCCACCTTCTCGGTGCCGGTGCCGTTGCGGGCGTTGTCCAGCAGCGCCACGGTGCTGTCCAGGGCGGAGTCCGGGACGGGCACGAACTCGGCGCGCTGGGCGTACTCGGCCGCGTAGATGCCGGCGCGCTTGCCGAACACGTTGATGTCCAGCAGCGAGTTGGTGCCGAGGCGGTTCGAGCCGTGCACGGACACGCACGCCACCTCGCCGGCGGCGTACAGGCCCGGCACCACGGTGTCGTTGTCCTGGAGGACCTCGGCCTTGATGTTGGTCGGGATCCCGCCCATGGCGTAGTGGCAGGTCGGGAACACCGGGACGGGCTCCGTGTAGGGCTCCACGCCGAGGTAGGTGCGGGCGAACTCGGTGATGTCCGGCAGCTTGGCGTCGATGTGCGCCGGCTCCAGGTGCGTGAGGTCGAGCAGGACGTAGTCCTTGTTCGGCCCGGCGCCGCGGCCCTCGCGCACCTCGTTGGCCATGGAGCGGGCCACGATGTCGCGGGGGGCGAGGTCCTTGATGGTGGGGGCGTAGCGCTCCATGAAGCGCTCGCCGTCGGCGTTGCGCAGGATCCCGCCCTCGCCGCGGGCCGCCTCGGAGACGAGGATGCCCAGGCCGGCCAGGCCGGTCGGGTGGAACTGGATGAACTCCATGTCCTCCAGGGGCAGGCCGTTGCGGAACGCGATCGCCATGCCGTCACCGGTGAGGGTGTGGGCGTTGGAGGTGGTCTTGAAGACCTTGCCGGCCCCGCCGGAGGCGAAGATCACGGACTTGGCCTGGAAGACGTGCAGCTCGCCGGTGGCGAGGTCGTAGGAGACCACGCCGGCCACGCGCCGCTGGCCGTCGACCTCCGTCATGATGAGGTCCAGGACGTAGAACTCGTTGAAGAACTCCACGTTGTGCTTGATGCACGTCTGGTACAGGGTCTGGAGGATCATGTGGCCCGTGCGGTCCGCGGCGTAGCAGGCCCGGCGGACCGGGGCCTTGCCGTGGTCGCGGGTGTGGCCGCCGAAGCGGCGCTGGTCGATCTTGCCCTCGGGGGTGCGGTTGAAGGGCAGGCCCATCTTCTCGAGGTCGAGGACGGCGTCGATGGCCTCCTTGGCCATCACCTCGGCGGCGTCCTGGTCGACCAGGTAGTCACCGCCCTTGATGGTGTCGAACGTGTGCCACTCCCAGTTGTCCTCTTCGACATTGGCCAGCGCCGCGCACATTCCGCCCTGCGCCGCGCCGGTGTGGGAGCGGGTGGGGTACAGCTTGGTCAGGACGGCGGTGCGGGAGCGCTGGCCGGCCTCGATGGCGGCGCGCATCCCGGCGCCACCGGCACCCATGATGACCACGTCGTACTTGTGAACCTGCATACCGGTTGTTCTTTCTGTTCGTTGTTCAGGAGAAGTTCTCGGTGCCCCGGTCGTCGTCGACCGGACGGCAGAGGGCGGCCCGCCGCGTGACGGGCCGCCTCGGTCCGGGCCTCAGCCCGCGGTGCAGAAGGACGCCAGCAGGGCGGGGTCCGCGCCGACCGGGCAGGGCTCGAAGGTGAAGATCACCAGCGTGCCCAGCAGGATCACGAAGGCGGACGTGACGAAGAGGAAGACCTTCAGCCAGAAGCGGGTCCGATCCTTCTCCGCGTAGTCGTCGATGATCACGCGCAGGCCGTTGGTGCCGTGCAGCATCGCCAGCCACAGCAGCAGCAGGTCCCAGACCTGCCAGAACGGGTTCGCCCACTTGCCGCCCACGAAGCCGAAGTCGATGGCGTGGACGCCGCCCTCCTCGACGAGGAGGTTGACGTAGAGGTGCACGAAGACCAGCACGAGCAGGACGACGCCGGACAGGCGCATGAACAGCCACGCGAACATCTCGAAGTTGTTGCGGCGGGAGGAGGAGCGGTTGTACTTGACGCCGTTGACCTCCAGGTCCTTGCTCCGGGGGACCGAGATGCGTGCCTTAAGCGGAGTGCTCATTGATTAACCCCCGAAAACGTTGGAGAGGTGACGGATGAGGAACGGGATCATGACCACGAGCCAGAGGGCGAGCGCGCCCCACAGCAGCTGCTTCTGGTACCGGGTGCCCTGCTTCCAGAAGTCGACCAGGATGATGCGCAGGCCGTTGAAGGCGTGGTAGACGATGGCGGCCACCAGGCCGGCCTCGCCGAGCCCCATGATCGGGTTCTTGTAGGTCTCCATGACCGCGTTGTAGGCCTCGGGCGAGACCCGCACGAGCGCGGTGTCCAGGACGTGGACCAGAAGAAAGAAGAAGATGGCCACACCGGTGATGCGGTGGGCGACCCACGACCATTGGCCGTGTGCCTGACCGCGGTACAAGGTGCCCTTGGATGTCTTCGCCACTGAAAAACCTCCCTGAGTCGCTCGTCGTCGTGCGCTTCAGAAAAACCCGGAATTCGCACTGCGCACGACGGGAGCGGAGCCCTGATGGCTCTGTGTCGGATAATGCGCGAGTTCGCTTCCACGATACCAGCGCGGGGGCAGTTTGCTGACAGGCTGTCCCCGGGGGGAACGGCATGTCCGCCGTGGGCGGAGCCCCTCCCTCCGGCCCCCGGGGACGCGGTCCGGGCCCCTCGGGGGCCGAGGCCGTATTGTGGAGTCCTGTGACTTCCGCACTCGAGCACTTCCACCCCTTCATCCCCGCCGGCGGGGTCGGCTCCCGCCTGTGGCCGCTGTCCCGCGCCGACGCCCCGAAGTTCCTGCTGGACCTCACGGGCTCCGGCTCCTCCCTGCTGCGGGCGACCTACGACCGGCTGGCCGGGCTCAGCGCCGCCGGTGTGATGGTCGTCACCGGCCGGACCCACGCGGCCGCCGTGTGCGCCCAGCTGCCGGAGCTCTCCGGGCGGGACCTGGTGCTCGAGCCCTCGCCCAAGGACTCCGCCGCCGCGATTGGGCTCGCATGCATGCTCATCCAGCGCCGGGACCCCGAGGCGATCATCGGCTCCTTCGCCGCGGACCACGTCATCGAGCCCGCCGGCGCCTTCCAGGAGGTCGTCCGGGAGGCGGTCGCCGCGGCGGCGACCGGCCGGATCGTGACCATCGGCATCCCCCCGACCTCCCCGGCGACCGGCTTCGGCTACATCCGCGCCGGCGCCGCCCTGGGCCTCCCGGACGCCCCGCACGCGGTGCAGGTCGAGGAGTTCGTGGAGAAGCCCGACGAGGAGACCGCGCGCGCCTACGTGGCCGGCGGCGACTACACGTGGAACGCCGGCATGTTCGTGGCCCCCGCGTCCCTGATGCTGCGCCACCTCGCCGCGAGCGAGCCGGAGCTGTACGCCGGCCTCACCGAGATCGTGGAGGCCTGGGGCACCCTCGCCCAGGACGAGGTCGTGGACCGGGTCTGGCCCGGCCTGCCCAAGACGGCGATCGACTACGCGGTGGCGGAGCCCGCCGCGGCGGCGGGGGACGTCGCCATGGTGCCCGCGACCTTCACGTGGGACGACGTCGGGGACTTCGCGGCGATCAGCCGGCTCAACCGCGTCGACCCGGAGAGCGACTCCGACGTCGCGGTGCTGGGCCGGAACAGCCGCGTCCTCGCCGACAGCTCCACCGGCATCGTCGTGTCCGACACGGGCCGGCTGATCGCCCTCATCGGCGTGCAGGACATCGTCGTCGTCGACACCCCGGACGCCCTGCTGGTGACGACCCGCGAGCACGCCCAGCGCGTCAAGGACGCCGTGAACTCCCTCAAGCTGAGCGGCGACACGGACGTCCTGTGACGGTCCGGGGCCTCCCCGGCCCCGGAGTATCCTGGGCAGATGTCTGACGCCCCCTCCGCCACCGCCTCCCTGGAGGCGGGTCTCCCGCCGGCCATCGGCCCCCTGCTCAAGCGGTTCCTCCCGGATCTCGTCTCCTTCCGCCGGGACCTGCACCGCCACCCGGAGCTGTCCTACCAGGAGTTCCGGACCACGGACCGGATCGTGTCGGCGCTGGAGAACATGGGCCTGAGCCCCAAGCGGCTCACCGACACCGGGTGCTACGTGGACATCGGGCACGGGCCGATCGCGGTGGGCCTGCGGGCGGACATCGACGCCCTGCCCATCCAGGAGGACACCGGCCTGGACTACTCCTCCGTCAACGACGGCGTGGCGCACGCCTGCGGCCACGACATCCACACCACCGTGATGGTCGGCGTCGCCAAGGTGCTCGCCGACCTGCACCGCACCGCCCACATCGCGGGCACGGTGCGGATCGTGTTCCAGCCCGCCGAGGAGCAGCTGCCCGGCGGCGCCCTCACGGTGCTGCGCCAGGGCGTGCTGGAGGGCGTGCCGCGGATGTTCGCCCTGCACTGCGAGCCCAAGGTGGACGTGGGGCAGGTGGGCACCCGCATCGGGGCCATCACCTCGGCCTCGGACACCGTGCGGATCGAGCTCGCCGGCCGCGGCGGGCACACCTCCCGCCCGCACCTCACCGAGGACCTCGTGTACGCCATGGCCCAGATCGCCGTGAACGTCCCCGCCGTGCTCTCCCGCCGGATCGACGTCCGCTCCGGCGTGGCCGTCGTCTGGGGCCAGATGCACGCCGGGGTGGCCCCCAACGCCATCCCCGCCACCGGGTACATGTCCGGGACCATGCGCTGCCTCGACGCCGACGCCTGGCACCGCTCGGGCCGGCTGCTCGACGAGGTCGTGGAGCAGGTCGCGGCGCCCTACAACGTGGACGTGACCCTCGAGCACATCCGGGGCGTGCCGCCGGTGGTCAACGGCGAGGTCGAGACCACCCTGATCGAGAACGCCGCGCGCGCCGAGCTCGGCGAGGACGCCGTGGTCCTGGTCCACCAGTCGATGGGCGGGGAGGACTTCGCGTGGTTCCTGCAGGAGGTCCCGGGCGCCATGATGCGCCTGGGCACGCGGACCCGCGGGGGGCACACCTACGACCTGCACCAGTCGGACTACATCGCCGACGAGGCGGCCATCGGCTGCGGCGTGCAGGTCATGGCCTCCACGGCGCTGCGCGCCATCCGGCTGCACGCCCGCGAGACCAGCGCCACGGACGCCCCCGACGTGAGCGCGAATTGACGCCGATGTTCCCCGGCGCGCGGACTACCCGTGGGTAGAATGACTCAACGTCGCACGCCCCCGCGTGGACGGGACCCGTTGCCCGCCGCCGGGTCACGCCTGTCACTGGAGGAACCATGACCTTTGCACCCCGGACGTCCCGCGGATCCCGCGCCCTCTCCGCCGCCGCGCTGCTCGGCGCCTCGACCCTCGTCCTCGCCGGCTGCGGCGCCGCCCCCGAGGAGGGCGGCGAAGCCACCGCCGAGGCCACCGACTTCGCCGGGTGCATCGTCTCCGACTCGGGCGGGTTCCAGGACCGGTCCTTCAACCAGAACTCCTACGAGGGCCTCCAGGCCGCCGCCGAGAGCACCGGCATCGAGGTCAAGCAGGCCGAGTCCCAGGCCGAGACGGACTTCGAGCCCAACCTCAACTCCATGGTCCAGTCCGGCTGCGACCTCACCATCTCCGTGGGCTTCCTGCTCGCCGACGCCACCAAGACCGTGGCCGAGGCCAACCCGGAGGCCAGGTTCGCCATCGTCGACGACTCCTCCATCGAGCTCGACAACGTCAAGCCGCTCGTCTACAACACGGCCGAGGCCGCGTTCCTGGCCGGCTACGTGGCCGCCGGCGCCACCGAGACCGGGAAGGTCGCCACCTACGGCGGCATGGACATCCCCACCGTCACCGTGTTCATGGACGGCTTCGCCGACGGCATCGACCACTACAACCAGGTCAAGGGCGCGAACGTCGAGCTGCTCGGGTGGAACAAGGACTCGCAGGACGGCACCTTCGTCAACAGCTTCACCGACACCTCGGCCGCGAAGACCACCACCCAGAACTTCATCAACGAGGGCGCGGACATCGTCATGCCGGTCGCCGGCCAGGCCGCCCTCGGCACCCTGGACGCCGTGGTCGCCGCCAACGACGGCGGCAACGAGGTGCGCTTCGTGTGGGTCGACGCCGACGGCTACGAGACCCTGGACCAGGGCAAGGAGTACCAGCTGACGTCGGTGCTCAAGCAGATGAGCACCTCCGTGCAGGACGTCGTCGAGACGGCCGCCGCGGGCGAGTTCGACAGCACCCCGTACGTCGGCACCCTCGAGAACGACGGCGTCGGCATCGCCCCGTTCCACGACCAGGAGGAGGCCGTGGGGGAGGAGCTCGCCGGAGAGGTCGAGCAGCTCCGGCAGGAGATCATCGACGGCACGGTCGTCGTCGAGTCCGAGAACTCGCCGCAGGCCTGATCCCGGACGCCCGCGACCACCGCACCCACCGCCGCCAGCGACGACCCCGGCCGCCGCTGGCGGCGGTGGCGTGCCCGCCCGGAGCCGGCGCACGGCCCAGGAGGAGGACCCACCGACCATGAGACTGGAACTGCAGTCCATCACGAAGCGATTCGGCTCCTTCACGGCCAACGAGGACATCGACCTCGTCGTGGAGCCCGGGCAGATCCACTGCCTGCTCGGTGAGAACGGGGCCGGCAAGTCGACCCTGATGAACGTCCTGTACGGGCTCTACCGGCCCACCGAGGGGCGCATCCTGGTCGACGGCTCCGAGGTGTCCTTCAAGGGCCCCGGGGACGCCATGGCCGCCGGGATCGGCATGGTCCACCAGCACTTCATGCTGGTGCCCGTGTTCACGGTCGCGGAGAACGTGGCCCTCGGCGCGGAGAGCACCCGCGGCGGCGCCCTGGACCTCGAGACCACCCGGCGCCGGATCCGCGAGATCTCCCACCGCTACGGCTTCCACGTGGACCCGGACGCGGTCGTCGAGGACCTGCCCGTGGGCGTCCAGCAGCGCGTCGAGATCATCAAGGCCCTCGTGCGGGAGGCGGAGGTGCTCATCCTCGACGAGCCCACGGCGGTGCTCACCCCCAAGGAGACCGACGAGCTGCTGCGCATCATGCGCGAGCTGCGGGAGTCCGGGAAGTCCATCCTCTTCATCTCCCACAAGCTGCGCGAGGTCAAGGAGGTCTCCGACGTCATCACGGTGATCCGCCGCGGCCGCGTGGTGGGGCAGACCTCGCCGGAGGCGTCGACCTCCGAGCTCGCGGCCCTCATGGTCGGGCGCGACGTGTCCCTCACGGTCGCCAAGGACGAGGCGGAGCCGGGGGAGTGCGCCCTGGACGTCTCCGGGCTGACCGTGGTCGGGGACAACGGCGTGAAGCTGCTCGACGACGTGTCCTTCCAGGTGGCCCGCGGCGAGATCCTCGCCGTCGCCGGGGTGCAGGGCAACGGCCAGACGGAGCTCGCCGAGGCGATCCTCGGCCTGCGGGAGCGGGCCACCGGCTCGGTGCGCCTCGCCGGGAAGGAGCTGCTCGGCCGGTCCGTGCGCCAGGTGCTGGACGCCGGGGTCGGCTTCGTCCCCGAGGACCGTTCCACGGACGGGCTCGTCGGCCCCTTCACCGTGTCCGAGAACCTCGTCCTGGACCTCTACGGCGACGACCGCTTCTCCCGCGGGCCGTCCCTGCGGCGGGGCGAGATCGCGGCCAACGCCCGCCGCGCCGTGGAGCAGTTCGACGTCCGCACCCCGTCGATCGACGCCCCGGTGCAGACCCTCTCCGGCGGCAACCAGCAGAAGGTCGTCATCGCCCGCGAGCTGTCCCGCCCCCTGGAGCTGCTGGTCGCCTCCCAGCCGACCCGCGGAGTGGACGTGGGCTCCATCGAGTTCATCCACGAGCAGATCGTGGCCGAGCGGGACAAGGGCGTGCCGGTCCTCATCGTCTCCACCGAGCTCGACGAGGTCTACGCGCTCGCCGACCGCATCGCGGTGTTCTTCCACGGCCGCATCATGGGGGTCGTGGGCCCCGGCACCCCGCGCGACGTGCTCGGCCAGATGATGGCCGGCGCCACCGCCGAGGAGGTGCTCGGAGGGGCCCAGCGGCACGGGCACCCCCACGGGACCGGCCACGGCGCCACCGACCCGCAGGACCCGAACCCGCAGGACCCGAACCCGCAGGACACGAAGGAGCAGGCATGAGCGCCACCGACGCCGCCCCCGCGGCCCCCGGCCGGCAGGCGGCACCGCCGCCCACGGCCACCACGCCCGGCGCCGCCCGGCGCACCTGGACGGGCTCGGCGCTCCAGTCCGTGCTCGCGATCGTCGCCGCGCTCGTGCTCGGCGGGCTGCTCATCGCGCTGACCGACGACCGCGTCGTCGAGACCGCGGGCTACTTCTTCGCCCGGCCCGGGGACATGGTCTCCGCCATGTGGGCCGCCGCCTCCTCCGCCTACGAGGCCATGTTCTACGGGGCCGTGTACAACCCGAACGGCAACACGCTCGGGCAGCGGGTCTACCCGCTCACGGAGACCCTCACGGTGGCCACCCCCCTGATCCTGGCCGGCCTCGGCGTGGCCGTGGCCTTCCAGGCGGGACTGTTCAACATCGGCGCCCAGGGCCAGCTGCTCATCGGCGCCGCCCTGGCGGCGTACGTCGGCTTCGCGTGGGAGCTGCCCGTGGGCGTGCACCTGCTCGCCGTGATCGTGGCGGGCGCCCTCGGCGGCGCGCTGTGGGGAGCGGTCGTGGGCCTGTTGAAGGCCCGCACCGGCGCGCACGAGGTGATCCTGACGATCATGCTCAACTACATCGCGCTGAACCTCGTCGCCTACCTGCTGACCCGCCCGGCGTTCCTGCGGCCGGGCTCCTCGAACCCCGTCAGCCCCCAGCTCGCCGAGACCGCGATGTTCCCCAAGCTGCTGGGCGAGCAGTTCCGGCTGCACTGGGGCTTCGCCCTGGCGGTGCTCGCCACGGTGTTCGTGGCGTGGCTGCTCCAGCGCTCGACCGTGGGCTTCGAGCTGCGCGCCGTCGGCGCCAACCCCCGCGCCGCCCGGACCGCCGGCATCTCGGTGACCCGCGGCTTCGTCGTGGTCATGGTCCTCGCGGGCGCCCTGGCCGGCCTCGCCGGCGTGGCCCAGGTCGCCGGCACCGAGCGGGCGCTGACCGCCGGCGTCGCCGCGTCCTTCGGCTTCGACGCCATCACCGTGGCCCTGCTGGGCCGCTCCAAGCCGTGGGGGACGTTCTTCGCGGGTCTTCTCTATGGCGCGTTCCGCGCCGGGGGCGTCACGATGCAGTCCATGACCGGCACCAACATCGACATCGTGCTGGTTGTGCAGTCCCTCATCGTCCTGTTCATCGCCCTGCCGCCGCTGCTGAGGACCGGGCGGGACCGCGCCCGCTCCCGCCGCGGCCGGGGCTCCGCCGCCACCGAGGGGGTCCGGGCATGAGCTCGAAGCATCCGACACCGCGCCACGACCAGGCGCCCTGGGCCTCCGGCAGCACAGCGGCCGGGGTCGCGCCCCCGCCGTTCGAGAACGAGCTCTCCACGGCCGCGGCCAACGAGGTGGTGGGGGTGCGCAGCTGGCGCACCCCGGTGGTCCTCGCGCTGCTGAGCCTCGTGGCCCTGGCCCTGTTCGGGTTCAACGCCCCGGACAACAGGGTGGGCTTCCGCGTCTCGGAGGCGGGCGACCTCTTCCGCGTGCCCGACCTCGCCGTCCACGGCGTGGTCTGGGGCTGGCTCACCGTCGCCGTGCTCGTGGCGGTCACGGCGCTCGCCCTCCTGCGCGCCCGGGCCGGCGCGCACCTGCCCCGGTGGGCGGTGCTGCTCTTCGGCTTCTTCTTCGTCTCGGGCTTCCTCGTGTGGGTGGTGGGCAGCTCCCGGACCCCCGACGTGTCCCTGTCCGGGCTGCTGGCCGGGTCCGTGGCCCTGGCCATCCCGCTGATCTTCGGCTCGCTCGGCGGCCTGCTGTGCGAGCGCTCCGGGGTGGTCAACATCGCGATCGAGGGCCAGCTGCTGTTCGGCGCGTTCTCCGCCGCGGTCGCGGGCTCCCTCTCCGGCAGCGCCTGGGTGGGGCTGCTGGCCGCCGTCGTCGGTGCCGCCCTGGTCTCCCTCGTGCTGGCGGTCTTCTCGATCACCTACAAGGTCAACCAGGTGATCGTCGGCGTGGTGCTCAACGTGCTCGTCTCCGGCCTGACCGGGTTCCTCTTCGCCACCGTCCTGGAGCCCAACGCGAGCGTCTTCAACGCCCCGCCGCGGCTGCCCCGCTTCGCGGTGCCGGTGCTCTCGGAGATCCCGGTGCTCGGCCCGATCCTCTTCGACCAGTCCGTGATCGGCTACCTCATGTACGCCGTGGTGGCGCTCGTGTGGTTCGCCCTCTACCGGACCCGGTGGGGCCTGCGCACGCGCGCCGTGGGGGAGCACCCGAAGGCCGCCGACACCCTGGGGGTGAAGGTCAACGCCCTGCGCTTCCGCAACGTGCTGCTCGGCGGCGTCGTCGCCGGCCTCGGCGGGGCCTTCTACACCCTGGTCTCCGTCTCCGCGTTCACCCGGGACATGACCTCCGGCGCGGGCTACATCGCCCTCGCGGCCCTGATCTTCGGCCGGTGGAACCCGATCGGGGCGCTGCTCGCGTCCCTGCTGTTCGGCTTCGCGTCCAACCTGCAGTCGATCCTGTCCTTCCTTGGCACCCCGGTGCCCAGCCAGTTCCTGGCCATGCTCCCCTACGTCGTCACCATCCTGGCCGTCGCCGGCCTCGTGGGCTCCTCCCGCGGCCCGGCGGCCTCCGGCCAGCCCTACACCAAGGAGTGAGCCCCGCATGAGCGCAGCACCGACCCCTGCCCCCGGCGACGTCGACTGGGACCGGCTGCGGGAGGCGGCCGTGGCCGCCCGGGAGCACGCCTACGCCCCCTACTCCCGCTTCCCGGTGGGCGCCGCGGCGCTGACCGAGGACGGCCGGGTGGTCTCCGGGTGCAACGTGGAGAACGCCTCCTACGGCGTGACCCTGTGCGCGGAGTGCTCGCTCGTCTCCACCCTGCACATGTCCGGCGGGGGCCGGCTCGTCGCGTTCGTGTGCGTGGACGGCCAGGGGGACGTGCTCATGCCCTGCGGCCGCTGCCGCCAGCTGCTGCACGAGCACCGGGCCCCGGGCATGCGGCTGCTGACGGTCTCCGGGGTGCGCACCATGGCCGAGGTGCTGCCCGACGCCTTCGGCCCCCACAACCTCTAGCGCCGCCCACAACCTCCGGCGTCGCAGCCACGCCCGGCAGCGGCACCCCGGCCACCCGACCCGGCCACCCGACCCGGCCACCCGACCCGCCTCCTCGCCCCGCCCCTCGAAAGGACTCCCATGACCGAGCAGTTCGACGCCGTCGACGTCATCCGGACCAAGCGCGACGGCGGGGAGCTCTCGCCCGCGCAGATCGCGTGGGTCGTGGACGCCTACACCCGCGGGGCGGTGGCGGAGGAGCAGATGAGCGCGCTGGCCATGGCGGTCTTCCTGCGCGGCATGGGCCGCGAGGAGATCGCCCGCTGGACGGACGCCATGATCGCCTCGGGCGAGCGGATGGACTTCTCCTCCCTCGTCGGCTCCGGGGCGCGCTCGGCCACCGCGGACAAGCACTCCACCGGCGGCGTGGGGGACAAGATCACCCTGCCGCTGGCCCCCCTCGTGGCGGCCCACGGCGTGGCCGTCCCGCAGCTGTCCGGCCGCGGCCTGGGGCACACCGGGGGCACCCTGGACAAGCTCGAGTCCATCCCCGGGTGGCGCGCGGCGCTGTCCAACGAGGAGATGCTGGCCCAGCTGCGGGACGTGGGCGCGGTGATCTGCGCGGCCGGCTCCGGCCTGGCACCGGCGGACCGGAAGCTCTACGCGCTGCGGGACGTCACCGGCACGGTGGAGTCGATCCCGCTCATCGCGTCCTCGATCATGTCCAAGAAGATCGCCGAGGGCACCCAGTCCCTCGTGCTGGACGTCAAGGTGGGCTCGGGGGCGTTCATGAAGGACCTCGCCTCCGCCCGCGAGCTCGCCCGCACCATGGTCGACCTCGGCGCGGACGCCGGGGTGCGCACCAGCGCGCTGCTCACGGACATGTCCACGCCCCTGGGCCTCACGGTCGGCAACGCGGTCGAGGTGCAGGAGTCCGTGGACGTCCTCGCCGGCGGCGGTCCGGCCGACGTCGTGGAGCTCACGGTCGCGCTGGCCGCGGAGATGCTCGAGGCCTCCGGGATCACCGGCGTCGACCCCGCCGACGCGCTGCGCGACGGCCGGGCCATGGACGTGTGGCGGGCCATGATCGCCGCCCAGGGCGGCGACCCCGACGCCCCGCTGCCGCGGGCCCGCGAGTCCGAGACCGTCGTGGCCGGGGCCGACGGCGTGCTCGCGGAGCTCGACGCCTACAGGGTCGGCCTGGCGTCGTGGCGGCTCGGCGCGGGCCGCGCCCGCAAGGAGGACCCCGTCCAGGCGGGCGCCGGCGTCGTCCTGCACGCCAAGCCGGGGGACCGCGTCCGCGCGGGCGCGCCGCTGCTCACGCTGCTCACCGACACCCCGGAGCGCTTCGCCCGGGCGCGCGAGGCGCTCGAGGGCGCCGTCGTCGTCGCCCGGGAGCACGGCGGCCGGCCGGAGCCGGCGTCCGGAGGGCGCGGCGTGGTCCTGGAGACCGTCCGCTGACCGGCGGCGGCCCCTCGCGGGGCCGCGCCTATACTGCGGGAAGCATCAACCGATACGACGACCGAGGGCGATCGCACGCGCTCAGAAGGGTGGGTCCACGTGGGTCTGCGAGGCTTTTTCCGGAAGAACACGGCCGAGGAGGCAGCGGGGCGCGAGCCGGAGCACCAGGCCGGTCCGCCCGCCGGGCAGCACGTCGAGGGGCGGGCCGGGCAGCAGCCGGCCGGCTCCGCGGAGCAGGGGGCAGGAGAGCCCCGGCCGCTGCCGGCGGAGGGCCCGCTGGCCGCGCTCGTGGACCGCCTGACCGCCCGGGGGGCCGACCGGGCGGTGCTCACGCTCGTGCAGCGCGGCAACACCATGAGCCACCAGACGGAGCAGTCCTCGGGCGACGCCGCCCCGGCCGTCGAGTCCGGCACCGTGGACCAGGACTCCCCGCTCTTCGACCCGGTGGCCGACCTCTACAGCCAGGCCATGACGTCCCCCCGGGGCGCCTGGCACACCGCGCGCCTCGAGGTGGGCCCGGAGCACGACGGGGCCCGTCCCGTCGTGACGACCTTCGGCTACGCCGACGGCACGGAGGCCGTGGAGACCTGGCGGTCGGGCCGCCCCGGCTCCGCCGCGGGGGCCCACGGCCCCGCCCGCGACACCACCCAGGACACCGCCCACGACACCGCCCACGACACCGCCGGGGAGGAGCTCCCGGACCGCGCCGCCGGCGAGGGGCCCGGGACCGTGACGTCCTCGACGCCGGTGCTCACCGGCGTCGAGGGGACCCCCGGGCAGGCCGCCGCCGGCCGGACCGAGCACGAGCACGGTCTTCCCGGGCAGGGCGCCCCCGAGCAGGGCGCCCCGGAGCAGGGCGCCCCGGTGCAGGACAGGGCGGGGCAGGGCTTCGGCGGGCACGGCTCCTCGGCGCTGGCCGCCGGGGCGGCGACCCCGGCCCCGGGGACCGGCCCCGCGCCCGACGAGGTCCCCGCCGCCCCGGAGACCGCTGAGCCGGCGCGCGGTGAGCGGGAGACCGCAGGGCCCGAGGGCCAGCGCGTCCCCGACCACGTCGACCACGAGGAGTGGCACGAGGACGTCGAGCCGCCCGCCCCCACGGGCGCGGCCGCCGCGACCGCCGCCGCGGTCGCGGCCGGCACCACCGGGGGCGACGACCACGACTCCTCCGCCCCCGAGACCGCGGTGTCCACCGACGTGTCGCCCTCCTACCGCGCCCCCGCCGGGCTCGCCGACCGTCCCTCGCAGGACAAGCTGGCCGACGGCAACCTCGTGCTGAAGGAGGCCGACGTCCTGCGCCGGCTCGCGGACGCCCAGCGGCGGCTGTTCGGGCAGGAGGGCACCGCGATGGACGTCTCCACCGTCCTGGTGCGCGTGCGCGCGCTCGGCACCTACTACGACGCCCTCACGCACGTGCGCAAGAACGGCTTCTGGGACCAGCGCCGGACCTTCGACCTCGTGCCCGAGGAGCTGCTGCACGTCCAGGAGTTCAAGGACGAGTCCTACGTGGAGGGCGCAGGCGCCCCGCTCGCCATGATGTTCCGCTTCCGCCCGGGCATCCCCCCGGAGGTGTCCTTCGACTACGCGGACGAGGAGGCCTTCGTGCGCTACGAGGAGCGGCTGCCCGCCCAGAACTACCTCGAGGAGCTGCGGATGTACCCCCGCACGGGCGCCAACATCCCGCAGCACATGAACGAGGCCCTGCAGGACTGGAACTACTGAGCCGGGAGAGGCCGACGCCGTGATGCTGTCCCCCGCCGAGCAGCTGCCCGCCCGCCTCCCGCGCGGGCTGCTGCGCGACCTGCCCAAGGTGTGCCTGCACGACCACCTCGACGGCGCCCTGCGCCCGGCCACCGTGGTGGAGCTCGCTGCCGCCGCGGGGCACCGCCTGCCCGTGGACGAGCCCGGGGCCCTGGGCCGGTGGATGCGCACGAGCGCCGGCTCCGGCTCGCTCGAGCGCTACCTCGAGACGTTCGAGCACACCGTCGCGGTGATGCAGACCCCGGAGGCCCTCGTGCGCTGCGCCCGGGAGTACGTCGAGGACCTGGTCGCCGACGGCGTGGTGCACGCCGAGGTGCGCTGGGCGCCCGAGCAGCACACCGCCGGCGGCCTGTCCATGGCCGAGGCCGTCGAGGCCGTGCGGCTCGGCCTCTCCGAGGGCGTGCTCGCCGCGGAGGACGCCGGGCACATCGTGTCCGTCACCCAGATCCTGTGCGCCATGCGCCAGGGGGACCGCTCCCTCGAGGTGGCCCGCCTGGTCGTGGACAACCGCGACCGCGGCGTGGTGGCCTTCGACCTCGCCGGCCCCGAGGACGGCTTCCCGCCGAGCCGCCACCGGGCCGCCCTGGAGCTGCTCGCGGACGAGCTGATCCCCGTCACCCTGCACGCGGGGGAGGCCGCGGGCGTCGCCTCGATCCGGGACGCGCTGGCCACCGGCCGCGCCCTGCGGCTGGGCCACGGTGTGCGGATCGCGGAGGACATCGACATCGACCTCGCGGGCGACGTCGCCGTCGTCGACCTCGGCCGCACCGCCCAGTGGGTGCGCGACCGGGGGATCGCCCTCGAGGTGTGCCCCACCTCCAACCTGCAGACCGGGGCGGTGGCCGCGTTCGGCGACCGCCCGGACCAGCACCCTGTGGACATGCTCTACCGCACCGGCTTCACGGTCACGATCTCCCCGGACAACCGGCTGATGAGCGGAACCACGGTCACGGACGAGCTCGCGCTGCTCGTGGTGCACTTCGGCTACGGCCTCGAGGACCTGGAGCGGCTGCAGCGCAACGCCGCCGAGGCCGCGTTCCTGCCGCTCGAGGACCGCAGCGCCCTCGACGGGCTGATCACCGAGGGCTTCGAGGGGCTGTACGCATGAGCCAGGGACACGGCACCGACGACGGACCGGTCGCGCTCGGCGTCCCGGAGCGCACCGGGCAGCGGTTCGCCGAGCTCGTGGCCGTCATGGACCGCCTGCGCTCCCCGGGAGGCTGCGCCTGGGACGCCCGGCAGACCCACGAGTCGCTCGTGCGCTACCTCGTGGAGGAGGCCTACGAGGTGGTCGAGGCCGTCGAGGCCGACGGCGGGCCCGCCGCCCACGCCGGCCTGCTGGTCGAGGAGCTCGGGGACGTCCTGCTGCAGGTCGTCTTCCACGCCCGGGTGGCGCAGGAGCGCCCCCGGGAGGAGGGCGGCTTCGACGTCGCCGACGTGCTGGAGGCGATCACCGCCAAGCTCGTGCGGCGGCACCCGCAGGTCTTCGGCCCCGGCGCCTCCGGCGACGTGGCGGGGGAGCAGACCCTCGACCAGCTGCACTCCCGCTGGGAGGACCTCAAGCAGGCGGAGAAGCCCGAGCGCACCGGTCCGTTCGACGGCATCCCGCCCCACCTGCCGGGCCTCGCGCTCGCGGAGAAGACGCTGGCCCGGGCCCGGAAGAACGGGCTCGAGCCCGCCGCGCCCGAGCCCGCCGCGCCCGGCGGTCCCCGCACCGAGGAGGAGCTGGGCGAGGCCCTGTTCGCCCTCGTGCGCGCCGGTTCGGCCCGCGGGCTCGACGCCGAGCGGGCGCTGCGGGGCGCCGTCCGCGCCTACGTCCGCGAGCACGACGGGGCCTGACCCCGTCACGGGCGGACGTCCACCGCGGCAACGGCCCGCCGAGTCGCTAGGCTGGGAGCGGCCGGGCGCATCCGGCCCCGTCGCGGCGGGCCGGGTCCCCCGGATCCCGTGGGCCCGGCACCCGTGACGCGCCCACCCCTGTGTTCCACCGATCGCACCACCACTCACGTCAGGAGCAATTCATGGCCATGATCACCGCAGTGCACGCCCGCCAGATCCTCGACTCCCGGGGCAACCCGACCGTGGAGGTCGAGGTGCTGCTGGAGGACGGCAGCTACGGACGGGCCGCCGTCCCGTCCGGCGCGTCGACCGGTGAGTTCGAGGCCGTCGAGCGCCGCGACGGCGACAAGAAGGTGTACCTCGGCAAGGGCGTGCTCGACGCCGTGAAGGCCGTCGACGAGGAGATCGCCGAGGCCGTGATCGGCCTGGACGCGACCGACCAGCGCCTGGTCGACCAGACGATGCTCGACCTCGACGGCACGGAGAACAAGGGCAACCTGGGCGCCAACGCGATCCTCGGGGTGTCCCTGGCCGTGGCCCGCGCCGCCGCGAACGCCTCCGACCTGGAGCTCTACAAGTACCTGGGCGGCCCCAACGCCCACGTCCTGCCGGTGCCCATGATGAACATCCTCAACGGCGGCTCCCACGCCGACTCCAACGTGGACATCCAGGAGTTCATGATCGCCCCCATCGGCGCGGCGACCTTCTCCGAGGCGCTGCGCACCGGGGTGGAGGTCTACCACTCCCTGAAGGCCGTGCTGCAGGAGCGCGGGCTGTCCACCGGCCTGGGCGACGAGGGCGGTTTCGCGCCGAACCTGGAGTCCAACCGCGCCGCCCTGGACCTGATCTCCGAGGCCATCGAGCGCGCCGGCTACGCCGTGGGCACCGACGTCGCGCTCGCCCTGGACGTCGCGTCCTCCGAGTTCCACGAGAACGGCGCCTACCAGTTCGAGGGCCGCTCCCGCACCGCCGCCGAGATGGCCACGTACTACGAGGAGCTCGTGCGGGACTACCCGCTCGTGTCCATCGAGGACCCGCTGGACGAGAACGACTGGGAGGGCTGGCAGGCGCTCACCGCGTCCGTGGGCACCAAGGTCCAGCTCGTGGGCGACGACCTGTTCGTCACCAACCCCGAGCGCCTGGCCCGCGGCATCAAGGAGGGCGCGGGCAACGCGCTGCTCGTGAAGGTGAACCAGATCGGCTCCCTCACCGAGACGTTCGACGCCATCTCCCTGGCCCAGCGCAACACGTTCTTCTGCATGATCTCCCACCGCTCGGGCGAGACCGAGGACACCACGATCGCCGACATCGCGGTGGCCACCAACGCGGGGCAGATCAAGACCGGCGCCCCGGCCCGGTCCGAGCGCGTGGCCAAGTACAACCAGCTGCTGCGCATCGAGGAGGAGCTCGGCGACGCCGCCCGCTACGCCGGGGCTGCCGCGTTCCCCCGCTACGTCGCGAAGTGACCCACTGCGGGGCGTCCCGCGCGGGGCGCCCCGCGGCGACGTGATCCAGCAGGACACCGTCCGCCGGGGGTGACCCGGGGCGGGCCGCACGGCGGGGCCGCACGGCGGGGCCGGCCCGCGCCGGCCCCGCCGTCGTCGTCGAAGCCCTCCCCGGGACGACCGGTCCGCGACCGGTCCGGCCGGGGGCTGGGGCTACACTGGTGCCCGTCCCCGTTCCCGCGCCGTGAGGTCCCCATGCCCGCTCCCCGCCCCCGCACCACGCGCCTGCTGCGCGGCCGGGACGACGCGCGGAGCCGCGAGGACCGTGCCCTGCGCCGGGGCGGCGGGTCCACCGCAGCGGGCGAGCCCACCCCGGCCCGGACCTTCAGCGGCCGGTTCCTGGCCCTGACGCTGGTGGCCGTGCTCATCGTGTTCCTCGCGGCGCCCACCACCAAGATCTTCCTCGAGCAGCGAGCCGAGATCGCCGCGCTCGAGTCCTCCATCGCGGACATGCAGGCGGAGCAGGACTCCCTGGAGCGCCAGGTGGAGCAGTGGTCGGACGAGACCTACGTGAAGCAGCAGGCCCGCGACCGGCTCCTGTACGTCATGCCGGGGGAGCGGTCCTACCTCGTGGTGGGCGCGGAGGAGATGGAGGGCGCCGTGGTGGACTCCTCGGCGGCCCAGGCCGAGGCCGAGAAGCCCGCGTGGGTCGACGCCCTGTGGGGCTCCGTCGTGGCCTCCGCCTACGCGGAGCCGGGGGAGGCCGACGGCGCCACGGACGGCGCGGCCGGCGACCAGGACGCGGAGCCCGCGGACGGCGCCGCGGGCACGGGGGAGACCGCGGTCCCGGAGACCGGCACGGAGCCCCAGGACACACCCCGGCCCGAGGACGCCGCCGGCACTGGCGCGCCCGAGGAGACCGGGAACGGCACGGGGAGCGAGACCCCCGGCGAGGCGCCGCAGGACGCGGCGACGGAGACCAGCGGCACGGCCGCGGAGTGAGGAACGGCGTGAACGATCAGCACGGACACGAGCAGCAGGAGCACGAGCAGCAGGAGCACGAGCACGGCGGCGGCCCGCGGGGCCTCGGCGTGACGGCGGCGACGGTCGAGGCGACCCCCCTGGACCTGCAGGTGCTCTCCCGCCAGCTCGGGCGCCCTGTCCGCGACGTCGTCGAGATCCCCGCCCGGTGCACGTGCGGCAACCCCCTCGTCGCCGCCACGGCGCCCCGGCTGGCCGGCGGCACGCCGTTCCCCACGGTCTTCTACCTGGCCCACCCCGTCATCACCTCCGCCGTGTCCCGGCTGGAGGCCGGCGGGCTGATGTACGAGATGACCGACCGGCTCGCCGCGGACGAGGACCTCGCGGCCGCGTACCGCGCCGCCCACGAGGACTACCTCGCCGAGCGCGCCCGGATCGGCGCGAAGGCCGGCACCGGCCTCGTCCCCGAGATCGAGGGCATCTCCGCCGGCGGCATGCCCGTGCGCGTCAAGTGCCTGCACGTGCTGGCCGGGCACGCCCTCGCGGCCGGCCGCGGCGTGAACCCGCTCGGGGACGAGACGCTCGACGCGATCGCCGAGTGGTGGACGCCCGGCGCCTGCTCGTGCGACCCCGCCTGGCGCGACGCCTGACCCCTGCCCCCCATCCCGTCTCCCCGAGGACTTGCCATGCGCGTAGGCGCCATCGACTGCGGCACCAACTCCATCCGACTGCTCATCGCCGACACCCGTGAGGAGGACGGGCGCACGGCGCTCGACGACGTCGTGCGCGAGATGCGCGTGGTCCGTCTCGGCCAGGGCGTGGACGCCACCGGCTGGCTCGCGGAGGCCGCCCTCGAGCGCACCTTCACCGCCGCCGAGGAGTACGCCCGGCTGCTGAAGAAGCACAAGGTGAAGAAGCTGCGCTTCGCGGCCACCAGCGCCACCCGCGACGCCGGCAACCGGCACGTCTTCCTGGAGGGGATCCGGAGCCGGCTCGACGTGACCCCCGAGGTGATCAGCGGCGACGAGGAGGCGGACCTGTCCTTCCTCGGGGCCTCCGCCGCCGTGCGCGGGAGCTCGCCCGAGGACCGCCTGCTCGTGGTCGACCTCGGCGGCGGCTCCACGGAGTTCGTGCTCGGCACCGCCGAGGGCGTGTGCGCCGAGCGCAGCGTGGACATCGGCTGCGTCCGCCTGACCGAGCGCCACCTCGGGTCCAACCCGCCCACCGAGCAGCAGCAGGCGGCCGTGCTCCGCGACGTCGACCACGCCGTGGACACCGTCCTGCAGACCGTGCCCCTGGCCGAGACCACCCGCCTCGTGGGCGTAGCCGGCACCATCACCACGGTCACGGCGCACGCCCTGGGCCTGCCCCGCTACGACCCGGAGGTGATCAACGGCACGGAGCTGCCCGCCGAGCGGATCGACCGGGCGTGCCGGGAGCTCACGGCCATGACCCGCGCGGAGCGGGCCGCGCTGCCCTACATGCACGAGGGCCGCGTGGACGTCATCGGCGGCGGCGCCCTGGTGTGGCGGCGGATCGTCGAGCGCGTGGGCGCGGCCACCGGCGGACGCGTGCACTCGGCGATCACCAGCGAACACGATATTTTGGACGGCATCGCGCTGTCCCAGCTCTGCTGACCGCTCCGCGGGCCGGCACCCCCACCCGGAAGGACCCATGACCTCCACCGCCGCACGCCGTCCCCGCCCCCGCCCGGCCGCCCCGCGGCGGTGGGGCGCGCTCGGCGCGGCCTCGGTCCTGGTCGGCGGCGCCCTGGTCCTGCCTGCGGCGGAGCCCGCCGAGGCCCGCCCCGCGGCGCCGGTCCCCGCGCCGAGCGTCCCCGTCGACGACCCCGTCACCGTGGCCCCGACGCCCCCGGACGGGGCCACCCCCGCCCCGGACACCTCCCGCATCGGGGCGGACGGGATCCGCGCCCAGCAGTACTGGCTCGACGAGTACCGGATCCGGGACGCCTGGAAGCAGTCAACCGGCAAGGGCGTGCGGATCGCCGTCATCGACACCGGCGTGGACGGCGCCCACCAGGACCTGGCGGGCGCCGTGGTCGGCGGCACCGACGTCTCCGGCGGCGGCGCCGCCGACGGGCAGCAGGGCCTCGGGGCGGAGCCCGAGCACGGCACCCTCGTGGCGTCCGTGGCCGCCGGCCGCGGCCACGTCCCCGAGGGCGGGAAGGACGACGACGCCCCGGGCGGGCCCGCCGGCATCGTGGGCGTGGCCCCCGACGCCGAGATCCTCGCGGTGTCCACCTGGCTGGGCAACGAGACCCCGGAGGTCCGCAGCGTCGACGAGCAGATCCCCGACGCCGTCCGGTGGGCCGTGGACAACGGCGCCGACATCATCAACATGTCGGTGGGCTCCAGTTCCACGTCCTGGCCGGAGAGCTGGGACGAGGCCTTCGTCTACGCCGAGGAGAAGGACGTGCTCGTCGTCGCCTCGGCCGGCAACCGCGGGTCGGGGCTCGTGCAGGTGGGCGCGCCCGCGACCATTCCGGGCGTCCTCACGGTCGGCGGCGTCGGGCGCAGCGGCGAGGCCAGCTGGGAGTCCTCCTCGCAGGGCATCTCCATCGCCGTGGCCGGCCCGTCCGAGGACATGGTCGGCGCCGTCCCGGGCGACCGCTACGCCACCTGGGCGGGGACCTCGGCGAGCGCGCCCGTCGTCGCGGGCGCCGCGGCCCTGATCAAGGCCAAGTGGCCGGAGATGAGCTCCGCCCAGGTCGCCAACCGCCTCGTCTCGACGGCGCGGGACACCGGCGAGCCGGGCAAGGACCCCCTCTACGGGTACGGGGTGCTCGACGTCGAGGCCGCGCTCACGGACGACGTCCCGGAGGTCGGGGCGAACCCCCTGGGCAGCGTGCGGGAGTGGGTGCGCGTGCACCGCCGGAGCGCCTCCGCGAGCCCCGCGCCGGCCGCCACGGCGAGCGCCGTCCCCGTCACGGAGGAGGTCGAGGCGGAGATCGCGCCGCCCGAGCCCGTGGCGCCCATCGACAGCACCGGGCTCCTCCCCGTGGTGGTGCTCACGGGCTTCGGCCTGCTCGTGCTCGGACTCACCGCCGGGGCGGCGGTGCACATCCGCCACATCGTCCGGGATCAGGCCGGCCGGACCCCCTGAGGCCCGCCGCAACACGCTGTTCCCGGGCCCGTCCTCGGGTCCTGCCGTCGTCAGCTTTCTGAGTAGACTCGGGGGCATGTCTTTCAATCAACTGGCTAAGGACCGGCCGCGCCTCCTGATCGTGGGCGGCGGTTACGTCGGATTCACCGTGGCGCAGGAACTGCAGAAGCGGATCAAGGACTCCGGCGGGGTCGTCACCGTGGTGGACCCCAACCCGTACATGATGTATCTCCCCTTCCTCCCGGAGGTCGCCGGCGGCAACATCTCCGCCCGCAGCGCGGTGGTGCCCCACCGCCAGCACCTCCCCGACTGCGAGATCGTCACGGGCCACGTGCTCGGCGTCGACCACGCCCAGCGGACCGCGACCGTCAAGGGCATCGACGAGGGCGAGACCTTCGAGCTGGCCTACGACGAGATCGTGGTGGCCGGCGGGTCCGTCACCCGGGCCTTCCCGATCGAGGGCCTCGCCGAGAACGGGATCGGCCTGAAGACCATCGAGGAGGCCGTCGCCGTGCGCAACTGGGTCCTCGAGCGCATCGAGGTCGCCTCCCTCACCGCCGACGAGGACGCGCGGCGCCGGGCCCTGACCTTCGTGGTCGTCGGCGGCGGCTACGCCGGCACCGAGACGATCGCCGAGATCGAGGACATGGCCCGCTCCGCCGTGGAGCGCAACGAGCGGCTCAGGGTCTCCGACCTGCGCTTCGTCCTCGTCGAGGCCATGGGGCGGATCATGCCCGAGGTCTCCGAGGACCGCGCGGAGAAGGTCGTCGCGCACCTGCGCAGCCGCGGCATCGAGGTGCTGCTCAACACGTCGCTGGACTCCGCGGTCGACAAGCACCTGAAGCTCATCAACATGCAGGACAAGTCCCCGGCGGGCGAGTTCGACACCGACACGCTCATCTGGACCGCGGGCGTGCAGGCGAACCCGCTCGTGAAGAGCACGGACTTCCCGCTCGACCAGCGCGGCCGCGTCCGCGCCGGGACCGACCTGCGCATCACCGGCGACGACGGCCCCCTCGAGGGCGCCTGGGCCGCCGGCGACGTCGCGGCCGTCCCGGACCTGACCGGCGGCGGCGTGGGCGGGTTCTGCGTCCCCAACGCCCAGCACGCGGTGCGCCAGGCCCACGTCATGGCCCGGAACATCATGGCCGCCCGCGCGGGCAAGCCGCTCGAGGACTACTACCACGAGAACCTCGGCGCGGTCGCGGGCCTCGGCCTCTACAAGGGCGTGGCCAGCATCAAGGGCCTGCCCGGCCTCCCGGAGAAGGGCATCGAGTTCTCTGGCTTCGCGGCGTGGGCCATGCACCGGCTCTACCACGGCTACGCGATCCCCACCCTGGACCGGAAGGCCCGGGTGTTCACCGAGTGGACCCTGAACATGGTCTTCGGCCGGGACACCACCACGCTGCGCCACGAGCGGGACCCGCGCACGCGGTTCCAGATCGCCGCGGGCAAGGCGCCGGCCCCTCGCAAGGCCAACCTCTGACCCGACCGGTCGCCCACCGGCCCGACCCCGCCCCGGGCACCCTCCCGCGGCGGGGTCGGGCCGTTCCGGCCTTATCGACCGGCGGTTGCAGGTCGTCCGTGGCAGGGCGCGTCACAGGGCCGCGCTGAGCGCCCACGTGGCCTCGGCCAGGACGGGCCAGACGAGCACCACGGCGCCCACGGCCCCGGCGGCCACGGCGCGGCGGCCGTGCCCGGCGAGGGCGCCGCGCGCGACGGCGGACCGTGGCCGGGTCCCGTGCGCGCGGCGCCAGTCGGAGAGCTCGAGGACGATCTGCGTCAGCGACCAGACCGCCGTGGCCACCGAGCAGGACAGCAGCAGGGCGCCCGTGAAGAGCAGGGTGCCGGACAGGTGGTCCACGGGTGTTCCCTCCGATGGTGCTCGTGGCCGGTGGGCTCGGCGCGGTGCGGGCCTCGTGCGAGCGGAGGGATCACGGGCCCCGGACAGGCGGGGGAGGTGTCGGGCAGGGAGTCCTCCCTGCGGGCGGTCTGTTCCTCCTCAGCATGTGTGCTCCGGCAAATCGTTGTCTGTCCGCACTGTTGGGGCGCGCGGCCCCGGCGGAGCCGGGCTCACGACCGGGCGGCGCCCCGGCCTGTAGTGTTCCTGAGACGAATGCCGTGACCGCGTGATCACGGCGTGCGCCCCCATAGCCCAATCGGCAGAGGCAGCGGACTTAAAATCCGCCTAGTCTGGGTTCGAGTCCCAGTGGGGGCACTTCTTCTACCACGGCATCGTGCACGATCAGGGCCCCCGATCCAGGGTGCAGGGGAGCCTCTTCCGCGGTGTGTCCGTCGTTCTGCTCGGAGAGGGCCGCGCTGCAACAGGGCCTGTTGACGGTCCCCGGCGCGGCTCAGGCCTCCCGGAGCACCCGGGAGAGCAGGTCCGGCCGGTCCGTCATGACGCCGTCCACGCCCCACTCGAGCAGGCGGCGCATGTCGTCCTCCCGGTCGACCGTCCACACGTCCACCCGGAGACCGGCCTGCTGGGCGGCCCGCAGCAGCCC
Organism: Kocuria dechangensis; assembly: GCF_014636775.1. Taxonomy (GTDB): domain Bacteria; phylum Actinomycetota; class Actinomycetes; order Actinomycetales; family Micrococcaceae; genus Kocuria; species Kocuria dechangensis. Next base: position 175,299 of record NZ_BMEQ01000001.1, read on the forward strand.
GGGGGTGAGGACGCGCAGGCCCAGGATGGAGTCCGGCGGTTGCAGGCCCTGGAACGGGAGGGCGTGGTGGTCGTGCTGGCCCAGCAGGCACAGCAGCCGGAAGGCCGCGAACTCCGTGACGGCGGCCGCAGTGGGGACCGTCCCGCCCGAGACCTGGCGGAAGCGCCGGATCGAGGCCGTACGGTTCGTCGCCACGAGCGTGCGCCCCTGAGCTCCCGCCGCCTGGATGGTCCGCCAGACGATCTCCTCGGCCCCGGGGCGGTTGCCCTTGAGCTCGATCGCCACGCGGTGCTCGGGGAAGGCCTCGTAGACCTCCGCGAGCGTGGGAACGCGCACCCCGCGCCCCCGCCACGGGAAGGTATCGCCGTCGAGGGTGAAGGCGTGCCCGGCGTCCAGCCGCTGCAGGTCTGCGGTGGACATCAGCGCGACGGCTCCGGTCCCGTCCGTCGTGCGGTCCACCGTGAGGTCGTGCATCGACACGGCCGTGCCGTCGGCGGAGACCTGGACGTCGAGCTCCAGCACGACGTCGCCGAGGGCCTCGGCCGCACGGAACGCCTCGAGGGTGTTCTCGGGGGCGACCTCGGCGCCGCCCCGGTGGGCGAAAGTGGCCGGCCAGCCCGTGGGCACGGGAGCCTTCGGACCCGGTGACGGAGCGACCACGTGCCGGCCGAGGGCCGCGCCGACCGTGCTCGTGAGCAGGTTGCCGGCGAACGGAACGGCCGCGCGGAGCAGCGCCCGGGCACGGGCGGCGACGTCGGGGGGCGTGCCGTCCTGCTGAGTGGTCACCTGGGTCACGGGGGTCCTTCCGATCGGTGGGAGCGTCCGCACCCCGGGCGGTCACGCAGCGCGGACGCCCGGTGCGGAGTGCGGTCGCCCGCCCACACTACGGCCCGGCGGCACGGCTTCGCTCGCAGCGGAGGCAGTGGTCTGGATGGTCATGCCCGGACGGTGCGCGGCGGACTCCCTCGGGCACCGATCCCGTCCTGTCCCGGCCGGGGCGCTGCTCCGCGCACATGGGCCCCATGGACCACCCCACGTTCGGGACCTTCCCTGCCGCCTCTCTGCCGTTCATCCGTCGACCTGGTCGGCAGCAGGGGTGACCCGGGGGAAGTCCACGGAGGTGGCACGTCGTGCATTCGCAGGGAAGGGCTGGTCGTGGGGGCAGGACCTGAGCTCCGCTCAGTCCGGCTTCGAGTCCCAGGGGGACTGGAACAGGGGGGTGACGACGGCACCGGACACGCCTAGCGTGGAGTGCACGACCCGCGACGAACGCCGCCGAGCAGGGAGACCCATCATGCTGGAGACCACGGTGCAGCCCGGCACCAACATCGTCACCCTCGACTACCACGGCGGCCTCACCGTCGAGGACGAGCAGCGGATGCGCCAGGTGCTCGACGAGGTGCTCCGGAACCACGACAGCGTGCGGATGCTGGCGGTCATCGGTCCGGTCGACGTCTCGGCCGTCGAACCGAAGGCGGTCTGGATGGACCTGAAGGCCGCCGGGTACCTCAAGCGCGCGGACCGCCTGGCGGTCGTCTCCGACGGGGCCTGGGTGTCGAAGCTGGCCGAGTGGACGGCCGAGCTCGCCCACGTGTCCGTGCGGACCTTCCCGGCCGACCAGCGCACCTCCGCGCTGGCCTGGATCACCCAGCCCTGACCGCGGGCCGGCAGCAGCACCCGGCGTCATCGGCACCGGGTGCTGCTACCGGTTTCTCACGCCAGCGCGCTGAGCTGGCTCCACAGCAGCGGCAGGCCTCGGACGGTCAGGAACTGCTCGACGGTCGCGGTGGCCGGACCCGGCAGCTCGTCGGTCTCCTCCCACACGGAGTCGCACTCGTCGCAGACCTGGATGGACTCTCCGGTGGCGTTCACCCGGTAGCGGGCGATCACGCCCGCATCGCACATCGGGCACTCGTCGGGGTTCACGGCAGCTCCTTCCTCCACTCGTCCCGGCGCGGTGCCGGGGTCGTTCGACGGATCGACGAGGACCCCGCCGCACTGGTTCACCAGCGCTGTCGCGGAGTCCTCGTGGCATGGATTGTGCACCGGCAACCGGGCCGGACGGAAGAGCTCTGACGGGCAGCCGGCACCGGCTCGCCGGGCCGGCTGCACATCCGTGTCCCGCACAGGGGTGGCCGTTCCCCCTGCACACCACCTCGGCGGTACCGTGACCCCACGGCGGCGAGGACGTCGCGTGAACGCGGACAGGGTGTTCCTGGCCCACCCGGCGGCCCTTGCCCTCCTCTGCTTCGTGCCGGCCGTGCGACAGAAGCGCCGGCCCGAGAAGGCGTGGAACCCTTCGTCGGCCTGGCACGCCACTCTCGCGGTGGCCGGGATGCTGTTCGTGGTGCGCTGGTGGGTGGAGACCCACGGGGCCGATCGGACCAGCCACGACCGACGGGTCGCCCTCTTGGTGGTGGGGCTGTCGTTGTCCCCGACTCTGCCCGGGGTGCTGCTCGAGATGGCCGGCGCCCCATGAGCGCCCAGGAAGGAGACGGCCGGTGCCGATGTCGCTGAGATTCAACCTGCTTGCCCTGGCGGTGCTGTTCGCCGCGCTGCTGTTCATGGCCCGTGGCCTCGTCGAGGGCAAGGGGCGGATGCCACGGGGCCGGGACCGGCGGATCGCGGCAGCGCTGTTTCTCGTCCCGCCGGAACTGTTCTTCACCGCCGGGGCCCTGCTGATGGCAGGAGACTGAGGGCTCGAACGGAGCGGTCGCTGTCGAGGGAGGGCGGGCGGGCGCGGATCCACTGCGACTCCGCCCGGTGCCCTGTGGGCTCCTCCACAGGGGTCCGTCCGAAGCAGCCCAGCCTTCACCCCGCCGCACGACCTCCACGAGCTCCGGCCCGGGTCCGTCGTGCGTGCGTGCAGAATCTGGGAGAACCCTCAAAATGCCAAGCGTCCTTTTGATTCCTTTTCATGGGCATGGCACCGTGGAGAGCGTCGTCACGCAGACGGCTCCGCGTCTCCGACGAGACTGTGCCGGCGATCCCCCTGTCGCCGGTGCTGGAGACCGGACCACCAACCCAACCCCAAGAAGGAATGGTGAGAAGCATGAAGCTCGTCCACAAGACCATGACCGCCTCCGCGATCGCCGCCCTGTCCCTGGGCGCCGGCATGGGTGCCGCCAACGCCGCTCCCGAGTCCGAGGGCACCGACAGCTCCGTCGCCGCCGCCGCCCAGAGCAAGGCCGCAGGGGAGTCCAACCGCGAGGCCGCCCACGCCCACGCACCGGGCCTGCAGAAGGAGAAGCCGGTCGAGGAGGCCCCCGAGACCGAGGCCCCCGAGGTGGAGGAGCCGGAGGCACCCGAGGTCGAGGCGCCTGAGACCGAGACCCCTGACGGCACCGACGACGCCCCGGTGGCCGAGGAGCCGGTCGTTGACGAGCCTGTGACCGAGGAGCCGGTCGTTGACGGGCCTGTGACCGAGGAGCCGGTCGTTGACGAGCCGGTGACCGAGGAGCCCGTCGTCGAGGAGCCGGTCGTTGACGAGCCGGTGACCGAGGAGCCCGTCGTCGAGGAGCCCGTGACCGAGGAGCCGGTCGTTGGCGAGCCGGTGACCGAGGAGCCGGTCATCGACGAGCCCGTGGTCGAGGCCCCGGCCGAGCTGCCGGCCCCGTAGCACCCGTGCCTGCGTGACACCTCGTCCACCAGCAGGAGGTGTCCGCCGAGCACCCGTCCCCCTTTCCGGGTGCGCAGAAGCCCCCACGGCGTCGTGCCGCGGGGGCTTCTGGCTGGTCTGGGCTGCTCAGCCGTGGTGCTGACCGTCGGTCCTCGACGGGGAGGGGCGAGGACACGGACCACCGGCGGCCGATCCGGGGGAGACTGGTGGCATGAGCGAGCCGACCCCCGGTCCGGAGCAGGAACCGGGCGCCCAGCCAGGGCAGCCCACGCAGGTCCCGGGCCGCTTCCTCAAAAAGTCGAAGCTGTCCGCCCGCCGTCCGCACGTCCAGCGCCTGCGCGTCGTCCGCACCGGGGAGCGCGCCGCGGCTGTCCACATCGGCTGGCCCGAGAGCACCGGGCCCGTTCCCAGCGCCTCGGCCCTGTACGCCCAGGCGCTGGCGGTCGCCGAGGCCGCCCAGCGGGAGGACCACCTGCTGGAGACCGTGCCGTTGCAGGTCACCGTCCACGTCCACGCCCCCGATCCGCCGGCCGGCGGCGAGGGGGCGATGGAGGTCCTGCTCGACCTGTCCGACCTGCCGACCGTGCAGCTGGAGATGCACTTCCACGGGCTGGCGCCCACCACCGAGACCCTCGACTGGTTCCTCGACGCGCTCGTCTCCGCCTCCTGGGTGCTCGTGGAGACCATCGACGAATAGCCCGCACGCCCCGCACCCGTGGGCCCCACGACACCGCATCCCCCGTGCGCTCGCCGCACCGTCCCCCCCCCCGAGAGAGAACCGACCATGCCCGCCACCGCCACCGCCCTGACCCACGCCCGCCGCGTCTGGCCCGGCATCCGCCGCGAGGTGCTGCCGGCCCTGCTCCTCTTCTGGGCCAACCTCGCCGCGTGCGGGCTCGCCTTCGCCGCCCTGGAGCCCGACGACAACTGGCTGGTCGGCCTCTACTGGTCCTCCGTCACCGGGTCCACCACCGGGTTCGGGGACGTGCTGCCGTCGTCGGTTCCCTCGATGCTGCTGACGATGTACGCCATCGCGTCCTCGTGGGTGCTGAACCTCGTGGTCGCCACGCTGCTGATCAAGAACGTGATCCCGGAGCCGCACCTGTTCACCGACGCCGAGCAGCGCCACGGCCAGGCCCACGACGCGGTGCAGACCGCTCACGCCCGCTACCAGACCGCGATGCTCGAGGAGCTCTGCGGCGACGCGCTCGGCAAGGACCCGCGCGGCCGGGACGCCTACCGCGAGCTCCAGCAGGTGGAGCGCCGGCTGCGGGACGCCCAGCTCGCCCTCCGCCACGAACAGTCCGAGCGCGGAGAGGCACCCACCGTCCCGCACCTGCGCCGCAGGTAGGGCCCGGCGCCCCCTCTGTGCGCCCGCAGCCGCCGGGGCGCGGCCGCTCAGACCGCCTGGTCGAAGCGCTTCAGGAACGCCGCCATCGCGTCTCGGGCGATGGGCAGCCCGGGCCGGTAGGTGCCGTCGGCCCAGCCGGTGGTGATCCCCGTGGACGCCAGCCAGTGGATCTCCTTGTAGAACTGGCGTCCGGGCTGCACGTCCTTGAAACGGGACAGGCGCGGTGGCGTGTAGGGGGGAGAGCCCGCGGCGCGGTAGAACATCGCCGCGGTCGCGTCGCGCGCGATAGGCCGGACCGGCCGGTAGCTCCCATCGGTCCAGCCCCGCAGGAGGCCACGGTCCGCGACCCAGTGGATCTCCTGGTAGAACTGCTGGCCGGGCACGACGTCGGGGAACGAGGAGACGGCCGGCGCCACGAAGTGCGGCTCGCCGGCGAGCCGGTAGAGCGCTGCCGCCATCGCGTCGCGGTTGATCCGGTTGAGCGGGCGGAAGGTCCGGTCGGGCCAGCCGCGCAGGAGGGTCTGGCTCGCGGCCCACTCGATCTCGGCGTAGAACTTGGTGCCCGCGGGCACGTCGGTGAAGGTCGCCATTCCGGTCGTCCTCTCAGTACAGGCCGGCGGCGCCGGTCAGGAAGCGGGCCAGGCCGTGGGCGATGACGAGGTTGCCCAGGGCGTTGAGGTGGAGCCCGTCCCGGGGAGCCATGAGCGAGGGAGGGACCATGCCCCGGCCCAGGGCCAGTTTGTCGGCAGGGGAGGTCCCGATGCTGAAGCGGGCGAGGTCGCCCACCTTCCACAGCGCGGGGTCGCGCAGGGCCGCCAGTGCGTCGAAGTACCGGCGGCCGTACTCGGCCCGGTAGGCGTCGTTGACCTGCCGCAGCCTCGCGAGGGCACCGGAGGGGTTCTCCCAGTACCAGGAGCTCGGGAAGTGGCCCATGACCACGGAGGTGGCCGGCTCGACCTCGAAGACGGCCCGGGTGTCGGCGAGCACGCCGCTGACGTCCATGATGTTGTTCTTGCCGGTCCAGATCAGGTGGGTCTTCCCGCGGTGGGCCGCCTCGAGGCCGGTGTGCCACCAGCTCTGCGGGCCGGAGCCGACGACGACCTCCTCGCCGATCCCCTCGCGGCGGAGCAAGACCTTGTTCCGCCGTCCGGGCACCGCCTCGATGCTGCACGGCACGCCGGCGACGGTTCCGGGGAGCCTCCGGTAGGCGGTGGGCATCCGCCCGTCCAGGACCGAGAGGACGACCTTCCCCTGGGAGGGGAGAACGCCCCCCTGGCCCAGGTAGGCGAAGTCCGGCCGGTAGGGGCGGTCGTAGCGGCGCATCGCCACGGTGTGGTGGGACTGGTGCCCGGCAACGCCCTCGGTGCTGCCGGCCACCCCGAGCAGGACGGCGAGCGCCTCGTGGATCCGCACCGGCCGGAAGCCGACCGGGTACCGGTCGTAGGCGTGGCTGGCGGCCGAGGAGGAGCCCCACAGCACGAGGTCCCGCCGCGGCGACGGCGTCGGCTGCTCCGGCGCCGTGGGCTCGGGAGCAGGCTGCTCCGGGACGGTCGGCGCCGGGGTCGGCTCCTCGGCCGCGGCGTGCTGCGCGCGGAGCAGGACGGAGACGGCGGCCGCGGCCCCGGCGCCGAGGACGGTGCGGCGGGAGGGGTCGGAAGAGGGGGGAGTGGCGCTCATCGGGGGGCCTTCGTTCGGAGGGTCTCGCTCATCATGGGCGGACCCCAGTGCTTTGCGAACGCAACGCGCCGCAGGGGGTGCGCCAGGCCCGGAGGGGCGTTGCACGGGTCCGGGGACTGCCGGGAGGGGACCGGCCCCGCTCCGGGCGGGAGCGGGGCCGACGGGGCAGGAGGGGCGGACCCGGCCGGCGTCAGACCAGGGGCGCCAGGCGGTAGAGGAACGCCGCCATCGCGTCGCGGTTGATGGGCTGCCACGGCCGGTAGGTGCCGTCGGTCCAGCCGGTGGAGATCCCGCGGGCCCGGAGCCAGGACATCTCCGTGTAGAACTGCGTGCCGCGTGCGACGTCCTTGAAGGGGGACACCGCCGGGGCGCTGTAGGCGGGGGAGCCGGCCATGCGGTAGAGGAAGGCGGCCATCGCGTCGCGCTCGATCGGCTCGAAGGGCCGGTAGGTGCCGTCCCTCCATCCGGTGGAGATGCCCTCGGACCGCAGCCACGCCATCTCCTTGTAGTACATCTGGGTCGTGGAGACGTCCTTGAAGGGCGAGACCTTCGGCGGGGTGTAGGCGGGGGAGCCGGCCATGCGGTAGAGAAAGGCGGCCATCGCGTCGCGGTTGATCGCCTGGACCGGCCGGTACGTGCGCGCCCCGTTGGCGGCGACCCAGCCCGTCGAGATGCCGCGCCGGTGGGCCCACGCGATCTCGTCGTAGAACTGGGCGCCCCAGAAGACGTCCTTGAACACCGAGGTGATGTAGAGGCCGTCGTGCGTGTTGAGCGTCTTGCCCTCGGTGAAGGGGTCCCCGGAGTCCAGGAGGAGCTGCTTGTACTGGTCGGCGGTGAAGTGCCGGTTCTTCTGCTTCATCAGCGCCACGGTCCCCGCCACGTGCGGGGCGGCCATCGACGTGCCCGACAGCCAGGTGCTGTTGGCCGCCGACGGTCCCTTGGTGCCGCTGTTGCCGGAGGAGAGGATGCCGTCGCCCGGAGCCCAGATGTCGACCCCTGCGCCCCAGTTGGAGTAGCTGGCCCGGGCGCCGGCGGAGGTGATGGCGCCGGTGGTGATCACGTTGTAGCAGTTGCCCGGGGCGTAGCCGTAGGCGTTCAGGCCCGAGTTGCCCGCGGCCACGACCACGGGGATGTTGCGGCTGTAGGCGGTGTCGACGGCCGACTGGAACGTCGGCCCGCACGAGCCGCCGAAGGCCAGGGACATGTTGATGACGTCCGCCCGGCGCGGGGCGGCGGGCACCCCCGCGACGGCGCCGCCGGCCAGCCAGACCACCGCGGCGGCGACGTCGGAGACGTAGCCGGTGCCGCAGGCGCCCAGGGCCCGGGCGTTGAGCAGCCGGGCGTCCGGTGCGACGCCCACGGTGCCGATGCTGTTGCGGGCGGCCGCGGCGATGCCGGCGACGTGGGTGCCGTGCCAGTTGGAGTTCATGGCCGCGGACCCGCTCCAGCACTGCCCGGCGCTGGAGTAGGTGCCGGGGTCCGTGGCGTCGGGGTCCCGGCCGTCGCTGTCGTTGGAGATCGTGGGGTCGCTGACGAAGTCGTAGCCGCCGACGATCTTCGGCGACAGGTCCGGGTGGTAGGCCATGCCGGTGTCGACCACGCCGATGGTCACGCCCCGGCCGGTGGCGGTGTCCCAGGCCATGGGGGTGCCGAGCGCCTGCATGCCCCACTGGTAGCCGTAGTCGGCGTCGTAGGCCGCGGCGGCGGTGGAGCCCAGCCGGTCGAGGTCGGGATCGGTGGAGATCTCCGCGGTGAACACCAGGCGGTCGGGCTCGGCGTAGGCGACCGCCGGGTCGGCGGCGATCTCCTCGGCGAGCTTCTCGGCGTCGCCGGTGGAGATCTCGCCGGCGAGCTCGACCACGTCCGCGCCGTCCACGGTGGTCTTGATCTCGACCGCGTCGGTGGCCTCGGGAACGTCCGCCGCGTCGGCGGCCTCCTCGAGCACACGGTCCTTCTCGCCCTGGGCCAGGGGGGTCTCGTACTTGACGATCATCCGGTCGGTGACCTCGGGGAGGTCGGTGCCGTCCACGGGCGCGGCGGAGGGCGCCGGATCGACGGGGACGGCGGCGGCCGGGGACACCGGCCCGAGCACGAGCGCCAGGGTGAGAGCGGACAGGGCAGGGGGGAGCAAGGATCTGTGCACGGGGGGATCTCCTGGGGGGATGGGAGGTGCGCGACGATCGTCCCACAGGCACCGCGGGCAGGGGAGGGGTGGGCCCCGAGAACCTTCGAAGATGCCGTTCTGTTACGAAAGGGAACGCCGCGGGCGGGCGGCGTCCCGCGGAACCGCGAGAACCCTGCTCGCCCACGGCTCAATCCCAGCTGATCCCATGCTTCCGTGCGGTCGCCGTTGCTACTCTGGAGGCACACGACGCACATCAGTGCCAGGGAAGGACCGACACATGGCCGGCGGAAACCCGCTACTCCGCGATTTCAGCAAGACGGGCGCCAACAGCGCCCGGCCCACCGGGGCGCAGTACGGATCGCCGTACGGGCAGGGCTCCTACGGCGGCTACCAGGCCCCGCAGTACCAGCAGCCCGGCGCCCCCCAGCAGGGCGGCGGCCGGGGCGGCTGGGGACAGCCGCAGCCGCGCGCCCCCTACTCCGCCGAGCAGCTCGGCGCGATGTACAACGCCCCCGCCGCCGGGACCAACCAGACCGGCCGGATGACCTACGACGACGTCATCATGCGCACCGCCATGGTGCTCGGCGCCGTCGTGCTCGGTGCGCTCGCCGGGTGGATGGTGCCCGCGCTGATGCTCCCGGGCCTCGTCGTGGGCCTCGTCCTGGGCCTCGTCAACGCGTTCAAGCGCCAGCCCTCGCCGGCGCTCATCCTCGCCTACGGCCTCTTCGAGGGCATGTTCCTGGGCGGGATCTCCGCGATGTTCGAGGGCATCTACCCGGGCATCGTGGTGCAGGCCGTCATCGGCACCATCGCCGTGTTCGCCTCCGTGCTGGTCCTGTTCCGGTCCGGCAAGCTGCGGGCCTCCGCCAAGACGACCCGGATCTTCATGGTCGCCCTCATGGCCTACGCCATCTTCTCGCTGGTGAACCTCGGCGCCGTCCTGCTGTTCGGCTTCGACATCCGCACCGGGACCGCCCTGGGCGGCTGGCTGGGCCTGGCCATCGGTGCCATCGCGATCCTGCTCGCGGCGTACAGCTTCGTGCTGGACTTCGAGAACATCAAGCACGGGGTCGAGGCCGGCGCGCCCGAGAAGGCCGCCTGGTCCGCGGCGTTCGGCCTCACGGTCACCCTCGTGTGGACCTACATCGAGATCCTGCGCATCCTCGCGATCATCCGCTCGATGGTCTCCGACTGACCCGGCGCACCCGACACCGCGTCCGGCGACGGCCCGGCACCCACCAGGGTGCCGGGCCGTCGCCGTGTCCCTGGGCCTGCGGCGCTAGAGCCAGGTGACGGGCACCTCGACCAGGGGGCGGGTGACCACGTGGTCGGCCGCGGCGGCGCGGGGGACCCGTCCCACGAACAGCCAGCCGAGGATCCTCTCCTGGGGCCCGAGCCCGTAGTAGTCGCGGACCGTGTCCTGGCGGGCCTCGTCCCGGTGCTCCCAGATAGTGCCCCACCCTGCCGCCCAGAACGCGGCCTCCAGCAGGGGCCGCGCCCCGTGGGCGGCGGCCAGCTGCTCCTTGCGCGGGACGCCCTGGCCGCCGTCGGGGCTGAAGACGACCGCGAGGCACATCCCGCCGGTGCCGGCCCACTTCAGGGCCCCGCGGAACGCCGCGAGCCGGCGCAGCTGCTTGCCCTTGAGCCGGGGCACCGGCCCGGTCATGTTCGGCACCGTCGTCATCCCGGCCATCGCCGCCGCCAGCTCCGGGGCGGAGCGGCGCGTGGTGACGACCACCCGCCAGCTCGGCCCGGGCACCGCGCCGCCCGTCCCGGCGACCGCGCGCAGCACGGCCTCGAGCTCCTCCCGCGGAGGGGCGTCCGGGGTCAGTGCGGGGGCCGGGCGGCGCTGGGCGAGGACTCGGAGGAAGGTGCGCGACATGCCCCCAGTCTCCCACCGCACCGGGGCCGTCGGCCCGGCAGCGCCCGCCCCGCGCGCGTCCCCCACCGTCCGCCGTCCCGTCACCTGGCCGACGCACGCGCGTGCCAAGATGGCCCCATGCCTTCGACATCGCACGACGCCGAGCGTTCCCCCGGTTCCTGGCAGGACCACGATCTGCCGCCGCTGCACGGCAACGCCGCCGGCGGGGTCGCCATCCCGGTGCGGGTGGCGGCGGCGTGGTCCTGGCGGCTCATCATCATCCTCGCCGCCGTGGGGCTGCTGGGCTACATCCTGTCGACGATCACCGTGGTCATCATCCCCGTGCTCATCGCGGGGCTGCTGGCCGGGCTCCTCTTCCCCCTGGTGAAGTGGCTGCGAGCCCGGCACGTCCCGGCGGGACTGGCCGCCGGCATCGCCGTCCTGTCCCTCGTCGGCGTGGTGACCGGCCTCCTCGTGCTGGCCGGGCGGCAGATCGTCCTGGGCTTCGCCCAGCTCTCCGACTCGGTCGTGATCGGCACCCAGCAGCTGCTCGGCTGGCTCGAGGACGGGCCCCTGAACATCAGCGCGGACAGCATCAACGAGTGGATCGACGACCTCGGCACCACGGTCCAGGACAACAGCGAGGCCATCCTGTCGGGGGCCATGTCCTTCGGGTCGACCGCCGGCAACGTGCTGACGGGCATCATCATCATGCTCTTCACCCTGCTGTTCTTCCTCATGGACGGGGAGCGGATCTGGCTGTTCCTGGTCCGGCTCTTCCCGGTCAGCGCGCGGCAGGCCGTCAACGGCGCCGGCCGCCGGGGCTGGACCTCGCTCGTGCAGTACGCCCGGATCCAGGGCTTCGTGGCGTTCGTGGACGCCGTGGGCATCGGGGTGGGTGCCGCCCTGCTCGGGGTGCCGCTGGCGCTGCCCATCGGCATCCTGGTGTTCCTCGGCTCCTTCATCCCGATCGTCGGCGCCGTCATCACCGGCGCGGTGGCCGTGCTCGTGGCGCTGGTGGCCAACGGCTTCGGCAACGCCATGGCCATGCTGGCGGTCGTGCTGCTGGTCCAGCAGATCGAGTCCAACGCCCTCCAGCCGCTCGTGATGGGCCGGGCGGTGTCCCTGCACCCGCTGGCGGTGTTCCTGGCCGTGGCCTCCGGGACGATCCTCTTCGGCATCGCCGGCGCCCTGTTCGCCGTGCCGGTCATGGCGTTCCTCAACACCGTGGTGCGCTACCTCGTGGGCCGGCGGTGGGCCGACGACGACGAGATCGCGTGGCAGCCCTACTACTTCCCCTGGGAGATCAAGAAGCACGCGCGCCGGAACGAGCTGACCCGCGACCAGGTGATGGCCCAGCTCCAGCGCTTCCGCCGCACGCGCGCCAAGGAGCGGCTGCAGGCGGCCCTCAAGCGCGAGACCCGGCGTCCCCGGGAGCAGGCCCCGGCCCCGGAGGGCGGAACCGGGGGCCACGACCGGGCCCCCTCCGGCACGGACTAGGATGGACACCGCGCCTGCCGTCCGCGGGCGCGCTCCCCGCGCGTCGGTCCCCGGGCGCCGACCGCGCCCGTCCCGCGCCCGCCCGGAAGAGTGAGGACCACCGTGAGCCTGGCCGATCTGCCCGTCCGCCTGTCCGACGTCGAGGCCGCCGCCGCGCTGCTCGAGGGCGTCACCGAGCGGACGCCCATGGCCCACTCGCGGGCGCTGTCCCGGCTCGTCGGCTCCGAGGTCAACCTCAAGGCGGAGAACCTCCAGCGCTCCGGGTCGTTCAAGGTCCGCGGCGCCTACGTGCGCATGGCCAAGCTCAGCCCGGAGGAGAAGGCCCGCGGCGTCGTCGCCGCGTCGGCCGGCAACCACGCCCAGGGCGTGGCGCTCGCCGCGGACCGGCTGGGCATCGTGGCCCGCATCTACATGCCGCGGGGCGCGGCGCTGCCGAAGGTCGCGGCCACCCAGGACCACGGGGCCGAGGTGATCCTGCACGGCTCCACGGTCGACGAGGCCCTCGCCGAGGCGCAGCGCTACGCCGAGGAGACCGGCGCCGTGATCGTCCACCCCTTCGACCACCCCGACATCGTCGCCGGACAGGGCACCCTGGGCCTCGAGATCCTCGATCAGGTGCCCGACGTCGACACCGTCATCACCGGCGTGGGCGGCGGGGGACTGCTGGCGGGCCTGGCCGTGGCGGTGAAGGCCCGCGCGGAGCAGCTCGGCCGGCCCATCCGGGTGATCGGCGTGCAGGCGGAGAACGCGGCGGCCTACCCGCCGTCGCTGGCGGGCGACGCCCTCGTGACCCTCGAGCGGGTCTCCACGATCGCGGACGGCATCGCCGTGGGCAAGCCCGGGCAGCTGCCGTTCAGCATCATCAAGGAGCTCGCGGACGACGTCGTGACGGTCTCCGAGGACTCGCTCGCGCAGGCGCTGATCTTCCTGCTGGAGCGCAACAAGCTCGTCGTCGAGCCCGCCGGCGCGGTGGGCGTCGCCGCGCTCCTCGACGGCGCGCTGCAGAAGACCTGTCCGGACCTGGGCAACACCGTGGTGGTGCTCTCCGGCGGCAACATCGACCCCATGCTCATGCTCAAGGTGATCCAGCGCGGCCTCTCCGCCGCGGGCCGGTACATGACCATCAAGATGATGCTCACCGACCGTCCCGGCGAGCTGGCGCTGATCTCCAAGATCATCGCGATCCAGGACGCCAACGTGACGGGCGTGGACCACACCCGCATCGGCGGGTCGCTGAGCATGGGCGACGTCTCGATCACCATCGACATGGAGACCAAGGGCCACGAGCACTGCCGGCAGATCCTGCGGGCGCTCGAGGCGGAGGGGTACCACCCCGTCGTCGTGCACTGATCGCCCGGCCCGTGCGCCGCTCGCCCCGGTCGGCGGCGCCCTCCCCGACGACGACGAACGGCGCCGGTCCCCGCGGGGACCGGCGCCGTTCGTGCGCCCGGGCGGGCGGCCCTCAGCTGCGGCCGCGCGCCGTGAAGTAGGTGATGAACCCGCTGACGAACGTCGCGAACACGAAGACGTTGCGCAGGCTCCCCGGGGCCGAGGCCTCCGGGTCGCCCTGCCCCACGAAGTGCAGGACGACCGCGACGACCGCGAGCGCCCCGGTGAGCGCGATCATGGCCCAGGTCCCGGGACCGGGCCGGCGCAGCCAGTGGGTCGTCATGCTCAGCCCTGGAAGGGCTTGGCGTCGAGGATCTTCACCGGGATCTGCTTGCCGTTGGGCGCGGTGTAGGACAGCTCGTCGCCGACCTTGTGGCCCGAGATGGCGGAGCCCATGGGCGACTTCTCGGAGAAGACCTCGAGCTCCTGGCCGGCGGCCAGGTCCTCGGCGACCTCGCGGGAGCCGATGAGGAAGGTCATCGGCTCCCCGGCGATCTCCGCGGTGACGACCATGCCGGCCTCGACGACCCCGTCGTCCGCGGGGGCCTCGCCCACCTGGGCGTTCTCCAGGAGGGCCTTGAGGTGCGCGATCCGGCCCTCGTTCTTGCTCTGCTCCTCGCGGGCGGCGTGGTAGCCGCCGTTCTCCTTGAGGTCGCCCTCGGAGCGGGCCTGGTCGATGCGCTCCACGATCTCCTGCCGGTACGGCCCGGAGATGTGGGCGAGCTCCTTCTGCAGGCGGTCGTAGGCCTCCTGGGTCAGCCAGGCGCCGTTCTTGTTGGTGGTGGTCACGATCTCTCCTCGGTGGACGGTCTGCCGGCCCTGCGGGTGGTCCGGGAAGCGGCCGGCTCGACGGCCGGGGCCGTCGACGGTGCGGGGGTCCGCAAACACAAAGACCCCGCCCGGGGGCGGGGAGTTCTGGTACCCAAGTCTAGGCGCGGCCGTCGGCAACCCCAAAGAATCATGACGGCGCGGCCCCGGGGCGCGCTCACTCCTCGACCTTCTCCACCCAGCAGGAGTCGACGACGGCGGTGGTCGCGAGGTTCGTCGTGCGCAGCGCCACCCGGTGGGAACTGGTCCGGCCGTCGCTCAGCAGCTCCTCCGGGACGGCGCCGACGGTGACCTCCTTCCACCCCACCACGGCGTACTCCTCGTTGAGGGCGCGCACCGCGCAGGTGACGACGTCCCCGGGGCGCTTGGTGAGGTCGAAGTCCGCGGTGGCCTGCGTCTCGGAGACGATCTGGAAGCCGACGTCCTTGAACGTGGGCGCCGAGCTCTGGGCGGTGACCACCCACACGATGAAGACGGCGGACACGAGGGTGGCCGCCAGGAGGATGCCGAGCCACCCGCGCGGGCCGATCCGCCGGGTGCGGGCCGGGGCGCCGTAGCGGTTCCGGAGCAGGTCTGGGGTGGCTTCGGTGGACACGGCGGCCTCGGGTCTCGGGGGCAGGGGACGGCGCCGGGCCCGGCAGCCGCCCGACCACTGTAGCCGAGGCCCCTGGGAGCATGCCGGGGACGGGGGACCGCGCCGGACGCGTAAAATGATGGACGGCCCGTGCCCGCACCGGCCGTGCCCCGCCGTTCCCGACCGTTCCCGAGAGGACCTCCCGAGTGACCTCCCTGTCAGAGATGCGCCTGCTGGCCGTCCACGCCCACCCCGACGACGAGTCGAGCAAGGGCGCCGCGACCATGGCCCACTACGTCCGGCAGGGGGTCGAGGTCGTGGTGGCCACGTGCACCGGCGGCGAACGGGGGTCGATCCTCAACGCGGAGATGGACGGGAACGCCCATGCCGAGCGCGACCTGGCGGGGCTGCGCCGGCACGAGATGGCCCGGGCGGCCGCCGCCCTGGGCATCCGCCACCGCTGGCTGGGCTTCGCGGACTCCGGTCTGCCCGAGGGCGACCCGCTGCCGCCGCTGCCGTGGGGCTGCTTCGCCCTGCAGCCGCTCGAGCGCGCCGCCGCGCCGCTGGTGCGCCTGGTCCGCGAGTTCCGCCCGCACGTGGTCCTCACCTACGACGAGAACGGCGGCTACCCGCACCCCGACCACATCCAGACGCACAACGTCTCCGTCGAGGCGTTCCGGGCCGCGGGCGACCCCGCTCGCTACCCCGGGCTCGGGGACCCGTGGACGCCGCTGAAGCTCTACTACGACCGCGCGTTCAACGTGGAGCGCTTCGTCGCCCTGCACGAGGCCCTCGAGGAGCGAGGACTCCAGTCCCCGTACGCCGCGCGGATCGCCGCCCAGCAGGAGAGCGACCCGGAGGGCCACCGCCCGCCGGTGGCCCGCCACGAGACCACCACCAGGATCGAGTGCCCGCACACCTTCCCCCACCGGGACGAGGCCCTGCGCAGCCACCGCACCCAGGTCGCTCCGGACGGCATGTTCTTCGCCGTGTCCGCCGAGCTGCAGGCCGAGGTGTGGCCCTGGGAGGACTACGTCCTGGCCGACTCCCGCGTGCGCACGAGCCTGCCGGAGACCGACCTGTTCGCCGGGATCGTGGGCTGACCGAGGAGATGACCACCGTGCTGACCACCCTGAACAGCGCCACGGGCATGCTGGGCCTGCTGCCTGCGATCGCCCCCAACCCGATCGACGAGGGGACGCTCAGGCCCGGCCTCGACCCGAGCCAGGTGACCCCCGGGCTGATCGGCTTCCTCATGACCCTGTTCCTGGCCGTGGTCGTGATCCTGCTCTTCCTGGACTTCAACCGCCGCAACCGGCGGCTGCGCTACCGTGCCGAGTACGCCGAGCGCCGGGCCGCCGAGGAGCGGACGGCCGGTGGGACCGTGCCGGACCGGAGGACCGGCCCGCAGGACGCCTCCGACAGCGCCCGCGCCGCCACGGCCGGCCGTGCCGAGGACGGCGCCGCGCCGTCGTCGGGGACCGACGAGCGGAGCGGCCCCCGCTGACCGACCGGGGCCCCGGCGGGGCCCGCGTGCAGGACCCGAGCCCGAAGGAGCGCCCCGTGCCCAACCGCCTGACCGGACAGTCCTCCGCGTACCTGCGCCAGCACGCGGACAACCCCGTGGACTGGCAGCCCTTCGACGACGCCGCGTTCGCCGAGGCCGCCCGCCGGGACGTCCCCGTCTTCCTCTCCGTGGGCTACGCCGCGTGCCACTGGTGCCACGTCATGGCCCACGAGTCCTTCGAGGACCCCGGGACCGGGGCGTACCTCAACGAGCACTTCGTGCCCGTCAAGGTGGACCGCGAGGAGCGCCCCGACGTGGACGCCGTCTACATGGCCGCCACGCAGCTGATCACCCGTCAGGGAGGGTGGCCCATGAGCGTGTTCCTCACGCCGGACGGGCGCGCCTTCCACGCCGGCACCTACTTCCCGCCGCGGCCCGCCCCGGGCATGCCGTCCTTCCGCCAGGTGCTCGAGGCCGTGGCGCAGGCGTGGGCGCAGCGCCGGCCGGAGCTGGAGCGGGCGGCGGACGAGGTCGCCCGCGCGATCGCAGGGCAGGCGGAGGACCTGCGCGCGGCCCTGGGCGCGGTCGACGCCCCGGCGGTCGAGGTCCCCGCGGACGGCCTCCCCGCCGACGACGAGGTGTCCGGCCTGCTGGCCGCCGCGCTGGACGCGCTGCTCGGGGACGAGGACCCGCAGCACGGCGGCTTCGGCGGCGCCCCGAAGTTCCCTCCGTCCACCGTCCTGCCCCTGCTCGAGCGCGTCGCCGCGGGCCGGGACCCGCGGAGCGCCGACCGGGCGCGCGGGCTGCTGGTGCGCACCCTCGACGCGATGCGCGGCTCGGCGCTGCTCGACCACGTGGCCGGCGGCTTCTACCGGTACTCCGTGACCCGCGAGTGGTCGCTGCCGCACTACGAGAAGATGCTCTACGACAACGCCCAGCTGCTGCGCGCCTGTGCGCGCGCCGCCGCCCGCGAACCGGGCCGCGGCTACGACCGCACGGCCGCGGACACCGCGGGCTTCCTGCTGCGGGAGCTGCGCCTGCCGGGCGGGGCGTTCGCCTCCTCCCTGGACGCCGACACCCCCTCCGACGACGGCGACGTGCACAGCGGCGAGGGCGCGTTCTACGTCTGGACCCGCACCGAGCTGCGGGACGTGCTCGGCCCCGAGCGCGGGGCCGCGGTCGCCGACCTCATGGGCGTGGCCGCCGGCCGGGCCCAGCCGCTGCACCCGGGGCGCGTGCTGGACGAGGACGAGCAGGCGCTGTGGGACGGGGCGCGCCCGGAGCTGGCCGCGGCCCGTGCCCGCCGCCGGGCGCCGGCCCGCGACGACAAGGTCGTGGCGGGCTGGAACGGGATGGCCGTGGCCGCGCTCGCGGAGGCCGGCGCCCTGCTCGGGGACCCCGCGCTGCTGCTCGCGGCCGAGCAGGCCGCCGGCCACCTCTGGGACGTCCACTGGGACGGCGGCCGCCGGCGGCTGGCCCGCACCAGCCACGAGGGCTCGGCCGCGTCGTCGATCGAGGGCCTGCTGGAGGACTACGCGATGGTCGCCGAGGGGTTCCTGGTCCTCTACCGGGCCGGCGCGCCCGCCGTCTGGGCCGCTCGGGCACGGGAGATCGCCGAGGTCGCGGGGGAGCGGTTCTCCCACGCCGGCCCGGGCGGGGGCGCCGACCGCGTCTGGTCGGACCTCGCGGACGTGCCCGCCCCGCTGCTCGCGGCCGGGAGCACCGGGCGGGCCGACCCCCTCGACGACGTCACGCCGGCGGGCACCGCCGTGCACGCCGCGGTGCTCCTGGACCTGTGTGCCCTCGACGAGGACGAGCGCTGGGCGGCGCTCGTGCCCCCGCTGCTCGGACCGCTGGAGCTGCTGGCGCGGCGCGCGCCGCGCAGCGCGGGGTGGGCGCTGACCGTGCGCGCGGCCCTGGCCGAGGCCCCGGCCCACGTGGTGCTCGCGGGCGGGACGGCCGAGGACAAGCTCGAGGCGCGGCGGGCCGTGGGCGCGGGAGCCGTGCTGGACACCTGGGTCGTGGACGCCGACGACCCGGACGCGCCCGGCGCCGCCCGCGGCAAGGACGCCCTCGGCGGGCGGTTCACGGTCCACGTGTGCCGGGACTTCGCCTGCCGGGCCCCGGTGCACTCGGTGGCCGAGCTCGAGCAGCAGCTGCGGGGCGTCAGCGGCTGAGCACCGCGATCAGGATCGCGACGTAGTGCAGCAGGAACCCCACGACCGTGAAGGCGTGGAAGACCTCGTGGAAGCTGAACAGCTCGGGCAGCAGGCGGGGCCGCTTCGTGCCGTAGACCACGGCGCCGGTGATGTAGGCGGCGCCGCCGGCGGCCGTCAGCGCCGCCGCCGCGGGGCTGGTCTGCCAGAACTGGGGGAGGTAGAAGGCCGCCAGGCACCCCATCACCACGTACAGCGGCGTGTAGAGCCAGCGCGGGGCGAGGGTCCACAGGAGCCGGAACAGCACGAGGCCCGCGGCGCAGGACCAGATCACCGTCAGCAGCAGCTGCGACTGCCCCGCCGGCAGCAGGGCGACGGCCAGCGGGGTGTAGGTCCCGGCGATCAGCAGCGCGATGTTGGAGTGGTCCATCCGGCGCAGCACCATGTGCAGCTTCCGGGGCCAGTAGGCCCGGTGGTAGATCGCCGACACGCCGAACAGCAGGATCCCGGTCACGCCGTACACGGCCGTGGCGATCCGCAGCTCCGTGGTGGGGGCCACGACGATCGCCACGAGCCCCAGGACGACGACGACGGGCGTGAAGCCGGCGTGGATCCACCCCCGCCACGCGGGCTTGCGCTCGAGGAGGTCCTCGACCCGCTGCTCGACCGCGTCCCCGAACTCCTCCGCGGCCGGTCCGAGCCCGCCCGGCGTGTCCTCCATCGTGTCCGTCCTCGTCTCCCGTGCGCGTCTGCGGCGCGAAGTCCTGCCAGGCGCCACACCGGGTAGTTTAGGAGGAGTCCCCGACCGCCCGCTGGGCGCCGGCTGCCCCTGCCCGGGGCACCGGAGCACCGGCCCGCGGCGCCGTCCACCGCGGCACCGGCGCCACGGCCGGGGGCACCCCTGACGGCACCATCCCGCGGCGACCGCCGCACGATCCGAAGCACGGGAGGAACCACCGATGGCGAAGCCCCGGCCGCTCTACCGGTTCTACGAGCGGCGGCTCGCGGCCGGCCTCGACCCGGCGCGGCTGCCCAAGCACGTCGGCGTCCTGGTGGACGGGAACCGGCGGTGGGCCAAGCAGTGCGGCGCCAGCACGGCGGCCGGGCACGCGGCCGGGGCCGAGAAGATCGTCGAGTTCCTCGGCTGGTGCCAGGAGCTGAGGATCGAGGTGGTCACCCTCTACATCCTCTCGACCGAGAACCTCAAGCGCCCCGCCGCGGAGCTGGACCCGCTGCTGGAGATCATCTCCGACCTGCTGGACACGCTCACCGAGACCGGCGTCTACCGGGTGCAGCCCGTGGGCGCCCTCGAGCTGCTCCCGCCCCGGCTCGCCGAGCGCCTCGCGGAGCTCAGGGAGCACACTGCCGCGAACCCCGGCCCGCACCTGAACATCGCGGTGGGCTACGGGGGCCGGCAGGAGATCGTCGACGCCGTGCGCGAGGTCCTCACCGGTGCCCTGGACGCCGGCCAGGACCTGCGGGAGCTCGCCGAGCGCCTGTCGGTCGAGGACATCTCCCAGCACCTCTACACCCGCGGCCAGCCCGACCCGGACCTGCTCATCCGCACCTCGGGGGAGCAGCGGCTGTCCGGGTTCCTCATGTGGCAGTCGGCCTACAGCGAGTACTACTTCTGCGAGGCCCTGTGGCCGGACTTCCGGCGCGTGGACTTCCTGCGCGCCCTGCGGGACTACTCCTCCCGGCAGCGGCGCTTCGGCGGCTGAGCCGGGGAGCGGCCGGACCCCGGTTGTTACGGACCGGTAACGGCACGGTCTGTTTCCGCCCCGTTCACCGTTTCCTCTCGCGCGGGGGACCCGCTGTGCGTACGTTTGGGCTCAGGCGGACGGTGACACGCCGGCCGCCGGACCGAGTCGGAAGGGCCGCCATGAGCATCTCCAAGAAGTCGGAGCGCATCACAGACATCACGACCCCGCTGGGGGCCGAAGGTGCCGGAGGGTCCGTGCCGCGCACGGCCGTGCGCTCGTACGTCATCGACACGTCGGTGCTGCTCTCCGATCCCCGGGCCATCCTGCGCTTCGCCGAGCACGAGGTCGTCCTGCCCGTCGTGGTCATCACCGAGCTGGAGGGCAAGCGCCACGACCCCGAGCTCGGCTACTTCGCCCGGCAGGCGCTGCGGCTGCTCGACGACCTGCGCCTGGAGCACAAGGGCCTCAACCGCCCGGTGCCGATCGGCGACCTCGGCGGGATGCTCGTCGTCGAGCTCAACCACGTGGCGGACACCGTCCTGCCCGAGAGCTTCCGGCTCAAGGACAACGACTCGCGGATCCTGGCCGTGGCCCTGAACCTCGCCAACGAGGGCAAGGACGTGTGCGTGGTCTCCAAGGACCTGCCGATGCGGGTCAAGGCCTCCGCGCTGGGCCTGGAGGCCGACGAGTACCGCGCGGAGTGGGTCGGCTCCGACGTCGAGTGGTCCGGGACCGCGGAGCTCGACGTGGACGACGACGTCGTGGCCCGGCTCTACGACGGCGAGCACGTGCCGGTGCCGGGCACGGAGGGGATGCCCGCGAACACGGGCCTGACCCTGCACTCGGTGCGCGGCAATGCGCTGGCCCGGATCCGCGCGGACGGCAGCTCGCGGATCGTGCGGGGCGACCGGGACGTGTTCGGCGTCAACGGCCGCTCCGCCGAGCAGCGGCTCGCGATCGACCTGCTGCTGGACCCGGAGGTGGGCATCGTCTCCCTCGGCGGGCGCGCCGGCACGGGCAAGTCGGCGCTGGCGCTGTGCGCGGGCCTCGAGACGGTGATGGAGCGCCGCGAGCACCGCAAGGTCATGGTCTTCCGCCCCCTCTACGCCGTGGGCGGGCAGGAGCTCGGCTACCTGCCCGGCAGCGAGGAGGAGAAGATGAACCCGTGGGGCCAGGCGGTCTTCGACACCCTCGGCGCGCTCGTCTCGCAGGAGGTCGTCGAGGAGGTGCTCGACCGCGGGATGCTGGAGGTGCTCCCGCTGACCCACATCCGGGGCCGGTCGCTGCACGACGCGTTCGTGATCGTCGACGAGGCGCAGTCGCTCGAGAAGAACGTGCTCCTCACCGTCCTGTCCCGCATCGGCCAGAACTCCAAGGTGGTGATGACCCACGACGTCGCCCAGCGCGACAACCTGCGCGTCGGCCGCCACGACGGGGTCACGGCCGTGGTCGAGGCGCTCAAGGGCCACCCGCTGTTCGGCCACGTGACGCTCACCCGCTCCGAGCGCTCGCCGATCGCGGCGCTCGTGACGGAGGTGCTGGGCGACCTGGACGGCTAGCTCCCCGCGTCCTCCTCGCGGCGCCCTCCGGCGGCGCGGGGAGGACCGGTGGGCAGGATCAGGGGGCGACGGGCCAGGGCAGGTGCCTGCTGACGTCCGTGAGGTCCAGCCGCACCGAGGTGAAGAGGTCGTCGATGAAGTACTCGTCCACCGCCTCGACCCGCACGTCGTGGCCGGTGCCGGCCAGCGGGCCCTCGAGCACCTCCGAGCGCACGCAGACGGCCGTCCGCTCGTCGAGCAGGACCCGGGTGCGGGCCGGTGCCAGGGGGTGGCCCGGCGTCGTCGGGGAGTAGGCGGGGCCCGGCGTCACCACGGCGCCGCGCACCGGCCGCCCGTGGTGGGTGCCCCGCACGACGTCCTCCACGGTGCACGGCCGCCGTTCGGGCAGATAGGGCGGCACGGGGGCGCTCCCGGCCAGCTCGACCGGGTCGAGGATGGCCTGCCAGCGTCCGCCCCCGAACACCGGGTCGCCGTAGGCGGCCTCGGGGCGCCGCTCGACCAGGCCGGTGTCCGTGAAGACGGGGGTCACCAGCGACGGCGCCAGCAGCCACGACGTCGAGGTGGACGCCACGTAGAAGTCGTCCCGGGACTGCTGGAGGCTGGTCGCCGAGTACAGCGGCGTGCCGTCCAGGGCCTCGACCCGCAGGTCGGACGGCCGGCGCACCCACGCCCGGACCGGCTCCCGGGGGGCCCGGTCCGCCGGGAACAGCCAGGACAGGACGAACCGCACCGTGTCCCAGCGCCACGGCGACGAGCGGCACAGCGCGGCGAACTCGTCCGGGTCGGTGGGCGCGGGCACGGGGGAGCGGGACATGGCCCCAGTCTAGGGAGCGGCCGCAGGGGTCCACAGGGACCGCCCGGCCCGCCGCTCCGGGGCCTGCGCGGCTACGATGCCCCGTGTGAGCGCCTTCCTGACCGACCAGTTCGCCCGCGGGGACGCCGCGGGCTGGCTGGCCGCGGCGCTGGCGCTGCTGGGTCTCGGCGTGCTGGGAGCCTCCTGCGCCTGGCTGTGGGCCGTGGACGTGCGGGAGCACCGGCTGCCCGGCCGTTTGGTGCGCCCCCTCTACCCCGTGTGCGGGTCGCTGCTCGGCGCCGCCGCGCTGGTGGGCGGCGAGCCGGTCCGGCTGCTGTGGATGGCCTGGGGCCTGGTGCTCGTGGGCGGGACCTACGTCCTCCTGCGCGTGCTGCGGCCCGCGGGCATGGGGATGGGCGACGTCCGGCTCTCCGGGCTGCTCGGCATGTGCCTGGGCTTCGTCTCCGTGTGGCACGCCGTGCTGGGCGCGGTGGCCGGGTTCGTGGTCGGCGGCCTCGTCGTCGTCGTGCTGCTGGCCCTGCGGCGGGTCGACGCCGGCTCCCGGGTGGCCTTCGGGCCCGCCATGATCACCGGCGCTCTCGGGACGCTCCTGCTGCTCTGAGGGGCGCGGCTGGTTCAATGGACGGGACACCGACCCCGCAGGAACAGGAGCCCGCATGCCCACTCCCGAGTTCGTCCTCGCCCTGCGGGAGAAGATCGGCCACGACCTGCTGTGGCTGCCCGCCGTCACCGCCGTCGTGCTGCGCGAGGACGGACGGGTGCTCATGGGCCGGCGCAGCGACAACGGCAACTGGGGCCTCGTGAGCGGGATCGTGGAGCCCGGCGAGGAGCCGGCGGTCACCGCGGTGCGCGAGTGCCTGGAGGAGACCGGCGTGGTCGCCGTCGTCGAGGACCTCGTGGCGATCAAGGCGGGGGAGCCGGTGCAGTACCCCAACGGCGACCGCTGCCAGTACCTCGACCACACGTTCCGCTGCCGCTACGTGTCCGGGGAGGCCCGGGTCAACGACGACGAGTCGCTCGAGGTGGGCTGGTTCGACCCCGCGGACCCCCCGCCCCTGCCGCCGCACCAGCGCGCCCGGCTCGAGGCCGCCCTCACCCACGACGGGCGGCCGCGCTTCGTCGTCTGATCCCGCCCGGAGCACGGGGACGGGGCGCGTACTGCGCCCGGACGCCGCGAGGGGCCGCGAACTGCCCTGGCATGCCGCGAGGGGCCGCGTCCGCACGGAACGACGCAGCGTTCCCGTGCGGAGGCGGCCCCTCGGTGCCGGGGGCGCTGGACGCGCCCCCGGCGTGCGGCGCCGATCAGGCGTTGGGGCCCGTCATGGTGGTGACGTCCAGCGCCTTGTCCAGCTGCTCCTCGGTGAGCGAGCCGTTCTCGACGTAGCCGAGGGCGATGGTGGCCTCGCGGACCGTCATCTTGTTCGCCACGGCGTGCTTGGCGATCTTCGCGGCCGCCTCGTAGCCGATGGCCTTGTTGAGCGGGGTCACGATGGACGGGGACGCCTCGGCGAGGAAGCGGCAGCGCTCGGGGTTGGCCTCGATGCCGTCGATCATCTTCTCCGCCATCACGCGGGAGGAGTTGGCGAGCAGGCGGACGGACTCCAGGAGATTGGAGGCCATCACGGGGATGCCGACGTTGAGCTCGAACGCGCCGTTGGTGGAGGACAGGGCGACGGTGGTGTCGTTGCCGATGACCTGCGCGCAGACCTGGATGGTGGACTCGCAGATCACGGGGTTGACCTTGCCCGGCATGATCGAGGAGCCCGGCTGCAGGTCGGGGATGAAGATCTCGCCCAGGCCGGTGTTGGGGCCGGAGCCCATCCAGCGCAGGTCGTTGTTGATCTTCATGTAGCTGTAGGCGATGTTGCGCAGCTGGCCGGAGGCCTCGACGAGGCCGTCGCGGTTGGCCTGGGCCTCGAAGTGGTTGCGGGCCTCGGTGATCGGCAGGCCGGTCTCCTCGGCGAGCAGCTCGATCACGCGGGCGGAGAAGCCGGCCGGGGTGTTGATCCCGGTGCCCACCGCGGTGCCGCCCAGGGGGACCTCCGCCACGCGCGGCAGGGAGGACTCGACCCGCTCGATGCCGTAGCGCACCTGCGCGGCGTAGCCGCCGAACTCCTGGCCCAGGGTGACGGGGGTCGCGTCCATGAGGTGGGTGCGGCCGGACTTGACGACGTCCTTGAACTCCGCGGCCTTGCGCTCCAGGGACTCGGCCAGCTGCGTCATGGCCGGGATCAGGTCGTTGATCAGCGCGCCGGTGACGGCCACGTGCACGGAGGTCGGGAAGACGTCGTTGGAGGACTGGGAGGCGTTGACGTGGTCGTTCGGGTGGACCTCGACGTCCTTGCCCTCGAGCGCCTGGTTCGCCAGGGTCGCCAGCACCTCGTTGGTGTTCATGTTGGAGGAGGTGCCGGAGCCGGTCTGGAACACGTCGATGGGGAAGTGCTCGTTGTAGGCGCCGGTGACGACCTTGTCCGCGGCGTCGGCGATGGCCTGGGCGCGCTCGCCGTCGAGCACCCCCAGCTCCGCGTTGGCCTTGGCGGCCGCCTTCTTGATCTGGGCCAGCGCGGCGATGTGCTGGGGCTCCAGGGGCTTGCCGGAGATCGGGAAGTTCTCGACGGCCCGCTGGGTCTGGGCACGGTAGAGGGCGGCCGCGGGGACGCGGACCTCACCCATCGTGTCGTGCTCGATGCGGTACTCGGTGGTTTCTGCGGTGGTGTGTGCCATGGGGCCAGTCTAGGTCAGCGCATGGTGACGACCGGCACGCGGGCCCGGCGGGACGACGCGGCTCAGCGCGAGGGCAGCCAGGTCCCGTGGCCGTGGACGAGCTCCGCCTGCCCGTCGTCGAGGTGGTAGAACACGCCGACGACCGCCACGTCCCCCTTGGAGACCGCGTCGGCGATCACCCGGGACTGCTCCATGAGCCGGGACGCCGTCTGCTTCGTGTGCTCGACCACCGCCGCGTTGACGTCGTGGTTGCCCCGGCGCTGGGTGTCGAGCACGGAGGGCATGATCCGCTCGATCAGGTCCCGCTGGAAGCCGCGCGGCATCTGCCCGGAGCTCGCGACGCCGTGGGCGGCCGTCACGGCCCCGCACGAGTCGTGGCCGAGCACCATGATCAGCGGCGTGCGCAGGTTCGCCACCGAGTACTCCAGGGAGCCGAGCACGGCGTCGTCGATGACCTGACCCGCGGTCCGGATGACGAAGGCGTCCCCGAGGCCGAGGTCGAAGATGATCTCGGCCGCCAGCCGGGAGTCGGAGCAGCCGAAGATCACGGCGAACGGGTTCTGGTGCTTGGCCAGCTGCTGGCGGCGGGAGGCGTCCTGGTTGGGGTGCATGGACTCGCCGGCCACGAAGCGGGCGTTGCCCTCCCGCAGGCGCTGCCAGGCGGCCGCCGGGGTGCGGGGAACGGTGTCCTGGAGGTCGGACTGCTGGATCTGCTCGGTCATGGCTGCTCCGCGGGTCGGGGGTCGGTGGTGTCGGACAGGTCCTCGACGACGGCCGCGGCGAGGCGGTCGAACTCGGCCCCGGGGGCGTCGCCCCTGAGGACGACGGTCGAACCGTCGACCTCTCCTGTGTACACCGTCAGGGCGTCCTGGTCCGAGGACTCGGCGCGGACGTGGACGTCCCACTCCACGCCGCCGGCCTGCGTGGTGGCGGTGGCGGGGATCGTCTCCGCCTGCTGCGCGAGCCAGGTGGGGTTCGACAGGGAGGTCTGGACGACGCCGATGAAGCGGGTCTGCGGGGTGACGTAGCCGATCTCCCAGAAGGGCACGCCCTCCGCCGCGCCGGCGTTCCACCGGGCGTAGTTCGCTGTCCAGCCCTCCTCCAGCTCCGGCACGACCGGGGGGAAGGGCGCGGAGTCGGCGACGAAGGACGCCTCCTGCGCGACGTCGACGTCGGGGCGGTAGGGCTGCGCGTCCGGGGGGGGCTGGAGCCACACGAACGGCAGGACCAGCAGCAGCAGGACGGCCATGGAGATGATCATGCCCTGCACGGGGGCGTTGATCCGGCGGGCCTGCTTCTGCGTGATCCGGGGGAGCGGCTGGTCCCCGGCGGCGCCGTCGGGGTGGCCGGGGGCGCCGGTCGCGGGGCTGCCGGCGGGGCGGTCGTGGGTCGAGGAGCTCACCCCTCCATTGTGCCTGCTCGGGCGGACACCCGTGCACCGGGCGGCCCGCCGACCGCGGGGTCCGGTGCCGCCGGGGGCGCGGGCGATATGCTGGGCAGGACGTGGACCGCGCCCGCGGCCGAGCCCGGCCCGGGGGTCCCGCAAGATCGTGAACTCGAAGGTGAGGAACAACGTGGCCGAAGAATCCACCGGAACCACTCGTAGCAGCACGAACAACGTGGCCGACCGCAACCTGGCCATGGAGCTGGTCCGGACGACCGAGGCCGCCGCGATCGCCGGCGGCCAGTGGGTCGGGGCCGGCGACAAGCTCGCCGCCGACGGCGCCGCGGTCGACGCGATGCGCGCCCTGCTCTCCACCGTGCACTTCAACGGCACCGTGGTCATCGGCGAGGGGGAGAAGGACGAGGCCCCGATGCTGTTCAACGGCGAGCAGGTCGGCGACGGCTCGGGCCCCGCCTCGGACGTCGCGGTCGACCCGATCGACGGCACCCGCCTCACCGCGCTGGGCATGAACAACGCGCTCGCCGTGATCGCGGTGGCCGACGGCGGATCCATGTTCGACCCCTCGGCCGTGTTCTACATGGACAAGCTCGTCGTGGGCCCCGAGGCCGCGGACTTCGTGGACCTGCGGCTGCCCGTCAAGCAGAACCTGCACCTCGTGGCCAAGGCCAAGGGCATCAACATCAACCAGCTCACCGTGTGCGTGCTGGACCGCCCCCGCCACCAGCAGCTCGTGGACCAGATCCGCGCCACCGGCGCGCGCACCCGCATGATCCTGGACGGCGACGTGGCCGGCGCGATCGCGGCCTGCCGCGAGGGCACCGGCGTGGACGTGATGATGGGCATCGGCGGCACGCCCGAGGGCATCGTCACCGCGTGCGCCGTCAAGGCCACCGGCGGGATCATCCAGGGCCGCCTGGCCCCCACGGACGACACCGAGCGCCAGAAGGCCCTCGACGCCGGGCTCGACCTGGACGCCGTGCTCACCACCGACGACCTCGTCACCTCCGACAACTGCTTCTTCAGCGCCACCGGGATCACCGACGGTGACCTGCTGCGCGGCGTCCGCTACCGCGGGAAGAAGATCACCACCCAGTCCATCGTGATGCGCTCCCGCTCCGGCACCGTGCGCATGGTCGAGGCGGAGCACCTGGCCTCCAAGTGGCAGAAGTACGCCCGCGTCTGAGCCCGGCCCCGTTCCCCGAGGATCCCCCGCACCGGCACCGGTGCGGGGGATCCTCCGTCTCCGGGCCGGTCCGGGTCCGGCCACGGACCCGTTCCCGCGACGACCGGCCGCGACGCGCCCCCGGCCTGTCCGGGTCGGCGTGCGGCGGCCACTAGACTGGTCCCTACCGCAGGCGCCGACCGCGGTCCCCCGGCCGGGGCGGGGCGCCCGCGCGACGAGGAGGATCCCACCGTGACGACGACGGTCAGTTCCTGCCCACACCGCAAGACGTGGGACGCCACCGTCCGGGTGACCGGCGGACACCCCCAGCAGCTGTGGGGCATCGGCGAGGCGCAGGTCTCGGCCGAGGGCCCGGGCCTGCGGGTCGACCGGGTCATGGTCCACGACGACCAGCACCGGACCGTGGGCTACGCGCAGCTCTTCCTGCGCTCGGAGGCCGAGCGCGTGATCGCCGGGACCGTGCAGTGCCACGTGCACCGGCCCGCCGACCTCCCCGTCCTCGCCGACGCGCTGGCCGACTGGGCCCGCGACGAGCACTCCGCGGCCCTGCTGCGCCTCGACGTCGACCTCCTGCGCACCCCCGCGGCCGAGCAGGCCCTGGAGGCCGCCGGGTTCGTGCGCCCCGCCGCCGCCGGGCCGGACGGTCCCCGCCGCCTGGAGGTGCTGCTCGGGGAGACGGAGCGGGACCTCGCCCGCCGGCTCTCGGAGACCACCCTGCAGCGCTGCCGGGCGGCGCTGCGCACGCCGGGGGTGACCGTGCGCGAGGTGAGCGCCGGCAGCGACGTGCTGGGCCGCGTGGGCCTGCGCACCCGCCTCATCCAGCAGCTGCTCGACGACCTCGGCGACGACTCCCTGCTGCTGGTCGCCACGGAGGCCGCCGCGGACGGCTCCGAGACCGCCCTGGGCTACCTGTGGTTCGTGCACGCCCGCGGCCTGGCCATGATCTACCGGCTGGGCTTCACCCGGCGCAGCCGGGACCTGGGCGTGGACGACGCCCTGCTCCTCACCGGGCTGGTGGAGCTGCAGAAGCGCCAGGTCCGCGCCCTCGACGGCGGAGACCCGGCCGAGCCCGACGTGCCCCTGGTCGTGCGCGAGCTCGCCGGGGCCGAGCGTCCCGCCCTCGGCACGTGGGAGCTGGCCCTGGGCCGTGACCGCGCGGGGGAGTTCGCGGCCGCGGCCGACGCGGCCGACGCCGCGGCGGCCCGCACCGGCACGGCCGTGGCCGCGGAGCTGGGCCTGGACGAGGCCGTCCCCGTCCGCGAGGCGCCCCCGGTCGCCGAGGCCGCAGCCGGTGCCGACCGCGCCGAGACGGCCGAGGAGTCCCGGCGCAGCAGGGTCCTGCGCGCCCGCAGCTTCACCCGCCGCATGGTCGACGAGGGCATGTCCGCCCTCCGGGACGCGGCGGGCCGCTGAGCCCGCCGCGCCGCTCCCGGCTCAGGCGCCCCGGCGGAGGAGCTTCGCGGCCCCGGCGCGTGCCTTCCCGGTCCCGGCGCGGGCCCTCTCCGCCAGGGCGGGGAGCTCCTTGCGCGCGGCGGACACGGCCTCGCGCGCGGCCCGCACCCCGGTGTAGGCGGCGTACCCGGCCCGGTTGACGGGCAGGTCCCACGTGCCGGGGTAGGACTCGGGGCGACCGCCGAAGGACTTCTTGAACTTGGTGAAGCCGTACCACTCGTGCTCGGGCCCGGCGTCCTCGGGCGCGGTCCCGAAGAGGTCGAAGCGGGACAGCCCCTTGTGCTTGGCGTCGAGGACCATCCGCACCACCAGCGGGATGCCGGCGGAGAGCTTACGGTGCTCGAAGTCCATCGCCGCGTGGGCGTAGGTGCGGGTGTCGTCGGAGTCGTAGACGAGGGAGGCGCCGATCGGCTCGCCCTCCAGCCGGGCGACGTAGAGGGTCGCCGCGCCGAGGGGCATCAGGGACCGGGCCGCCTCCCGCAGGTAGTCGTCCTGCTGGCGGTTGAAGTCCTTGCGCTCGGCGGTGGCGTCCAGGAACCGGAGCAGCACGTCGACGTCGTCGGGGTCGGTCGAGCTGGTGAACTCCACGCCCTTCTTGGCGATGTTGCGGTGCAGGTTGCGGTTGGTCGACTTCATGTCCTTGAGGATGGCCTCCTCGTCCTGCGTGAGGTCGATCACCTGGGTGTGCCCGGGCTGGACCTGGCGCGGGGCCGGGCGCAGGCCGCGGCGCCGCAGGGAGGCCTCGGGGGTCTCGAGGCCGTCGGCCACCGCGGCGCCCGCGGGCTCGACGCGCACGAACCAGCACTTCTCGGCCCGCGCAGTGCGCACGAGGTGCTCGAGGGCCGCGTCGAAGGCCTGGGGCGTCTCGGCCTCGGGTCCGTACGGGCAGTAGAGGTAGCGGCCGGTCCGGCCGCCCTCGAGGGTCGCGAGAGAGCGCCACCCGTCACCGTAGGCCTGGAAGACCTTGTGCCCGAGGTTGCGGTGGAAAGTTGCCCATGCGTTCGACTGGAGAATGTTTGCCACGCCCTCACTGTACCGGCCGGTCAGGAGGGGGTCGGTCCGCAGGGCCCCGGGCGGGGTCCGCTCAGGGCACCGAGCAGGTGCCGTTGGGGGAGAGCTCCTCGGCCGGGACCAGGGGCCGGGCCGCGGGAACGGGCACGGCCATGGCCGGGCCCGCCCCGGGCGCCGGGGCGTCGGCGAGGGCGGACGCGTCGCGCGCGCCGGCGTCGGTGGCGCGCTCGAGCGCCTCCTGGACGTCCGCGTGCAGCAGCTCGAAGTCCGGGTAGGTGGGGAAGCTCGGGTCGTAGTAGGGCGGGCCGGCGGCGAACTGCTCGAGCTCGTGCTCCTTCGCCTTCAGCGCGAGGTCCGTGAACGAGCCGAGCTGGCTCTGCGGGATGTCCGTCTCGACCACCTTCGCCCCGGACTCGGCGAGCTCGCCGAACTTCGTCACCACGTTGACGGGGTTCAGCTGCTTGAGCATCGCCGCCTGGACGCAGCGCTGGCGGGCCTGCCGGTCGTAGTCCGTGGCGCCCTCGCGGGAGCGGGCGTACCAGAGGGCGTGGTAGCCGTCCATGTGCTGCACCCCGGGCTCGATGTACCCGAAGATCTCGTTCGGCAGGCCGGTCTCCATGTCGGTGCCGCCGCCGATGGGCACCCGCCCGCCCACGTCGATGGTGATCCCCCCGAGGGCGTCGACGAGCTGCTCGAAGCCGCTCATGTCGATCAGGGCGTACGCCTGGACCTCGATCCCGAGCGCGCCCTCCGCCGCGTCCTTCATGGCCTCGGCGCCCGGGTCCTGCGCATCGGGATAGAGCTCGGCATGGTTGTTCGTCACGTCGGTGTAGAGAGCGTTGAGGATGCACTCGTCGCCGCACGAGAAGCCCTCGGGGTAGACCTCGGCCAGCGGCGAGTCCTCCGGGAAGGGGACGTTCTGCAGATTGCGGGGCAGGGAGACGGTGACCGTGCGTCCCGACCGGGCGTCCACGCTGACCACGGTCATGGAGTCGGGGCGGCGGCCGGAGCGGTCCTCCCCGGCGTCGCCACCCATGAGCAGGACGTTGTACCGCCCGTCGGAGGGGCGGAACGGCAGGCCGCCGCCGAACACGTCCGAGACCGCACCGCGGGCCACGGACAGCAGGTAGGCGGAGTACCCCAGCCCGCCCGAGGTCACGAGCATGAGCGCCACGGTGGCGGCGGCCACGGCGCGGCGGGTGCGCCGGACGAGCAGCCCGGGCCGGATCAGGCACAGCGTGTCGAAGAAGAGGTAGAGCCACCCCACGGCGAGCACGACGAGCCCGGCGATCACCAGGAGGGAGGTCACCGAGTTCGTGACGAACCACACGAGGGGCGTGCGCCACAGCAGGAGGGACAGCAGACCCAGGGCGAGAGCCGCCCAGACCACCACGTCCGCCTTCAGCGCGGCCCGCCCGACGGCCCGGCGGCCCGCCACGAGCTGCGCGCTGCCGGGGACGACGAGCGTGGACAGCAGCAGCGTCCACGCGCGCCGGGCCCGGGTGGCGCCCCGTGCGTGCTCCGGGTGGCGCAGCGGGTCGGTGAGCCGCGGCGGGCCCGCAGGGGTGTCGGCGAGCCCGCGGACCGCCGAGACGGCGTCGTCGGGCAGCTCCCCGGCGGGGGAACCGGGGTCGGGGGAGGGGCGGGGGTCGTGCGCAGCGCGGGGGGTGGGGCCGTTCACGGGCAGCTCCGGCGGGGAGGGCGGGCGGGGGAGAGCAGGGGCGGCCGGGTCAGCCGTCGAGGCGCGTGCGCAGGGCCGCGCCCTTGTCGTGCGCGGTCTGCTTGAGCTCCGCGGCGAAGCGCTGCAGCTGCTCGCGCAGGCGGACGGCGCGCTCGTCGTCGCCCGCGGCGAGGATCCGGGCGGCGAGCAGGCCGGCGTTGCGGGCCCCGCCGATGGAGACGGTCGCGACGGGCACGCCCGCGGGCATCTGCACGATGGACAGCAGGGAGTCCATGCCGTCGAGGGTCTTGAGGGGCACGGGCACGCCGATCACCGGGAGGGGGGTGACGGCGGCGAGCATGCCGGGCAGGTGGGCGGCGCCGCCGGCGCCGGCGATGATCACGCGCAGCCCCCGCTCGTGCGCCCGCTGCCCGTACTCGATCATCTCGACCGGCATGCGGTGGGCGGAGACGACGTCCGCCTCGTACGGGACGCCGAACTCCTCGAGGGCCGTCGCGGCGGCCTCCATGACGGGCCAGTCGGAGTCCGACCCCATGACGACGCCGACGACGGGCTGCTGCTTCTCGTTCACTCGTGCTCCTGGGCTGCTGAGCCGGCCGTCCCGGCTCTGGTCTGCGGATTCGTGCTGCGGGTTCCTGCTGCGGCTACGCTACCGGGCGCGGGCGGAGCGCCCGAACCCGGGGGTCAGGCCCGCCCGTCCCGCAGGATGGCGGCGGCGCGGGAGGCGCGGCGGCGCAGCTCGGGGATCTCGTCGGCCCCCCCGGTGACGTTGACGTGCCCGATCTTGCGCCCGGGCCGCACGGCCTTGCCGTAGTTGTGGATCTTCGCCCGCGGCTCCGCGCCCATCGCGGCCCGGTAGGCGCCGAACAGGTCCTGGTTCTCGCCGCCCAGGAAGTTCTTCATCACGGCGGCGCCGCCGACCAGGCCGGTGTCCCCGAGCGGGAGGTCGAGCACGGCGCGCAGGTGCTGCTCGAACTGGCCCGTCACGGCGCCGTCCATCGTCCAGTGCCCGGAGTTGTGCGGGCGCATGGCCAGCTCGTTGACGAGGAACCCGGGGCCGCGCCCGGGGGTCTCGAACAGCTCGGCGGCCATCACGCCGGTGACGCCCAGCTCGGTGGCGATCGTGCGGGCGGTGTCCGCGGCCGCGGCGGCGACCTCGGGCAGCAGGTCCGGCGCCGGGGCCAGGACCTCGTCGCACACGCCGCCGACCTGGATCGACTCGACCACGGGCCACGCGCGCACCTCGCCGGAGGGGGCGCGGGCCACGAGGGCGGAGAGCTCCCGGGCGAACGGCACCATCTCCTCCACCAGGAGGGGCCCCTCCGTCTGCTCGAACCAGCGCGCGGGCTCCTGGCCGCGGGCCGCGTCGGCCGTGCGCAGCACCATGACGCCCTTGCCGTCGTAGCCGCCGCGAGGCGTCTTGAGCACCACGGGCCAGCCGGCGTCCTCGCCGAAGGCCACGAGCTCCCCGGCGTCGGCCACCGCCGCCCAGCGCGGGTTGGGCAGGCCGAGCCGGTCCACGGCGCGGCGCATGACGAGCTTGTCCTGGGCGTGGACCAGGGCCTCGGGCCCGGGCCGGACGGCGACGCCGTCGGCCAGCAGGGCGCGCAGGTGCTCCGTGGGGACGTGCTCGTGGTCGAAGGTCAGCACGTCCACGTCCGCCGCGAAGCGGCGCAGGACCTCGAGGTCCGTGTAGTCGCCGACGGGGGCGGTGGGCACGGCGGCGACCGCCGAGACGTCGGGGCTCTCGGCGAGCACGCGGAGCTCGAGGCTGAGAGCGGTGGCGGCGGGCGCCATCATGCGGGCGAGCTGCCCGCCTCCGACGACGCCGACGACGGGACCGTTTCCTGGATTTCTCACCCGTCCAGGGTATCCCGGCTCGTCCGGCGCCCGGTGCGCCCCGTGCGGGCCCCGTGGTCGTGGCGCTCGTCACGGACGGCTCCCGGCCAGGGGCGGTCGACAGGGCGGCAGGGTAGGATGACCCGAGATCCGGACGGGGCGGCTCGCGTGCCCGCCGGCCGCGGCGCCGCCCGGCGCCGGTCCTCTCACCCTCCTGGAGACCCGCGCGTGAACCGTGTCATCGACCGTTTCGAAGCCCTGTGGCACCTCTTCGTCAAGGAACTCATGAAGTTCGGCGTCGTCGGTGCACTCGCGTTCGTCATCAACGCGTCGCTGACCTGGTTGCTCATGCACTCGTACCTGCAGGACGGCCACCTCAAGGCCAAGTTCATCGCCACGGTGGTCGCGATCCTCTTCTCCTGGATCGCCAACCGGCTCTGGACCTTCCGGCACAAGCGCCAGTCGGACAAGCGGCGGGAGCTCGTCCAGTTCCTCGTGGCCAACGGCATCGGCATGGCGATCGAGCTGGGCTGCCTCGGCTTCAGCTACTACGTGCTGGGGCTCACGAGCGCGACCGCGTCCTTCATCTCCGGCACAATCATCGGCACGATCCTGGGCACGATCTTCCGCTACTTCGCGTACCGCTTCTGGGTCTTCGCCGAGGAGCTCGACGAGGACCCGGACTTCGCGGACACCGCCGCCCTCGAGATCGCCCGGATCACCGGTCGCGCCCCGGCCGCCGAGGCAGGGCACCCCGGGCACGAGGACCACGAGGACACCGGGCGGCCCGCCGCCCGCTGAGCCGGACCGCTCAGAAGCCCACGGCGTTCTCCGCCGTCAGCACCGCCGTCCACGACCCGTCCGCGGTGTCCCGGTCCGTGAGCACCACCGCGCGCCCGCTCGCCAGCACCGCGAGGACCCGCAGCAGGAACCTCGGGTCCACCTGCCGCCCGGGCACGTGCACGGCCGCCGCCGTGCCCCACTGCTCCTCGCGGCCGGCCGCCTCCTCGAGCGCGCGCGGGAGCAGCCGCGCGTGCGTGATCTCCTGCCCGACGTCCGGGTCCGGCAGCGCCGGCCCGTCCGCGACCGGCTCCTCGAGTCCCGAGTAGACGTCCGCGTGGGAGCGGACCTCCGCGCAGTAGTCCACGGCGTCGTCCGGCGCCCCGCCGCGGAGGCCGAGCGAGAGGGCGGGCCGGTCCACGACCACCGCTCGCGCCCCCGCGGGCGGGTGCGCGAGCAGGGGCGGCAGGCCGCCCTCGGCGTCCACGAGGGCCACCACCACGTCGCCGTCCGCCGTCGTGCCCCGGGGATCGGAGGGGCGGACCGCGGCGCCGGCCGTCCACGCGCCCAGGGTGACGGCGAGGGCGCGCCAGTGCACCTCGTCGCCGAGCACCACCAGGTCTCCGGAGCCCAGGTCGAGCTCGTCGACGCAGAGGTTGGCGGTCTTGGCGGCCCAGTTGTCGAGGACGCGGCCGGAGAGCTCCACGCGCTCGCCGTCCGCGCCGTACCAGAGGAGCGCGGGCCGGCTGCTACGCCGTAGCGTGTCCACCAGACGGGGGACAGAGGTGGGAAGGGGGAAATTCATGCTCGCTCCTGACGATCCTGGTCGGCCGGCTTGCACCCGGGTCATATGCGTCCGGGCGTATTCGTCCGGCTGCTGAGGGCGCTCGGAAGACCGCGCGCTGACGTGGGCGAACGACCTCCGTGGGGCCTTGTCCGGCGCGTTCTGCGCCGGAAGACCGGGCCTGGACAAGGGTTGACGTGGTCCTGCTTACACACGTGTAATTAGGGGGTCCGGCAGGAAATCCGAAAGGATGCCTCCTCCGGGATGCACCGGGTCGGCACCCCCCGCATTATGCCAGGCCCGGGCCAACGTGTCGGATGGAAGGAAAGTCATGGGAGAGGCCGCGCGCCGCCAGCTCGTCGATTCCACCCCCCTCGGTGCTCGCCGCAGGAGCGTCCGGTCCGTCCCCGAGGACTGGTACGTCGATCCGGCCGATCCCCGTGCCGCCGAGCGGCACGTGCTCCGGACGGCCGTGGACCTGGAGGACCAGGCCACCGCCTTCCTCGCCGCCCACGAGCCTGCCGCCCGTGCCGCGGAGGGCCTGCACGGGGCCCTGGACCTGCTCGAGGCCCCGGCCGCCCCCGCCCCGGAGGAGGCCGTCGCCTGGAGCGAGGTCGCCGGTCTCTACTCCGTGGAGGAGGAGGAGGGCGAGCTCTCGTGGCAGACCGACGCCCTGTGCGCCCAGACCGACCCCGAGGCGTTCTTCCCCGAGAAGGGCGGCTCCACGCGCGACGCCAAGCGCGTGTGCGAGGCCTGCCCCGTGCAGACGGAGTGCCTGGACTACGCGATGAGCAAGGACGAGAAGTTCGGGATCTGGGGCGGGCTCTCCGAGCGCGAGCGCCGCCGCCTGCGGCGCCTCGCGCGCTGAGGTAGTTTCGAGGAATGAGCTCTTCCGGCAGTTCCTCGCGCCGCTGCTCCCGCCAGACCTGCACGCGGGACGCGGTCACGACCCTCACCTACGTGTACTCGGACTCCACCGCGGTGGTCGGGCCGCTCGCGGCGCACGCCGAGCCGCACGCCTACGACCTGTGCGCGGTGCACGCCGACCGCCTCACCGTTCCCCGGGGCTGGCGCGTGGTCCGGCTGGAGCTGCCCGAGGCGCTCACCCGCCGGGACGACCTCGACGCCGTGGCGGAGGCCGTCCGCGAGCCCGAGCCCGCCCCGGCCGTCCGGGAGCGCCCGCGCGCGGCCCTGCGGGACGTCTCCCTCCCGCGCCCGCCCGCCCGCCGCGGCGGGACGGCGGCCCGCACCGGCGCTGCCGTCGAGGCCGGCCCCCGCACGCCCGGCGCCCTGACGCCCGGCGCCCTGACGCCCGGCGCCCTGACGCCCGGCGCCCTGACGTCCGGCGCCGGGGAGCACGACGTCCCGGAGCACGACGTCCCGCTGCCCGAGGCGCTGCGCAGGCCGCACCTCCGCCGCCCTGCCGCCGGGCAGGAGCCCGCCGGGTGCTGAGCCCGTCCCCGCGCCGCGTCCGCCCGTGCGCCGGGCACTTTGCTGTGCCGCGTCCGTCCGTACGGTGACCCGGTCCCCGTGCCGACCCTCCCGTGCGACCCGGGTGGTCGCGCCCGCGGATGTCTCCGGGGTCGCGGAATCACGGCGCCGTCCCCCGCGCGGGGGCCTGTGCGCCCGCCGCGTTGTCCCCTAGGATGAGGCGCAGACCGCGCCTGCCCGGCGCGGAGGCTCTTCCCCCCGGAGCACCCAGGAGTCCCCCCCCATGTCTGTCCTTGCAACGACGCGGACGGCGCAGCAGCCCCTCCACCAGGGCCTCACCGAGCCGGTCCGTCCTGCGGTCGCCGAGGCCCACGGTGCTCGTCCGGCCCCGTGGGCCTCGGCCGCCACCGGACTGGACCCCGAGCCACGCGCCGAGACGCCTCTCGATCCAGCCTTCTTCGCGCTGCTGCGCTGTCCCCTCACGGGAGGGGTCCTCGTCCCGGTGGACGCCGACCGGCTGATGAGCGACCGGCCCTTCCGGGACGGCGTCCACCCCGTCTACCCGGTCCTCAACGGGATCGCCTGCCTCGCGCCCGTGCGCTGAGGCCCCGCTGAGCGCCCGCTGAAGCTCCGCCGAGGACGCCTGCGGCTGGGGAGGATGCGGCTGGGTAGGATCGGACCTGCCGTGCGGGCCCCGCCCGCGCGGCGTCCGACGCTCTCGACCCGAAGGACCCCTCCCGTGGCCCCCTCCACCAACGACCAGGCCCCCTGGCAGCAGCAGGACCGCGCCGCCGCGACGGCCGACGAGCCCCGGGAGGAGCCGGTGTGGACCGGTCTGCTGCCCGCAGTCGCCCCGGCCGGGCCGCCGGCCGAGGAGCAGCCCGGGGACGAACGCTCCCGCGCCTCCTCCGGTCCCGTCGACGCCTCCGGTCCCGTTGCGTCCGACCCGGAGGACGAGGACGACGACGCCCGCCGCCGCACCGCCCTGCGCCAGCAGGCCGTCGCCGACGAGCCGCGGTTCCCCCGGCTCCAGCAGGTGTTCCTCGCCGTGGTGCTGCCCCTGGTCCTGCTGGGGCTGGCCGTGCGCGTCGTGGCGACGCCCCTGTTCCTGTGGCTCGAGTACCACCGTCCCGGCTTCCCCGCGGATCCCCAGGGCTTCACGACCGACGAGCGGATGGTCTTCGGCTCCTACGGCCTGGACTACGTCCTCAACTGGGCCCCTCCCGGTTTCCTGGGCGGGCTCGAGGACGCGGACGGCGCGCAGCTGTTCCTGTCCTCCGAGGTCGCCCACATGACCGACGTGAAGATCGTGCTGCAGGTGGCTCTCACCGTGGTCCTCGTCCTGGGGCTGCTGGCGGTGCTGTCCGCCCTCTACCTGCGGGCCAAGGCCCCCAGGGCGGCGTCCGGGGCCCTGTTCTTCGGCTCGTGGCTCACCGTGGTGCTGCTGGTGCTGCTGGCGGTGGCCGCCGTCCTGGGCTGGCAGCAGTTCTTCGCGCTGTTCCACTCCCTGTTCTTCGCGGACGGCACCTGGACGTTCCGGGCCACGGACACCCTCATCCGGCTGTACCCCACGCAGTTCTGGATGGACGCCGCGATCGCGGTGGGCGTGCTGGCCCTGCTCGGGGCGCTCGCGGTCATGGCCGCCACGTGGCCCACGGCGTTCCGCCGGCACCGGGCCCTGGACCGGGTGCGCCGCCGCCAGGAGCTGAAGCGGCGGCTGGCCGGGCGCTGAGCCGGCACGGGCCCGGGGACGTCCCGGAGGCGTCCCCGGGCCCGTGCCCGCGGCTCAGATCCAGCTCTTGAACCACATCCGCTGCTGCCACTGCTCGTAGGGGATGGTCTCCGCGAACCAGATGGGCGCGAAGTGCGCGCTCACCAGCAGCGCCGTGGCCGTGAACAGGCCCACCACCAGGATCCCCGCCCGCCGCCGGGCCACCGGGTCCCCGCGGCGCCCGAGGACGAGCCCCAGCATCCCGGCGAGCATCAGCATGAGGTACGGCTGGAACGGCAGCGCGTAGAAGAAGTACATGGTGCGCTCGGGGTACAGCAGCCAGGGGACGTACCCGGCGGCGAACACGCCCAGCAGCGCACCGGCGCGCCAGTCACGGCGCACCGCCCACAACCAGACGGCCACGAGGACGGCGGCGATCGCCGTCCACCACAGCAGCGGGTTGCCGATGTTGAGGATGGCCTGGGAGCAGTGCTCCACGGCGCAGCCGTCGACGCCGGGCTCCGGGGAGTCGTAGTGGTACGAGGTGGGCCGGCCCAGGGTCAGCCACAGCCAGGGCAGGGCCTCGTAGGAGTGCGGGGTGCCCAGGCCGCTGTGGAAGCCGTAGGCGGAGACGTGGTAGGCCCACAGCGAGCGCAGCGGCGCGGGCAGCCACGCCACGCCCTCGCCGGGGTGCTCCGCGGCCCAGTTCCGGTCGTACGCCCCCGACGACGCGAACCAGCCCGCCCACGTCAGCACGTAGGCCGCCAGTCCCGTCCCGACGACGGCGCCGAAGGCGGGCACCCCGTCCATGAGCACCCCGGCCCGGACCCAGTGCCGGATCCCGGCCGCGCGGCGGGCGTTGAGGTCCCAGAGGACCGTGAGGATCCCCAGGCCCGCTACGAGGAACAGGGCGCTCCACTTCACGCCGACCGCGAGCCCGCAGGCCACCCCGGCGGCGACCCGCCACCACCGCACGCCCAGCCACGGCCCCCACGAGAGCCGGCGCAGCAGCTCGGCGTCGGAGGCGCGGGCCGCCTCGTGCGGGGGCACGCCCAGCCGCTCCGCGAGCCGGCGCCGGCCGTGGGACCGGTCCAGCAGGAGCAGGACGAAGGCCAGCAGCACGAAGAACATCAGGAAGACGTCCAGCAGCGCGAGCCGTGACTGGACGAGGTGGAGCCCGTCGACCGCCGTGAACAGGCCCGCGAGCGTGGCGACCGTCACGGAGCGGAAGAGCAGCCACCCGGCCGCGCAGACCAGGGCGACGGAGAGGGTCCCGACCAGGGCCGCGGAGAACCGCCAGCCGAAGGGGTCGTCCGCCCCGAACAGCCACATCCCGAAGGCGATCAGCCACTTCCCGACCGGCGGGTGGACCACGTACGACGGTCCCGCCAGCGGCTCCGGGTGCGTGCCCGCCACGAACTGCTCGTCGGCCCCGTCGGGCCACTCCCGCTCGTAGCCGTGGAGCAGCAGCGAGTACGAGTCCTTGACGTAGTAGGTCTCGTCGAACACGATCGCGTCCGGGTGGGACAGGTGCCAGAAGCGCAGCACGCCGCCGAGCACCACGACCAGCAGCGGCGCCAGCCACGCGAGCGGCGCCGCCGCGGACGGCCCCGGGAGCAGCCGGGCCCGCAGGGCGTCCGGGTCGAGGGAGCGGCGCAGGGTGGTCACGAGGGGCACCGGTCGCGTCGCCGGGGCCCGGGCCGGGGTGCGCACCGAGGAACTCACGCTTGTCATCGTAGGGGACGGGCCCCGGCGGTCCGCGGAGCCCCGGGGCACGGGCGGCGGGACCCGCCCGCGGGACCGAGCCGTAGAGTGGAGCCGTGCACACGGAACCCCACGACGACGCCCCTCCCGCCTCGACCGAGGACCGCCCCGGCGGCCCCGCCGGACCGGAGGGGACGGGACAGGTCGTGCTGGCGGGCACGCCGATCGGCAACCTGGGGGACGCCTCGCCCCGGCTGCGGGAGGCGCTGGAGACCGCCGACGTCCTGGCCGTCGAGGACACCCGGCGGCTGCGCCGGCTCACCGCGGGCCTCGGCGTCACGACCCGCGGGCGCGTGATCACCCACCACGAGCACAACGAGGCCGGCCGCGTCGCCGAGCTGCTGGACGCCGTCCGGGAGGGCCGCACCGTCCTGGTCCTCTCCGACGCCGGGATGCCCACCGTCTCGGACCCCGGCTACCGCCTCGCGGAGGCCGCCGCGGCCGAGGGCCTGCTGGTCACGGCCGTCCCCGGGCCCTCGGCGGTGCTCACGGCGCTCGCCGTGTCCGGGCTGCCCACGGACCGCTTCACGTTCGAGGGCTTCCTCCCGCGCCGGAGCTCGGACCGCGCCGCCCGGCTCGCGGAGCTCCACGGCGAGCGCCGCACCATGGTCTTCTACGAGGCCCCGCACCGGCTCGAGACCATGCTCACCGCCCTGCGGGACGCCTTCGGCGCCGAGCGCCGGGCCGTCGTGGCGCGGGAGCTCACCAAGCTGCACGAGGAGGTCGTGCGCGGCACCCTGACGGAGCTCGTCGCCTGGTGCGCCGAGGGCCAGGTGCGCGGGGAGATCGCCGTCGTCGTCGCGGGCGCCCCCGCCCCCGAGGCCGCCCGCCCGGAGGACCTCGTGGGGGAGGTCGAGGAGCTGGTGGCCGGCGGCGTCCGGCTCAAGGACGCCGCCGGCCGGGTGGCCGAGCGCTCGGGGGTGGGCAAGCGCGAGCTCTACGAGACCGTGCTCGGCGCCCGCAAGGACCGCGTCACCGGCCCGTGACCGAGCGCGGGAACCACCGGGCCCGGCGCGCGGTGGTCCCGCCGGCCGCCGCCAGGGCGTCCCGGACGGCGGCCAGGTCCGACGGCTCCGCCGCCGGGGCCCACCGCTCCCCGGCCGGGGCGTAGAGGGCCCGCTCGACGTCCCGCCCGACCCGGCCCAGGGGCTCGGCCGCCGCGGGCGCCGCGGCCGCGAGCCGGTCGACGAAGACCCGCGGGGTCTCGGCCGCGGCGCGGGACAGGCCGTGGTCGGTGGCCAGGTCCTCGATCTCCGCCCACGCGGCGAGCGCCCGCTCCGGCGCGGGGGCCGTCCCGTCGCCGAGCAGCCGGGCGCGTCCGGCCCGGCGCCGCTCCCGCACGGTCCGCGGCGCGGCGAGCAGCAGCGCGAGCAGCGCCGCGGCAACCGCGGCGGCGAGCCACGGCAGCCAGCCCGGGACGCCCTCCTCGGGCGTGCCGGCCCCCTGCTCCGGCGCCCGCTGCGGGGCCGTGGCGGAGGGGTCGGCCTGGGCGGTGTCCGCCGGGGCCGGGTCGGAGGCGCCGCCGGTGGGCCGCGCCGACGCCTCGGCGCCCTCCTCCGAGGACTCCGCCGGGGACTGGGCCGCGTAGCCGGGGACGTCCGCGGTGCCGGGGGTCGGCTCGAAGCGCACCCAGCCGACGCCCTCGAACCACAGCTCGGGCCACGCGTGGGCGTCCCGGGGCAGGACCTCCACGGACGGTCCGTCCTCCGGGGTGCCCGGGAAGGGGCTGCCCGGGTCGGAGGGCGGGAGGTAGCCGACGGCGACGCGGGCCGGGATGCCGAGCTCGCGGGCCATGACCGCCATCGCGGGGGCGAAGTGCCCGGAGTAGCCGGTGCGCCGCTCCAGGAACTCCTCCAGGGAGGCCATGCCGCCGGCGTCGTAGCCCTCGGCGAGGGGGAGGCCCACGTCGTAGCGGAACTCCTCCGAGCGCAGCCACTCCTGCAGGGCGAGCGCCTGGTCGAACGCGCTGCCCTCGTCCCCGGCCTGCGCGCGCGCGGCCTCCCGCAGGGCCGCCGGGGTGCCGTCGGGCAGCGCCCGGAACGGGTCCAGCTCGGGCGTGCCCGGCGCGGCGGGAGCCGCCCGCAGCGCGTCGGCGGTGGGCCGCGGCGCCACGGAGCGGACCTCGTAGCCGGTCCCGGCGGGCGGGACCCGGTCCCCCCGCACGGTCAGGTCGCGGGGGTTCCAGGCCCAGCCGCCGCCCTCGAGACCGTCGATCCCCACCGCGGCCCAGGGCAGCGGCAGCCAGCGGCCGGACCAGTCGCGCAGCCGCACCCCGGTCGTCTCCTCCGGCCCGGAGCCCACCGGCGTGAGCGCGGTCCCGCCGAGCTCCGCGAGGTCGGGGTCCAGGTCCGTGGCCGTGGGGAACCACTCCTCGCCCGAGAAGTCCTCGAGGGTGAGCACCCGCAGCAGCCCGGGCTCGCCCGAGGCGGTCGTGTACTCGAGGAGGGGGAGCTGCTCGGGCGAGCGCAGGTCCTGGCCGATCCCGCGCAGCGGCCCCACCCCGGCGGCGCGGTCGGAGGCGAGGCCGCTGCCCTGCGGGAACGCGCCGTTGACGAAGCCCGGCACCACCGCGGGCAGGACCAGGGCGACGGCCAGGACCCCGGAGCCCACCACTGCGGCGCGCGCCCAGCTGCCCGGCGCGGGGGTGGTGCGGGGCTCGCGGGCGGCGCCCCAGCGGCGGCC
This sequence comes from Kocuria dechangensis, assembly GCF_014636775.1. Classification (GTDB taxonomy): domain Bacteria; phylum Actinomycetota; class Actinomycetes; order Actinomycetales; family Micrococcaceae; genus Kocuria; species Kocuria dechangensis. Next base: position 218,409 of record NZ_BMEQ01000001.1, read on the forward strand.
GCCGGCGAGCAGCAGCAGGGCCGCCAGCGCGGCGGCGGCCGCCCCGGCGGCGCCCACGCTGCCGGGCAGCACGAGCGCCGGGACGACCAGGACGGCCAGCACGCCGAGCGCGCTGACCGCGGGCAGGCGCAGTCCCACGAGCACGGTCTCCACGAACAGGGTCACGAGCCCGGCGCCCAGGGCGGTCACGAACTCCAGGCCCCGCCCGGGCGGGTACGGCGCCGGGTGGGCCGCCGCCGCGGCGCCGGCCTCCGCCCAGAGGGTCTCCGCCAGGGCCAGGCTGCCCGGCGTGGGGACGACGCCCAGCAGGGAGGGCTCGCGCAGGAACAGCACCGTGAGGACGAGCGCGAGGGCACCGGCGCCGAACACCGGCGCCAGCAGGGACGGCAGGCCGAAGGCCCGGGCGGTGCCGGTGGCGGCCACGACCGCGAGCACGGCCAGCACCGCGCCGGGCACCCACCCGGGGCTGGCGAGGACCCCGCCCAGCGACACCAGGCCGAGGAGGACGGCGAGCAGCACCGTGCCGGCGAGAGCCGCGGCCGAGCGGGCCGGGCGTTCCGGGGCGGCGCTCACCGCGCGGCCCCGGCCGTCCGGGCGCCCGTTCCCAGGCGCGCCCACGCCTCCTCGGGGGCGGCGTCGGCGGGCACGACGACGACGGACCAGCCCGCCGCCTCGAGCACCCCGGCGCCCTCCGGCTCCCGGTCCGGGGCGGAGGCCACGAGCACGGCGCTGCCGGCGGCCGACCGCGGCGCGGCGCGCACGAGCCGGTCGGCCGCCTCCCGGCCGAGGTCGCCGGAGACCAGCAGCAGGGGGTGGACGAGCCCGTCCCGGGCGAGCCGGTCGGCCAGGGGATTCGCCGGTCCCGACCCGCCGGGCTCCGGCGCCGGCGCGCGCACGGGACGCACCCGGGACAGCCCGTGCCGGGCGTCCTCGGCGGTGTCGTCGGTCACGGCCGCGACGGCGTGCCGCGGCGCGGAGGCGTCGTCGTCCTCCCCGCCCGAGGGCAGGGGCCGGCCGAACCCGTCGAGGGCGTGCACGGCGGTGTCCCGCTGCGTCAGGTGCTCGAGCAGGGCGGCGACCAGGCCCACGGCCCACTCGAACTCCGCGGTGCTCGGCAGCACGCCCGCCCACAGCCGCCCGCCCGGCCAGGACCGCTCGTCGAGGTCCAGGACCAGGACCGTGCGGCGGGTGCTGCGCGGCTCCTCCTGGCGGACCATGAGCTTGTCCTGCTTGGCGGAGGCCGCCCAGTGCACGCGGCGCAGGGGGTCCCCGTGGCGGTACTCGCGCGTGGTGACGTTGTCCGGGCCCGGCTGCGGCAGGGCGGTCCGGGACGGGTCCGCGCCGCTGTCCCGGAGCCGGTCCGCGCTGATCTCGGGCAGCTCCACGGCGTCCGGGGCGACGTGCAGGGTGGTCCGCTCGGACACGTCGAGCAGCTCGGTGGCCAGCCCGAAGGGGTCCGCGACCCGGACGGTGGCCGGGCCCAGCTCCCACACCCCGCGGCGGCGGGGGCGCACGGTGTAGCCGGCCGGTTCGCCGCCGGCCTCGACGCTCAGCTCCCGGTCCCCGCCCAGGGGCCCGGGCACGGTCTCGTGCACGGTGACGGCCCCGCGGTCCGGGCGGCCGCGGCGGGTGCGGTGGCGCACGCGCAGGCGCACCGCGGCGGGGTCCCCGGCCGTCACCAGCGCAGGGTCCACGGTGCGCTTGAGCTGCACCCGCGGCTTGACGAGGTACAGGGACAGGGCGGCGAACAGGGGCGCGGAGCCGAGGAAGAGGGCCAGGGCCAGCACGTCCTTGCGGCCGAGCCACGTGGCCAGCAGCAGGCACAGCGCCCCCGCCGCCAGGAAGCCCCAGCCCCGCCCGGTGAACCGGGCGCGGGAGGCCACGGGCGGCTCGGCCCGCTCGCCCTCCTCCTGCGGTGCCCGGGCGTGCGGGCGGCTCATCGGGTCCCGGGCGCCTGCTCGGCGGGGACGCGGACCTCGTCGAGCACCGCGCGCACCAGCTCCTCCGCGGAGTCGGTCCCGGCGCGGCGGTCCAGCATCAGGCGGTGGGCGAGCACGGGCACGGCGACCGCCCGCACGTCGTCGGGCAGGACGTACTCCCGCCCGCTGAGGGCGGCCTCCGCGCGGGCGGCCGCCTGCAGCTGGAGCAGGGCCCGGGGGCTGGCGCCCAGCCGGATCTGGGGGTGGGAGCGGGTCGCCCGGCCCAGCGCCACGACGTAGGCGCGCACCACGTCGGAGACGTGGACCTCCCGCACGTGGGCCACGAGGCGGGCCGCGTCCTCGACGGACACGACCGGGCGCATGCCCTCCAGCGGGGAGCCGCCGCCGTGGTCGGCGAGCATCGTCATCTCCGCGTCGGCGTCCGGGTAGCCCATCGAGATCCGGGCCGTGAACCGGTCCCGCTGCGCCTCGGGGAGCGGGAACGTCCCGTCCATCTCGACCGGGTTCTGCGTGGCGACCACCATGAACGGGGTGCCCATCCGGTACGTGGTCCCGTCCGCGGTGACCTGGCCCTCCGCCATGCACTCGAGCAGCGCCGACTGGGTCTTGGCCGAGGCCCGGTTGATCTCGTCGCCGATGACGATGTTCGCGAACACGGGCCCGGGCTTGAACTCGAACTCCCGCCGCGCCTGGTCGTAGACCGACACGCCGGTGATGTCCGTGGGCAGGAGGTCCGGGGTGAACTGGACGCGCGAGACGGTGCCCCCGATCGCCGTGGCGAGTGTGCGGGCCAGCATGGTCTTGCCCACCCCCGGGACGTCCTCGACGAGCAGGTGCCCGCCGGCCAGCAGCACCGTGAGCGCGGTGCGCGCCGCCTCCGGCTTGCCGTCGATCACCGTGTTGATCCGGTCCAGGATCGCCTGCGTGTGCTGGGGGAAGGACTCCATGGGCTCCTCGGCTTCTGCTCGTGGCTGTTCCTCCCAGTATGTCGTCCCGTCCCGGCCTCGTAGATTGGTGGGGACACGACCGCCCCGCACCCGACCGCCCCGAGGTTCCGCACGCCATGACCGACCCCACCACCACCCGCCTCTCCGCCTCCCTGTGGCCCGACCCCGCGGCCCGCCCCGCGCAGGAGCCCGGGGCGGTCCCGCCCGCCTACGAGCCGGAGCGCTACGCGGTGCCCGAGGACGCCCCGGACGGGGAGGGCACGCGCCGCCGCGCCGCCCAGGCCGACGACGGGCGCCGCCGCAACCTCCGGTACCCGCCGGCGCCGGAGCCGCTGCCGCACCCGGTGGTGGACAACCACACCCACATGGACCTGCAGGACGGCCAGGTGGCGGTCTCGGTGCGCGACGCCGCGGACGCCGCCGCCCTCGCCGGCGTGGCCGGGGTGGTGCAGGTCGGCTGCGACGTGCCCTCCTCCCGCTTCGCCGTGGCCGCGGCGGAGGCGGACCCCCGCGTGCTGGCCGCCGTGGCCCTGCACCCCAACGAGGCGCCGAAGCTCGCCGCGGCCGGGCGGCTCGACGAGGCGCTCGCCGAGATCCGGGAGCTCGGGGCCCACGACCGGGTCCGTGCCTTCGGCGAGACCGGCCTGGACTACTACCGCACCGAGGGCGAGGGCCGGGAGCACCAGAAGTCGTCCTTCCGCGAGCACATCCGCTTCGCCAAGGAGACCGGCAAGGCGCTGCAGATCCACGACCGGGACGCGCACGCCGACGTCGTCGCCGTCCTGCTCGAGGAGGGCGCCCCCGAGCACACCGTCTTCCACTGCTTCTCCGGGGACGCCGAGCTCGCCCGCACCTGCAACGAGCACGGCTGGTACATGTCCTTCTCCGGGACGGTGACGTTCAAGAACAGCCACGACCTCAAGGCCGCGCTGCGGACCGCCCGCCCGGAGCTGGTGCTCGTGGAGACCGACGCCCCCTTCCTCACCCCGCACCCGTACCGGGGCCGGCCCAACGCCAGCTACGTGACCAACTGGACGGTGCGCGGCATGGCGGGGATCCTCGAGCAGGACCTGGGGCAGCTGTGCGAGCGGATCTGGGCGAACACGGCCGAGGTGTACGGGGCGTTCTGAGCGCCCCGCGCCGGCCGCGCCTGGTGGGCCGAGTCCCCATCCCGGCCGCGCCTGGTGGGCCGAGTCCCCATCCCGGCCGCGCCTGGTGCGCCGAGTCCCCTCTGGAGCGGCAATCCCCCAGTGCGGCACCGGGGGAATTGCCGCTCCAGAGGGGACTCGTGGCCAGGTCGTCTGCGACGGCGGGGGATCAGCTTCGGGCCCCGGCCGCGTGCATCGCCTTCTCGATCCGGGCGACCGTCGCCGCGGGAGTGCTGATCACGTCTCTCCACCCGATCCGGATCACCGTCCAGCCGAGCTCCTGGATCTCGGTCTCGCGTCGTCGTTCGTCGCGGAGCACCGAGGCGACGGTCTCCGGGTCGGTGTGCGCGTACTTGAGCTCGCCGTCGAACTCGAGCACCAATCGGTGCTCGGGCCAGGCAAAGTCCGCCCGGTAGCGGCCGGACCTTCCCTCGATCACCCACTGGACCCGGGGCTCGGGCAGTCCCCACTCCAGCAGCATCAACCGCGTCAGGGTCTCGCCGACGGACTCCGCGCGGACGTCCATGCAGCCCAGCACCCTCCGCGCTGTCCGCACACCCCGCTGGCCCTTCCACTCGGGCAGTCGCTTCTCCAGCCGTGCCCGGGGCACGCCGAGCGCGCGTGCTTGATCGGCCAGGACCACGGCGTCGGGGAAGGGGAGGAATCGCGCGCAGTCGAGGAGCGTGCGCTCGCCGGACGTGACCCTGATGCCCTGGAGTTCCACCACGTCGGAGTCCGGCAGCGGTGCCTGGTGGCGGACGATGTCGGGGCCGCCGTTGTGCGTGCCGTGGTCGGGGGTCGAGAGGGTGTGGATCCGGGTGGGGACTCGGTACATGCGCAGGCCGTGCACGAGGGCCGCGGAGGCGAGGCACAGCACCGGCGACACGGCGGAGGTGCGGACGTACGCCTGGTAGGCGAGCAGGGTCTTCTCCTCGTGCCGCAACCCCCGGTACTGCTCCGCGTCGACGAACCACCCCGGCCGGACGCGGATCAGCCTGCCGTCCCGGACCTGTCGGTGGACGGCGCGGTCGCTGAGTCCGGCCTCCAGGAGGCTTGCTGTGCTGAGCAGCTGCGGCGCGTTCGTCGCGGGCTCGAAAAAACGTGCTGTCATGGCTCGGTGGTACCCGCGCGAGAGCCGGAGTGGGCGCGACGCTCTCCGGATGTGGACGCCGGTCCCTCCGTGGCACGGGACCTGCAGCAGGGGAGTGAGGCCGGCGGCACTGGGGATTCCGGCGTCTCCATGGGGTTCCCCGTGCCGCCGACCGGTTCCTTCCGGCTGGCTCCTTCCCGCCGGTTCCTTCCGGTCGGCTCCTTCCCGCCGGTTCCTTCCGGTCGGCTCCTTCGCGCCGAGTCCCCTCCCGCCGGTTCCTTGCCGCCGAGTCCCCTCAGGTGCGGCAATTCCCCAAGCAATCACCGGGGGAATTGCCGCACCAGAGGGGACTCGGCGGTCCGGGCGTGGCCGGCATGGGGACTCGGCGCGTCGGGGCGGGCAGGAGCGGGCAGGGTCCGGCAGGGGCGGGCAGGAGCGGGCAGGGTCCGGCAGGAGCGGGCAGGGTCCGGCAGGAGCGGGCAGGGTCCGGCAGGGGCGGGCAGGGACGGGCAGGGGCCTCCGGGCGCGGGCCGATACGATGACCCGGTGACAGAATCCACCGCGCCGCTCCCGCCCGAGCCGTCCGCCGCACGCCCCCTGCTCGGACCCGCGGAGATCCGCGCGCTCGCCGAGCAGCTCGGCATCCGCCCGACCAAGACGCTCGGGCAGAACTTCGTGATCGACCCCAACACGATCCGTCGGATCATCGCGGCCGCCCGCCTCGGCGCCGGCGAGACGGTGCTGGAGGTCGGCCCGGGCCTGGGCTCGCTGACGCTGGGGCTGCTGGACGCCGCGGAGCAGGTCGTGGCCGTGGAGATCGACCCGCCGCTGGCCGAGCAGCTCCCGCGCACGGCCGAGCGCTTCCGGCCGGAGCGGGCGGACCGGCTGACCGTGATCGAGCAGGACGCCCTGCGCGTCCAGGAGCTGCCCGCCGCTCCCTCGGCGCTGGTGGCGAACCTTCCCTACAACGTGGCCGTCCCGGTGCTGCTGCACCTGCTGGGCCGCTTCCCGTCGCTGCGCCACGGCCTGGTGATGGTCCAGGAGGAGGTCGCCGACCGGCTGGCCGCAGCCCCCGGCTCCAAGGTCTACGGCGTCCCATCGGTCAAGGCCTCCTGGTATGCCGAGGTCACCAAGGCGGGGACGATCGGCAAGAACGTGTTCTGGCCGGCCCCCAAGATCGCCTCCGGCCTGGTCCGCTTCGTGCGCCGGGACGAGCCCGTGGCCGCGGTGGACCGGGACCTGGTCTTCGCGGCGGTGGACGCCGCGTTCGCCCAGCGGCGCAAGACCCTCCGCGCCGCGCTCGCCGGGTGGGCGGGCTCCGCCGCCGCGGCCGGCGAGATCCTCGAGGCGGCCGGGATCGACCCGGGGGAGCGGGGCGAGAAGCTCGACGTCCACCAGTTCGCACGCATCGCCCAGGCGGGCGCGGCGGCCGGGCTGACCGCGGGGGCACGCGGCGCATGACCACGACGATGCTCGCCGAACGCGCCGAGGCGCCCGGCAAGGTCAACCTCTTCTTCGCCGCCGGTCCGCGCCGCGCCGACGGCTACCACGAGGTCGCCAGCCTGTACTGCGCCGTCAGCGCCACGGAGGTCGTGACGGCCACGCTCACCCGCGCCACCGGGGCGGACGTCGCCGTGGACGTCGCGGTCGTCCCGGGCTCGCTGGTGGCCCAGCAGGAGGCCGCCGGGAGCTTCTCCCTCGACGGCGTGCCCACCGACGCGTCCAACCTGGCCGTCCGGGCCGCGCACGCCGTGCTCGAGCTCTTCCCCCCGCTGGTCGGCGGGCTGCACCTGACGATCGACAAGGCCGTCCCCGTCGCCGGCGGCATGGGCGGGGGCTCCGCCGACGCCGCGGCCGCGCTCGTGGCCGTCAACAGGCTCGCTGCCCGCGTCTCGGGACGGCCCGCGCTCGACGACGACGCCCTGCTCGGTCTCGCGGCCCGGCTCGGCGCGGACGTGCCGTTCGCGCTGACGGGCGGGGCGGCCGTCGGCACCGGCACCGGCGCGGAGCTGCGGCCGGTGCGGACCGGGACGGCCCTGCACCTGGTGCTGGTGGCGGGAACGGGCGGACTCTCCACCCCGGCCGTCTACGCGGAGCTGGACCGCCTGCGGGAGCACGAGGACGTGCCGGCGCCGGAGCTGCCTGCCGGGCTCGAACGGGCGCTGGCCACCGGGTCGGCCGCGGAGCTGGCCCCGCTGCTGCGCAACGACCTGCAACCGGCGGCCCTCTCGCTGGCCCCTGAGCTGGAGGACGTGCTGGCGGCGGGGCGCGCGGCCGGGGCGCTCACGAGCATCGTCTCGGGGTCCGGGCCGACCACCGCGCACCTCGCCCCCGACGCCGCAGCGGCGCAGGAGCAGGCCGCCCGTTTCACCCGACGCGGGCTCGCCGCCCTGGCGGTCACCGCACCTCCCGCCTGACCGCCCGCCCCGGGGACCGGCACGTCTGCAGGCCGTTCCCCGGGCTCAGGGGCGGGTGTCCGGGGGCGGGACCGGCCGGTGCTGATCGCCCGGACCCCGTCCCGCAGGTCGCTGTCCTGCTTGATCCTGTCCCGCCGGCCACTGTCCTGACGGATCCTGCCCGGTGGGGCTCTGTCCCGTCGGCCACTGTCCTGCCGGATCCTGCCCGGTGGGGCTCTGTCCGGTGGGGTTCTGTCCCGCCGGCCACTGACCTGCCGGGCTCTGTCCTGCCTGATCCTGCCCGGTCGGGCTCAATCCAGTCGACCCCTGTCCCGCCGGCCACTGCCCCGTCGACCACGGCGCCGGCTGCCCCGGGGCGGTGCGGTCCGGACCCGGCAGGGGCCCTGCGCCCTGTCCGGGGCCGTACTCGGGGAGCCGGCCGGCCCTCCGCCCGGACGTCCGTCGGCGGGTGAGCCCGGCCCAGGCCCAGACCACCAGCGCCCCGAGACCCAGCAGCGCCACGACGAGACCCACGACCGGGCCCACGAAGGGCACCGCCCGCAGCAGCACGTACACGAGCAGGCCCAGAGCCAGGGCCAGCACCCGCTTGCCGAACGCCGTCGGCACGGGATCCCGGAGCATGAGCCCGCCGCCCGTGAACCCGACGACCACCGGCGCCAGCAGCGTGAGGCCGAGGACCAGGGCGAGGACGAGCACGACGTCCAGCACCACCCCGGTGACCACGACGGCGGCCGCCAGGCCCCCGAGGGTCAGCCAGCCGAGGAGCACCGCGAGCAGGATCGCCACGAGCAGCACCGCGACCACGGCCGCCACCGCTCCGGCGACCGCCAGCACGCCCCAGCCGAGGCTCAGCCACGGGCGCGTCCGCAGCGTCGTGGCGGCGCCGTCGACCGCCCTCGGCAGCAGCCACAGCGCCAGCAGTCCCACGACCAGGAGTGTGACGAAGCGCCGCAGCCCGATCAGCAGCAGGGCCAGCGGTCCGGCCGGGGCGGTGTCCTGGTCCTCCGGGACGGTGATCTGCCGGTACGTGGTCTCCCCGGTGATCTGTGCCCCGGGGGCGATGTCGGCCTCCTGTCCGCCCTCGTAGGACAGGTCGCCCTCCAGCCGGGCGTCGTCCGTCAGGGTGAGCCCTGACGGCACGACGGGCAGCGGGACGTCGGCCGCCGGCGCCCACGCGAACGGCGCGGCCTCGGGACCGGAGGCGCTCACCGAGGCCTCCACGTCGCCGCCGATCCGGCCGGCCAGGGCCAGGCCCTCGGCGCCCGCGGTCACGCTCCCGTCCACGTCGCCGGCGAGCTCACCCTGGAACCCGCCCATGAGCACGTCCCCGCCCACCGTGGAGCCGGCCTCGGTCTGCAGGCTGTAGCCGCCCGTGACCAGGTCGTCCGCGATCCGGGCGCCGTCGCGCACCAGGAGGGCCTGCCCGGCCAGACGCGCGTCGTCGCCCACGGTGCCCTCGACCACCACGGTCTGGGCCGCCGCGATCAGGTCGCCCTCCACGGTGCCGGTGACCGTCACCTTCCGCGCCGCGACCACCACGTCCCCGCGCACGGTGCCGGCGACGACGATCTCGTCGCCCGCCAGGTAGAGGTCGTCGTCCACGACCTCGCCGGCCGCCACGCCGACGTCGTCGCCGCCGCGGACCTCCGCCGCCCAGCTCCCCGGCACGGCCAGGGTCAGGCCGACGAGAGCCAGGAGCAGGGCCGCCGTCCAGCGGACGAGGCTCGGCACCAGGCGGATCCGGATCGTGTGCTGCCTCATCGGTCGTCCCGTTCTCTCGTGTCTGCTGCTCATGGCGGGCACCTCTTCCCAGACGGCTCGACTCGCCTGACACCGTCGAGTCCATGTCCGAGGCGGCAGGGGTGTCAAGGAGTGCCGCGGTCATGACGGCCCCGGGCAGGACCCTGCCGGAGCCGAGGACGGGACGGCGAGGGCGGACGGCGAGGGCGGACGGCGAGGACGGGACGGCACGGTCGGGGCGACCACCGGCCGGGCGGGCAGCTTCGTGTCGTGCTCCGGCGGGCCGCGATGACGCTCCGGTCACGGTTTGCGGTCCCCCGGGCCGGGGGTCCCGGCGCGGTCGTAGCCTGGGGCTGTCGCGCGGGTCGCGCGCGACGGTTCCGACGGGGGTGGGGATCGTGAAGAGACTGGGAACAGGTGTGCTCGCGGCCGCCGTGGTGCTGGTGGGGCCCGTGCCCCTGGCCGGTGCCCACGGCGGGGGACACGGGCACGGGGACGACGGGGGCGGCCACCGCGTGGTCGCGGACGGGCTCGACAACCCGCGGCAGCTGAACTGGTCGCAGGACCACGAGTCCCTGGTCGTGGCCGAGGCCGGCCGCGGCGGGGACCAGTGCGCCGGGGGGCAGTGCGCGGGGGCGACCGGCGCGATCTCGCTGGTCGAGCGACCGTGGCGCCGCACGCCGGCGGTCTCCACCGTGGCGGAGGGCTTCACGAGCATGGCGAGCCCCGACGGGTCCTTCGCCGTCGGCAGCAACGGCGCGGACGCCACGGACGTGGACGGCCAGTACGTCGTGGCGGGATACGACCCCGCCGGCCCGCCCATGCAGAACGGGTCGCTGCTCGTGGCCGGCACCGAGGAGACGGGGGAGGAGTACCTCATTCCGTTCGCCGACCTGCAGAAGGCCGAGGAGGAGCAGAACCCGGACACGGCCCAGATCGAGTCCAACCCCTACGCGGTGCTCTTCGTGGACGAGGACCCGGACGACGCGCCCGACGGCTACGCGCTGGTGGCCGACGCCGCGGCGAACACCGTGTGGAAGGTGGAGCCCGACTTCTCGACCCAGACCGAGGACGCCCCGCCGGAGTACGAGATCACCGAGTGGGCGACCTGGCCCACCACCTCGCTGCCCGGCAACGTGGACGACCCGGCCGGCCCGGCCGAGTTCGTGCCCACGGCCCTGGCCGCGGACCGCCGCGGCAACGTCTACGTCGGCGGGCTCGGCTCGGAGCGGGCCGGCGAGGCCTCGGTGGTGAAGTTCTCCGCGGACGGGGAGGAGCTCGAGCGCTGGGACGGGTTCACCGCGATCACCGGCGTCGCCGTGGACCGGCACCACCTGTACGTGTCGCAGCTGTTCGGCCCCACGGCCCCGATGCCTCCCGGGCAGACCCCCTCGGACGAGGCGCCGCCCGCGGCCGGCGCCGTCCCCGGCCAGGTGATCGTGGTCGACCGGCACGACGAGGACGCCGAGCGCCGGGCGGTCGACGTGCCGTTCCCCGCCGGCCTGGCCTCCGACGGCAGCAGCCTCTACGCCGCGGTCAACAGCCTGGCACCGGCCGGGGGCATCGCGGCCGGACCGGCGAACCCGTTCGGCGCGGTCGGCGGGGGAGCGGTGTGGGAGCTGGACCTGTCCGACGCCTACCCCGTGGAGCCCGTGGAGCCCGTGGAGCCCGCAGCGCCGGAGGCCGCCCCGGGCGGCTGAGCCGGCGGAGCGGTCCGTGCCCAGGGACGAGCGCCGGGGGAGCACCGGCCCGTGCACAGGGGCGAGCGGGGAAGCGCCCCCGTGCCGGCCGGCCCGGCCCGGCCCGCCGAGCCGGGCCGGGCCGCGGCGGAGAAGGGCGGAGAAGAGCGGGGAACGCGCCCGGGCACCGCTTGTGCGTTCCGGCCCGGGGATCGTTCCACCCCGGATATAGGGTGTGAGGACTCGGGCCGTACACGGTCGTCGCGCATCTGAGCTCCAGGGGGTTCCCACGTGACCGCCTCTCCCGGTGGAATCACCGACACCACGACCCTGCTCCGGGACTACGCGGCCCGGCGGCGTGCCCTGGAGGGCGCCTGCGCCTCGATCAAGCACGCGGTGGAGGCACGGCTCCAGGACGACGGGCTCAACTACCACCAGATCACCCGCCGCGTGAAGGAGATCGAGTCCCTCCAGCAGAAGCTGGCCCGGCGGAACCCGGACGGCAGCAGGAAGTACGCCGACGGCCTCCGGGGGATCGACGACCTGATCGGCATCCGGGTCATCATGTTCCTCGAGACCGACGTCCTGAAGGCGGTGGAGGCGCTGAAGGGCGTGTTCGTCGTCAAGGAGCACGTGGACAAGACGGCGCAGGGCCGGGAGATGGGGATCCTCGGGTACGCCGGCCAGCACCTCGTGCTGGAGGTGGGCCAGGAGAGTCCGCCCAGCGGGTGCTCCTCGTGCAAGGGGCAGCGGTTCGAGGTGCAGATCCGGACGGTCCTGCAGCACGCGTGGGCCGAGTTCGAGCACGAGGTCCGGTACAAGTCCACCCTCCCCATCCCCGCGTCGGTGGACCGGGCGCTGTCCATGGCGTCGGGCCTGCTCGAGCTCGCCGACCAGCAGTTCGTCACCATCAGCGAGACCGTGCGGGGGGAGATGACGGAGGGCGGCGAGCTGCACACCCGGGAGCCGGAGGAGGTGCTCACGGCGGAGGGCGTCGCGGAGCTGCTGATCGCGCGGATGCCCGAGTACCCCAGCAGCCGGCAGGAGCAGTACGGCTGGCTCGCGGACGCGCTGGCCGTGTGCGGCATCCGCACCGAGATCCAGCTGGAGGAGTTCCTCGAGGACGTGGACCGGGCGGCGGTGACCGGGCGGATGGGGTACCGGTTCCCGCCCGGCCACGTCCGGGTGATGGACGACCTGCTGCTGTCCGCGTTCGCCGAGGACTACGTCGAGCGGACCTCGCACCTGGGCGACGACGAGCAGCGCGCCACGAAGCTGCGCCACCGGCTCGGGAAGCTCCGGGACGGCTGAGCCCGGCCGGGCGTCAGCGCCGCCGGGCTCAGCGCGCCCGGGCCTCCGCCAGCAGGCGCTCGGCCACCGCCAGCCGCTGCCGCGCCCTGTCGGGCGGCCCGCCCGAGCGGCGGGCGCCCGCCACGAGGGACAGCGCCACCCCGGCGGCGCGGACCCGCAGCGCGGTGGGATCAACCGCCTCGTCGAACCCGGCGAGCATCCGCCGCGCCGTCGCCGCCGTGCGGGCGGACCCGGCCGGGAGGACGGCGAGGTGCCCGGCCAGGCACGCGAGGTCGTCGACCCGGTGCCCCGGTCCTGCGGTCTCGACGTCGAGCAGGCCGGTCACGGGCCCGAAGGGGCCCTCCGTCCCCGGCGTCACGAGGAGGTTGGCCTCGTGGAGGTCGCCGTGCACGGGCACCACCGGACCCGGGCCGGTGGCCGCCCGGGCCTCGTCCACCGCCCGGGCCAGCTCGCGGATCCGGTCCGCCTCCTCGGGCAGGGCCACCGCGGCGGCGCGGCCGTAGTCCAGGACCCGGTCCGTCCAGGCGGGCCGGGCCGGCAGCGCGAGCACCTGCGCGGGCAGCGCGTCCAGCAGCGCGAGCACGTGCGCCGGGAGCAGCGCCGCGGCGTCGCCGTCCCGCGCCGCGACCGGCGGAGGGGCGCCGGGGAGCGCGCGCAGCACCACGACGTCGTCGACCAGCGCGCCCACCGGCTCCGGGACGGGCAGACCGGCTCCGAGCAGCAGCCGGTGCCGGTCGACGAGCCCCTCGGCGCGGCCCGCCCGCAGCACCTTGAGGTAGCGGACCTCGGAGCCGAGGACCGCCCGCACCACGGCACGACGGCCGGGGCGGTAGGACAGCGTGGTCAGCGCGGCGGGCTCGCCGGAGCCGAACACCGCCCGGCCCACGTGCCCGGGCGAGGACGCCCAGGGCAGTCCCGGCAGCCACGGGTCATGGGGGTGGCGCCAGGCCACGAGCTCCAGGTCCCGGTGGCGCAGCCGCACGACCGGTGCCGGGGAGAGCAGCGGGACCGGGACCGTGCTCACGCACACCGTCTCCGCCGCGCGCCGTGCCCCGGCGAGGGCCGCGACGTCGTAGATCGCCGTGGCGCCGGCGCCGGGCCGGTGGTGGACCCGGCGCAGGGTCCAGCGGTGCACGGCCAGCCCCGCCGGCCGCAGGGCCCGCCGCAGCAGCGTCCCGGCGTCCGGGCCGGTCAGCAGGCCCACCGCCGCCGCCTCCCGCGACGGCCCGTCCACGTGGCTAGCCGAGGTCCTCGGAGAGCTCGAGCCAGCGCAGCTCCAGCTCCTCGATCTCCTCCTCGACCCCGCGCAGCCGGGTGGTGATCCCGGCCAGGCCCTCGTAGTCGGACTGGTCGTGGGCGGCCATCTCGGAGTGGATCCGCTCCACCTGGCCGGTGAGCTTGGCCAGCTTCCGCTCGATCGCGCCCACCTCCTTCTGGGCGGCCCGGGCCTCCGCGCCGCCCAGCCGCGGCACCGCGTCCGTCGTCCCCTTCGCGCCGTTCGACGACGGCCCCGTCGCCGCCAGCGGGTTCGAGGCGCCGGCGGACCCGGCCGCGGTGCCGGTGCGGGACTGCGAGGCGAGCTCCAGGTACTGCTCCACGCCGCCGGGCAGGTGCCGGAAGCGGCCGTCGATCACGGCGTACTGCTGGTCGGTGACGCGCTCCAGCAGGTAGCGGTCGTGGGAGACCACCAGCAGGGTGCCGGGCCAAGTGTCGAGGAGGTCCTCCATGGCCGCGAGCATGTCGGTGTCGAGGTCGTTGGACGGCTCGTCGAGGATCAGCACGTTCGGCTCGTCCAGCAGGATCATCAGCAGCTGAAGACGCCGCTTCTGTCCGCCGGAGAGGTCCTTCACGGGCGTGGACAGCTGCTCGTTGGTGAAGCCCAGCCGCTCCAGGAGCTGGCCGGGGGTCATCTCCTTGCCGTCGGCCAGGTACGTGCTGCGCCTGTGCGCCACGACGTCCGAGACCCGGTCCTCCGCGACCTCGTCCAGCTCGGAGAGCTGCTGGGTCAGGGTGGCGATCCTGACGGTCTTGCCGCGCTTGACCCGGCCCTTCGTGGGCTGCACCGCGCCGGTCACCAGGCCCAGCAGGGTGGACTTGCCCGCGCCGTTGACGCCGAGGATGCCGGTGCGCTCGCCCGGCGCGATCAGCCACGTGACGTCCCGGAGCACCTCGCGGATGCCGCCGTCCTCGGTGGGGTAGGAGACGGAGACCTTCTCGAGGTCCACCACGTCCTTGCCCAGCCGGGACACCGCCATCCGGGACAGCTCCACGGTGTCGCGCGGCGGCGGGACGTCGTTGATCAGCTGGTTCGCGGCCTCGATCCGGAACTTCGGCTTGGCCGTGCGCGCGGGGGCGCCGCGGCGCAGCCACGCCAGCTCCTTCTTCATGAGGTTCTGCCGCTTCGCCTCGACCGTGGCGGCCTGGCGGTCGCGCTCCACGCGCTGCAGGACGTAGGCGGCGTAGCCGCCCTCGAAGGGCTCCACCGTCCGGTCGTGGACCTCCCACGTGTCGGTGCACACCGCGTCCAGGAACCAGCGGTCGTGGGTGACCACGGCGAGCCCGCCCTGGTTCTTCGGCCACCGGTTCTCGAGGTGGCGGGCCAGCCACGTGATGCCGTCGACGTCGAGGTGGTTGGTGGGCTCGTCCAGGAAGATGACGTCCCAGTCCCCGGCCAGCAGCGCGGCGAGCGCCACGCGGCGCTTCTGCCCGCCGGACAGCTCGCCCAGCCGGGCGTCCCAGTCGAGGTCCTTGACGAGCCCGGAGACGACGTCGCGGACCGTCGGGTCCCCGGCCCACTCGTGCTCGTCGCGGTCGCCGACGACGGCCTGCCCCACGGTCAGCTCCGGGTCCAGCACGTCGGTCTGGTCGAGCATGCCCACGCGCACGCCGGAGCGCACGGTCACGCGACCCTCGTCGGGCTGGAGCCGTCCGGCCAGCAGCTTCATGAGGGTGGACTTGCCGTCGCCGTTGCGGCCCACGATGCCGATCCGGTCGCCCTCGTCGATGCCTAGGCTGACGCCGTCGAAGACCGTCTTGGTGGGGAATTCCAGATGCAGGTTCTCGCCGCCGAGTAGATGTGCCACCCATCAAGGGTACTCGCGCCCGCCGAGTCCCCCGTCCCGGGGTGCGCTGGTGCGCCGAGTCCCCATCCCGGGGTGCAGTGATGCGCCGAGTCCCCATCTTTCTCGCATTTCCCCATGATCCAACGTGGGGAGTTGCTGCGTCAGTGGGGGCTCGGTGGGTCGCGGGTCGGTTGGGTGGGGGTTCGGCGGACAGGGGAGGGGTGCAGCCGCAACCGCGGCACTCTCAGCTCCGGCACCAGGGGAGCGTGGGAGAATGCGGGCATGCAGGAGCACCCGGCTGAGCAGCCCACCCCCATCGCGACCCCCCACGGCCTCCGCCTGGACGGGATCGCCGACCTGGACGCCGCCGTGCGCGCCGTCCAGGAGCACCCCGGGCCCGTGGAGCTGCCGGTCGGGCCCGATCAGCTCGTTGGCCGCCACCTCGGCGCGGTGCCGCGGCGCCAGATCGGGGAGGTCCTGCGCGAGGCGGGCGCGCAGCCCCTGATCGTCCACGCGGAGACCTCCATGGACGAGGACATCCCGGACGAGGGCGTCATCGCCACCCTCGACGACCACCTGTCGCTGGCGGTCGGCCTGGGCGCCGAGTACGTCGTCGTCCCGCGGGCGGGCGTCCGGAACGGTGGACGGGACGAGGAGCGGATCTTCTCCATGCTCGCAGCCCTGGCCGAGGCGGCCTCGGCCCAGCACGTGCACCTGGTGCTGGAGAACGAGGGCGCCACGGCCGACGAGATCGACCTGCTGATCGACATGGAGCGGGCGCGGGAGGACGGGGACGTCGACGCGGAGCCGCAGTACCTCGTCTCCGTCGCGTGGAACGTGGCCTCCAGCGCCCGGGCGGGGGAGGACCCGGTGGCGGCCTTCGCCCGGATGAGGCCCCTGCTGGAGCGGGCGCCGGTGTTGGTGCGCGGCGTGGACGAGGCGTCGTTCGCGGCGCTGCTGGAAGCCGTCCCCGACCTGCGGGAGGCCGTCGCGGCCGGCCGGATCCTGGTGGTCCTGGACCCCTCCGGAGACCCCTCCGGAGACCCCACCGGCAGCACCGTCTGAGCCCCCTCCCGGGACCCCCTGAGCCCGTCCCCGGGCCACGAACCGGCCCGCGGCCGGGTGGTAGGGTGACTCTCTGTGCACAGCGTGCACCACTGCCGTGCCGCGGCGGTGCTCCGCCTTGGTGTAATCGGCAGCACCCCGGCCTTTGGAGCCGTGGAGTCTAGGTTCGAGTCCTAGAGGCGGAACGTCCGCATCCGCCCGGGTGATGGTCCCGGTGCCCCCACCGGCGCAACTCGACGACCGAGGAGCTGCAGTCCGCCGTGAGCCTTCCTGATTCCCCCGCCGTGCCCCGCGAGTCCCCCCAGGGACCTGCCGCCGTCATCGTCCTCGCCGCCGGCAAGGGCACCCGCATGAAGTCCAAGACCCCCAAGATCCTGCACCGGATCGGGGGTCGTTCCATGGTCGGCCACTCGCTGGTCGCCGCCCGCAGCCTCCACCCCCGGCGGCTCGCCGCCGTGGTGCGCTTCGAGCGGGACCTCGTCGCCCCGCACATCCTCGAGGAGGACCCCCAGGCGCTGATCGTCGACCAGGACGAGGTGCCGGGCACCGGCCGCGCCGTCCAGGTGGCGGTGGAGGCCCTCGACGCGCAGGAGCGGCTGAGCGGGACCGTGGTCGTCACCTACGGCGACGTCCCCCTGCTGACCCCCGAGGTCCTGGCCCGCCTGGTCCGGCGGCACGAGGAGCGCGGCAACGCCGTGACCGTGCTGACCGCCGACCACGAGCAGCCCGGCGGCTACGGCCGCGTGCTGCGCGACCCCGACGGCTCCTTCCGCGAGATCAAGGAGGCCAAGGACGCCACCGAGGCCGAGCTGGCCGTCACCGAGATCAACTCCGGCATCTTCGCCTTCGACGCCGACGTCCTGCGCACCGCCCTCGCCGAGGTGACCTCGGACAACGCCCAGGGCGAGATGTACCTGACCGACGTGCCGCTGATCGCCCGCGACGCCGGCCACCCGGTCGACGCCCTGAAGATCGAGGATCGCTGGGAGGTCGAGGGCGCCAACGACCGCGTCCAGCTCGCCCAGCTCGGTGCGCACCTCAACCGCCGGCTCCTCGAGCAGCACATGCGCAACGGCGTCACCATCGTGGACCCCGCCACCACCTGGATCGACGTGCAGGTGCGCATCGCCGCGGACGTCACGGTCCTGCCCGGCACCCAGCTGCTCGGCGGCACGCGCGTGGCCGAGGACGCGACGGTGGGCCCGGACACCACCCTCACCGACGTCGAGGTCGGCCCCGGCGCCAAGGTCGTGCGCACGCACGGCTCCGGCTCCGTGATCGGCGCCCGCGCGGACGTCGGCCCCTTCGCCTACCTGCGGCCGGGCACGGTCCTGGGCGAGAAGGGCAAGATCGGCACGTTCGTGGAGACCAAGAACTCCCGGATCGGCAACGGCTCCAAGGTCCCGCACCTGTCCTACGTGGGCGACGCGACCATCGGCGAGCACTCCAACATCGGCGCGGCCTCCGTCTTCGTCAACTACGACGGCGTGTCCAAGCACCGCACCGTGATCGGGGACCACGTGCGCATGGGCTCCGACAACATGTACGTGGCCCCCGTGACCGTCGGCGACGGCGCCTACTCCGGCGCCTCGACGACGATCCGCAAGGACGTGCCGGCCGGCGCGCTGGCCCTGACCGAGGGCGCCCAGCGCATCGTCGAGAACTGGGTCGTCGAGCGCCGTGCGGGAACCGCAGCGGCGGAGGCGGCCCGCCGGGCCCAGGCCGCGGGCAGCACAGCAGGGTCCGGCACCCACCCGGACACCACCGACGAAAGCGAGTGACAATGACCGCAATCACCAATCCCGGGGCGAAGCGGATGGTCCTGCTCTCGGGCCGGGCCCACCCCGAGCTCGCGCAGAACATCGCCGCAGAGCTCGGCACGGAGCTCGTGCCGACGGACGCGTACGACTTCGCCAACGGCGAGACGTACGTGCGCTTCGGGGACTCGGTGCGCGGCGCGGACGCCTTCCTGATCCAGGCCCACCCGGCGCCGATCAACCAGTGGGTCATGGAGCAGCTCATCATGATCGACTCCCTCAAGCGGGCCTCCGCGAAGTCGATCACCGTGGTGTCCCCGTTCTACCCCTACGCCCGCCAGGACAAGAAGCACCGCGGCCGCGAGCCCATCTCGGCCCGGCTGATCTCCGACCTGTA
Source organism: Kocuria dechangensis (assembly GCF_014636775.1). Classification (GTDB taxonomy): domain Bacteria; phylum Actinomycetota; class Actinomycetes; order Actinomycetales; family Micrococcaceae; genus Kocuria; species Kocuria dechangensis. Next base: position 236,962 of record NZ_BMEQ01000001.1, read on the forward strand.
CAAGACCGCCGGCGCCGACCGCCTGATGTCGGTGGACCTGCACACCGCGCAGATCCAGGGCTTCTTCGACGGCCCGGTGGACCACCTCATGGCGATCCCGCTGCTCGCCGAGCACGTCCGCTCCGTCGTCGACGTCGACAACGTGACGGTCGTCTCCCCGGACACCGGCCGGGTGCGCGTGGCCGAGCAGTGGACCGAGCTGCTCGGCGGCTGCCCGCTGGCGTTCGTGCACAAGACCCGCGACATCACCCGGCCCAACCAGGCCGCCTCCAAGGAGGTCGTGGGCCAGATCGAGGGCCGCACCTGCGTGCTGATCGACGACATGATCGACACCGGCGGGACCATCACCGGCGCGGTGAAGGTGCTGCGCGAGAAGGGCGCCAAGGACGTCATCATCGCCGCGACGCACGCCGTGTTCTCCGACCCCGCCGTCGAGCGCCTGTCCTCCTGCGGCGCCCTCGAGGTCGTGGTGACCGACACCCTGCCCGTGCCGCCCGAGCACCAGTTCGAGAACCTGCGGGTCCTGTCGATCGCGCCGCTGATCGCCCGGGCCATCCAGGAGGTCTTCGAGGACGGCTCCGTGACGAGCCTCTTCAACGGCCGCTCCTGAAATCCCCGGGGGCCGTCCCCGCGAGGCCCCCGACGACGACGCAGCCCCTCACCGCCCGCTGCGGGCGGTGAGGGGCTGCGTCGTCGTCGGGGCGCCGGCGCGGCCGCCGTGGCGGGCAGGAGCACGGGCGTCGCGGTGCCGAGCACGGCGAACGGGACGGCGCGGTGCCGCCTCATCGGTCTCCTCGTCCTGCCGTGCGGGTCATCACCGGCTCGAGAAGCGGTGCAGGAACGCGGACATGGCGTCCCGGTTCGTGCTGGCCCGCGGGCGGAACGTGCCGTCCTTCCAGCCGGTGGTGATCCCGCTCGCCTGCAGCCAGTGGATCTCCTTGTAGAACTGGTTCCCCGGGGCCAGGTCCGAGAAGGACGACGTGGCGGGGGCGGAGTAGTAGGGGGAACCGGCGGTGCGGTACAGGAGCGCGGCCGTGGCGTCGCGGGCGATGGGGGTCGTGGGACGGAAGGTGCCGTCCCGCCAGCCGTTGAGCAGGCCCTGGGCCTTCGCCCAGTGGATCTCCTTGTAGAACGGGTCCCCGGGAGCCACGTCCCGGTACGCGGAGTCCGCCGGTGCGGTGTAGCCGGGAGAGCCAGCCATGCGGTAAGCGACGGCGGCCATGGCCCCGCGCTCGATGGGCAGGCCCGGGCGGAACGTGCCGTCCCGCCAGCCGTTGAGCAGACCGCGCTGCTTGACCCACGAGACCTCGGCGGCGAACTGGTGGTGGGCGGGGACGTCGACGAACGGGCCGACCGGGGTGACCGAAGGCGCCGAGGGCGCCGAGGGGGCAGTGGACCCCGAGGGCGCCGTGGTCACGGACTCTCGGGCGTCGGTGGGAGCCATGCCGTCCGGGTAGCCGTAGGAGGCCACGGTGCCGGCCAGCCGCCACGGATCGCCGTCGCCGGCCAGGGACCCGTCGGCGTAGGTCAGGCCGATGCCGATGACCTGCATCCTCGGATCGGTGAGCACCTTGTTGTGGGCGGTGGAGCCCTTCCACCAGTTCATCAGGTCGTGGACCGAGACCTGCCAGGAGACGGCGTGGATCTCCCCGACCGCGTTCCAGCTGCCGGCGCGGGGGTCGGTCATGAAGGTGTCCGTGTGGTCGATGACCTCCTCGCGCACCAGCCGGTCGGACTGCCCCTGGGCGATCTGGGACAGGGTCGCCGAGTACTTCACCGGGGCCAGGCCCTTGGTCCTGCGGTGGGCGTTGATCAGCTCCAGGAGCTGCTGGGTGTCCGTGAGCCGGGTGCTCGGGGAGACGGTGACGATGTCCGAGGACGCCGCGGTGGCGGGAGCGGTCGTCACGCCGAGGCCGGTCACGAGGAGGGCGCCGGTCAGCGCCGCGACGGAGAGGTGCTTCTGCATGGGTTCGGGTTCTTTTCTGCGTGTGCACCGCGGGCGGACGGCTCGGTGCCGGGGAAGTGGCACGGGTGAGTCCCGCCCGCTCGGGCGCAGGGAGGGAGGGGGCTGCCCGTCAGAAGCGGGCGTCGAAGCGGTGAAGGAAGGCGGCCATCGCGTCGCGGGCCGTGGGGTTCAGCGAGCGGAAGCTGCCGTCGGTCCAGCCGGTGGAGATCCCGGAGGCCTTCAGCCAGGTCATCTCCTTGTAGAACCTCTGGTCCGTGCTCACGTCCGTGAACGGGGAAACCGACGGCGCCGTGAACCGGGGAGATCCTGCGGCACGATAGAGCAACGCGGCCGTGGCGTCGCGGGCGATGGGCGTCGTGGCGCGGAAGGTGCCGTCCTTCCAGCCCGTCAGCAGTCCACGCGACTCGGCCCAGTGGATCTCCTTGTAGAACTGCTGTCCCGGCTTCACATCGGTGAACTCCGAGGTGGCCGGGGCGGTGTAGGCCGGGGAACCGGCCAACCGGTACATCGCCGCCGCCATCGCGTCGCGGTTGATGCTGTTCAGCGGCCGGAAGGTCCCGTCGGTCCAGCCGGTGAGGATCTTCCGGTCCCGTGCCCAGGTGATCTCGCGGACGAACTGGTTGGCGGCGGAGACGTCCTTGTACGGCCCGGCCGGCACGGACGGTGCCACCGGCGCGGGGGCGGCCGGAGCCGGAGCACCCGAGGGGGCCCTGCCGCCCAGGGGCTTGTAGTACGGGTTCGTCGCCAGGTCGGTCAGCTGCGCCTGCGTGCCGCCGAAGACATTGGAGTCCCCCCCGGCGGGCAGGACGAAGGGCCCGGTGTCGGAGTACTGCCAGATGTCGTAGCGCGACCACCCGGAGGGGTACACCGCCGGGGTGGAGATGAAGTACGAGGCCAGGTGCATCGGGTGGTCGTTGAACGCCGTGGAGTTGCCGGTGCAGTCGTTCCACCAGTACGCACCGGTGTAGATCGCCGGCAGGCGGCCGGTCCGGGCCTTGTAGCGGTTGGAGAAGTCGCGGATCCAGCTGACCAGCTGGGCAGGAGTCATGTTGTAGCAGGACTCCCCGTAGGGGTTCTTCTCCATGTCCAGCAGGCCCGGCAGCGTCCTGCCGTCGGCGGACCAGCCGCCGCCGTTGTCGATGAAGTAGTCGGCCTGCGCGGCTCCGGAAGAGACCTCGGGGTTGGCGAAGTGGTAGGCCCCGCGGATCATCCCGGCCTGGTAGGAACCGGAGTACTGGGCGTTGAATGCCGGGGACTTGTAGTAGTTGCCCTCGGTCGCCTTGACGTAGGCGAAGCGGGCGCCGGCCTGGTACTCGGCTGTCCAGTTCATGGATGTCTGATAGGTGGAGACGTCCAGGCCCTGGATGCCGACCGGACGCCACGCGGAGTAGGCGGCGGCGCCCCCGGCCGGCTGCTCACCGCCGGAGGCTGCGCCCCCGGCGGTGATCCGCTCGGCGTCCTCGGCGGTCTTGAACGACTGGCCCATCACGGCGCCGCCCGAGAGGGCGCCCTCGGCGGGCAGTTCGCCGAAGCGTTCGGGATCGAACGTGGCGGGCTCTCCCGTGTCCTTGTCGGTCAGCGTGGAGATGATCTCGCCGTCGACCTCCTTCACCTCGGACACGAGGTTGCCGGTGGTCGCGGAGGAGGTGACGGTGCCGCCGGTGTCGGGGGCCGGAGGTTCATCGGCCGCCGCGGCGGGCAGGAGGGTGGACAGGGCCAGCACTGCCGCCGTGAGGGCAGCGGGCAGCGTCAGATGGGGGGGTGCTTTCACGCCGGAACGCCTAACTCGCATGGAACATGGGGGGATGACTCACGCGGGCCAAGGGATGGGGGGAAGTTCCTTTGGAGCCATGACGAGTATAAAGGACCATTTGCATGAGTTATCAAGACGTGACCGTGCGTGACGGCTAAATCGATCCTTAAATCCCAGGGTGTGGCGCGGAGAGCGACCCGGTGGGTGTCGACGCCTACAATCCAGGTCTGACATGGGGCTTAGGTCAATAAGGGTACTTTCGAAAAGAGATTCGAAAAGGCCTGAAATGATTTGATGGGGCTCTGTCGTGCGGCACATTTACTGTTGAGTCCGGGTGCAAGACCCCACATATGGGGACATGATCGGGACACCACTTACCAATCATGGGGACATCTGTCCGGCCTGCCTGCCGGATGATGTGCGGCTCGCTGGAGGGGTCCGGTGTCGTGCCTGCCGAGGATCTCGCGGCACGGACGGACCTTCCCGTCCGAGGCCGACTGGGGAAGCGCCGTGCTACCCTGGTCCGGTTGCCACGGCGAGGGGACCCCTGTGTCCCGTGATCGACGACGGCTGGTTGAACGTTCCCGCCCCGCGGGCGCGGCTGCTCCTGGAGAGCCCGCGGTACCGGGGAGGGTCTGCGGCCGGTATCGCCTGGCCGAGAGACATCAGACCCGATCCGAGGAGTTCCCATGGTCGACACCATCCGCATCCCCGCCACCACGCGCAGCGACTTCGGCAAGGGCTACGCCCGCCGCATCCGCGCCAACAACCAGATCCCCGCGGTCGTCTACGGCCACGGCGCCGAGCCGCAGCACGTGGTCATCCCCGGCCACGAGACGATGCTGGCCGTGCGCCACTCCAACGCCGTGCTCGAGCTCGACGTCGAGGGCAGCACCCAGCTGGTCATGGTCAAGGACGTCCAGCGCCACGCCACCCGTCCGGAGATCCTCCACATCGACCTCCTGGCCGTCCGCCGCGGCGAGAAGGTCGAGGTCGAGATCCCCGTGCACGTCATCGGCGAGGTCGACCCGACCGCCGTGCACAACGTCGAGGAGAACACCCTCACGGTCGAGGCCGACGCCCTGAACGTCCCCGAGGCCATCACGATCAACCTCGACGGCCACGGCGCGGGCGACCACGTCTACGCCGCCGACGTGCGCCTGCCCGAGGGCGTGACCATGGTGTCCGACCCCGAGCTGCTGGTCGTCAACGTCTCCGAGCCGACCGTCCAGGATCTCGGTGAGGAAACCGCCGTCGAGGGCGGCGCCACCGGCGGCGTCGTCCCCGAGAACGAGGCCTGAGCCTTCCTCTCCGTATGATCCCGACGTGCGGGGCGGCTTGTGAGCCGCCCCGCACGTCTCATGAGCGCACCGTTTTCGAGCACCCACAGGAGGGACCGATGTCCGACGCATGGCTGGTCGTGGGGCTGGGCAACCCCGGCCCCGAGTTCGCCCGCACCCGGCACAACGTGGGGCAGATGGTCCTCGACGAGCTCGCCGCGCGCACCGGGGGCACGTACAGGACGCACAAGGCCCGGGCGCAGGTGGTCGAGACCCGGCTGCGCCCCGGCGGTCCCCGCCTGGTGCTCGCCAAGCCCATGACATACATGAACACCTCCGGCGGGCCGGTCTCCGGGCTCGCGAAGTTCTTCGACATCGCCCCGGACCGGGTGATCGCCGTCCACGACGAGATCGACATCCCCTTCGACGCCGTCAGGCTCAAGCTCGGCGGGGGAGAGGGCGGGCACAACGGTCTGCGGGACATGTCCAAGGCCCTGGGCACCAAGGACTACTACCGGGTGCGCGTCGGGGTGGGCCGGCCCCCGGGCCGGATGGACGCGGCCACCTACGTGCTCAAGCCGTTCTCCACGGCGGAGGCCAAGGAGCTGCCGCTGCTCGTGGACACGGCTGCCGACGCCGTCGAGACCCTGGTCGACCACGGGCTGCTGGAGGCGCAACAGAAGTACCACTCGCGCTGAACCCACCGCCCAGGATGAGAGCCGCCCACCGGAGGAATCCGGCGGGCGGCTCTCGTCGCTCCATGGGCCGTGCGGGCCGCAAGACGTGCTACGGCGTGTCCAGCTTGTCCACCGGCACGCCGCGCTCGCGCAGCTTCTTGTAGGCGCTGTTGCGGAAGCCGAGCAGGGTGCCGCCGAGCAGGGCGGCGAGCGCCGAGCCGGTGAGGATGCCGACCTTGGCGTGGTCGTTGTGGGGGCTGCCGGTGCCGAAGCTCAGCTCCGCCACGAGCAGCGAGACCGTGAAGCCGATGCCGGCGACCATGCTCAGCCCGCCCAGGTCGAGCCAGGAGTAGTCCTGGTCCTTGGTGGCCGGCGTGAACCGGTCCATCAGGTAGGAGGAGCCGAAGATGCCGACGGTCTTGCCGAAGATCAGGCCCAGGATGATGCCGATCGCCACCGGGTCCGACAGGGAGCCCATGACGCCGTCCCAGCCGCCCACGGCCACCCCGGCCGAGAAGAAGGCGAACGCCGGGACCGCCAGCCCGTTGGCCAGGGGGCGGAACCGGTGCTCGAGGGTCGGGGCGAGGCCCAGCTCTGGGGCGTCTCCCCGGATCACCCTCCGGTTGACGTGCAGGACCGGGACCATGAAGCCCAGGAGCACGCCGGCGATGGTGGCGTGCACGCCCGCCTCGAGCACGAACAGCCAGGTGATCACGCCGATGGGGAGCAGGATGACCCACGCGGCCCAGCCCCGGGTGAGGAAGAAGATCATGAACCGCTGGGTCAGGAAGTAGAACAGCGCCAGCGGGATCAGCGCCAGCAGCAGGTACTGCGGCTGGAGGTCGTCGGTGTAGAAGAAGGCGATGATGACGATCGCGATGAGGTCGTCGACCACCGCCAGCGTCAGCAGGAAGGTGCGCATGGCGGTGGGCAGGGACGCGCCGACGACGGCGAGCACCGACACCGCGAAGGCGATGTCGGTGGCGGTGGGGATCGCCCAGCCCTGCATCGTGCTCGGGTCCTGGTTGTTGCTGAGGTTGACCGCCACGTAGATCAGGGCGGGGACGGCCACGCCGCCGAACGCCGCGACGACGGGCAGCGCGGCCTTGCGCAGGTCGTTCAGCTCTCCGTCGACGAACTCGGTCTTGAGCTCCAGACCGACCAGGAAGAAGAAGAGGGCGAGCAGCCCCTCGGAGGCCCACTCGCCCACGGTGTGGTCCAGGCCCGGGAAGTCGATGCCGATGTGCATGTCCCGCAGCGCGAAGTAGCCCTCGGCCCAGGGGGAGTTGGCGATGACAAGGGCGGAGAGCATCGCGACCAGCAGCAGGACGCCCCCCACCAGGTCCTTGCGGAGCACGCTGCCCAGACGGTGTATCGGATTGGCTGTCGGGGCTGAGGTCACGGGGAACTCCTGTTCGTCATCGGCAGGGATTCAACCCAGTGTAGGGGGAGCCGTGGGCGTCCCGCCCCGGTCCGGCCTGCGACCGTGCCGCGGCGGCACCCGCTGCGGGCGGGGACGGTCACGGAGATTCCTCGTGCAGCTCCCGCCGCAGGACGTCCAGGAGGGCCTCGTTGGGCTCGTCCGGTGCCCCGCCCTCGTCCACGAAGATGCCCATGTCGGGGTCGTGGTACTCCCAGTAGCCGAAGCTGAGATCGTGCTCCGCGAGCAGGCCCAGCACGTCGCCGACCCAGCGGTCACCGCCCTTGCCTGGCATCTCGAAGGTCTGGCGGACGGCACCGAACTCCATGACGGACATGGGGACGCCGTGCTCGGCCCCGAACCGGAGGTGCCGGCTCATCGCGTGCTCGAGGTAGTCCTTGTCCCGAGCCAGGAAGCCTCCACCGGGAGCGCCGGGGACCTCCGTGTACACCTCGAGCTCCAGCCGGACACGGGACCGGTCCCCGTCGGTGAGGACCACGTCGTCCCCGCGCATGTACCCCTGGACGCGATACCGGTTGCCCGGCACCACCCTGAACAGGTGCTGGCTGTTGTTCCACCCCGCGCCGGACCGCACGCTGCCCCCGACGGACAGGCTGCCGTCGTCCTGACGCCCCGACGGCTCCCGCTCCAGCCGCACGGACGGATCGGCGCCGTCGTCGTCTCCCCAGCCGTACCAGGAGCCCGTGCTGCTCCGGTCCATCGGGTCGTCCAGCACCTCACGGAGCACGGTGCCGTCGGGTCCGTACTCGGTGACGGTGACGCCGTCGACACGGGCGGTGCCGTCCATGCCCCCCTCGACGACGAACTGCGGCAGGGCCGCCACCGCGGAGGGGTCCTCGACGGTGACCACGCCGCTGTCGTAGCGGGTCCAGCCGGACGTGCCCTCCGGGAGCGAGGAGGTGGCGACGACGTCCGCCTCCGACACCTCGGGCGGGGCGGTGGCGACGAGGCGGTCGGGATCCGGGTACGTGCCGCCGTCGCGCGCCGGGTCGACCCAGGGGGCGTACTGGTGCGTGTACGGGTAGGGCTCGTAGAAGTGGAAGTCGTACATGACGTTCTCGTCGTCGACCAGGAAGTGCCGCTCCTGCCCCTCCGGGTCGAACCGGCCCTCGACCCCGTAGACACCGCCCACCACCAGGAGATGGTTGTCGTCCACGGCCCGGATGGTGTCCACGAGCTCCTGGGCCAGGCTCCGCCACTGCTCCCCGTCCGAGTCGGTCGTCACCGGCTCGTTCAGCAGGTCGTAGGCGGCCACCGAGGGTTCGTCGTGGTACCTGCTCGCGACCTCCCGCCAGAACTCCACGGTCCGGGCCCTGACGGCCGGGTCCGACCACATCTCGAACGTGGTGGCCGCGCTGCCGGGGTCCAGCCAGCGGCCGCCGACGGGGACGTGCAGGTCGAGCACGAGCCGGACGCCGGCTTCCCGTGCCCAGGCGACATTGCGGTCCAGCCACGTCCAGAAGGCCTCCTCGTCCTGCGCGAGCCACTCTCCCCTGAGGACGAAGCGGACGCTGTTGAAGCCCATGTCCTCCACCTGCGCGTAGTCGCGCGCGGAGGGGTGCGCCGACGACAGGAGGTCGGTGATCCGGGTTTCTGCGTCGTACCTGTTGGTGAAGTTGACCGCCCGGAGCCGGGTCGGCTCGCCGTCGACCACCAGCCCGCGCCCGGCAGCGCTGACGAAGCCCTGGGACTCGTCGCCTTCCCGTTCGCCGTCCGGGACCGCCCCGCACCCGGACAGGACGGCGAGGAGGACCGCGGGCAGCGCCAGCCGTGCCGCGGTGCGCAGGGTGCTCCGGGGCTCACGACGGCGTCCGGGCCGGGGCGCCGGCGGCAGCGCTTCCTCCGGGGCGGCCGCGCCGGGCATCCCGCCCGGGCGGCCGGCGCGTGGCCTCAGCCGCGGGCCAGCCAGGCGCTCGCCTCCCGCGACTGCAGGGACAGGGCCTTGCCGATGAACGGCTCCGCGGCCGCGGCGATCTTCTTGCCGACGAACGGGATGTTGGCCTCCACGACGCAGTCGACGTGGACCTCGGTGTGCTCGCCCTGGGGCGTGAGGGTCTGGGTGGCGGTGCCCGAGACCGGCAGGGCGGCGACCTTGATCTCGGTGCTGACGATCCGCAGGCCGTCGGCGTCCGGGGTGGAGTAGGAGTCCACCTGGGTCAGCCGCACGGAGCTGCCCACGAACTTGCGGGCCATCTCCGGCAGCCGGTCCGCGCTCATGGCCCGGACGGTGGTGACCTTGAAGTCGGCGGTGACGTCGCCGTCGACGTCCACGGACTCGAGGGTCGCCCCGGCCCGGTGGGCCACGTGGCGGATGAACTCCTCGTCGGTGAAGGTCACGACGACCTGCTGGACGGGGGCGGTGACGACGGTGGACGCGGTGACGGCCATGGGGGCTCCTCGGTCGGGGCGGACGGTTCCCTCCATGGTAGAGGTGCCCCGGCAAGGAGGCGGGCCGGGAGGATCCCGGAAGGGGAAGCGCGGCGGGGGACCTGTCGGGGCCCGGGAGTAAGCTGGGGCGCGCGATCGTTGAGCACAACGGCCCCACTCGTCCCGCGCCCCAGGAGACTGCTCACCCATGACCTTGTCCGGACTGCTCGCCGCCCTCGGGGCGGAGCGCTCCTTCGCGAACATCCGCACCCAGGCCGCCCTCCCGCCGGGGGAGCGCAGCGCCGAGACGGTGATCAGCGCCCCGGACGGCATGCGCGCCGTGCTCACCGCCCAGCTGCGGGCCGCGCTCGACGAGGCGCCCGGCGCGCCGCGGCCCGCCCCCGTGGTGCTGGCCGTGACGGCCACGGGCCGCGAGTCGGAGGACCTGGCCGCCGCGCTGGGCGCGTACCTGCCGACGGCGGAGGTCGCCGAGTTCCCGGCCTGGGAGACCCTGCCCCACGAGCGGCTCTCGCCGCGCTCGGACACCGTGGGCCGCCGGCTCGAGGTCCTGCGCCGGCTCGCGCACCCGCAGGACGGGCACCCGCTGCGGGTGCTGACCGCCCCGGTACGCTCCGTGCTGCAGCCCGTCGTCGAGGGCCTGGGGGAGATGGCCCCCGTGCGCTTCGCCCGCGGCGAGGAGCTGGACTTCGAGGCCGCCGTCACCGCGCTCGCCGAGGCCGCCTACTCCCGGGTGGACATGGTCACGCGGCGGGGCGAGTTCGCGGTGCGCGGCGGGATCATCGACGTGTTCTCGCCCGTCGAGGACCACCCCGTGCGCATCGAGTTCTTCGGGGACGAGGTCGACGAGCTGCGCTGGTTCGCCGTCGCCGACCAGCGGACGCTGAGCACCGGGGAGCACCCGGACGCGCTGGTGGCCCCGCCGTGCCGCGAGGTGCTCATCACCCCCGCGGTGATGTCCCGCGCCGCCAGGCTGAAGAACACCCTGCCCGGGGCCGAGTCGATGCTCGAGCGGATCGCCGGCGGCATCTACGTGGAGGGCATGGAGTCCCTCGCGCCGCTGCTGGTGGACGGCATGGTGCCCCTGCTCTCGCTGCTGCCGGCCGGGTCGGTGGTCGTGGTCATGGAGCCGGAGAAGGTCCGCGCCCGCGCGCACGACCTCGTGGCCACCAACGAGGAGTTCCTGCTGGCGGCCTGGGACTCCGCCTCCGACGGGCAGGCCGCGCCCCTGGACATCACCGCCGCCGAGGGCGCGGGGGACGGCGAGGGCCGCACCCTGGCCTCGGGGTCCTTCCAGACCCTCGCCGAGGCCCGGGCCACAGCCCTGGCCGCCGACGTCGCCTGGTGGTCCGTGACCGCGCTGAACCTGGGCGCCGCCGCGGCCCGGGACGTCGACGCGGACACCCCGGAGGACGAGATCGCGCTGCTCGACTCCGAGGCCGACACGCTCACGGTCGCCGCGCGGGAGCTCCGCAGCTTCGCCGGGGACGTCGAGCAGATGCTCGAGTTCCTCGCCGGCCGCGTGGCGGACGGCTGGCGGCTCGTGGCCGTGACCGAGGGCCCCGGCCCCCTGGCCCGGCTCGCGGAGCTGCTGCACGACGCCGGGATCCCGGCCGCCCGCCGCGACTCCCTGGACGCCGAGCCGCAGCCGGGGGTCGTGGAGCTGACCACGGCCGTGGCCGGCCGGGGCTTCGCCCTCGACGGGCCGCGGATCGCGCTGCTCACCGAGGCGGACCTGCTCGGGAGGGCGAGCCCCTACAGCACCAAGGACATGCGCAGGCTGCCGGTGCGGCGCAAGCGCAACGCCGTGGACCCGCTCTCGCTGAGCAAGGGCGACTTCGTGGTGCACGAGCAGCACGGCATCGGCCAGTTCGTGGAGCTCATCCAGCGGCCCATCGCCGGCGCCCTGACCAAGCCGGGCCAGCCCAAGCCCGTACGCGAGTACCTGGTCCTCGAGTACGCGCCGTCGAAGCGCAACGGCCCCCGGGACCGCCTCTTCGTGCCCACCGACCAGCTCGACCAGGTCACCACGTACGTGGGCGGTGAGGCGCCGACCCTGTCCAAGATGGGCGGGGCGGACTGGTCCAAGACCAAGCGCGCCGCCAAGAAGGCCGTCAAGGACATCGCCAACGAGCTGATCCGCCTCTACTCGGCGCGCATAGCCTCGCGCGGGCACGCCTTCGGCCCCGACACCCCGTGGCAGCGCGAGCTCGAGGAGGCGTTCCCCTACATCGAGACCCCCGACCAGCTGACCACCATCACCGAGGTCAAGCAGGACATGGAGCGGGAGGTCCCCATGGACCGTCTCGTCTCCGGGGACGTCGGCTACGGCAAGACCGAGGTCGCGGTGCGCGCGGCGTTCAAGGCCGTGCAGGACGGCAAGCAGGTCGCGGTCCTCGTGCCCACCACCCTGCTCGCCCAGCAGCACGGGGAGACGTTCACCGAGCGCTTCTCCGGCTTCCCGGTGCACCTGGCCACCCTCTCCCGGTTCCAGACCGCGAAGGAGACGAAGGCGACCCTGGCCGGCCTGAAGGACGGGTCGATCGACGTGGTCATCGGCACCCACCGGCTGCTGTCCAAGGAGGTCGAGTTCAAGGACCTGGGCCTCGTGGTGATCGACGAGGAGCAGCGCTTCGGCGTGGAGCACAAGGAGAAGCTCAAGGCGATGCGCACCAACGTGGACGTCCTGGCGATGTCCGCGACGCCCATCCCGCGCACCCTGGAGATGTCCCTGACCGGCATCCGCGAGACCTCCACCCTGGCCACCCCGCCGGAGGAGCGCCACCCCGTGCTCACCTACGTGGGCGCGTACACCGACAAGCAGGTCTCCGCCGCGGTCCGGCGCGAGCTCATGCGGGAGGGCCAGGTCTTCTACATCCACAACCGCGTCTCCTCGATCGAGCGCAAGGCCAAGGAGCTCGCCGAGCTGGTGCCCGAGGCGCGGATCGCCGTGGCGCACGGCCAGATGTCCGAGTCCCGGCTCGAGCAGATCATCGTGGACTTCTGGGAGAAGAAGTTCGACGTCCTGGTGTGCACCACGATCGTGGAGACCGGCCTGGACATCGCCAACGCCAACACGCTGATCGTGGACGGCGCGGACCGCTACGGGCTCTCCCAGCTGCACCAGCTGCGCGGGCGGGTGGGCCGCGGCCGGGAGCGGGCCTACGCCTACTTCCTCTACCCCGCCGAGAAGCCGCTGTCCGAGACCGCGCTGGAGCGGCTCAAGGCCGTGGCCGCGCACAACGAGCTCGGCGCCGGCATGCAGCTGGCCATGAAGGACCTCGAGATCCGCGGCGCGGGCAACCTCCTGGGCGGCGAGCAGTCCGGGCACATCGCCGGGGTGGGCTTCGACATGTACCTGCGGCTCGTGGGCGAGGCCGTCGCCGAGTACCGCGGCGAGGAGGAGGACAAGCCCACCGAGATGAAGATCGAGCTGCCGGTCAACGCGTACCTGCCGCACGACTACGTCCCCGGCGAGCGGCTGCGCCTGGAGGCGTACCGCAACCTCGCCAACGCCACCACGGACGAGGCCATCCAGGAGGTCGCGGACGAGCTCGTGGACCGCTACGGGGACGTCCCCGAGCCGGTGCAGAACCTCCTGGAGGTCGCCCGCTTCCGCGTCCTGGCGCGCGCGGCCGGGCTCACCGACGTCGCGGCGCAGGGCAGCATGGTCCGCTTCGCGCCGGCGGAGCTGGCCGAGTCCCGGCAGATGCGCCTGACCCGCCTGTACCCCGGCGCGCAGGTGAAGGCCGTGCCGGGCACCGACACCACGCAGGTGCTGGTCCCCAAGCCCAAGACCGCCCGGATCGGCGGAAAGGACCTGGTGGACGGCGCCGTGCTGGAGTGGGCGCGGGGCGTCGTGGAGGCGGTGTTCGCCACGGAGACCGCCACGGCCTCCGCGAAGGCGCCCGCCTGACGCGGGAGGTCAAGTCCCCGTCCCCAATTCACCATCGTCACGGAATTGCGGCAGACTGACAGCTGCAGCGGGGTCCAGGGCCCGGGTGCCGCGGGGGCGGCACCGCCCGATCGGAGTACAGGGCCCCCGCGCGGCACGTCCTGACACCGAGGGGGAGCACCACCGTGAACCAGTCTGCCGAAATCCGTGCCCGAGAGGGCGCCGGTGCGCCCGCCGAACGGGCCTCGCCCGGCGCCGCAGCGCCGGTGCACGTCCCCGGGCGAGACCGCTACCTGGACCTGCTCCGGGCGCTCGCACTCGTGCGCGTCGTCGTCTACCACACCTTCGGGGGCGCCCTGCTGAGCCTCGTGTTCCCGGCCATGGGCATCATGTTCGCCCTCGCCGGGTCCCTCATGGCACGCTCCCTGGAGCGGCCGGCGGGCACGGTCCTTCGCAGCCGGACGAGGCGCCTGCTGCTGCCGCTGTGGGTCTACAGCGCCACGGTCCTGGCCCTGTTCGTGCTCTCCGGCTGGACCCCGGGCGAGCAGGGGACCGGGCCGTGGTACCGGGTGCTCCTCTGGTTCGTGCCCCTCGCGGACCCGCCCTACCCCGAGAGCCTCGGCGACGGCGGAGCAATCGACGCCTCGTGGCCCGTGCAGGCCGGCGAGATCCTGTGGTATCTCCGGGCCTACCTCTGGTTCGTCCTCCTGTCTCCCCTGCTGCGGCGGATGTTCCGGGCCCGGCCCTGGCCGACGCTGGTGGCGCCGCTGGTGCTGCTGCTGGTCCTGGAGGCCGGCATCGTGCCCCTGTCCGACGCGGCCTCCGCGACGCTGACCGACATCGCCGTCTTCGGCTCCTGCTGGTTGCTCGGCTTCGCTCACCACGACGGGTTGCTGCGCAGCCTCCCATGGTGGTTCGTCCTCACTGCGGCACCCTTCGCCATGGGGCTCGGCCTGTGCTGGGCCCTCACCCACCCGACGGAGGAGGGGCTCGACCTCAACGCGATCCCGATCGGGCAGGCCCTGTGGTCGTTCGGCTTCTGCGCCCTGCTGCTGCGGATCTCGCCTTCGTGGCAGGTCCTGCCCCGGCCGCTGCGTTTCCTTGACCCGGTGGTCACGCTGCTCAACAACCGTGCCGTGACCGTCTACCTGTGGCACAACCTGTTGCTCGTCCTCACCGTTCCTCTCCTGGACCCGTTGTACTCGGTCGACCTGCTCTGGGACACAGCGCCGTGGCTGCTGGAAGGCCTGTGGCTTGACTTCCTCCTGACCTGGGTGCTCGTGGCTGGGGTGATCGTCGCCGTCGGCTGGGTCGAGGACATCGCGGCGAAGCGCCGCCCGCGTCTCTGGCCGGCCTCCTCCCGGTCGGCGGCCCCGGGCCGGCAGGGCGGCTGAGGGCCGGCCGGCAGGGCGGCCGGCACACGGACGAGAACGGCGACGGCCCCTCCCTTGCGGGAGGGGCCGTCGCCGTGTCCGGTGCGATCAGCAGTGCTACTGCGTGGCCTTGCCGTACTTGTCGTTCTTGTGGGCCGCCGCCGTGAGGGCGTCGCGCTCGCGGATGTCACGGGGCTCGTCCCCGAACTGCGCGGCCGTGGTGCCGAAACCGTGGACCTCGGTGGTCGGCGGGACGTCCATCAGGACGGTGCGCCCGCCCTCGGCCTTCTTGGCGGTGCTGGTGCTGAGGATGCCCACGGGGATCAGCAGGGCGACGGCGTAAAGCAGGAGGCCGACCATCCAGATGAGGATGCTGTCCGGGTAGCTCGCGAAGGCCCAGAAGCTGCCGACCATGACGCCCATGCACAGGAGGAGGAGCAGCAAGTTGGTCAGGGTCCGGCCCTGGCCGGAGTACGACAGGACCTGGGTGCCCCCGCGCGAGACCGTGCCGCCCGGCACGCTGGTGGACGATTGAGCTCTTCTGGCCATGGATCTAACCCTTCTGGCAGTGTGGGGCGGCCGAGCACGCAACGGCCGCAGGTCGTTCTGGTTCAGTCTAGTGGGTCGACGGCCCCGCCGGGGCACGGGACGCGGGGCTCAGCCGAGGAGCGCCGGGCCGCTGCTCGCGCCGATCCGGGAGGCCCCGGCCTCGATCATGGCGAGGGCGTCCTCACGCGTGCGGATCCCGCCCGAGGCCTTGACCCCGATGTCCGGGCCCACGGTGGCGCGCATGAGGCGCACGTCCTCCACGGTGGCGCCGGCGGCGGCGAAGCCGGTGGAGGTCTTGACGTAGTCGGCACCCGCGGCGACGGCCGCCTGGCACGCGAGGACCTTCTGCTCGTCGGTGAGCAGGCAGGTCTCGATGATCACCTTGAGGAGGGCCCCGTGCGCGTGGGCGGCCTCGGCGACGGCGTGGACGTCCTGCTCCACCGTCTCGCGCTCGCCGGCGCGGGCGGCGGCGATGTCGATGACCATGTCGACCTCCTGGGCGCCGGCGGCGACCGCGGTGACGGTCTCGAAGGCCTTCACCTCCGTGGCAGAGGCGCCGAGGGGGAAGCCGACGACGACGCAGGTCTTGACGTCGCTGCCCTCGAGCCGCTCCCGGACGAACCCGGCCCACAGCGGATTGGTGCACACCGCGGCGAAGCCGTACTGCTTGGCCTCCTCGCACAGGGTGGCGATCTGCTCCCGGGAGGCCTCCGGCTTGAGCAGGGTGTGGTCGATGCAGGAGGCGAGCTGATCAGGGCATGGGGCGGGAGCGGCGGTCACGGGAGGGCCTTTCAATTGTCCGTCGGATCGCAGCCCAGCCTACCCGCGCCCCTTTTCCGGCGCGCCCTGGTCGGCCGGCCGCGGCAGCACACTGCGTCGTCGTGCTCCGGGGTGCCCCGCTACGATGAGCCGGGGGACCATGACGACCGCTCCCGGGGTGGCCCCGGAGGGTGCGTTCAGTCGTGCCGTGAGCGCCGGCCGGGTCGGCCGGCGGACGGGGGCCCGCCCAGCAGGCACCATCGAACGGAGAACAGCTCGTGAGGCAGTCCGATCCATCGGGGCGGCACCGATCCGCGTCCCGCCTCCTCCTGCCCTCCGTGCTGTGCACGGGCCTGCTGGCATCGTGCGGGGAGCCGGTGCCCACCGAGAACACCCCGTGGTTCGGCGGCTACGTCAACGCCACCTCCGTGCCGTTCTACGAGTTCGGCACCGAGGCGGCAGGACAGCCGCACGCCGTCCTGGGCTTCGTGGTGGCGGATCCCGACGAGCCCTGCACCCCCTCCTGGGGCGGCTACTACGGGCTGGACGAGGCCGCGGACGTGCTGGACATGGACGGCCAGATCGCCGACCTGCGCGCGAGCGGGAGTGACGTGGTGGTGTCCTTCGGCGGCGCCGCCCACGACGAGCTGGCCACCGCCTGCACCGATCCCGAGGCGCTGCACCAGGCGTACAGCTCCGTCGTCGACCGCTACCAGGTCGACGTGCTGGACTTCGACGTCGAGATGGATGACCTCGACAACCACGACGCGGCCCTCAGGCGGGCGGAGGCGGTCGCCCGCCTGCAGGAGGAGCGTGACAGGGACGACCCCC
Source organism: Kocuria dechangensis (assembly GCF_014636775.1). GTDB lineage: Bacteria > Actinomycetota > Actinomycetes > Actinomycetales > Micrococcaceae > Kocuria > Kocuria dechangensis. The sequence continues at coordinate 253,871 of NZ_BMEQ01000001.1, forward strand.
TGCGGGTCTGGGCCACCCTCCCTGTGGGGATCCAGGGGCTGGACGAGCCGTCCCGGGACGTGGTGGCGCAGATGCTGGAGGCCGGGGTCGACCTCGCCGGGGTGAACATCATGACGATGAACTACAGCGAGGGAAAACCTGCTGAGCAGTCCGTGGCCGACGCCTCCATGGAGGCAGCCCGCGCCACGCACGGCCAGCTGGAGAAGCTGTACGCGCAGGCGGAGCAGCCGCTGTCCGCCGAGCTGGTGTGGAACCGCATGGGACTGACCCCCATGATCGGCCAGAACGACATCCGTGACGAGGTCCTGGACGTCGACGCCGCGGCCGAGCTGAACGACTTCGCGCACGAACAGGGCCTCGGCCGGCTGTCCTTCTGGTCCCTCAACCGGGACCGCTCCTGCGGACCCGAGCAGACCGACCTCCGGGACGCGACTGACCTCTGCAGCGGGATCGAGCAGGAGGCCGGGGACTTCACACGGACCCTCGGCGAGGGCTTCGACGGCTGACGGTCCGCCGCCCGGGACTGCTCGGGCGCCGACGGCTGCGCGGCCGGCCCGTCGTGGACGGGCCGGCCGCGCAGTGTCCGGAGTGATCAGACGCGCTCGGAGCGCGTGCTGCCCTCGAGGGTCGACAGGTCGAGGACGCTGTTGGTGCGCTCGGGCTTGTACCACCCGACCACCCGGCCCTTGAGCGCCTGGATCAGCGACGCGTAGAGCAGGTAGGCGCGCAGCGGCTCGTAGATCAGCCGATAGATGGGGACCATCAGCAGGTGGACGGGGCTCTCCTGCACCATGCGGATCGCGATGACGCAGATCACGGCGTGGATGCCGGCCACGAAGGCGGCGAAGATCGCGATGGTCTCCCAGTTGCCGGCGGCCACGCTCAGCCCGGCCATGAGCACGGTCAGGGGCAGGAAGAGCAGGGGGATCACGGTGGCGAGCATGGTGTAGGGCAGGGCGATCATGCCCAGGGCCCCGTAGCGGGGGCGGAACAGCATCCCGGCGTGCTTCCACAGGGCTTGGAGATTGCCGTAAGTCCAGCGCAGGCGCTGCTTGGCCAGGCCCTTCACGGTGACCGGGGCCTCCGTCCAGGCCACGGCCCGGTTCTCCTGGACCACGGCGTAGCCCAGCTTCTGCAAGGACATGGTCAGGTCGGCGTCCTCGGCCATGGTGTCGTGGGAGTAACCCCCGGCCTGCTTCAGGGCGTCCCTGCGCCAGGCCGCGCACGCGCCCGGGACGATGGAGATGGCCCCGACGACGCCCTCGGCCATGCGGGTGACGCAGATTCCGGAGATGTACTCCAGGGACTGCCACATGGGCAGCACGCCGCGGCGGTTGCCGACCTTCACGTGCCCGGCCACGGCCCCGACCGGGCGTCCGCCGTCGTGGTCGTAGAAGTGCCGGGCGAGCATGCGGACAGTCTGAGGCTCGAAGAGCGTGTCGCCGTCGAGGGTGACGACGATCTCGCCCCGGGCGGCCATGATCCCGTGGTTGCTCGCGACCGACTTGCCCCCGTTGGGCTGGCTGATCACGCGCAGCCGGGGCCACTCACGGGCGAAGTCCTCCATGATCTGCAGGGTCCAGTCCGTGGACCCGTCGTCGACGGCGATGACCTCGAGGTTCGGGTAGTCGCTGGCCCGCAGCGCGGCCAGGGTGCGGCCGACGACCGGCTCCTCGTTGAAGACGGGCAGCACCACGCTGACCAGCGGCAGCTCGTCGTCGGGCACCTCGCGCCACTGCCGACGCTTCTGCCGGCGGGCTCCGATGACGGCCAGCACGACGTAGAGGAGGGACATGAGGGTCAGCGAGCCGATGCCGAACCAGAACAGCCAGGTCATCACGACGTTGGGGGTCACAGTCACCCCGGTCAGGGTCAGCGCGGTGGCCTCGTCGGCCAGCACCGCCTGGGCGTCGGTCGCCGGGATCCTGTCCTGCGGCAGCACCGGGGCCAGCGTGGTGAAGGTGTAGCCCTCGGCCTTGGCCTGGGCGATCAGCTCCTTGAGTGCCGTGACGGTCTCGGTCCGGTCACCGCCCCCGTCGTGCATCAGCACGACATGGCCCTTCCCGTCCAGCTCGGGCACCGGGACCTCCTCGCCCGGGGCGTAGCTCCAGTCGTTCGTGTCGAGATCGAAGTCCACGTGCAGGTAACCCAGCTGCTGGGCCTGGAGCAGGGGCAGTGGCTTGCGGTCCGGGTCGCCCGTCGGGAGGCGGAACAGCGGGGTGGCGTAGCTGCCGACGGAGCGCATCACCCGGTCGGTGCCGATGAGCTCCTCGCGGCTGCGGAGGTCGTCGTCCCACGCCGTGGTGTGGGTCATGGTGTGGTTGCCGACCATGTGGCCCTCGCGGATGATGCGCTGGAAGATGTCGGGGTTCTTCACGACGTTCGTGCCCACGGTGAAGAACGTGGCGGGCACCTTCTCGGCCGAGAGCACGTCGAGGACCTCCGGGGTGTACGCGGCGTCGGGCCCGTCGTCGAAGGTGATCACCAGCTGCCGGTCGGCCAGCGCGCCGAAGCGTTCCATGACGTAGGGGCTGTCCCCGATGACGAGCTTCTCCTCGTCGGTGACGGTGCGCAGGACCTCGTCGCTGAACGGGTCGGCCAGCACCGTCCTGCCGTCGACCTGCTTGACCAGCACGACGCGCGAGAAGGGCTGCGAACCGTCGCCCAGCAGCGGGATGTTCTCGACGTCCCCCGTGGCCAGCAGCTCGCGGGGGTACTCCGGGTCCTGGTGCAGCTCGGGCTGCCAGGTCGAGGCCAGCGCCTGCGGCAGGATCCACGCCACCGCGCCGACGGCGACCACGAGGGCCAGCACCAGCGTGGCGAGGATCCGGCGCCAGCGCTTGCCGCTGGAGTCGAAGAACACCGGAGGCACAGCCGTGCTGCCCGTGCGCTCCGCCCTGCGGCGCCTGCTCCGGGCACCCGGAAGCTCCAGGTGCCGAGGCGGCATGTAGTTCCGGCGGCCGAATACCTGGGTCATGACACACCCTCGTTCCCCTAGAGCTCGATCCATCCCCCCGACGGATCGACCTGGTCGTCCGCCCCCCGGCGGAGACCAAGCACTTGGATGCTTTCAGAAATTCGCGATCGACTCATACTCTGACCTGCGGTTTTGCCGCGACGAGGGAGGGTGCTGCATCCATGCGTTTGTGCACTGAGGAAAGCGGTGGGCGACGTGATGCCGGGCGCAGGGGCGGGTGGCGGATCACCACGTGGGAACAACGGGGGACAACGTGAGGAGGTCCTGTCCCCTGACCTGGGGACACGAGGAGGTATTGGCTTGTGTGAATAATCACACGAGTTTGCGATGGCTATTTGCGCAGGTGGGGGCCGATGTGCCTACCGACGGCCACGGCCTGGCAGCGCTGTCGTCGCCGTGCCGGGCGAGTGGTTCTGCCGCCGGTGGATCAGGACAGGGCCTCCGTGAGCTGCTTGAGCATCGCGCCCATCCGGAACCGGTCGGGCACCAGGGGCTCGATCCCCAGCTCCAGCAGCGGGGCGGCGGTGACGGGCCCGACGGTGGCGGCGAGCATGCCGCGGCGGAAGGCGGCGAGCAGCTCCTCGTGCAGGCCCAGCTCCTCGGCGGTGCTGAACAGGGCGTCCACGGCCGGGGCAGCCGTGAACGTGATGGCGTCCACCCGGCCGGCGGCGGCCTCGCGCACCAGCACCGGGACCTGCCCGGCGTCGTCGGCGCTCGCCCACCGGTAGGGGGTCACGGTGAGGACGCGCGCACCGGCGTCGGTGAGCCGGCGCCGCTGGGCGACGTCGGCGATCCCGTGCAGCTGCAGGCCCAGGGTGCGCCCGGTGAGGTCACCGCCGTGCTCGGCCAGGACGAGGTCGACGAGCCCGCGGGTGGTCTCGTCGGCGGACATCCCGGCGTCCTCCAGGCCGAGCCCGCGCACGGCGCCCCGGCCCTTGGGCCCGCGCACGTACACGGCGGCCTCGCGCAGGCACACGAGCAGGTCCGCGTCGAAGCCCTGAGCCTCGGCGGCCTCGTGCCAGCGCCGCAGCCCGTAGCCGGTGGTGATCAGCACCGTGTCGGGGCGGGCCTCGAACAGCGCCCGGGAGGACGCGGCGAGGCCGGCGTCCTCGCCGACCGGCTCCACCTTGAGCGCGGGCGCGTGGATGACCCGCGCCCCGCGCCGCTCGAGGGCCGCGATCTGGTCCTCGGAGCGGCGGTGGGCGGTCACGCCGACCACCCGTCCGGCCAGGGGGAGGTGCTCAGCAGCCATGCGCGGTCACCTCCGCCAGGAACGCGTCCCGCTCGGCCGAGGCGAGGCGGACGACGGGGCCCACGACCACGACGGCGGGCGAGGCGCAGCCCGCCGCCGTGGTGTCCGCGACCGCGGACGCGAGCGACGTGACGGTGGAGCGCTGCCGGTCGGTGAACCCGCGCTCGACCACGGCCAGCGGCGTGGCGGGGTCGGCCCCGGCGCGGACCAGGCCCGCCACGAGGTGCGGCAGGGTGCCCATGCCCATGAGCACCACCAGGGTGCCGCCGGCGGCGCCGAGCCCCGCGAAGTGGGCGAGCTCCGCCTCCGAGAAGGGGACGTGGCCGGAGGCCACCGTGAACATGCGGCTGACGTCCCGGAACGTCACCGGGATCCCGGCGGCGCCGGGCACGGAGACGGCGCTGGTGATCCCCGGGACGACGTCCACCGTGATGCCGTGGGCCGCGCACGCGGCGAACTCCTCGGCGCCGCGGCCGAAGACGTACGGGTCCCCGCCCTTGAGCCGGACCACGGAGCGCCCGGCCAGGGCCTGCTCGATCATGAGATCCTGGATCCGGGACTGGGGGACCGGGTGGTGACCGGGTGTCTTGCCGACCGGGACGATCTCGGCGCCGGGAGCGGCGGCGGCCACGGCCCCGGAGGGGGCCAGCCGGTCCACGAACACGACGTCGGCGTCGGCGAGCGCCTGGACGGCGCGCACGGTGAGCAGGTCGTCGGCACCCGGGCCGCCGCCGACCAGGGTCACCCGGCCGCCCTCCCGGGCGGAGGGCTCCTGCACGACCGGGATGCGGGCGCCGGCCTCCCGCAGGGCGGTCCGCCAGCGCGGCGCCCCCTCGCCGACGACCACGGCGAGGGCGGCCTCCCGGAGGTCCTCCGGGACCAGCAGCTCAGGGGCGGCCACCGCCCGGACGAGCGCGCCGGACGCCTCGTACCGGCGGCGGGCGCGCCGGGCGCCGCGCGGGTCGCCCAGGACGAGCACCGGGACGTCGGTGAGATCGGCGGTCAGGAGCATGCGGTCCTCCAGGGGCGTGCAAGGGGATTCGGCGCGCCGCCCGTGCGGCGCCGCTTCCAGCGTGACGCATCCGCGTTACGGGCCCGTTGCCGCATGACGCCGCGTGACGTGCCGCATCACGGGATCCATGATAGGGCCGCTCCTCGTAGGCTGGACGGCATGACCGCACACGAGGCCCCCGTCCTGCTCGCCTGCGCCCACGGCACCCGGTCCCCGACCGGGCGCACCGCCGTCGCCCGGCTCGTCGAGGCGGTGGCCGCCGCGCTGCCCGGGACCGAGGTGGTGCCCACGTGGGTGGACGTCCAGACCCCGGACCTCGCCCAGCGCACCGAGGAGTACGCGGGCCGGGCGGCCGTGGTCGTCCCGCTGCTGCTGTCGGCCGGGTACCACGTGTACGTGGACGTGGCCCGCGCGGCCGCCGCCGACGAGGCGCACCGCGCCACTGCCGCGCTCGGCCCCGACCCGGCGCTGGCGCGGCTGCTGGCCCGGCGGGTGCATGAGGCGTGCGCGCACGCCGGGGCACCCCTGGGGGAGGCCGACGCCGTGGTGCTCGCCACGGCCGGCTCCTCCGACGCCCGCGCCGTGGCCGACTGCGCCGTGGTCGCCGAGCAGCTCGCCGAGGAGCTGGGCCGGCCGGTCACCGTGTCCTATCTCGCCGCCGCCGGTCCCCGCGTGGCCGAGGCGGTCGCCGCCGCCCGCGCCGGCCTGGGCGGCGGCGGGCGCGTCGTCGTCGCCAACTATCTGCTGGCCCCCGGGTTCTTCCTCGACCAGTCGCACGCGGCGGCCGCGGACGTGGACACCGAGCCCCTGCTCACGGCCGACGGCGAGGTCCCCGCGGAGCTCGTGCACGTGGTGCTCGAGCGCTACCGCTCCGCGCTCTGATTTCTCCTCCGCGCTCTGAACCCTTCCTTAGCGCCGAGTCCCCACTGTCCGGCCGCACTCAGCACCGAGTCCCCACGATGTTCGCATTTCCCCATGCGGGCACGTGGGGAATTGCGTACATCGTGGGGACTCGGCCGAGAGAGCCCGGAACGGGCCGCGGAACGCCGGGGGACTCGGCGCGGTGACCGGCCGGTGTCCGAGCCCTCACAGGATCGTGACCCGATTGTGAGGGGAAGTGCACGGGGCCGTTACCCCGTCCGTCAGGACGCGAAACACGGTCTCCATACGGTGGGAGCAGCGCACGCCCGACGAGGTCGTGCTCCCCGTTCCCAGGAGGTCCTGCCGTGAGCTCAGAACTGCTGCCCGACGCCGCCGCGTCCACCACCGTCCCGCCCCTGGCCCTGCGCGAGCGGCCCGGCCGGTGGCTGGACGGCTACCGCCCCGAGGACCCCGGGTTCTGGGAGCGCACCGGGCGGCCCATCGCCCGCACCAACCTCAAGTGGTCGATCTTCGCCGAGTTCCTGGGCTTCGCCGTCTGGCAGCTGTGGGCCATCACGGTGGTCTTCCTGCCGGACGCGGGCTTCGCCTTCAGCACCTCCCAGATCTTCTGGCTGCTGTCGATCCCGTCCCTCGTGGGCGCCACGCTGCGCATCCCGTACACCTTCATGGTCGGCCGCTTCGGCGGGCGCAACTGGACGATCGTCTCGGCGCTGCTGCTGCTGATCCCCACCGTCGGGCTCGCGCTCGCCGTGGGGAACCCGGCGACCCCGTTCTGGACCATGCTGCTCCTGGCGGCCGCGGCCGGCTTCGGCGGCGGCAACTTCGCCTCCTCGATGGCCAACATCACCTACTTCTACCCGGCGCGGGAGAAGGGCTACGCGCTCGGGCTCAACGCGGCGGGCGGCAACCTCGGCACCGCCGTGGCGCAGCTCGTGGTGCCGATCGTCATCACGGTGGGGGCGGCCGGCGCGCTGAACCTCCCCTTCGCGGGCTGGATCTGGGTCCCGTTCATCCTGTTCGCGGCGTGGGGCGCGAAGAAGTACATGCACAACCTCTCCCACGCCAAGGGGGACGTCGCCGGGTCGCTGGCCACCGTGAAGGAGCCGCACTTCTGGATCATGTCCTTCCTCTACGTCGGCACGTTCGGCTCCTTCATCGGCTTCTCCAGCGTGTTCCCCAAGCTCATCAAGGACGTCTTCCCGGAGTTCTCGACCTTCACGGTGGGTGCGGCGGCCCTGTCCCTCGCCTTCCTCGGCCCGCTCGTGGGCTCCGTGGCCCGCCCCTGGGGCGGCAAGCTCGCCGACCGGTTCGGCGGCGCCCGGATGACGGTCACCGTGTTCGCGGTCATGGCCCTGCTCGCCCTGTCCGTGGTGCTGACCCTGCCGCTGGCCGGCTTCTGGCTGTTCCTCGGGCTGTTCCTGCTGCTGTTCACCGCGGCCGGCATGGGCAACGGCTCGACCTACCGGATGATCCCCACCATCTACAAGGTGCGCGGACTGCGGCAGGAGACGAGCGGGGTCTCGACCGAGCGCAAGGCCTCGGCCGCGCTGGGGCTGATCGGGGCGGTCGGCGCGTACGGCGGGTTCGCGATCCCGCAGGTGCTCAGCCTCTCCAGCGGCTCCACCGGCGGCTACGGCGCGGCGTTCTACGGCTTCGTGGCCTTCTACATGCTCGCCCTCGTCGTGACCTGGGCCTGCTACCTGCGGCGCGGGACCGAGATGGCCGCGCACCGCATCTGATCCCGCCCGCACCCACCCGCACGCCCGCCACCGCGAGGAGCCCCTGATGCCCGCAGCCACCGCCACCCACTGCCCCTACTGCGCCCTGCAGTGCGCCATGACGCTGGACCCGGCGTCGGCGACGGCGGGGGAGCAGGGGTTCCCCGAGGTGGCCGGCCGCGACTTCCCGACGAACCGGGGCGGGATGTGCCGCAAGGGGTGGACCTCGGCGGAGCTGCTCGCCAGCCCGTCGAGGCTCACCGCGCCGCTGCTCCGGGGCGCGGACGGGGCCTTCCGGGAGGTGTCCTGGGAGGTGGCCCTCGACCGGATGGCCGGGGAGTTCCGGGCGGCCCGGGACCGGTACGGCAACGACGGCGTGGGCGTCTTCGGCGGGGGCTCGCTGACCAACGAGAAGGCCTACCAGCTGGGGAAGTTCGCGCGGATCGCCCTGTGCACCTCGCGGATCGACTACAACGGCCGGTTCTGCATGTCCTCGGCCGCCGCCGCGGCCAACCGCTCCCTGGGCATGGACCGGGGCCTGCCGTTCCCCGTGACCGACCTCGACGGCGCCCGCACGGTGCTGCTGCTGGGCACGAACCCCGCCGAGACCATGCCGCCGTTCGTCCAGCACCTGGAGCACGCGCGGGAGCACGGGGGCCTGGTCGTCGTCGACCCCCGCCGTTCCGCCACGGCCCGGATGACCGACGACGGCGGGGGAGTGCACCTCCAGCCCACCCCGGGCACCGACCTGGTCCTGCTGCTGGGCCTGGCCCACGTGGTCGTCCACGACGGCCTCGCGGACCGCGACTACCTCGAGCGGCGCACGACGGGCCTCGACGCGCTCCTGCCGGTGCTCAACGCCTGGTGGCCCGAGCGCGTCGAGCAGGTCACCGGTGTCCCCGCCGCGCTGATCCGGCGCGCCGCGCACCTGCTGGCCCGCGACCGGAGGGGCACCTACGTCCTCACCGGCCGCGGCGTGGAGCAGCACGTCGACGGGACGGACACCGCGAGCGCGGCCATCAACCTGGCCCTGCTCCTGGGCCTGCCCGGCGTCCCCGGCTCCGGCTACGGGACCCTGACCGGGCAGGGCAACGGCCAGGGCGGGCGCGAGCACGGCCAGAAGGCCGACCAGCTGCCCGGCTACCGCTCGATCACCGACCCCGCCGCGCGCCGGCACGTGGCCGCGGTGTGGGGCGTGGACCCCGGGGACCTCCCCGGCGCCGGCGTCCCGGCGGTCGAGCTGCTCACCACTCTCGGCGCCGACCGCGGCGTCCGCTGCCTGTGGGTCAACGGTTCCAACGTGGTGATCGGGGCGCCGGACTCCGGCGCCGTGGCCCGGGGCCTGCAGGCGCTGGACTTCCTGGTGGTGTGCGACTTCTTCTTCTCGGAGACCGCGGAGTACGCCGACCTCGTGCTGCCGGTCCTGCAGTGGGCGGAGGAGGAGGGCACGATGACCAGCCTGGAGGGGCGGGTGCTGCGCCGCCGCCGCGCGGTGGCCCCGCCCCCCGGCGCCCGGGACGAGCTGTGGATCATGGCCGAGCTCGCCCGCCGGCTCGACGCCCCCGGCACCTTCAGCCCCGATCCGGAGGAGGTCTTCGAGGAGCTGCGCGCGGCGTCCGCGGGCGGAAAGGCGGACTACTCCGGCATCAGCTGGGCCGCCCTGGACGCGGGCGAGGCCTGCTACTGGCCCTGGCCCGCCGGCGCGGGGGCGGGCACTCCCCGGGCGTTCCTCGACCGCTTCGGCCACCCGGACGGGCGGGCCGTGCTCGTCCCGGTCCGGCCGCGCGCCGCGGGACGGGCCGTGGACCCCAGCCCCCGCCCCCACCGCCGGGAGCGCCTCCACGCCCCCGGGACCCTGACGCTGATCACCGGCCGCTACCTGGAGCAGTACCAGTCCGGGAACCAGACGCGCCGGGTGCGCTCCCTGCACGAGGCGCGGCCCGGGGCCGTGCTCGAGATCCACCCCGCGACCGCCGCGGCGCTCGGCATCCAGGACGGCGCCCCCGTGGAGCTGACCAGTCCCCGCGGCCGCGTGCTGGTGCCGGCCCGGCTGAGCACCGACATCCGGCCCGACACCGTCTTCCTGCCCTTCCACTTCGCCGGCGACCAGACCGCCAACAGGCTCGTGTCCTCCGCCGCCGTGGACCCGGTCTCCAGCATGCCGGAGTTCAAGGCGGGCTCCGTGACCGTGCGAGCGCTCGACCCCGAGGAGATGATCCGATGACCACGATCCGTCCTGCCCGCTCGGCGGGCGCCCCCATGCGGCCCGGGGAGCACGTGGTCGTCGTCGGCTACGGGCCGGTGGCCGCGCGCTTCGTCGACGACGTCCTCGGCCTCGCCGCCGCCGGGACGATCCGCCTGACCGTGGTCGGCGGGGAGGCCGACGCCGCCTACAACCGCGTCCTCGTCGGCGAGCACGCGATGGGCCGGGCGGAGCTCTCCGGGATGGCGCTCTCCGACCCCGCCGGCCTGGCGGCGTCGGGGGTCGAGGTCCTGCTGGGGACGGAGGTCACCCGGGTCGACCGTGCCCGGCGGCGCCTGCGACTCACGGACCGGGCGACCGGGGAGTCCCGGGAGCTGGGCTACGACCGCCTGGTGCTGGCCACCGGCGCCCGCCCCAACCTCCCCGTGCTGCGCGGGATCAACCCCGATCCCGGGGCCTACGAGCACCTGCCGGCAGGGGTCACCGCCCTGCGGGACCTGGCCGACGCGCGCGCCGTGCGGGCGGTGGTGGAACGGCGGGGCCGCGTGGTGGTGCTCGGCGGCGGGGTGCTCGGCCTCGAGGCGGCGCTGGCCGCGAGCGAGGCGGGCTGCCCGTCGACCGTGGTCCACCACGCCCCCTGGGTCATGACGCGCTCCCTGGACGCCCCCGGCGGCGCCCTGCTGGGCCGGGCCCTGGCGGAGGCGGGGGTCGAGGTGGTCTCCGGCGCGCAGGCGCGCGAGGTGCTCCTGGACGAGGACCGCGCCTTCCGGGGCCTCCTCCTCGAGGACGGCAGGACCGTGCCGGGGGACCTGCTGCTGCTGTCGATCGGCGTCACGGCGCGCACCGAGCTCGCCGAGGGCGCCGGGCTGCGCACGGCCCGCGGCGTCGTGGTCAACCACGAGCTCGAGGCCGACGTGGAGCTGCGCGTCTTCGCGATCGGGGACTGCGCCGAGGTGCTGTGCCGGGACGCCTCCTGCCAGGTCTGCCCCGCCCGGGAGGGCAGGGGGCCGTCCGGGCTCGTCGGGCCCGGCTGGCGGCAGGCCGAGTGGCTCGCCGCCCGCTTCCACGCCGAGCTGGACGCCGTGGCCCGGGGCGGGACGGCGGTGCTCGAGCCGCTGACCGAGGGGCCGGCCGCCGCGGTGCGGCTGAAGGCCCACCAGGTGGAGCTCGCGTCCGCCGGGACGGTGGCGGGCGAGCCGTGGGAGCCCCGACCCGACGGCGGGTCCGTGGTGCAGTGGGCCGACGGCTCGGCGGGCACCTACGCCAAGCTCGTCCTGGGGCCCGACCGGCGGCTCGAGGGCTACGTCGTCCTCGGCCTGCCCCGGGCCGCGGCCGAGATCGGCCTGCTCCACGACCGCGGCGAGGTCCTGCCGCAGGACCCGAGCGTCCTGCTGCGCCTCGACGGGCCCGACGCCGGGGGCGAGGAGTCGCGGCTGGGCCCGGAGTCCACCGTGTGCCACTGCGCGGGGGTCACGATGGGGCGCATCGCGCACGCGGTCGACGAGGGCGCCTGCACCGTGGAGGAGGTCAGCTGCGCCACCCGGGCGTCCACCGGCTGCGGCGGGTGCAGGGCGGCGGTGGCACGGATCATCGAGGAGCACCGGGGCGTGACGGTGTGAGGGAGGAGATCCTCCTCCGCACGCGCTGACCGGGCCCGCGTGGCCGCCCGCCGGTGGTGCGGCCTGCGACGGTGCGGGACACTGGGGGCACCGTCCCGCACGACGACCTCGGACCGGTGTGCCCATGACGTACGCGTACGCGCTGCTGCCCGTGCTGGCGGTCCTCGTCGTGCTCCTGGTCCTCAAGGCCCCGGTCTGGGCGAGCGCGCTGGTGGGCCTCGCCGCGGCCTTGGCAGGAACGGACGGGCCCGTGCCGGTCCGGTGGGACGCGGGTCTCGCCCTGCTGCTCAGCGCGGCCATGGTGGTGGTCCCGGGCCTCACGCTGAACGGCATCCTCGAGGCCCGCGGGGTCCACCACCGGCTCGCCGGCTGGGTGCACGGGATCCGCCTGCCCGCCCCGTGGAAGACGTGCCTGATCGTGCTGGGGCTCGGGCCCGCCCTCGAGTCCCTGACGGGCTTCGGCGTGTCCCTCCTGGCGACGGTCCCCATCCTGCTGGCGCTCTCCCCGCCCGCGACGGCGGTCCGGCAGGCCGTGCTCGGCATGGCCGTGGTCCCGTGGGGCGCGCTGGCCCTGCCCACGGCCGTCGGGGCGGCGCTCAGCGGCGCCACGCCCGCGGCCCTCGGCACCCGCACCGCCCTGCTCTACCTGGTGCTCATGCCGGTGGTGGGCGGCCTCGCGACCTTCCTGGGTCGGGACGGCGCCCCGGTCCTCCGCCGGACCTGGCCCGGGGTCCTCTGCGGGGCGGCCCAGGCGGCGCTGCTGCTGGCGGCCAGCGCGGCGGGGATCACGAGCCTGGCCGGCGTCGTGGCCGGCGCGGCCGTCGCCGGGGGGATCCTGCTGCCGGGGCTGCTCCGCCGTGCCGTCCCGGCTCTGCCGCTCGGGGCGGTCGCCCCGTACGCCGCGGTCCTGGGGACGGTGGTCGCCGTGCGCCTCCTGCTGCTCCTGGGGGCTCCCGTGGACGTGCGCCTGCCGGTGGGCGCGGCCGGCGTCGCCCCGCTCCTGTCACCCGGCCTGGCCCTGTTCGTGGCGTGCGCGCTGTTCGTGCGGACGGGCTCGGCCCGGTCCGCCGCCCGCTCCGCTGCCTCCAGCTGGCGCACCGTCTGCGCCCTGGGCGGGTTCATCCTCATGGCCCAGGTGATGACCGCGTCCGGGGCGGTGGAGACCGTCGCCGCGGGCGTCGCGACGGCGGGGCTCCCCGTGGTCGCGTGGCTCTCGCCGGTGATGGCCCTGGCCTCCGGCTTCCTGACCGGCTCGGCCACGAGCGGCAATGCGCTCATGATGGCGACGCAGGCCTCCCTGGGGGAGCTGTCCGGGACCGGGGCGCTGGCGCCCTCGGTCCAGAACGCCGGGGCGGGCATCGCGATGCTCGCGTCCCTGCCCACCGCGAGCCTCGTCCTCGGCATCGCGGGGCTGTCCGGGCGGCGGGCCGAGCAGGCCCTCGTCCGGTTCGACCTGAGGCTGCTGGTGGTCCTCGCCGTCCTGCTGGCGGGCTGCTTCGGGCTCGTCGCGCTCGTCCTGCGCTGACCGGCGGACCGGAGCGCTCCGGTGGCGCCACCGGGGCGCTCCGGCAGGACTCCCGGCGGGGCCGTGGAGCTGCGGCTCAGACGGCCAGGCGGTAGCCGCGCTTGATCACCGTCTGCACGAGCGGGGCGGGCAGGGCCCGGCGCAGCCGGGAGACCACCATCTCCAGGGCGTGCTCGTTGTCCAGCCCCGGCACGGCCCGCAGCAGGTCCGCGCGGGGGACCACGAGGCCGGGGGCGGCGGCGAGGGCGCGCAGCACCGCGATCTGGGACCAGGGGAGGGGGATGAACCGGCCGCCCAGGGCGATCCCGGTGCCGAGCAGCCGCAGCTCCCCGCACGCCGTGGGCACCACGGTGGTGCGCTCCGTGACGACGTGGTCGCAGACCAGGCGCACGAGCGCGCCCAGCCGGTAGCGCTCCGGGACGACCGGCTCGATCCCGGCCTCCAGGAGGGGCCCGGCGCACACGGGGCCCACGGCCGCGGCGGTGACGCCGGAGCGCAGGGCCGCCACGAGCTCGTCGTGGCAGCCGATCTCCTGGGCGGTGCTGAACACGGCGTCCACGGCGGGTGCGGCGGTGAAGGTCAGGACGTCGATCCGGCGCTCGCAGACCTCCCGGATCAGGGCCGGCAGCCGCTCGCCGTCGTCGGCGGAGAGCCACCGGTAGGGCGCCACCGTGTCCACGGCGGCACCGGCGGCCACGAGCCGACGCAGCTGCAGGGCGTCGGTCAGCCCGTGCAGCTGCACGGCCACGCGGGTTCCCGCGACACCGTCGGCGAGCAGCCGGTCGACCACGGAGGAGGTGCGCTCGAGCTCGGAGACCTCGACGTCGTCCAGCTCCATCGACAGGATCTGGCCGCGCGCCTTGGCGCCCCGGGCGAGCACGCGGGCGGTGCGGAACGCCTCCCGCAGGTCCTCGCCGAGGCCGGCGGCGTCCGCGGCCTCGAACCAGCGGCGCACCCCGTAGCCGGTGGTCACCACGACCACCTCGGGCCGGTGGGCGAGCAGGGCACGGGTGTCCTCGACGACCCGGGTGTCCTCCTCGGCGGGGGAGATCATCAGGGCCGGGGCGTGCACCACCTGGGCGCCGCGCCGTTCGAGCGCGGCGATGAAGTCGCCCGCGCGGCGGTGGGCGGTCACGCCGATGCGGAAGCCGGTCAGCTCGCCCTGCTCGGGCGCTCCGGGAAGAACGTCGTGGGCCATGACCTGAGGATATGGCTCTGCTGTGTCGGTGGTGTTTCCCACTGTTTCCGGCAGCTCACACCTCGGCCGGTGCGCCGGTCCCGGCCTCGGCGCGGACCGGGATGCTCGCACCGGAGATCAGCACGGGGCCCTCCCCGGCGTCGGACGCGGCGCGCTCCGCCTCCGTGGCGGGGCGGCGCTGGCCGCGCTCCACCACGTACTCCTGCGAGTCGTCCGGGGCGGCGTCGTTGACGAAGGAGCGGAAGCGGCGCAGCCGCTCGGGGTCCTCGAGGGTGGCGGCCCACTCGTCCTCGTAGCGGTCGACGTGGCGGGCCATGGCCTCCTCCAGCTCCGCGCCGATGCCCAGGGAGTCCTCGACGACGACGGCGCGCACGTGGTCGATCCCGCCGTCGAGCTCCTCCTGCCAGCGGGCGGTGCGCTGGAGGCGGTCGGCGGTGCGGATGTAGTACATGAGGTAGCGGTCGATGTAGCGGACCAGGGTCTCGTCGTCCAGGCCCTGGGCCAGCAGCTGGGCGTGGGCGGGGGTCGCCCCGCCGTTGCCGCCGGTGTAGAGGTTCCAGCCGTCGGTGGTCGAGATGACGCCGACGTCCTTGCCGCGGGCCTCGGCGCACTCGCGGGCGCAGCCGGAGACGCCCATCTTGAACTTGTGCGGGGAGCGCAGGCCGCGGTAGCGCAGCTCGAGCCGGACAGCCATGCCGGTGGAGTCCTGGACCCCGTAGCGGCACCACGTGGAGCCCACGCAGGACTTCACGTTGCGCAGGGCCTTGCCGTAGGCCTGGCCGGACTCGAAGCCCGCGTCCACGAGCTCGCGCCAGATCTCGGGCAGCTGCTCCAGGCGGGCCCCGAACATGTCGATGCGCAGCGCCCCGGTGATCTTGGTGTAGAGCCCGTACCTGCGCGCCACCTCGCCCAGCACGATGAGCTTGTCGGGGGTGATCTCCCCGCCGGGCACGCGCGGGACCACTGAGTAGGTGCCGTCCTTCTGCATGTTCGCCAGGGCGCGGTCGTTGGTGTCCTGCAGGCCGCCGCGGCCGGCGTCGAGCACGTACTCGTCGCGCTGGGAGGCCAGGACGGAGGCCACCACCGGCTTGCAGATGTCGCAGCCCAGACCCGTGCCGAAGCGGGCGAGGACCTCGTCCCACGAGGCGAGGTCGAGGGCCCGGACCGCCTCGAAGAGCCCCGCGCGGGAGAGCTCGAAGTGCTCGCACAGGGCCTTGGACACCGCCACGCCCGCCTTGGCGAGCTCCAGGTCCAGGGTCTTCTTGAGCATCGGGACGCAGGAGCCGCACTGGGTGCCCGCGCGGGAGCACGTCTTGAGCTCACCGAGGTCGTGGACGCCGCAGAAGATCTGCTCGCGCACCGAGCCGGTCGTCACGTTGTTGCAGGAGCACAGGACGGCGTCGTCGGGCAGCTCCCCGGCCGGGGCCTCGCCGCCGGAGGCCGAGAGGTAGGCGCCGGGCTCCGCGGGCAGCTCCCGGCCGAGGAGGGGACGCAGCGCGTTGTACGGCTCGGCGTCGCCCACGAACACGCCGCCGAGCAGCGTCTTCGCGTCCGCGGTCACCACGAGCTTCTGGTACAGCCCGCGGGCCGGGTCCGCGTAGACGACCTCGAGGCAGTCCGGGGTCACGCCGTAGGCGTCGCCGAAGGACGCGACGTCCACCCCGGAGAGCTTGAGCTTGGTGGCGGTGTCGAAGCCGTCGAACGTGGAGCGCCCGCCGGCGATCCGGTCGGCCACGATCTCCGCCATGGTGTTGGCCGGGGCGACCAGGCCGACGCACTCCCCGGCGAAGCACGCGACCTCGCCGATCGCCCACACATGCTCGGCGGAGGTGCGGCACGCGTCGTCGATCACCACGCCGCCGCGCGGGTTCGTCACGATCCCGGCGTTGAACGCCAGGCGGTCGCGGGCCCGGATGCCGGTCGCCACGATCACCATGTCGGCCTCGAGGTCGGCGGAGTCGCGGAACTCGACGGCGCAGACCTCTCCGTCGGCCTTGCGCAGCCCGACCCCGGAGGGCCGCTCGCCCAGGCGCAGGCGCACCCCGCGCCCGGCGATGAGCGCGTTGAGGGCGCGGCCGGCGCCCTGGTCCAGCTGGGCGTTCATCAGCCACTGGCGGGAGTGCACCACGGTGGCCTCCGCGCCGAGCTCCTGCAGCCCGCCCGCGGCCTCGAGGCCCAGCAGCCCGCCGCCGATCACCACACCGCGCGGCGTCCGGCCGTAGAGCGCGCGCAGCCGCTCGACCTCGGCGCGGATCGCGGAGACGTCGTCGAGGGTTCGGTAGACGAAGGCGTGGTGGGCGCCCGGGACATCGAGCCGGGCGGCGTCGGAGCCGGTGGCCAGGACGAGCTCGTCGTAGCCCGTCACGGAGCCGTCGGCGGCCGTGACGGTGCGCGCCTCCGGGTCGATCTCCTGCGCGGCCACGCCCAGGCGGAGCTCCACCCGCGGGTCCTCCCAGACGGTGCCGCCGCCGAGGGTCAGGTCGACCTCCCCGTCGGGGCCGGTCAGCGCCTTGGACAGCTGCACGCGGTCGTAGGGGAGCCAGGGCTCGTCGGCGAACACGGTCAGCCGGACGTGGTGGTCCTCGGCGGACAGCGCCGCCTCGGCGAACCGGTGGGCGGCGGGGCCGCCGCCCACCACGACGACGTGCTGCGGGGACCGGGGGGTGAAGGGGGAGCGCGGCACGGGAACCTCCGGGGACGGGAACGGACGGGGACATCGACTCCGACTCTAGGGATCCGCGGTTGCCCCTCGATTGCCCCGCCGTTCCGTCCGGATGACGATCCCCTCACCGGGCTGCCCTTCCCGTGTGAGCGCTGTTTGACGGAGCCGAAACGGGATGGGAGCGCCGGGGAAACGCGCCGGTCCTAACGTCGACAACGACGTCCCGACCCACCAGGAGGAACCCATGACCATCACGATTCCCGACCTCGCCCCCCGCACCTCGACCACCGAGGAGCTCACCTGGCACGACGTGTGCGCGCTGGAGGACCTCGAGGTGCAGTGGGGCGAGGCCGCCCGGGTGGCCGGGCGCCAGGTCGCGCTGTTCCGCGTGGACGCGGCCACGGTGCTCGCCGCCGACCAGCGCGACCCGCACACCGGTGCCTGCGTCATGGCGCGGGGCATCCTCGGCTCCCGGGGACCGGCCGTCACGGTCGCCTCACCCCTGCACAAGGAGGTCTACGACCTCGGCACCGGCCTCTGCCTCAACGGCGACGGCCCGGCCCTGCCGGTGCACCCCGTGCACGTGGTGGAGGGGCGGGTCCTCGTCGGGCTGGCCGCTGCCTGAGCCGGCCCCGACGGCGGACCTCCGCCGAGCCCCCACCACGTGGCAGCAGTCCGCGCCGAGCCCCCTCGTCCGTCGCAATCCCCCACAATCACGCATGGGGAAATGCGACAGGAGAGGGGGCTCGGCGCCGCTGGTGGGGGCTCGGTCCTGGGCCCGGGCCGGTTGCCTAGAGCTGGGGACCTGCGGCGGGGGCCTCCTCGGGCTCGACGCCGAGCTCGTGGAGCTTCCCGCTCCTGCGGTCGGCCAGGTACTCCTTCATGTCCCGCTTGATGACCGGCAGGAGCAGGTAGACGCCCAGCAGGTTCACGAAGCCGCAGACGAACAGGGCCGCGTCGGCGAAGGAGATGACCTCGCTGAAGGTCAGGACGCAGCCGGCGACGGTGAAGAACAGGTAGATGATGCGGAAGGCGGTGTCGCTGACCCGGCTGCGCCCGAAGAGGTACTCCCACGCCTTGAGCCCGTAGTAGAACCAGGTGATCAGCGTCGAGTAGGCGAAGAGCACCACCGCGACGGCCAGGACCACGGGGAACCAGGGGATCACGGTGGCGAAGGCGTCCGAGGTGAGGATCACGCCGTCGGGGGCGCCACCGCCCGCCTGGACCTGGTCGATGCCGGCCTGGAGGCTCGGGGCGCCGGCGATGACGATCGCGAGCGCCGTCATGGTGCAGATGACCACGGTGTCGACGAGCGGCTCGAACAGGGCCACGAAGCCCTCGCTGACCGGGCGGCGGGTCTTGACCGCGGAGTGGGCGATCGCGGCGGAGCCCAGGCCGGCCTCGTTCGAGAACGCGGCACGCTGGAAGCCGACGACCATGACGCCCAGCACGCCGCCGGCCATGCCCTCGGGGGAGAACGCGCCGTCGATGATCGCGCCGATCGCCGCGGGGACCTGGCCCAGGTTGGTCAGGATGACGACCAGGCACGCGGTGACGTAGACGGCGCCCATGGCCGGCACCAGCCGGCTCGTGGTGGCGCCGATGGACCTGATGCCGCCGATGATCACCGCGGCCACGAGGAGCGCCAGCACGATCCCGAAGATCAGCGCGGCACCCGCGCTGCCGAGGAAGCCGTCGGCCCCGCCCGTGACGTTCTGCACCTGGGCGAACGTCTGGTTCGCCTGGAACATGTTGCCGCCGGCCGCGCCGAAGAAGAGGATGGCCACAGCGAAGATGCCGGTGAGGAGCTTGGCGGGGACGCGGCCGAACCTGCGGAACGCGATGGGCAGGTACTTGAACGGCCCGCCGCTGACGGTGCCGTCCTCGTGGACGTCGCGGTACTTCACGCCCAGGGTGCACTCGGCGAACTTGGTGGCCATCCCGAGCAGGCCGGCGCAGATCATCCAGAAGGTGGCGCCCGGCCCGCCGAGGGCCATCGCGGCGCCGACGCCGGCGATGTTGCCGAGTCCGACGGTCCCGGACAGCGCAGAGGTCAGCGCCTGGAAGTGGGGGACCTCGCCGGGGTCGTCCTTCGCGGAGAACCTGCCGCGGATCACCTCGGTGGAGACCTTCAGGCCGCGGAACTGGATGAACCCGAAGTAGACGGTGAAGACGACACCGGCCGCGATGAGCCAGGCCACCACCGCCGGGAAGCTGATCTCCCCGATGGTGATCGGGAAGAAGACGATGCTCGAGAACACCTCGGTGATGGGGGCGAACGCCGAGTTGATCGCGTCGTCGATGGCGGCGAGCCAGCCGACGTCCTCGGCAACGGTGGTCATGGGGACCGCGTGTGTGATCTGCATCTCACAACTACACCCGGTGGGCGGGGTGTTGGCAACGCGTCAGTAGGGATTGAAACGCAGAATTTTCCTGCGCGCTCCGGGGCGCGGGACGGGCAGACCGCGCGCCCCGGCCTGCTCGGCGACGGCTACTCGGCGGCGCGGGCGTCCCCGAGGAACTGCGGAGGCGTCATGGCGCAGACGCGCAGGCCGCGCATCAGGTCCGCGCCGATCCGTCGCGGCGTGGGACCGGCGGAGCTCGCCGGCGAGGCGGCCCGGCCGATCAGGGAGAAGAGGACGGCGGGGAGGCCGAAGACGAGGAGGAAGGCCATGGGAGCATCCAGCTTTCTGTGGGCGCGCGAGGGCAGGCGGATCCGCGGTGGGATCGGTGCGATCGTGGGGAGCGTCCTGCGGTGCGGCCGGCGCGCCGGGGGCGCCGCAGTGGGCGTCCACAGTCTACCGGCCCGATGGTGGGCCCTGGAGGACGGTTTCCCGGCGCAGGGGTGAGATTGGTCGCGTAGTGACGACGCCGACGGCCGGATCCACGGCATCGCGCGTCCCGGACGGCCGCCGCCGGCGGCCGCGGCACCACGGGCGGCTCCGGGCGCGGTGTCCGGCCGGGGCGCCGCGGGGTCTGGTCGGTGCGCCGCGGGCTCTGTGATACTGGGCGCACCACGGTCGTCACGAGCGCAAAGGGTCCGGCATGGAAAACGAAGCGTCAGCAGAGATCGTCGTAGGGGTCGACGGCTCCCAGCAGTCCGTGGAGGCGTTGCGCTGGGCCGCGCGCCTGGCCCCGGCGCTCGGAGCGGGGATCAGGGCGGTGGGCGCCTGGGAGTACCCGCCCGAGTACGCGGGATACGTCCCCCTGGGCAGCGACAACTTCGACGAGATCACCCAGAAGCGGGTCGACCAGGCCGTCCACGAGGCCTTCGGGGAGGACGTCCCGCCGGGTCTGAGCACCTCCGTCGTCTTCGGCCACCCGTCCAAGGTGCTGGTGCAGGAGAGCAACGACGCCTCGATGCTCGTGGTGGGGCGCAGGGGGCACGGCGGCTTCCGAGGACTGCTCCTGGGCTCGGTCAGCGCCGCGTGCGTGACCCACGCCCGCTGCCCGGTCCTCGTGCTCCACGAGCACCCCGAGGCGGAGCGGACGCGCGAGGCGGAGCGGACGGAGTAGCCGGCTCCGGCCGGTCCGTCCGCGGCGGGGCCGGCGGACGGACCGGGGCGTTCCCGCTCAGAGGCCCAGGGCCGCCCGGAGCTCGGCGCGGATCCGCTCCAGCGTGCGGGCCGCCTCGGCGCGCGCGGCGGGCAGCCCGGCCCGGTCCGCGACCGGGGTGACGACCTCCAGGTAGCACTTGAGCTTCGGCTCGGTCCCGGAGGGGCGCACCACCACGCGGGTGTCGTCCCGGGTGCGCAGGCGCAGCCCCTCCGTGGGCGGCAGCCCGCTGTCCGGGGAGCTGAGGTCGGCGACCTCCACGACCTCGGAGCCGCCGAGGGCTGCCGGGGGAGCGGCGCGCAGCGCCGTGGTCATCGCCGGGATCAGGGCGAGGTCCGCCACCCGGACGCTCAGCTGGTCCGTCGAGTGCAGGCCGTGGGCGAGGGCGAGGTCGTCCAGCACGTCCTGCAGCGTCCGGCCCTCCGCCCGCAGGTCGTCGGCCAGCACGGCCACCGCCACCGCGGCGCTGATCCCGTCCTTGTCCTTGACGAGCTCCGGGGCCACGCAGTAGCCCAGGGCCTCCTCGTAGCCGTAGACCAGGCCCGGCACCCGGGCGATCCACTTGAAGCCGGTCAGGGTCTCCCGGTGCTCGATCCCGGCCGCCGCCGCGATCCGGCCCAGCAACCGGGAGGAGACGATCGAGTTCGCGAACACGGCCCCGCGGGTCCGGCCGGCCAGCCGCTCGGCGGCGGCGTGGCCCAGCAGGGCCCCCACCTCGTCCCCGCGCAGCATCCGCCAGCCCTGCGCCCCGGCGCTCCCGTCGGCCACCGGAACGGTCACAGGGACGGCCACGGCCACCCGGTCGGCGTCGGGGTCGTTGGCGAGCACCAGGTCGGCGCCCACCGCGCGGGCCGCGGCCAGCGCGAGGTCCAGGGCGCCGGGCTCCTCGGGGTTCGGGAAGGCGACGGTGGGGAAGTCGGGGTCCGGCTCGGCCTGCTCCGCGACCACGTGCACGTCGGCGAACCCGGCACGCCGCAGCGCCTCCGTCGTCGTCGCCCCGCCCACGCCGTGCATGGGGGTGAGGACGATCCGCAGCGGACGGCCCGTCCGCCCGGAGGCCGGGACGACCGCGTCCAGGTAGTCCCGGGCGATCGACGCCGGGAGGACGCTCCACCCGTCCTCGGCACGGGGGATCTCCTGCACGGGCCCCACGGCGGCGATCTGCTGGGCGATCATCCTGTCGTAGGGCGCGACGATCTGGCAGCCGCGGGCGGCGGGCTCCACGGCGCGCCCGCCCAGGTAGACCTTGTAGCCGTTGTCCGCGGGCGGGTTGTGGCTCGCAGTGACCATGACGCCCACCTCGGCGTCGAACGCCCGCACCGCCCAGGCCAGGACGGGCGTGGGCAGGGCCGAGGGCATCAGCATCGTCTCGATCCCCGCGGCGGTGAGCACGGCGGCGGTGTCCCGGGCGAAGACGTCCGAGTTGTGCCGGGCGTCGTAGCCGACGACGGCGCGCGGGGGGCGCCCCGAGCCGGCGGCGCTGTCCACGGTCACGGCCGTGACGTGGGCCGCGAGCCCGGCGGCGGCGCGCAGGACCACGACGCGGTTCATCCGCATGGGCCCGGCGCCCAGCGCGGCGCGCAGCCCGGCGGTGCCGAACTGCAGGGACCCGGAGAAGCGGTCGGCGAGCTCCTCGCGGGCCGCCCCGTCCCCGGCCCCGGCCGCCTCGGTCAGGGCGTCGAGCTCGGCGCGCGTGACGGGGTCGGGGTCGGCCGCGCTCCACGCGCGGGCGGCGGCGAGCAGGTCGTCGAGCGGGTCGGCGGCGGTGCGGTGGGGGGTGGTCATGGGGTCCTCTCCTGCGGGGGCGGGTCCGGCGGCCCGGTGCACGGGCTCTGCGGACGGGCTCTGCCGGCGGGCTCTGCGAGCCGGCTCGGACGTGGTGCTCAGAGCTCCGCGACGATCCGGGCCAGCAGCTCCGAGATCCGGGGGCCGGCGGCCCGCCCGGCCTCGAGCACCTCCTCGTGGGAGAGCGGGGTCGCGGAGATGCCCGCCGCCTGGTTGGTCACCAGGGAGATGCCGAACACCTCCATCCCGGCGTGCCGGGCGGCGATGGCCTCCAGCGCGGTGGACATGCCGACGAGGTCGGCGCCGAGCACGCCGGCCATCCGGACCTCGGCGGGGGTCTCGTAGTGCGGGCCGGTGAACTGGGCGTAGACGCCCTCGTCGAGCGAGGGGTCCACGCGCCGGGCCAGCTCCCGGAGCCGCGGCGAGTACAGGTCGGTGAGGTCCACGAACGTGGCCCCCTCCAGGGGGGAGCGGCCGGTGAGGTTGAGGTGGTCGCGGATGAGCACCGGCGTGCCGGGGCCCCAGGCCGGGTCCAGGCCGCCGCACCCGTTGGTGAGGACCATGGTGCGGGCGCCGGCGGCGGCCGCGGTGCGGACCCCGTGGACGACGGCGCGCACGCCGCGGCCCTCGTAGAAGTGCGTGCGGGCCCCGATCACCAGGGCGTGCTTGCCGGCGGCCGTGCGGATCGATCGGAGCGTGCCCACGTGCCCCTCGAGGGCCGGCCGGGTGAAGCCGGGGATCTCGTCGGCGGGGACCTCGGCGACGGTCTCGCCCAGGAGGTCGGCCGCCTGCCCCCAGCCCGAGCCCAGGGTCAGGGCGAGGTCGTGGGTCTCGACGCCGGTGGCCCGGCGGAGGACGGCCGCGGCCTCGCGGGCCAGCTCGAAGGGGTCGGACTCGGGGGTGCTCTGCTGGTTCTCCACCCGCCGCAGACTACCGCACGCCCCCGCGCCGGACGGGCACCGGCCGAGCCCGCCGGTTCCCGCGCCGGATGCGCACCTGCAAGAATGGCACGGTGACTGCACACAGCGAATTCACCATCCAGAAACTGGTCATCATCGGCGGCGGCCCCGGGGGCTACGAGGCGGCGCTGGTCGCCGCGAGCCTCGGCGCCGAGGTGACGATCATCGAGAACCAGGGTCTGGGCGGGTCCGCCGTGCTGACGGACGTGGTCCCCTCGAAGACGCTCATCGCGTCCGCCGACGCCATGACCCGCTTCGCCGACGCCGCGGACCTCGGGGTGCACGTGCGCGGCAGCAAGGACGGCAACGAGATCAACGACCTCGCGGTGGACCTCGACAAGGTGAACACCCGTCTGCTGCGCCTGGCCGCGACCCAGTCCCGGGACATCAAGCGCGGGCTCGAGCGCGTGGGGGTGCGCGTGATCGCGGGCACCGGGAAGCTGCTGAGCCCCACCTGCGTGCAGGTCACCACCGACGACGGCCTCGAGTACGACCTCGACGCCCAGGCCGTCCTCCTCGCCGTGGGCGCCTATCCCCGCGAGCTGCCCAGCGCCCGGCCGGACGGGGAGCGGATCTTCAACTGGAAGCAGCTCTACCACCTGCGCGAGGTCCCGGAGCACATGATCGTCGTCGGCTCCGGGGTCACCGGCGCCGAGTTCGCCTCCGCCTACCGCGGCCTCGGCGCGGAGGTCACCCTCGTCTCCTCCCGCGACCAGGTGCTCCCGGGCGAGGACGAGGACGCCGCCACCGTGCTGGAGAACGTCTTCGAGCGCCGCGGGATGAACGTCCTCGCCCGCTCCCGCGCCGAGGCCGTCGAGCGCACCGACGACGGCGTGGTCGTGACCCTCGCCGACGGGCGCAAGGTCGCCGGGTCCCACTGCCTCGTGGCCGTCGGGGCGATCCCGGCGACCTCGGGCCTCGGCCTCGAGGAGGTCGGCGTGGGCCTCGCCGAGTCCGGCCACATCAAGGTGGACGGCGTCTCCCGCACCACCGTGCCGGGGATCTACGCCGTGGGGGACTGCACCGGCGTGCTCCCGCTGGCCTCGGTCGCCGCCATGCAGGGCCGGATCGCCGTGGCCCACCTGATGGGCGACGCCGTCAAGCCGCTGCGCACCCACCTGGTGGCGTCCAACATCTTCACCTCGCCCGAGATCGCCTCCGTGGGCGTGAGCGAGAAGTCCATCCACGACGGCACGTACCAGGCGGACACGATCATGCTGAAGCTCAGCACCAACCCGCGCGCCAAGATGATGGCGGTCGAGGACGGCTTCGTGAAGATCTTCTCCCGCAAGGGCTCCGGGACCGTGATCGGCGGCGTGGTGGTGGGCCCCCGCGCCTCCGAGCTGATCTTCCCGATCTCCATCGCGGTGACGCACAAGCTGCACGTCGACGACCTCGCGGACACCTTCACGATCTACCCGTCGCTGTCGGGCTCGATCTCGGAGGCCGCCCGGCGCCTGCACGTGCACGTCTGAGCGCCGGGAACTCCTGCCGCGACGAACGCGGAACGGCCGCATCCGTGCAGGATGCGGCCGTTCCGCGTTCTCGGGTGTTCGGGGTCAGCGGCGGGTGACCACGTTCTCCATGTCGACGTCCCGGGTCTCGGGGGAGAGCCAGAGGGCGACGAGGGTCAGCACCGCGCCGAAGGCGAGGTACAGCCCCACCGCGCCCACGCCGTGGTTCGCGTTGAGGTACACGGCGATGTACGGGGTGATGGCCGCGCCGAGGATGGACGCCACGTTGTAGGAGATGCCGGAGCCGGTGTAGCGCACGTTCGTGGGGAACAGCTCCGGCAGGATCGCGGACATGGAGCCGAAGGTCAGGCCCATGAGGGTCATGCCGATGGTCAGGAAGACCAGGACGCGGCCCATGCTGACGTCGGCGCCGGTGCCCACGGACGCCGGGTCCATGACCAGCCCGAAGCCGAGGCCGAAGAGCAGGATCGCGGTGGTGATG
Source organism: Kocuria dechangensis (assembly GCF_014636775.1). Taxonomy (GTDB): domain Bacteria; phylum Actinomycetota; class Actinomycetes; order Actinomycetales; family Micrococcaceae; genus Kocuria; species Kocuria dechangensis. The sequence continues at coordinate 279,174 of NZ_BMEQ01000001.1, forward strand.
ACCAGCTGGGAGCTGCGCCGGCCGAAGCGGTCGGCGAGCCACCCGGACACGGGCACCATCGCGGCGAACAGCAGCACGGCCAGCAGCTGGAGCACCAGGAAGTCGCGGTAGGGGATGCCCAGGCCGCCGTTCTCCGGCTTGCCGATGCCGTAGGACAGGATCCAGGCGGTCATCAGGTAGAAGAGCACGTAGGTGGCGAGCATGATGAACGTGCCCTGGATGATCTGCAGCCACGAGGTCCTGAACACCGCGGCCAGCGGGCTCTGCACCTTCTGGCCCTGCTCCACGGCCTTCTGGAAGACCGGGGTCTCCTCGAGCTTGAAGCGCACCCAGAGGCCCAGCACGACCATGACCACGGAGGCCAGGAACGGGATGCGCCAGCCCCAGGTGAGGAAGGGGTGGTCCGCGCCCTGCTCGGCGACGGAGACGAAGCCCATCACGAGGGTGAGCACCAGGAAGAAGCCGTTGGCCAGGATGAAGCCGAACGGGGCGCCGAGCTGGGGCCACATGGCGGCGCGCGCCCGCTTGCCCTCCTCGGCGTACTCGGTGGCCAGCAGGGCGGCGCCGGACCACTCGCCGCCGAGGCCCAGGCCCTGGCAGAAGCGCAGGATGGTCAGCAGCAGCGGGGCCCAGATGCCGATCGAGTAGTACGTGGGCAGCAGGCCGATGAGGAAGGTGGCGATGCCCATGGTCAGCAGCGCGCCGATCAGGGTGGCCTTGCGGCCGATCCGGTCGCCGAAGTGCCCGAAGATCACGGAGCCGATCGGGCGGGCGATGAACGCCGCCGCGAAGGTGGCCATGGAGGCGAGCAGCTTGGCGGTGTCGTCCTGGCCCGTGAAGAACAGGGCCGGGAACACGGCGACGGCCGCGGTGGCGTAGACGTAGAAGTCGTAGAACTCGATCGTGGTGCCCACGAGGGACGCCATGATCACCCGGCTGCGGGGAACGCGGGGGGAGAGCGGGAGGGCGGGGGCGGTCGCGGGAGTGGCGTCCGGCCCGGTCACCGAAGAGGACATGGGGAAACCTCGGCTGTAGCGATGGGTGTGGTCAAACCAAGGATGCTACGTCCATCATCCGCATGGTGAATGCTCTGTCTCACATGGTGAGAAGGATCTGGCGGCGCGGTTCCCCGCCGCGCCGCCGGGGTGCTCAGGAGATGGTGGCCAGCACCGTGCCGGCGGAGACGGTGTCCCCGGGGCTGACGGTGAGCCCCGAGACCGTGCCGGCCTTGTGGGCGGTGAGCGGCTGCTCCATCTTCATGGCCTCGAGGACCACCACGAGGTCGCCCTCGGCCACCTCGTCGCCGTTGTCGACGGCGATCTTCACGATGGTGCCCTGCATGGGCGAGGTGAGGCCGTCGCCGCCGGCGGCGGCCTTGGTCCCGCCGCGGGCCGCCCGGGACTTGCGCGGCTTGCCCGCCGTGCCGTTGGCCTTGGGCGCCCCCGGGAGGGCGGGGAGCACGACCTCGAGCCGCTTGCCGGCGACCTCCACGACGATGGCCTGGCGCTCCTCCGCCTCGGGAGCGGCCTGGGGCTCGGCCTCGAAGGGCCGGATCGTGTTGTCGAACTCCGTCTCGATCCAGCGCGTGTGCACGCGGAACGGGGAGCCGTCCTCCGGGGCGAACGCCGGGTCGGCGACGACGGCGCGGTGGAACGGCACGACCGTGGGCATGCCCTCGATCTGCAGCTCCGCCAGGGCCCGGCGGGAGCGCTCGAGCGCCTGGCGGCGGGTCGCGCCGGTGACGATCAGCTTGGCGAGCATGGAGTCGAAGTTCCCGCCCACGGTCTCCCCGGCCTCCACGCCGGTGTCCACGCGCACGCCCGGGCCGCTCGGCAGCGCGAGGGCGGAGAGGGTGCCGGGGGAGGGCATGAAGTTCCGCCCCGGGTCCTCGCCGTTGATCCGGAACTCGATCGAGTGCCCGCGCACCGCGGGGTCGTCGTAGCCGAGCTCCTCGCCGCGGGCCAGCCGGAACTGCTCCCGGACCAGGTCAATGCCGGTGACCTCCTCGGAGACCGGGTGCTCGACCTGCAGGCGCGTGTTGACCTCGAGGAAGGAGATGGTCCCGTCCTGGCCCACCAGGAACTCGCACGTGCCGGCGCCCTGGTAGCCGGCCTCCCGCAGGATGGCCTTGGAGGACTCGTACAGCCGCCGGTTCTGCTCCTCGGTCAGGAACGGGGCCGGCGCCTCCTCGACGAGCTTCTGGTTGCGCCGCTGCAGCGAGCAGTCGCGGGTCGAGACGACCACCACATTGCCGTGGGCGTCGGCCAGGCACTGGGTCTCCACGTGCCGGGGGGCGTCGAGGAAGCGCTCCACGAAGCACTCGCCGCGGCCGAACGCCGCCGTGGCCTCCCGCACCGCGGACTCGAAGAGCTCGGGGATGTCCTCGCGGGAGCGCACGACCTTGATCCCGCGCCCGCCGCCGCCGAACGCGGCCTTGATGGCGATGGGCAGGCCGTGCTCGTCGGCGAACGCGAGCACCTCCTCGGCGGAGTTCACGGGATCGGTGGTGCCGGGGACCTGCGGGGCGTCGACCTTCTCGGCGATGTGCCGGGCGGCCACCTTGTCGCCCAGCTTCGCGATCGCGGAGGGCGGCGGGCCGATCCAGGTCAGGCCGGCGTTGAGGACGGCCAGGGCGAAGTCGGCGTTCTCCGAGAGGAAGCCGTAGCCCGGGTGCACCGCGTCGGCCCCGGAGCGGGCGGCGACGTCGAGGATCTTGTCGGCCACCAGGTAGGACTCCGCGGCGGTGTTGCCGCCGAGCGCGTACGCCTCGTCGGCCATGCGGGCGTGCAGGCCGTCGCGGTCCGGATCGGCGTACACGGCCACGGAGGCGATGCCCTCGTCCCGTGCCGCGCGGATCACGCGCACGGCGATCTCGCCGCGGTTGGCGACGAGCACCTTCGTGATGGGGCGGATGGCGCCGTCCGCGGGACTGTTACCGGTCACGTCTCAACTCCTTGTCGAATCCTCCGATGCACTGTATTCCCCGGTGCGGCCGATCGCCCAACCACCGGGCGAGGGGGCCGGAAATGGGCGGCGCTTTCTGTAGGAGTCCTACAAAGCGGGGATCGGGATCCGGGCCGGGGCCCGGCCGCCGGGCTCAGCCGTGGGTCGTCCACAGCTGCGGGACGGACACCCCGGTCTCCCGCAGCAGGGTCCTCAGGGTGCTCAGGCTCAGTCCGATGACGGCGTGCACGTCTCCCTCGACCCGGTCGACGAACGACGCGCCGAGGGAGTCGATGGTGAAGGACCCGGCGACCTCCAGCGGCTCGCCGGTGGCGACGTAGGCGGCGACCTCGTCGTCGGACATCTGCGCGAAGTGGACCTCCGCGCTCGCGGGGGCCCCGCCGCTGAAGCCGGTGCCGCCGTCGGCGGGGTCGCGGGTGTCGACGAGCCAGTGCCCGGTGTGCAGCACGCCGGAGCGCCCGCGCATGGCGCGGATCCGGGCCGTGGCCGTCGCGGGGTCCAGGGGCTTGCCGTGCACCTCGCCGCCGAACTCGAACACGGAGTCGCAGCCGATCACCAGCCCCCCGGCGGCCTCGGGCAGCCCCGCGACCGCCTCGGCCTTGGCCCGGGCCAGGAGCATCGCGGTCTCCTCGGGGCCGACCGCCCCCTGCTCGCGCACCACGGCGTCCTCGTCCACGTCGGAGACGAGGCGGTCGTGGCCGATCCCGGCGTCGGCGAGGAGCTTGGTGCGGGCGGGGGAGCGGGAGGCGAGGATCAGGCGTGGGGTCACGGACCCAGGATACGCACCGCCCGCCCGGGCCTCCGTCTGCACCGAGGGGGCGCGTTCCGTCGGAACGGGGCGCCCGGACCGGCAGAACACGACCCCTCGGGAGGGTCAGGGCGCAGAACACGGCCCCTCGTCGGGGTCGGGGCGCAGAGCACGACCCCTCGGCGCGAGCCGGAGCCGGAGTGCGGCCCGGTCAGCCGCCGGTGGGGCGGGGCCTGCCGGTCCGGACCTCGGCCAGGTGCTCCAGGATGTGGCGGGGCGTCGGCCCCGTGATGCGGAGCTCGACGGCGCCGTGGTGGCCGTGGGCGGCGAGGAGGCCGGTGAGGGCACGGAGGTGGGCGTCCCGGCGCCCGACGATGCGGTGGCGGTCGTAGGCGCGGGCGGTGGCCTCGGACCACGTCCAGGCCGGGGTGCCCTCCGTGAGGGCCGCCGTGTCGTCGTCCCAGTCGGCGGGCACGTCCCCCCTCGCCACGGCGTCGACGGTCAGGGCGTGGAGGACCGCGGGATCCGGGGCCAGCGTCACCGAGGAGGCCGGCTCCCGGAGCTCGGCGGCGGCGAGGACCAGCCCGTGCTCCGCCGCCCAGGCCCGGAGGGCGGCGAGCAGGTCGGCGCGGTCCGGGAGCGTCGTGCCGCGGGCGTCGTCGGAGGGCTCGTGCGCGGGGGTCGGGCGCCCGGCGGGCTCGTCCAAGGGGGTTCCTTTCGCGGGGGTCCGCCCGGGGCGGCGACCGCTCCCACCCCGGGGGAGGGCGGGGACGAAAGCCGGTCTGACCAGGGCGAACAGGTCGTCCGGGCGCGCGGGAGCAGCGTCCGGGGTGGGGATGGCCCTGATGCTATGTCCCCGGGGGCCGGGACACGCCCCACCGCGTGTCCCCACTTCTGTGGTGCCCGTCCCGCCTGCCGGTCGGCAGGCGCGGCGGAGGGGCGGCGCCCGCGCGGGCGCCGCCCCTCCGCCGCCCCCCTCCGCGGCCGGTCCGGGGCCCTGGGAGGGGCCCGCCGGAAGGCCTAGAAGAAGCCCTGCGCGTCCTCGGAGTAGGACACCAGGAGGTTCTTCGTCTGCTGGTAGTGGTCGAGCATCATGAGGTGGTTCTCGCGGCCGATGCCCGAGGACTTGTACCCGCCGAACGCCGAGTGCGCCGGGTAGTTGTGGTACTGGTTCACCCACACGCGGCCGGCCTCGATGTCCCGGCCCGCGCGGTAGGCGAGGTTGCCGTTGCGGGCCCACACGCCGGCGCCCAGGCCGTAGAGGGTGTCGTTGGCGGTGCTGATGGCCTCGGCGTAGTCCGAGAACCGGGTCACGGACAGCACCGGCCCGAAGATCTCCTCCTGGAAGATGCGCATCGAGTTGCGGCCCTCGAACACCGTGGGGCTGACGTAGAAGCCGTCGGCGAGGTCGCCGGCGAGCTCGTTGCGCTCGCCGCCGACGAGCACCTTGGCGCCCTCCTGCTTGCCGATGTCGATGTAGGAGAGGATCTTCTGCAGCTGGTCGTTGGACGCCTGCGCGCCGACCTGGGTGTTGAGGTCGAGCGGGTTGCCCTGGACCATGCCCTTCACGCGCTCGAGGCCGTCGCCCAGCAGCTGGTCGTAGATCGAGTCCTGGATCAGGGCGCGGGAGGGGCAGGTGCAGACCTCACCCTGGTTGAGGGCGAAGAACGCGAAGCCCTCGAGGGCCTTGTCGTAGAACGAGTCCTGCCGCGCGGCGACGTCCTCGAAGAAGATGTTCGGGGACTTGCCGCCGAGCTCCAGGGTGACCGGGATGATGTTCTGGGACGCGTACTGCATGATGAGCCGGCCCGTGGTCGTCTCCCCGGTGAACGCGATCTTGCGGATCCGCGGGCTGGAGGCGAGCGGCTTGCCGGCCTCCACGCCGAAGCCGTTGACCACGTTGATCACGCCCGGGGGCAGCAGGTCGGCGATCAGCTCGACGAACACCAGGATCGACGCCGGGGTCTGCTCCGCGGGCTTGAGGACGACGGCGTTGCCCGCCGCCAGCGCCGGGGCCAGCTTCCACACGGCCATGAGGATCGGGAAGTTCCAGGGGATGATCTGCCCCACCACGCCCAGCGGCTCGTGGAAGTGGTAGGACGTCGTGCTGTCGTCCAGCTGGGAGAGGGTGCCCTCCTGGGCGCGGATGGCGCCGGCGAAGTAGCGGAAGTGGTCGACGGCCAGGGCGAGGTCGGCGTTGATCGTCTCGCGGACGGGCTTGCCGTTGTCCCAGGTCTCGGCGACGGCGAGCATCTCGAGGTTCTGCTCCATCCGGTCGGCGATCCGGTGCAGCGCGAGCGCGCGCTCCGCGACCGGGGTCTTGCCCCAGGAGGGGGCGGCGGCCCACGCGGCGTCGAGCGCCGCCTCGATGTCCTCGGCGGTGCCGCGGCCGACCTCGGTGAACGGCTTGCCGTTGACCGGCGAGATGTTCTCGAAGTACTGGCCCTTCACGGGGGCGACCCACTCGCCGCCGATCCAGTGGTCGTAGCGGGGCTTGAAGGTGACCTTCGAGCCCTCGGTGCCCGGCTGCGCGTAGGTGGTGCTGGACTGAACGTCAACGGTCATGGGAGCAGACTCCGTTTCGTGCCCGGGTGCGCGGGTCCGCCGCACACTGTGTGTGATGCGGATCACGCTACGCGCCGCCACGTTGCACGCACGTTGCACGGCCCTCGGCGCGGCGGCGGACAAGGCGGGGCCCGCGGCAGAACGGGACGGGGTGGCGCGGCGGGGGCTCAGGCGCGCAGTCTCTCGAGCTCGCGCACGGCCTCCGCCCGGACCGGGGAGCGGGCGGGCAGCAGGCGCAGCAGCAGCGCCCACGCCTCGGCGTCGTCGGCGGCCTCCGGCAGGGCGAGGTACTGGCGGACGGCCTCGGCGGAGCCGTCCGTGAGGACGGCGTCCCGCAGCAGCGCGGAGAGTCGGTGGCGAAGCTCGGCGACCCAGGGGGCCTCCGAGCGGGGGAGCAGCGTCCCGGGATACTCCCGCAGGGCCCGCCGGTGGGCGCCGCGGGCCAGCAGGTCCAGGACCGTCCCGGCGTCCGACGGCAGCGCCGCCGCGAGCCGGTAGGGGCGCGAGTCCACCGTGGGGCCCCCGGCCCGCTCCAGCAGCCGTCGCAGCCGCAGCACCTCGGCGCGCACCGTGGTCTCCTGCACGCGGCCGCCCCACAGCCGGTCGGAGAGCTCGGCGGTGCTCAGTCCCGCCGCGGAGCGGGAGAGGACCAGCAGGATCTCGGCGTGCCGCTCCGTGAGCTCGAGCGCCTGGCCGCGCAGGACCAGCGCGGGCGCGCCCGGTCCCAGGACCCGCAGCCGGGCCCCCGTACCGGCCGCGGGGACCGCGCGGGCGCCCGCGCCGGGGGTCGTCCGGCGGGGCGGTGCCGCGGAGGGTGGCCGGCCGCGCAGGGCCAGGGCGAGCTCGGCCTGGGCCGCCCGCACGGCCGCGCCGACGAGGGCGCGGGTGGAGGCATCCGCGGCCGTGTCCCCGCCGGTCAGGTCCACGGCGCCCAGCAGCTCCCCGGTCAGGGGGTGCAGCAGCGGGGCGGCCGTGCACGACCACGGCCGGGCCTCGGGGTAGAAGTGCTGCTCCCGGCGGACCGTCACCGGGCGGCGCAGCACGAGCGCGGTGCCGGGGGCGTTGGTCCCCACGGCGAGCTCGGACCAGTCGGCGCCCTCGACGAAGCCCATCGCCTCGGCCCGGCGCCGGGTGGCGGCGGCACCGCCGACCCGCAGCAGCACGCCGGCCGGGTCGGTGACCGCCACGACCAGGCCGGTCTCCTCGGCCAGGGGCGTGAGCAGCTCGTCGAGCACGGGCAGGAGCAGGCGCAGCGGTGCCCGCGCCTCGCGGACGTCGCCCCGGTCCAGGACGACCTGCGGCGCGCAGCGCTCCGGGGTCGCGAGGGTCTCCAGGGACCGGGCCCAGGACAGCCGCAGCAGCGGGTCCGTCGTCGTCGGCCCCTGGGCCCGTGCGCCCATGCTCCTCGCCTCCGTCGTGCGGTGTGATCCGGGTCTCGCTCCGGGTCCCAGGGTAGCCGCTGACGTGTCCACGACGGGCGAGGGGCGGGGAACTGCCGGGATGCGTCGGGCATTCCCACAGCTCCCCGCCCCTCGGCGGGCCGGGCGGGCCGGTCAGCGCCCCCCGGCGGGGGCGCCGAGGGGATCGGCCGGCGCCTCCGGGGCGCCCGTCCCCGGGGCGGCCGCGGTCTCCGGGGCCTCCGGCGCGAAGGGGTCCCCGGTGCGGGGGGCGTCGTAGAGCTCCCGGTCCAGGATCCCCTCGCGCTGGGCCACGAGGGTGGGCACCAGGGCCTGGCCGGCCACGTTGAGCGCGGTGCGGCCCATGTCGACGATCGGGTCCACGGCCAGCAGCAGGCCGACGCCGTCCAGGGGCAGGCCCAGGGTCGAGAGGGTGAGGGTGAGCATGACGGTCGCGCCGGTGGTGCCGGCGGTGGCGGCCGAGCCGAGCACGGACACGAGCGCGATCAGCACGTAGTGCGTGACGTCCAGGTCGATGCCGTAGAACTGCGCGACGAACAGGGCCGCGATCGCGGGGTAGACCGCGGCGCAGCCGTCCATCTTGGTGGTCGCGCCGAGCGGCACGGCGAAGGACGCGTAGGCCCGGGGCACGCCGAGGCTGCGCTCGGTAACGCGCTGGGTCAGGGGCATGGCGCCGACGGAGGAGCGGGAGACGAAGCCCAGCTGCACGGCCGGCCAGACGCCGGAGAAGTACTGCCGGACGCTCAGCCCGTGCGCCCGCACGAGCACCGGGTAGACCACGAAGGCCACGACCAGCAGGCCGGCGTAGACCGTGGCCACGAAGGCCAGCAGCCCGCCCATCGACGTCCAGCCGTACTCGAACACGGCCCGGCCGATGAGGCCCAGCGTGCCCAGCGGGGCGAGGCGGATGATCCACCACACGACCTTCTGCACGATCGCCAGCGCCGAGCGGACGACGGCGAGGAACGGCTCGGCGGCGGGGCCGACCTTGAGCGCGGCGATGCCCACGGCGGCCGAGACCACCAGCACCTGCAGGACGTTGAAGTTCACGGCGGTCCGCACGGTCTCCGCGTCCACGACGGTGGAGGAGACCTGCAGGCCCAGGAAGTTCGCCGGGACGAGGCCGGTCAGGAACGCGAGCCAGGAGCCCTGGGTCCCGCTGTAGGACTCCGCGGGGGCGGCGGCGCCGGTCCCGGCGCCGGGCTGGACCACCAGGCCCAGCGCGAGCCCCACGAGGACCGCGATCAGGGCCGTGATGCCGAACCAGAGCAGGGTCTTCCACGCGAGGCGCGCCGCGTCGGAGACCTCCCGCAGGTTCGCGATGGAGGAGATCACGGCGGTCACGATCAGGGGGACGACGGCGGCCTTGAGCAGGCTGACGTAGCTGGAGCCGATGGTGTCCAGCGCGGTCATCAGCCAGTTGGGGTCCGTCTCGGGGTCGCCGCCGAGGGCGTCGGCCGCGGTGCCCAGGACGACGCCGAGCACGAGGGCGAGGACGATCTGCGGGCCGAAGGAGGTCGTCCACCGGGGCAGCCGCCGGATGCTTTCTGTGGAAATCATCCGTCCACCTTAGGGCCCCGCACCATATCCCGCGGACTCGCGGTGACGAAATGTGACGCCACGGAGACGGAGGTCACAGGGACAGGGCGTACTCCAGGGTGTCCAGGCCCAGGGAGCCCAGCCGCAGCGCCTGCGTGTGGAAGTCCTTGAGCCGGAACGCCGGTCCGGCCGCGGCGCGGGCCTCGTCCCGGATCTGCTCCCAGAGCCGCTGGCCCACCTTGTAGGACGGCGCCTGACCCGGCCAGCCCATGTAGCGCATCCACTCGAAGCGCAGGGTGGCGTCGTTCATCGCGATGTTCTCGCGCAGGAACAGCCACCCGTCCTCGGGGCTCCACACCGCGCCGGGGCGGGCACCGCCGAGCGCGTCGCCCAGCTCCGCCGGGACCGGGAGGCCGCAGTGGAAGCCGACGTCGAAGACCACCCGTGCTGCGCGCAGCCGCTGAGCGTCCAGCATGCCCATCCGGTCCCCGGAGTCCTCGAGGAAGCCCAGCTCGTCCATGAGCCGCTCGGCGTACAGGGCCCAGCCCTCGCCGTGGCCCGGCACCCAGAGGCCGGCGCGACGCCACAGGTTGAGCTCCCCGGAGTTGGCCAGGGCCGTGGAGAACTGGAGGTGGTGGCCCGGCACGCCCTCGTGGTACACGGTCGTGGTCTCCTCCCAGGTGGCGAAGCTCTCCGTCCCCTCGGGCACCGACCACCACATGCGCCCCGGCCGGGAGAAGTCGGCGCTGGGCATCGAGTAGTAGATCCCGCCGTCCCGGGTGGGGGCGATGCGGCACTCGAGCCGGCGCATGGGCCCGGTCATCTCGAAGTGGGTGTCCGCGAGCGCCTCCACGGCGGCGTCGGAGAGGTCCTGCATCCACGCCCGCAGAGCGTCGGTGCCGTGCAGCCGGCGGGCCGGATCGGCGTCGAGGGCGGCCATGGCCCCCTTGACGGTCGCGCCGGGGGCGATCCGGCGGGCGAGCTGCTCCTGCTCCGCCACGATCTCGCGCAGGTGCTCGACGCCCCAGGCGTAGACCTCCCGGGGGTCCAGCACCGCCCCCAGGGACTCCTGCAGCCGCAGGCGGTACTCGTCCTCGCCCACGGCGTCGGTCTCCCGGGCGCCGGGGGCGATCTCCTCGCGCAGCGCCGCGGCCAGGCGCAGGTAGGCGCGGCGGGCGCCGTCGGCCCCGTCCGCGATCTCCTGGTGGAGACCGGCCGGCACCCGGGGGTCCCGCACCAGTTGGGCGAAGGATCCCGTGCGGGAGGCGTAGCCGGTGCACAGGCGGGCCGCGTTGTGCAGCTGGACGACCGAGGCGGTGCGGCCGCGGGCCCGGGCGTCCAGCAGCGCCCGCAGGTAGGAGTCCACGGCGGCGGGGACGTTGCGCAGCCGCCCGGCGATGTGCGCCCACTGCTCGGGGGTCTCCTGCGGCAGGTCGTCGAAGACGCCGCGGATCTCCTGGACGGGGGAGGAGATGTTGTTCACGGCCCAGCCGCTGAGCCCCTCGTCGTGGAGCCTCAGCTCCAGGCCCAGCCGCTCCCGCATGGCGTGCGCCGTGACCCGGTCCACGTCGTCCGCCGGCTCCGTGCGGGCCAGCTCGGCGAGCGCGCCGGCCGCGGCGTCGGCGTACGCGTCCTGCCCCTCGGGCCCGAAGTCCCGGTACTCGGTCTCGTGCCCGGGGAAGCCGTGGACGGTGGCCTGGGCGGGGTCGAGCTCCATGGTGCGGCGGAACCAGCGCTCGGCCACGGCGTCCACCGCCGTGGGCGCGCGGTGGGACGTGCCGAGGGGTGCCGGCTCCGGGCCCGGCGAGGGGGTGGTGGCGGAGAGATGGGCGGTCATGAAGGTCACAGTAGTCCCGGCCCGTCCCTAGACTGCGGAGCATGACCACTCCTGTGCCGCCCCCGGCCCCTGCGCCGGCCCTCCCCGCCGCGCCCTCCGGCACCGCGGGGACGGGGCCCGCCCTGCTCGTCGTGGCCGCCGGCGTCGTCGCCGCCCTGCACGTGTGGAAGCTGGCCCCCGCGCTGCCGGGGCTGTCCGCCGAGCTGGGCCTGAGCCTGGTGCAGGCGGGGTTCCTGCTCTCCACCGTGCAGGTCGCCGGGATGCTGCTGGGCACCGTGGTGGGCCTGTTCGGGGACCGCATCGGGCTGCGCCGCGGGCTGCTGCTGGGCCTGGGCCTGCTCACCACGGGGTCGGTGCTCGGCCTGCTCTCCACGGGGTACGGGACGCTGCTGGGCTCCCGGGTCCTCGAGGGCGTGGGCTTCATGCTCGTGTCCATCTGCGCTCCGGCCCTGATCCGGCGGACCGTGGCGCCCGGGCGGGTGTCCCTGCTCGTGGGCCTGTGGGGCTGCCACATCCCCGTGGCCGCGGCCCTGTCCCTGCTGCTGGGCGGGCTGCTGAGCGAGGCGCTGGGCTGGCGCGCGTGGTGGGGGGCCGCCGCGGCGTGCTCGCTGGGGCTGGGCGCGGTCGTGCTCGCCGTGCTCCCGCCGGACCCGGCCCACGCGGTGGTGCACGGGGTGCGGGAGCGGCTCGGGCTGACCCTGCGCTCGCCGGGGCCGTGGCTGGTGGCCCTGGTCTTCGGCCTCTACACCGCCCAGTGGAACGGCGTGGTGCAGTTCCTGCCCTCGATGTACGCCGAGGCCGGGATCGCGGCGACGGCCGCGGCCGGGCTCAGCGCCCTCGCGGCCGGCGTCAACGTGGTGGGCAACGTGGCGGCGGGCCGGGCCCTGCAGCGCGGGGTGCGGCCGGTCGTGCTGTGGGTCGTAGGGTTCGCGGTCCTCGGCCTGGCCGCGGTGGTCGCCTTCGGGCTCGCGCCGTACCTGGACCCCGGCCTGCGCTTCGGCGCGCGCTACGGCGCGGTCCTCGTCTTCTCCGCGGTGGGGGGCGTGGTGCCGACGACGGCGATCGCGAGCCTCATGCGGGTGGCCCCGACCCCCACCACGGTGGCGACGAGCCTGGGCCTGGGCCAGCAGCTCAACGCGCTGGGCCAGTTCGCGGGGCCGCCGGCCGTGGCCGCCGTGGCGCAGGCGACGGGGACGTGGGACGCGACGTGGACCGTCACGGGCGCGCTGGCGCTCGCCGGGATCGCCGCGGCCCTGGTGGTCTCCCGGCGCCTGCCCGCCGAGCGCTGAGACCGGGCGCAGGGCGCCCGGTGCGGGGCGCGCGGTGCAGGGCGCGCGGGGTCAGTCCTCCGGCCGGGTGCGCCGCCAGGCGCCGCCGCCCGGGCGCAGCCGCAGGCCCAGGCGCATCCGGCGGAACTGGGAGCGGCGCCCCTCGCCGCCCCGGGCACCCTCCTCGTCCTGGCCGTGACGGGCGAGCAGGACCGCGGTGACGGCCGCGATCTCCTCCGGGGTGGGGCTGCCGGCCACGAAGCGCAGGGCCGGCACGCCCTCCGCGGGCTCCGGGGCGCTCACAGGGGGATGTTCCCGTGCTTCTTGGCGGGCATCGAGGCGCGCTTGTCGCGCAGCGCCCGCAGGGCCTTGAGCACCTGCACCCGGGTCTCCGAGGGGGCGATGACCGCGTCCACGTAGCCCAGCTCCGCGGCCTGGTAGGGGTTGAGCAGCTCCTCCTCGTACTTCTGCACGAGCTCGGCGCGCAGCGCGTCCACGTCCTCGCCGTCGTCCGCGGCGGCCTTGAGGTCCCGGCGGTAGAGGATCTCCACGGCGCCCTGGGCGCCCATCACGCCGATCTGCGCGGTGGGCCAGGCGAGGTTGACGTCGGCGCCGAGCTTCTTGGAGCCCATCACGATGTAGGCCCCGCCGTAGGCCTTGCGGGTGATGAGGGTGACGAGGGGGACGGTGGCCTCGGCGTAGGCGTAGAGGAGCTTGGCGCCGCGGCGGATGATGCCGTTGAACTCCTGGTCCTTGCCCGGCAGGAACCCGGGCACGTCCACGAACGTGAGGATCGGGACGTTGAACGCGTCGCAGTGGCGCACGAACCGGGCGGCCTTCTCGGAGGCCGCGATGTCCAGGGTGCCGGCGAACTGCATCGGCTGGTTGGCCACGACCCCCACGGTGTGGCCCTCCACGCGGGCGTAGCCGATCATGACGTTGGGCGCGTAGAGCGCCTGCATCTCGAGGAAGTGCCCGTCATCGACGACGGACTCGATCACCGAGCGCATGTCGTAGGGCTGGTTGGCGGAGTCGGGGACCAGGTCGTCCAGGGCGAGGTCGGCGTCGGTGACCTCGTCCTCCTGGTCGTGGTCCAGCAGGGGCGCCTCCTGCAGGTTGTTCGCGGGCAGGAACTCGAGAAGCTCGTGCACGAACTCGAAGGCGTCCTGCTCGTCCTCGGCCAGGTAGGTCGCGGTGCCGGTGGTGGTGTTGTGCTGGCGCGCCCCGCCGAGGGTCTCCATGTCCACCTCCTCGCCCGTGACCGTGCGGATGACGTCGGGCCCGGTGATGAACATGTGGGAGGTCTTGTCCACCATGACGATGTAGTCGGTCAGGGCGGGGGAGTACGCGGCGCCGCCGGCGCAGGGGCCCATGATCAGGGAGATCTGGGGGACCACGCCGGAGGAGCGCACGTTCATGTTGAAGATGTCCGCAAACATCGCCAGGGACGCCACGCCCTCCTGGATCCGCGCCCCGCCGCCGTCGTTGATGCCGACCACCGGGCAGCCGTTGCGCAGCGCGAACTTCTGCACCTTGACGATCTTCTCGCCGTTGACCTGGGACAGGGAGCCGCCGAAGACGGCGAAGTCCTGGGAGTACACCGCCACGAGCCGGCCGTCGACGGTGCCGTACCCGCTGACCACGCCGTCGCCGGGCAGCTTCTTGGAGGCCATGCCGAACGCGGTCGAGCGGTGCACCGTCAGGGCGTCGAACTCCACGAAGGACCCCTCGTCCAGGAGCATCTCCACGCGCTCCCTGGCCGTGTTCTTCCCCCGGGAGTGCTGCTTGTCGATCGCCGCCTGCCCCGCGGGGGCCTCGGCGCGCGCCCGGCGGTCGTGGAAGTCGGCGATCTTGCCGGCGGTGGTCGTCAGGTCGTGGGTCATGGCACCTCGTGGTCTGGTACGCGGCCGTGCCGGACGGGTGCGGTGGCCCCGTCCGGGGCGGTCTGGGGACCCTCCCACTCTAATCCGGCGCCCACACGGCCCCGTTGTAGGAGTCCTACAAAATCCGGGGCCGCGGGACGGGCGAGGCCTCAGCCCACGCGGCCGAGGACGACCTTCCAGGGCCGGACCGTCCGCTCGGTGACCACGCCGTGGCGCACCAGCGGGTCCTCGTCCGTGAGCCGCTCCACCTCGGCGGTGTCCGCGGCGGAGAACACCAGCAGGGCGCCGGCGGCGCCGTCGTCGTCGAAGGGCCCGGACGCGAGGATCCGGCCCTGCTCCACGAGCCCGCCCAGGTACGCGCGGTGCTCCGGGCGGCGCGCGGCCAGGACGTCGGCGGGGCCGCCGTAGACGTAGGTGACGGCGAAGGTCGTGCGGTTCTCCGCGGTGCTGCCCGCGGCGTTCTCGGGGGTGGTCTCTGCGGTGCTCACGGGCGCTCCTGGGTCCGGGCCGGGGCCGGTCCGCCCGGGCCGGACGCCCAGGCGGTTCCCGGGCGGCCCGGCTACTACTGTGGATGTGATCCGAGCCTACGCGGCGCCCGCCCGGCGGCACAGCAGCGACCACCCGAGGAGAACCGTGCCCGACCCCCGAGGACCCGGCGCCGACCTGCGCGCCCCCGCCACGCTCGCCGCCCTCGAGGGCCTCGGCCTCGGCCGGGTCGACGTCCTCGACGAGGTCGGCTCCACCAACGACCACCTCGCCGAGGCCGCGGCCCGCCAGGCGCGCGCCGCGGCGGGCGGGCCCCGCCCCGACCGGCCCTGGACGGACCTCTCGCTCGTGCTCGCCGGGCACCAGAGCGCGGGCCGCGGCCGGCTGGACCGCACCTGGACCACGGACCCGGGCACGGCGCTGACCTTCAGCGTGCTGCTGCGCCCCGACGAGGGCCGCCCCCGGCCGCTGCCCACCCAGCACTTCCCCTGGCTGACGCTGCTCATGGCCGCGGCCGTCGTCGACGCCCTCGACGACGTGGCCGGGGTCCGGGCGCGGGTGAAGTGGCCCAACGACGTCCTCGTGGACGGGCGGAAGATCGCCGGGGTGCTCGCCGGGCTCGTGCTCGCGGGCGAGCGCCCGCCCGCGGTGGTGCTGGGCGTGGGGCTCAACGTCGCGCAGCAGCAGCTGCCCGTGCCCACGGCCACCTCCGTGCGCCTGGCGGCCGGCCGGGACGTGGCCCGCGGGGACGTGCTGGCGGCCGTGCTGGGCCGGTTCGTGCCGCTCTACCGGCGGTTCTGCGCGGAGCCCGCGGGCGCCACGGCTCCCGGCGGAACCCTGCGGGAGCTGGTCGAGGAGCGGATGGAGACCCTCGGCCGCCCGGTGCGCGCCGAGCTGCCCGGCGGGCGGCCGGCGCTGGTCGGGACCGCGGCCGGGCTGGGGGAGCACGGCGGGCTGCTCGTGCGCGACGCCGGCGGCGCGGCGCACGAGGTGACGGCCGGCGACGTCGTGCACCTGCGCCCGGCCACCGTCGCGGGGGAGGGCTGACGGTGCCCGCCCGGTTCGCCCTGCAGGCCGGGGAGCGGGTGCTCGTCTCGACCCGCGCCCACGGGCTGCGGTTGCTGCGCCCGTTCCTCGTCCTGCTGCTGACCGTCTTCCTGCTCTCCCTGGCCCAGCGGGCGCTCGAGCTGCGCTGGCGCCCGGTGGCGGAGCCCTGGACCACGGTCCGCGTCTGGGCGGACGCCGCCCTGCTGGTCGCCGCGGCCTGGGTGGTGCTGCGCCGCTGCGCCCGGCCGGTCCTGCGCTGGTGGCGGACCCGCTACGTGCTCACCACCCGCCACCTGCTGCTCCTGCGCCCCGGCGGTCCGCCCGTGTCCCTGCCGCTGGCCGGGCTGCTGCGGGTGTCCGCGGAGCCGGGGCGCGGCCCGGCCCTCGGCCGCCGCGACGGGCGGGTCGTGGCCGACTTCGGCCGGCTCGGGGGGCTGCGGCTGGAGCACGCCCCCGAGGCGCGGCAGTTCGCCCGGCTCGTCCGGGACGCCGCCGACGCAGAGCGTGAGCGCGTCGCGGGCGCCTGGGCCGCGCCGCCGGGCGCGCCCGGGCCGGGTCCCACTAGAGTGGGACGGGACGCGGTCGTCGCACCGCGCCCGGATCCGTACCGCCCCCCGCGCCGACCGTGGGTCTGACGGGCCGTCCACCAGGAACAGGAGTGACGCGTGGCCAGTGAGGAGCAGGGGGAGCCGGTGATCGGCCCCCAGACGGAACAGCTCAACCTGAACCTGCACAACCCCGTCCAGGCCAACCTGTACCGCTCGGACGAGTCCCAGGCCGCCGTGCGCGCCCTCGAGCGGACCCTGCTGGGCTCCGAGCGCCGGCTGCGCCGCCGCGAGGCCGCCCGCCAGGGCGGGCTGTCCCTGCTGTCCGCGCGGAAGGTGTGGCGGGCCCTCGGGTTCCCCAACCTCACCGACGAGGACGTCTGGTTCACGGACCAGGACTCCGAGGCGCTGCGCGTGCTCTCCACGATGGTGGTCGAGGAAAAGGTCACCGAGGAGGCCGCGCTGTCCCTGGTGCGCTCCATCGGGCAGATGACCGACCGCATGGTCGTGTGGCAGGTCGAGGCCCTCGTCGAGGACATGGTCGTGCACGGGGGCATGACCGACGCCACCGCCCGGCGGGAGCTGCTGCACCTGCTGCCGGACCTCATCGAGGCCGTCGAGAAGCTGCTCGTCTACTCCTGGCGGCGCCAGATGAACGCCGCCGTGCAACGGCTCGCGATGCGCGTGGAACGCCCCGACGGCTCGACAGGGACGGGCCCCGTGGCCGACGACGGCGACACCATCCTCCCGCTCGCGCGCGGCGTGGGCTTCGCCGACCTCGTCTCCTACACCTCCCTGTCCCGGCAGATGAACGAGCGCACCCTCGCGAACCTGGTGCAGCGCTTCGAGAACCGGTGCGCCGAGGTGATCGCCGTGGGCGGCGGCCGGCTGATCAAGACCATCGGCGACGAGGTCATGTTCCTGGCGGAGACCCCCCAGGGCGGCGCCCAGATCTCCCTCGCCCTCGCGCGCGCCATCCGCGACGACGCGGAGCTGCCGCAGGCCCGCGTCGCCTTCGTCTGGGGCCGCGTGCTGCCACGGCTCGGCGACCTCTACGGGCCCACGGTCAACCTCGCGTCCCGCCTCGTGGCGCTCACCGAGCCGGGCGGGGTGCTCGTGGACGCCTCCACGGCCGCCGTGCTCGCCGGGGACGAGCGCTTCATCCTCATCCCGCAGGCCACGCGCAACGTGCGCGGCTTCGGGGACGTCCAGCCCGTCGCGCTCTCGCAGGGCGTGGGCCCCGGGCTGGAGGTCGACTTCGAATGAGCGCCCCCCTCGTGATCCGCGCCGGGGCCGCGACCGACCGCGGCCTGCGCAGGGAGTCCAACGAGGACGCCCTGGTGGTCACCGCCTCCATGTGCGCGGTCGCCGACGGGATGGGCGGGCACGAGGCCGGGGAGATCGCCAGCGCCCTGTGCGTGCGCACGCTCGGGGCCTCGCCGCTGTTCGACCTGGAGGACTTCCACGAGTTCGTGGTGGACGAGCCGGAGCCGCCGCTGGACGTGGCCCGCTTCCGGGCCACCGTGGAGCGGGAGCTGCGGCTCGACCCCGAGATCCCCAACGACGCGGTCGAGGCGGTCCGCAGGGTCCGCTCCGTGCTGTGGCAGGCCGACCGGCACATCCAGAGCGCGTGCGAGGGCCGGGCGGGCACCACGGTGACCGGCGTGTGGCTCGTGGAGATCGAGGGCCGGATGCTGTGGGTCGTCTTCAACACCGGGGACTCGCGCACCTACCGGCTGCTCCCGCCGGACGTCCAGGGATCCGCCCCGGTGATCGAGCAGCTGACCGTGGACCACTCCGAGGTGCAGTACCTCGTGTCGATCGGGCAGCTCACCACCGCGCAGGCCCTCGTCCACCCCCGCCGCAACGTCATCACCCGGGCCCTGGGCACGGGGCAGGTGTGGGAGCCGGACGTGCGGGTGCTGCCCGCCCGGCACGGCGAACGGCTGCTGCTGTGCTCCGACGGGCTCACCAACGAGCTGAGCCCCGCCCACATGGCCCGGGTGCTCGCCACGGTGCCGCACCCCAAGGAGGCAGCGGACGTCCTGCTGCAGGCCGCCCTGCGCACGGGCGGGCGGGACAACGTCACGGTCATCGTCGCCGACGCCGTGCGCCCGGGGGACGTCGCCCCCGGCCTCTGAGCGGCCCTGCGACGACGCCCCGCACGGGCGGCCGCTCCCGGTGGGCGGGCGGGCCGGGGCGTTGCACTACCCTGGAGCTGTGGCGAGCCTCCGACAAGCACAGAAGCAGATGACCCGGCAGCTCCTGCTCGACAAGGGGCTGGAGGTCTTCGGAACGAAGGGCTACGCCGCCACCACCGTCGACGACATCGCCGCGGCCGCCGGCACGACCCGGGCGACCTTCTACCTGCACTTCCCCTCGAAGGCGGACCTGGTCCGGTCCCTCGTCGCCGACACCAACGAGATGCTGACCCGGGCCGACGACCCGTCGCTGACGTGGGTGGTGCAGTCGGGCGACCGCGAGCACATCCGCACGTGGCTGGACCGGAAGTTCGACCAGTGGGCCGAGATCAGCCCGTACGTCACCGTGGCCCACCAGGCCGCGGCCGCGGAGGCCGACATCCAGTCCACTGTGGACCAGTGGTTCGACGACGCCATCGACAACATGCAGAAGGGCCTCGACGCGGCCGGCCGGTTCGAGCCGTCGACCCGCCGCATCCGCTGCTCGCTGGCCTTCGGCGAGCTCGAGTTCTTCTCCCGCCGGTGGATGCGCCTCGGCTGGACCGTGGACCGCGACGCGTCGCTGGAGCTCATGACCGATTCGTGGTGGCAGCTGCTGGCCGAGCCGGCGCCGCGGTAGACGCCGCACCGGAGACCCCGCACCCCACCTCCCGCAGCCTCCGCCCCTCCGTCGCGCGGCGGGCCCGGCCGTGGCCCCGCACGCTCGGACCTGCCCGTGGCCTCGCACGCCCGGACCTGCCCATGGTGTGGTGGGGGAGGCGTCCGACGAGGTGCCGGAGCCGTCCGCACCGCCGACCCCGACCGACCCTCGCCCCGGCCCTGGTCCCGTCCGTCCTCCGGGGAAGGCGGCTCCGCGCAGATCCCCCGGAGCGTCCGTGTCGCCCTGCGTCATGTAAGCACGGTCACACAATTCACTTGACGCTATGTCTATTGAGTCCCTACATTGTTGTCCAGCTCACACCGGGACCCGTTGCCCCGACATCTTCGAGGAAAGAGACGACCATGTCCGTCCAGACCAAGGGAATGCTGATCCAGGCCGCGCTCGGCGCCGTCCTGATCACCGTTCTGATGCTCCCCTTCCAGGCCCTGACCCCGTTCGCGCCGTACACCGGCCTGCTCATCCTCCCGGTCCTGCTGTTCTTCGCCCTCCAGGCGCCGCCGAGGGCCCTGCTGGGGATGTTCCTCAGCTTCGCGGCCGGCGTCGGCTGGGCCGGTCTGTTCATGCTGGTGGCCGGAGCCCTGCCGGGCGTCCCGCTCGCGGCCCTCCTGGGGGCCGGTGTGACCGTCGTGATCTTCCTGATCCTGTCCGTCCACCCCATCCTGCTCGGCCGCACCCCCTTCGGCGTGGTCCCGGCGGTGCTGCTGGGCTTCGTCGAGTCCCTGCTGTGGCTGATGCTCGACCCCGTGCTGGGCGAGGGGGCGCCGCGCCTGAACCCGCTGTGGCTGATCGGCATCTTCGGCTACGGCTGCCTCATGACGCTCGTCCTGCTGCTGGTGCAGGACAGGGTCCTCACCGCGGTGCTCGGCAACGAGTGGCGTTCTGCCCCCTCGGAGGACGCCCCCACCTCCCAGATCCCGCCGACCCCGCCCACGCGGGCGGCCCGGACGGCGCACCGTCCCGCCGAGGAGCCGGCGAGCCGGCACGCGGGGGAGACCGCGTCCGGGGCCTGAGGACCGCGTGCGGGCCCCGGTCACGGAGCCCGCACGCCTCTGGTTGCGGGGCCGGGCCGGGCGTAGCGTGAGGGGCACCACCGCTCACGACGATGCCCGACGGGAGAGCAGCCGATGACGAGCAGGCACGGGACCGCGTCCACGGCGCCCGGCGAGAAGCCGAAGGGCATCGCTCTCCCCGGACTGCTGCTGGGGGTGGGGCTGGGCGGCTTCGTCGACGGGATCCTGCTGCACCAGGTCCTGCAGTGGCACCACATGCTCACCAGCGCGGCCACGGCCAACATCGACATCGGGGACCACCCGGCCACCACCGTCCAGGGGCTGGAGATGAACACGCTGTGGGACGGGTTCTTCCACACCTTCACCTGGCTCGCGGTGCTGGCCGGGCTCGCGGTGCTCTACTCCCGGGTGACCCGCTCCGGGGGCCGGGTGTGGACCTCCCGGGTGCTGTGGGGCTGGATCCTGGCCGGGTGGGGAGTCTTCAACGTGGTCGAGGGCGTCGTCGACCACCACCTCCTCGGGATCCACCACGTGATCAGCGGGCCCTACCAGACCCTGGCCGACATCGCCTTCCTGGCCCTCGGTGCCCTTCTGGTCCTCGGCGGCTGGCTGCTCCAGCGCTCGGGCCGCCCCCTCGACCTGGCAGCCGAGGAGCACCGCGAGCGGTGACGGCCGCCGCCCGCGCCGTGTCGGCCTGTCTGCTCCCCGCCGGGGGCGACGAACGGGACGGGCCGGCCGGAGCGGACGCTCCGGCCGGCCCGTCCCGTGGATCCAGGTGCGTCTCCGGCAGATCGGCCTAGCGGTGGGCGTCCTCGCGCAGGCGGTGCACGAACGGTGAGGCGATGACCGCGACCAGGCCCAGGATGCCGCCGACGACGAAGGCGTCCTGGGAGCCCAGCACCAGGGCGAGGGCCTCGGGCGTGCCGTCGGAGGCGGACGCGCCGGCGCCGATGGTCATCGCGGCGATGAGCACCGCGACGCCGGCCGCGCCGGCCAGCTGCTGGAGGGTGTTCATGATCGCCGAGCCGTGGCCGTAGAGCTCGCGGGGCAGCGCGCCCAGGGCCACGGTCATCAGCGGCGTCATGAGCATGGCCATGCCGATGCAGAACACCACGTGCATGGCGACCACGAGCCCGGTGGAGATCTCGGCGTCGACGGTGGAGAGCCACCACTGGCCGCCGGCCAGCAGGACCGCGCCGGGGACGACGATCGGCCGCGGGCCGACCTTGTCGTAGATCCGGCCGACGATCGGCGAGATGACGCCCTGGATCAGCCCGCCCGGCAGCAGCATGAGCCCCACGGTCAGGACGCTGACGCCCAGGCCGTTCTGCAGGTAGATCGGCAGGACCATGACGGTGCCGAGCATGGTCGCCATGGCGATCATCACGATGATCACGGAGATCCGGAAGTTGTGCACGGCGAAGGGGCGCAGGTCCAGCAGTGCGGAGTCGGAGGCGCGCTGCAGGCGCAGCTGGCGGGTGATGAACAGCACCAGGGCGACCATTCCGACCGCCAGGGCCGCGACCGGGGCCCACGAGCCCTGGAACAGGGCGCTGATCGAGGCCAGGCCGTACACGATCCCGCCGAAGGCGAAGGCCGAGAGCACGATCGAGAACGCGTCCAGCGGGACCTTGCGGGTCTCGCCGGTGGTCCTGATGAGCACCAGCCCCAGGACCAGGACGACCGCGGCGATCGGCAGCATCAGCCCGAACACCCAGCGCCAGCCCAGGGAGTCGACCACGATGCCGGACAGAGTGGGGCCGACGGCCGGAGCCACGGAGATCACCACGGAGTTCAGGCCCATGATCGTCCCGCGGTGCTGGACCGGGACGTAGGTCAGGGTGGTGGTCATCAGCAGCGGCAGGATGATCGCGGTGCCGCCGGCCTGGACGACGCGGCCCAGCAGGATCACGGCGAAGCTCGGAGCGAAGGCGGCCAGCGCCGTGCCCACCAGGAAGAGCAGCATCGCGGCGGTGAACAGGCTCTTGGTGGTGAAGCGCTGCAGCATCCACCCGGTGGTGGGGATGACCACGGCCATGGTGAGCATGAACCCGGTGGTCAGCCACTGGGCGGTGGCCGCCCCGACCTGGAAGTCGCCCATCAGGTTGGGCACGGCGACGCTGAGGACGGTCTCGTTGAGGATCATGATCAGCGCGGAGACCACCAGCACCGAGATGACCATGGTCACGTGCCTGGTGGTGGGACGCTCCGGCTCGAGCTCCAGCGCGGACTCGGCGGCGGTCTGGGCCACGGCGCGCATCTGGCCGGTCGGGAGCTCCTCCCGGGGGTGGACGTCAGTCGTCATGGGACACCTTTTTCTGGGTCTTCGGAAGGGTTTCAGCTCATGATGGCACATTGTGCCATTGCGGCATAAGGTGTCATTATCTGATGTGCACATCCTCACGGGAGGCCGCGTGCTCACAATGGGACGCATGAACGACGACATCCCCCACGACCTGCGCGCCCGGCGCCGGATGGACACCCACGACGAGATCCACCGGGCCGCCCTCGAGCTGTTCGAGGAGCAGGGGATCCGCGAGACCACCGTCCAGCAGATCGCCGAGCGCGCCGGCGTCTCCCCGCGGACGTTCTTCCGCTACTTCTCCGCGAAGGAGCAGGCGGCCCTGCCCGGCCAGCGCCGCATGCTCCGGGCGATCGACGGGCTGGAGGTCTCCGGGGCGGAGCCGGACGCCGTCCTGCGCGCCGTGGAGGCCATGGCCGAGACCGTGATGGGCGGGGAGAACGACCCCGCCCTGCAGGAGCACCGCCGCGTCATGCGGCTGCTGGCCCAGGAGCCCGACCTCCAGGCCCTGGCCGCCTCGCAGGACCAGGTGCTCGCCGCGCGCCTCCGGGACCGGCTCGCCGAGCAGCTCGCCGGCACCGATCCCCTGACGGTCCTGCTGATCGCCGAGGTGGCCGTGGCCGTGTGGCGCGCCTCGTGGGAGCGCTGGGGCGAGCTCGCGGTCCACGGCGACGCCGGTGACCCCGTGGAGCTGTACCGCCGCTGCCGCGAGGAGCTGCGTCGCGTCGTCGGCTGAGGCCCCGCCCGCCGGTCGCACGGTGCCCGAGGCGTCCGCTCCTCGCCGGCCGGCACGCCGGGGGCCTCCCCGGTGCGCGGTGACGTGCGCGGTGATGTGCACGGTGATGCGCCCGGTGATGTGCACGGGGAGGGACCGGCGGCGTATCGTCGTCGGACACCGACCCGACGGGAGGGCGTCCATGAGCCGCAAGCCCCACCTGCGCCCGGGGCTGGTCCTGCTGGTCGCCGTGGGCGGGGCCGCCGGGACGCTCGCCCGCTACGGGCTCAGCGCCTCCGTGCCCGCCCGTGAGGGGTGGCCGGTCGCGACGCTGCTCGAGAACCTGGTCGGGGCGTTCCTGCTCGGCCTCCTCCTGGAGGCCCTGGTCCGGGCCGGCGACGAGACGCCGGCGCTGCGGAGGGTCCGGCTCGGCCTCGGCACCGGGCTCCTCGGCGGGTTCACCACCTTCTCAGCCTTCGCCCTCGAGGTCGGGCGCCTGCTGACCTCCGGGTCGACGGCGCTGGCCGCCGGCTACTTCGCCCTCTCGATGCTGGGCGGGCTCCTCGCCTGCCTGGCCGGCGTCGTCCTCGCCGCCCGCCACCACCGGTGGCGCGAGGGACGCCTGCCCCTGGACCCCGACCGGGCCGGCGTGCCGGACCCGGCCGAGCCCCGGCGGGACCGCCTGTGATCATCGCGCTCGTCGCCGTCCTCGGCGGAGCCGGTGCCGCCACCCGCTTCGTGGTCGACGGGCTGATCCGCTCCCGGTGGTCCGCCGTCTTCCCCGTCGCCACGGTCGTCGTCAACGTCACCGGGTCCCTGCTGCTCGGCCTGCTCGTCGGCGCCTCCGCGGCGGGGGTCGTCGGGGAGCCGCTGCTGACCGCCGCGGGCGCGGGGTTCTGCGGGGGGTACACCACCTTCTCCACCGCCATGGTCGAGACGGTGCGCCTGGTCCAGGACGGCCGGCTCCGGCGGGCGGCGCTCAACGCCCTGGGCACGGGGGTGCTCACTGTGGCGGCGGTCCTGGGCGGGATCGCTCTGGGGCAGGCCCTGCTCTGACGTCTGCGCCGCGATGCGGCCCGGCTCTTGTCCCGGTCCCCGGTGCGGAGTAATCTACAACCAAATGGTTGTAGAAAATGTGCTGACGGACGCGGAGACGGACCGTCTCTTCCAGGCGCTGGCGGACACGACCCGCCGGGACATCGTCACCCGGGTGCTCCAGCGCGAGCAGTCGGTGTCGGAGCTCGCCGGGCACTACGCGATGAGCTTCGCCGCCGTGCAGAAGCACGTGGCGGTGCTCGAGCGCGCCTCGCTCGTGACCAAGCAGCGGCGCGGCAGGGAGCAGATGGTGGGGGCCAACATGGACGCTCTCCGCAGGGCCGGCCGGCTGCTGGACCGGTACGAGCAGCTCTGGCGCCGGCGCGTCCTGAGCATCGAGGACGTGCTCACCGGGAGCATGCCCGCCGACCACGCGTCCGCCGACCGTCCATCCCCTGACCGCTCGTCCACCGAGATCCCCTCCGCCGAGAATCCGTCCACCCACGACCCATCCACCGGGAACCCACAGCCGAGAGAGGAGCGGTGACATGCCTGTCATCGATTCACACCAGGACACCGAAGCGCTGACCCTCACGTTCGTCGCCGAGTTCGACGCGAGCATCGAGCGCGTCTGGCAGGTCTGGGAGGACCCGCGCCAGCTGGAGCGCTGGTGGGGCCCGCCCCAGTGGCCCGCCACCTTCGAGCAGTACGAGTTCACCGAGGGCGGGCGCTGCCGCTACTACATGACCGGCCCGGACGGGGAGAAGCCGCGCGGCTGGTGGACGATCACCGCCATCGACGCGCCGCGCCACCTGGAGTTCGACGACGGCTTCGCCGGGGAGGACGGCGAGCCGGACATGTCCCTGGGGACGTCGCACGCCGTCGTGACGCTGGGGACCGTCGACGACCGGACCCGCATGAGCGTCGTCTCGACCTTCGAGAGCGCGGAGCAGCTCCAGCAGATGCTCGAGATGGGCATGGAGGAGGGCATGCGCCAGGCTCTCGAGCAGATCGACGGGCTCCTCGCCGGCGCCGTGCGGACGGGGGACACCTCTTCCACCCGCTGAGCGGCGGCCCGCCCCGCGCACCACGGCGCCGCCCCCGGAGTGTTCCGGGGGCGGCGCCGTCGTGGCCGCGCTGTTGGCGGTGCCGGCGGTGGCCGCGGACGGCGCGGGTCAGGCCTCCTGCGGGACGCCGGTCCCGGCGGCCGACTCCTCGGCGGACTTGTCGGCGGACTCCTGAGCGGAATCCTCGGGCGGCTCCGGGACGCCCCGGCCGTCCTTCTGGGTCTTCTCCGCCTTTCCCGTCTTCGCTCGTTCCGTCGTCTCGGCCTTCTTCAGCGACCGCAGCTCCAGCCGGCGCTCGTGCGTGCGCTCGGCCTTCTGCTCCGAGCTCCGCTCGGACCGGCGCTCGGCGTGCTTCTCCGCCTTCCGCTCCTTCTTCTTCTCCTCCTTCTTGTCCTCCGGCGCCTTCTCGCCGGGGGCTCCGGCGGCGGGGGTCGCCTGCTCGCGGGCCGGGGCCCTCTCCTTGAGCGGGGCGTCGCCCGAGGCCCTCAGCCGGCGGTAGTAGGCGGCGGCCTCCTCCTGGCGCTCGGCCTCGATCCCCGTGGCGATCTCCGCCCGCAGGTGTCCCTGCTCCAGGCCGAACGCCTCCACGAGATCGAGGGCGTGCGGGCGCAGCCGGGCGAGCAGCCGCTCGATGTACTCGTCGAGGCTGCGGCCGCGGCGCATCGACAGCCGCCCGTAGGAGAGGTACCAGGCGAGATTCTTCTCGATGAGCCGCAGCCCGAACACGTCCCGCAGCCAGGTCAGGACCGTCCGGGTGCCCGGGTCCTCGACCTGCTCCAGGCCGCGGGTGAACGCCTCCCACTGCAGCAGTTCGGCGTGGGCGCGGGCCGTCGCGATGAGCTTGTGCTGGTGCTCGTTGAACAGGGCCGCGGCGTCCGCACGGGGCAGCTTCGCGGTGGGCCGCAGGGCCTCGGCGACCTCCGCGACCATTGTCTGGACCCGGTCGGTCAGCAGCGCCCGCTGCGCGGACTCCTCGCGCAGGGCGTTGACGGAGCGGCGCACGTCCCCGGTGTCCCGGAACGCCTGGCCGAGCTTGCGCAGGCCCGAGCGGTGGAACGTGGCCTCGGTCGCCCGGCCCGCCACGTAGCGGGCCATCACGCCCATGTCCACCTGCTTGAACTCGTTCGACCAGTCGGTGAGCAGCCGCTTGGCCACGAGCTGCAGCAGCACGGTGTTGTCGCCCTCGAAGGTGGCGTAGACGTCGAGGTCGTGGCGCAGCGAGGTCAGCCGGTTCCGGGTGAGGAACCCGGCGCCGCCGCACGCCTCGCGGCACGTCTGCAGGGTGTCGAGGGCGCTCCACGTGGACAGCGCCTTGAGCGCCGCGGCCAGGGTCTCGAGGTCCTGCCGGTTCTCGTCGGTGTCCTCGCGGCCGGAGAAGACGTCGTCGTACTTGTGCAGCAGCTCCTGGTGGGCGAAGTTCATCGCGTACGTCTCCGCGAGCAGGGGCAGCAGCCGGCGCTGGTGCTCCTGGTAGTCCAGCAGCACCTCCTCCTGGACGTCCGAGGACGCGTTGAACTGGCGGCGCTCGCTGCCGTAGCGGATCGCGATGGCCAGCGCGGCCTTGTTGGCGACCACGGCGGCGCCGTCGAGGGAGACCCGCCCCTGGACGAGGGTGCCGATCATGGTGAAGAAGCGCCGGCCCGGGCTCGCGATGGGCGAGCTGTAGGAGCCGTCCTGGGCCACGTCCCCGTACTTGTTCAGCAGGTGCGTGCGGGGCACCCGGACACGGGTGAAGTGCAGGCGGCCGTTGTCGATGCCGTTGAGCCCGCCCTTGTGCCCGTCGTCCTCCCCGCCCACGCCGGGCAGGAAGGCTCCGTCCTCGTCCCGGATGTCCACCCAGAACGCGTGCACGCCGTGGTTGACGCCGAGGGTGACCAGCTGCGCGAAGACCACGGCGGCGCGCCCGTGCACGGCGGCGTTGCCGAGGTAGTCCTTCCACGCGGCCCGGAACGGGGTGTGGATCTCGAACTCCTCGGTGGCGGGGTCGTACGTCGCCGTCGTGCCGATCGAGGCGACGTCGGAGCCGTGGCCGATCTCGGTCATGGCGAACACCCCGGGGATCCTGAGGTCCCGGATGTCCGCGAGCCACCGGCGGTGGTGCTCCTCGGTGCCGAGGTTGAGCACGGCCGAGCCGAACAGGCCCCACTGCACGCCGGCCTTGATCTGCAGGGACGGGTCGCCGAGCAACAGCTCCTCGAACCCGGAGACGTTGCCCCCGGGGTCGTTGTGCCCGCCGTAGGCCTCCGGCAGCCCGCGGCTCATGGCGCCGTGCTCGACCAGCAGGTGCAGCTGCCCCAGGACGCGCTCGCGGTGGTCCTGGTGGGTGAGGTTCTCGTGCTTGTGCAGCCGCTCGTCCAGCAGCATCCGGCGGGTCTCGCGGCGGGTGCCGGCCCAGCGCCCGAGCAGCAGCTCGCCGAGGGCGGCGACGTCGACGGCGGGGGCCGCGTCCGCCGGGGTGCCGGACGCGGTGGCGGAGGGGCCGGGGGCGCCGGGTGTGGGCCGGTCGACGGTGGTGGTCATGACAGCTCCTGTCGTGGATGGCCGGCGGTGGCCGGTGCGGGACCGTGGCCGGTGTCGGCCCGGGTCCGTCGTGTGGTTCAGGTGGGAGGCGGTCCGGGGTCCGCGGCGCCCGGGGTTCCGGGCGCCTCCGCTCCGGAGGCACCCGGCGGGCGCATGCCGTTGACGGCCCAGCCCAGGATCAGCGCGGTCATGCGCTCGCGGGACGGCCGGGGGGTGCCGTCGGGCGTGTTCATCCACGCCTCGCCGGCCCCGCGGACCATGCCGATGGTCGAGGACGCCCAGTAGCTGAGCATCGGCTCGGTCAGGCGCCGCTCGGCGGGGGAGTGGCGCACGTGCGCCTCGGCCAGCAGCGCGGACACGGAGTCGACGAACTCCTGGATGAGGTAGCGCTCACGGCCCTCCGCGGCCGGACCCTCCTGGGGCCCGTCGGCCTTCTCCGCCTTCTCGGACCTCTCGCCCTTCGGGCGCTCGGGGCGGTGCCGCTCGCCGCGCCCGCGGCCGGGGTCGGGGGAGACGCTCACCACGAAGCGGTACACCGCCGCCGAGCGCTCGATGCTCAGCAGGTACTCCGCGACCATCGCCTCGAGGGTGCCCTCGAAGGTCCCGGCCGCGCGGACGGCCTCCTCCAGGCGGTCCCGCATCCGGGTCACGGTGTACTCGCCGACGGCCCGCTGCAGTCCCGCCTTGTCCCCGAAGTACCGGTAGTAGACGGACTTGGACGTCCGGCACGCGGACGCGATCTCCTCCATCGAGGCCTGGGGGCCGAGCTCGTCGACGGCGGCGCGGGCGGTGCGGATGAGCTCGATCCGTCGCTGGGCGCGGTGGCGGGCCCAGCGGGAGGAGCGGCCGTCCGGTGCGGGCGCCGGCTCGTCCGACGGGGACTCGGGAGTGCTGACCTGTTTCACGATACCCAGGGTATCAGGTAACATCGCCGTTGACGTGATCGGCATCACATGAACCGCAGGAGCCCGAGGAGCACACCATGACCGAGTCCCCCCAGCAGAACCCCGAGCCCACCCCCCAGCAGTCCTCCGAGCAGCGCGCCGGGGCCACGGCCGAGCGCACCACCCCCGGCCCCGCCGACCGGACGGGCGTGGCCCGCCGCGCCGTCGTCGTGGGCGGCAACCGCATCCCCTTCGCCCGCGCCCACGGCGCCTACGCCACGGCCGGCAACCAGGACATGCTCACGGCCGTCCTGGACGGCCTGGCCGCGCGCTTCGGGCTGGCGGGGGAGCGGATCGGGGAGGTCGCGGCCGGGGCCGTGCTCAAGCACCCCAAGAACTTCAACCTCACCCGCGAGTCCGTGCTGGGCTCCGTGCTGGACCCCCGCACGCCCGCCTTCGACGTCCAGCAGGCCTGCGCCACGGGCATGGAGGCCGTCTCCACCCTGGTCAACAAGATCCGGCTCGGCCAGATCGACTCCGCCATCGCCGGCGGTGTGGACTCCGCCTCGGACGCCCCCATCGTGGTCAGCGAGGGGCTGCGCCGCTCCCTGCTCGAGCTCAACCGGGCGAAGACCACGCAGCAGAAGCTCCGGGCCCTCGCCCGGCTGCGTCCCGCCGACCTCAAGCCCGTGTCCCCCGGCACCGGGGAGCCCCGCACCGGGCTGTCCATGGGCGAGCACCAGGCCATCACCACCGCCCGGTGGGGCATCGGCCGCGAGGCCCAGGACGAGCTGGCCGCCGCGAGCCACCGCAACCTCGCCGCCGCCTACGAGCGCGGCTTCTACGACGACCTCGTCACCCCGTTCCGCGGGGTCTCCCGGGACAACAACCTGCGCCCGGACAGCACCCGGGAGAAGCTCGCCGGCCTCAAGCCCGTCTTCGGGAAGTCCCTCGGGGCCGAGCCGACCATGACGGCCGGCAACTCCACCGCGCTCACCGACGGCGCCTCCGCGGTGCTGCTCGCGTCCGAGGACTGGGCCGCCGAGCACCGCCTGCCGGTGCTGGCCGAGGTCGTCGACGTCGAGGCCGCGGCCGTCGACTTCGTCCACGGCGACGAGGGCCTGCTCATGGCCGGGGCCTACGCGGTGCCCCGCCTGCTGTCCCGCCAGGGGCTGGCGCTGGCGGACTTCGACTTCGTGGAGATCCACGAGGCGTTCGCCGCCACGGTGCTCGCGACCCTCGCCGCGTGGGAGGACGAGCAGTTCGGCCGGGAACGGCTGGGCCTGGACGGCGCGTTCGGCACGCTGGACCGGAGCAGGCTCAACGTCGCGGGCTCGTCGCTGGCGGCCGGCCACCCCTTCGCCGCCACCGGCGGGCGGATCGTGGCCACCCTCGCCAAGCTCCTGCGCGAGCGCGCCGACGAGACCGGGCGCCCCGCCCGCGGGCTCATCTCCGTGTGCGCCGCCGGCGGCCTCGGCGTCGCCGCCGTGCTCGAGGCCCGCTGACCCCCCCCGTCCCCGACGACCAGCAAGGACCCTCATGGCAGACACCTATCTCGACCTCGTCAGCTCCGCCCCCGGCGCACGGCTCGCCGGCCGGCTCGGCCTGCCCGCCCCCGCCCGGTTGCGCCGCCACCGGCGGGGCGCGCCCCTCGTCCCGGGCCCCGTGCTCGTGCTGGGCCGGGGGGCGGAGGCGGACCGGATCGCGACGGCCCTGCTCGGCTGGGACCTCGACGTCCGCCGTCACCCCGAGGACGTCGCCCGCTTCGGCGCGGTGGTGCTCGCCCTCACCGGGATCGAGCGGCCCGCGGACCTCACGCAGCCCGCCCTCGGGCTCGGCGGGGTTCTGCGCTCCCTGGCCTCCGGCGGACGGGTGGTGACCGTCTCGCGGCCCGCCCCCGGCATCGGCACGGGCGCGGCCTCGGCCACCCCCGCCGCGGCGGTCCCGGTGCCCCCGGCCGTCGCGGCGGCCCGGCAGGCCGTCGTCGGCCTGCTGCGCTCGGTGGCCCAGGAGCTGCGCGGCGGCGCGACCGCCAACGGCGTCCTCCTGGGCGAGGGGGTCGCCCCGGAGGCCCCCAGCGCGCTGGGCGCCCTGCGGTTCCTGCTCTCCGGGCGCAGCGCGTTCGTGTCGGGCCAGTTCGTCACGGTCGACGACGACGCCGGGGCCCTCCCGGACGACTGGGAGGCGCCGCTGCGGGGCAAGGTCGCAGCGGTCACCGGCGCGGCCCGCGGCATCGGCGCGCAGATCGCCCGCACGCTCACCGAGGCCGGCGCCCGCGTCGTCGTCGTCGACGTGCCCGCCGCCGGCGAGCCCCTCGCCGCGCTCGCCAACGAGCTGCGCGCCGTGGCCCTGCAGCTCGACGTCACCGACGAGCACGCCGGGCGGCGGGTTTTCGAACTGGCGCGGGAGCGCTTCGGCCGGCTCGACGTCGTGGTGCACAACGCCGGGATCACCCGGGACAAGCTGCTGGCCAACATGGACGAGGAGCGCTGGTCCTCCGTGCTGGCGGTCAACCTCGAGTCCCAGCTGCGGATGAACGAGCAGCTGCTCGCCGGCGAGGGGCTCGGGGACGCGCCCCGCATCGTGTGCCTGGCCTCCACGAGCGGGGTGGCCGGCAACCGCGGCCAGACCAACTACGCCGCCTCCAAGGCCGGCGTGATCGGGCTGGTCGCCGCCACGGCGCCGCTGCTGGCCGCGCGGGGCGGGACGATCAACGCGGTGGCCCCCGGCTTCATCGAGACGGAGATGACCGCGGGGATCCCGGCGGCCCGGCGCCAGGTCGCGCGCCGGCTGAACTCCCTGCAGCAGGGCGGCCTGCCGGAGGACGTGGCGCAGGCCGTCATCTTCCTCGCCTCGGACGCCGCCGGCGGCGTCAACGGCCAGACGCTGCGCGTGTGCGGCCAGAACCTCGTGGGGGCCTGACGGTGGACGAGCAGATGGACGGGCAGATGGACGAGCAGACGGACGAGCAGACGGACGAGCAGATGGACGGGCCGGGGCACGGGGCCCGGCGCGACCAGGTGGTCCTGGGCGAGGTCCCGTCGCTGCGCGGGCTCTTCGCCCGGGCCGCGGTCCTCGCGGCCGGAGGAGGCCTGGCCCGGGCGGCAGCCGCCAGGCTCCCCGGGCGGCTGCGCGGCGACGGAGGGGGAAGGCCCGAGCTGCCCCCGGTGGAGCACGTGGTCGAGGGCGTCACCGTGGACCCGTCCCGGCACGAGGCCTTCTGCCGCGTGGTCGGCGCGCCCCTGCGGGAGGGGCCGGGAGGGACGGAGGCGTTCTCCGGGCACCTGCACGCCCTGGCCTTCCCCGTGGCGATGAGCGTGCTCACCCGCCCCGACTTCCCCCTGCCGCTCCTGCGGATGGTGCACCTGGCCAACGAGGTCGAGCACCTCGCGCCGGTCGCGGTCGGGGAGGACCTCACCGTCACCGCCCGCGCCGAGCGGCTGCGGCCGCACCGGGCGGGGGCCCAGCTGGACGTCGTCGTGCGGCTGGACCGGGAGGACGGCCGGCCCGTCTGGACGGGCCGCTCCACCTACCTGGCCAAGGGCGTGCGCGTGCCCGGCGCGCCCGGGGAGCCGCCGCGCCCGCGGTTCGTGCCGCCGGCGCCGACCGGCCGCTGGTCGCTGCCCGCCGGCACGGGCCGCGACTACGCCGCCGTGAGCGGGGACTGGAACCCCATCCACCTCTCCGGGCCGTCCGCGAGGGCGCTCGGGATGAGGGGCGCCGTCGCCCACGGGATGTACTCGGCCTCGCGGGCCCTCGCCCAGGTCCGGGTGCCCGCGGGCACCCCGTTCCGCTGGACGGCCGAGTTCGCGGCACCCGTGCTCCTGCCGGGCGTCGTGGCCTTCTCCGTGGCCGACGACGGGCGCGGCGCGGACTGGACCCGCTCCGACTACGCAGGGTGGGATCCGCGCACGGGGCGCCCGCACTTCACGGGCGGCGTCGCGCGGCTGGGCGGATGAGGCCCGCCGGGGGTCGCGTTCGAACGGAACACGCCACGGTGTCCGTTCGAACGCGGCTCCTCGGCTGCGGGACATGCAGAACGCGCCTCCTCTGCGGCCGCCGCACCGGGACGGGGCAGCACTAGGATCGACGCCATGCGCACCGACCCGCCGCGCCCGCTGAACGCCCAGGGCCCGCCGCTGCCCACCCCTCGCGTCTCGGCGCAGTGGTGGCGTGACGCCTGCTTCGTGCACTGGAAGGCCGACCCCGGGCTGGTGGCGCCGCTGCTGCCGCGCGGGGTGCGGCCCGACCTCCACGAGGACCACGCGTGGGTGGGGCTGGTGCCGTTCCGGATGGACGGCGCCGGCCTCGGCCCGGCGGTCCGGGTCCCGTGGCTGGGCAGCTTCCTCGAGCTCAACGTGCGCACCTACTCCGTGGACGAGCGGGGGCGCCGGGGCGTGGTGTTCCTCACGCTGGAGGCGGAGCGGGCCGCGGTCGTCGTGGCCGCCCGGACCGTGCTGAACGTGCCCTACCGGTGGGCCCGGATGCGCTGCGCCCGGGAGCGGGACGCCGCGGGCCGGGACGTGCTCGAGTACCGCAGCCGACGCCGTGCGCTGCGCCCTGAGGCCAGGGTGACCAGCAGGCTGCGGGTGGCCGTGGGGGAGGCGATCGAGGAGCCGGGGCCGCGCGAGCTGTTCCTCACGGCGCGCTTCGGGCTCCACACCCCCTGGTGGGGGCGGCCCCTGTGGGTGCCCAACACGCACGGTCCCTGGCCCCTGCACCGGGGCGAGCTGCTGGGGCTCGAGGACGACCTGGTGCGGGCCGCCGGCCTGGGGGACCTGGCGGAGCGCCCGCCGGACAGCGTCCTGTGCTCCCCGGGGGTCCGCACCCGGTTCGGGCTGCCGCTGGACCTGGACGACCCCCGCTGACCCGGCGCCGGCCCAGAGGCTGCCCAGCACGGCTCCCCGGCACGGCCGCGCCGTCGGCCGTCGTGTCCGGCACGTGGGCCACAATGGTCGGGTGAGCCCACAGCAGAGCACTGACGAACGACCCGTCGACGCCACCGGCCAGGACCTGAACCCGGCCGAGCCGGCCGAGGACCTCAGGGACCGGTACGCGGACCTCGTGGACCGTGTCCGGCAGGCGCGCACCGCCTACTACGTCGAGGACGCTCCCACCATCTCGGACGCGGAGTACGACGAGCTCTACCACCGGCTCGAGGAGCTCGAGGCGCTGCACCCGGAGATCGTGGCCAACGACTCGCCCACCCAGGAGGTCGGCGGCGAGGTCTCCGCGGCCTTCGCCCCGGTGAAGCACCTGGCGCGGATGTACTCCCTCGAGGACGTCTTCTCCACCGACGAGCTCACCGCCTGGCTGGAGAAGACCACCGCCTCGATCGAGGCGCTGCCCGGCGCCCCGGCGCCCGCGTGGCTGACCGAGCTGAAGATCGACGGACTCGCCGTGAACCTGCTCTACCGCGACGGCGAGCTCGTCCGGGCCGCCACCCGCGGCGACGGCACCACGGGCGAGGACGTCACCCACAACGTGCGCACCATCTCCTCCATCCCCACCACGCTCACCGGCGACGGGGTCCCGGCGGAGGTCGAGGTCCGCGGCGAGGTGTTCATCTCCTCCCGGGACTTCCGCGCCCTCAACGAGGCCATCGTCGCCGAGGGCCGCGCGCCGTTCGCCAACCCCCGCAACGCCGCGGCCGGCTCCCTGCGGCAGAAGGACCCCGAGGTCACGGCCCGGCGCCGGCTGTCCATGTTCGTGCACGGCGTGGGCGCCGCCACCGGGCTGGAGGCGGAGAGCCAGTCCGCGGTCTACGAGCTCCTGAAGGCCTGGGGCCTGCCGGTCAGCCCCTACTGCAGGGTGCTGGGCTCGACCGGCGAGGTGCTGGCGTTCATCGAGGAGTTCGGCCGCCGCCGCCACGACCTCATCCACGAGATCGACGGCATCGTGGTCAAGGTCGACGACCGCCGCACGCAGTTCCGGCTCGGTCACACCTCCCGGGTGCCCCGCTGGTCCGTCGCGTACAAGTACCCGCCCGAGGAGGTCAACACGAAGCTGCTCGACATCCTGGTGAACGTGGGCCGCACCGGCCGCGTCACGCCCTTCGGGCTCATGGAGCCCGTGCGGGTCGCGGGGTCCACCGTGGAGATGGCCACCCTGCACAACCAGGACGTCGTGAAGGCCAAGGGCGTGCTCATCGGCGACACCGTGGTGCTGCGCAAGGCCGGCGACGTCATCCCCGAGATCGTCGGGCCCGTCGTCGCCCTGCGGGACGGCACCGAGCGCGAGTTCGTGATGCCCAGCCACTGCCCCTCCTGCGGCACCGAGCTGCGCCCGGCCAAGGAGGGCGACGTCGACATCCGCTGCCCCAACGCCCGCAGCTGTCCCTCCCAGCTGCGCGAGCGGGTCTTCCACGCCGCCGGGCGCGGCGCGTTCGACATCGAGGCGCTCGGCTACGAGGCCGCTCTGGCGCTCACCCGCCCCGACGAGCCGGAGACCCCGCCGCTGACCAGCGAGGCGCAGCTGTTCGACCTCACGCCCGAGGACCTGCGCGAGGTCCGGATCCGGCGGGAGAAGAAGTCGAAGGGCGTGCCCACCGGGGAGACGGAGCTGGTCCCGTACTTCTGGACCAAGGGCACGGCCAAGAAGCCGTCGGAGCCCACCGCGACGACCCGCAAGCTCTTCGAGGAGCTCGAGAAGGCGAAGGCCCAGCCGCTGTGGCGGGTGCTCGTGGCGCTGTCCATCCGGCACGTGGGCCCCACCGCGGCCCGCTCCCTGGCCACGGCCTTCGGCTCCCTGCCGGCGATCCGCGCGGCGGACGAGGAGACCCTCGCCCACGCCGACGGCGTGGGCCCGGTCATCGCCGCGGCGGTCACCGAGTGGTTCACCGAGCCGTGGCGGTGCGAGATCGTCGCGCGGTGGGCGGCCGCGGGCGTGCGCATGGAGGACGAGGTGGACGAGTCCGTCCCGCGCACCCTCGAGGGCGTCACGGTGGTGGTGACGGGCAGCCTCGAGCGCTACAGCCGGGACTCCGCCAAGGAGGCCGTCCTAGTGCGCGGCGGCAAGGCCTCGGGCTCCGTGTCCAAGAAGACCGACTTCCTGGTGGCCGGGGAGAACGCGGGCACCAAGCTGGACAAGGCGGAGCAGCTCGGGGTGCCCGTGCTGGACGAGGCGGGCTTCGAGCTGCTGCTCGCCGAGGGCCCGGAGGCCTTCACCGACGGCCGCGCGATCGGCGGCACGGACGACGACGAGGACGGGGAGTGAGCATGGGACGCCACGACGACGTGCTGGAGGGCCTGGGCCCGAGCGGGCACGAGCTGGAGGAGCTGCTGGAGGTCGCGCTCGCGGCCGCCGAGGCCGGGGCCGAAGTGCTGCGCGGCCGGGACGCGGCGCAGTTCCACGTGGACCGCAAGTCGGGCGAGGGGGACTGGGTCACCCGCTTCGACGTGGCGGCGGAACAGGCCGTGCTACGCGCGATCCTGGAGCGGCGCCCGGACGACACCGTCACCGGTGAGGAGTCCGGCACGCACCGCCCCGACCACCCCTCCGGCACCCGCTGGTCGGTGGACCCCCTCGACGGGACCACCAACTTCATCCGCGACATCGTCTACTACTGCACGTCCGTGGCGGCCGCGGACGTGCACGGCAACTGGCTCGTCGGCGTCGTCAACGCCCCGGCACTGCGCCGGGTCTACTACGCCGTGCGGGGCGCCGGGGCCTGGGTCGAGGAGCACGGCGGCGTCCGCCGGCTGCAGGGGCCCCTCCCCGAGCGTCCCGGCAGGCTCTACGGCACCGGTTTCTCCTTCGACCCGGTGCGCCGTGAACGACAGTTCGATACTTTCTTGCGATCAATGGCGTCATATACGGACATGCGACGTCTTGGTTCTGCCGCGCTGGACCTGTGCATGGTGGCCGACGGGGCGCTCGACGGGTACGGCGAGCAGGGCCTGCACGAGCACGACTGGGCGGCCGGGGCGCTCATCGCCGAGGAGGCCGGCGCCCGCGTGGACCGTCCCGATCTTCCCTCGCCCCTGGACGGCGAGGTGCCCGCCGAGCTGCGCCTCGCGGCATGGATCACCGCACGTGAGAAGGGGATCGCCGGCTGATCGGCCGGTCCGCGGAGGGGTCGCCGGCGGGGAGCGTTCCCGTCCGTGATTTGACCGTAACCTTTCCGTTGCCCTAGCGTGATCTTCGGAGCGTCTTCCCGAGGGCCCCTGCCCTCCGCTCCGTGGGACCTCGGTCCCGTCTGCCGACCGGGGGCGAGTCGGCATCCTGCACCGCTCTTCCGTGTCATACCTCACATTCGGTGTGTTATACATCACGGAGCGTGCAAAAGGGTGGCCAAACGAAAATCGTTACGCTACCGTTATCAACAGCTTCCCCGAGGATTCCTCCGGGGATCCGGTGTGTCCGGAGCTCGATCTTCCGGCCTGCCAACAACTCCATGCTAGGTGCTGCCGTAACACCGCACGTCGTCTGAAGGGCAGACACCTGTAAGCACTTACCCATCAACACTTTTGACGGGTAGACGACGGCGCGAAGACATCCGGGGACGGAAACGAGCGCAGGTGGCCCGCGGGAGCATTATGAACAACACCTCCGCTATTCGTCGCAACGTCCGTCGTGGTGCAGCCGCCCTGGTTCTGGGTGGCACCGCTGTCGGCGCGCTGGCCCTGCCGGCCAACGCCGCTCCGGCCTCCACCTGGGACGCCCTCGCCGAGTGCGAGTCCGGTGGCAACTGGAACACCAGCACGGGCAACGGGTTCTCCGGTGGCCTGCAGTTCACCCCCTCGACCTGGGCCGCCTTCGGTGGCTCCGGTTCCCCCGAGTCCGCCTCCCGCGAGCAGCAGATCGCCGTGGCCGAGAACGTTCTCGACGGCCAGGGCTGGGGCGCCTGGCCCGCCTGCTCCGCCAAGCTCGGCCTGAGCGGCTCCGCTGCTCCCTCCGACAACCCCATGGGCTCCGCCACCACCGTGGCCCCGCAGTCCACGGCCGTCACCCCTGTCGAGGAGGCCCCCGCTCCGGCTCCGGCTCCCGCGCCCGCCGCCAAGGAGGCCCCGGTGGCCGCCCCGGCTCCCGCCGCTGCTCCGGCCCCGGCCCCCGCTGCGGCCCCCGTGGTCCAGGAGGCCCCGGCCCCCGCCGCCGAGCCCGTCGTCGAGTACGTCGCCCCGGCCGCCCCCGTGGCCCCGGCCGCCTCCGGCGAGACCTACACCGTCGTCGCCGGCGACACCCTCTCCATCATCGCCGCCAAGCTCGACATCGAGGGTGGCTGGGAGGCCCTGGCTGCCGCCAACGCCGGCAGCATCGCCGACCCGAACCTGATCTTCCCGGGCCAGGTGCTGAACCTCACCGTCTGATCCACCCAGGATCGGCCGCGCGGGCTCCGCGCCACGGCACGACGAAGGGCCTCTCCCCGACGGGAGAGGCCCTTCGTCGTGCCGGCTCCAGCTCTGCTCTGTCCGGTCCGCCGGCTCGGTCCACAGCCCCGCACCGCGTGCCGGCCCGGACCGCACCGCGTGCCGGGACCGGCACGGCCGGCGGGGAGGATCAGTCGGCCACGGGCCACAGCCACTGGTCGGCGGCCTGGACCACCGCGTCCCCGAAGGACACGGAGCGCTCGGCGCCCTTGGTCCGGTACGGCAGCACCACCGTCAGGGCCTCGCCCTCGCGGTGCTCCACCTGCACGGCCACGGCCGTCTGGCCCGAGCTGTCCGGCAGGGTCACGGGGAAGGCCACCCCGGCGCACAGGATGTCGTCCCGCAGCTCCGCCGCCCTGGCCCGGAGCGCGTCGAGGGCCGCCTCGGGGGAGAGCTCCTCGGCCTGCTCCGGGGGCAGGGCGTCCAG
The DNA here is from genome assembly GCF_014636775.1 of Kocuria dechangensis. Lineage (GTDB taxonomy): Bacteria > Actinomycetota > Actinomycetes > Actinomycetales > Micrococcaceae > Kocuria > Kocuria dechangensis. Next base: position 317,664 of record NZ_BMEQ01000001.1, read on the forward strand.
CTCGAACTCCCCGTCCTTGCGCCCCGTGACCAGGAACGCGGGGAACGCGCCGAACCGGCCCAGCTGGTCCTCGGCGACGGCCTTGACGTGGGCCACCAGCGTGTCGATCGCGGCCTGGCCGTCCTTGCTGACCCGCTGCCGCCAGGCGTTGGCGGCGTCGGCCGCGGACGCCGCGCGCGTCGTCGTCCCAGACTTCGCGCGGCCCCGCGGACGGTCCTTCCGGTCGCCGCGGACCTTCTTGCTGCGGGCGGGTGTGCTCTTGGCCATCTCGGGGTGCTCCTGTGTGGTGGTCGGTGCTCCCCTCCAGGGTATGCCCCTGCGGAGTCGCTCCCCGCCGGGAGGGAGGGGAACGCCGCGCGGCTAGACTGGACCGGAAAACAACCCCTACCACGAGCAGGAGTGTGCATGTCTGCGATCACCCGCGAGCAGGTCGCCCACCTGGCGAAGCTCGCGCACATCGAGATGAGCGAGGACGAGCTGCGGTCCATGGCCGGCGAGCTCGACCTCATCGTCGACTCCGTCGCGTCCGTCAGCGAGGCCGCCGGCCCGGACGTCCCGGCCACGAGCCACCCGATCCCGCTGCAGAACGTCTTCCGCGAGGACGTCGTGGGCGAGACCCTCACGGCCGAGGAGGCGCTCATGAACGCGCCCGACGCCGCCGAGGGCAAGTTCAAGGTTCCCGCCATCCTGGACGAGGAGTAGTCGCATGACGAACACCGGTACCCCCCAGGGCGTCGTCGGCCTCAGCGCCGCCGAGCTCGCCCAGCAGCTCGCCGCCGGCGAGGTCTCCTCGGTCGAGGCCGTGCAGGCGCACCTCGACCGGATCGAGGCGACCGACGGAGCGCCCCTCGACCCGGACGACCGCACCCGCGGCAAGGCCGGCGTCAACGCCTTCCTGCACGTCAACGCCGAGGAGGCCCTCTCCGTGGCCGCCGAGGTGGACGCCGCCCGCGCCCGCGGCGAGGAGCTCCCGGCGCTGGCCGGCGTGCCGATCGCCGTGAAGGACCTCATCGTCACCAAGGGCCAGCCCACCACCGCCGCGTCCCGGATGCTCGAGGGGTGGATGAGCCCCTACGACGCCACGGTGACCCGCAGGCTGCGCGCGGCCCGGATGCCGATCCTCGGCAAGACCAACCTCGACGAGTTCGCGATGGGCTCCACCACCGAGCACTCCGCGTTCGGCGACACCCGCAACCCGTGGGACCTCTCCCGCATCCCAGGCGGGTCCGGCGGCGGCTCCGCCGCGGCCGTGGCCGCCTTCCAGGCGCCGCTGGCCCTGGGCACCGACACCGGCGGGTCCATCCGCCAGCCCGCCGCCCTGACCGGCACGGTGGGCGTCAAGCCGACCTACGGCGGGGTCTCCCGCTACGGCGTGATCGCCATGGCCTCCTCCCTCGACCAGGTGGGGCCCGCGTCCCGCACGGTGCTCGACGCCGCGCTGCTGCACGAGGTCGTCGGCGGGCACGACCCGCACGACTCGACCTCCCTGCCCGACCCGGTGGGCGACCTCGTCGCCCAGGCCCGGGCCGGGGCCGCCGAGGGCGGGCTGAAGGGCCTGCGCGTCGGCGTGGTCAAGGAGCTGACGGGCGAGGGCTTCCAGGCCGGCGTCCAGCAGCGCTTCGACGAGGCCGTGGAGCTGCTGCGCTCGGCCGGCGCCGAGATCGTGGAGCTCTCCACCCCGAACTTCCGCTACGCCCTGGGCGCCTACTACCTCATCATGTCCTCGGAGGTGTCCTCGAACCTCGCCAAGTACGACGGCGTGCGCTTCGGCCACCGGGTGCTGCCCGAGGGCGGGCCCATGACGATCGAGCGCGTGATGGGCGCGACCCGGGCCGCCGGGTTCGGCGCCGAGGTCAAGCGCCGCATCATCCTGGGCACCTACGCGCTGTCCGCGGGCTACTACGACGCCTACTACGGCTCCGCCCAGAAGGTCCGCACCCTGGTGCAGCGCGACTTCGCGGCCGCCTTCGAGCAGGTCGACGTCCTCGTCTCCCCGACGGCGCCGACCACCGCGTTCGAGCTGGGCGCCGTGGACGAGTCCGCCGACCCCATGCAGATGTACCTCAACGACATCGCGACCATCCCGACCAACCTGGCCGGGATCCCCGCGATCTCCGTCCCCGGCGGCCTCGCCCCCGAGGACGGGCTGCCCGTGGGCATCCAGTTCATGGCCCCCGCCCGCGAGGACGCCCGGCTCTACCGCGCCGGCGCGGGCCTCGAGGCCCTGCTCGAGGACCGCTGGGGCGGGCCGCTGTGGAAGGACCTGCCGGACACCACCGCGCTCGTCCGCGACCTCTCCGGCGGCCTCGCCGAGTCCACCCTGTCCGCACCCGTCCGGGGAGGAGCCCGCTGATGACCCAGACCACCGAAGAGATCCTGTCCTTCGACGAGGCGATGGAGAAGTACGACCCCGTCCTCGGCTTCGAGGTCCACGTCGAGCTGAACACGAAGACCAAGATGTTCGACGCCGCCCCCAACATCTTCGGGGACGAGCCGAACACCGCGATCACGCCGGTCTCCCTCGGGCTGCCCGGTGTGCTGCCCGTGGTGAACAGGGTCGCCGTGGAGTCCGCCATCAAGCTGGGCCTGGCGCTGGGCTGCACGATCCGGCCCGTGTCCCACTTCGCCCGGAAGAACTACTTCTACCCGGACACCCCGAAGAACTTCCAGACCTCGCAGTACGACGAGCCGATCGCCGAGAACGGCTCCATCGACATCGAGCTGGAGGACGGGACGGTCTTCACCGTCGAGATCGAGCGCGCCCACATGGAGGAGGACGCCGGGAAGCTCACCCACATGGGCGGCTCCACCGGGCGCATCCACGGCGCCGACTTCTCCCTGGTCGACTACAACCGCGCCGGGGTGCCGCTGATCGAGATCGTCACCAAGCCCATCGTGGGCGCGGGGGACCGGGCCCCCGAGCTGGCCCGCGTCTACGTGGCGGCCATCCGGGAGATCGTGAAGAACCTGGGCATCTCGGACGCGCGGATGGAGCACGGCAACGTCCGCTGCGACGCCAACGTGTCCCTGATGCCGAAGGGCACCACCACCTTCGGCACCCGCTCCGAGACGAAGAACGTGAACTCGCTGCGCGCCGTCGAGCGCGCCGTGCGCTTCGAGATCCAGCGCCACGCGGCCGTGCTGGAGGCGGGCGGCGCGATCGTGCAGGAGACCCGGCACTGGCACGAGGACACCCGCTCCACCACGAGCGGGCGCCCGAAGTCCGACGCGGACGACTACCGCTACTTCCCCGAGCCGGACCTGGTCCCCGTCGTGACGGACCACGAGTGGATCGAGCGGCTGCGCGCGGAGCTGCCCGAGCCCCCCGCCGAGCGGCGCAAGCGGCTCCAGGCCGACTGGGGGTACTCGGACCAGGAGTTCCGCGACGTCGTCAACGCCGGGGTCATGGACGAGATCGAGCAGACCGTCGCGGCCGGTGCCGGCCCTGCCGCGGCCCGCAAGTGGTGGATGGGCGAGATCGCCCGCATCGCCAAGCAGCGGGAGACCGAGATCGCCGAGCTGGGCGTCACGCCGCAGACCGTGGTCGAGCTCAACGGGCTGATCGACGAGGGCAAGATCAACGACAAGCTCGCGAAGAAGGTGCTCCAGCACGTCATCGAGGGCGAGGGCACCCCGGCCGAGGTCGTGGAGCAGCGCGGCATGGCCGTGGTCTCCGACGACAGCGTCCTGTCCTCCGCCATCGACGACGCCATGGCCCAGATGCCCGACGTCGTGGAGAAGGTCAAGGGCGGCAAGGTCCAGGCCGTCGGCGCCCTCATCGGCCCGGTCATGAAGGCCACCCGCGGCCAGGCCGACGCCGGGCGCGTGCGCGAGCTGATCCTGGAGAAGCTCGGCGTGCAGGGCTGAGACCGAGGGGTCGCATCCCCCGCGGCCATGCACCGAGGGGCCGTTTCCAGCCGGAATCCACGAGGATTTCCGGCAGGGAGCGGCCCCTCGCGGCGTTGCGGGGAGGAACGGCGGCGACGAGATGGTGTGGGTGATCACCGCCTACATCCTGGCCTCGACGATCATGATGCCCATCTACGGGAAGCTCGGGGACCTGATGGGCCGCAAGCCCCTGCTGATCGCCGCGATCCTGCTGTTCATGGCCGGGTCCGTCATCGGGGCCGTGGCCGGCACCATCGAGGTCCTCATCGTCGCCCGGGTCTTCCAGGGCCTGGGCGGCGGCGGGCTGATGATCCTCTCCCAGGCCGCGATCGCCGACGTGGTCCCGGCTCGGGACCGGGGGAAGTACATGGGCATCATGGGCGGGGTCTTCGCCCTCGCCTCGGTGGCAGGCCCGCTGCTGGGCGGGTTCTTCACCGAGGGCCCCGGGTGGCGCTGGGCCTTCTGGATCAACATCCCCTCGGGCTGCTGGCCCTGGCCGGTGCCGTCCTCTTCCTGCACCTGCCCCGGCACACCGGCCGCCCGCGCCTGGACGTCGGCGGGATGCTGCTGCTGGCGGTGGCCACCACCTGCCTGGTGCTGTTCGCCACCTGGGGCGGGAGCAGGTACGAGTGGACCGACCCGGTCATCCTGGGCCTGGTCGCCGGCACCCTGGTGGCCGGGTCCTCCTTCGTGGCCGTGGAGCGGCGCACCGCCGAGCCCATCATCCCGATGCACCTGTTCCGTGAGACCAACTTCAACCTCACCACCGTGGCCGGGCTGTTCGTCGGCGTGGCCATGTTCGGGGCCATCGGCTACATGCCCACCTACCTGCAGATGGTCCACGGGGTCGACGCCACCGAGTCGGGGCTGCTGATGATCCCCATGATGGGCGCCCTGCTGCTCACCTCCACCGTCTCCGGCGCACTGGTCAGTCGCACCGGCCGCTACAAGTGGATGCCGGTGGCCGGCACCGTCGTGGTCGCGGCGGGCCTGGCCCTGCTCTCCACGCTGAGCGCCGGCACCGCCCTGTGGCACGTGTGCGCCTGGATGGGGGTCCTGGGCCTGGGGCTGGGCCTGTCGATGCAGCTCCTGGTGCTGATCGTGCAGAACACCTTCCCCCTGCGCGAGGTGGGCACCGCCACGGCGTCGAACAACTACTTCCGCCAGATCGGCGCCACCCTCGGCTCCGCCGTGGTGGGCAGCGTCTTCGCCGGGCGGCTGGCCGACCTGCTGGCCCAGCGCCTGCCCGCCGAGGCCGCCGGCGCCGGGGGCGGGACCAACTCCCTCACCCCGGCCCTGGCAGCAGCCCTGCCGGAGGCCATCAGGAACCCGGTCGTCACGTCCTACAACGACGCCCTGACCCCGATCTTCCTCTGGATCGCGCCCCTGGCCCTGCTGGCGAGCCTGCTGCTGTGCTTCGTCCAGGAGAAGCCTCTGGCCACGAGCATCGAGCACGATGTGATGCCCGAGGCCCTCGGCGAGGGCAACGTCCTCATCACCGCCGACGACCCGGAGCAGACCGGGCGGGCGCGGGAGGACGATGCACGAGGCGTGGCCGGCGCACCCGTCGGCGCTGCCCGGCAGCGGCGACCGAAACCGCCGCGGGGTCGCCTCCGGACGGAATCCACGAGGAATTCCGTCCGGAGGCGACCCCTCGGCGCGGCTGGGGGCCGGGGCGGCGGGTCAGGCGCCGGCGAGACCCATCCGGTCGAGGACCCAGGCGTACTCCCACGCGGTGTCCTTCCACTGCGAGTACCGCCCGGAGGCGCCGCCGTGCCCGCCGGCCATCTCGCAGCGCAGCAGCACCGGCTGCCCGGAGGTCGTGGCCTCCCGCAGCGAGGCGACCCACTTGGCGGGCTCCACGTAGAGCACCCGGGTGTCGTTGAGGCTGGTCACCGCGAGCACCGGGGGATAGGGGAGCGGGCGGACGTTCTCGTACGGGGAGTAGTCGCGCATGTACCGGTACACGTGCGGGTCCTCGATCGGGTTGCCCCACTCCTCCCACTCCAGCGCCGTCAGCGGCAGCGAGGGGTCGAGGATCGAGGTCAGCGGGTCCACGAACGGCACCGCGGCGAGCGCGCCGCAGTACTTCTCGGGGGCCAGGTTGAGCACCGCCCCCACGAGCAGCCCGCCGGCGGAGCCGCCCATCACCAGGATCCGGTGCTCGTCGACGTCGGGCCGGGCCGCCAGGTGCTCGGTGACCGCCACGTAGTCGGTGAACGTGTTCGCCTTGCGCAGCTTCTTCCCGTGCTCGTACCAGGCCCGGCCGAGCTCGCCGCCGCCGCGCACGTGGGCGACCGCCCAGATCACGCCGCGGTCCAGCAGCGACAGCCGCGACACCGAGAACGCGGGGTCGGTGCTGTGCTCGTAGGAGCCGTAGGCGTACTGCAGCACCGGGGCCGGCACGGACGGGTCGAGATCGGCCCGGCGCACCAGGGAGATCGGGATCCGGGTGCCGTCCGCGGCGGTCGCCCAGTCCCGCTCGACCGCGTAGTCGGCGGGGTCGTAGCCGCCCAGGACGGTGGCCTCGCGGCGCAGCACCGGCTGGGCGGGCAGGGCGTCGTCGTCGCCGGTGGCGCCGGAGACGAAGACGTCGTAGACCCGCGGCGGGGTGGTGAAGGACGTGTAGGAGAGCCGGACCACGGGGGCGTCGTGCTCGGCGGCCGAGACGGTCGCGGTGTAGAGCTCCTCGTCGAAGGCGGGCTCGACCGGTGCCGCGGCCGGGTCGGAGGTCAGCGCGGCGAGCGCGACCAGCCGCACCCGCAGAGTGGTGTCCGCGCGCACCGAGACCACGAGGTGGCTCGCGGTGACGGCGCAGCCGTTGACGCGCTCGGTCTCCGAGGCGGGCACGACGTCGCGCAGGGACACCTCCGCGACCGGGCGGCCGAGGTCGACCGGGTCCATGAGGGAGACGCGGGAGTTCGGGGCCTCGTGGTCGTGGGTCAGCAGGATCAGCTCCCGCCCGTCCAGCAGGAAGGGCTCGGCCTCGTAGAGCACCCGGTCGGCGCGGGAGAGGACCACGCGCGGCTCGGCGGCGGGCTCGTCGACGGGCTGGATCCGCACCTCGGAGAACTCCGAGCACGTCGCCTCCACGACGATCCAGCGGCGGTCCGCGGAGAGCCCGGCGCCCAGCCACAGCCCCGGGTCGGTCTCCTCGTGCACGACGGCGTCGTCGGCCACCGGGGTGCCCAGGACGTGGCGGCGCAGCTGGTGCGGGCGCCAGGACTCGTCGACCACGGTGTAGTACACGGCGCGGGCGTCGGGGGAGAGGAACGCCCCGTAGAAGGTGCCCGGGATCTCGTCGGGCAGCAGCTCGCCGGTGCCCAGGTCCTTGACGCGCAGGACGAAGCGCTCGTCGCCGGCCACGTCCTCGGCCCACGCGAGCAGGCTCCCGTCCTCGGCGACGTCGAAGCTGCCGAGGGAGTAGAACTCGTGCTTCTCGGACTCGGCGTTGGCGTCCAGGAGCACCTCCTCCCCGGCCATGGGCGTCCCGGGCTCGACGACGGGCGGCGTCCAGTCCGCGAGGAGGTCCCCGGTCGTGGCGGCGGGGACCCGGCAGAAGACCTGGTGCGCCCCGCCCTCGACCGTGCGGGAGAAGTACCACCAGTCCCCGCGCCGGTTGGGCACGGACAGGTCGGTCTCCTGGGTGCGGCCCTTGATCTCCCCGAAGATCGTCTCCCGCAGCCCCGCCAGGTGGGCGGTGGAGGCCTCGGCGTAGTCGTTCTCCGCGGCCAGGTGCTCCAGCACCTCCGGGGACTCCTTGTCCCGCATCCACTCGTAGGGATCGGGGAAGACGTGGCCGTGGAAGGCGCGCTCGACGGGCTGCCGGCGGATCTGCGGGGGAAGCGGAGTCATGGGGACCATCCTAGGGAACGGAGTCCGGCCGCGGCGGCAGTGCCAGAATGGCCGCATGAGCACCCCCGCCCCCCTGGACCGGCGCCCACCCTCCTTCGGCTCGACCCGCGCCGACCTGTGGGTCCAGGTCCTCCTCGTGCTCGGCGTGTCCCTGGGCGCGTCGGCCCTGTACGCGGTGCTGTCGCTGACCGAGGACCTCGCCCGCGGGCCCCTCGCCGACGCGGAGGCCACCCTCAACCCGCCGCTGAGCGCCCAGCCCGTCTTCGACCTGCTGCGCCAGCTCACCGGGATCGGCCTGGACCTCGTGCCCGTGCTGCTGGCCCTGTACCTGCTCGCCGGGTCGGCGGGGGCCCTGGGCACCGCCGCCCGGCGGATCGGGCTCGACGCCCGGATGCCGCTGCCCGACCTCGGGCTCGGGGCCGTGCTGTGCCTCGTGATGGGCCTGGGCACGCTGGGCCTCTACGGGCTCGGGCGGGCCCTCGGGGTGACCGCGGCGGTCACCACGTCCGGGCTGGACGGGCACTGGTGGACCGTCCCCGTGCTGCTGCTCTCCGCGGTCCGCCACGCCCTGGTCGAGGAGGTGGTCGTCGTGGCGTTCCTGGCCGATCGGCTGACCCGCCTGGGCTGGCGCTGGCCGGCGGTGCTGGCGGCCACGGCCCTGTTCCGCGGCAGCTACCACCTGTACCAGGGCCTCGGCCCGTTCCTCGGCAACGTGGTGATGGGCCTCGTGTTCGCCGAGCTCTACCGGCGCACCGGCCGGGTGATGCCCCTCGTCGTCGCGCACTTCCTGCTCGACGCCGTGGGGTTCCTCGGCAGCGCGTGGCTGCTCGGCTGAGGCCGGGCACGGCGCGAGGGGCGGTGCCCGGCGGGGACCCGGCGCTGGATCCCCGGCGGGCACCGCCCCTCGCGGCGGCACCGGCTCGGACGGTGATCAGATGGTGACGAGGCCGTCCGGGGTGCTGAACGTGACGGCGAGCAGCCCGGGGGTCCCGTCCGGGTAGGACCACGTGACCTCGAGGCCCTCCAGGGCGGTCTCGACCGGGGCGCCCAGCCACTCCGTCACCCGGTCGGGGGAGCCGGCGATGTGCATCCCGGCCAGGGACACGTCCGTGATCCGCGCCTGGGACGGGTGCATCTCGGGGGCGGAGTCGAAGTGCACCATGAACGGCAGCTGCGGGTCCGCGATCAGGCCCTTGACGCCGATCTGGTGCCACTCGAGGCGCCGGCCGTCGGGGAACACGCGGCCACCGGGCACGGCCTGGCGGCCCAGGCGCTTCTCGAAGGGGGCGAGGTCCTCGACCTCCACGACCCAGCCCAGCCACCCGCCGCCGGCCTCCGAGCGGGCGCGCACGGCCTGGCCGAAGGGAGCCTTCTCCGCGGCGGGGTGCTCCAACACCTCGACGACCTCCACGTACTGGTGGTTGGTCAGCGGCAGGATCATGTTGCGCGTGCCGAACCGGGGGTGCACCCCGCCCTTCACCGGTTCGATGCCCAGCTGGTCGGCGATCCGCTCCGTCGTGGCGGTGAGGCCCTCGGGGCGGCAGGCGTAGGACACATGATCGACTCTCATGGGCACATCGTGGCACCGTGTGAGTTTTGTCTCCAAATCGGTCTCGAACCCACCGGCGACCGCCGCGCCGGAGCCTGCGCCGGAGCCCGCGCCGGGACCCGGCTTGACGACGCGTTCCCCGAATCCGGACAATGATCCCCAGGTCATGAGCGCCAGCGTCCAAGCCCCAGCTAGCTGGCCGGCAACCCTCCACCGCGGTGGGGTGCCCTGGGTGAAGACCAGGCTCCTCGCGACCGGCGAGCGAGCAAGCGCGGGTCCTCGGCGCCCGGCCGTCCAGCGGCTCGCACCGCGGCAGCCGGAAACCGGACCCCTGACTCCCCGCAAGGAGCCCGAGGCATGTCCGAGTCCCCCCTTCCCGTGACGGAGCGTCCGACCCCGCAGCACCCGGCCGGCTGGTCCTTCGAGACCCAGCAGATCCACGCCGGCCAGAGCCCCGACCCCGTCACGGGCTCCCGCGCGCTGCCCATCCACCAGACGACGTCCTTCGTCTTCCCCGACGCCCAGGCCGCCGCGGACCGCTTCGCGCTCGCCGAGCTCGGACCCATCTACACCCGGATCGGCAACCCGACCACGGAGGTCGTGGAGAACCGGATCGCCGCGCTCGAGGGCGGCGTGGGCGCCCTGATGCTCAGCGCCGGGCAGTCGGCCACGACGTTCGCGGTGCTCAACGTGGCCGGGGCGGGCGACCACATCGTGGCCAGCCCCAGCCTGTACGGCGGGACCTTCAACCTCTTCAAGTTCACGCTGCCCAAGCTCGGCATCGAGACGACGTTCGTGGACGACCCCGACGACCCCGAGGCCTGGCGGCGCGCGGTGCGGCCCAACACCAAGGCCTTCTTCGCCGAGACCATCCCCAACCCGCGCAACGACGTCCTGGACATCGAGACGGTCGCCGGCATCGCCCACGACAGCGAGGTCCCGCTGATCGTCGACAACACGGTCGCGACCCCGTACCTCGTCCAGCCCTTCCGGTGGGGCGCGGACGTCGTGGTGCACTCGGCGACCAAGTTCCTCGGCGGGCACGGCACCGCCATCGGCGGCGTGATCGTCGACTCCGGGAACTTCGACTTCGGCCGCTACCCGGAGCGCTTCCCCGGCTTCAACCAGCCCGACGAGTCCTACGGCGGCCTGGTCTACGCCCAGGCCCTCGGCGCGGACGGTCCCTTCGGCGTCAACCTGTCCTACATCCTCAAGGCCCGCGTCCAGCTGCTGCGCGACCTCGGGTCCTCCATCTCCCCGTTCAACGCCTTCCTCATCGAGCAGGGCATCGAGACGCTGTCCCTGCGGATGGAGCGCCACGTGGCCAACGCCGGGAAGGTGGCCCGCTGGCTCGAGGCGCGGGAGGACGTGCGCTCCGTGTCCTGGGCGGGCCTCGAGTCCTCCCCGTGGCACGAGCGCGCCCTCAAGTACGCCCCCCGGGGCGCCGGGTCGATCGTGGGCTTCGTGCTCGACGGCGGCCGGGAGGCCGGCGCCGCCTTCGTGGACGCCCTGACGCTGCACTCCAACGTCGCCAACATCGGCGACGTGCGCTCGCTCGTGATCCACCCGGCCTCGACCACCCACAGCCAGCTCCTGCCCGAGGAGCAGCTCGCCGCGGGCGTGGAGCCCGGCTTCGTGCGCCTGTCCGTGGGCCTCGAGCACATCGACGACATCCTCGCCGACCTCGGGCAGGGCTTCGCCGCGGCCGCGGGGACGCAGGAGTGACCGTGACGCTGCTGCGCGGGACGGTCACCGGCGCCCCCGTCCGCGAGGACGGGGTGCTGCGCCACGCGCAGATCGGGACGCTGGAGCTCGAGTCGGGCCACAGCCTGCCCGAGGTGGAGATCGCCTACGAGACGTGGGGCACCCTCGCGGCCGACGGGTCCAACGCGGTGCTCGTGGAGCACGCGCTCACCGGGGACACCCACGTGGCCGCGGGCCGGGCCCGCCCCGGCGCCACCGAGGCCGAGCGGCGCGCCGCCGAGAGCGGCGGCTGGTGGGAGGGCCTCGTCGGCCCCGGCGCGGCCATCGACACCGACACGTACTTCGTGGTCTGCGCCAACATCGTGGGCGGCTGCTACGGCTCCACAGGGCCGGCGAGCCCCGCGCCGTCGAGCGTGGACCCCGAGCGCCGGCCCTGGGGGTCCCGCTTCCCCATGGTGACCATCCGCGACGGCGTGCGCGCGGAGGCGGCGCTCGCCGACCTGCTGGGCATCGAGTCGTGGCGGCTCGTGATCGGCGGGTCCATGGGCGGGGCACGGGCCCTGGAGTGGGCGGTCTCCTGCCCGGACCGGGTCCGGGCCTGCGCCGTGGTCGCGGCCTGCGCCCAGAGCAGCGCCGAGCAGATCGCCTGGGGCCAGGCCCAGAACCTCGCGATCCGCCAGGACCCCGACTTCCGGGGCGGCGACTACTACGACGGCTCCCACCCCGTGGCGGGCCTGGGCCTGGCCCGGCGGATCGCGCACATCACCTACCGCTCCGCGGCCGAGCTGCACCACCGGTTCGGGCGCACCCCGCAGGGCGACGAGGGGGTGATCGGCACCCACACGGCCGAGCGCGGGCGCTACCAGGTGGAGAGCTACCTGGACCACCAGGCGTCGAAGCTCGCCGGGCGCTTCGACGCGAACGCGTACCTGGCGGTCAACGAGGCGCTCATGTCCCACGACGTCGCCCGCGGCCGCGGCACGCTCGAGGAGGCCCTGTCGGTCGCCTCGTGCGAGTGGCTCGTGGCCGCCGTGGACTCGGACCGGCTCTACCACCCGCACGAGTCCGACGTCCTGGCCGCCGCGCTGCCGGGCTCGGTCCGGCGGCACACCCTGACGTCCCCGTCCGGGCACGACGGCTTCCTCATCGAGTCGCCGCAGCTGGGGAAGCTGCTGGTCGAGACGGTGCTGCGGGAGGCCTGAGCCCCGCCCGCCGGGCGGATGGCAGACTGGTGCCATGACCGACGCCCCCGCCACCCCCGCCACCGACACCCCCTTCGCCGTCTGGAGCAACGACGCCGACGCCCGCCCCGGCACGCCGCTGCTCGTGCTGCTGCACGGGTACGGCTCCCACGAGCGGGACCTCATGGGCCTGGCGCCCGGGCTGCCCGAGCAGTTCAGCGTCGCGTCCCTGCGCGCCCCGCAGCCGATCCAGTTCGGCTACCAGTGGTTCCCGCTCGCCGGGGACCTCAGCTTCTCCGTCGACCGGGTGGCCGAGGCCGTGGCGCCCGTGGCGGCCTGGCTGCGGGAGCGGGCCGCGGAGCACTCCAGCGTCACGCTGCTCGGCTTCTCGCAGGGCATGGCCATGGCCACCTCCCTCGCCCGGCACATGCCGGGGGAGATCGCGGCGGTGGTGGGCCTGTCCGGCTTCGTCGTGCCCGGGGAGCACCCCCTGTTCGCCGACGAGCGGCTGCGGGCGCGGCCCCTGCCGATGTTCTGGGGCCGGGACCCCCAGGACCCGGTGATCCCGCCCGCCCTCGTGGACTCGACCGCCGAGTGGGCGCTCGAGCACGCCGACGTCATGAAGGTCCAGTACACCGGGGTGGGCCACGGCATCAGCCCCCAGGAGATCGGCCACGTCCACGAGTACCTGAGCCACGTGGTGCTCGGGGCCTGACGCCCCCGGCGGCGCCGGGGCTCAGTCCGCCGCGGTGATCCGCACGGAGGAGCCCCTGGCGGTGACCACGTCCCCGGGGTGCAGCTGGCGGCCGCGCCGGGTCTCGACCTCCCCGTTGACCTGCACCCGGCCGTCCTCCACGAGCGTCCTGGCCTGGGCGCCGTCCTCGGCAAGGTTCGCGAGCTTGAGGGCCTGGCCGAGGCGGATCATCCCGTCCCGGATCGGGAGGTCGTCGTCGGCACCGTGCTGCTGGGAGGTCGTCATGGGCCCATTGTCCCAGGTGCCGGCGCCGGCCGGTGCCCCCGTCGTCGGGCGCCCCGCTATCCTGGGCCCGTGACCACCGCCCAGGGCGCCGGCGCCGCCCGCACCCGCGGCCTGCGCCGGACCGTGCTGGCGGTGGCGGGGCTGAACCTCGCGTACTTCTTCGTGGAGATCGGGGTCGCCCTGGCCATCGGCTCGGTCTCCCTGTTCGCGGACTCCGTGGACTTCCTCGAGGACACGGCCGTCAACCTGCTCATCTTCCTGGCGCTGGGCTGGAGCCTGCACGCCCGGGCGGTCGCGGGCAGGGTCATGGCGGTGATCATCCTCGTGCCGGCCCTCGCCGCCGCGTGGCAGGCGTTCGCGAAGTTCTCGGACCCGGCCGCGCCGGACCCGGTCTCCCTGGTCGTCACGGCGGGCGGTGCCGTCGCCGTCAACCTGGTCTGCACCCTGCTGCTGCTGCGCGTGCGGGAACACGCCGGGTCCATGACCACCGCGGCGTTCCTCGCGGCCCGCAACGACGTCATCGTCAACGCGGCGATCATCGTGATGGGCATCGTCACGGCCCTGTCCGGATCGGGCTGGCCGGACCTCGTGCTGGGGGTCCTCATCGTGGTGCTCAACGTCGGGGCCGCCCGGGAGGTCTGGGAGGCCGCAGGGGAGGAGCGGCTGGCGGCCCGGGCGCTCACGGGGGAGGAGCCCCGCTGACCCGTGCCGGTCGGCGGACCCGGCGGGAATTGGCTACGCTGGGGCCAGGACGTCGTTCGCGGCGTCCTCGTTCGTGACGGCCGACGGCCGCACCCCTCGGCGGCCACCCCCGCCGAGCCACGCAACCCACCACGCGCGTCCGCAGCCGGCGGTCGGGCGAGAACCTGGAGTGAACGCACATGGCCCCCAAATCCACGTTGGACAACGTCATCTCGCTGGCCAAGCGCCGCGGCTTCGTGTTCCAGGCGGGTGAGATCTACGGCGGTTCCCGCTCCGCCTGGGACTACGGGCCCCTGGGCGCGGAGCTCAAGGAGAACATCAAGCACGAGTGGTGGCAGACCTTCGTGCGCGGCCGCGAGGACATGGTGGGCCTGGACTCCTCGATCATCCTGCCGAAGGCCGTGTGGGAGGCCTCCGGCCACGTGGCGACCTTCACCGACCCGCTCGTCGAGTGCCTCTCCTGCCACCGGCGCGCCCGCCAGGACCACCTGATCGAGGCGTTCGAGGAGAAGAAGGGCCGCGCCCCGGAGAACGGCATGACCGAGATCGCGTGCCCCAACTGCGGCACCAAGGGCCAGTGGACCGAGCCCCAGCAGTTCTCCGGCCTGATGAAGACGTTCCTCGGGCCCGTCGACAACGAGGAGGGCCTGCACTACCTGCGGCCCGAGACGGCGCAGGGCATCTTCGTGAACTTCAACAACGTGGTCACGACCTCCCGCAAGAAGCCCCCGTTCGGCATCGGCCAGATCGGCAAGGCCTTCCGCAACGAGATCACCCCCGGCAACTTCATCTTCCGCACCCGCGAGTTCGAGCAGATGGAGATCGAGTACTTCACGCACCCGTCCGAGGCCCAGCGCTGGTTCGACGAGTGGGTCGAGGCGTGCTGGGACTGGTTCACGGACCTCGGCATCGACCCCGGCCACATGCGCCGCTACGACGTGCCGAAGGAGGACCGCGCGCACTACTCCGCCGGCACCATCGACATCGAGTACAAGTTCGGCTTCCAGGGCAACCCCTGGGGCGAGCTGATGGGCGTGGCCAACCGCACCGACTACGACCTCGGCGTGCACAACGAGCACTCCAACGCGGACCTGAGCTACTTCGACCAGCAGACCAACGAGCGCTACGTCCCGTACGTGATCGAGCCCTCGTTCGGCCTGACCCGGTCGATGATGGCCTTCCTCGTGGACGCGTACACCGAGGACGAGGCGCCCAACGCCAAGGGCGGCGTGGACAAGCGCACCGTCCTCAAGCTGGACCCGCGCCTGGCCCCCGTCAAGGCCGCGGTGCTGCCGCTGTCCCGCAACGAGGACCTCTCGCCCAAGGCGCGGGACCTCGGCGCGGAGCTGCGCAAGAACTGGAACATCGACTTCGACGACTCCGGGGCGATCGGCCGCCGCTACCGCCGCCAGGACGAGATCGGCACCCCGTTCTGCATCACCGTGGACTTCGACACCCTCGAGGACCAGGCCGTCACCATCCGGGAGCGGGACGCCATGACCCAGGAGCGCGTGGCCCTCGACCAGGTGAAGTCCTACCTCGCCGGGAAGCTCGCCCGCTGATGAGCGGCAGCCCCGTCATCCGTCCCTGGCGGGAGGGCGACGACCTGCGCCTGCTCGAGGTGTGGCCGGACCCCGAGACCCCGCAGGCGGCCGCCTTCCGTGCCGCCCTGAAGCCCGACGACGACGCCCCGTGGTCCCGCACGCTCGTGGCCGAGGACTCCGGCGTGCCGATCGCCGCCGGCACGGTCTACGAGTCGCCGCTGCACCCGCGGCGGCTGTGGGCGTGGGTCGAGGTGGCCCCCGACCGCCGCGGCGAGGGCGTGGGCCGCGCGCTGCTGGAGCGGCTCCGGGCCGAGGCGGCGTCCGCGCCGTGGGGCGTGCGGGCCCTGCGGACCAAGGCGGCACCGGGCTCGGCGGGGGAGCGGTTCGCGCTCGCCGCCGGGCTCGCCCCGGTCCAGGTCTCCCGCGTGGTGCGCGTCGAGCCGGGGGCGCTGCCCCTGCAGCCGCTGCGGGAGCACGCCGACGGCACGCCCGCGCAGACGGTCGAGGACCTGGCCACCGGCTCGGTGGAGCTCACCCGGGTCCTGTGGGAGTTCTACCGCTCCGTGCACGCGTGGGACGAGCCGGCGGAGCTGTCCGTGGGACGGGTCAACCAGCTGTTCCTCTCCGACGCCGCGCACGCCTACGGTGCGCTGGTGCTGCGCAACGGGGTCGGGGCGGGGGAGCGGGGCCGGATCTCCGCCTTCGCCGTCAGCTACCGCCCGGTCGAGCTCGACGCGGACCCCTCGGCGGCCCGGCCGGATTCGGCCGACGCCCCGGCGACCGTGCTGCTGGGCTGGGCGCCCGGCGACGCCGAGGCCGGAGCCTCGCTCGAGCAGCTGCTGGCGCTGCTGGTCCACGAGCGCCCCGTGCAGTTCCAGGTGGACGGGTCCATGGAGCCGCTGACCGCCGTCGTGGAGAACCTCCTGGCGGCAGGGGTGGCCTCCGTGGTGGAGACCTCCGTCGTCCTCGCGGAGCCCGCCGTGCCGTGACGGACCCCGGCACGGGCAGGGCAGGGAAAGGACACGGGAAGGGCCCCGGCACACGAGGTGCCGGGGCCCTTCCCGTGACCCGTCCCAGGAGGGGACCGGACAGCCGTGCTCAGCGGGTCGTGCTGCTCAGCGTGGCGTCCTCGGAGGACTCCACCGGCGCGGTGTACTGCTGCTCGCCGTAGAGCCAGTCGGTGTACTCCCAGATGCCGTGCCGGTCCGCGGACTTCCACAGCATGTTGCGCACGGTCCGCTCGACCGGGCCGGTGAGGTGCCAGGACTCGCCCCACACCCGCGCCGTCGTCTGGATCCGCGCCGTGCGGGGCTGGCGGACGGCGTTGTACTCCCGGAACACGGCGTTCCACTGGGAGGCGTCGTGGTTGTCCCGGTCCGCGAACACGGACTTCGCGGAGATCGCCTCGAGCGCGGCAGCGTCCTCGAGGGCCTGGCAGGCGCCCTGGGCGAGGTACTGCAGCATCGGGTGCGCGGCGTCGCCGGCCAGGGCGACGTTGCCGTCCACCCAGTTCTCGATCGGCACGCGGTCGAACATGGGCCAGCGCTGCACGTGGCTGAGGTTGTCGAGCGCCGCCTGCACCTCCGGCACGCAGTCCTTGTAGGCCTCGCGCAGCTCGGCGTCGCCCTCGTAGACGAGCTGGCCGGCGGCGAAGGACTTGGAGCGGTAGACGGCCACGGTGTTGAAGAGATCGCCCTGGCGCAGCGGGTACTGCACGAGGTGGCACTCCGGGCCCATCCACACGACGACGGCCTCCATGTCACCGGCGTGCTTGATCTGCGAGATCGGCAGCGCGCCGCGGTAGGCCACGTACTCCGAGCCCACGGGCTCGTCGTCGGAGAGCTGGGCGCGGATCACGGACTTGATCCCGTCCGCGGCCACGATCGCGTCGGCCTCGAAGACCCGGCCGTCGGCCGCGGTCGCCCGGGCGGTGGTCCGGCCGTCCGCCTCGACGTTCTCGGTCTTCGCCACGCGGACGTCGTTGTGCAGGATCACGCCCAGCTTCTGGCACTCCTCCATGAGGAGACGGTGCAGGTCCGAGCGGTGGGCCACGATGTAGGGGGCGCCGTAGCGCTCGTAGTACTCGCCGGTGACGTCCTCCCGCAGCAGCTCCTCGCCGGTGAGTGCGTCCCGGAAGACGATGTAGCGGGGGGCCACGCCGGTCTCGATGGCCTTGTCGAGCACCCCCCACTCGCGCAGCAGGCGGGTGGCGTTCGGGGACATCTGCAGGCCGGCGCCGACCTCCCCGAACTCCGGGGCCTGCTCCACGAGCTCGACCTCCGCGCCGAGCCGGCGCAGGGCGAGGGCGTTGCCGAAGCCGCCGATGCCGCCTCCGATGACGAGGACCTTGGTGGGCTGTGCCATGGTGATGGTTCCTTTCGAGCTGTGATGGACGATGTCAGGCTGCCGGCTGCGGCTGTGCGGGCCGGGGCACCTGGCGGGCCTTCTTGATGACGGGCAGGAGGGCGAACTGCAGGACCGTGGAGACGGCCGCCGCGCCGGCGAAGAGCATGAACACGGGGTACACGCCGTCGGCGGGGTCGGCGAAGCCGCCCAGCACGAGCCCCGCCGTCTGCGGGGCGAGGACGGCGCCGATGCGCCCCACGCCCAGGGCCCAGCCGAGGGCGGTGCCGCGGAGGCTGTCCGGGTAGTACAGGGTGATCGCGCCGATGATCAGCGACTGCGTGCCGTGCGTGCCGACGCCGGCGAGCACGAGCATCAGGTAGATCAGCCAGACGGGGTCGTCGCCGACGACCATGATCACCAGCAGCCCGCCGGCCGCGGCGCCCGCGGCGACAGCGCCCGTGAGCACCGGGCCGAACCTGTCGCCGGCCCAGGCCGTGAGCACGGAGCCCAGCACCGCGCCGAGGTTGAGGACGAGCGCGAAGGTCAGGGCCCCGCCGAGCTGCGCCCCCTGCAGCCGCATGAGGTTCGGGAGCTCGGTGCCGAGGCCGTACCAGGCGAAGAGGGTGGCGAGGGTGGCGACGGCGAACAGGATGCTCATGGTCAGGTAGGGCGGGCGCAGCAGGGACCCGAAGCCGGGCCGGTGCACCTCCGCGGCGGCGGCCGCGGCCCGCTGCTCCCGGCTGGGGTCGGCGGGGATCACCTTCAGGGCGACGGGCACCAGCACGACCAGGGCCAGGACGGGGAACACGAACATCCACCGCCAGCCGTCCCAGCCGAACCAGTCCGCCGGGATGACGGGGATGCCGGTCAGAGCGGCGAGCGAGCCGCCGATCGGCACCCCGGACATCATGAGCGTGGCCATGGCCGAGCGCCACCGCGGGGGGATGAAGTCGGCGGCCAGGGCGTTGGCCGAGGGGACGAGACCGCCCAGGCCGAGCCCCGCCACGAGGCGCAGCAGCGCGAAGACCCACTCGTTGGGGGCCACGGCGCACGCGACGGTCGCCAGCGAGAAGACGACCGTGCACCAGACCACCGTCTTCTTCCGGCCCAGGCCGTCGGAGAGCCGGCCTGCGAAGACCGCCCCGATCATCATGCCGAGGAACGCCGAGGAGCCCACCGTGCCGGCGGTCGCCTGGGACATGCCCCACTCCTCCATGAGGGAGGGCTTGACGGTGCCGAAGACGATGAGGTCGTAGCCGTCGAAGACGATCAGCAGCCAGCAGACGAGGACGGCGATCCAGCGGGCGCCCCGGCCCACCGGGGCGGGCGGCGTGACGCCGGTGAGGGCCGTTGCGGACATCGGGACTCCCTTTCGAGGGTGATGCGCGCCACCCCAGTGCGGCGCGTCACACCAGCATGTGCCCGCACCCCCGCAGTTCCGAAAATATTTCTGCTCCGTGGAACAGAAAATGTGCTGTGGATCGCTATCGGGGTTCGCACGAGCACCTAGACTGAGCCCGTGCAGAACCAGGACCTGGAGCGGAAGCCGGCCTACTCCCTGCAGTCCGTGGACAACGTGCTGCGGCTGCTCCAGATGCTGCGCGACTCCGGCGGCGTGCGGCTCAAGGACGTGGCGCAGGAGCTGGGGGTCGCCCCCTCCACCGCCCACCGGCTGCTGTCGATGCTCGTCTACCGCGGCTTCGCGGTCCAGGACGACTCCCGCCGCTACCTGGCCGGGCCCGGCCTCGGCGTCTCGGTGCCCGAGACGGGGTCGCACAGCCGGCTGCGCGCCCTCGTCCAGCCCTACCTGGAGCTGCTCAGCGAGCGCACCCACGAGACCACCAACCTCATGGTCCGGGTCGGCACCACCGTCCGCTTCCTCAGCTCCGTGGAGGGCGCGGGACTGCTGAAGGTGGGGGACCGCAGGGGCGCCGTCCTCCCCGCCGCGGCCACCTCCGCGGGCAAGATCCTGCTCTCCTACCTCTCCGAGGAGGACCTGGTGCGGCTCTACCGCACGAGCTCGGCCCGCACCGTGGGGGAGTACCTCGACGAGGCCGACTTCAGGTCCTTCGTCCGGTCCCTGGCCATGATCCGGTCGGTGGGCCTGGCCTTCAACCGGGAGGAGGCGGAGCGCGGGGTCTCCGCCGTCGCCTGCGCCGTGCGTGACCCGCAGGGCCGCGCGCTTGCGGCGCTGTCGGTGTCCGTGCCCGCGCAGCGGGGCGCCGTGATCGAGGACCCGTCGGTGGTCCGGGCGCTGCGGGAGGTGTGCCGGGAGATCGAGGGGGAGATCGCGGCGGAGCTGGAGTCCGGGGAGCCCCGGCGGGACGGCCGCTGACGTCGACCCAGAGTTTCCACCCAACAGAATTTTTTGCAGGTCTCCCGGGTGCGTCAACTAGCGTGGCCGTAACGCACGTCACAGTGCAGTGTGGCCCACCCCGCGATCCGCGAGTACCGAGGAGCTCACCATGAGTCACGACAACCAGATGACCGCCCCCGCCCCCACGCCGGAGGAGCAGGTCCAGCTCGACGCCCTCTACAAGGACTTCGACGCGGGCCACATGGTCCCGCTGTGGACGGAGATCGGCAACCTCATGCCGGAGGCCCCGCAGTCCGCGGCCGTGCCGTTCGTGTGGGAGTGGAAGAACCTGCTGCCCCTCGCCGAGCGGGCGGGCGACCTCGTGCCCGTGGGCCGCGGCGGTGAGCGCCGCGCCATCGCGCTGGCCAACCCGGGCCTGGGCGGGCGGCCGTACGCCACCCCCACCCTGTGGTGCGCCATCCAGTACCTCGGCGGCCACGAGGTGGCGCCCGAGCACCGGCATTCCCAGAACGCCTTCCGCTTCGTGGTCGAGGGCGAGGGCGTGTGGACCGTGGTCAACGGCGACCCGGTGCGCATGTCCCGCGGCGACTTCCTGCTCACCCCGGGCTGGAACTTCCACGGCCACCACAACGAGCTCGACCAGCCCATGGCGTGGATCGACGGCCTCGACATCCCGTTCGTGCACTACACGGACACCGCGTTCTTCGAGTTCGGCATCGACCGGGTGACGGACGAGTCCACCCCCGAGTTCTCCCGCGGCGAGCGGCTGTGGTGCCACCCGGGCCTGCGCCCGCTGTCGGGCCTGCAGAACACCGTGTCCTCCCCGATCGGGGCCTACCGCTGGGAGCACACCGACCGTGCGCTCTCCGAGCAGCTGCGGATCGAGGACGAGGGCTACCCGGCCACCGTCGAGCAGGGCCACGCCGCCGTGCGCTACGTCAACCCCACCACCGGCGGGGACGTCATGCCCACGATCCGGGCCGAGTTCCACCGGTTCCGTCCCGGCGCCGAGACCCGCACCACCCGCGAGGTCGGCTCGAGCGTCTACCAGGTCTTCGAGGGCCGCGGCCAGTTCGTCCTGGACGGCGAGGTCCGTAAGGTCGAGAAGGGCGACCTCGTGGTCGTCCCGTCCTGGACCGCCTGGCAGATCCAGGCCGAGACCGGGTTCGACCTGTTCAAGTTCGGCGATCAGCCGATCGTCGAGAAGCTGAACTTCAACCGCACGTTCGTCGAAGGAGAAGAGAAGTAGATGAAGCTCGCAACCCTGCGTTCCAACGGGGCCACCACGGCCGCCCGCCTCGACGGTGAGGTCTTCACCGAGATCGAGGGCTACGCCGACCTCGGCGCCCTGCTGGCGGAGCAGAACTGGCAGCAGATCGCCAAGGACGCCTCCGGTCCCCAGCACCCGGCCTCCGGCGCGGAGCTCGAGACGATCGTCGTCGACCCCGGCAAGGTCCTGTGCGTGGGCCTCAACTACAAGAGCCACATCCAGGAGATGGGCCGCGACCTCCCGAACTACCCCACGATCTTCGCCAAGTTCACCGAGACCCTGACGGGCCCGAACGACGACATCGAGGCCGTGGCCGAGGACCCGCAGCTGGACTGGGAGGGCGAGCTCGTCGTCGTCGTCGGCAAGCGCGCGTACAAGGTGCCCGAGGAGGAGGCCGGCCAGTACATCGCCGGCTACGCCGCCGCCAACGACATCTCGATGCGCGAGTGGCAGTTCCGCACCAAGGAGTGGCTGCAGGGCAAGATCTGGGCCAGGTCCACCCCGGTGGGCCCCGTCATGGTCACCGCCGACGAGTTCGACCCCAAGCAGGCCACCCTGCACACGCGGGTCAACGGCGAGACCATGCAGGAGCACTCGATCGGGGACCTGCTGTTCACCCCCGAGCACCTCGTCTCCTACTTCTCCACGATGCTGCCCCTGAACCCGGGGGACATCATCCTCACCGGCACCCCCGGCGGCGTGGGCCGGGCCCGCAACCCGCAGGTGTTCCTGAAGTCCGGCGACGTGGTCGAGGTCGAGATCGACGGTCTGGGTGTGCTCACCAACAAGATCGTCGACCCCGCCCAGCACCGGTAAGGGAGGCCCCCATGGTTGCCCGTCAGGACCTCACCACGGACGAGGACCTCAAGGCCCAGCTGCTGCTCGTGCGCCGCGGCACGGCGTTCTGGTCCCGGAAGGTCAACGAGCTCATGAACGACGAGCTCGACGGACCGTCCCTGCTGCCCGGCTGGACCCGCCGGCACGTCATCGCCCACGTCGGCTACAACGCGCGCGCCCTCACCCGGCTCGTGCAGTGGGCCAACACGGGCGTCGAGACGCCGATGTACTCCTCCCCGGAAGCCCGCAACCAGGAGATCGCCTACGGCGCGACCCTCCCGGCGCGAGCGCTGCGGCACCTGAACGACCACGCGGCCGTCTCGCTCAACGTCGAGTGGCGGGACACCCCCGACGAGGCGTGGCGCCACGAGGTGAAGACCGCCCAGGGTCGGACCGTGCCGGCCACGGAGACGATCTGGATGCGCAACCGCGAGGTCTGGCTGCACGCGGTCGACCTCGACAACGGCGCCCGCTTCTCGGACGTCCCGCGCGAGGTCCTGACCCGGCTGCTGACGGACATCGTCGGCAACTGGGCCGCGAAGGACAAGGACCCCGGGCTGCGGATCCAGGTCACCGACGCCCCCGAGCTCGGCGAGCTCGGGGCCGCCGCGGGCCAGGACTCCGGGACCCCGGTGCGCGGGGACCTGGCGGCGGTGGTCCAGTGGACCGCCGGCCGCGGCGGGCCCCGCCTCGAGGTCGGCGCCGACGTCGAGAACCCGCGCTGGATCTGAGCACGCGCTGGATCTGAGCACGCGCGAGGCGGCAGGGCCCCGGGGAGCCTCCCCGGGGCCCTGCCGCGTCCGGCGTCCGTGAGAGAATTTTCCGGTGATGGAGACCCGTACCGAGAACCCGCCCGCCCGGCTCGACCTGCCGCCCCTGCAGCTGGGGAGGCTGACGATCGACGTCCCGGTCGTGCTCGCCCCCATGGCCGGGGTCACCAACAAGGCGTTCCGCCGGCTGTGCCGCGAGTACGGCGGCGGCCTCTACGTCACCGAGATGGTCACCGCCCGCGCCCTCGTGGAGCGCCGGCCCGAGTCCATGCGGATCATCGACCACGACCCGGACGAGACGCCCCGCTCCATCCAGATCTACGGCGTGGACGCCGTCAACGTCGGCAGGGCCGTGCGCATGGTCGTCGAGGAGGACCGCGCCGACCACATCGACCTGAACTTCGGCTGCCCCGTCCCCAAGGTCACCCGCCGCGGCGGCGGCTCCGCGCTGCCCTGGAAGACCGACCTGTTCACCGCGATCGTGCGCACCGCCGTGGAGGAGGCCTCCCGCGGCGACGTCCCCGTGACGATCAAGATGCGCAAGGGCATCGACGGCGAGCACCTCACCTTCCTCGAGGCCGGCCGGATCGCCCGGGACCACGGCGTCGCGGCCGTCGCCCTGCACGGGCGGACCCTCGAGCAGCACTACTCCGGGACCGCGGACTGGGACGCGATCGCGCAGCTGCGCGAGGCCCTGCCCGACGTCCCGGTGCTCGGCAACGGCGACATCTGGAGCGCCGAGGACGCCGTGCGCATGGTCGAGCAGACCGGGGTCGACGGCGTGGTGGTCGGCCGCGGCTGCCAGGGCCGGCCCTGGCTGTTCGGGGACCTGCAGGCCGCCTTCGAGGGCCGGTCCGACCGGTTCCGCCCCGGCACGGCGGACGTCGCCCGCACCATCTACCGCCACGCCGAGCTGCTCGTCGAGATGTTCGGCGACGAGGCGAAGGGCCTGCGGGACATCCGCAAGCACGTCGCGTGGTACTTCAAGGGCTACCCCGTGGGCGGCGAGCTGCGCGCGCGCATGGCCCAGGTCCCGGACCTCGCCACCCTGCGGGAGCTGCTCGACGAGCTGGACCTGACCCTGGGCTACCCGGGGGCGGACGTCGAGGGCCCGCGAGGGCGGGCCGGCTCCCCGAGGCGCCCGCACCTCCCGGACGGCTGGCTCGACTCCCGCGAGCTGGGCGACGCCGAGCGGCTGGGCCTGTCCGCGGCCGAGCTCGACGTCTCCGGCGGCTGAGCGCCCGGCGCCGAGGACCATGAGAGGATCGGGCATGCCACACTCGTCCGTCGACTTCGACCGCACCGCCGCCCCCACTCCCGGCTACGCCGCCCGGGACGTCGCGCGCTGGGTCGCCGAGGACCACCACAACCTGCACCGCACCGACTTCGAGCGCGACCGCGCCCGGATCCTGCACTCCGCGGGCCTGCGCCGGCTCGCGTCCAAGACGCAGGTCGTCGCCCCCAACACGGACGACTTCGTGCGCAACCGGCTCACCCACTCCCTCGAGGTCGCCCAGATCGGCCGGGAGCTGGGGGGCATGCTCGGCTGCGACCCCGACGTCGTCGACGCCGCCTGCCTCTCCCACGACCTGGGCCACCCCCCGTTCGGGCACAACGGGGAGTCCGCGCTGAACCGGCTGGCCCAGCACATCGGCGGGTTCGAGGGCAACGCCCAGACCCTGCGCCTGCTCACCCGGCTCGAGCCGAAGGTCCTCACCGACGAGGGCCGGCCGGCCGGGCTCAACCTCACCCGTGCGGTGCTCGACGCCACGTGCAAGTACCCGTGGCGGGCCCACGAGGCGCCGCTGCGCGCGGACGGCGCCCGCTCCCCGAAGTTCGGGGTGTACGAGGACGACAGGCCGGTCTTCGAGTGGCTGCGCGAGGGCGCCCCGGAGCGCACCAAGTGCCTCGAGGCCCAGGTCATGGATCTTGCCGACGACATCTCCTACTCGGTCCACGACATGGAGGACGCCATCGCTTCCGGGCTCGTGCAGCTGGGCTGGCTCGCCGACACGGACCAGCGGGAGAGGGTGCTCGAGCTGGCCCGGGAGTGGTACCTCCCCGAGGCCGGCGACGCGGAGCTGGACGCCGCCCTCACCCGGCTCGAGGCCTCGCCCCCGTGGGTGCGGGAGATGGACGGCTCCCACCAGGGCCTCGCCCGGCTCAAGAACATGACCAGCCAGCTCATCGGCCGCTTCGCGATGTCCGCGGTGGCCGCGACCCGGGACGTCTACGGCGACGAGCCGCTGACCCGCTACGCCGCGCAGCTCGTGGTGCCCGAGGAGACGGCCGTGGAGATCGCGGTGCTCAAGGGCATCGCCATCACCTACGTCATCACCGTGCGCGACGCCCAGCCGATCTACGAGAACCAGCAGGAGGTGCTCGCGATCCTGGTGAGCGCCCTGATGGACACCGACGGCCACCACCTGTCCCCGGCCTTCGCCGCGGACTGGCGGGAGATCGGGGACGGCCCGGGCGCGGAGGCGGCGCGGCTGCGGCTGGTCGTGGACCAGGTCGCGTCCCTGACCGACCTCTCCGCCGTCGCCCTCCACGACCGGATCCGCGGCACGCACTGGCGGGTGGGGGACAAGCCGCTCTGGTGAGGAGGGACGTCCCCGCTTCTCATTGAACGGGTGTGAGCTGTGCGGCCGGGAGGCCGCTCCCTAGGATCTACGGGGTTGTGCCCCTCCTCACAAAGGTCCGATGCCTCATGGCTTCCCCGTCCCGCTCCGACTCCCCGACGACGGCCTCCCCGTCCCGCGGCGGCACGCCGATCCTGCGCTCCCGCGCGTGGGTCGCGCCGCTGTGCTGGACGGCGGTGCTCCTCGACGGCTTCGACGCCGTCGTCCTGGGGGCTGTCCTCCCCACCATGCTGGAGAACGGCGAGCTCGGGATGACGACCGCCCAGGGCACCGCCGTGGCCACCGCCGGCCTCGTCGGCATGATGATCGGCGCCCTGGCCATGGGCTACCTCACCGACCGGCTCGGCCGCCGCCGGATGCTCATCGGCGCCGTGGTCCTGTTCTCCGTGCTGACCTTCGCCGCGGCCTTCTCGCCGAACGTGCTGGTCTTCGGGCTCCTGCGCTTCCTCGCGGGCCTCGGCCTGGGCGGGTGCCTGCCCACCGGCATCGCGATGGTCACCGAGTTCGCCCGCCGGGGCCGGGGCTCCAACGCCACGACCGTCATGATGACCGGCTACCACGTGGGCGCCGTGCTCACCGCGGCGATCGCGATCGTCGTCGTCCGCCAGTTCGGCTGGCAGGAGATGTTCGTCCTGGGCGCCCTGCCCGCCGTGGTGCTCGTGCCGCTGATGATCGTCTTCCTCCCCGAGTCCCCGTCCTGGCTCGCGTCCAGGGGCCGGACCGCCGAGGCCCGCGCCGTCGCCGAGCACTACGGCGTCGACGTCGAGGACCACACCCCCGGGCAGGGGGAGGCCGAGAAGGTCGGCGCGGCGATGCTGCTGTCCACCGGCTGGCGCCGCAACTCGATCGCCATCTGGATCGCGTCCTTCATGGGCCTGCTGCTCGTCTACGGGCTCAACACCTGGCTGCCGCAGATCATGCGCGCCGCCGACTACGACCTCGGCAACTCCCTCGGCTTCCTGCTGGTCCTCAACGTGGGCGCGATCGTGGGCCTGGCCGTCGCCGGGCGCGTGGCCGACCGGATCACCCCGCGCACGGCGGGCATCATCTGGTTCCTCGGCTCCGCGGTGCTGCTGGCCGCCCTGGCGATCAAGCTGCCCGTGCTGGGCATCTACGTCATGGTCTTCGTCACCGGCTGCTTCGTGTTCTCGTCCCAGGTGCTGGTCTACGCCTTCACGGCCGCCAACCACCCGCCGCGGGTCCGCGCCACCGCGCTGGGCATGTCCGCCGGCGTGGGCCGGCTCGGGGCGATCTCCGGGCCGATCATCGGCGGCACCCTGCTGGGCGCGGGCCTGGCCTACCCGTGGGGGTTCTTCGCCTTCGCCGCCGTGGGCGCCCTGGGCGGCGTGGCCCTCACCGGCACGCGGACCCGGCACGAGCTGCGGGAGTCCTCCCGCTGACCTGCTGCTCCTGAGCCGCTCCTGCTGGCCCGCTCCTGGTGACCCCACGCCGGCGGGCCGGTCCCCGGGCGCCCGGGGACCGGCCCGCCGGCGTCCGGCCCCGCGCCTACACTGAAGCTGTGGCAGGACTGATCAGGCGTGAGGACATCGACGAAGTGCGCTCGCGCACGGACATCAAGGAGATCGTCGACGGCTACGTCACGCTGAAGAGCGCGGGGATCGGGTCCTGGAAGGGCCTGTGCCCGTTCCACGACGAGCGCACCCCGTCCTTCCACGTCCGCCCGCAGATGGGCACCTACCACTGCTTCGGCTGCGACGAGTCCGGGGACGTCATCTCGTTCCTGATGAACATCGACCACACCACCTTTTCGGAGACCGTCGAGAAGCTCGCGGCACGGATCGGCTACGAGCTGCGCTACGAGCAGGGCTCGGGGCCGAAGAAGGAGGAGGTCGGGCGGCGCCAGCGCCTGCTCGACGCCCACAAGGTCGCCGCGGAGTTCTTCCAGCGCAGCCTCTACACCCGGCAGGCCGGTCCCGCCCAGCGGTTCCTGGGCGAGCGGGGCTTCGACGGCGAGGCCGCCCGCCGCTACGGGGTGGGCTACGCCCCGAAGGGGTGGGACCACCTCCTCAAGCACCTGCGCGGGCACGGCTTCACGGACCAGGAGCTGAAGCTCACCGGGATGTTCTCCGAGGGCAACCGTGGTCTCTACGACCGCTTCCGCGGCCGGCTGGTCTGGCCCATCCGGGCGGTCGCCGGCGAGGTCATCGGCTTCGGCGCGCGCAAGCTCTACGACGACGACCAGGGCCCCAAGTACCTCAACACCCCCGAGACAGCGCTCTACAAGAAGTCGCAGGTGCTCTACGGCATCGACCTCGCCAAGCGGGAGATCGCCCGTCAGCGGCGCGTGGTCGTCGTCGAGGGCTACACCGACGTGATGGCCTGCCACCTCGCCGGGGTGACCACGGCGGTCGCCACGTGCGGGACCGCCTTCGGCCCCGAGCACATCAAGATCGTGCGCCGCTTCCTCTCCGACGACGGCGGCGGGGGAGAGGTCGTCTTCACCTTCGACGGCGACGCCGCCGGGCAGAAGGCCGCCCTCCGCGCCTTCGAGGAGGACCAGAAGTTCGTGGCCCAGACCTACGTGGCCGTCGAGCCGCACGGCATGGACCCCTGCGACCTCCGGCTCGCGCGCGGGGACGCCGCCGTCGCGGACCTCGTCGACTCCCGCCGGCCCCTGTTCGAGTTCGCCATCCGGGCCACGCTCAAGAACTACGACCTGGCCACCATCGAGGGCCGGATCCGGGCGATGCGCGCGTGCGCGCCCATCGTCTCGCGGATCCGCGACCGCTCCCTGCGGCCGGCCTACGCCCGGCAGCTCGCCGGCTGGCTCGGGCTGGAGCCTTCGGAGGTCCAGCGCGCGGTCGACGCCGCGGGCCGGGCCCCGCGCGAGGACCGGGCCGCGCCCCGCCCCGCGGAGCCGGAGGCGCCGGCGACCCCCGCCGTCCAGCTGCCCGACCCGCGCGAGCCGGTGGCCCGGATGGAGCGGGAGGCCCTGGAGACCGTGATCCAGTGCCCCGGGCTGCTCCAGGACCGGCACTGGGAGGAGTTCTCCCTCAGCGTCTTCCGCTATCCCGTGCACGGGGCCGTGCACGACGCCGTGCTCGCCGCGCGGGCCGGTCTGGGCGGCACCGTGCCGAGCGGCCAGGTCTGGGTCGACGCGGTGCGCGGGCGCCTGCCCGACCCGCTGCACGGCTATCTCGCGGAGCTCGCGGTCACCCCCCTGCCCGCCACCACGGAGCAGCAGCTCGAGCGCTACACCTCGGACATCCTCAACCGCCTGTTCGAGCTGCAGATCAACCGGCGCAAGTCCGACCGCCTCGCCGAGCTGCAGCGCACCGACCCGACCAGCCAGCGGGAGCGCTACCAGGAGCTGCAGCGGGAGCTGCTGGAGCTGGAGATGCAGCGCCGCGGTCTCCGCCAGGACTGACGTGCCCGCCGGCCGCCGCGCGGGGTGGCTTTTTTGCGAACCCGCGCCGGGGACGGTAGAGTGATGGCTCGTTGCACGCGTGCGTGCACGGTCCTCCGTAGCTCAATTGGCAGAGCATTCGACTGTTAATCGAAGGGTTACTGGTTCGAGTCCAGTCGGGGGAGCAGCACAGAAGGCCCCCACCAGCGGAAACGCCGGTGGGGGCCTTCGCCGTTCTCGGCGTTGGGTATCCCTTGGGGACACCTGATCTTTCCCCTTGCTCTGCAGCTTCCTGCTGATTGGCAAGGACGGGCACCCTCGACCTAACGAGGCCCTCACCAGCTCCTGCGACGAGGACGAGCTCGCCGAACTGGAGGCGCGGAACGCCTGACCCCTTCGACCCTGGACGCACAACGCCCCGGCCTCCACGACGGAGACCGGGGAGTACGCCTCTTCAGGGCGCCCCGCAGCAGGGCGCTGCCCGCGGCGCGCTTACGCGTGGTGACGTGCGCTTCGCCGGGATGGGGTCAGAGCGGGCCGTAACCGGCGTTGCCGTGGGGGTCGCGCCAGGTGGTCAGATCGTCTTCCACGGCCCTGCGGAGATCAGGGTTCTCCTGGACCCGTCGTCGGAAGGAGGACCGGGCCCGGCCCATCACCGTTGCGGGGACCACGATGCAGGCCACCAGCAGGGCCACGGTGAGCAGGTAGGTGTAGATCACCGCGAGGAGTGTCGCGGTTCCCTGGGCTGCGGCGGCAGGCAGGGGCGTGGCCAGGAGCCCGCCCAGGACGGCGGCCAGCACGGACACCATCATGATGCCGCCGCGGGCCGATCCAGGGCCTCTGGTGACGATGAGCCTGTCGGTCTTCGGCAGTATGGCCTGCACTCGTTTCCAGGAGATCAGTCCCAGCACGAGCAGGGCAGCCCCCATCAGGCCCAGGACCAGCACCCAGACGGGGTCACCGGACATTGAGGAGATCACTCCACCTGTCACGGCCAGGACCGGTCCTGCGGCGATGGCGCTGCTCCAGGCCGCCGCCACGGTGCCTTGAGCATCGGCCAGTTGCCGCAATCGGGAAGGAGCGAGCGGTGGGCTGGCCCGGGCCAGTTCTGCGGAGAGCCAGTAGTCCAGAGGACGCGCGGGCTGGTCAGCGGGGAAGGACGAAACGAAGTTGTCGTTGGCGGTGTTCACGAGGTGCCCCTTGCTGGGCCGGAGGATGAGGTGGGTGTTGAGGTGGGTGTTGCTGCCTGCCGGCGGGGTTCGGTGCTCACGCGGCGACTGTCTTCGCCTCGCGCAGGACGGTCATGGCGAGCCGCGACCGCCCGACCTGGCGTACCGCCTGCAGCCGCCCGGCCTCGGCGATGGTCAGCTTCATGCCACACAGGGTCGCACGAGCGACTGCTTCCGGAAGCCACCGAAACGCACAACGCCCCGATGTCCACGACGGAAACCGGGGTGATGCTCGGTGCGTTAGATCAGGCCGGACCGAGCTGCTGGGCCCTGCTCGCCATGTCGAGGTAGCGGTGCTCCACGTCCGTCAGCCCGTGCTCGTCGTTCCTGGTCCGTGCATCGTGCATCGTGCCACGGCCCGTCCGGTGCCGGCCGACCTGGCTACGGCCGGTCCGCGCGGCGGGGCACGAGCACCTGGAGCTCCGGGACGGGCCGGGTCCAACCCTCCAGCGGCGGGGTGTTCTCGTCGAAGCCGTCGAGGTCCAGCTCGGCCCGCACCCCGGCGGGCCCGCTCATGCCGATCCGGCTGCTGGGCGAGCACGAGGCGACCCACGGCTGCGGCCGGTCCTGGTCGACGGTCACCAGGCAGTTGCCCTCGGTCGCCGAGCGCACCACGAAGAACTCGTGCCCGGCGTGGGCGGCCAGCAGCCGTGAGCTCTGCTGGTCCCAGTCCTGGGCCTGGATCTCGGCCCCGTTGGCGACGTGGGAGGGCAGGACGTCGGCCGGTTCCTGCTCGCGCTGGTAGATGGTGTCCCGACCCTGGGCCGGCTCGGTTTCTCCGCACGCGGTCACCACGACCGCCACGAGCAGCGCCGTCCCCAGCGTGCGCATCCTCGGCTTCACGGCCCCTCCTCGCTCGGACGTCCCGGTCCTCGCATCGTGCCACGCCATGGTGCCGGCGGGCGTCATCTCATCGGAGGGGCCGGTTTCCGGCGGACGGCCCCGACAGACGTCCATCACGCGGGCGTGAACCGTCTCTATCCACCCGTCGTCACCACCACCACGGCCTCCACTCCACCACCTCGTCACACCTCCGCTATCGCAGCCGGCCGCTCGCCCTGACCGGCTCGCCGGTGACGCACTCCGTGCTCGAGCACAAGAGGGCGCACGTGTCCCACCGGGCGGGCCGGCCCGGGACCCGGAGTGAGGGCGGGGCCGCGCGCGAAGGCGCGGGGATCCGGTTCAGGGGATGCACAGCAGGCAGCTGGCAGACGCGTCCGCGACCACGAGGGCAGGAGGATCCGATGATGACGACCGCGCGCACGATCACCCGAGGCGTGTTCGCCGTGCTCGTCATCGCGCTGCTCGGATCGGCCTTCGGATACGGGGAGCTGAGGTTCATCACCGCGGCACTGCTGGACGCGGTGGCCGGGTTCGGGGTGGACGCGCGCCAGACGCAGGCGATCGCCGCCACCAGGTAGCCCGGTGCCGGCCGGGCGCTACGACCCCCGGCCCAGGCGCTGGTCCAGGCGCTCCATGCGCTCCCGGTACTGCTGGTCACTGCGCTGGAATCGTCTCCAGCTGAGCACAGCGATCACGAAGGTGCCGAACGCGCTCACCACCGTGAACCACGACAGCTCGGATGCCAGCAGTTCGGATGCCAGCGCGAGGACGACGGCGGTCGCGAACAGCAGGCCGCAGGCGATCGCGAAGCCGCCGCTGATCGGAGCTCTTCCCGTGGCCACTGCACCTCCTGTGGGTCTGTGTTCCTGAAGCGTAGAACAGACCGGCAGGCTGGGCGCCGGAGGCGTCGAGGGCGCTGACCTCGGTGTCGATGAACGAGACCCGCTGGGCCTGGGCGCCGGTGAGGTCGAGTTCCTCGATGACGCAGCCGGTGAAGCGGGTGCTGGACAGGTCCCAGGTGGTGGCCCCGGAGCCGGTGAAGCGCAACGACTGGTAGGTACCGTGGGGGTGGAGCACCCGGTGCACGGCGTGAAGGACGCTCAGCGGATGAACGGGCCGTGGGCCTTCATCCAGTCGTTCAGCCACCGCTCCAGATCATCGACGTGCCAGGTGGGGGCGTGGATCAGCAGCGCATCGGGGCCACGGCGGAGGACCGCGTCGATCCCCTCCAGGCCGGCGAGCTCCAATGCCATCAGATCGACCAGGGCGGACCCACGAGCGGCGATGACGGCGTTGACACCGACGTCGAAACCGTCGGGCTCGGCCACGACTTCCACAGGCGAGCCGCCCAGCTCGAGAACCGTCGTCGGGCTCGTACGCAGATCGGCGATGACCCCGGCCGCGTACTGCTCCAGCTCGGTGGGGTACAGCGACTTCTCCCGGCGCTGGATCCTCAGCAGCCCGCCCATCGGCATGGTCGGCACGAAGATCTGGTGCCCTCTCCCTGTGAGCACCGGGTGGTGGTGCAGGTGGTGTCGCGGGTCCTCCGGGGAACCCAGGCCCCAGCGGGCGTTGGGGGCGCCGGAGATGATGACGATGGCGAGGTAGGAGACCAGCCCGTCCAGCAGCGCGGCCGTCGTCTCGGACGGTGGCCTTGCCCTGGTCATGGTGTGCCGGGCCCACGAGGGCCACTGGTCCCGGGGCAGCACCGGCACGCCCGGGGCGGCGTAGCCTTCCAGCTCGGCGCGGTGGCCGGTGATCCACCGCCACAGTGGCGTCAACGACGCCGGGGAGGCGTCGAGCATTGCGTCCGGGTCCACGCCGGCGGCGGTGAGCCGGGCGCGCAGGCGCACCCACGCGGCGGGGCGTTCGGCGAGGAACTCCTCGAGGGCGGCCGCAGCCTGCGGAGCGGTCATCAGCCGGTACGGGGTGAACGGCATGGCAGGGTCCTGTAGGGATCGGAGTGCGTCCCGTCGAGCGTCCGATGGTGTTGAAACGGAAGACAGGACACCACCGTAGTCCGGTGGGCGCCGGTGGCAGAAGGGTGCGCGGGGAAGGCCGCGAGGCGCACGACGTCAGCCGGTGGACGACTGTGCGGGGAGCGCCTTCAAGTAGCGCCGGCTGCGCCGGGGCCGGGGGAAGCAGATCGGGGTGAGCAGCACCGGCACAGCGGCCATGGACCACGGCGGGTCGGCGCGATCAGCAGAGCCAGGACCATTCCGGCAGCCATCGCGGCCGTGGCGAGTTCAGCCTCCAGACCGGAGCAGGCGAGCGTCCCGGCGGCGGTGCGGGTGCGCGGGCCCTCCGGCGTACGGCCGTCCTTGGCGGTGAACGTCAGCCACTGATCCAAAGCCCTCCGCTCTGCACGCTTGGCGAGCCGAGGCCGCGGCGCCTGGACAACGCGCTGGACAAGGAGCGACAGGCCGAGCCAGGTGCAGAGCGCCAGCAACCACCACCAGTCCATCTGCCGGCCGGCGACATCGAGCAGCCACCAGGTGAGAAGCGGAGGGCCGATCAACAGCATCATCGACGCCGGAAGGGTGCGCACGAGGGTCTGCCTGACGGTGGGCACGGGCACGTGCTCGGTCTGCTGCTCGTTGCGATGCGCATGCTCGGCCATGACCTGACGCTACCGACGCTCAGCCGGGGTTGCAGGTGCACATAAGGGGAGGGACAGCGCACGGGCGGGCGTGCCAGGATGCGGACGTAGAGGGGTGGGCGAGGTGCCGAACACGATCCGTGGGCTGCTCGTCGTCGTGGCGGCCGGCTTCCTGGTTCTTGGGGTGCGCGACGTCGTTCTCCGCGGGTGGTTCGGCCGGCCGATGATCGTCGGCGGGGTGCCCATGCTCATGGGCGTGTACCGGGATCTGCGTGATGAGGGCGGCGGTCGACGGTGACCGGGAGGGCGCCGCGGCACGGCGGGGAGGCGACGCCGGCGCGGCGGAAGCAGAATGCCCGGGGCATGCTCGCCGTGCTCGGGTTCTGCGCCCTCGGTGCGCTGGCCATCGGATCGCTCCTCGGGACGCCGCTGTACGAGCAGCGGAAGGCCCGGCGCCGGGAGCAAGCGGCAGACGTGACCGAGGGCCCGGACGCTCAGCCGGCGGAGCGGCTCCCGCCGTCGAATCCCAGCGGGTAGTGGGCGTAGGAAACGGTGCCGTCCGGCCAGTCGTCGGCGACAGCATCGGCGTGCGCGGCGGCCTCGGCCTCGGTGCCGAACATCCCGAGGATCGGGTTCTCCAGGTCTGCGTCCTGGCTGACGATCCAGGCTCCGTGCTGGTCGGGGCGGTGGACACTGGAGCGCACGGCCACGAGCACGGCGGCTGTGATGGCGGCGCCGGCGAGGAGTGAGTTTGCTTTCATGATTCCCACGGTAGGTGCGCCCACCGCGGCACCGGCGTGTTACGACCGGCGGGTCACCAGGGAAGGTGGCGCTGCAGCCACAGGGGGATCCACATCCGCAGTATGAGCTCGTTCGAGTGCGGGGCGTCGACCACCAGAGCGGCAGGCCCCTAGCGGTGGACTGACTTCACGGCGTCCCGCTCGCTCAGCTCGGCGATCAACCACTCCACCAGCGCCGGATGCCCGGCCACGATGTCCTCGCGCAGCCCGACGTCGAAGCAGTCCACCTCGGCTGCCACGGTCACCAGCGCCTCCTCGGCGGTGGACGCCTCCGGGCGGTTCAGCAACGGGAAGTCGTTGATGCGGTGGTGGCCGCTCTCCCATCGGGCCTCGGGCACCTCAGCGGTGATGATCCGGGCCAGGTAGGAGGCGAAGCCGTCGACCAGCGCCAGAGTCTCGGCCGGCGGGTGCGGGTCCACCAGCGTGGCGTGGCGGGCCCAGCTGGGCCACGTGGGCCGGGTCGGGTCCTCGGCCAGTGGCCGTGGATCCACGCCGAGCTTCCCGGCCAGAGAGGTGATCCACGCCCACAGCGGAGCCACGGAGACCAGTGATCCGTCGAGCATCGTGGCGGGGTCACGGCCGTGGGCGAGGAGCGCGGAGCGCAACCGCTCCAGCGCCGGGCCGCGTTCGGCGAGGTGCTCATCGAGCGCGTCGGCGGCCTGGGGTCCGGTCATCGACTCGTACAGCAGCTGCCCCATGAGGGTGACTGTAACGCGCGGGCGGCCTGCCGGCGTCAGCAGGGCCACCGAGCGCACGAGGGCGGCGCGTACGTTCTCGGACGTGGTCCGCACACATGAGGGACATGACCATCACTGCACACCGCCGCAGGAGCGCCACCGAGCGCCTCGAGCAGCTGCGCGACTTCGGCTCCTCCCACGAACGCGCCCCCTCCCGCCCCTACTACTACGGGTCCAACCGGCTGGACACGACCGTCCACGCCTACGAGTGGTTCCTGAAGCACCCCTCGCCCCATGTCCCCCTGACGCTGGACTTCTTCCCGCAGTCCCGGGTCTTGCGCGCCCAGGCGACGATCACCGACCCGCCCGTCGGTAGTGCACAGAGCTGACGGGCCAGCCCCTGGGTGGTCCCGGACGGAGGGCCGTGACCGGTGCCGCCGCGGACCGCGCGGCGTCCCGCAATCGAGCCCATGTTCGTCCGACAATTGACAGGCTTTGCCACAGACGACCGCCCGCCCCTGGACCCCCGCCAAGGAGCAACACCGTGAAGAGAACGCTCGCCGCCGCAGCCATCGCCGGACTCGCCGCCCTGACCGGGTGCTCCGCCAGCCCCGCGGTGGAGGACGATCCGTCGGCAGCCCCGTCGGAGTCCGCCACCATCCCGGTCCCGGCCCTGCCCCCGGAATCCCCGGAGGCGACGGCGGCCGGCGGCGGCGTCAAGGAGGCGTGCGAGACGTTCAACGCGCTCTGGGCCCAGTACGCGGCCGTCCCCGGTGACGACCCGGAGGCGTACGAGGAGATCTACCTGAAGTCCGAGGACGCCAAGGACACCGCTCCGGAGGAGGTGTCCGGTCTCTTCGCAGCACTGAGCCTCATCGCCATCGACCACGCCGGGGCGGCCGAGACCGGTGGGGAGCCGGAACAGGCGTCCAAGGACGCCGTCCGTGATGCCGTCTTCGCCAACTCGGGCGTCTGCACAGCCGAGGACGTCACCCTGACGCTGTGAAGCGCACGCTGAGCGACCCTGCCAACGGGAACCATCGGCGTCTGCTTCGACGGTGCTCCTCTGCCGCCCCATCCCCTCCAACGACAGGAACAGACCGTGGTGTACGACCCTGAGCGAGAGCGGCGCAACGACGCCGTCTACGCCGAGCACAAGCAGGCCCTGGCCCGGGGCGAGAAGCGGGTGCTGCGCACGACGGCCACCGGCGAACTGCACAGCTATGCCGGTGAGGAGATCGGGTTCACGCCCGGCGCCGGCCAGGTCCAGGTGAGCACCTGGTGGGGCATGGGCATCGTGACGGCGGTGCTCTGGGCAGGATTCGCCTTCTCCTGGGTGCTGCTCCTTGCCCCCGTGAGGGAGGGCGGGCAACCCTTCTGGGGCGCGCTGTTCCTGACGGTGCTGGCGGGACTGCTCGGCTGGTACACCTTCAGGCTCGCCAGGGACGAGTACCGCGCGGCCAAGCTGCGCAAGGAACGCGGTGCCCCCAAGCCCGGCACCAGCGGCCGCCTCCCCACGTAACCGCTCACCGCAGCCCGCATCCAGAACGGCCACCGAAGACGACGACGCCCGCCGAGGATCAAGCCGGCGGGCGTTCGTTGTGTGCGCGCGAGTAGCTCTCCGCCCCGGGCCGGCGGGCCCGGAGCGCAAGTTCTCAGCAGCTGACCGGCGTCAGCGCCAGCCGGCCGCCTTCGGGAACCCGGATCGGGTCGCCGTGGCCCGGGGCCAGGACGTCGAAGGAGTCCCAGTCCAGCAGGATCTCCGCGGTGCGGTGGGCGTGGCGGACATCGGCGTGGTACGGGTCGGCCAGCAGCTGCGGGAAGTCTTTGACGGGGGAGACCATGTGCGCGGTGACCACGGCATCCCCCGAGAGCAGAACCCCGGTGTCGCCGACCAGGTAGGAGGCGTGGCCGGAGGTGTGGCCGGTGGACATCACCGGGCGCAGGGCGCCGGGGACGTCGAGCACCTCGGTGTCGGTGCTGAACGGGGTGAGGCCCTCGGCCGGCACGGTGTGGTCCTTCAGCCCGCCCACCCGGATGGCGTGGATCGACCACTTCGCCCAGCGCCAGGAGCGCAGCGCGCGGGGGATGGACTGCTTGGGTCCGATCTGCTCGCGCCTGGCGCCGGTGATGTTGGGGATCTCGGCGGCGGCCAGGTGCACCGGCACGCCGGCGGCGAGGTAGCGGGGGAGGTTGCCGATGTGGTCACCGTGGGCGTGGGTGATGACCACCGCTGCGGGCAGGCCCTTCACCCCGATCGCCTCCAGGGAGGCGTCGAGCATCCCGGTGTCCCCGGGGTAGCCGCAGTCGATGAGGGTGTAGTCGTCTCCGTTGCGCACGACGGCCCAGTTGGCGCCGGTGCCGGTCACCAGGGTGGTGCCGGATCCCAGATCGTGCAGGTTGTCGGCGGGGGTCCATCGTCTCGTCATGGTCAACCAATCTGTCAGATGAAGATGGTGGCGGCGTGCATGGTCGTCAGCCCGCGAGCCGTCAGGCCGTTCTTCGGACCCTTGCCGCGGTGACTTCCCAGGTGGCCGCTGAGCTGGATGCCTGGATACGGAACAGGTCCGGTTTGACGTCTTCCGGGGCAGTCGGGACCGGCGCCGCAAGGAGTGTGCCAGGGGCCATCGCGGCCGTGCCCGGTGCAGGCTCCGGACGCGCGGGCTGTCAGCTCGCGGAGCGTCCGGCGCGTCACGGGCGGTGCGGGGGTGGGTGCTCAGCGGATGAACGGGCCGTTGGCCTTCATCCATTCGTTCAGCCACCGCTCCAGCTCATCGGTGTGCCAGGACGGGGCGTCCACCTGCAGCGCATCGGGAGCACGCCGGAGGACCGAGACGACCCCGTGCTGGCCGGCGAGCTCGTGCGCCATGCGGTCGACCAGAGCGGAACTGCGATCGGCGATGACCGCGTGCACGCCGACGTCGAAGGCCTCCGGCTCGGCCACGACCACCACGGGGGAGTCCTCCGGATCGAGAACAGCTTTCGGGCTCGTGCGCAGATCGGCGATGACACCGGCCGCGTACTGCTCCAGCTCGGTCTCGTGCAGCGACTTCTCACCGCGCTTGAGCCGGAGCACCCCGCCCATCGGCAGGGTCGGCACGAAGATCTGGTGCCCCCTCCCGGTGAGCACCGGGTGGTGGTGCAGATGGTGGTTCGGGTCCTCCTGTGAGCCCAGGCCCCACTTGGCGTTGGGGGCGCCGGTGATGACGACGATGGCGAGGTAGGAGACCAGCCCGTCCACCAGCACGACCATCGTCGACGACGGGACCTTCGCGCCGGTCACGGCGTGCCGGGCCCACGACGGCCAGTTCTCGCGGGGCACCACCGGGGTGTTCGCCGCAGGGTTGCCTTCGAGCTCCGCACGCCGGCCGGCGATCCATCGCCACAGCCGAGTCAGGGAGGCAGGGGAGCCGTCGAGCAGTGTGTCCGGATCCATCCCGTGGGCAGTGAGCTCGGCGCACAGGCCCGCCCACGCGGCGGGGCGTTCCGCGAGGAACTCCTCGAGGGCGGCGGCGGCTTGCTGAGCGGTCATCCGCCGGTAGTGGGTGAACGGCATGGCAGGGTCCTGTGGGGAACGGGCTCGGTCCCGTCGCGCGCCTGAGGGGCTCGGGACGGGAGGGGCGACTCCATCTTAAGCGGGAACGCGCCGGCGGAGGAATGTGCGCGAGGGAAGGCCGCGGTGTACTCGGTACGCCGAGACCGACCGTGGGGGCTGCGTCACCGCGCCAGGTGACGCTGCAGCCACAGCGTGCACCACAGCGTCAGCCGGGTCTCGTCCCAGTCCGGGGCGTCGACGACCAGCGCGTCGGGCCCGTACCGGTGCACCGATTCGACGCCGTCGCGGTCGGTGAGCTCGGTGATCATCCACTCCACCGTCTGTGGGTGCTGCGCTGCGAGGTCGGGACGCAGCCCGACGTCGAAGCAGTCGACCTCGGCGACCACCGTCACCAGCGGCTCCTCGGTGGCGTCGGCCACCGGGCCTTCACCGCGCAGCGCGGTGATCGTGCGCTGGAGGTAGGCGAGCATCTCGGTCCCGCCCATCGGGTCGCGGCCGTGGGCGGACTGATAGGCGCTGTAGAGCGGCATGGACGGCAGGAAGACCTGGTGGTGGTCGGAGGCCAGGAGCGGGTAGTTGAGCATCGGGTGCGTGCCGATGCGGTGCTCCCCGACGAGCCACTGCGTGCCGGGGACCGCGGCGGTGATGATCCGGGTGAGGTAGGAGGTGAAGCCGTCGACCAGAGCGAGGGTCTCGGCCGGCGGGTGCGGGTCTACGAGCATCCCGTGGCGGGCCCAGCTGGGCCAGGTCTCCCGGGTCGGGTCCTCGTCCAGCGTCCTCGGGTCGGCGCCCAGCTCGGTGAACCGGTCGGTCAGCCATGCCCAAAGCGGGGCGACGGAGTCCAGCGACCCGTCGAGCATCCTCTCGGGGTCACCGCCGTGGGCGGCCGATGTGGAGCGCAGCTGCTTCAGCGCCGCCGGGCGTTCGGCGATGAACGCATCCAGGGCGTCGGCGGCCTGGGCCGGGGTCATCGACTCGTAGAGCATCGTCGCCATGGACCGCACTCTACTGGGCGCCAGGGGGTGAGCCCCGCTCCGAGGTCGTGCAGGGCGGACGCGGCCGGCGCGCAGCCCATCCGACGGCCCAGCGCGGCGTCGGCGTCACCGCTCGTCCTCCTGCGGCCACGGGAGCACCTGGAAGACCACCGTCACCGGTTCATCGTGTGGCCCCAGTCCAGGGCGCGGTTGATGTTGTGGAGGTTGAAGCCGGGATGCGCGGCGGCGAGCTCGCTGTACTGCTCCTCGTACGCGCCCGGCTCCGGCGCGTACTGCCACCCGTCCTGGATCAGCTCCTCGGACCGGGCGATCGCCTCGTCGACGTCCTCGGCGGACCACAGGTCGCCGAGCACCCGGTGGATCTCGATCGGACCGATCCCATCGGCGAGGTACTGCCGGCCGTAACGGCGGTTGATGTAGTGCAGGGCGCACACGGCGTTGAGCACGTCATGCTGCCGGGCCTCGGCGATGTCCTGCGCCCGCCGTCGCAGGGACCACTGGCGCAGCCGGCCGAGCTGGGCGACGGCCTCGTCGAGGGCCGTCTCGTAGCGGTCCTCGTCGAACCCGGGGGCCTGGGCGCGGAGGCGGTCCAGCGCCGTGGCCCGGTCGATGCCGCCGGCGAGCAGCTCGCGGCCCTGGCGGGAGGAGGCCCTGTGCAGCCGGAGCTCACGCTCCTCGGATCCCGGGCCTTCGGTGGGAGTCACGGGCTCTCCTCGTTCGTCGGGGTGGCCCGGGTCGGCGCCGGTGCGGCGGTCAGCCGCCGATGTGGACCCTGACCCCGTCGAGGGGTTCCGGCGCGCCGAGAATGGCCGTGTAGTTCGTGATCGTGTTCCACACCGCGATCCGGACCTCCGTCTCGGTCATGCCGGAGGCGGCGTGGTGGACGGTGACCGACCAGCCGCGTCCCCCGAAGAAGGTGTTGACGTCGGTGACCACGATGCCCTGGGAGGCCAGGGCCTGGACCACGCCGTCGAGGACCGCGGGATCGGGGCCGTCGGTTCGGGCTGAAGGGGCGATGAGTGTCATGGCGGGGCGTCCTTTCGGTCGTGTCCCTGGAGCGGTGAGTGTCTGCTGTTCGGCACATCTCCATTCAGCGACATCGAGTCGCGAAAGTAATGCCCTCTCTTTGTCGGACAGTCCTCTCCGCCGGAAGGGTGGGAGGCCGGAGGTGAATGACCCATCGGTAGTTCCCTTCTGTGATCAGACCGTTTTGCGATCGACATCCCTACTGCTACGTAGGTCTGACGTGGGGATTTACATTTGTGTCACCTACTCATCCGATCCGGGGGGACACGATGAAAACTCTGAGCCGAAGCCTGATGGGCACCGCGCTGGCGGGGATGCTGCTGGCAGGAAGCCTGGCGACACCGGCCGCGGCGCACGACCGCGATCACAAGGACGGTTCGAAGACCCGCGACGACGACAAGGTCAACGTGGTGATCTACAAGGACAAGAGGCACGGCCGCGACAAGGTGGTCGAGCACAAGGACCTCAAGATCCGCGACGCCGTCAAGCTCGCCGACAAGTACTGCGACGTCCCGTGGCGCAAGCTGGAGTACAAGGCCAAGAAGGCGGAGAAGGACGACACCAAGGTCGAGGCCTGCGAGTACAAGAAGAACAAGAACACCAAGTTCCGCGTCGTGTTCGAGGACAACAAGGACAAGAAGTACGACTGGCGGGACCGGGACCGCGACCGGCACGACGACAAGAAGGACGACAAGAAGGACGACGACAAGCACGAGCACTGATGTTCTGAGCTCGTCCATCGAAGGTGCCCGTCCGCTCGCCGGACGGGCACCTTCCTCGTGCCCGGTCCCGTCCCGGCGGCGCTCCGGTCCCACGCCGCACGCCTCGGCCCCCGGCCGGTGGGCCGGTGATAGCTTTGTGCTCAGTCCACGTACTTTTCACGAGATCACACGGAGGCGGGCATGAGTCACACGGTAGGCCCCGGCGCGGGCGGCACCCCGAGGGCCGGGACAGGGGCGGGCCGGTCCGAGCCCGGTGCGGCGTCCATCGTCGACGTCGTCAAGGTGTTCGGGCGTCTGCTGCCCAAGCAGCTCAAGGACGAGCTCCAGCTCGCCAAGCTCGAGCTCACGGACAAGGCCAAGACCCTCGGCAAGGGAGCGGCCTTCGTCGTCGTCGGGCTGGTGTTCCTGCTGCTGGCCACGATCGCGCTCGTGGGCGCGGTCATCGCGGCCCTGTCCAAGGTCATGGAGCCGTGGCTCGCGGCCCTGCTGCTGGGCGTGCTGTTCCTCATCCTCCTGGGGATCGCCGCGCTGATCGGCGTGTCGACCATCAAGAAGGCGCTCCCGCTCGTCCCGCGCAAGGCCCTGTTCGGCGTCAAGTACGATCTCGGCGTCGTCAAGGAGGGCTCCGCCTACACCGAGAGCCGGGTCCAGCGCGAGGAGCAGCTCGCGCGGGAGCGCAAGGAGCAGGAGAAGCGCGAGGCCGCCCAGGACCCGGAGCGGCAGAAGCCCCCGGCGCCTACCGAGGAGCAGCTGCGGCACCGGCTCAAGCTGCGCCGCGAGCACCTCAAGACGCTCCGCGACGACGTCCAGGGCCGCGCCGAGACCATCACGTCCTCCACCAAGGGCTTCGTGGACCGCACCTCCCGCACGGTGAAGACGACCCCCAAGGACATCAAGGGCCTCCTGGCCCAGGGCGGCGCCCACCGCGGGACGAAGCCGGCCGGGCAGTCCGGTCTCGGCGAGCGCTGGCAGCCCCTGACGGTGCTGGCCGTCGCGGGGAGCGCGTTCGTGGTGTTCCTCCGCAAGCTGTTCCGCTGACGGCCCGCGTCCCGGGACCACGGGGGACGCGCCGGTCGGGCGAGGGCCCGGAAGCCAACGGCTTCCGGGCCCTCGCCGTGAGTTCACCCGGTGTCCACCGCGTGCGGCCCGGGCCGGGCGGCCCAGTCGATAGACTTCCGCACGTGAGCAGAGGTCGGTGGGTGTCGTGAACCAGTGGCTCGCCGTCGGCCTGGCCGTGCTCTCCGCGCTGTGCCTGGCGGTGGGGACGCAGAAGCAGGGCAGCGCCGTCGCCGACCGCGCCCGGGGACCCCTGCACCTCCGCACGATCCTGGCCCTGCTCCGCTGCCCGCGGTGGGTGCTCGGCCTCGTCCTGCTGGGCCTGGGCACCGGGCTCAACGTCGCCGCCCTCGGCCTGGCCACCGTGACCGTGGTGCAGCCCATCGGCGTGATCGCCCTCGTCGTCACCACCCTGCTCCACGCCCAGCACCGGCGGCTGCGGATCAACCGCCGGACCTGGGCCGCGATCCTCCTGTGCACCGCGGGCGGGGGAGCGTTCGTGGCGCTCGCGGTCGGGGCCACCGACCCGGCGCACGGGATCTCCTCGTGGGCCGAGCACACCGTCGTGGTGATGCTCGTGGTCCTCGTGGCCGTCCTGGGCTCGGCCGCCGCGCTGTTCCGCCACAGCCTCGGCGGCTCCTTCTACGTGGTGGGGGCGGGCGTGCTGTACGGCTTCGTCGCGGTGCTCGTGCGCCTGACCCTCACCCGTGTCCAGGGCAGCTCCGGGGGACCGTTCGACGACGTCAACTGGATCGCGGTGACCGCCGCCGTCGCCGCCGCCGTGCTCGGCGGGTGGTTCGTGCAGAGCGCCTTCGCCGGCGGTCCGCCGGACCTCGTGATCGCCGGGCTGACCGTCATCGACCCCATGGTCGGCGTCCTGCTGGGCCTGCTGGTCCTGGGCGAGGCCGGGGCGGGCCTCACCCTGGTGACGGGACTTCTCATGACCGCCGCCGGCACGGTTGCTATAGTCGGGGTCGCCGTTCTCTCCCAGCACCATCCCGAGGTCCTCGAGCGCCGCGCCGACCTCGCCCGGCAGGGCCGGGCCGCGGTGGACCGGGGCGTGCCGGCACCGCCCCCGCCAGCATCCGACCGACCAGCACACGACCGACCGGGAAGCCACCCTTGAGCGCCGAGAACACGAACCCCGACCGACCCCTCACCGTCCTGCTGGGTGCGGAGACGTACCCGCCGGACGTCAACGGGGCCGCCCAGTTCGCCCACCGCCTGGCCCGGGGGCTGCAGGAGCGGGGCCACCAGG
The DNA here is from genome assembly GCF_014636775.1 of Kocuria dechangensis. Classification (GTDB taxonomy): domain Bacteria; phylum Actinomycetota; class Actinomycetes; order Actinomycetales; family Micrococcaceae; genus Kocuria; species Kocuria dechangensis. The sequence continues at coordinate 361,376 of NZ_BMEQ01000001.1, forward strand.
TGCACGTCGCCTGTGCCCGCACCTCGCCGGGGCCCACCGTCCGCGCGGACCGCGAGGGCATCGTGGAGCACCGGCTGCGCTCCCACCACGCGTTCACCCACCCGTACTTCCGGTTCTGCCTGCCGTGGGAGATCGCCCCCGACGTCCGCCGGCTGTTCGACGAGGTCCGCCCCGACGTGGTGCATCTGCAGTGCCACCACATCATCGGCCGGATGCTCGCACGCGAGGCGCGCCGCCGCGGCATCCGCACGGTCGGCACGAACCACTTCGTCCCGGAGAACATGGAGCCGTTCCTGCCGTTCCCGCAGTGGTTCCTCGCCGTGTACCGGTCGGTGTGCTGGCGGGACATGGTGCGCGTCTTCGGCCGCTGCGACGTGATCACCGCGCCCACCCCGCTGGCGGTCGAGACGATGCGCCGCAACGGCTTCCCCGACTCTGTGCTGGCCGTGTCCAACGGCATCCGGATCGCCGACTACGAGCCCCGCCCGGGGGAGCACCCGGAGCCCGCGGAGCACCCCACCGTGCTCTTCACAGGACGGCTCGCCATCGAGAAGAACGTGGACGTGCTCATCGAGGCCCTGTCCCTGCTGCCCGCCGGCCTCGACGCCCGGCTGGAGCTCGCCGGCGACGGGGAGCAGCGCCCCGCCCTCGAGGAGCTGGCCCGGGCCCTGGGAGTGGCCGACCGGGTGCACTTCCTGGGATACGTGCCCGACGAGGAGCTGCGTGCCGCCTACCTGCGCGCGGACGTCTTCTGCCAGCCCGGCACGGCAGAGCTGCAGTCCCTGGTGACGCTCGAGGCGATGTCCGCGTCCCGTCCCGTGGTGCTCGCCGACGCCCAGGCCCTGCCGCACCTGGTCGAGGACGGTGTCAACGGGTGGCTGTTCGCGCCCGGCGACGCCCGGGACCTGGCCGGCAAGCTCGCCCGCGTGCTGGGCGCTCCGGCGGAGGAGCGCGAGCGGATGGGCCGGGAGAGCCGGCACAAGGTCGCCCGGCACAGCTTTCCGCGCACCCTCGAGACGTTCCTGCGCCTCTACCGCGGAGAGGCCGCGGAGCCCCTGCCGGCGCGCGCGGCGCTGCCCCTGCGCGGCAGGCTCCGCGCGTTCTCGCGCGTGCGGTAACGTTGTCCTGCGCCGCCGGGCCCGACCCGGCGCGGGGCCGTAGCTCAGCTGGTCAGAGCAGAGGACTCATAATCCTTCGGTCGTGGGTTCAAGCCCCACCGGCCCTACAAAACCCCCGGTGACTAGGCGTTATGCCCGGTCGCCGGGGGCTTTTTCATGTCCACCTTACCTAAACCCGCCCCAATCACGGGTCAAAGTGTCAAGAACTCCCCGAGCACGTCAGTGTGATCCGGAACATCCTCGACCGACTCGACGTAGTGGGCCCTCGTCGTCGCCACAGAGTCATGACCAAGTTGGTCCCGCGCCGCCTCATCCCCGAGACGCCGTGCCAGCAGCGTCGCAACGGACTTCCGCGCAACATGGGGTGTCACCCACTCGAAGCCGGCAGTCTTCATCTGCGTCCGCCACGTCTTGCGGAAGTTGTGCGGGTCCATGAGCCCGCCCCGGGCGTTGGGGAACATCAGGTCATCGGAACCACGGGACTCCCATCGTGCCCTCAGAACGTCCACCAGAGCCCCGGGGAGCCTGTAGCGCGGCGTCTGGTGAGTCTTTGTGTGTTCCTGCCGTTCCAGGCCCGCAGAAGAGCGCACAACGGTTCCTGTGAGCACTAGCGTCCCCGCCTCGAGGTCAACGTCAGCCCAGCGCAGGGCCAGGACCGACCCGATACGGGCGCCCGTGCCGAGCATGACCATCAGCGCATCCCGCACGTCCCCGGGAGGCAGCGACGACAGCAGCCCGTGAGCCTGACGAGGATTGAGTGAGACAACCTCGCGCCGGCCCGTCTTGGGGATCGACACAGCCTTGGCAGGGTTCTGTTGCAACGCCCCGTGATCCACGGCGATTTGCAGGACCCCGACCAGGACCGTCCGACAGAGTTTCGCGGTCGCGGCCCCGTGATCGGTCTCGACGTCCCGGAGGAACGCCCCGACCGGACCAGTCTGGACCTCACGTAGATGGAGGTCTCCGACCCTGGGTCGAATGTACTTCTCGACAATCTCCCGGTAGCGGCGTTTGGTCTGCGCCGCGTATCGGTCGGCCCCCTCGATCCCTGTGAGCCATCGTTCCGCCGTGGTGCCCAGCTTCTCGTCCGCGCTCATGGTGCCACCCGTGGGCAGCATGTCCCGGTGCGCGGTCATCAGGGCCCGTTTGGCGGCTCCTTGGGTGGTCCCACGTCGTTCTAGTCGCCGGCGCTTTCCTGTGGTCTCTCGTGCCCATGCTGTCGCCACCCATGCCCCGGAGGGTGCGCGGTGGTAGCTGATAGCTCCGAGGGTTCCTGGTGGTAATGCTGGTCTGCCCATGCGCTCATGCTAGCCGATACCCCTAACGCCTTGTGACGACTTGTGATGCCTTGTGATGCCTTGTTTTGCTAGGTCGCACCATATACCGGATTGTTCCGCGTAGGACACGGACGAACATAAAGTTTGTGTGATCTTAGTCACACTTATTATCCACACCTTGATGCCAACTTCCCCGGATTCCCGGGAGTCTTGACGCAGAAGAGCTGTGGAAAACTCGACGCATAGCACTCTGGAGAGCCGGATGCAAGTCACAAACGCAACATTACCCGCTATGCTGTAAGAGTCAGGGAAGGTGCCCCGCAGTTACACGGAGCGGGGCGGGGCAGCAGGAGGGGTCTAACTAGTGAACGCACAAGGCATGAGCAAGACGGACATCATCGCCGTACTCCTTGCAGAAGTGGACGACGAGGGGAAGCCCGTAATCACGTTCAGCAAGGCGTGCAAACTCGCGGTTCGCATCATGCGCGGGGACACTCCCGCAGAGATCACCAACCGCCCCGACGCCTTCCGGCACATCACATACCGGGATGACACCGGCGAACAAGCTGTGAGGAACGTCCTCGAGGAGCAGCACCAACGAAAGGCGGCATAAATGGAATGGTTCACGCTAGATGAAGTAGCCGCCCGCTACAAGGTCCCTAAGAAGACCGTTTACAACTGGAACACCACCGGCACGGGCCCCGAATACATCCGCGCAGGGCGACACGTGCGATATTCCTCCGATTCACTGTCGGCTTGGGAGGAAGCGCAGCGCGTTTAGGCAAACAAAAAGTTGGGGCCGATCCCCTCACGGACCGACCCCAAACCATCAACATTGACCATTATACGGCACCGCAACCAATAGCGGCACCGACCTCTACACAAGTTCGAGAATCCACGGCGAATCCAGAGATAGCCGAAACCATCAACACCGTGGAGTTATCTTGACGACAGAATTCAATACCACACCTCAGGACATTTCCGGGGTGTGGTATCCCGACTGCGATCACCTCATCCCCTACCTGGTGACCTACAGGGCTAAGCACTCCCAGCCGCTCAACCGGGCAGACCTTGCCCGTTGGATGAAGTCCCCGGAGGTGCGGGCGTGGTGACCGAGTTCAACCCCGCGGCCCCGTTCGGTGTCATCTCCGACGATGGGCACGTGTACGACCTCCCCCCGATTGACTCGAGCTTCCCCCGCACGACCCGTGACGCATGGGTAGCCGACATGGCAGAGCAATATGGCCCCGAATGGCTCGACCGCTGGGAGAACGCCACCACCGGAAAGGCTCTTCCTAAGGCTCTTCCTAGCCCTGACGTATCACTAGGAAGTGCGGGAGAGCGGGGAGAGCAGGAAGAGCCCCGGCCTGTCCTCCAGCTCCGCAAGCTCTCCACCATGAAAACCCCTCCGCCAACACGATGGATCGGAACCGGGTTCATCCCCCGCGCCGAAATCACTGTGCTCGTGGGTGACGAGGGTATCGGTAAGTCCCTCGCATGGGTTGCGGTCGCCGCAGCAGTCACCACGGGTACACCGTTCCCACCGTTCAACATCCCCGCACGGGAACCCGCCGACGTGGTGCTCATCATCACCGAGGACGGGCCCGGAGAAGTGAGGGAACGTCTCAAGGTTGCCGGCGCTGACCTCGACCGGGTGTTCGTGTTCTCCGCTGACGACGACGGCACGGGCTCTCCCGTGTTCGGGCACAGCACCAAGGAAGGCGCGTTCCAAGCCCTCCGGACCTATCTCGAGGACGAGAGCCTCAACCCTGCGTTGCTGGTGGTGGACGCCTGGCTAGACACCGTTCAAGGCAACCTCAACATCAAAGACACGCAGCAGGCGAGGCAGGCCCTTCATCCGTGGAAGGTCACGGCGTCCCGGCACGACCTCTCCGTCATGCTTCTCACACACACGAACCGGATGGACACCGGGAACACCCGCAACAAGATGGGCGGCACAGCAGCTCTACGGCAGAAGGCCCGCATGGTGCTGTACGCGGCCCGTCCGCCGGCGGTGGAAGGTGACAACGTTCAGCGACTCATCATCGGCCCGGAGAAGTCCAACGTGACCGGCCTGGCAAACGCCATCGGCTTCGACGTGGACGTCGTGCAGGTACGTGAGAGGACGGACGAGGACCCGGGGACCACGGCCCGTATCGCTAACCCCACGGACATGGGTGAACCCGTGCGGGAGCTTGTGGGCAAGTGGCACCAGGAGACCAGAGAGACAACCGGAGGCTCCGACCCGGATGAGGTAGCCCGCATGCTGCTCCGCAGCTTCATGCAGGGCAGGGACGCGGTGAACCCCAATGACGTGAAGGCGCATTTGAGGGAAAACGGTGTCGGGAAAACTCGCCTTGAACGGGTGATGCGCGAACTGGGGCAGTCGAAACAGGTTGGTGCCGCCCATTGGGAATACAGGCTCACGACCGACGACCAGCAGTAACCGCTCTTCCTGCTCTCCCTACACTTCCGCTCTCCCTGGTGACAGGTAGTGCCTAGGAAGAGCCCCGGGAAGAGCCCCCTCACACCTCAGGAGAATCCATGCCCGACACCATGCCGGACCTCACCAAGCTCTGTAAGACGAAAGCCGATTGGCAGGAAGCAGCCGAACAGCTTCAACGCCGGAACCACCGACTCCAGGAGCTCAATCACCAACTAGCCATTCAGCTGGCACAGGCGAAGTTGAACGGGGGCACCCGTTGACCATCGCCGCGCTCTATGAAGAGTTCGCGGCACTTGAAGCCCGGCTCACCGCGATCGAGCGCCACATCGGCGCGATCGCCAAGTCAAACGACCACATCTCAGATCAGCTCGCGCAGCTCTGCTGGAGCATCGACCGCGGAGCCACCAAGGAGACCCGATGACGTACTCATACCGCGGTCATAACCGCGACCGCTTCAACTTCAAGCCCACGAACGCCGGCAGCAAGAACCCTGCTGTCCTGGTGGAGCACCCCGGTGGTGCGTTTGTCGTGCCCTTGGACGCGCTCGAGACGTTCGTGGACGACCTCCGCCAGTGCGGTGCGGGTGCCCGGCGGAACTGGGCCATGCGGAACGCACCGAGCATCCTGCCCTGACCCGCAGCACCACACAGACACTCACGGAAGCCCCACCGAGCAGCACAGGTGGGGTTTTTCCATGCCAAGCAACAGACAGGAATGAAAGACTATGGCGCTTCACGCCAAGACCAACGCCGACGGAATCGGCTACATCGGCTCTGAGTCCACTTTCGAGGCTGGCGTTTCCAGCGTGTTCGAGACCGGCACGAAGTTCATGGCCGACACCGTCGGAATCCTCATGCGGAACTCCAAGTGGCTTCGCCCCGCGCTCAGCTCCAGTGACACGCTGGACACCCCCGTTTTCTCCGGTGTCTACCCGATCAACTCGTCCTCCACGGCCACCGCGCTGGGGATGCCCACCCCCTCATTCGGGGTTGTGGAAATCATCATCCACAACGACACCCACAAGCGCGCCACCTGGATGCCCGCTGACGGGGCCGGCAGCTGGGTCCGGCACAAGACCAACGGGACCTGGGGTGCGTGGAAGCAGTCTGCGGAACTGTGGAACCGCCGCGTGCTGTCCTCGGCCGACAACCTCGACACCCTCACCGATCAGGGCGTGTTCTACGTCTACTCTGGCACGGTCTCCACCGCCCTGGGGCTCCCCTTCAACGGTGTCGGCATCGTGGAGAACCTCATCGTGGGCAACACCACCAAGCAGACGACCCGGCCCGTCATCGGCACCCAGGAATGGACCCGCCACAAGACCGGCGGCGTCTGGTATCCGTGGGCCGAGATCGCCCCCGCCGTGGCGTCCCCGAAGCAGACCACCCCCGGCTCCGGCGTGAAGACCGTACCCCTGGCGCTGACTGCTGGCACGACCGAGACGAACACCGACATCGTCGGCCGCTCCGTGCGGGTCCCTGTCCAGTACGGGGCCACGATCCCGAGGTGGCGGGTGCACGTGCGGAACTGGCACACCCGCACTGGCGGGACGGTCAACACCTCCCACGCCCTCACCGGGGTGTGGATCGGCAAGGGCTCCACCACCACCGGGGCCTACACCGCGACCCCGACGCAGGTCGCTGGGGCAGCAACGATCCCCGCAGGAACCACCGAGTGGGTCTCGTCGTGGATCAACCACGAGCTGCCCGCCGACGTGGAGCACCTGCTGAGCTTCGGCATCAACAACGCCACCGCCACCACCGCCGCCTACCCCTTGGGCCACGCCTGGATCACCTACGCAGCCGCGGACACCACAGCTCTCGAGGCGGGGTCCGTGGTCAACCGGGTGCCGTTCGACTGGTGGATCGAAGCCGAAGTGCCCGTGCACGTCCCGGCAGTGGCAGCCTACGGCGATTCCATCACCGCCGGCACTGGTGCGACCCGCCCGGTGTTCGACTCCTGGCCCTCCCAGCACGGGCGCCTCAACGGGTTCCTGCCCGTCCACTACGCCTGGCCCGGGACAGGGATGACCGAGCACCTCACCCCAGGTGACCACATCTGGGGTATCTACGGGGCCACGGACAAGCCCGACGCGGTGATCCACTTCATGGGCCAGAACGACGTCGGCAACGGGGTGGCGCTGGCCACGGTGCAGGAGAGGTTCAACACCACGGTGGACCTGCTCCGCGACAAGGTTGCCCCGGTCGTGCACGCAGCCACCATCACCCCGGCATCCACCAAGACCACCGAGGTCATGGACGTCCAGCGGGCCTACAACGACTGGCTGCGCACCATGCCCAAGGGCGTGCGATCGATCATCGACTTCGCGGCCCTGGTGGGCAACCCCGAGCAGACCGGCCTCCAGGCGCAGTACGACTCCGGGGACGGACTGCACCCCAACACCGCCGCCTACACGGCCATGGGCAACGCAACCCCGAAGAGTGTCACCTCGAAGCCGCTGGAACCAAGGATCAAGGACACCGGAACCCGAGACATCACCACCACCAAAACGGCGTCAGTGAATGGCGGGTCGGTGTTCATCCGCCGCCGCGACGACCTCGTCATGGTGATGTTCAACGGGGTGAGCGTGAACACCGCCGGCCACATCAATATCGTCCCGCTCCCGGTGGGGCTGCGCCCCAAGAGCATTACCGGGGCGAACTGGCGTAACGGGCTCGTCGTTGACGACGCCGGCACCAGCGTACGGAACACCAGCTACTTCAACGGGTTCCTGCGAATCCTCGGGGCCGAGACCGGAAAGGTCTACCAGGGCACCGTGTGGTTCTACGCAGACGGGGATCTTCCCACCCCGTACCCCGGCACCGCCGCATAAGGAGAGACATGGAAAACCAGGAAGTCACACTCGACGATTTCTTCGCCCACTACGCGGGACTAACATTCGAGGAATTCGAAAAACGCCTCGGAGGGCTCACGCTCGAGGAAATCGACGCCAACCCCCTCCGCTAACACCGCAGCACCACCACGGCCCGTCCCTGGGCATCACCAGGGACGGGCCACCCATTTAAGGAGCCCCCCTTGATCGTCATCGTCCCCGTCTGGGAAATCGCCGTCACCATCGCCCGCGTAACCCTCGCCCTCCTCGGATAAGGAAAGAAATGCCCCGCGCACGAGTACGCCCCTGGTCCTGGCACGACGACAACAGCGCCACACCCGGGGCAATGATCATGACCGAAGACGGCAAAGAAAGCCGCCAAGTATTCATCCCGATCCACAAGATCACCGCTATCAGCGATCAGCTCATCGACATCCTCGAGCAGTACGAAGCCAAGGAGCAGTAATCCCCATGTTCACCACTCGCCCCGAAAACGCGGCAACTAACCTCAAGGTCTCGGAAACGATCGAAGCAGCACCCGCCCGCATGCGAACCCCCGAAGGCGATGTGCTCGAGGCCGTGGCGATCTTCACCGGACGCAGAGTTACAGTCGTGCTCACCACCGAAGCCGCCCGCCGGCTCGCATTCGAGATCGCTGATGCCCTCGAGGTCCACACCCGGGAAAAGCCCGTAAAGCGCGACACCGCCACCAACGACCACTTCGCCGGCCTGGCCGACCGATGATCCCGAACTACCAACCATTAGTCGCGGTATTCACAGACGGGACGCAAACACCGGTAGCGGCATTCAACGCCAAAGGCCGGGCGCTCATCGCATCAAGTAACGGCGACCTCGTCATCGCAGCACAGCAACCCCGATTTCACCGAATCACCACGAAGGAGTAACACCAATGGAAATCAGCACCAGCAGCACCGCAGACCTTAAGCAGCACCTCACCGAAATCGCCGCAGAACAGGAACACCGCCGCAACACCGGAGAACGCGGAGCCCCAGGCGGAAACGGCTACATCAAGGCCATGTCCGACGAATCACTACGGGATCACCAGCTGTACATCCTGCGGGAAACCACCCGCCGCGAATCCAGCGCCCGCCACCACGCCTACTTCACCAAGTAACCCTTAGACCTAGGAGAAACAACCATGAGCATTAACCGCACCGTGAAGACCGGCATCACCTCCGACATCCTCGAGACCGCCGTCCCCGAATGGGCCACGCTCCGCGACACCGCCACCCGGCTCCGCGCCGAGGTCAAGCGCCGACAGGCCGACCGCCCCACCACCCTCCAGGCGAACAGCGCCGTGTCTGACGCTCTCCTCACCGCTGACGGCCCCGCCGCCATGCAGAGCGTGTTGGACCAGGCACGCGCCGAGCAGTACCGCCGGGAGGCCGAGACGCACGACCTCGCAGCCCTCGCCGCCGCCATGGACCGGGCAGAGCACCAGCTCACCGCACTCGAGCAGGACTCGACCGAAGCCGTCTGCGAGGAAATCCGGGGACGTGTCGCCACCATCGCATCGAAGGTCTACGGGCTCCGCCACCGCCCCCTGTCCGCACAGGAAGCGATCGACAAGGACGCCGCGAACGAATGGAAGGTGCTCCAGCAGCTCGCCGCCGAGTGGCAGCAGCTCGTCAACGCGTACACGGCACTTACCCGGCACACCGTGAGCGGACCCGAGGTCACGATCCTCGCCGCCGCCGCGTTCACCGGCGACCCGCTGAACGTGCACCCCTACATGATCGGACGACGACAGGCGGCAGCTAAGCCCAATGCCGTCCCGCAGCCGGGCTCCTTCCACGAGGCCATGCTCCGATGGGCGGCAGCAGCGCCGGCAACCCGCTTCGACACCGAAGAGCCCAGGGGCGGACGCATCCCCAAGGACACCGACCCGATCACCTGGCTCGTGTACCTCGCAGACCAGGGCGCACTGGTGGTCAACGACCCCTCCGAGGCCATCGCGCTGTGGAGCGCAGCCGAGGCAGCCACCGACGACCTGAGCCCCCACTCGGCAGAGTCCCGGGCCATGGCCCGCGCCCAGTACGCCGCACTCATCGGAGACGACCAGCTCGAGACCGTCGCGGACCTTGAGCCGATCCTCACCGCCTCGAAGAAGCGGCGTCGCGGTTCTATCTTCGCCTAACCAACAGCACCACACAGCACGACCACGCGGCCCCGTACTCACACAGTGCGGGGCCGCACCCGTGCACGAGGAGACCACATGCCAGTCAACAGACAACACCGTACATACCGGGAACGGCGCAACGTCGCAAAGAATATGTTCGCCCGACAGAACGCGCCGTGTCATATCTGCGACGGGAAGCTAGGACCAATCGACTACGAAGGCGAAGCGGGAATGCCATTGTCTTTCGATTTGGATCATAAGATACCTGTTAGCCAAGGCGGATCAATGCTTGACCTCAATAACTTTGCTGCCTCGCATGCTCGTTGTAATAGGTCAAAGGGCGACGGCACCAGACGACGACGCGCAGACGTCGATATCGACATGGATACGCCGCCACCGTCACCCATCAGGCGCACAACCTATTGGGGAAATATGAAACCGCCGTCGGAAGACAACGGCATCCCGCCGTTCAAGTGGTATTGAAATCAAAAGAGACCATGACCCGGTTACCCCTACCCTCCGGGTATTGGATACCCCTGGTCCGGCATTGGCCACATTCTTGTAGGTCGTGTGAGTATGACGGACCTATTTTCATGCCCGGGGGAGGCTCTGTGTGGCGTTCTCCCGGCTTTATGGGGTTCTGGTGTCCCTGTGGAGGGGTGTGGTGTTTGGGGCGCTTAGATCGCCGTTTGTGCGTTGTTTGATTGTGTAAGTGTTTGGAAGGTGGTTGTTTTGGAACAGTATTTGCGCCCTGTGGAGGGCGCTAAGGAAGAGGTGCGGCGGGCTCCGCGGGTTCCTCATGGGCTCGGCAAGGACGGAAAAGAGCTGTGGCGTTCCGTGGTGAAGGATTTTGACCTCACGGAATCGGAGCTGAACATTCTGGCGGAGTGCGCCCGGTTGAAGGATGACCTCAAGAAGTTGCGGGAGATTGTGGAGCGCGACGGGATCATGCAGGACTCTCCGCAGGGCCGGCGAGTTCATCCTGCGCAGGTGGAGATCCGCAACAGCTCGAAGCTCCTGGGGCAGCACCTCGCATCTTTGCGTCTTCCGTTCGCGGATGATGAGGGCGGCTCCGCTGGTAAGCCACGGGGTTTCTTGGCGGCGCGTCAGCATGGCTAGGCGGCACCGAGCGCAGGTCCCTGCTGGTGCCCTGACGTTCGTGGATTTCTGCCCGGAGGACAACGGGGTTCCGGTGGTGGAGCAGCACGAGGCGTATCACCGGGCGTTGCTGGAGTTCAAACGTTCGGGGCGGGGCGGGCACATCGACTTGGACGAGTTCATGCGCCTGTGTCGGACGGCGCGTGACGTCGGGGCGGCGGCGGCAGTAGCTCGGGGGGAGTTCTGGACGACGAGTTCTGTGGAGTGGGCGCGGCACTTGTTGGGGCCGGATGCGGATAGCGGGGCGGTTAGTGACCTGGCGTTCAGGTTCCATGAGGAGTGGAAGCCGCGTGCGTGAGGTGGTGACGGCGTGCGGGGTGGTGGTCGTGTCCCTGGTGGTGCTCACTGTGGTCTACGAAGCCGGCGGACCGTATCGGGTGGGTGCGGATCTGGGGCACGCATATCGGGCCGCGGTCGTTGCCATGATGATTTCCGGTCACCCGTAAGCCCGGTCCGCCGCCAACAGTTCGGTTCCGGTGATGGTTGTAGCAGCGCGTTTGGAGCCAGTCCGACGCCCTACAGAAAGGACCCCCGGCATGCACGGGAAGATCACCATCGATGCGAACTTGAAATGGGCGCGTTGGGTCGGCCCCGGCGTCAATTTGCTCACGACCCATCAGCTCGTCGACGACATCTACGAGATGTTGAGTGAGGACTACCCCCAGCGGTGTGGAGGCAACGCTCGGTCGCGGTGGATTGTGTCCTGCACTGCGCGCCACAACATGTACGCCGCCTTCGAGATATCTCCCGTCCGCTGAAAACGAAAAGCCCCCGGCAACCAGGCCGGGGGCTTTTCCGCATTTAAGAGGTCAGGAGTCGAGCTTTTCGTGGGCGCGGATAGCCTGGTCAATGCACGTGCGGAGGCTCAGCAGCTCGCTAAGGGTCAGCGTCTCGGAGTCAGTGTTCTCGAGCAGCGAGAAGGCGTAACCCTGGGGCGTCCACATGACCGCGACGCCGTAGGGGTCGTAGCCCTTTCGGGGCCAGAACGCGGGACCTTCGTAGAGTTCGCCGGCGTCGACCTCTTTCCAATCAGCGGGGCAAGCCGGGGCGTCAAACATGGTGGTGCTCACGGGTGTCTCCTCAGGGGGGGGTCGGAGTCGTGGGGGTAAATGGTCAGGCTTTCATCGAACGGGGCGGGGGAGCCCCTATTACATGGACAGCGAGTTAAGGATGAGAGCCCCCAGACTGAACGGGCCAAGGGTGACAGCAGCGGAGAGCGTGCCGAACGTGACGGCCCGTGCGATGCGCTGGTGCCACGGCAGACCCCTGCGGAGGACCGGAGTAAGGTTGTGTGCTGACATGGGAACTTGCCTCTCGTGTCTTGGCCCTGTCCCCGGTGCAACGGGGGCGGGGCCGTTCTATTGGGTGGTGTTAGGCGTCGGCCTTGATGGAGGCCAGGTGGCGCAGGTGCTCAGCATCGGAGCGCAACAGCTCAATCACGCCCCGCAGCTCTCCGGCAGCGCCACGGGCAAACGCGGTGATGCTCTCCCAATCGGCGTACCCGGCAAGCCGGTGCTCCAGGGTCGCGGCGAAGCTCTCAAGCTCGAGTGCGCCGCCGATCAGCTCAGCGGGGGTGCGGTCGGTTCGTTGGGTGCTCATTGGGTGTTCCTCTCTTATGGGTGGGTCACGGTTCCCGGACGTGCAGCAGGACGGCGGGCAGGACAACGGCGGTCCATGCGTCATCTCCGGGTTTGAACCATCGCCGTTCGCCCTGGACCGTCCAGCACTCTCGGATGCGGTCTGTTGCGTCCACGACCACGGCGTGATCGGGCAGCGCCTCGAGCTGTTCGGGGGTTCGGATGATGCGGACCATGTGCGTTCCTCTCGGGTAGGTAGGTGGAACCTCTAGGGAATGAAGCGGAGCCCTAAAGGGCGCTGGAGGCTGAAGCCCTCTCCCCAAAACGCCCCGATCGACCGGCCCCCCGCAAACGGAGTAGGTGCCCACGACAACTAGACCCCCCGGTATTCGAGGTGTCTTGATATGGGCAGCTAGGTCGGCCTGGCCGGGCGTTCCTCGTCCCCCCGCTCTGAGACGTTCACAGGGCTATGAGCGGGCGTCCTATCGGTTTGACGGGGTAAGGACGATCAAGCAAAAAACCCCGGGAGCAGCGCTCAACCGGGGTGGTCACGTCGTCAGGGTTGGTTTACCCTGGTCTGTGAGCCGACGGTTGCAACGTCTGCTCCATCCCCCGGGAGGCCGGCAAGCCTTGCCGGGGGTTTTCTTTTTCTGGAGGTTGCCCTCCGATTACCTGTCCAGAATGGCGGGTAGCGTCCGGGAATGTCAAGCAACATCATGCGGGGGAGTCGCTCCAGAACCCGCGAAATCAAGCCTCACAGGAGCCCCGCGGGCACCCAAACCGACCCATTACCCCATAATCCTTCGGTCGTGGGTTCAAGCCCCACCGGCCCTACAGCAGAGCCCGTGCTCCCGGACACCGGGGCACGGGCTCTTCCCTTTGGTACATCTACGTCACAATCGCGAAAGCCGCTGGTCCGGGCCCTACGGTGGTGACACTGCATCGCGGACCGGGGGCCCTCATGAAGTCGTGGAAGAAGACGATGGTCGGAGCGGCGCTCGGCGCCGCTCTCCTGACGGGCGCCTGGGCGGGCCCCGCCCACGCCGACGGGAACGGGAGGGCCGACGTCGTGCACGGCACGACGGTGCACCTCAAGGACGCGCCCATGGACCGCGTCACCAAGAAGCTCGCAGACCTGTGCGGAGGCAGGGCCTCCAGCTACGCGGCGAAGGCGCGCAAGGCCGACAGCACCGGGAAGATCGTCATCGTCTGCACCAGGGACGGGGAGACGGTCTACGTGCGGCCGTGAGCGCGCCGCGTCCGGCCCGTTCGGCCCCGTGCGCGACCGGCCCCGGTGTGGTCCACTGGTGGTCCCATCCGACACCGATCGAGAGGACGCCGCCGTGAACCGTCGCACCGTGGGGAGGACCCTGGCCGCGGCCGGTCTGGCGCTCGCCGCGCTGACCGGCTGCGACAACCCCGAGCAGGAGGTCGAGGAGACCGTCGACGAGGTGCAGCAGGGCGTCGAGGACGCCGAGCGCAACGTCGAGGAGGGCGTCGAGGACGTCCGGCAGGGCGTCGAGGAGGGCCTCGAGGACGTTCAGGATGACGACGAGGGCTGAGCCGCCGCCGACTCCGGCGGCACCGGCAGGAGCACGGACGGCTCGAGGGAGCCGACGAACTGCAGCGGGTTGACGTACTCGCCGTCGCGGCGCACGCCCCAGTGCAGGCACTCGCCCACGGCGCAGTGGTACCGGCCGCGCAGCACCCCCACGACCTGACCCCGCCGCACGCGGTCCCCTGCGGCCAGCGCCGACTCCACGGGCTCGACGCTGGAGCGCAGCCCGTCGCCGTGGTCCACCGTCAGCACGGGCCGGTCCACCACCACGCCTGCGAAGCTCACCGTGCCGTCGGCGGGGGATCGCACCGGGGCGCCCGCCGGCGCCCCCAGGTCCACGCCCCGGTGGCCGCTGTCCCAGCGCTGGGCCGGCGGGGCCCACTGGCCGACCACGGGCGGGCGCGGGACCAGGGGCCATGCCCAGCCCGGTGCGCCCGCCGCGGGCGGCGCGGCCCCCGGCAGGCCCAGCACCAGGAGCAGCACCACGAGCAGCCCGGGCAGCCGGCGTGCAGGGGAGCGGCGGTGGGAGTGCCGTGAGGTGTCCATGCGCCCGAGCGTGCCCCGCGGACCCTGCCGGCGGGGCCGCGGCCCCCGGTCCTGTGGACGGCCCGGAGCGGGACAGCCCCCCTGCCCCCGTGTGCAGGGGCAATGACCCCCCTGTAGTACACTTGAGCCCGCAGTCTGCTCTCTGCGCCCCCGTGGCGTGCCCTCGCAGCCGCGGACCGGCCCTCGGCCGGACCCCGTGGCACGACGGCGAGCAGCTGACTTCGCGCACGGCGCCGCCGGGATCTCCTTTCCCGGCCCGGCCGCCCCGGTCCGCGCTCCCCGTCCCGACGGGGTCGCGGCACGGCGGCCCGGCAGCGGACCCCACCCGGACCGCTCACCGCCGTGCCAGGGGCTCGTCCGCCGGACGCAGCCGTGAACCGTACCCGCGGGCCGTGCGTCGCAGCACGCCGTCCCGCACGAGAACAAGGAGACGACATGTCCGTCGTTACCATGCGCCAGCTCCTCGACAGCGGCGTGCACTTCGGCCACCAGACCCGCCGCTGGAACCCGAAGATGAAGCGCTTCATCTTCACCGAGCGCAACGGCATCTACATCATCGACCTCCAGCAGTCGCTGTCCTTCATCGACCGCGCCTACGAGGCCGTCAAGACCACCGTGGCCCACGGCGGCACCATCCTCTTCGTCGGCACCAAGAAGCAGGCCCAGGAGGCCATCGCCGAGCAGGCCACCCGCGTGGGCATGCCCTACGTGAACCACCGCTGGCTCGGCGGCATGCTCACCAACTTCGCGACCGTCTCCAAGCGCATCGAGCGCATGAAGGAGCTCGAGGAGATCGACTTCGAGGACGTCGCCGGCTCGCAGTACACCAAGAAGGAGCTGCTGCTCCTGCGCCGCGAGAAGGAGAAGCTGGAGCGCACCCTCGGCGGCATCCGCAACCTCACCAAGGCCCCGTCGCTGGTGTGGATCGTGGACACCAAGAAGGAGCACCTCGCCGTGGACGAGGCCCAGAAACTGGGCATCCCCGTGGTCGCGATCCTCGACACCAACTGCGACCCCGACGAGGTCAACTTCCCGATCCCGGGCAACGACGACGCGATCCGCTCCGTCAACCTGCTGACCCGCGTGATCGCCGACGCCGTCGCCGAGGGCCTCATGGAGCGCCACAACAAGAAGTCCGGCGGCGCCGACCAGGCCGCCGAGCCGATGGCCGAGTGGGAGCGCGAGCTGCTCGAGCAGCACGCCGCCGAGCAGGCGTCCGTGACCGAGGCCCCCGCCGAGGCCGCTCCCGCCGAGACCGAGGCGGCTCCCGCCGAGACCGAGGCGGCTCCCGCCGAGGCCGCTGCCCCCGCCGAGACCGAGACCGCCGCCGAGTAGTCTCCGTTCACCTTCCATTCTCCCGGGTGGGGCACCGTACCCACCGGACGCCGGCCGGGGCGGGCACACGCCCGTCCCGGCCGGCACCACCGACTACGTGAGGAGTTCACATGGCGAACTACACCGCCGCTGACATCAAGGCTCTGCGGGAGCGCACCGGCGCCGGCATGCTCGACGTCAAGAAGGCCCTGGACGAGGCCGACGGCGACCTGCAGAAGGCCCAGGAGATCATCCGCGTCAAAGGCCTCAAGGGCGTCACCAAGCGCGAGGGCCGCGCCACCGCCGAGGGCCTCGTGGCCGCGCGCGTCGAAGGCACCGTCGGCTACATGGTCGAGGTCAACTCCGAGACCGACTTCGTGGCCAAGTCCGCCCCGTTCGTCGAGTTCGGCAACAAGGTGCTCGAGGCCGCCGTGGCCGCCGACGCCTCCACCCTCGAGGAGCTCATGGCCGCCCAGGCCTCCGGCACCCCCGTCTCCGAGCTCGTCACCGAGACCGGCGCCCTGCTGGGCGAGAAGGTCGTCGTGCGCCGCCTCGCGCGCGTCGAGGGCGAGAACGTGGCCGTCTACCTCCACAAGACCTCCAAGGACCTCCCGGCCCAGGTCGGCGTGCTCCTCGCCGTGACCGGCGCCGACGCGGACCAGGTCGCCCACGACGTCGCCGTGCACGTCGCCGCGATGTCCCCGACCTTCCTCTCCGAGGAGGACGTGCCCGCCGAGACCGTCGAGTCGGAGAAGCGCGTCGCCGAGGAGACCGCCCGCGCCGAGGGCAAGCCGGAGAAGATCATCCCGAACATCATCACCGGCCGCCTCAAGGGCTACTACAAGGACGTCGTCCTGCTCGACCAGGACTTCGCCAAGGACTCCAAGAAGACCGTCACCCAGGTGCTGCAGGAGGCCGGGGCCACCGCCACCGCCTTCGCGCGCTTCCGCGTCGGCGCCTGATCCGTCCGGCCCCGCGCGCCGGGGTTAGACGCACCGAGGGAGCCGTCCCCTGCACCGCAGGGGGCGGCTCCCTCGGTCGTTCCCTGACGGGCCCCCTGACGGGCCCCCGGACGGGCCCCCGGCCGGCCCAGGGGCGATCCCGGGACGACCCCCGGGGCGGCCTGCGGCGACGCCGTCCGGACCGGCCCCGCGGACCGGGCCCCGGCCGGGGTTCTGTATGCTGATGGGGGCCCGGCCGCGGGCCCGTCACGCCGCACCGTCGTCGCCGGGAGGAACCATGCCCACCACTTCTGCGTCCGAGATCCAGGACGAAGCCCTGCGCATGAGCCGGGACCCCCGAGCCACCCCCACGCGCCGGCGCGTGCTGCTCAAGCTCTCCGGGGAGGTCTTCGGCGGCGGCTCCATCGGCGTCGACACCCGCGTGGTGCGCAACATCGCCGAACAGATCGCCGCGACCGTCGGGCAGGTCGAGACCTCCATCGTGGTCGGCGGCGGCAACTTCTTCCGCGGGGCCGAGCTCTCCCAGGCCGGCATGGACCGCTCGCGCGCCGACTACATGGGCATGCTCGGCACGGTGATGAACTGCCTGGCGCTGCAGGACTTCCTTGAGCAGTGCGGGGTGGACACCCGTGTCCAGTCCGCCATCAAGATGGAGCAGGTCGCCGAGGTCTACATCCCGCGGCGCGCCATCCGGCACATGGAGAAGGACCGCGTCGTGATCTTCGGCGCCGGCGCCGGCCTGCCCTACTTCTCCACCGACACGGTCGCGGCCCAGCGCGCCCTCGAGGTGCACGCCACCGAGGTGCTGATGGCCAAGAACGGTGTCGACGGCGTCTACACCGCCGACCCCCGCACCGACCCCCACGCCGTGCGGCTGTCCGAGCTGACCTACGACGAGGCGCTGGCCCGGGACATCCGCGTCATGGACCAGACGGCCTTCAGCCTGTGCCGGGACAACAACGTCACGATGCGCGTCTTCGGCATGGAGGGCGAGGGCAACGTGACCCGCGCGATCCTCGGCGAGCAGATCGGCACCCTGGTCACCACCTGAGCCGGCCCGGCCCGGCCCGGCGATAGACTGTGCCGGAGCAGGACCGGGCGCCCCGCGGCGCCCGGTCGGACCGATCCCGCGCGGAGGACTCCGTGCGACCCGACGAAGGAGCCACACGTGATCTCAGAGATCCTGTCCGAAGCGAAGACCAAGATGGCCAAGGCCGTGGAGGGCGCCAAGGAGGACTTCGCCGCCGTCCGCACGGGCCGCGCGAACCCCTCGCTGTTCTCCAGCGTGCTCGTGGAGTACTACGGCACGCCGACCCCCCTGCAGCAGCTGGCGTCCTTCCAGAACCCCGAGGCCCGCACCCTGCTCATCACCCCGTACGACCGCTCCGCCCTCAACGACATCGAGAAGGCGCTGCGCAACTCGGAGATCGGGGCCAACCCCGCCAACGACGGCAACGTCATCCGCGTGGTCATGCCCGAGCTGACGCAGGAGCGCCGCAAGGAGTACGTCAAGGTCGTCGGCCACAAGGCGGAGGAGGCGCGCGTGTCCGTGCGCAACATCCGCCGCCACGCCAAGGACCTGATCGAGAAGTCCGTCAAGGACGGGGAGATCGGCGAGGACGAGGGCAAGCGCGCCGAGAAGGACCTCGACGGCGCGACCAAGAAGCACATCGACCAGATCGACGAGATGCTCAAGAACAAGGAAGCGGAGCTGCTGCAGGTCTGATGTCCGACCCGCGCCCACCGCACCACGAGACGAAGGCTTCCTCGGGACCCGCCGGGGAGGCCTTCGCCCCACGTGCCCGCACCGGCCCCGCCGACCCGGGCGACCCCGCGGCGCCGGCGGTCCCGGAGCGGCGGCACACCGCGCCCTCCCGGGCCGGGCGGAACCTCCCGGCCGCCGTGGGCGTCGCGGTGGTCCTGATCGGCACCCTGCTCGTGGGCCTGTTCGCGGTGCCCGTCGTGCTGGCCCTGCTCGCCGGCGCGGCCGCCGGGATCGGCGTGTGGGAGGTGGGCCGGTCACTGCGCTACCGCGGGATCGTCATCCCGCGCACCCCCGCCGTCGCGGCGGGGCTGCTCATGCCCCTGGCGGCCTTCGCCGGAGGGGGAGAGGCTCTCATGATGGCGGCGGTCGTGGGCCTGACCCTCGTCATCGTCTGGCGGGCGCTCGGCGCCCGCGAGGGGATGATCCTCTCGATCATGGGCTCCGTCTTCGCCCTCGTGTGGGTGAGCTTCATGATGAGCATCGCCCTGCTGCTCTACCACACGGACGCAGGGCCCCTGAAGGTGCTCACCGTCATCCTGCTCGCCGTGGGCTCCGACACGTGCGGCTACGCCGTGGGCGTGGTCTGGGGCCGGCACCCCATGGCGCCGCGGATCAGCCCGAAGAAGTCCTGGGAGGGCTTCGCCGGCTCCCTCGGGGGGTCCGTGCTGATCGGCGTCCTCTGCGCCGTGCTCCTGCTGGACCACGCGTGGTGGGAGGGCGCGCTCCTCGCCGTCGCCCTGGTCCTCGCGGCCACCCTCGGGGACTTCTCCGAGTCCATGGTCAAGCGGGAGCTCGGGATCAAGGACATGGGCACGCTGCTGCCCGGGCACGGCGGCGTCATGGACCGCATCGACTCCATCCTCTTCGCGGTGCCCGCCGGATACCTGCTGTTCGAGCTCTTCGCCGCGGGCGCCTGAGGGCGGGGACAGCGCCAGCATGTGCCCCCGCCCCTCCGGCGCGCCGTCGCCCGCGGACCGCTTCCCCCGGTGCGCCGAGCACGAGTGGGGCTACGACCCCGTTCCGGTCGAGCAGCTCCTGGACGCCGTGGCGGCGACCCTGCGGGGCGCCCGCGAGCAGCCCGTGACCGGCGCGCAGGTGCGCGCCGCCGCCTTCGACCGCGCCCGGGGCGGCTACCGGCCGCGGGCGGTCGACGAGGCCCTCGACGCCGCGGAGGACGCGCTGGCAGCGGCGGAGCGCGAGCGGTTCCTGGCCGCCCACGGGGCCGAGGCCTGGCAGCGCCACCTCGAGGAGCTGGCCGCGGCCGTGCGCGGCCGGCTCGAGCGGCCCCGGACCCGGCGCTTCCGCCGCCCGTCCCGGTCCCGTGCGACGGGCTACTCCGCCGCCCACGTCGACGTCCTCTGCGAGCGCGTCGCCGCCCGCCTCGAGGGCTCGGGCGAAGTCGGGGCGCAGGCCGTGCGGCGAGCGGTCTTCCCCGCCGCGCGGGGGGAGCGCTGCTACGAGGAGCAGCAGGTGGACGCCTTCCTGGACCGCGTCGTCCAGCTCCTCCTCGCCCTGGAGTGATCGGGGCGTCCGACCGGCGCTGTGTATACAGGCTGGATGCGCGCGCGTCCAGAAACGGGCCCCTAAGTCACAATCCGAGGTAGATCTGGGAATTCTCGGTGATTCTTCTTGCCGCTGTGCATACAACGGCCTAGTGTGGTGCACATCACATGAGGAGGAAACCCATGTCCCACCAGCCACACGTCGGTGCCGCGGATCCCACCGCCGGTGTCGATTTCCAGGCCGCTCAGCGGTCACCCGAGTTCCAGGAGCTGCGGAAGACCCACCGGGGCTTCGTGTTCCCGCTCGCCGTCGCCTTCCTGGTCTGGTACCTGCTGTACGTGGTGCTCGCCATGTACGTCCCGCAGCTCTTCGCCGTCCGGGTCTTCGGCAACGTCAACCTGGGCGTCCTGCTGGGACTGCTCCAGTTCGTGACGACCTTCGCGATCACGGGCGCGTACGTGTCCTTCGCCAACCGCAAGCTCGATCCCAAGGCCTCGGCCATCCGGGAGCGCCTCGAGTCCAGCTCGCCGGCCACCGGCGGCACCCACGGACAGGAGAACTGACCGATGCACCACCAGCTCACCGCGCTCGCACCCATGGCGGCCCAGGCCACCGAGACCGTCGGCACGCCCTGGATCAACATCTCCATCTTCGGCGCGTTCGTCGTCGTCACCATGGTGATCGTCCTCCGCGCCTCCAAGTCCACCAGCACCGCCGCCGACTACTACGCGGGCGGCCGCGGCTTCAGCGGCACCCAGAACGGCCTCGCCATCGCCGGCGACTACCTCTCGGCGGCCTCCTTCCTGGGCATCGTCGGCGCGATCGCCGTCCAGGGCTACGACGGGTTCCTCTACTCCATCGGCTTCCTGGTCGCCTGGCTCGTGGCGCTGCTGCTCATCGCCGAGCTGCTGCGCAACACGGGCAAGTTCACCATGGCGGACGTCCTGTCCTTCCGCCTCCGCCAGCGCCCCGTGCGCGTGGCGGCGTCCATCTCGACGCTCGCCGTGTCCGCGTTCTACCTCCTGGCCCAGATGGCCGGAGCCGGCGCGCTCGTGTCCCTGCTCCTCGGCATCAGCTCCAAGGCCGGCCAGTCGCTCGTCATCGTCGTCGTCGGCGTGCTGATGATCGTCTACGTCCTCGTGGGCGGCATGAAGGGCACCACGTACGTGCAGATCATCAAGGCCGTGCTGCTCGTCTCGGGCGTCGCGGTGATGACCGTGTGGATCATGGCGCTCTACGGCTTCAACCTGTCCTCGCTGCTCGGCGACGCGGTCGCCACCTCCGGCAACCCCGCCATGCTCGAGCCCGGCCTGAAGTACGGCGTGAGCGAGACCAGCAAGCTCGACTTCATCTCGCTGGGCCTGGCCCTGGTCTTCGGCGCCGCCGGCCTGCCCCACGTGCTGATGCGCTTCTACACGGTGCCCACCGCCAAGGAGGCCCGCAAGTCCGTGGTCTGGGCGATCGCCCTGATCGGCCTGTTCTACCTCTTCACCCTCGTCCTCGGCTTCGGCGCCGCCGCCATGATCGGCGCGGAGCGGATCGCGGCCGCGCCCGGCGGCGTGAACTCCGCGGCGCCGCTGCTGGCCTTCGAGCTGGGCGGGTCGCTGCTGATGGGCGTCATCGCGGCCGTGGCGTTCGCCACGATCCTCGCCGTGGTCGCCGGCCTCGCGATCACCGCGTCGGCCTCCTTCGCCCACGACATCTACACGAGCGTCATCAAGAAGGGCGACTCGGACCCGCGCCAGGAGCTCAAGGTCGCCAAGATCACCGTGGTGATCATCGGCCTGGTCTCCATCGCGGGCGGCATCGGGGCTCAGGGCCAGAACGTCGCGTTCCTCGTGGCGCTCGCCTTCGCCGTGGCGGCCTCCGCGAACCTGCCGACCATCCTCTACTCGCTGTACTGGAAGCGCTTCACCACCCGCGGCGCGGTGTGGTCGATGTACGGCGGCCTGTTCATCTCCGTGGGCCTCATCATCTTCTCCCCGGTGATGTCCGGGACGGAGACCTCGATGATCCCGGGGGCCGACTTCGCGTGGTTCCCGCTGCAGAACCCGGGCATCGTCTCGATCCCGGCGTCCTTCCTCCTCGGTTTCATCGGCTCCATGACGGAGCGCCGCCTGGAGGACCCGATCAAGCAGTCCGAGATGGAGGTGCGCTCCCTCACAGGTGTCGGGGCGGAGAAGGCGATCAGCCACTGACCCCACCCCGCTCGCACCCCGCTCCCACCAGGGGCGACACCCGGCCCGCCGGCAGGCACAGCCTCCGGCGGGCCGGTCCGTGTCCGGAAGAGGGGACAGCTGTTCACCGTCTCGAAAGGACAGGGGGCTGACGATCAGGTACGCTGAAGAAGAAGCCGGTCCCAGGGTATTCCTGGGAAACTCGCCGGTTGCCTACAATGACAGTCCCTCCGGGATGGAATAGGAGTAGTCATGGGAATCATCAGCTGGATCATCCTCGGCCTCATCGCAGGTGCTCTCGCCAAGCTCATCATGCCCGGCAACCAGAGCGGCGGGATCATCGTGACCATCGTCCTCGGCATCGTCGGCGCCCTGGTCGGTGGCTTCCTCGGCTCGCTGATCGGCATCGGCGACCTGGAGTCGGCGTTCGACATCGGTACCATCATCACCGCCGTCGTCGGAGCCCTCGTCGTCCTCTTCATCTGGGGCGCGGTCAGCGGCCGCCGGGGCCGCACGCACTGACCCCCTGCCCCGACGCGCTCCGAGGCCCCGCCCACCGGCAACGGTGGACGGGGCCTCGTCGCCGTCCCCGGGCCAGTCCCGGGCCCGTGCCGGGGCGCCCGGGGGAGGACGGAACCGTGGGGGATACTGGGGCCATGACCTCCCCCGCCGCCCCGCCCCGCACCCGCCCCACCCCCGAGCTGCGCGCGCTCGCCGCCGCGGGCCCGCGGCGGGTCGTGGTCCTGGGCTCGACGGGCTCCATCGGCACCCAGGCCCTCGACGTCGTGCGGGCCGCCCGGGCCCTCGACGGCACCGGGCCGTTCCGGGTCGTGGCCCTCGCCGCGGGGCGCCGGAACCTCGAGCTGCTGGCCGAGCAGGCCGTCGAGACCCGCGCGGCGGTGGTCGCCACCAGCGGGGACGACGGCGACGCCGCCCGGCTGGCCCGTCTGATCGCCGACCGCTCTGCCGCGGCGGGGGTGGCCGGCTACCGGCCCGAGGTGGTCCACGGCCCCGGCGCCGCCACGGCCGCCGCCGCGCACCCGGACGCCGACCTCGTGCTCAACGGGATCACCGGGTCGATCGGGCTGGCGCCCACGCTCGCGGCGCTGCGGGCCGGGCACAAGCTCGCGCTGGCCAACAAGGAGTCACTGATCGCCGGCGGGGCCCTGGTGAAGGAGGCCGCCGCCGCCACGGGCGACCCGGACGCGCTGATCCCGGTGGACTCCGAGCACTCGGCGCTGGCGCAGGCCCTGCGCGGGGGCTCCGCGGCGGAGGTCGACCGGCTCGTGCTCACCGCCTCGGGCGGGCCGTTCCGCGGGCGGACCAGGGCGCAGCTCGAGGCCGTGACCCCCGCCGAGGCCCTGCGCCACCCCACGTGGGACATGGGCCCGATGGTCACCACCAACTCCGCGACCATGGTCAACAAGGCCCTCGAGGTGCTGGAGGCCCACCTGCTCTTCGACGTCCCGCTCGAGCGCATCGACGTGGTGGTCCACCCGCAGTCGGTGGTGCACTCGATGGTCCAGTTCGTGGACGGCTCCACCCTCGCCCAGGCCTCCCCGCCGGACATGCGCCTGCCCATCGCCCTGGGCCTGGCCTGGCCGCACCGGGTGCCCGGCGCCGCCGCCCCCTGCGACTGGACGCGCGCGGCCGAGTGGACCTTCGAGCCCCTCGACCCCCAGGCCTTCCCCGCCGTGGACCTGATCAAGGCCGCGGGGGAGCGCGGGGGCACCTTCCCCGCGGTGTTCAACGCCGCCAACGAGGAGGCGGTGCACGCCTTCCACGACGGCCGGATCCGCTTCCCGGCGATCGTGGACACCGTCGCCACGGTGCTGGGCGAGCACGACGGCGCCGGCCCGCTCGACCTGGACGCCGTCCTCGAGGCCGAGCGCTGGGCCCGCCGCCGGGCCCAGGAGGTCCTCGCCCGCTGACCCGCCCCACCGCGGCCGCGTGCTAGTCTGTCCGGCGGATGACGAGTCCCAGCGTCAAGCTCTGGCTGGCTGGGCGGCAACCCTCTCCCGTAGTGGGGTGCCCCAGGTGACCATCCGGCCACGGCTCGACGACGCAGTCGGCGGCAAGTACGGTACGACCGCTCCGCGCTCTCCAGCGCGTCGACGCCCGTCACCGTGGACACCGCCGGCGCCGCGGGCCATGGCGCCGCCACCCGACACCCCGGACCCACGGAAAGGCACGACATGCGATCGCAGCGCCTCACCCTCCTCGCCCTGGCCACCACCCTCGGCCTGACCCTCACCGCCTGCGGCGGCGACCAGGCCGCCGCGCCCTACGACGACGGCGTCATCAAGATCGGCACCGACGGCAGCACCCAGGTGCACGAGGCGTTCCTGAAGGAGGCGGAAGCGGCCGGGATCGAGGTCGAGCTCGTCGAGTTCACCGACTACAACCAGCCCAACGCGGCCCTCACCAGCGGCGACCTGGACATGAACTGGTTCCAGCACGGCGCGTTCCTCGCCGACTACCGGAACAACTCGGGCGAGGACATCGTCCCGATCGGGTCCACCTCGATCTACCCGCTGGGCCTCTACTCGGAGCGCTACGAGTCCCTCGACCAGATCAAGGAGGGCGACGAGATCGCCGTCCCCAACGACGCGATCAACCTGGCCCGCGCCCTGCTGCTGCTCGAGTCCGCCGGTCTCGTCCAGTTCACCTCGGACACCACGGCGCCGTCCGAGCTGGACGTCGACACGGAGGCCTCGAAGGTCAGGGTCACCCCCGTCTCGGCGGAGCAGACCGTCCTGTCCCTGAGCTCCACCGCCGGCGCCGTGGTCAACAACACCTTCCTGTCCCGCGCCGACATCGACCCCAACACGGCCCTGTACTCCGACGGCGAGGACACCGAGAACGCCCTGCCCTACGTGAACTTCTTCGCGGCCACCGGGGCCAACAAGGACGACGAGACCCTCCACCAGGTGGCGGACCTGTTCCACACGGACGCCGTGCTGGCCGCCGAGCAGGCGGAGACGAAGGACACCGCCGTGTCCCTCGACATCCCGCAGGACGAGCTGATCCAGGTCGTCGACCAGTACGCCGAGGACCTCCAGAAGTGACCGCGGCCTCCGAGCCGGACCGCGGCCTGTTCCGCGACGACGGCGACGTCGTCGTCCGCTTCGAGGACGTCAGCAAGACCTTCGTGACCGGGCCCGCGAAGGCCCGGCGCGAGGTGGTCGCGGTGGACGGCGTCTCCCTGGAGATCCGGCGCGGCGAGATCTTCGGCGTGATCGGCTACTCCGGCGCCGGCAAGTCCACGCTCGTGCGCCTGATCAACGGCCTCGAGCCGGTGACCTCCGGCTCCCTGACCGTGGGGGGCTTCGAGGTCGCCGGGCGCCGCGAGACCGAGCTCGCGCCCGTCCGGCAGCACATCGGGATGATCTTCCAGCAGTTCAACCTCTTCACCTCCCGGACCGTCGCCGGCAACGTCGAGTACCCGCTCAAGCGGGCGGGCTGGCCCAAGGACAAGCGCAGGGCGCGCGTCGCCGAGCTGCTCGAGTTCGTGGGCCTGTCCGAGCGGGCGGGCAACTACCCGGAGCAGCTCTCGGGCGGGCAGAAGCAGCGCGTGGGCATCGCCCGGGCCCTGGCGACCAGCCCCAAGCTCCTGCTGGCCGACGAGTCGACCTCCGCCCTGGACCCCGAGACCACCCAGGAGGTGCTGCAGGTGCTGCAGCGGGTGAACCGGGAGCTGGGCATCACGATCGTGCTCATCACCCACGAGATGGACGTCGTGCGCGCGATCGCCGACCGCGTGGCCGTCATGCAGAACGGGAAGGTCGTGGAGCACGGGTCCACCGTCGACATCTTCGCCCGCCCCCGCACCGAGACCGCGCGCCGGTTCGTCTCCTCCGTCCTGCACTCGGTGCCCGACGCCCGCGAGGTCGAACGGCTGCGCCGCGCCCACCGCGGGCGCCTGGTGATCGTCGACGTCGGGGACGGCGTGGACATCGGCGGGGTCCTCTCCGACGGCGCCTCCCGCGGCGTCCGCTTCACCATCGCCTACGGCGGGATCAGCGTGCTCCAGGAGCAGTCCTTCGGGTCCCTGACCTTCGAGCTGACGGGCGAGGACGCGGCCGTGCAGGACGTGGTCGACGAGCTCTCCCGCATCACGACCCTCAGGGAGGTGGCCGCGTGAACGACTGGACCGTCCTGGGCCCCGAGCTGCTCTCCGCGCTCGGTGAGACCCTCTACATGGTGTCCGTCACCCTCGTCCTGGCCGGCCTGCTCGGGCTGCTCGTCGGGGTGGGGCTCTACGTCACCCGGCGGGGCAACATCCTCGAGCACCGCCCGGTCCACGAGGCGCTGAACCTCGTGGTGAACTTCGTGCGCCCGATCCCGTTCATCATCCTGCTGGCCGCGCTCGGTCCGGTCACCGAGGACGTCGTCGGGACCCGCCTGGGCCCCAACGCGGCGATCTTCGCCATGACCATCGGGGCGATGTTCGCGGTGGCCCGCATCGTGGAGCAGAACCTGATGAGCGTGGACCCCGGCGTCGTCGAGGCGGCCCGCTCGATGGGCGTCTCGCGCGGGAGGATCATCACCACGGTGATCCTGCCCGAGGCCCTGGGCCCCCTGGTGCTCGGCTACACGTTCCTCGTCATCGGCATCACGGACATGTCCGCGATGGCGGGGGCGATCGGCGCCGGCGGCCTGGGCGACTTCGCCCTGCGCCTGGGCTACCAGCGGTTCAACGACGAGGTCACGTGGGCGGCCGTCGCCGTGATCGTGGTGCTCGTCCAGCTCGTGCAGCTGGTGGGCAACCGGCTGGCGCGCCGCATCCTGCGCCGCTGACGGTCCCCGCGCCCCACGACGGCCGGCCGCCTCCCACGGGAGGCGGCCGGCCGCCGTCGTCCCGGCCGCCGTCGTCCCGGCCGCCGTCGTCCCGGCCGCCGTCGTCCCGGGCGCCGCGCCCCCGGGCGCCCGGCACCGGCCCGGGGCCGGGCGCGGCTGACACGCCGCGCCCAGGATCCTGGTGCACACTGGTCCTCGCCGTGCCGCTGGCACGGCTCCCGCACGTCCCCGGCGACCGCCGGGGACCACCGACGAAACCCGGAGGTCCGACGGATGGGCGTCGTGCTGTTCCTCGTGGGCGTGCTGCTGGCCGCCGTCGCGATCGTGGCGTCCATCGCCCTCCACGAGATCGGCCACCTGGTGCCGGCCAAGCTCTTCGGCGTGCGCGTCACCCAGTACATGATCGGCTTCGGGCGCACGGTCTTCTCCCGCCGCCGCGGGGAGACCGAGTACGGGCTCAAGGCGGTGCCCCTGGGCGGGTACATCTCCATGGTGGGGATGTACCCGCCGCCGGGGGAGGGGGCCGCCGCCCGTGCCTCGAGCACGGGGATGTTCCAGCAGCTCACGGCCGACGCCCGCGGGGCCGCCGCCGACCAGCTCCGGCCCGGCGACGAGGACCGGGTGTTCTACCGCCTGCCCGTGTGGAAGCGGATCGTGATCATGCTCGGCGGGCCGGCGATGAACCTGCTGCTGGGCGTCCTGTGCATCGCCATGCTGCTCACCGGCTTCGGCACCGCGACGCCCACCACCACGGTCGCGTCGGTCTCCGAGTGCGTCGTGCCCGCCGAGCGGCAGGCCGCCGGGCAGACGACGTGCGGGCCCGAGGACCCGCAGGCCCCTGCCAACGCCGCCGGGCTGCGCCCCGGGGACGTCGTCACGGCGTTCGACGGCGCCCCGGTCGCCTCCTGGGACGAGCTGACCACCCGGATCCGGGAGCGGGCGGGGGAGCCCACCCCCGTCGTCGTCGAGCGCGACGGGGGGAGCGTGCGCGCCACGATCACGCCCATCCTGTCCTCGCGGCCCGCCTTGGACGGCACCGGCGCCGCCGCGACCGGGGAGGACGGGGAGCCGCTCTACGAGGACGTGGGGTTCGTCGGGATCAGCCCCACCGTCGAGCTCCGGCAGCAGCCGCTCACGGCCGTCCCGGGGGCGGTCCTGGACGGGCTGCGGCAGATCGCCGGGGTGGTCCTGCACCTGCCGCAGCGGGTCTACGACGTGGCCGAGGCCGCGTTCTCGGACGCCCCGCGGGACCCGAACGGGCCGATCTCCGTCGTCGGCATCGGCCGGATCTCCGGGGAGATCGCCGCCCACGAGGAGATCGCGGTCCGGGACAAGGCCGCCTCCCTCGTGGGCCTCGTGGGCTCGGTCAACCTCGCCCTGTTCGTGTTCAACCTCCTCCCGCTGCTGCCCCTGGACGGCGGGCACGTGGCCGGGGCCCTGTGGGAGGCCCTGCGCCGCGGGACCGCGCGCCTGCTGCGCCGCGCCGACCCGGGCCCCTTCGACCCCGCCCGGCTGCTGCCCCTCACCTACGCGGTCGCCGCCCTGATGCTGGGGATGTCCGTGCTGCTGATCTACGCGGACATCGTGAAGCCGGTCCAGCTCTTCTGAGCCGGCCCGCGCGGGCCGTGCCGGCCGGAGCCGCTGTCGCGGCCCCGCCCGGCCCGTCCGGCGTCGGGGGAATCACGCCCGCGGTCGGGGTGCGTCCCGGGGGCATGGGGCACAATGGAATCCGACGACGGACCCGCCCACGGGTCCCGACGCAACTGCTCTCGATCCTTCGGAGGAACCCTTTGACCCCGGTCAGCCTCGGCATGCCCGCCGCGCCCCAGCCCGTCCTGTCCCCGCGCCGGAAGACCCGGCAGATCCGGGTCGGGTCCGTGGGGGTCGGCTCGGAGTCGCCGGTGAGCGTGCAGTCCATGACGACCACTCCCACGACCGACATCAACGCCACCCTGCAGCAGATCGCGGAGCTCAACGCCGCCGGCTGCGACATCGTCCGGGTGGCGTGCCCCTCCCAGGACGACGCCGACGCGCTGCCGATCATCGCCATGAAGTCCCCGATCCCGGTGATCGCCGACATCCACTTCCAGCCGAAGTACGTCTACGCCGCCATCGACGCCGGGTGCGCGGCCGTGCGCGTGAACCCGGGCAACATCCGGCAGTTCGACGACCAAGTCAAGGAGATCTCCCAGGCCGCCAAGGACGCCGGGGTCTCCATCCGGATCGGCGTCAACGCGGGCTCCCTCGACAAGCGGATCATGGACAAGTACGGCCGGGCCACCCCCGAGGCCCTCGTCGAGTCCGCCGTGTGGGAGGCGTCCCTGTTCGAGGAGCACGACTTCCACGACTTCAAGATCTCCGTCAAGCACAACGATCCGGTCACCATGGTCCGGGCCTACCAGCTGCTCGCCGAGCGCGGCGACTGGCCCCTGCACCTCGGCGTGACCGAGGCCGGCCCGGCGTTCCAGGGCACGATCAAGTCCGCCACCGCCTTCGGCGCCCTCCTGTCCCAGGGGATCGGCGACACCATCCGGGTCTCCCTCTCGGCCCCGCCCGTCGAGGAGGTCAAGGTCGGCAACCAGATCCTGCAGTCCCTCGGGCTGCGCCCGCGCAAGCTCGAGATCGTCTCCTGCCCCTCGTGCGGCCGCGCCCAGGTCGACGTCTACAAGCTGGCCGACGAGGTCACCGCCGGGCTCGAGGGCCTCACTGTGCCGCTGCGCGTCGCCGTCATGGGCTGCGTCGTCAACGGCCCCGGCGAGGCCCGCGAGGCGGACCTCGGCGTCGCCTCCGGCAACGGCAAGGGCCAGATCTTCGTCCGCGGCGAGGTCGTCAGGACGGTCCCGGAGGACCAGATCGTGGAGACCCTGCTCGCGGAGGCCAACCGCATGGCCGACGAGATGGCCGACGAGCTGGCCGCCGGGGAGGACGGCGGAGCCGCCGCCGGCAGCCCGGTCGTGTCGGTCGGCTGACCGGAGCGGACGCTGCGGAGGGACGGTGACGGAGGCGTGAGGACGCGCGGGAGGACGGCGCAGCGGCTGGTGCCGGCGGGCGAGGTGGACCCCGCCGGGCTGGACCGGCTGCTGGCGGCCGACCCCGTGGCCCACGCCTTCGTGGCCGCCCACGTCGACGCCCACCGGGCCGGGACCGGCTCGCGGGTGCCGCCCGTCGTCGGCACGGCGGGCCCCGACGGCGGCCTGGCGGGCGCCTGCTGGGTCGGCACCAACGTCGTGCCCGTGGCGCTCGACGAGGAGGGCCTCGACCTCGTCGCCGACCACCTGCGCCGCGGCGGGTCCCGGCACGCGTCCGTCTTCGGGCCCGCGGACCTCGTCCTGGGCCTGTGGTCCCGCCTGGAGCGGTCCTGGCCGAGACCCTTCGACGTCCGGCCCGTCCAGCCGCTGCTCGCCATCGACCACGACCCCGTCCCCGCGCCCCACCCCGGCGTCCGGGTCGCGACGGCCGCCGACGTCCCCGCCGTCCTGCCGGCCAGCGCCGCGATGTTCGAGGAGGAGGTCGGCTACTCCCCGTACTCGGGCGGGGACCGCAGCTACCGCGACCGGGTCGCGGCGCTCGTGGAGTCGGGGAGCTGCCTCGTGCTCACCGACGGCCGCGGCCGCGTCGTGTTCAAGGCCGACCTCGGCTCCGTCGCCCGCGGGGTGGCGCAGGTGCAGGGCGTGTGGATCGACCCCGCCCACCGGGGACGGGGCCTCGCCGTGCCATGCATGGCCGCCGCCGTGCGCCTGGCCCGCCGCCGCACCCCGGTGGTGAGCCTCTACGTCAACGACTACAACGCCCCGGCCCTGGCCACCTACCGCCGGGTGGGCTTCGAGCGCGTCGGCACGTTCGCCACCGTCCTGCTCTGAGGCCCCGTGGGGAGCGGCCCGGGGAGCGGCCCGGGTGCCGCTCGCAGGGCCGGTCCCCGGCGCGGCGCGGCGCGCGGTGGCGGGGGTGTAGATTTGACCGGAATCCGCGGTGCCGTCGGCGCCGCCCACCCCCTCGACGCCCCGGGCCCGGCACCACCACGCCGCGCTCCCCGGGAGAAACGGAGCCCACGTGGCGCTGCGCCTCTCCTCCCTGTTCCTGCGCACCCTCCGAGAGGACCCGGTCGACGCCGAGGTGGACAGCCACAAGCTGCTGGTCCGCGCCGGCTACATCCGCCGGGCGGCCCCCGGGATCTACACCTGGCTGCCCATGGGGCTGCGGGTGCTCGGCAAGGTCGAGCGCATCGTGCGCGAGGAGATGGACGCCATCGGCGCGCAGGAGGTGCACTTCCCCGCCCTGCTGCCGCGCGAGCCCTACGAGGTCACCAACCGCTGGAGCGAGTACGGCGAGAACCTCTTCCGGCTCAAGGACCGCAAGGAGGCGGACTACCTCCTGGCCCCCACCCACGAGGAGATGTTCACGCTCCTCGTCAAGGACCTCTACTCGTCCTACAAGGACCTCCCCGTCACCCTGTACCAGATCCAGAACAAGTACCGCGACGAGGCCCGCCCGCGGGCCGGCCTGATCCGCGGCCGCGAGTTCGTCATGAAGGACTCCTACTCCTTCGACGTCGACGACGCCGGCCTCGAGCGCTCCTACAACGCCCACCGCGGCGCCTACGTCCGGATCTTCGAGCGCCTCGGGCTGCCCGTCGTCGCCGTCTCCGCCCAGTCCGGGGCCATGGGCGGGTCCCGCTCGGAGGAGTTCCTGCACCCCACTGAGATCGGCGAGGACACGTTCGTGCGCTCGCCCGGCGGCTACGCCGCCAACGTCGAGGCCGTGACCACGGTGGTCCCGCCGGCGCTGGACCCCGCGGACGCCCCGGCGGCCCGCGTCCTGGACACCCCGGACAGCCCCACGATCGAGACCCTCGTCGACCGCTCCAACGAGCTCCACCCGCGCGAGGAGGGCCCGTGGGCGGCCGCCGACACCCTCAAGAACGTGGTCCTCGCCGTGATCCTGCCCGACGGCGGGCGCCGGCTCGTGGCCGTGGGCCTGCCCGGGGACCGCGCCGTGGACCTCAAGCGCATCGAGGCCGGGATCGGCCCCCTACTCGAGGTCGCCGGCGAGGTGCTCGTGGAGCAGGCCACCGACGAGGACCTCCGGGCCGTCCCCCTGCTCGTCAAGGGCTACATCGGCCCCGGCCTCGCCCCGGACCAGGCGGTGCTCGGGGCGAAGTCGAGCACCGGCATCCCGTTCTTCGTGGACCCGCGCGTGGTGGTGGGCAGCCGCTGGATCACCGGCGCCAACGTCCACGGCAAGCACGTCTACGACCTCACGGCGGGGCGCGACTTCACGTGGGACGGCGTGGTGGAGTGCGCCGAGGTCCGCGCGGGCGACCCCGCCCCGGACGGCTCCGGCCCCCTGGAGGCGGCCCGCGGCATCGAGATGGGCCACATCTTCCAGCTCGGCCGCAAGTACGCCGAGGCGCTGGGGCTGAAGGTCCTGGACCAGAACGGCAAGCTCGTCACCGTGACCATGGGCTCCTACGGCGTGGGCGTCACCCGCGCCGTGGCGGCCCTCGCCGAGGCCTACCACGACGACAAGGGCCTGCTCTGGCCGCGCCAGGTCGCCCCGGCCGACGTCCACGTCGTCGCCACGGGCAAGGGCACGGAGGTGCTCGAGGAGGCGGAGAAGATCGTCGCCGAGCTCGAGGCCGAGGGCCTCGAGGTGCTCTTCGACGACCGCCCCAAGGTCTCCCCGGGCGTGAAGTTCGGCGACGCCGAGCTGCTCGGCGTGCCCACCGTCCTGGTGGTGGGCCGCGGGCTCAAGGACGGCGTCCTCGAGCTCAAGGACCGCGCCAGCGGCGAGGCCCAGGACGTGGCCAGGGACGGCGTCGCCGCCGTGGTCGCCGCCGCCGTCCGCGGCTGAGCCCGTGGAGGCGCTCGGGGACCTGGTCGGGGCCTCGGGGCTGGAGCAGGCCGGACCCGAGGTCGTCGCCCTCCTCGTCGCGGCCGGCCTCGCGGCAGGGTTCGTCGACGCGGTGGTCGGCGGGGGCGGGCTGCTCCAGCTGCCGGTCGTGCTGATGATCCCCGGGATCACCCCGGTCCAGGCGCTCGCCACCAACAAGATGGGCTCGGTCTTCGGCACGGCCACCAGCGCCCTGACGTACTACCGGAGGACCTCGCCGGACCTGCGCACCGCCCTGCCCATGGCGGCGGTCGCGCTGGCCGGCAGCTTCGGCGGCGCGGCGCTCGCGGCGTCCCTGCCCGAGGAGGTCTTCCGGCCGATCATCCTCGCGGCGCTGATCGCGGTGCTGCTGTTCACGGTCGCCCAGCCGACCGTCGGCCAGCTCACGCAGCTGCGGCACACCGGGGCGCGGCACTACGGGACCGCGATGCTCATCGGCGCGGTGATCGGCTTCTACGACGGGGTGATGGGGCCGGGCACCGGGTCGTTCCTGGTGATCGCCATGATCACGCTCCTCGGCTACAGCTTCCTGGCCGCCAGCGCCAAGGCCAAGATCGTCAACCTGGCGACCAACGTGGGCGCGCTGCTGTTCTTCTTCGGGCACGGGTCCGTGCTGTGGGGGCTGGGGCTGGTGCTCGGCCTGTCGAACATGGTCGGGGGCTACCTCGGCGCCCGGACCGCGGTCGCCCGCGGCAGCCGCTTCATCCGCGTGGTCTTCCTCGTGGTGGTCTCGGTGCTGATCCTGAAGCTGGGCCTCGACGTGCTGCACGGCGCCTGAGCGGCCCGGGCCCGCGTCCGTCGTAGGATTTCCCGGAGACCCGTCTTCCCCGGACCACCAGGAGCACCCGTGAGCGAGCACAGCACCACCGGACCCGACGACCGCCGGCGACTGGCCGAGCTGCTGGGCCCGGTGGTCGAGGACGCGGGACTGTTCCTGGAGGACGTGTCCCTGAAGCCCAGCGGCTCCGGCCTCGTGCTCCAGGTGCTCGTCGACCTCCCGGAGGACAGCACCGGCAGCGTGGACCTCGACCGCGTCGCCGAGGTCGCCCGCGCCGTGTCCGAGACCCTCGACCGGACCGATCCCGTGCCCGGCTCCGCCTACGAGCTCGAGGTCTCCTCCCCGGGCGCCACGCGCGAGCTCACCGAGCGGCGGCACTGGAAGCGGTCCGTGGGCCGGCTCGTGCGGGTCACGCCGGTGGAGGGGGAGAAGTTCACCGCCCGGCTGCTCGAGGTCGGGGACGACGGCGTGGTCCTGCAGCGCAGCCACCAGGCGAAGAAGGGCATGGCGCCGAAGCTCCTCGAGCCGGAGACCTGGGCGTTCGACGCCGTGCGCCGCGCGAAGGTCGAGGTCGAGTTCACGGACTGAGGCCGCGGCGGTCGCCGCGGATCGGGGCGAGTGTAAGATGTCCCGTTGTCACCGCGACGCCGTCCCACCGGACGGAGCCGCGGTGACCAGTGCGACGGCACGACGCATCCGGACGACGAATCAGTCGGACGACCGAGTACGAAGACAACAGAGCGAGCACGACCCGAGGCAGCGCTCCGTCCCCGCGGCGGTGCGCTGTTGCGTCCCCGGGGTCTCGCCAGGTGAGGAAGGCCGGACATGGACATCGATATGAGCACCCTCCGACTGCTGGAGCGTGAGCGCGACATCCCCGTGGACCTGCTCATCCCCACCATCGAGCAGGCCCTCCTGCTGGCCTACCAGAAGAGCCCCGGCGCGCAGCAGGGCGCCCGGGCCGAGATCGAGCGCAAGACCGGCCACGTCACCATCTGGGCCCCCGAGCTCGACGAGGAGGGCAACCCGGTCGGGGAGTTCGACGACACCCCCGCCGGCTTCGGCCGCATCGCCGCCTCCACCGCCCGCCAGGTCATCCTGCAGCGGTTGCGCGACGTCGAGGACGACGCCGTGCTGGGCCACTTCAAGGGCCGCGAGGGCGAGATCGTGTCCGGGCAGATCCAGCAGGGCCACAACCCGCACATGGTCCAGGTGGACCTGGGCACGGTCGAGGGCGTGCTGCCCCCGCACGAGCAGGCCCCCGGCGAGAAGTACCCGCACGGCGCCCGCATCCGGGCCTTCGTCGTCGAGGTCAAGCGGGGCATGAAGGGCCCGTCCATCACGCTGTCCCGCTCCCACCCCGACCTGGTGCGCCGCCTGTTCGAGATGGAGGTCCCCGAGATCGCCGACGGCTCGGTGGAGATCATGGCGATCGCCCGCGAGGCGGGGCACCGCACCAAGATCGCGGTCCGCGCCACCAAGGCCGGCATCAACGCCAAGGGTGCCTGCATCGGCGAGATGGGCTCCCGCGTGCGCGCCGTGACGAACGAGCTGCACGAGGAGAAGATCGACATCGTCGACTGGTCCGAGGACCCCGCGCGCTTCATCGCCAACGCCCTGTCCCCGGCCAAGGTGTCGCGGGTCACCGTGCTCGACGAGCGCGCCCGCTCCTCGCGCGCCGTCGTGCCCGACACCCAGCTGTCCCTGGCGATCGGCAAGGAGGGCCAGAACGCCCGCCTCGCGGCCAAGCTGACGGGCTGGAAGATCGACATCGTCCCCGAGTCGAAGGCCGCCGCCCGCGACTGAGGCCCGCCCGCGGCCCGCGTCACCGCACCGCCCTGGGGCCCGGTTTCGGCCCAGGGCGGTCGCGGGGCTAGACTGGTCTACGGTCAGACCGTTGGTGGTCCCTGTCCGACGCCGGTTCCCCGGCCCGAGCGGGACGTCCCGACGTCCCGGCGCGAGACGAGGAGTACGACGCGAGTGAGTGACGACTCCCGCCGCACGTGCATCGGATGCCGGACCACCCAACACCCTGACCAGCTCGTACGTGTGGCGACCGAGGCGCACGACAGCGGCCTGAGAGCCGTCGTCGACCGCACCGGCCGCCTCGGCGGTCGCGGAGCCTGGCTCCACCCCTCCCTCGAGTGCTTGGAGACGGCCCTGCGCCGGCGCGCCTTCGGGCGGGCATTCCGGGCCCCGGTGGACACCGAGGGGATCGCCCGCGAGCTGGACGCCCTGCTGTCCGCACGGACAGCCGGGGGCCCGGGCGCACGAGTGCCGACCACAGTCGTCCCCGGACGGCAGCCCGCACGGTCCGACCGGACCGGTGACCGCGTCACACCGCGGGTCAGAACTGGAAAGCGAGTCAGAGAACCGATGGAAAACCGATGAGTGCCCAGCGATGAGTACTTCGCTGTGCTCTGCCTACGGCCTCCCGCCGCTGCCCGCCCGTGCCGTCCTCGACGGCCGCGAGTGCTCCGGGAGCCTCAACGGAAAATAAGTGGTTCGTGCCTGTTTCGGTGCGGACCGAGACAGGAGAGAAGTGGCCAAGCCCCGCGTTCACGAGCTCGCGAAAGAGCTCGGAATAACGTCCAAGGAAGCGATTTCCACGCTTCAGTCACTGGGTGAGTTCGTCCGAGGTGCGTCCTCGACCGTCGAGCCCCCCGTGGCCAAGAAGCTGCGCACCGCGTTCGCCGGCAAGGCGGACAAGAGCGCAGCCCCGTCCGCGCCGAAGCCCGCCGCCAAGCCGGCGTCGGCAGCCAAGCCCGCGGTGCGCCCCGGCACGCCCGGTGCGGCCGCCGGCAGGCCCGCCGAGCGTCCGGCTGAGAAGCCGGCCGAGAAGCCGGCGGAGAAGCCCGCCGAGCGTCCCGCGCCCCGCGCCCAGCAGCCGTCCGCGCCGGAGCGTCCGGCCGCGCAGCGTCCGGCCGCCCCCGGTGCCACGGGCCCCGCCCCGCGCCCCGGCAACAACCCGTTCGCGAGCCAGCAGGGCATGTCCCGCGGCCAGGGGGCGCCCCGTCCGGGTGCCGCCGCGCCGCGGCCCGGTGCCGCGGCACCCCGGCCGGGTGCGGCCGCGCCGCGTCCGGGCGGACCCCGTCCCTCCGGTCCCCGTCCGGGCAACAACCCGTTCGCGCCCCAGCAGGGCATGCGCTCCGGCCGCCCCGACCGCCAGGGCGGTGCGCCCCGGCCCCAGGGCCAGGGTGGTCCCCGCCCGCAGGGCCAGGGTGGTCCCCGCCCGCAGGGCCAGGGCGGTCCCCGTCCCCAGGGCCAGGGCGGTCCCCGTCCCGGGGGAGCCCGTCCCAGCCCGAACATGATGCCCGGCCACACCTCCGGTGTCGCCCCCATCGGCTCCCGTCCGAGCGGCGGCGCCCCGCGCCGCGGCGCCGGCGGCGGCCCGGCCGGCGGCGGCGGCGGGTTCTCCCGTCCCGGTGGCGGCCCCGGCCGCGGCGGCCGCGGCGGCACCCAGGGCGCCTTCGGGCGCGGCGGTGCGCGCGGCAAGCAGCGCAAGTCGAAGCGGGCGAAGCGCCAGGAGCTCGAGCAGATGAAGGCCCCGTCCGTCGGCGGCGTCTCCGTTCCCCACGGTGACGGCACCACGGTCGTCCGCCTGCGCCGCGGCGCGTCCCTCACGGACTTCGCGGAGAAGATCAATGCCAACCCGGCGTCGCTCGTGACCGTGCTCATCCACCTCGGTGAGATGGCCACCCAGACGCAGTCCCT
Organism: Kocuria dechangensis; assembly: GCF_014636775.1. Classification (GTDB taxonomy): domain Bacteria; phylum Actinomycetota; class Actinomycetes; order Actinomycetales; family Micrococcaceae; genus Kocuria; species Kocuria dechangensis. The sequence continues at coordinate 398,931 of NZ_BMEQ01000001.1, forward strand.
CGACGAGGAGACGTTCCAGCTGCTGGGGGCCGAGCTCGGCTACCGGATCCAGGTGGTCTCCCCGGAGGACGAGGAGCGGGAGCTATTCGAGTCCTTCGACATCGACCTCGAGGCTGAGGCGGCCGCCGAGGGCGAGGACGTCCTCGAGGCCCGCCCGCCGGTCGTCACCGTCATGGGTCACGTCGACCACGGCAAGACCCGCCTGCTCGACGCCATCCGCAACACCAAGGTGATCGAGGGGGAGGCCGGCGGCATCACGCAGCACATCGGCGCCTACCAGATCAGCACGGAGCTGGACGGCCAGGAGCGGCAGATCACGTTCATCGACACCCCGGGCCACGAGGCGTTCACCGCCATGCGTGCCCGTGGTGCCCAGGTGACGGACATCGCCGTGCTCGTGGTCGCCGCCGACGACGGCGTCATGCCGCAGACGGTCGAGGCGCTCAACCACGCCCAGGCCGCCGGTGTGCCGATCGTCGTGGCGGTCAACAAGATCGACAAGCCCGAGGCGAACCCGGAGAAGATCCGCGGCCAGCTCACCGAGTACGGTCTCGTGCCCGAGGAGTACGGCGGCGACACCATGTTCGTCGACGTCTCCGCCCGCCAGAACCTGCACATCGACGACCTCCTGGACGCGATCGTGCTGACGGCGGACGGTGCCCTGGAGCTGCAGGCGAACCCGAACAAGGACGCCCGCGGCGTGGCCATCGAGGCCAACCTGGACAAGGGGCGCGGCGCGGTCGCGACCGTGCTCGTGCAGTCCGGCACGCTGGAGGTCGGCGACGCGATCGTCGCCGGCGCGGCGTACGGCCGTGTGCGGGCCATGTTCGACGAGAACGGCAAGTCCGTGGAGGAGGCGGGACCGTCGCGTCCGGTGCAGGTCCTGGGCCTGAACTCGGTGCCCCGGGCCGGTGACACCTTCCTCGCGACCGAGGAGGAGCGCACCGCGCGCCAGATCGCCGAGAAGCGCCAGGCCGCGGACCGCAACGCCCAGCTCGCGAAGCGCCGCAAGCGGATCACCCTCGAGTCCTTCGACGAGGCGGTGGCCGCGGGCAAGATCGACACGCTCAACCTCATCATCAAGGGCGACGTGTCCGGTGCCGTCGAGGCGCTCGAGGACTCGCTGCTCAAGATCGACGTGGGCGAGGAGGTCCAGCTGCGCGTCATCCACCGCGGCGTCGGCGCCATCACCCAGAACGACGTCAACCTGGCGACCGTCGACAACGCGGTCATCATCGGCTTCAACGTCCGTCCCGCCGAGCGCGTGGCGGAGCTGGCCGACCGCGAGGGCGTCGACATGAAGTTCTACTCGGTGATCTACAACGCCATCGACGACGTCGAGAGCGCGCTCAAGGGCATGCTCAAGCCGGAGTACGAGGAGGTGGAGCTCGGCACCGCCGAGATCCGCGAGGTGTACCGCTCCTCGAAGTGGGGCAACATCGCGGGCGCCTACATCACCAAGGGCGTCATCCGCCGCAATGCCAAGGCCCGGCTGGTCCGGGACGGCAACATCGTGGCGGACAACCTCACGATCGACTCGCTGCGCCGGTTCAAGGACGACGCGACGGAGGTCCGCGAGGGCTACGAGTGCGGTATCGGGCTCGGCTCCTTCAACGACATCCACGAGGGCGACATCATCGAGACGTGGGAGATGCGCGAGAAGCCGCGCGCCTGACCCGTCACGGGTCCCGCACCCCCGGGTGCGGGACCCCCTCCGGTCGGCGGCACGGGCGGGCCCCGCGCCCGCCCGTGCCGCCGACCGTCCCCCTTCCACACCCGTTCCAGACCCGTTCAAGACCCGAGGAGCACCCCACCATGGCCGACGCAGCACGCGCCGCCCGACTCGCGGACCGGATCAAGGTCGTCGTGGCCCACGCGCTCGAGCGCCGCGTCAAGGACCCCCGGCTGGGCTTCGTGACCATCACGGACGCGCGGGTCACCAACGACCTCCAGCACGCCACCCTGTACTACACGGTGTTCGGCACCGCGGAGGAGCAGCAGAACACCCGGGCGGCCCTCGAGTCCGCCAAGGGCATCCTGCGCAGCGAGGTGGGACGGAACATCACGGCCCGCCTCACGCCCACGCTGACCTTCGTCCCCGACGAGATCCCCGTCAACGCCTCCCATCTCGAAGAGGTGCTCCGCGCCGCCAAGGAGAAGGACGCCGAGGTGGCCGCCCAGGCCGCCGGCGCCTCCTGGGCCGCGGGGGAGGACCCCTACCGCAAGCCGGTCGAGGAGGACGACGAGTCCTCCGAGGCCCGCTGAGCAGGCGGAGGCACCGGACGCGTGACCCGCACCAAGCCTGACGTCCCGAGCCCGGACCCGTCCCTGCCGACGGTCTCCGGGCTCGTGGTCGTCGACAAGCCCGCCGGCTGGACCAGCCACGACGTCGTCGCCCGGCTCCGCCGCCTCGCCGGCACCCGCAAGGTCGGCCACGCGGGGACCCTGGACCCGATGGCCACCGGCGTCCTGGTCGCCGGGGTCGACCGGGCGACCCGCCTCCTGACGTGGATCGTCGGGCAGGACAAGACGTACGAGGCGACGATCCGGCTGGGCCAGACCACCGTGACCGACGACGCCGAGGGCGAGCTCCTCGCCGTCGCGGACCCCGACGCCGTGGCCGCGGTGGACGACGCCGCCGTCGCCGCCGGCGTGGCCCGGCTCACCGGCCCCCTCCAGCAGGTCCCGGCGAAGGTCAGCGCCATCAAGGTCGACGGCCGCCGCGCCTACGCCCAGGTCCGCGCCGGGCAGGACGTGGAGCTCGCGGCCCGTCCCGTGACGGTCTCGGCGTTCGACGTCCACCGGATCGTCCGGACCGCCGACGACGCCGGGCGGCCCGTCCTCGACGTGGACGTCACCGTCACGTGCAGCTCGGGCACCTACGTCCGGGCCCTGGCCCGCGACCTCGGCGCCGGTCTCGGCGTCGGCGGGCACCTCACCGCCCTGCGCCGCACCCGGGTGGGCGCCCTCACGCTGGAGCACGCCGCCACCCTGGAGCAGCTCGCGGACGAGGTGGCCGCTGGCCGGCCCCTGCCCGTGACGCCCCTCGAGGACGCGGCCGAGGGCCTGTTCCCGGTCCGCCGGCTCACCGCCGCGGAGGCCGAGGACGTCGCCCACGGCCGCCGCGTGGGGCCCAGCCACGGCGACCCCGCGGAGGGGCCGCTCGACAACGACGCCGTCACCGCGGGCTTCGCCCCCGACGGGCGGCTCGTGGGCCTGCTCAGCGACCGCGGCAACCGCGGCGAGCGCACGGCCAAGCCCGTCCTGGTCTTCCTGCCCGGGGAGCGCTTCGTGCCGGCCGCTCCGGTGGCCCCGGAGCCGGCCTGATGCTGTGGGGCTACGACGGCTGGTTCTGGGCCTCGGCGGTGCTCGGGGCCCTGTCCTTCCTGGTGTGCGCCGTCCAGGGGCTGCGCGGGCGACGGCCGGACGACTGGACGCAGGGCTCCGTGCTGCTGCTCGAGGCGTTCCTGCTGGTCTACGCGGCCGGGTCGGTCCTGATGCACATGGTGGGCCCGGGCCCCACGGGCTCCGCCCTCGAGTACTGGGGCTACCTGCTCACCGCCCTGCTGATCCCCGCGGGCACGTTCGTGTGGTCCCTGGTGGAGCGCTCGAGCTGGTCCAACTACGTCCTCGCGGCCGCCGGACCGGTCGTGGTGATCATGGTCTACCGGATGAACTACATCTGGTACTACCAGTGAGCCCCGGACCGCCGGCGCCGTGCCCGGTGCTCTCCCTCTCCGTCCCGTCCCTCCCCGCCGCGCAGGAGCCGCCCCGATGACGCACCAGCACCCCGAACCCGGGCCCACCCGGCTGCAGCAGCGCTTCGGGCCCCGGCCCGGCGCCGTGCGCACCGACCGGAAGTCCTCCGGCTTCGGCCGGATCGTCATCGTGGTCTACGCCGTCTTCTCGCTCTCGGCCGGGGTCCGCTCGCTCTACCAGATCACCACCGACCTCGGGGCGGCCCCGCTGCCGTACCTGCTCTCGGCGTTCGCGGCGGCGGTCTACGTCCTGGCCACCGTCGCCCTCGCCCGGACCGGTCCGCGCTGGCACCGGGTGGCCACGGCCGCCGTGGGTGTGGAGCTGCTCGGCGTGCTGGGCGTGGGGCTGCTCTCCGTGCTGGCCCCGGCCCTGTTCCCCGAGGCGAGCGTGTGGTCGCACTTCGGGCAGGACTACGGCTACGTCCCCCTGGTCCTGCCGCTGGTCGGCCTCGCCTGGCTGTGGCGGTCCCGCCCGCGGCGCGGCACCGGCGACGCAGGGGCCTGAGCCCTCCGCCGCCGGGGCCGGGCGGCACGACCCGGCCCCGCGCCGCCCAGCGGGTAGGCTCATCGGGGCACCGGTCGCCCCGGCGCCGCGCCGTCCCGAAAGGAATCCCGTCCATGCCTGCACGCCCCGAGGGCGCCGAGAACTACGAGGTGCCCGTCCTCACCGACGGCACCGTGGTCCTGCGCCGGCTCGAGACCCGGGACGTCCCCCAGCTGGCCGCGAACTGCGCGGACCCGGTCGCGGCGGAGTACACCACCGTGCCCCTCGGCTACACCGAGGACGACGCCCGCTGGTACGTCGAGGAGTTCGTGCCCGAGGCCTGGCGCACCGGGCGCGAGTACAACTGGGCGGCGGCGGACGCCGCCACGGACCGGCTCTGGGGCACGGTCGGGCTCAACGCCCTGCGGGGGACCACGGCCGACGTGGGGCTCAACTTCGGCCCGCACGCCCGCGGCACGGGCGCCGCCGAGGCCGCCTGCCGGCTGCTGCTGGACTACGCCTTCGCCGAGCTGGGCCTCACCTATGCTTACTGGATGGCCAAGGTCCCCAACTGGGCCAGCCGGAAGCTCGCCTGGAAGCTGGGCTTCCGGTCACCGGTGCGGATCGACGGGTTCATGGAGCAGCGCGGCGCCTCGGTGGACGCCTGGCTCCTGACCCTGGGGGCGGGGGACCCCCGCTCCCCGCAGATGCCGTGGGACGGCCCCCCGCCGCCGGCCCCCGCGCGTCCCGTGGACACGGACCGCCGGCCGTGAGCCGGCCCGCCGCTCACCGCGCCGCCCTCTGCCCCCCGATCCCTACCCGTTCCTGCGAGGAGAACCGTGTTCCGCTGGCGAGAGCTCTCTGACGTCCCCCAGGGCTTCGGCCCGTCCGTGGTCACCATCGGCAACTTCGACGGCGTCCACCGGGGCCACCAGCAGGTGATGCGGCAGGTCGTGGACCTCGCCCGGGACCGCGGATGGGCCTCCGTGGTCGTGACGTTCGACCCGCACCCCGCACAGGTGCACCGGCCGGAGACGCACCCCGGGCTCATCATGGGCACCGAGGACAAGCTCGACGCCCTGGAGCACACCGGCGTGGACGCGGTGCTCGTGGTCGACTACACGCTCGAGTTCGCGAGCCAGTCCACCGAGGAGTTCGTGCTGGGCACGCTCGTGGGCCCGCTGGGCGCACGGTGCCTGGTGGTCGGCTCGGACACCCGCCTGGGCCGGGGGAACACCGGCAACGTCGACACCCTGCGCGAGCTGGGGGAGCGCCACGGGTTCGAGGTCGTCGTCGTCGACGACCTCCTGGACACGCTCGCCCGGGACGACGCCGCGCACGCGCCGGAGGCCGTTGCCGGGCGGCGGTGCTCCTCCACATGGATCCGCTCCTGCCTCCAGGCGGGGGACGTGCGCGCCGCCGCCCGGCTGCTCGGGCGCAACCACCGGATGCGCGGGGAGGTCGTGCACGGGGCCGCCCGCGGCCGGGAGCTGGGCTACCCCACCGCCAACCTGTCCCCGGACGCCACCGGGTTCGTCCCCGCCGACGGCGTCTACGCCGGGTGGCTGGTCGACGCCCAGGGCACCCGCTGGCCCACCGCGATCTCCGTGGGCTCCAACCCCACGTTCGTCAACGTCCCCCGCCAGGTCGAGGCGCACGTCATCGACCGCCCGCACGAGCCCGTGGAGGACTTCGACCTCTACGGCCAGCAGGTGGTCGTCGAGTTCGTCGAGCGGCTGCGCGGGATGGTCGCCTACGAGGGCGTCGACAAGCTGATCGCCCAGATGGACGACGACGTGGCCCGGACCCGCGAGATCCTCGCCGCCGAGGCCTGACCCCGCCGCGCGAGGGCCGGGGCGGCTACATCTCCTCGTGGGTGTTCGGGTCGTAGCCCGAGCCGCTGAGCCCCGTGTGCAGCATCCGCATCCGCTGCATCTGCTTCTCGTCCAGCTCCCAGCCGAACACGTCCAGGTTCTCGGCCATCCGCCGCGTGTCCGAGGTCTTCGGGACCGGCACGGTGCGGGACTGCAGGTGCCAGCGCAGGATCACCTGGGCGGGGGTGCGGCCCGTCTCGCGGGCGATCCGGGCGATCCACTCGTGCTTCAGGATCTCGGTCTTGCGGCCCAGCGGGGACCACGCCTGGGTGATGATCCGCTGCTCCTCGTGGAACGCCCGGAGCCGCTCCTGCTGGTACTGGGGGTGCAGCTCCACCTGGTTGACGGCCGGCGTCTCCCCGGTCTCCGCGACCAGCCGCCGGATGTGCGCGGGGGTGAAGTTGGAGACCCCCACGGAGCGGACGAGCCCCTCGTCGCGCAGCTCGAGCATGGTCCGCCACGTCTGCACGTAGCGGTCCACCGACGGGTTCGGCCAGTGGATCAGGTACAGGTCGAGGTAGTCGGTGCCCAGCCGCCGCAGCGAGCCCTCCAGGGACCGCCGGACGGAGTCGGTGCCGTGGTCGCGGCCGGGCAGCTTGGTGGTGAGGAACAGCTCGGAGCGCGGCACCCCGGACGCGTCCACCCCGCGGCCGACGCCGGTCTCGTTGCCGTAGTTCACGGCGGTGTCCACCATCCGGTAGCCGAGCATCAGGGCCTCGGCGACGTTCGCCTCGGCCTCGGCGTCGTCCATCGGGTAGGTGCCCAGGCCGATCGCCGGGATGCGGTGGGAGTCCCGCATCACGTGGGTGCGGCCGGCCGGCTCCAGGCCGTCGTCGTGCTTGTCCTTGCTCACGCGCTGCTCCTGTTCCTCGGCGCCGGGCCGGACCGGCCGGTGCCTCGTCGTCGTGTCCCTCCCATCTTGGCCCACCGGCGCGGAAGGGCACAGCGCAGCGCGCCGTGGGGCCCGGTGTGGGGCGGGGACGGGGCGTCCGCTAGACTGGACCGCGGTCCGACTGCAGTCCGTGGTTGTCGGGCCCCCGGGCCCGCCCGGGACCCGGCGGCAGATTCCGTCGCCCGGGCCGCACGGTACTGACTCGAACGGAGTTACACGTGGCACTTGACGCCGCCATCAAGCAGGAGATCATCAAGGAGTACGCGACGCACGAGGGCGACACCGGTTCGCCCGAGGTGCAGATCGCTGTCCTGTCTCGCAGGATCTCCGATCTGACCGAGCACCTGAAGCAGCACAAGCACGACCACCACACCCGCCGCGGCCTGATGGCCCTGGTCGGTCGTCGTCGCCGCATGCTGGGCTACCTGCGCGACACCGACATCGAGCGCTACCGCTCGCTCATCGAGCGACTCGGTCTGCGCCGCTAGTCGGCCGCCCCGGCGGTGTCCCCCCGGCAGCGGGGGGACACCGCCGCGCTTCACCGCCCCCCGGCGCGGACGCCGGGCGGGCACCCCCACAACCGAACACGCAGCAGGACGACCGCGCGGACCATTCGCGGTCCTCGGTAGTGATCTCCGGACACCGGACGGCCTCGTGAGGCCCCGGGACTTCCGTGGATCTCGATCGAAGACCGGGTGGTCGTGGGGCGTCCCGCCGACACGAAACGGAGGTGACCCGTGGAGGGTCCCGAGATCCAGTACGCCGAAGCCGTCATCGACAACGGCTCCTACGGGAAGCGCGTCGTGCGCTTCGAGACCGGCCGCCTCGCCAAGCAGGCCGCCGGAGCCGCCCTCGTCTCCATCGACGAGGACACGACCATGCTCTCCGCCACGACCGTGGGCAAGTCTCCGCGCGAGGGCTTCGACTTCTTCCCGCTCACGGTGGACGTCGAGGAGCGCATGTACGCCGCCGGGCGCATCCCGGGCTCGTTCTTCCGCCGCGAGGGCCGCCCCTCGACGGACGCGATCCTCACCTGCCGCCTGATCGACCGCCCGCTGCGCCCCGCCTTCGGCAAGGGCATCCGCAACGAGGTCCAGGTCGTCGTGACGGTCCTGTCCATCAACCCGGACGAGATCTACAACACTGTGGCGATCAACGCCGCGTCGATGTCCACCACCCTCTCCGGCATGCCCTTCCAGGGCCCGGTCGGCGGCGTCCGCATGGCCCTGATGGCCGGCGAGGACGGCGGGCACCAGTGGGTGGCCTTCCCCAAGCACTCGCAGCTCGAGAACGCCGTGTTCGACATGGCCGTGGCCGGCCGCGTCGTGACGGCCAAGGACGGCTCCGAAGACGTCGCGATCATGATGGTCGAGGCCGAGGCCACCGACAACTCCTGGAACCTGATCAAGAGCAACGGCGCGGTCGCCCCGACCGAGGAGCTCGTGGCCGAGGGGCTCGAGGCCGCCAAGGCGCCCATCAAGGCCCTGTGCGACGCCCAGGCGGACCTCAAGGCCCGCGCGGGCAAGCCCGCCATGGAGCTGCCGCGCTTCGGCGGCTTCGGCGACGACATCAAGGACGCCGTCGCCGGCTTCGCCGCCGCCAAGCTCGCCGAGGTCTACTCGATCGCCGGCAAGCAGGAGCGCGAGGTCGCCACCGACGAGCTGCACCAGTCCGTGCTCGCCGAGCTCGCGGGCGAGGGCAAGCAGTTCGCCGACCGCAAGGACGAGGTCAACGGCGCCTACCAGGCCCTGACCAAGCAGACCGTGCGCCAGCGCATCCTCACCGAGCAGGTCCGCATCGACGGCCGCGGCCTGACGGACATCCGCCAGCTCACCGCGGAGGTCGAGGTCCTGCCGCGCGTGCACGGCTCGGCGATCTTCGAGCGCGGCGAGACCCAGATCATGGGCGTCACCACGCTGAACATGCTCAAGATGGAGCAGCAGATCGACTCGCTGTCCCCGGTCAAGCACAAGCGCTACGTGCACCACTACAACTTCCCGCCGTACTCCACCGGCGAGACCGGCCGCGTGGGGTCCCCGAAGCGCCGTGAGATCGGCCATGGCGCCCTCGCCGAGCGTGCCATCACCCCGGTGCTGCCCACCCGCGAGGAGTTCCCCTACGCGATCCGCCAGGTCTCCGAGGCCCTCGGCTCCAACGGCTCCACGTCGATGGGCTCCGTCTGCGCCTCGACCCTGTCCCTGCTCAACGCCGGCGTGCCCCTGCGCGCACCGGTCGCGGGCATCGCGATGGGCCTGGTCTCCGACGAGGTCGACGGCGAGACCCGCTACGCGGCGCTGACCGACATCCTGGGCGCCGAGGACGCCCTCGGCGACATGGACTTCAAGGTCGCCGGCACCTCCGAGTTCGTCACCGCGATCCAGCTCGACACCAAGCTCGACGGGATCCCCTCCTCCGTGCTGGACGCCGCGCTGACCCAGGCCCGCGAGGCCCGCCTGCACATCCTCGAGGTCCTCAACGCGGCCATCGACCGCCCGGACGAGATGAGCGAGTTCGCCCCGCGCGTCATCTCCGTCACCGTGCCCGTCTCCAAGATCGGCGAGGTCATCGGCCCCAAGGGCAAGATGATCAACCAGATCCAGGAGGACACCGGCACCGACATCTCGATCGAGGACGACGGGACCGTCTACATCGGCGCGACCGACGGGCCCTCCGCCGAGGCGGCCCGCGCGGCGATCAATGCGATCGCCAACCCGCAGGTCCCCGAGGTCGGCGAGCGCTACCTGGGCACCGTGGTGAAGACCACGACCTTCGGCGCCTTCGTCTCCCTCACCCCGGGCAAGGACGGCCTGCTGCACATCTCGGAGCTGCGCAAGCTCAACGAGGGCAAGCGCGTCACCGACGTCGAGGACGTCCTGGGCGTGGGCCAGAAGGTCCAGGTGGAGATCACCAAGGTCGACGACCGCGGCAAGCTCTCGCTGGCCCCCGTGGTCGCCGAGGACCCCAACGTCTTCGCCCACGACGAGCACTCCGACCACGAGCACGCCGACGAGGAGGCCTGAGCCGGGCCCGTCCCGCGCACAGGAGCCTCTGAGCACAGGAAGCAGCACAGCTGGATGACGGCAGTCGATCTGCCGCTGGAGGCGGGCGGCCGCGCCCCGGGGAGCACCCCCGGGCCGGACGCCCGCCTCTCGGCGGTCCGCACCGGTACACCGACCACCGCCGCCGCGGCCCTGAGCACCGCCGCGGCCGGCTTCACGCACACCCTCCACGAGGGGGAGGGCGGCAACGTGGTGCGCCGCACGGTCCTGCCGTGCGGCACCCGCGTGCTCACCGAGCGGATGCCGGCCCAGCGGGCCGTCACCGTGGGCTTCTGGGTGGGCGTGGGCTCCCGTGACGAGGAGCCCGGCCGGCTCGGCTCCACGCACTTCCTGGAGCACCTGCTGTTCAAGGGCACGGCGCGGCGCTCGGCGCTGCAGATCGCCGAGGCCTTCGACGAGGTGGGCGGGGAGTCCAACGCGGCCACGGCCAAGGAGCACACCTGCTACTACGCCCGCGTGCTCGCCGAGGACCTGCCCATGTCCGTCGACGTCATCACCGACATGGTGACCTCGGCCGTGATCGAGCCCGAGGAGCTGGAGCGCGAGCGCGGGGTCATCCTCGAGGAGCTCGCGATGGACAAGGACGACCCCGAGGACGTCGCGTTCGAGGAGTTCACCCAGCGGGTGCTCGGCGAGCACCCGCTGGGCCGGCCCATCGGCGGGACCCCCGAGGAGATCCTCGCGGTCCCACGGGAGGCGGTCGTGGAGCACTACCGGCGCCACTACCGGCCCGAGGGCCTCGTGGTCACGGCGGCCGGCGGGCTGGAGCACGACGTCGTCGTCGGCCTCGTGACCGAGGCGCTGGCGCGCGCCGGCTGGGACCCGTCGGTCCCCGCCGCCCCCGTGCCCCGGCGCGAGCGCAGGCCCGCACCGCTGGCCCCGGACTGGGGCGAGCACTTCCTGGAGCGGCCCGTGGAGCAGACGAACGTCGTGGTGGGCCGGCCCGGCATCGTGGCCGGCGACGACCGGCGCTTCGCGATGACCGTGCTCAACGCCGCCCTGGGCGGGGGCATGTCCTCCCGGCTCTTCCAGGAGGTGCGCGAGAAGCGGGGCCTGGCGTACAGCACGTTCTCGTTCTCCGGCGCCTACTCGGACGCCGGCTACTTCGGGATGTACGCCGGGTGCCTGCCGGCCCGCACCGACGAGGTCGTGGCGCTGATGACCGGCGAGCTGGAGAAGCTCGCCGAGCACGGCCTCGCCGAGGACGAGCTGCGCAAGGTCGTCGGCCAGCTCGGCGGCGGCACCGTGCTCGCCCTCGAGGACACGGGCTCGCGCATGTCCCGGCTGGGCTCCGCCGAGCTGAAGTCGGGGGAGTTCTACGACATCGACGAGTCCCTGGACCGCGTCCGCTCGGTGACCCCCGGGCAGGTCCGGGAGCTGGCCGCGTGGCTCGCGGAGGGGCCCGTCGTGACCACCATCGTCGCGCCCAGCCGGCGCTGAGCGCCGCCCGCCGTCCGCCCCCTCCGCCACTCCGCCCCATCGACGTTGACCTAGAGTTGGAGCCATGACCGACAGCACCGCACCCGCCCCCCAGCCCTCCGGACCCGCCGCCGGGACCCTGCCCTCCGACCTCCGGGTGGCCGTGCTCGGCGCCCGCGGCCGGATGGGCAGCGAGGCCGTGCAGGCCGTCCGGCGCGCCGAGGGGCTCCAGCTCGTCGCCGAGCTCGACCACGAGGACTCCCTGGAGGCCCTGGTCACCGCCGGCGCGCAGGTCGTCGTCGACTTCACCGTCCCGTCCGTGACGGAGGGCAACGTGCGCTTCGCCGTGGAGCACGGCATCCACTGCGTCGTGGGCACCACCGGCTGGGACGAGGAGGGCCTGGCCCGCACCGAGGCGCTGCTCGCGCAGCACCCCGGGGTGGGCGTGCTCGTCGCCCCCAACTTCTCGATCGGCGCGGTCCTGGCGATGCGCTTCTCCGCCCAGGCCGCGCGCTTCTTCGAGTCCGTCGAGATCGTCGAGCTGCACCACCCGGACAAGGTCGACGCCCCCTCCGGCACCGCCGCGCGCACGGCCGCCCTCGTGGGCGAGGCCCGCCGGGCCGCCGGGGTGGGCCCGTCGCCGGACGCCACCAAGCAGGACCCGGACGGGGCCCGCGGCGCGGTCGTCGACGGCGTCCACGTCCACTCGGTGCGGCTGCGCGGGCTGGTCGCCCACCAGGAGACGCTGCTGGGCAACCTCGGGGAGCAGCTGACCATCCGGCACGACTCCTTCGACCGCATCTCCTTCATGACCGGCGTGGTCCTCGGCGTGCGCGAGGTGGTGTCCCACCCCGGGCTCACCCACGGGCTCGAGGACTATCTCGACCTGGGCCTCTGAGCCGGTGGACTCCCTCCGGGCCTGGGGCTGGGCGCTGCTCGCGGCCGGCCTGCTGACGCTGTGGCTGCTGCCGATCCCCGGCTCCTCCAAGCTGTGGATCCTCGCCGTGCTGGTCTTCGCGGGCGTCTTCACGCTGCTGGAGTCCTCCAGCAAGGGCAAGCTCCTCGCGGCCGCCATGATCACCCTCCTCGCCGTCTACCTCGGCCTGAGCCTGCACCGGGCGGTGCTGCTGCTGGGCACCGACGGCTGGATCGTCAAGGGTTTCGGCGTCGCCATGCTGGTGCTGCCCGCCGTGGGAGCCTGGGCGCTCGTGCGCGAGGTGCTCTTCGGGGTGCGCACCGAGCGGCTCGGCCGCACCCTGGCCGAGGAGGGCGGGCTCCCGCCCGACGACCTCCCGCGGACCCCCGCCGGCCGGATCGACCGGGACGCCGCCGACGCCCGGTTCGAGACCCGCCGGGCCGAGACCGAGGCCGAGCCGGGGGACTGGCGCAACTGGTACCGGCTCTCGCTGGCCTATTCCGCCGCCGGGGACCGGTCCCGGGCCCGCTCCGCCATGCGCGACGCCGTCGCCCTGTCCCGCGGCCGCCCCGCCCGCCACGCGGCGGCCGCCGGCCCCGCGGGCGAGGCGGGGAGCTGAGCCCGTGGCCACCACCGTCAACCCCGAGGACGGCACGGAGATCGCCTACCGCGCCGCCGGGCCCGACGACGGCGTGGCCGGGGCGCCCACCGTCGTGCTGCTGCACGGCACCGCGCTGTCCAAGGCCGTCTGGCAGGGCTACGGGTTCGTCCCGGCCCTGCGCGCCCACCACCGGGTGATCGCCGTGGACCTGCGCGGCCACGGCCGCAGCGGGAAGCCGGAGCGCCCCGAGGACTACGCCATGGACCTCGTGGCCGGGGACGTGGCCGCCGTCCTGGCCGCCGAGGCGGCGGGGCCGGCGCACGTGCTGGGCTACAGCTACGGCGCCCGCATCGGCCTCCACCTGGCCGCCCGGCGCCCGGAGCTCCTCTCCGCCCTGACCGCCGTCGCCGGGACGTGGCGCGGGACCCGCGGGCGGATCGGGCAGCTGTTCTTCCCCGGGTTCCTGGACTCGCTGCGGGCCGGGATCGCCGACGGGCGGGGCATGGGCGCGTTCGTCGAGGACTGGGAAGCCACGATCGGCCACCGGCTGGACCCGGCCACCCGGGCCGCCATGCTCGCCAACGACGCCCGCGCCATGCTCGCCTACACGACCCGCACCGAGGAGCAGCCCGGGCTGACCCCGCACGAGCTGGCCGCCATCACGGTGCCCACGCTGTTCGTGGTGGGGGAGCGGGACACCCCCCAGCTCGAGGACTCGCGGGCCGCCGTGCGGATCCTGCGGGAGCACGGCACCCGGACCGGCCTGGAGCTGGTCCCCGGCCGCGGCCACGGGGACGTCCTGGCCGCACGGGACCTGATCCTGGCCGCGGCGGGGCGCTTCCACGGCGCCCCGGGAAGCGGCCCGGACGGCGGCCCGGACACGATGGCGGTAATCTGACACCCATGACTGCCATTCCTGGAACCCCGCACGCCGACCGTCCCGCGACCGAGGACAAGCCCCTGTTCGGGACGCTGCTGACCGCCATGATCACCGTCTTCGCCGAGGACGGCTCCGTGGACCTGGACGGCACGGCCGCGGAGGCCGTGCGCCTGGTGGACGAGGGGTGCGACGGGCTGGTGGTCTGCGGGACCACGGGGGAGTACTCCACGATGACCGACGACGAGAACCTCTCAGTCTTCCGCGCCGTCAAGGACGCCGTGGGCTCCCGCGTGCCGCTGCTGGCGGGCACCGGCTCCAACGACACCGAGCACTCCCGCTACCTCTCCCGGGCGGCGGAGAAGATCGGCATGGACGGGCTGCTCATCGTCACCCCGTACTACAACAAGCCCACCCAGGCGGGCGTCGAGGCCCACTTCCGCAGCCTCGCGGACTCCGTGGACGTCCCCATCATGCTCTACGACATCCCCGGCCGCGCGGGCATCCCGATCGAGCCGGAGACCCTCATCTCCCTGGCCGCCCACCCGAACATCGTGGCCGTCAAGGACGCCAAGGCGGACCTGCTCGCGGCGACCCGCGTGATGGCCGAGACGGACCTGCTGTACTACTCCGGCGACGACGGGCTGACCCTGCCGTGGATGGCACTGGGTGCCGCCGGCCTGGTCGGCGTGACCACGCACGTGGCCACCCGGCAGTACCGCGAGCTCATCGACGCGATCCGCGCCGAGGACCTGCGCACCGCCCGGCGGATCAACTTCGCGCTGGAGCCGGTGGTCCGCGCGACCATGACGCGCCTGCCCGGCGCCGTGGCGGCCAAGACGATTCTCATGTGGCAGGGCAAGCTGCCGCGCAACACCGTGCGGCTCCCGCACGTCCGTCCCACGGAGGCCGAGACGGCCCTGGTCCGCGCGGACCTGGCCGGCTCGATCATCTCCGACACGCTCCTCGAGAACATCGACTGACGAAAGGGGTCACATGACCCAATGGCACACCGACCTGTCCGCTCCCCCCGCCCTCGCCAAGGACACGCTGCGCGTGGTCCCGCTGGGCGGCCTGGGAGAGGTCGGGCGGAACATGACGGTCTTCGAGATCAACGGGCAGCTGCTCGTGGTCGACTGCGGCGTCCTCTTCCCGGAGGAGACCCACCCGGGCGTGGACCTGATCCTGCCCGACATCAACTACATCATCGACCGCCTCGACGACATCGTCGCGGTGGTGCTCACCCACGGCCACGAGGACCACATCGGGGCCGTGCCGTACCTGCTCAAGCGCCGCCCCGACATCCCCGTCGTCGGCTCCCAGCTGACGCTGGCGCTGATCGAGGCGAAGCTCCAGGAGCACCGCATCAAGCCCTACACGCTCGCGGTGCGGGAGGGGCAGGTCGAGCACCTCGGCGAGTTCGAGTGCGAGTTCGTGGCCGTCAACCACTCCATCCCGGACGCGCTGGCCGTGTTCCTGCGCACCAGGGCGGGCACCGTCCTGCACACGGGCGACTTCAAGATGGACCAGCTCCCCCTCGACGGCCGGATCACCGACCTGCGCCACTTCGCGCGGCTGGGGGAGGAGGGCGTGGACCTGTTCCTGACGGACTCCACGAACGCCGAGGTCCCCGGCTTCACGGCCACCGAGAAGAACATCGGGCCCGTGCTGGCCGACGTGATCGGCAAGGCCCCCAAGCGGGTGGTCGTGGCGTCCTTCTCGTCCCACGTCCACCGCGTGCAGCAGGTGCTCGACGCCGCCCACCAGAATGGCCGCAAGGTCGTGTTCATGGGCCGGTCCATGGTGCGCAACATGACCATCGCCGAGAAGCTCGGCTACCTCGAGGTCCCGCCGGACACCCTGGTGGACCAGAAGAAGATCGACGACCACGCGGAGCACAAGCTCGTCATCATGTGCACCGGCTCCCAGGGGGAGCCCATGGCCGCGCTCTCGCGCATGGCCAACGGCGACCACAAGGTCCAGCTCGACGAGGGCGACACCGTGATCCTCGCGTCCTCCCTGATCCCGGGCAACGAGAACTCGGTGTTCCGGATCATCAACGGGCTCATGCGCCTGGGCGCCAACGTGGTGCACAAGGGCACCGCCAAGGTGCACGTCTCGGGCCACGCCTCCGCGGGCGAGCTGCTGTACTGCTACAACATCATCGAGCCCGAGTACGTCATGCCGGTCCACGGCGAGGTCCGCCACCTCATCGCCAACGGCAAGCTCGCCGAGGAGACGGGCGTGCCGAGCGACCACGTGCTGCTCGCCGAGAACGGGACCGTGGTGGACATGGCCGGGGGCGCCGCCCGGATCACCGGCCAGGTGGAGTGCGGCGACGTCTACGTGGACGGCTCCTCCGTGGGCACGATCACGGACGCGGACCTGAAGGACCGCCTGGTCCTCGCCGAGGAGGGCTTCATCTCCGTGATCGCCGTGGTCAACCGGGACACCGGCAAGGTCGTGACCGGTCCGGACGTCCACGCCCGCGGCGTCGCCGAGGACGACAGCGTCTTCGACGACATCATCCCGAAGATCACCGCCGCCCTCGAGGACGCGATCAACCACTCGGGCCGGAACCACACGACGCAGCAGCTCCAGCAGGTGGTGCGCCGGACGATCGGGTCGTGGGTCAGCCGCAAGCTGCGCCGCAAGCCGATGATCGTCCCGGTGGTCATCGAGGCCTGAGCACCCGGCCCCCTCCCGTCCGTGGGACACCCCGGACCGGAGGGGGCCGTGGTCTACCCTGGAGGGTATGGCGACTCGTACCTCCCCTGCCCGCAAGGGCGCCTCGACGTCGCGTGGCAAGAACAGCACGTCTTCTGCGCGGTCGTCGGGATCCAGCCGGAGCTCCTCCCGCGGCACGTCGACGACGGCGCGCGGGTCCTCCGCGCGCGGCGCGTCCTCCGGCGCGTCCACCCCGTGGGTGCTGCGCGCCCTGGGGGCCGTCCTGCTCTGGTGCGCCCGCGTGGTCGGGGGCGCCTGGACGGGCGTCGCCCACGTGGTCGGCGGCGCCGTGCGCCGGATGGGGACCCAGCGCACCGACGTGCCCGCCGAGCAGCTGCGGGACGGCGGAGGGCTGTTCCTGCTCGCCCTGGGGCTGCTCTCGGCCGCCGTCGAGTGGTGGAACCTCCGCGGCGCCGCGGCGACCTGGATCGCCGCTCCCGCCGAGGTCGTGCACCAGGTCCTGGCCGGCAGCTTCGGCTGGACCGCCCTCGTCCTGCCCCTGCCGCTCGGGGCCATGGCCCTGCGCCGGTTCCGGCACCCGGAGGACACCTCCGCCAACAACCGCATCGCGATCGGCCTGGGCGCCGCCGTCGTCGCGGGCTCGGGCCTGGCCCACCTGTTCCTCGGGCAGCCGTCCCCGAGCCAGGGCCAGGCGGCCGTCGCGGCCGCCGGCGGCCACGTCGGCTTCCTCGCCGCGGACCCCCTGAGCTCGCTCCTGACGCCCGTCGGGGCCGGCGCCATCTTCGTCGCCGTGCTGCTGCTGTCCGTGCTCGTCATCACGGCCACCCCCGTCAACCTCATCCTGCCCCGGCTCGAGCACGCCTACTGGCGCCTCATGGGCCAGGAGGGACCCGTCTCCGCGACGGACCTCTCCTCGGCGCGGCACGACCGCTCCTACCTCGACGAGCACCACGACCGGGCCGAGGCCGGCAGGACCCGCCGGCAGAAGCGCCGCGAGCGCAAGCAGGCCGAGGCCGACCGGCGCGCCCTCGACGGCTACCGCGGGGACGAGGCCTTCGAGCGCGCCGTGGTCGACGAGGAGGCCGCCGACGGCCAGGCGCCCACCCGCGTCTTCGACGTCGACTCCTCCCGCGCCGCCCGCCAGAAGGCCGCCCGGCGCCGGACCGCCGAGCGCGCGGCCGCGGCGGCCGGCCCGCAGGACGCCCCGCGGGACACCGCGCAGGACGCCCCGGGGGAGTCCGCGCAGGACGCCCCGGGGGAGTCCCCCGGCGCCCCCCGCCCGGGCGTGAAGCGCCCCACCCGGGACCAGCTCGCGGCCCAGCAGCTGCGCCGCCACCAGGGCCTGGAGACCGCCGAGGACACCGCCGCGGGCTCCGGCTCCCCGGCCCTGGAGGACCTCGCGGACGCCCCCGCCACCGGCTCCACCGCCGTGGCCGCCCGCACCTACACCCCGGAGGCCCCGATCCCCGCCCGGGCCGAGCAGCTCAAGCTCGACGGCGACATCGCCTACTCCCTGCCCACGGCCGGCTCCCTTGTGCAGGGCCCCCCGCCCAAGGAGCGCTCCGAGGCCAACGACGCCGTGGTCGCCTCGCTCACCAGCGTCCTGGACCAGTTCAACGTGGACGCCGTGGTGACGGGCTTCTCCCGCGGTCCCACCGTCACCCGGTACGAGATCGAGCTGGGCTCAGGCACCAAGGTCGAGCGCGTCACGGCGCTGTCCAAGAACATCGCCTACGCGGTGGCCTCCGCCGACGTCCGCATCCTCTCGCCGATCCCGGGCAAGTCCGCCATCGGCATCGAGATCCCCAACACCGACCGCGAGACCGTGTCCCTGGGCGACGTCCTGCGCTCCCAGAACGCCCGCAAGACGGAGCACCCGATGGTGATGGGCGTCGGCAAGGACGTGGAAGGCGGCTACGTCGTGGCCAACCTCGCCAAGATGCCCCACCTGCTCGTGGCCGGCGCGACCGGCGCCGGCAAGTCCAGCTTCGTGAACTCCATGATCGTCTCGCTGCTCATGCGGGCCACCCCCGACGAGGTGCGGATGGTGATGGTCGACCCCAAGCGGGTCGAGCTGACCGCCTACGAGGGCGTCCCGCACCTGATCACCCCGATCATCACCAGCCCCAAGAAGGCCGCGGAGGCGCTGCAGTGGGTCGTGCGGGAGATGGACGCCCGCTACGACGACCTGTCCCACTACGGCTTCAAGCACGTCGACGACTTCAACAAGGCGGTGCGCAACGGCAAGGTCCTCCCCGAGCCCGGGTCCAAGCGTGTCATCCGGCCCTACCCGTACCTGCTCGTGATCGTCGACGAGCTCGCCGACCTCATGATGGTCGCCCCGCGCGACGTCGAGGACGCGATCGTGCGCATCACCCAGCTCGCCCGTGCCGCCGGCATCCACCTGGTGCTCGCCACCCAGCGGCCCTCCGTCGACGTGGTCACCGGCCTGATCAAGGCCAACGTCCCGTCCCGCATGGCGTTCGCGACGTCCTCCGTCACCGACTCCCGGGTGGTCCTCGACCAGCCCGGCGCGGAGAAGCTCATCGGCCAGGGCGACGCCCTGTTCCTGCCCATGGGCGCCTCCAAGCCCATGCGCGTGCAGGGCGCGTGGGTCTCCGAGTCGGAGATCCACGCGGTCGTCGACCACGTCAAGAGCCAGATGAAGGCCCGCTACCGCGAGGACGTGGTGCAGGAGGCGCCGAAGAAGACGATCGACGAGGACATCGGGGACGACCTCGACGTCCTGCTCCAGGCCACCGAGCTCGTGGTCACGACCCAGTTCGGCTCCACCTCGATGCTCCAGCGCAAGCTGCGCGTGGGGTTCGCCAAGGCGGGCCGGCTCATGGACCTGCTGGAGTCCCGCGGCGTCGTCGGGCCCTCGGAGGGCTCGAAGGCCCGGGACGTCCTCGTCAAGCCCGACGACCTCGCGGCGACCCTCGCGGTGATCAGGGGCGAGGAGCCCGCCGCTCCCGCCGGGCAGGGCGGCTCCGTGGACTACGGGGACGACCCGGTCGAGGCGTCCCTGGCCGAGACCGCCCCGGACTACCACGACGGTGCCGACGCCGAGGGCTCCGAGGACGCCTGGCAGCTGACCGGCCGCTGACCCCGCCACCCACCCCCCGCCGGGACCCCGTTCCCAGGAAGCGAGCACCGATGAGCCCCGCGGAGACGCAGAAGGCCTCCAACCTCAACCTGCCCAACGCGCTGACGGCTCTGCGCATCGTGCTCGTCCCCTTCTTCGTCTGGTTCCTCTGGGCCGGGGGCCCCCAGGGGCAGGACTCCGCCGGGATGCGCTGGGCGGCGTTCGCCGTCTTCGCGGTGGCGATGTACACGGACAAGCTCGACGGCGACATCGCCCGGGCGCGCGGGCTGATCACGAGCTTCGGCAAGATCGCCGACCCGATCGCCGACAAGCTGCTCACGGGCGCCGCCTTCGTGGTGCTGTCCCTGCTGGGCGAGCTGTGGTGGTGGGTCACCGTGGTGATCCTCGTGCGCGAGTGGGGGATCACCCTGATGCGCTTCGTGGTCATCAAGTACGGCGTCATGGCGGCCTCGAAGGGCGGCAAGCTCAAGACCGTGCTGCAGACCGCGGCGCTCCTGCTGCTGCTCCTGCCCCTCAGCCCCCTGGTGGGCGACTGGTGGCCGTGGCTGGGCTGGACCGCCATGGGCGCCGCCCTGGTGGTCACCGTCGTCACGGGCGCCGACTACGTCGTGAAGGCGGTCCAGCTGCGCCGCCGGGCCATCGCGGAGCGGGACGCGCGGTGACGGCGCCGGAGCCTCCGGGCGGGCCCGCCCCGGCGGCCCGGCTCGTGGCCGAGGCGGTCCGGCGGGGGCAGACGGTCGCCACCGCGGAGTCCCTGACGGGCGGGGCCCTGGCCGCCGCGATCGTCGACGTGCCGGGCGCCTCCGCCTGCTTCGAGGGGGCGGTCGTGTCCTACTCCAACCGGGTCAAGGCCGAGGTCCTGGGTGTGCCCGAAACGCTGCTGGCCGAACGGGGGTCGGTGGATCCCGACGTGGCGCTCGCCATGGCCGAGGGGGTCCGCCGCCGGCTGGGGACCGACTGGGGCGTCTCGACCACGGGCGTGGCCGGGCCCGAGCCCCACGACGGCAAGCCGGTGGGCACGGTCTACGTGGGCGTCGCCGGGCCGGGCGGGTCCACGGTGCACGGGCTCGACGCGCCGGGGGAGCGGGCCGCGGTCCGCGCGGCCACCGTGGTGGCCGCCCTGGCACGGCTCACCGAAGCGCTCGTGCTCCCAGACAACTCACAGCGAAAAAGTCCGCCCGGAGGGGAAGAATAGGACCATCAGGGTGGTTATCAAATATCGCAGGCTCGAGTTGAGCCGATCGGAGTCAAGGTGCTGACCGGCCACCGCCGGGGGTACGCTCCGCAGAGGGCGGCGAGGCAGCCGCACACATGAGGAGACTAGCGATTCACATGACGAAGCAACCCGTGTCCGTCAATGGCGTCGTCCGTTGGAAGGACGTGGGCGCGGGCGATGACGAGCGAACCGAGACGAAGGACATGAAGATGGGTGTACTCCGCCAGGAGATCGGCGAGGTTCTCCGCAACGTGCGCCAGCGGCAGGGCCGGACCCTGCGCGAGGTCTCCCACAGCGCCCGCGTCTCGCTGGGCTATCTGAGCGAGGTCGAGCGCGGCCAGAAGGAGGCCTCCTCCGAGCTGCTCGCGTCGATCTGCGCGGCCCTGGACATCCCGATGTCCCAGATGCTGCGGGAGGTCGCCGACCGGCTGGCCTACGCCGAGGGCCTCATGGTGCCGGACACGGTCCCCAGCGACCTGACCGAGCAGTTCTCGCGGGAGTTCGGCCGCGTCAACGGCGGGGAGACCGCCGGGGCCGGCGCCCGCTGATCCGCCGGGCGGCCCCGCCGCCCGGCCACGACATCCCGGAGGGCCCGGCGGTCGCGAGACCGCCGGGCCCTCCCGCGTGCGCCCGCCGCGCCGCGGGATGGGAGAATCGACCCGGACGACCACCCGGACGACCACCCGGACAAGGGACCCGGACGAGCACGGAGGAGGGCGCGGATGAGGCTGAGCAGCTTCTGGCAGCTGATGGCCGACGAGTTCGGCGCGGGGTACAGCAGGGTGCTGGCCCGCGACCTCGTGCTGGGCGAGCTGGGCCACCGCACCGCGGCCGAGGCCCTCGAGCAGGGCGTCGACCCGAAGGCCGTGTGGTTCGCGGTCTGCCGTGCCCAGGACGTGCCCCA
This sequence comes from Kocuria dechangensis, assembly GCF_014636775.1. Taxonomy (GTDB): domain Bacteria; phylum Actinomycetota; class Actinomycetes; order Actinomycetales; family Micrococcaceae; genus Kocuria; species Kocuria dechangensis. Next base: position 420,725 of record NZ_BMEQ01000001.1, read on the forward strand.
GGCCCGGTGGTGGGGCGAGGACCGGCCCCCGCGGAGCTGATCGCCCGCCGCCGCGGGCGCGTCCGTGGACCCCGGACGGATTCGAAGGTATATTCGAAGCGACAGCACGGACTGCACAGCCCACCCGGTCCGGGAGCGGCGTCCAGCACCCGTCCCCAGGCCCGGCGCACGGCCTTACGGTGTCCGACCCCGTCGATACCGTAGAACACGACAGCACCAGCAAGAACGGTTCCGGCCCACCGGCGGAGCCCCGCGAACACGAGGTGAATCATGGCAGGCAAGGCCAGGACGCAGAGCCCCGACCGGCAGTTCGGCTCCGACCGCGAGAAGGCCCTCGACACGGTCCTCGCGCAGATCGACAAGAACTACGGCAAGGGCTCCGTCATGCGGCTGGGCGACCGCCCGGCGACGAAGATCGAGACCATCCCCACCGGCTCCATCGCCATGGACGTGGCGCTGGGCATCGGCGGGTTCCCCCGCGGACGCGTCGTGGAGATCTACGGCCCGGAGTCCTCCGGCAAGACCACGGTCGCCCTCCACGCGGTGGCCAACGTCCAGAAGGCCGGCGGCATCGCGGCCTTCATCGACGCCGAGCACGCGCTGGACCCCTCCTACGCCGAGAGGCTCGGCGTGGACACCGACAACCTGCTCGTGTCCCAGCCGGACACCGGTGAGCAGGCGCTCGAGATCATGGACATGCTGGTGGGCTCCGGCTCCATCGACATCATCGTCATCGACTCGGTCGCGGCCCTCGTGCCGAAGGCCGAGATCGAGGGCGAGATGGGCGACAGCCACGTGGGCCTGCAGGCCCGCCTGATGAGCCAGGCGCTGCGCAAGATCACGGGCCGGCTCTCGCACACCAACACCACCGCGATCTTCATCAACCAGCTCCGTGAGAAGATCGGCGTGTTCTTCGGCAGCCCGGAGACCACCACGGGCGGCAAGGCGCTGAAGTTCTACGCCTCGGTGCGCGTGGACGTGCGCCGCATCGAGACGCTCAAGGACGGCGCCAACCCGGTGGGCAACCGCACCCGGGCCAAGATCGTCAAGAACAAGATGGCCCCGCCCTTCAAGCAGGCCGAGTTCGACATCCTCTACGGGGAGGGCATCTCCACCGAGGGCGGGCTCATCGACATGGGCGTGGAGCAGGGCATCGTCAAGAAGTCCGGCGCCTGGTTCACCTACGAGGGGGACCAGCTGGGCCAGGGCAAGGAGAACTCCCGCCGGTTCCTCAAGGACAACCCGGAGCTCGCCGAGGAGATCGAGCGGCGGATCCTCATCAAGCTCGGGATCGTGGCCGACCCCGACCAGCCTGTGGAGGCCCCGGACTCCGCCGAGGCCCCGGAGGCCGGCGCCCAGGACGAGCCGGTCGCCGGGCTGCCCGCCGAGGTCGCCGGCCCCGCCTTCTGAGCCCCGTGACCGAGAGCCCCTACGCGCGACGACGCCGCCGGTCCTCCGCCCGCTCCCGCGGGCCGGAGGGCCCGGCGGCGTCGTCGCCCGCGGCGTCGGACCCGGAGCCCGATCCCCGGGAGGTCGCCCGCGCCATCGTGCTGCGCCAGCTCACCGCCTCGGCCAAGAGCCGCAAGCAGCTCGAGGACAAGCTGGCCGACCGCAACGTCCCCGAGGACGTGGCGCGCGAGGTGCTGGACCGCTTCGAGGAGGTCCGCCTCGTCGACGACGCCCAGTACGCCGAGCTCTACGTCCGCTCCCGTGCGAGCTCCCGCAAGCTCTCCCGCTCCGCCCTCCGCCGCGAGCTCGCCTCGCGCGGGGTCACCGGGGAGGTCGCCGAGGAGGCGCTCGAGCAGCGCACCGACGACGACGAGCGGGCCGACGCCGCCGAGCTGGTCCGCCGGAAGCTGCCCGCGGGCACCGACCTCTCCGACCGCACCGAGCGGGACCGGGCCGTGCGCCGGCTCGTGGGGATGCTCGGCCGGAAGGGCTACGCCCCCGGCCTGGCCTTCTCGATCGTCCAGGAGGAGCTGGCCGCCCGCGCGGACGGCGCCGAGCTCGACGGCGAGCTGGACGGGACGTACCCGGACCCCTCGTGAGCCGTCCCCGGGGCCGGCCGCGCCCGAGCCGGCCCGCCCTCCGGCCCGCGCGGTGGGCGGGCCGCCCAGCCCGTACAATTGACCGGTGATGTCGAGCCCCACAGCCCTGTCCCCGCAGCCCGCGCCGCGCTCCTACGAGGTGCGCACCTTCGGCTGCCAGATGAACGTCCACGACTCCGAGCGGATCACCGGCCTGCTCGAGGCCGCGGGCTACGTCCCCGCCGCCGGGGCGGAGCCCGACCTCGTGGTGTTCAACACGTGCGCGGTGCGCGAGAACGCGGACAACAAGCTCTACGGCAACCTCGGCCAGCTCGTGCCCGCCAAGAAGCGCAACAAGGACCTGCAGATCGCCGTGGGCGGGTGCCTGGCGCAGAAGGACCAGGACACGATCCTGCAGAAGGCGCCGTGGGTCGACGTCGTCTTCGGCACGCACAACATCGGGTCCCTGCCGACCCTCCTCGAGCGGGCCCGGCACAACGACGAGGCGCAGATCGAGATCCTCGAGTCCCTGGAGGTCTTCCCCTCCACGCTGCCCACCAAGCGGGACAGCGCCTACTCCGGCTGGGTCTCGATCTCCGTGGGGTGCAACAACACGTGCACGTTCTGCATCGTCCCGTCCCTGCGCGGGAAGGAGAAGGACCGCCGGCCCGGGGACGTGCTCGCCGAGGTGCGGGCGCTCGTGGAGCAGGGCGCCGTGGAGGTGACGCTGCTGGGGCAGAACGTGAACTCCTACGGCGTGGAGTTCGGCGACCGCGGCGCCTTCGCCAAGCTGCTGCGCGCGTGCGGCGGGATCGAGGGGCTGGAGCGCGTGCGCTTCACCAGCCCGCACCCGGCCGCGTTCACCGACGACGTCATCGACGCCATGGCCGAGACCCCCAACGTCATGCCCCAGCTGCACATGCCGCTGCAGTCCGGCTCCGACCGCGTGCTCAAGGAGATGCGCCGGTCGTACCGGTCCACGAAGTTCCTGGGCATCCTGGACAAGGTGCGCGCGCGGATCCCTGACGCGGCCATCACCACCGACATCATCGTCGGCTTCCCCGGCGAGACCGAGGAGGACTTCCAGGCCACCCTCGACGTCGTGGCGGCCTCCCGCTTCGCCTCCGCCTACACCTTCCAGTACTCGGTCCGTCCCGGCACCCCCGCCGGCGAGATGGCGGACCAGGTGCCCAAGGCCGTGGTGCAGGAGCGCTTCGAGCGGCTCGTGGCCCTGCAGGACCGGATCGCCGCGGAGGAGAACCGCGCGGTCGTGGGCCGGCAGGTCGAGCTGCTCGTCACCGCGGAGCAGGGCCGGAAGTCCGGGCAGACGCACCGGCTCTCGGGCCGCGCCCGGGACCAGCGGCTCGTCCACTTCGCCGTCCCCGAGGGCGCCGAGACGCCGCGGCCGGGCGACTTCGTGACCGTGACCGTCACCGGCGCCGCCGCGTACCACCTCGTGGCCGACCCCCGCGGCCCGCAGGACTACGCCGTCCGGCGCTCCCGCGCCGGCGACGCCTGGGACCGCCAGGAGGCGGCCTCCTGCGGCGTCCCGGCCGCGCCCGGGGCCGCCGGCTCCCGCCCGGTGGACCTGGGCATGCCGAGCCTGCCGGTCCGGTGACCCGGCCCGCGCGGGAGCTGCCCGTCGTCGCGGTCGTGGGCCCCACGGGCTCCGGCAAGTCCGACCTGGGGGTCGAGCTGGCCCTGCGGCTGGACGGCGAGGTCGTCAACGCCGACTCCATGCAGTTCTACCGCGGCATGGACATCGGCACGGCGAAGGTCACGGACGAGGAGCGGCGCGGCGTGCCGCACCACCTCCTCGACGTCCTGGACGTCGGGGAGGAGGCCTCGGTGGCGGACTTCCAGCGCGCCGCCCGCGCCTGCTTCGCCGAGATCCGCTCCCGCGGCCGGGTCCCAGTCCTGGTGGGCGGGTCGGGCCTGTACGTGCGCGCGGCCCTGGACGTCCTCGAACTGCCCGGCACGGATCCCGCGGTGCGCGCCCGGATCGAGCAGGAGCTGGCCGAGCAGGGCCCCGGGGCCCTGCGGGAGCGGCTGCGGCAGGTGGACCCGGACTCGGCAGCCCGCCTGCGGGACGACCGCCGCGTGGTGCGGGCCCTGGAGGTCTGGGAGCTCACGGGCCGCCCCTTCACCTCCTTCATGCCCCGCCGCGAGTACGTCGAGCCGGCCGTGCAGATCGGCCTGGACGGGGACCGCGCCGAGCTCCACGACCGGCTCGCCCGCCGCGTGGACGCCATGGTCCGGGCCGGCCTCGAGGACGAGGTCCGCGCGCTCGCCGGGCGCGGGCTGCGCGAGGGCCGCACGGCGCGCCGGGCGCTGGGCTACGGCCAGTTCCTGGACGTCGTGGACGGGCGGGCCACCGCGGCCGAGGCGGCCGAGGCCACCGTCGTGGCCACCCGGCAGTTCGCCCGCCGGCAGCTCACCTGGTTCCGCGCGGACCCGCGCGTGCACTGGCTGGACCGGGCCGACCCGGGGCTGGTCGACCGGGCCGTGGAGATCGTGGCGCAGGCCGCGGCCTGAGCCGGCGGCCCCGCGGCCGTCGTGCCGCGCCGCGTATCATGTCGGGGTGACCTCCACGCAGACCCGGACCACCCGCCCCGCCCACGCCCCGGAGGCCCTCAGCCCCTGGGGGGAGCTGCGGGGCCGTCCCTTCGCCAAGGGCCACGGCACCGGCAACGACTTCGTCCTGATCACGGACCCGCACGCGGAGCTGGCGCTCGACGCCGAGCTGGTCGCCCTCGTGTGCGACCGGCACCGCGGCATCGGCGGGGACGGCCTGATCCGGGCCGTGCGCTCCGAGTCCCTCCCGGAGGGCCCGGCCGTGCTGGAGACCGCCCCGGACGCCGAGTGGTTCATGGACTACCGCAACAACGACGGCTCGGTCGCGGAGATGTGCGGCAACGGCGTGCGCGTGTTCGTGCACCACCTCATCAGCGAGGGCCTCGTGGACGTCCCCGAGGGCGAGGTGCTGCGGATCGGCACCCGCGCGGGCGTGAAGACCGTGGGCCGCACCCCCTCCGGCTACGCCGTGGACATGGGGCCGTGGAGCTTCCTGGACGGCGAGGCCGCCCGCACGCGCGGCTCCGACGCCGTCGTGACCGCCCGGGGGCTGAAGGTGCCGCGCCCAGCGCTGTCCATCGGCATGGGCAACCCGCACACCGTCGTGGCCCTCGCCGAGGGGGAGAAGCTCGACCAGCTCGACCTCCACACCGCCCCGGGCGTGCGCCCCGTCCCCGAGGACGGGACCAACGTCGAGTTCGTGGTCCCCGCGGACGGCGACGACGACGGGGTCGGCCGCATCCGGATGCGGGTGCACGAGCGCGGGGTCGGCGAGACGCAGTCCTGCGGCACGGGCGCGTGCGCCGCGGCCGCCGCGACCCGCTTCTGGGGCGGGGTCACCGCCCCGGACCAGTGGCTCGTGCAGGTGCCCGGCGGTGTCGTCTCCGTGACGTTCGTCCCGGCCCCCGACGGCTCCGAGCACGTGGTGCTCGCGGGCCCGGCCGTGCTCGTGGCCCACGGCACGCTCGACTGAGACCGACCCCCGGGACGGGGGAGCCGCGGGCCGCTCAGGCCCGGCGCTCGACCCGCAGGACCCGGAAGCCCCGGTCGGTGCTGTGCCGCGAGACCGCACAGTCCCCGCCCAGGGCGGACGCGAGCCACTTCTGCAGCGAGTCGGCGCCCAGGTTCTTCTGCACCACGAGCCACGCGGTCCCGCCCGGGGCGAGCCGGGGCAGCCACAGCAGCAGCAGCTCGTGCAGCTGCTGCTTGCCGATCCGGATCGGCGGGTTGGACCAGATCGTGTCGAAGCGCCGCTCCGCGGGCACCTGCCCGGGCAGCAGCGCCACCACGTTGTCCAGGCCCAGGGCAGCGGCGTTGTCCCGGGTCAGGCGCAGGGAGCGCTCGTTGACGTCCACGGCGGTGACGCGCGAGCCGGGCGCCGCGGCGGCCATGCTCAGGGCGATCGGGCCCCAGCCGCAGCCGACGTCCAGCAGCTCCCCGCCCTGCGGATCGGGAACATTTTCCAGCAGCACGGACGTTCCCTTGTCGAGGCCTCGCGGGCTGAACACCCCGTTGGAGGTCTGCAGCACGACCTCCCGCCCGCGCAGGGCCACGGTCACGGGGCGCCGGAGCTCCGGCGTCGCGGGGTCCTCGGAGAAGTAGTGCTCGGTCCCCGGGTTCGGGGTCGCCGGGCCGACGACGGGATCGGGGGAGTCGGAACGCGGTGCCATAGCGCACCATGCTACCGACCGCGGCCGCCGCGCCCGCACCGCGCGGCCCCCGGCCGGACCCCGATGTCCGGAGCCGAGACTAGAATCCAGGCATCACCGAATCCTTCCGAAAGGAACCATGACCCATCCCCGTGAAACCCCTGCCGAGCCCCGCACCGCGAGCCCCGCGACGGAGCCCGAGAGCGGCCTGAGCCGGCAGGACCTGGAGGACGTCGTCGAGCGCGTCCTCTCCCGGGCGCGCGCCCGGCAGGAGGCCGGCGAGCCCGCCGGCGAGGCCGACGAGGACTCCGCCACCGGCCGGTTCACCGGCCGCGCCCGCGAGCTGGCCGAGGCCGGCGACGAGCACAGCGCCCACGACGGCGAGCAGCAGGACCTCGAGGAGCGGCGCGCCCTGCGCCGCGTGGCGGGGCTGTCCACCGAGCTCGAGGACGTCACCGAGCTCGAGTACCGGCAGCTGCGCCTGGAGCGCGTGGTGCTCGCCGGACTGTGGACCGGCGGCACGCTGGAGGAGGCCGAGAACTCCCTCCGGGAGCTCGCCGCGCTCGCCGAGACCGCCGGCTCCGAGGTCCTCGACGGCATCGTGCAGCGCCGGCTCAAGCCGGACCCCGCCACGTTCCTGGGCTCCGGCAAGGCCAAGGAGCTGCGGGACATCGTCGCGGCCACCGGCGCGGACACGGTCGTCGTGGACTCCGAGCTCGCCCCGTCGCAGCGCCGCGGGCTGGAGGACGTGGTGAAGGTCAAGGTCATCGACCGCACCGGCCTGATCCTGGACATCTTCGCCCAGCACGCGAAGTCCAAGGAGGGCAAGGCGCAGGTCGAGCTCGCCCAGCTGGAGTACATGCTCCCGCGCCTGCGCGGCTGGGGCGAGTCCCTGTCCCGCCAGGCCGGCGGCCGCGCCGCGGCCGGTGAGGGCATCGGCTCCCGCGGCCCCGGCGAGACCAAGATCGAGCTGGACCGCCGACGGATCCGCACCCGCATGGCCAAACTGCGCCGCGAGATCGCGGCCATGAAGCCCGCCCGGGAGACCAAGCGGCTCAACCGCCGGCGCAACTCGGTGCCCTCCGTGGCGATCGCGGGGTACACCAACGCGGGCAAGTCCTCGCTGCTCAACCGGCTCACGGACGCCGGCGTGCTCGTCGAGAACGCCCTGTTCGCGACCCTGGACCCCACGGTTCGCCGCGCCCAGACTCCGGACGGCATCGGCTACACGCTCTCGGACACGGTCGGCTTCGTCCGGTCGCTGCCCACGCAGCTCGTGGAGGCGTTCCGCTCCACCCTGGAGGAGGTCGCGGACTCGGACCTCATCCTGCACGTCGTGGACGCCTCCCACCCGGACCCGGAGGGCCAGATCCGCGCGGTCCGCCAGGTCTTCGCCGACATCGACGCGCAGAACATCCCCGAGATCATCGTGCTCAACAAGGTCGACGCTGCGGACCCCTTCGTCGTGGAGCGGCTCAAGCAGCGCGAGCGCAACGTCGTGGTGGTCTCCGCCCGCACCGGCGAGGGCATGGACGAGCTGCGGCAGCGGATCAGCGACTCCATCCCGCGCCCGGAGACGGTGCTGGACCTGCTGGTGCCCTACCAGCGGGGCGACGTCGTGAGCCGGCTGCACGACTGGGACGCCGAGATCCTGCGCACCGAGCACCTGCCCGAGGGCACCCACCTGCTCGTGAAGGTCCGCGAGGACCTGGCGGCGGAGCTCGCGGAGTTCGTCCCGCAGCAGGGTCCCGCCTTCGGCGCCGAGAGCGCCTGAGCGCGTGGCGGCCGCATTCGTGGACGAGTCCGGGCACGAGCTCTCGGACGTGCGCCCGGAAACCCTGCCCGGGGCCAAGGACGCCCTGGACCTGCTCGACACCGCGGTGGTCGCGATGGGCGGGCAGGTCCGGGACGGCCAGCGGCTGATGACCGCCAAGGTCGCCGAGGCCCTCGACCGGGGGCGGCACCTGCTGGTCCAGGCGGGCACCGGCACCGGCAAGTCCCTGGCCTACCTGGCCCCGCTGGTCGCCCACGCGCAGAGCGCGGACAAGCCGGTGGTCGTGGCCACGGCCACGCTCGCGCTGCAGTCGCAGATCGTGGGCCGTGACGTCCCCCGCCTCCTCACCGCGCTCGAGGGCAGCCTCGACCGCGAGCTCGACGTGGCCCTGCTCAAGGGCCGCAGCAACTACGCGTGCCTGCACAAGCTCGAGGGCGGCTACCCGTCCGACGACGACCCCGGCGCGCTCTTCGCGCTGCCCGACGCCGCCTCGCACCCGGCCTCGCCGGCGGAGGAGGACGCGAGCACCGGCCGGCTGGGCCAGGAGGTGCTGCGGCTGCGCGAGTGGGCCCGCACCACCGACACCGGCGACCGGGACGAGGTCGTGCCCGGGGTCACCGACAAGGCCTGGCGGCAGGTCTCGGTCACGGCCAAGGAGTGCCTGGGCCGCAACTGCCCTCTGTTCGAGGAGTGCTTCGCCGAGCTCGCCAAGCAGCGCGCCGGCGAGGCCGACATCGTCATCACCAACCACGCCCTGCTGGCGATCAACGCGTTCGAGGGCGTCACGGTGCTGCCCGAGCACGACGTCGTGGTCATCGACGAGGCCCACGAGCTCCAGGACCGCGTCACCGGCGCGGTCACCGGTCAGCTCTCGGCGTCCATGGTCCGCTCCGCGGCGGCGTCCCTGCGCAAGCACACCTCGGCCAGCGCCGACTCCCTCACGGCCGGCGCCGCCAACCTGGAGGCGGCCCTCATGGGCGTGCCGGCGGAGCTGATGCACCGCGGTCTCAGCGACGCCCAGGCGGGTGCGGTCGCCCAGATCCGCGACGCCGCCCGCACCGCCATGACCGAGACCAAGGGCGGGACCTCCGGGGAGAAGGACGGGGACTCCGGCCGGCAGCTGGCGCGCTCGCGGGTCAGCGACGTCCTGGAGCTCGCCGAGCGGATCCTCTCCGCCGACGACGGCCGCGAGGTGCTGTGGGTCTCCCGGCAGGGCGGCTGGGAGCCGGGCCGCGGGTACGTGCCCGCGGAGGACACGGACCCCGCGACCCTGCACGTGGCGCCCTTGTCGGTCGCCGGGACCCTGCGGGAGGGCCTGTTCGACGGCCGGACCGTGGTCCTGACCTCCGCGACGCTGTCGGTCGGGTCCTCCTTCGACTCCGCCGCCGGGGCCCTGGGGCTGCGGGGCGAGGGCGCCCCGCGCTGGGAGGGCGTCGACGTCGGCAGCCCGTTCGACTATCCCAGGCAGGGGATCCTGTACCTCGCCAAGCACCTCGAGAAGCCCGGCCGCCGGCTCACGGAGGCGCAGCTCGACGAGATGCTCGCCCTGGTGGAGGCCTCCGGCGGCGGGGCCCTCGGCCTGTTCTCCTCCCGCCGCGCCGCGGAGGAGGCCGCCGAGGCGCTGCGCAAGCGCACGGACCTGCCGATCCTGTGCCAGGGGGACTCGTCGCTGGCGGGCCTGGTGCAGGAGTTCGCCGAGGACCCCGCCACGAGCCTCTTCGGGACGATGAGCCTGTGGCAGGGCGTCGACGTGCCGGGCGCCTCGTGCCGGCTCGTGATGATCGACCGCATCCCCTTCCCCCGCCCTGACGACCCCCTGTCCACGGCCCGCAGCAGGGCCACGGAGCGCGCCGGGGGCAACGGGTTCATGTCGGTCTCGGCGACGCACGCGGCCGTGCGGCTCGCGCAGGGCGCCGGCCGGCTCATCCGCGCGGGCGGTGACCGGGGCGTCGTCGCGATCCTGGACTCGCGGATCGCGACGGCCCGCTACGGCGGGTTCCTGCGCGCCTCCCTGCCGCCGCTGTGGACGACCACGGACCGCTCCGTGGTCCTCGGCGCGCTGCAGCGCCTCTCGAAGGACTGAGACGACGCCGGGCTGAGACGCGCGGCTGGGACGACGCCGGGCCCCCCGCCTGCGGCGGAGGGCCCGGCGTCCCGCCGCGCGGGGCAGCGGCTCAGAGGCTGCGGAGCACGGAGACGACCTTGCCCATCACGGTGGCGTGGTCGCCCAGGATCGGTTCGTAGCGCGTGTTCTGCGGCAGCAGCCACGTGTGCCCGTCGCGCTGCCGGAAGGTCTTGACGGTCGCCTCGTCGTCGAGCAGGGCCGCCACGATGTCGCCGTTGTCGGCGGAGCTCTGCCGGCGGACCACCACCCAGTCGCCGTCGCAGATCGCGGCGTCGATCATCGAGTCGCCCTTGACTCGGAGCATGAACAGCTCGCCGTGGCCCACGAGCTGCCGCGGCAGGGCCAGCACGTCCTCGACGGACTGCTCGGCCGTGATGGGCCCGCCCGCGGCGATGTGGCCGACCAGCGGGACCATCGTCACGTCCGCCGAGGTCGACAGCTCCGCCACGGAGTCCGTGGCCGCGGTGCGCGCCCGGCCCGGGGCGGAGGGCTCCGGGGCGCCGTCCCCGGAGCCCTCGGGCCCGGGGACGGCGCGCAGCTGCAGCGGGGTCAGGACCTCCATGGCGCGCGGCCGCTTGGGGTCCCGGCGCAGGTAGCCGAGCTTCTCGAGCTGGGAGAGCTGGTGGGTGACGCTGGAGAGGGACGCCAGGCCCACGAGGTCCCCGATCTCGCGCATCGACGGCGGATAGCCGCGATCGGCGATGGAACGCTGGATGGCCTCGAGGATCGTCCGCTGGCGCGGGCTGAGCCCGCGGGCGCTCCGGCGCGCGGCGGACCGCGCGGGCCGGGCCCGGGAGTCCTCGGGGGTGGGGGGCTGAGCCATTCCTCGTCGTCCTTTCCCGTCCGGTGGTGCCGGTCCCGGAGCGCCCCGTCCGCTTCCGATGTCGGACCCGGGTGTTTCGATGGTCCCCGGTCGGCAGGCGCCGGGGATCGTGGGGCGCGCCGGACCGAGGCCCGGACATGCCCCCAGCCTAGGGGAGTGCGGGTGTGTGTTCAAACATATGTACGAGCAGGTGTCGACATCGTTCGTAGACGCGTGCTAGACATGGGTCGTCGGTGTTCGAAAGTATGTTCGATCGAATGGAGGCGGGAGACCCCTCTCGACCGGACCGGTGTTCGAGATCGCCCGCCCCGTGCGGGAACGTCAAGGAGTTCATGCCATGAGTGCCAGTGCCACCGCCAGCGCCACGCCCCGTGCCGTCGCCGGCGCCGGGTCCGTCCTGTCCCGCCCGCTGCGCGCCCCGCGCGCCCTCGGCCGGGCCGCGCGCCACGTCCGCTCCGCCGCTCCCGCCGCCCGCGCCCCGCTGACCCTCACCCGCCGCGGACGCCTCCTCTTCCACGGCCTGCCCGTGCTGACCGGCGCCGCCGCACTCGTCGTCCTCGCCGTGATCTTCCTCGTCCCCTCGACCGCCACGGCGACCAGCGCGCCGGTCACCGGCGCGGACACCGAGCGCACCACGGTCCACCCCGGCGAGAGCCTGTGGGACCTGGCCGTGGCCGCGGACCCCGAGCGGGACCCCCGCGACGTCATGGACGAGATCGTCGAGCTCAACGACCTCGCCACGTCCGTGCTCGTCGCCGGGCAGGTCCTCGAGGTCCCGGCCGCCTGAGCGGAGGGGCTGCGCGGGCGCACTAAACTGTCCGGGTGACGCAGAACCTGGACCGACTCAACGCCCTCCCGCTCCGCGACAACCTGCGCGGCAAGTCCCCGTACGGGGCTCCGCAGCTCGACGTCGCCGTGGCGCTCAACACGAACGAGAACACGCATCCGGTGCCGGCGGACGTGCACGCCGCGATCGTGCAGGAGGTCACCGAGGCGGCCTGGACGCTCAACCGCTACCCGGACCGGGAGTTCACCGCCCTGCGCGAGGAGCTCGCCCGCTACCTCGGCCACGGCCTGGGCTCCGAGCACCTGTGGGCGGCCAACGGCTCCAACGAGATCCTCCAGCAGCTCCTGCAGGCCTTCGGCGGGCCGGGCCGGAGCCTGCTGACCTTCGTCCCCACCTACTCCATGTACCCCCTGCTGGCCTCCGGCACGGACACAGCGTTCATCCCGGGGGAGCGCGCCGCCGACTTCGGGCTCACCCCCGAGTCCGCCGCCGAGCAGGTCCGCCGCCACGGCCCGGACGTCGTGTTCCTGTGCTCGCCCAACAACCCCACGGGCACCGCCCTGGGCCAGGACGTCGTCACCGCGGTCTACGAGGCGGGGGAGGAGTTCAGCACGGTCGTCGTGGTGGACGAGGCCTACGCCGAGTTCTCCCACGGCGGCACCCCCTCGGCGCTGAGCCTGCTCGAGGGCCGGCCCCGCCTGGTGGTCTCCCGCACCATGAGCAAGGCGTTCGCGCTGGCCGGGGCCCGGCTGGGCTACTTCGCGGCCGCCCCGGAGGTCGCCGACGCCGTCCGCCTGGTCCGGCTGCCGTACCACCTCTCCGCGGTCACCCAGGCCACGGCCCTGGCCGCGCTGCGCCACTCGGCGTCCCTGCTGGCCAACGTCGAGGACATCAAGATGCAGCGGGACCGGATCGTCGACGAGCTCAAGCGCATGGGGCTGGAGCCCTCCGAGTCGGACTCCAACTTCGTGTTCTTCGGCGGCATGGGCGACTCCCGGGCCGTGTGGGAGGCGCTGCTCGCGGACGGGGTGCTCGTGCGCGACGTCGGGATCCCCGGCCACCTGCGGGTCACCGCCGGCACCGAGGAGGAGACCTCGGCGTTCCTGGAGTCCATGGAGCGCATCGCCTCCGCCCGCTGAGCCCCGCCGTGCCCGGGGTCCGCGGACCCCGATAGCATGGAGGCAGACCACCACCCGGGGCCGCCGCGCCGCCCGCGAGAGCGGCCCTGGTCCGACCACCCCGCGGCCCGCCCACGGCCGGGCCGCGCCCGCGAGGAGTCCCACCCCGTCATGAGCACCCAGACCCCCGACCGCGCCCCGCGCCGCGCCGCCCTGGAGCGGCGCACCAGCGAGTCCTCCGTCTCCGTCGAGATCGACCTGGACGGCACCGGCCACCACGACATCGACACCTCGGTGCCGTTCTACGACCACATGCTCACCGCCCTGTCCAAGCACTCCCTCATCGACATGCGGATCAAGGCGACGGGCGACACCCACATCGACGTCCACCACACCGTCGAGGACACCGCGATCGTCCTGGGCGACGCGCTGCGCCAGGCGCTGGGGGACAAGGCCGGGATCCGCCGCTTCGGCGAGGCCACGGTCCCGCTGGACGAGGCGCTGGCCAACGCCGTGGTCGACATCTCCGGGCGGCCTTACGTGGTCCACTCCGGGGAGCCCGAGGGGCAGCAGTACCACCTGATCGGCGGGCACTTCACCGGCTCCATGGTCCAGCACGTCTTCGAGTCCCTGGCCTACCACGCCGGGATCTGCCTGCACATCACCCTGCTGGCCGGGCGCGACCCCCACCACATCGCCGAGGCCCAGTTCAAGGCCCTGGCCCGTGCGCTGCGCCAGGCCGTCGAGCCCGACCCCCGGGTGAGCGGCATCCCGTCGACGAAGGGCGCCCTGTGAGCACCGACACCCCCGCCACCGAGCCCCGGGCCGGCGCCGAGCGCCGGCCCACCGTCACCGTCCTCGACTACGGCGCCGGCAACGTCCGCTCGGCCGTGCGCGCCCTCGAGGCCGCCGGCGCGGACGTGGTCCTCAGCGCCGACCCCGAGGCCGTCCTCGACGCCGACGGACTGGTCGTCCCCGGCGTCGGCGCGTTCGCCGCCGTCATGGACGGGCTGCGCTCCGTCGACGGCCTGCGGCTGATCGGCCGCCGGCTCGCCGGCGGGCGCCCCGTCCTCGGCATCTGCGTGGGCCTGCAGGTCCTGTTCGAGTCCGGCGTGGAGCACGGCCGGCAGACCGAGGGCATGGGCGAGTGGCCCGGCGTCGTCGAGCGCCTCAAGGCGGACGTCGTCCCGCACATGGGCTGGAACACGGTCGAGCCGCCCGAGGGCAGCGTCCTGTTCCGGGGCATCGAGAACGAGCGGTTCTACTTCGTGCACTCCTACGGCGTGCAGGAGTGGGACTTCCCCCAGTCCATCCAGAAGATGAAACCCCCCCAGGTGACCTGGTCCGACCACGGGGGGAGGTTCATCGCCGCCGTGGAGAACGGCGCGCTGTGCGCCACCCAGTTCCACCCGGAGAAGTCCTCCGACGCCGGCATCCAGCTGCTGCGCAACTGGCTCGGCACCCTCCCGCGCACGGGCCGCCTCGACCACCTCAAGGCCGGCGACCCCCTGGGCGGGGACGTCCTGGCCGGGCGGCCCACGCTGGAGGACCAGGAGGACGCCGCGTGAGTGCGGCCGTCGTCGTGATGGTGCTCGGGGCGTTCGTCGCCGGCGGGGCCATCTCCTTCCAGCAGCAGAAGAAGCCCGTCTGGTCGGTCGTCCTGCTGGCCGCCATCGCCGCAGCCCTCGTCGGCTACGGCTGGTACGCCTGGTTCCAGGGCCGCTGAGCCCCGCCCGACCCCCAACGCACGCCCACCCGCACCCGAGCACCGAGAGAAGAGAACCCATGCCCCTGAGCGAGACCCCCCGCCTGCAGCTGCTGCCCGCCGTCGACGTCGCCGGAGGCCAGGCCGTGCGCCTGGTCCAGGGCGAGGCCGGCTCCGAGACGGGCTACGGCGACCCGCTGGAGGCCGCGCTGGCGTGGCAGGAGGCCGGCGCCGAGTGGCTGCACCTCGTGGACCTCGACGCCGCCTTCGGCCGCGGCGACAACATCGACGTGCTCCGCCGGGTCGCCGCCGAGCTGGAGCTGAAGATCGAGATGTCCGGCGGCATCCGCGACGACGCGTCGCTCGAGCGAGCCCTGTCCCTGGAGCCCGCCCGGATCAACCTCGGCACCGCCGCCCTGGAGAACCCGGAGTGGACGCACAAGGTCATCGCCGAGCACGGCGACGTCATCGCCGTGGGCCTCGACGTGCGCAACAGCACGCTGGCCGCCCGCGGCTGGACCGAGGATGGCGGCGACCTCTGGGAGGTGCTCGCCCGCCTCGAGGCCGACGGCTGCTCCCGCTACGTCGTCACCGACGTCACCAAGGACGGCACCCTCAAGGGCCCGAACCTCGAGCTGCTCACGGAGGTCGCCACCCGCACCGACAAGCCGGTCGTCGCCTCGGGCGGGATCTCCTCCCTCGACGACCTCGCGGCGCTGCGAACGCTGGTCCCCTCGGGCGTGGAGGGCGCGATCGTCGGCAAGGCCCTCTACGCGGGCCGGTTCACGCTCCAGGAGGCGCTCGACGTCGCCGGCCGCCCGGACGGCCTGTGACGGAGCGGAAGCTCCCGGCGCACATCGCGGCGCAGCTCGCGGGCGCGGGCGGCACCGAGGACACCGGCGGGCAGGCCTGGGCGGGGCGCAACCTCGGGGAGGGCACCAGCCACACCCACCTCTTCCCCGGCGACGACGGCGCCGCCGCTCCCGGCGTGCTGCGGGCGCTCGCGGAGCTGCGGGCGGGGGAGGGGGACGAGGCCGCCGTGGTCGCGGCCCTCGCCGGCACCCGGGTCTTCGTCCCGGTCGTGGCCGAGGTCTCGGCCTCCACGATCACCGACGCCGGGCTCGTGGCGGACAAGGAGGCCGACATGGCCCTTGTGTCCCTGCGCTCGGCCGACGGCCGCCAGGTGCTCCCCGTCTTCACCTCGACCGCGGCGCTGAGCGCGTGGCACGCCACGGCCCGGCCCGTGGCCACCGACGTCCGCCGCGCGGCCGTGGCGGCGGTCAAGGACGGCACGCAGCTGCTCGTGCTGGACCCCGGCTCGGCGCTGCCCTTCGTGGTGCGCCGGCCCGCCCTGTGGGCCCTGGCCCAGAGCAGGTCCTGGCTCCCCTCCTACCGCATGCCCGAGGTGGCCGAGGCCGTGGCCCGCTCCGCGGCGGGCCTGCCCGGGGTCGCCGCGGCCCGCACGGCCCCCGGCGAGGGGGTGGCCTCCCGGGCGGCCGACGGGACGGTGGTGCCCGGCGGCGGGACCGGACCCGAGCTCGCGGTCGTCCTGGAGCTGGTGCCCGGCCTGGACCGGGCCCGGCTCGACGACGTGGTCGCCCGCTTCCAGGCCCGGCTGAGCATCGAGCCCGCCCTCGCGGAGGCCGTGGACTCCATGCAGCTCCGTCTCACGACGGCGGGCTGACCCGGACGCACCGGATCAGCCCGCAGAAGGTCGGGGACGGGCAGGGGGACGGTTCAGTTCACGGGACCGGTGAACTTCTCGCCGGGGCCCTGGCCCGGGGCGTCCGGGAACGGGGACGCCTCGCGGAACGCGAGCTGGAGCGTGCGGAGGCCGTCGCGCAGGGGGGCGGCGTGCTGGGAGCCGATCTCCGGGGCCGCGGCGGTGACGAAGCCGGCCAGCGCGGTGATGAGCTTGCGGGCCTCGTCGAGGTCCTTGAGCTCATCGGCGTCCTCGCCGGCGGCCAGGCCGCACTTGACGGCGGCGGCGCTCATGAGGTGCACGGCGGCGGTCGTGATGACCTCGATGGCCGGGACCTCCGCGATGTCGCGCATCTGCTCGTTGACGGACTCGACCGTCTCCTGGGGGATCTCCTGGCCGGACGGGGCGGCGTCGTCGTCGAAGCGGTAGGTGTTCTCGGAAGTCATGGTCCAACTCTGCCACACGGCCGGCACGCGCCCGCGCCTACACTGCGGGCAGGAGCCGGGGGCGCCGCCCGGCCGCGAGGAGGGCGGGACGCCGTGTGGATCGGGTGGATCGAGTTCGACGTGCTCCTCGGGGACGTGCACTCGCTGAAGGCCAAGCGCTCCGTGGTCCGGCCGCTCGTGGCGGAGCTGGGCCGCCGCTTCCCGGTGAGCGTCGCGGAGACGGGCCACCAGGAGCTGCACCGCCGGGCCCTCGTGGGGGCCTCGGCGGTGGCCGGGGACGCGGCCCACCTCGTCGCCGTGCTGGACCAGATCGAGCGCTTCGTGGCGGGGCGGCCGGAGATCGAGCTGCTCTCCGCCCGCCGGGGACTGCACAGCACCGAGGACGAGTGACACGCGGGCCGTGCGTTCGTTTCGGCAACGCGCGGCCGATGGGCTAGACTGTGTGGCAGTGTGCAAGTGGAGGAGACTCCCACCCGCGCCGGCCCCTGTCGTCGATCCCCGTGGACGACGACCTCGAGCCGCCGGGTCCGCGACGATCATCGTCCGCACGACGCCCGGCCGGGTCCGCCTGCCGGCGTCACGCATCGCGGCTCCCTCCGGGGCGCCGTGCCGATGAGCCTCCGCTTGCCGACCGCAGCGGGGGCTTTTGTCGTTGCGGACCGCAACCGAACCATGACGCTTCCCGGTAGTCGCCGGGGAGCACGCGAAAGAGCAGGAGCACGGCATCAGCGATCCACGCATCAATGACAGAATCCGCGTCCCGGAAGTCCGCCTCGTCGGACCCGCAGGCGAGCAGGTCGGCATCGTCCGCGTCGAGGACGCGCTGAGGCTGGCCCGCGAATCGGATCTTGATCTGGTCGAGGTGGCACCCAACGCCAAGCCGCCGGTGGCCAAGCTCATGGACTTCGGCAAGTACAAGTACGAGGCCGCGGTCAAGGCCCGTGAGGCCCGCAAGAACCAGACGAACACGGTCCTCAAGGAGGTCCGGTTCCGGCTGAAGATCGACACGCACGACTACGAGACCAAGGTCGGCCACGCCAAGCGGTTCCTCGCCGCCGGCGACAAGGTCAAGGCCATGATCCAGTTCCGCGGCCGTGAGCAGCAGCGCCCGGAGATGGGCGTGCGCCTGCTCGAGCGCTTCGCGAACGACGTCGCCGAGGTCGGGTCCGTGGAGTCGAGCCCGCGGGTGGACGGTCGCAACATGGTCATGGTGGTCGGGCCGCTGAAGAACAAGGCCGAGGCCAAGGCCGAGGCGCGCCGCCAGAAGCAGCGCGAGGAGGCCAAGGCCGACAACGAGCGCAAGGCGACCGAGAAGATCGACACCTCCTCCGCCGCGCCCGTGACGCAGACCATCGGGGACGCGTTCCCCGCCGAGCTGCTCGAGCGGGCCGTCCAGGCCGAGGAGACCGTCGAGGCTCCCCGGACCGAGGAGACGGCCCCGGTCGTCGAGGCCCCCGAGGTCGAGCAGCCGGCCGAGACGCCCGTGGAGGCCCCGAAGGTGGAGACGCCGGTGGAGGCCCCCAAGGCCGAGGAGCCTGCGGAGGCCCCGAAGGCGGAGGAGCCCGCGGAGGCCCCGAAGGCCCAGGAGCCTGCGGAGGCCCCGAAGGTCGAGGAGCCCGTGGCGGCGCCGAAGGCCCAGGAGCCTGCGGAGGCCCCGAAGGTCGAGGAGCCCGTGGCGGCGCCGAAGGTCGAGAAGCCTGCGGCGAAGCCGGCCGCGGCCCCCAAGCCCGCGGCGAAGCCCGTGCCGACCCCGGCCCAGTCCGCGAAGCCCGCCCCGAAGGCACCTCGTCCCGGCCCTCGGCCGGGCCCGAAGGCCTGATCCCGCCCCCGGGCGGGCAGCAGAACTGACAGCGCCCTGTGCGCGCGGCCGCTCCCGGCTGTGCGCACGGGGCACCGAAGAGGCACGACGACGTCCGTCGTGCCCTCCGGCGGATATCGCCGGACGATCTATAAGGAGAACGGCTCCCATGCCGAAGATGAAGACCCACAGCGGGGCGAAGAAGCGCTTCAAGCTCACCGGTACCGGCAAGGTCAAGCGCCAGCAGGCCAACCGCCGCCACTACCTGGAGCACAAGTCCTCCCGCCTGACCCGCCGCCTGGCCTCCGACCAGATCGTGACCCCCGGCGAGGCCAAGGTCATCAAGAAGATGCTGGGCAAGTAAGCCCCCTCGCATCCTCCGGGGAGCACCGCTCCCCGCCCCGCACAGATTTGACCTCCCGGCCGACCGGCCGGGACCGAAGTGAAGGAGTACACACGTGGCACGTGTGAAGCGGGCGGTCAACGCCCACAAGAAGCGCCGGGAGATCCTCGAGCAGGCCTCCGGCTACCGCGGTCAGCGCTCGCGCCTCTACCGCAAGGCGAAGGAGCAGGTCACCCACTCGTTCGTCTACAGCTACAACGACCGCCGCAAGCGCAAGGGCGACTTCCGCCGCCTGTGGATCCAGCGCATCAACGCCGCGGCCCGCGCCAACGGCCTGACCTACAACCGCTTCATCCAGGGCCTGAAGGCCGCTGAGGTGGAGGTCGACCGCCGCATGCTCGCCGAGCTGGCCGTCAACGACCAGGCCGCCTTCGCCGCCCTGGTCGAGATCGCGAAGAACGCCCTGCCGGAGGACACCTCCGCGCCGCGCGAAGCCTCGGTCTGAGCACTGCACCGGCAGTGAACCTCACGGAGCGCCTGGCCGCCCAGCCGATGTCCAACCCCCGAGCCGATCGGGTCAAGGACGTCGCGGGGCTGGCCGGGCGCTCCGCTCGTTCCAAGCGGGGTCTCTTCCTCGCCGAGGGCCCTCAGAACGCCCGGGAGGCGCTGGCCCGCCATCTCGAGTCCCCGTGCGTGGACGCCGTCTACGTCACCGAGGACGCCCTGGGCCGCCACCCGGACATCGCGGCCCTGCTCGAGCGCGTGGCCGGGGACCGCTCCGTGTTCGTGCGCCTCGTGACGCGGGAGGTGCTCGCCGCCATGAGCGACGCCGTGACCCCGCAGGGCGTCGTCGTCGTGTGCCCGTCCCTCGACGTGGCCGCGGAGGAGGTCCTCGCGGCCGGGCCCCGGCTCGTCGCCGTCCTGGCCCGCGTGCAGGACCCCGGCAACGCGGGCACCGTCCTGCGCGCGGCGGACGCCGCGGGGGCCGACGCGGTCGTGCTCACCGCCGGCAGCGTGGACGTCTACAACCCCAAGACCGTGCGCTCGACCGCCGGGTCCCTGTTCCACCTGCCCGTGGTGGTCGGCGCGGACCTGCCGGAGCTGCTGCGCGCCGCGCGCGAGGCCGGCTGCGGGGTCCTGGCCGCCGACGGCCACGGGGACGTGGACCTGGACCGGCTCCAGGACGCCTCCGCGGCCCGGGCCGCCGGCGCCGAGGGCGTCGACGCGGTCTACGACCTCGCCCGGCCCACCGTGTGGCTGTTCGGCAACGAGGCGCAGGGCCTCTCCGCGCAGGAAAAGGCCCTGGCGGACCACCGGGTCGCCGTGCCCGTCCACGGACGGGCCGAGTCACTCAACGTGGGCACGGCCGCCACGGTGTGCCTCTACGCCTCGGCCCGCGCGCAGCGCAGGGGTGCGGACCGGCCCTGACGGTCCGCCGGGAACGACGGCGCGGAGCCTGCGGGCTCCGCGCCGTTCTTCGTCTCGGGGCGCGGTCCGCTCGTGGTCCCGGGACGAGCCCTTGAACAAACAGGTGAAGAATGCTTCACTGTTTGGCACAGGGAGGGGAGTATCCCACCAGCGTTCCGTCGTCACTACGGCCCCGCGTGAGGAGCCCGGCGGGCGGGCCCGTCCGGGGCCGGGAGAGACCTCCGATCGGAGCGATCGGAAGGTGTCGTGATGGATGTCCCGTTCTGGATCTGGGCCGCGGTGCTCGGCTTCATCGTGGTGATGCTGGCCGTCGACCTGTTCGCCCACCGGCACGCCCACGTGATCGGGGTCAGCGAAGCCGCGGCGTGGTCGGGGGTGTGGGTCGCCTTCGGCGTGGGCTTCGGCGCGCTGGTCTGGGCCGTCTGGGGAGCGGAGTACGGCCAGCAGTACTTCGCCGGCTATCTCATCGAGAAGTCCCTGGCGGTGGACAACGTCTTCGTCTGGGCGATCATCTTCAGCCACTTCGCCGTGCCGCGGCAGTACCAGCACCGGGTGCTGTTCCTGGGGGTGCTGGGCGCACTGGTCTTCCGCGGGATCTTCATCGCAGCCGGGGCCCTGCTGATCCAGCACTTCTCCTGGGTCCTCTACGTCTTCGCCGCGTTCTTGCTGTTCACCGGCTACCGGATGATCCGGCGGCGCGACGAGCACCTGGACCCGGAGCGGTCGGCGGTGCTGCGCGGCTTCCGCCGGTTCGTGCCGATGACCGAGGCCTACCACGGCCAGAAGCTGCTGGTGCGCCGGGACGGGGTGCTGCTGGCCACCCCGCTGCTGGCGGTGCTGGTCCTGATCGAGGTCACCGACATCGTCTTCGCCGTCGACTCGATCCCGGCGATCTTCGCCGTCACCGACGAGGTGTTCCTGGTCTTCACCGCCAACGCGTTCGCGATCCTGGGGCTGCGGGCGATGTACTTCCTGCTCGCCGACCTGATCCACCGGTTCGTCCACCTGAAGACCGGCCTCGCCCTGGTGCTGATCTGGGTCGGGCTCAAGATGCTGCTGAAGATCGACCTCTTCTACATCCCCACCCCGGTCTCCCTGGCGGTCGTGGCCTCGATCATCACCGTCTCGATCGCCCTCAGCCTACGGGCCACCCGCGGCCAGGGCCGCCGCGCGCTGGAGACCCTGCCCGACCCGCCGTTCCGGGTCGCCACCAAGGAGGAGGACAGCGCCCTGGAACCGGTCTGGGGCCGCCGAGCAGATCGCTCACCGGTCCCGCACCAGCGGGAGCGGTGACACGGACCGGTCCCGGGGGCCGGGCCGAGAGCCCGGCAGCCGGTCCCGATGGGGGAGAATCCGGGGCATGACCTCCAGCTCCCGGCCCGACGACGCCGAGGCCTCGCCCCGTCACGATCACGACGAGCCCGGGCCGCGGGATCCCGGCGGGCCCCGGCGACCGTCGTGGACGCTGCTCACCAACCACGGCCACGTCCTGCTGGCCGTGGCCGGCTCCCCGGACGCGCGGGTCACCGAGATCGCCGACCAGGTCGGGATCACCGTGCGCGCGACCCTTGCCATTCTCAAGGACCTCGAGTCCGCCGGCTTCCTCACCCGCCACAGGGTGGGGCGGCGCAGCCACTACACCGTGGACCGGCACCAGCACTTCCGCCACCCGGCCACCGCCGCCCACGAGGTGGCCGGGCTGCTGGCCATCTTCGATCCGGACCCGTCCGCCCGGGCGAAGCGCGAGTCCTGAGGGGAGTCCCGGCCGTCACCGGGTCGCGGTGGACCCGCCGTCGGAAGGGGATGCGGGACCGTCGGACGCGGCGGTGCCGTCCTGGGCCGGGGAGGCCGCCGTGGAGTGCTTGCCATGGTGCTCGCCGGCGGCCTCGTGGGCTCCGTGCTCGGCGTGGTCGGCCTCGTGCTCGCCCTTGCCGAACGGCAGCAGCTCCCACACCAGCACCAGGACCCCGCCCCACAGCACGCCCAGGACCGCGGAGAATAAGGTGTTCGTGAGCCAGGCGAGCGCCGCGCCGAGACCGCCGGCGACCGCGTCGTGCACGAGGACCTCGACGTGGTGCACGGCCTCGTACGGGGCGTGCCAGCCCAGCTCGTCGACCCCGACGAGGATGATGTGCCCGCCCACCCACAGCATGGCGGCCGTGCCGACGACCGAGATGACGGTGAGCAGCGCGGGCATGCCCTTGACCAGGCCGCGGCCGATCTTCTGGGCGGCCGGGGACGTCCGCTCGGCCAGGTGCAGGCCGAAGTCGTCCATGCGGATGATCAGCGCCACCACGCCGTAGACCAGGACGGTGATGCCGATGGCCACGACCACCAGGATGGCCGCGCGCGAGAACAGCGTCTCCTCGGCCACCTCGTTGAGGGAGATGACCATGATCTCGGCCGAGAGGATGAGGTCGGTGCGCACCGCGCCGCCCACCATCGTGTCCTCGGCCTCCTTGCCCTTCTGGACCACCGGCGTCTTCGTCTTGGCCCCGTGGCCGGAGAGCTTGGCCCATATCTTCTCGGCGCCCTCGAAGCACAGGTAGCTGCCGCCGAGCATGAGGATCGGGGTCAGCAGCCACGGCGCGAACTGGCTCAGCAGCAGGGCCACCGGGAGGATGAAGATGAGCTTGTTGCGCAGCGAGCCCTTGGTGATGCGCCAGATGATCGGCAGCTCCCGCGCCGGGGAGATGCCGTGGACGTACTGGGGGGTCACGGCGGTGTCGTCGACGACGACGCCCGCGGCCTTCATGCTCGCCCGGCCGGCGGCCGCACCGATGTCGTCCACGGAGGCGGCGGTGACGCGCGCCAGGGCGGCGACGTCGTCGAGCAGGGCCACCAGACCGCCGCTCATCGGAGGACCTCCGGGGGGACCGTGGTGCGGGCGGGCAGGGCCGCAGTGGTGATCAGCATGGTTACAGGGTAAGTGCAAGTGTCCGGGATGGAGCACCCCGGGCGCCCGGGACCGGCCCGGTGGCACACTGGACCGGTGACCTCCCAGCCCCGCCCGACCGGCCTCCCGTCCCGCTTCCGCACCCAGGTGGTCGGCGCCGCCCTGCTCGACGACGCCGCCCGCCCCACGTCCTTCCTCGCCGCGCAGCGGGCCTATCCTGAGGCCCTGCGGGGGCTCTGGGAGTTCCCGGGGGGCAAGCAGGAACCGGACGAGAGCTGCGAGCAGGCCCTGGTCCGGGAGTGCGCCGAAGAGCTGGGCGTGCGGGTCGAGCTGCGGGACGAGGTGCCCGGGCCGCACCCGCAGGGCTGGCCCCTGAAGGACACCGCCGCGATGCGGGTCTGGACGGGCACGGTGGCCGGGGGCCAGCCGGCGCCCGCGGCGGGCGAGGACCACCTCGCCGTCCGGTGGGTCCCGCTCGGCGACCCCGAAGCCGTGCTGTCGCTGCCCTGGATCCCGGCGGACCTGCCGATCGTGCACGCGCTGCTGGAGCAGCTCGCCCGCTGACCCCCTCCGCGGCCCTCGTGCCCCCGCCCTCTCGCCCGGGGAGAACCGGGTGCCGGTCAGGGGCGGCGGGGCGTCCGGTAGCCGCCGTCGGCGAGCCCGGCCCGCACCTCGAACGGGTTGCGCAGCGCCGGGTGCCCGCAGCGCAGCAGCGACCACCCGGCGGCGGCGAGGTAGGCGGGCAGGAACGGCAGGCCGAGACACACCGCGTACTGGGTGGCGTGGCGCGACTCGTGGGCCACGAGCCGGGGGCGGGCGGCGACGTCGGCGATCCCGGCGCGGAAGAGGACCACGTTGCCCACGGTGAAGGCCCCGGCCTTCGGCAGGCGGGGCCGGTAGCCGAAGCCGACGATCAGCCCGTCCGGGCCGCGGACCACCCTGGTGCGGGTGGCGGCGGCGACCAGCAGCCCCAGGGGCGTGGAGAGGTTCGCCATGTTGCACGCCGCCCGGAGGCGGACGGCCCGGCGGTGGTCGGAGCGCATGGCACCCAGGGTAGGTCCCCGGCGCCCCGGCCGGTTCCTGGTATCCGGGACGAGTCACTAGACTGAGACCTGCCCGTGATCCGCCCCGATCCGGGCTCCCCCGTGGAACGCCCCGCTGCGAACGCGGCGCCAGCGTGCCCGGGCCACGCCGTCCCCGAGCCGAAGAAGTCAGTGCTGATGTCTGAACTCCCACCCGAGACCGCCCCGAGCGGCGCGGTCGACCCGACCGACGAGGCCGCGGTCGCCGCCGCCGTGGACGCGGCCCTCGCCGCCGTCGAGAACGCGAAGGACCTGGACGAGCTCAAGGAGGTCCGGCTCGCCCACGCCGGGGAGAAGTCCCCGCTGGCGCTGGGCAACCGGCAGATCGGCACGCTCGACAAGGCGCAGAAGGCCGTGGCCGGCAAGCTCATGGGCCAGGCGCGCGGCCGCGTCAACAAGGCCATCGCCGCCCGCACCGCGGTCCTCGAGGAGGAGCGGGACGCCCGGATCCTCGTCGAGGAGGCCGTGGACGTCACCGCCGCGGGCCGTCGCCGGCGGCTGGGCGGGCGCCACCCGCTGACCAACCTCATGGAGCGGGTCGGCGAGACCTTCGTGGCCATGGGCTGGGAGGTCGCCGACGGGCCCGAGGTCGAGTCCGAGTGGTACAACTTCGACTCCCTGAACTTCAAGCCGGACCACCCCGCCCGCGAGCTGCAGGACACGTTCTTCGTGGACCCGCCGGAGGCGCACCTGGTGCTGCGCACGCACACCTCCCCGGTGCAGATGCGCACGCTGCTGACCCGGGACCTGCCCGTCTACGTCGTCGTCCCGGGCCGCACCTACCGCACCGACGAGCTCGACGCCACGCACACCCCCGTCTTCCACCAGGTCGAGGGCCTCGCCGTGGACAAGGGCCTGTCCATGGCGGACCTCAAGGGCACGCTGGAGCACTTCGCCCGGCAGATGTTCGGCCCGGAGGCGAAGATCCGGCTGCGGCCCAACTACTTCCCCTTCACGGAGCCCTCGGCGGAGCTGGACGTCTGGCACCCGAACGCCAAGGGCGGCCCGCAGTGGATCGAGTGGGGCGGCTGCGGCATGGTCCATCCCAACGTGCTGCGCGCGGCCGGCATCGACCCGGAGGTCTACTCCGGCTTCGCGTTCGGCATGGGCATCGAGCGGACCCTGATGTTCCGCAACAACGTCCCGGACATGCACGACATGGTCGAGGGCGACGTCCGCTTCAGCGAGCACTTCGGGATGGAGATCTAAGACATGCGAGTTCCTTTGTCATGGCTGCGCGAGCACGCCCCCGTCCCGGCCGGCGCCACCGCCGAGGACGTCCTGGCGACCCTCGTGAAGGTGGGCCTCGAGGAGGAGGCCGTCCACCGGCCCGCGGACGAGCTCCACGGCCCGGTCGTGGTGGGCCAGGTGCTCTCCAAGGAGCCGGAGACCCACTCCAACGGCAAGACCGTCAACTGGTGCACCGTCCGGGTGGTCCCGGAGGGCCGGGAGCAGACGCTGACCGGCAAGGGCATCGACCCCTCCGGCGTGCAGGGCGTCATCTGCGGCGCCCACAACTTCGAGGTCGGGGACAAGGTCGTCGTGACCCTGCCCGGCGCCGTCCTGCCCGGGAACTTCAGGATCTCGGCGCGCAAGACCTACGGCCACACCTCCGCCGGCATGATCGCCTCCGTGCGCGAGCTCGGCATCGGCGAGGACCACGACGGCATCCTGGTGCTCTCGACCCTCGGCCTGGACCCGGAGATCGGCTCCGATGCCCTGGAGCTGCTCGGGCTCCACGACGAGGCCGCGGAGATCAACGTGACCCCGGACCGCGGCTACGCCTTCTCGCTGCGCGGCGTGGCCCGGGAGTACTGCCACGCCGTGCACGCGCCCTTCACGGACCCGGCCGACGCCGTGGCCGCCCGCGTGCCCGCCCCCACCCAGGGCGGGTTCCCCGTGGCGGTCGACGACGCCGCCCCCATCCACGGCAACCCCGGCTGCACCCGCTTCGTCGCCCGCACGGTGACCGGCGTCGACGCGACCGCCCCCACGCCCCCGTGGATGTCGGCGCGGCTGCGCCTGGCGGGGATCCGCTCGATCTCCCTGCCGGTGGACATCTCCAACTACGTGATGCTCGAGTTCGGCCAGCCCCTGCACTTCTACGACCTCGACGCCCTCACCGGCGGCATCGTGGTGCGCCGGGCGGGCCGGGGCGAGACCCTCACCACGCTGGACGGCAAGCAGCGAACCCTCGACCCCGAGGACCTGCTGATCACCGACGGCTCGGGGCCCATCGGCATGGCCGGGGTCATGGGCGGGGCCGCCACCGAGGTCTCGGACGCCACCGTCAACGTCCTCGTGGAGGCCGCGCGCTTCGACGAGGTCTCGATCGCCCGCACCGCCCGCCGGCACCGGCTGCCCTCGGAGGCGTCCAAGCGCTTCGAGCGCGGCGTGGACCCGCAGATCGCCCCGGTCGCCGCCCAGCGCGCCGTCGAGCTGCTCGTCGAGCTCGCCGGCGGGACCGCCGGCCCCGAGGTGACGGACGTGGACCGCACCACGGCCCCGGCGCCCATCGAGCTGCCGTGGGACTACCCGAGCCGCCGCGTGGGCGTCGACTACACCCCCGAGCAGGTCGTGGGGACCCTCACCGAGCTCGGCGCGCAGGTCGAGACCACCGACGACGGCTGGCGGGTCGTGCCGCCGACGTGGCGCCCGGACCTCGTCGCCAAGGAGGACCTCGTCGAGGAGGTCGCCCGCCTCGACGGCTACGACCGGATCCCGTCGCGGCTGCCCGTGGCCCCTCCCGGGCGCGGCCTGACCGCCGAGCAGCAGGCCCGCAAGCGCGTGGCCGACGCGCTCGCGGCCGCCGGGCTGACCGAGGTGCTCGCCTACCCGTTCGTGTCCCAGGCGGACAACGAGCTGTGGGGCGCCCCGCAGGCCGGGGTCCCGGTGCCGTCGGTGAAGCTGGCCAACCCCATCAGCGAGGCGCAGGGCATGCTGCGCGTCTCCCTGCTGCCGGGCCTGCTGGACGTGCTGCGGCGCAACACCTCCCGCGGCTTCCGCGACCTCGCCCTGTACGAGATCGGGCGCGTGTTCCGGCCCGGCGACCGGGTGGGCTCCGCGAGCATCCCGCCGCTGGGCGCCCGCCCGTCCCAGGAGGTCCTCGACGACCTCGAGGCCGGGCTGCCCGCCCAGCCGCGCCACCTCGCGGCGGTCCTGGTCGGCAAGGACGCGGCCGAGAGCCCCTGGGTGACCCCGCGGCCGTTCGACTGGCAGGACGTGCTGGACGCGGCCCGGCTGGCCGCCGAGGTCCTCGGCGTCGAGCTGGACGTCAGCCAGGGCACCCACCAGGCGTTCCACCCGGGCCGGACCGCGGTGCTCGCCACGGCCGACGGCACCCCCGTCGGCTACGCCGGCGAGCTGCACCCCAAGCTCGTGGCGGCCCAGGACCTGCCCGAGCGCACGGTGGCGATGGAGCTGAACCTCAGCTCGCTCCTCGACGCCGAGCTCGACGTGGTCCAGGCGCGGCCCATCTCCGGCTACCCGGCGGCCACCCAGGACGTTGCCCTGGTCATCGACGCCTCCGTCCCGGCCGCGCAGCTGCGCGCCGCCCTCGAGGAGGGGGCGGGGGAGCTGCTGGAGGACGTGCGCGTGTTCGACGTTTACCAGGGGCCGGGCATCGAGGAGGGCAGGAAGTCCGTGGCCTTCGCCCTGCGCTTCCGCGCCCCGGACCGCACGCTCACCGCGGACGAGGCCTCGGCGGCGCGCGAGGCCGCCGTCGCGGTGGCCGCAGAGCGCCACGGGGCCGTGCTGCGCGGCTGACCGGCCCCGCGCCACGGCGGCCCGTTCCCCCGCGAGGGGGAGCGGGCCGCCGGCCGTCGTGAGACCGGCCACAGACGGGCGTCACGCGCCGGAGCGCCCAGGGCCCGTCCCGGGAACTCCGATACTGTGGCACCGGGCCGCCCGTGGGCGAGCCCCCTTCCCCGACCCCTTCCCCAGGAGCTCAGCATGACCGAGGAGACGGCCGACCGGTCGGACGCGTTCTTCGCGTTCGACGACGAGAACGACGACGACCGCCGGGACGACGACGGGCGCGGCCGCCGGGCCATCGCCTGGAAGCCCATCGCCGTGGGGCTGCTGGGCCTGATCCTGGGCCTCGTGCTGCTCGTCAGCGCCGCGCTCGCCTGGGACGACTCCCGCAGGCTCGCGGGCTACGCCGACCGCTCGTGGGTGATCTCCGGGCAGTACCAGGACCTCACCAACGACCTCCGCACCAAGACGTACAACCCGGTCTACCGCGGCGTCCTGCCCACCGACGAGGCGATCACGCAGCAGCCCTTCGACTCCGGCCTGGCGGACCCCCGGGTGCCGGAGGCGGGGGAGGAGACCGTCTTCCGCGGCACGCAGACCGGCTCCCGGGAGCAGGACTTCCACCAGGAGGCCGACGCCCTGCTCGCCGTCGAGGACGGCACGCTGCGCGTGGTCGCCACGGACGAGGCCGGCGAGTTCGGCGACGGCATCACCGGCGGGACCGTCCTCTGGCAGCGCGTGCAGGCCGCCCTGCTGGCCGTGGCCGGGCTCGGCGCCGCCGGCGCCGGCGTCTGGTACGCCCGCCGGCTCTACCGCGAGCAGTACTGACCCGGGGGAGCCCCCGGCGTGAGGACCCGCAGTGAGGACCCCGCAGTGAGGAGGCCCGCGTGAGGACACCGGACGTGCTCCTGTGCGCGGCCGACCTCGCCCGGGTCCCGGGCCTGGCCCAGCTCCTGGACGACGTCGAGCGGGCCCGGGCGCGGCGCTACCGCGACCCCGCCGCGCACCGCCGCTTCCTCGCCCGCCGGACCTGGGTGCGGGGGCTCGTGGCCGAGGCCGTGGGCGCGGACCCGGCGGCGCTGGTCTCGGCCTACTGCTGCCCCTCGTGCGCGGCCCGCCCGGGAGCTCCTGCGCGCGCCGCCGCCGGGGCGGTGTCCGCCGCGGGCGAGCCCGGCGCCGGCGACCACGGCCGTCCGGGGTACCTGCTCGACGGCGTGCGCGTCCCGCTCGGGCTGTCGGTGAGCTCCGCGGGCGACGTCGCGGTCGCCGCCCTGTGGGCCCCCGGGCCGGTGGCGGCGGGCGTGGACGTCACCCCGGTCGGGGCGGACCTGGACACGGTCGCGGAGCAGTTCTTCACCGCCGCGGAGCGCGCCCACGTGGCGGCAGCCGGGAGCCTGCCGGAGCGCCGCCACCGCGCGGCCCTCGTGTGGTCGGCCAAGGAGGCCCTGGCCAAGGCCGCCGGCACCGGTCTGGTCGCCGATCCCCGCTCCCTCGAGACGGGCGGGGTCCCGCCGCGGCGCGGGAGGCCCTGGCGGCCCGTCCTGGCCTGGGACCGGCTGGACCCGGGCCCCGGGGAGGGGGCCGCCGCGTTCGCCGCCCGACTGGCGGACGGGTTCGCGACGGCCCTGGCGTTCAGCCGGGGAACCCGGGGAGGGCCGTGCTGAACAGCCAGTCGTGGAGCAGGGCGCGGAGGTCGTCGCCGGGCAGGTCCGGGCAGGTCCCGGCCACGTGGGCCTCGAAGAGCTCGGTGCTCACCAGCCCGTGCCGGTGCCGTCCGGTCCAGGAGCGCAGCATCGTGAAGAAGGCGTCGTCCCCCACGGCCGTCCGCAGGGCGTGCACCGTGAGGGCGCCGCGCTTGTAGACGCGGTCGTCGAACATGCCCTCGGGGCCGGGCCGGCCCACCTCGATGTCCTGGGGGGCGAGCTTCAGCCTCGCCCAGGCCAGCTGCGCCCGCCGCTTCGCGGACCACCCGCCGGAGGCCTCCGACCACAGCCACTCGGCGTAGCAGGCGAAGCCCTCGTGCAGCCAGATGTGCTCCCAGCCCGAGGCGGTCAGCGAGTTGCCGAACCACTGGTGGGACAGCTCGTGGGCGATCAGCCGCTGGTTCTCCCAGGAGCCCGAGAGGTGGTTGCGGCCGAAGACCGAGCAGCCCAGCGCCTCGAGCGGGATCTCGAGGTCGTCCTCGGCCACCACCGCCGTGTAGTCCTCGAAGGGGTAGGGGCCGAAGGCCTCCACGAACGCCGTCATCATCTGCCCCTGGGCGCGGAAGCCCTCGGCGCACTCCTCGGCCCGCCCCACCGGGTGGACCAGGTACTGGGGGACGGGCCCGTCCCCCAGCGGCGTGCGCCGGTAGTCGCCGATCTGGACGGTGGCGAGGTAGCTCGGCATGGGGTCGTCGAGCCGGTAGACCCACGTGCAGCGGCTCGCGTGCCGGGCCCGGGACTCGAGCCGGCCGTTGGCCAGGACGTAGTACTCCGCGTCGGTGGAGATCTCGAAGCGGTAGGTCGCCTTCTGCGAGGGGTGGTCGTTGCAGGGGAACCAGGTGGAGGCGCCCGTGGGCTGGCCGGCCACGAGGACGCCGTCGGTGAGCTCCTCCCACCCGATCTCGCCCCAGGGCCCGTCGGCCGGGCCGGGGTGTCCCCCGTACCGGATCCGCAGCGAGAACTCCTCCCCGGCCCCGACCGCGCGCGGGAGCGTGACCACCAGGCGGTCACGGCGCTGGGCGAACCGGACGGACTTCTTCCCGCCCTGCTGCGCGCCGAGAACGGCGCGGACCTTGCCCACCGTCAGGCCGGTGAGGTCCAGTTCGAGCCGGGTGACGGGAACGCGGGCCCTGCAGCGCAGCAGGGCCTCCCCGTCCAGCCTGTTGCTCTCCATCCGGTAGTCCAGCTCCAGCTCGTAGCGGTGCACGTCGACGTCCGGGGTCCCGGACGACGGGGTGTACGGATCCAGGACGGAGGTGGTGGAGGGCACGCGGGGCCTTTCGGGGGAGGTGGGGGTGGCGGGGACGGCGCCCCTCACCGGCTGCGGGGCGCGCCGGTGTGCGGGTCGGGGACGTTGCGGGACCAGGGCCGGACCGGGTTCCCGGTCCAGTACGAGGCCGCGGGCACGGACTCCCCGCGCATCACCAGGGACGCGGGCCCGACGGTGGCCGAGGCCCCCACGCTGGCGGCGGGCAGGATCACCCCGTGCGGGCCCATGGTCGCCCCCGCCTCGAGCTCCACGGTGTCCAGGGACATGATCCGGTCGTGGAACAGGTGGGTCTGGAGCACGGTGCCCCGATTCACGGTGGAGGCGTGCCCCAGGGTCACCAGGTCCGCCTCGGGCAGCCAGTAGGTCTCGCACCACACGCCGTGGCCGATCCTGGCGCCCAGGGCGCGCAGGTACCAGACGAGGGCCGGGGTGCCGGAGGCGGCGTGGGCGAACCAGGGGGCGGCGACGAGCTCCACGAACGTGTCCTGGAGCTCGTTGCGCCAGATGAAGGAGCTCCACAGCGGGTGCTCGCCCGGCCGGACCCGGCCCACGAGGGCCCACTTGGCGAGCACGGACAGCAGCGCCGCGAGGAAGCCCGCCCCCATGAGGACCGCCCCGGAGAGCAGCGCCGCGAGCCAGTAGCCCGAGCGGGCGACGATCTCGTCCAGGGCCAGCACCACCAGGAAGACCAGGGCCGTGGACGCCACGACGGACAGCAGCCGCAGCGTCTCGACGGCGCCCCGCAGGACCTTCAATCGCGCGGGCGGCGCGTACGTCAGCGCGTGGTCCGCCTCGACCACGGTGCGGCGCAGCCGGATGGGCGGGGAGCCCAGCCACGAGGAGCCGGACTTCGCCCTGTCGGGCGCCGAGGACAGGACGGCCACGAGG
The DNA here is from genome assembly GCF_014636775.1 of Kocuria dechangensis. Lineage (GTDB taxonomy): Bacteria > Actinomycetota > Actinomycetes > Actinomycetales > Micrococcaceae > Kocuria > Kocuria dechangensis. The sequence goes on from NZ_BMEQ01000001.1 coordinate 452,616, forward strand.
GAGTCCTTGCGGACCCGGCGGCCCGCGGCGGCGATGCCCGAGTTGCCGAGGAACGAGCGCTTGCCGATCTTGACGGGGCCGACGCGCATCCACCCGCCGCCGAGCTCGTACGGGGCGACCATGGTGTCGTCCGCGAGGAAGGCGCCGTCCCCGATGGTGGTCATGCAGGGGATGAGCACCGCGGTGGAGATCTCCACGTCCCGGCCGACCCTCGCGCCGAGCAGGCGCATCCAGACGGGCGTGACGAGCCCGGCGTAGAGGGGGAAGAGCAGGTCGCGGGCCATGTCCATGACCCGCTCGGTGGCCCAGATCCGCCAGCCGACCGCGGACCGGACCGGGTGGTACCCGGCGGTGATGCCCCGCCCGAGCCCCCGGACGGCCAGCAGCACCAGCAGGGCGCAGGCGAAGAACCATACCAGCGCCGCCACGGGCACGGCCCACAGCAGCGTGCCGTCGGCGAGCAGCTCGCCGAGGGTCGTGTCCGACCCGATCCGCGGGCGCAGCAGCAGGGCCAGGACCGTCGCGGCGACCAGGGCGGCCACGTAGGGGATGCCCGCGAGCGCCGCGGAGGCGACGCCGTACACGGAGGCCCACAGGCGGGAGCGGAGGAGCGGCTCCTGGGGCCAGTGGATCCGGGCCTTGCCCGTGCGCTCGGCGGGGGAGCCCGCGACGCGCACGCCCTCCTTGACCTTCCCGAGCACCGCGGAGCCGGCCTCGACGCGGGCGTCGCGCCCGATCCGGGTCCCGGGCATGAGGGTGGAGCGGGTGCCCACGACCGCGCCCGCCCCGATCTCGATCGAGCCGACGTGCAGGACATCGCCGTCGATCCACCAGCCGGAGAGGTCCACCTCGGGCTCGACGGCGGCCCCGCGCCCGACCGTCAGCAGGCCGGTGACGGGCGGGACCGAGTGCAGGTCCACGTCCCGGTCGATCTCCGCGCCGAGGGCGCGGGCGTAGTACGGCATCCACGGGGCGGAGGACAGGGACACCGCGCGGGAGGCCTGCGCGATCTGCTCCACGAGCCACAGCCTGAGGTGGACCTTCCCGGAGCGGGGGTAGTCGCCCGGCTCCAGGCCGCGCAGCAGGGTCCGGGCCGCGAGCACGGTGACGCCCATGCGGCCGAACGGGCTGACGAACACGAGCCACGAGGCGAGCACCCACCCCCACGGGACCACCGGGGCGGCGGGCAGCACGCCCATGGCCCCCAGCACGTTGTTGAGCACCAGCAGCCACGTGAGCCAGCGCATCCCGGCGAGGACCTGCACGGGGATGCCCATCAGGGTCTGGAAGACCTGGGACCGGCGGGCGGTGCGGCGCACGGAGCGCTCGTCCATGGAGTGGGCGGCGGCCCGGGACTTGGGGGCGTCGCGGCGGACCATCTCGATCAGCGAGCCCACCCGGGGGTGGGCGTAGACATCCGAGACGGTGACCGTGGGGTACTTCTGCCGCAGCACGGAGACGAGCTGGGCGGCGGCCAGCGACCCGCCGCCGGACGCGAAGAAGTCGGCGTCCAGACCCACCGCGCCCACCCCCAGGACCGCGCTCCACTGCTCGAGGATCCAGCGGTCCTCCTCGTCGGTGCCGCTGAGGTCCACCGCGGCGTCGTCCGCGCCCGCCCCGGGGAGGGGCCAGGGCAGGGCCTTGCGGTCCACCTTGCCGCTGGTCCTGGTGGGGAGGTCGTCGGTCACCGCCAGCAGCGGGATCAGCGCCGCAGGGAGGACGTCGGCCAGGCGGGCCCGTGCGGCCGCGGTGTCGAAGGTGGGCAGCTCCTCCGGGGCCGCGCCCCGCAGCGCGCCCTCGGGGACCAGGTAGCCGACGAGGACCTGGTTGCCGGCGGCGGTCTCCTGGACGGCGGCGGCCGCCCCCTGGACGCCGGGCAGGGCCTGCAGGGCCGCGTCCACCTCGCCCAGCTCGATCCGCCGGCCCCCGAGCTTGACCTGTTCGTCGGCCCGGCCCACGAACAGCAGCCCCGCCGGGTCGTAGGTCACGAGGTCCCCCGAGCGGTAGGCGCGGTCCCAGCCGAGGGTGGGCATGGGGGCGTACTTCTCCGCGTCCTTGGCGGGGTCGAGGTAGCGGGCCAGGCCGACGCCGCCGATGATCAGCTCGCCCGTCCCGCCCTCGGGCACGGGGATTCCCTCCGCGTCGACGACGGCGAGGTCCCAGCCGTCCAGGGGGAGGCCGATGGTGACCGGGACGCCGGCGTGCATCTGCGCGGCGCAGGCCACGACGGTCGCCTCGGTGGGCCCGTAGGTGTTCCACAGCTCCCGGCTGCCGTCGGCCAGGCGGTTCACGAGCTCGGGAGGGCAGGCCTCGCCGCCGAAGATGAGCAGCCGGACGGAGTCCAGGGCGGTCGCCGGCCACATGGCCGCGAGGGTGGGGACGGTCGAGACGACGGTGATCCCGCGGGTCTCGAGCCACGGGCCCAGGTCGGTGCCGGAGCGCACGAGGGACCGGGGGGCGGGGACCAGGCAGGCCCCGTGGCGCCACGCGAGCCACATCTCCTCGCAGGAGGCGTCGAAGGCCACCGACAGCCCCGCCAGGACACGGTCCTGCGGCCCGATCGGGTCGTCCTGCAGGAACAGCCGCGCCTCGGCGTCCACGAAGGCGGCCGCCGAGCGGTGGGAGACCGCCACGCCCTTCGGCCTGCCGGTCGACCCGGAGGTGAAGATGATCCAGGCGTCGTCGTCCAGGGTGGGCATCCGCGGCGCCGGGTGGGGACCGGACCCCTCCCGGGCCGGCGCCACGGTGATCGACCCGCCCGCGCCGATGGTCCCGGCGACGTCCGCCTCGCCGAACACCAGCCGGGCGCGCTTCTCGGGGTCGTCGGCGTCCACGGGCACGTAGCCGGCGCCCACGAGCAGGACGCCGAGGATGCCGATGTAGAGCTCGGCCGTGCCGGAGGCCACCCGCACCCCGATCCTGTCGCCCGCGCCGAGACCGGCCGCGGTCAGGCGCCGGCCCACGGCCCGCACCTCCGCCAGCAGTTCGGTGTAGCTGAGGGAGCGCTCGCCGTCGTCGAGCGCGGGCGCGTCCGGGTGCTCCTCGGCGGTGGCGAGGAGCAGCTCCACCAGCGTGCGCTCCGGGGGGCAGGAGGCGGCGCCGGGCAGCTGGGGGAGGTGCACGGCGGAGGGCGCGCGGGCAGGGGTGGAGGGCAGAACGTCGTTGGTCACCCGCTCATTGTCTCCTTCCCCACCCGGCCCCTCCCGCCGCGTGTGAGCGCCCTCACGGGACGAGCAGGAGCTTCCCCTGGGCCGTGCGGCCCTCCAGCACCTCGTGCGCGCGCCGGGCCTCGGCCAGCGGGAACGTCTCGGCGACCCGGACGGTCAGCGAGCCGTCGAGCACGGCGTCGAAGAGCTCCCCCGAGCGCCAGCTCCGCTCCTCCTCGTCGAGCAGGTAGTCGTTGAGGGTGGGGCGGGTGACGTACAGGGACCCGTTCTGGGCCAGCCGCTGCAGGTCGAAGGGCGGCACCTGGCCGGAGGAGCCGCCGAAGAGGACGAGCGTCCCGCGCTTGCGCAGGGCCGTGAGGGACTCGTCGAAGGTGTCCTTGCCCACGGAGTCGTACACGACGTCCGCCCCGCGCCCGCCCGACAGCTCCCGGACGTGCTCGGCGAAGCCCTCGTACCCCACCAGGGCGAAGTCGGCGCCCAGCGAGCGCGCGGTCTCGGCCTTGTCCTGGGAGCCGACCAGGGCGATGACGGTCGCGCCCTGCCGCTTGAGCAGCTGGACCGCCAGGCCGCCGACCCCGCCCGCGCCGGCGGTGATCACGGCGACGTCGCCCTCCTTGACGGGGAAGGTGGAGCGGACCAGGTAGTGGGCCGTGAGCCCCTGCAGCGGGATCGCGGCCGCGGTCTCGTCGGGGATCCCGGCCGGCACGCGCAGGGCCTTCTCGGCGTCCACGAGGAACGTGTCGGCGTAGGTGCGGGAGGCCTGCGAGGTGGTGATCCGGTCGCCGGGGGAGAAGCCCTCCACCTCGGAGCCGACGGCCACGACGACGCCCATGCCCTCCGAGCCCGGGGTGAAGGGGTGCTCCACGGGGTAAACGCCCTCGCGCTGGTAGACCTCGATGAAGTTCACCCCGGCGGCGCGGGTCTCGACCAGCAGCTGGCGCGCTCCCGGCTCCGGGTCGGGGCGCTCGCCGAGGGTCAGCACCTCGGGGCCTCCGGCCTGCTCGACCATGACGCAACGGACCATGACGGGTACCTCCTGTGCTCGCGGGCGGGACTCGGGCCCATCGTAGGCACAGTCCCGCCCGCACGCCCGGGAGGCGCCCGGGCCCACGGGGCGGCGAGCCGGGCGAGGCCGCGCCCCCGGACCCGGTCCAGCGCCACGGTCCCGCTCCAGCGCCACGGTCCCGGCCGGCACGGCCGCCGCCGGACATGGTGCATAAATATTGATTGCTCTGCATAACTTTGAGCTAAAGTGGTGAGTATGACGTTCAGCGCAGCAGTTTCCGGTGCCTCCGGGTACGCCGGCGGAGAGGTCCTGCGGATCCTCGCCGGGCACCCGCAGATCGAGATCGGGGCGGTGGGGGCCCACTCCAACGCGGGCCAGCGGCTCGGGGAGCTCCAGCCGCACCTGCACTCCCTGGCCGACCGCGTGCTCGTGGACACCACGGTCGAGAACCTGGCCGGCCACGACGTCGTCTTCCTGGCCCTGCCGCACGGGGCCTCCGCGGAGATCGCGGCGCAGCTCCCGCCGGAGACCGTGGTGATCGACGCCGGCGCGGACCACCGCCTGGACTCCGCCGAGGCGTGGAACCAGTTCTACGGCTCCGAGCACGCCGGGACGTGGCCCTACGGCCTGCCCGAGCTCCTCGTGGACTCCTCGGGCACCCGCCAGCGCGAGCAGCTGCGGGGCGCCACGCGCATCGCCGTGCCCGGCTGCTACCCGACCAGCGCCCTGCTGGCCCTGGCTCCGGGCTTCGCCGCCGGGCTGCTCGAGCCGCAGGACGTGGTGATCGTCGCCGCGTCCGGGACCTCGGGCGCGGGCAAGGCCGTCAAGCCGCACCTGCTGGGCTCGGAGGTCATGGGCTCCATGTCCCCGTACGGCGTCGGCGGCGCCCACCGGCACACCCCGGAGATCGAGCAGGGCCTCGCGAAGGCGGCGGGGGAGCCCGTGCAGATCTCCTTCACCCCGACCCTGGCCCCCATGCCCCGCGGCATCCTCACGACCGCCACGGCGCGCGTCGCCGAGGGCGTCACCGCCGCGCAGCTGCGCGAGGCGTGGGAGCAGGCCTACGCGGCCGAGCAGTTCGTCACCGTCCTGCCCGAGGGGCAGTGGCCCGCCACGAAGTCGGTCGCCGGCTCCAACCACGCCCAGCTGCAGCTGGTCCTCGACCCGCACGCCGGCCGGGTGGTCGTCACCTGCGTGATCGACAACCTCGTCAAGGGCACCGCCGGCGGTGCCGTCCAGTCCCTGAACCTCGCCCTCGGCCTGCCGGAGGACACCGGCCTGCCCCTGCAAGGAGTCGCCCCGTGAGAACCTACCCGTCCCAGAACCCCGCCGGGACCCTGACGGTCGACACCGGCCGCGGCGTCACCGCGCCCCGCGGCTTCGTCGCCGGCGCCACCACCGCGGGCTTCAAGGCGTCGGGCACGCCCGACCTCGCCCTCGTGGCCAACGAGGGCCCCCACCACGCGGTGGCCGCGGTCTACACCACCAACCGCGTGAGCGCCGCCCCGGTCCAGTGGTCGAAGGCCACCACCGCCGACGGCCGGGCCGCCGCGGTGGTCCTCAACTCCGGCGGCGCCAACGCGTGCACCGGCCCCCAGGGGTTCCAGGCCGCGCACCGCACCGCGGAGCTCGTGGGCGAGGCCCTCGGCATCGGGGCGGGTGACGTGGTCGTGTGCTCCACCGGGCTGATCGGCGTCCAGCTGCCGATGGACGTCATGGAGCGCGGGATCCCCGCCGTGGTCCGGGCCCTGGCCGACGACGACGCCGCGGGCGCCGCCGCGGCGCAGGCGATCATGACCACGGACACCGTGGCCAAGCAGGCGTCCTACGTCCGCGACGGCTGGACCGTCGGCGGCATGGCCAAGGGCGCGGGCATGCTGGCTCCGGGCCTGGCCACGATGCTCGTGGTGCTGACCACCGACGCCGACATGTCCTCGGACGCCCTGCAGTGGGCGCTCGACGACGCCGTGAAGCTCACCTTCAACCGCACCGACTCCGACGGCTGCATGTCCACGAACGACACCGTGGTGCTGCTCGGCTCCGGGGCCTCCGGGATCAAGCCGGACGAGTTCGAGTTCAGCCAGGCGGTCACGGCGGTCTGCCACTCCCTGGCCCAGCAGCTCATCACGGACGCCGAGGGCGCCTCCCACGACATCGAGATCACCACGGTCAACGCCCAGACGGAGAAGCAGGCCGAGGACGTCAGCCGCACCGTGGCCCGCTCCAACCTCTTCAAGACCGCGATCTTCGGCAACGACCCCAACTGGGGGCGGGTGCTCTCCGCCGTCGGCACCACGGACGCCAGGTTCGACGCCGACAGGCTCGACGTCACCATCAACGGGGTCATGGTCTGCCGCAACGGCATGATCGGCGACCCCCGCGAGGGCGTGGACCTCGCCGCGGACCGGAAGGTGACCGTGCTCATCGACCTCAAGGCCGGTGACGCGGACGCCACCGTGTGGACCAACGACCTCACCCACGACTACGTCGAGGAGAACAGCGCGTACTCGAGCTGACCCCCGACCCGACCGACCGCCGCCCCCGCCCGGACGGCCCAGGAGAGCCATGCCCCACCCCAGTGACGCCACCCGTTTCGAGACCGCCCAGCTCAAGGCGGGCACCCTCATGGAGGCTCTGCCCTGGATCCAGCGTTTCGCCGGGTCCGTGATGGTCTTCAAGTACGGCGGCAACGCCATGGTCTCCGAGCCGCTGCGCCGGGCCTTCGCCGAGGACATGGTGTTCCTGCGCCACGTGGGCATCAGGCCCGTCGTCGTGCACGGCGGCGGCCCGCAGATCACCAGCATGCTGGGGCGCCTCGGCATCGGCTCCGAGTTCCGCGGCGGGCTGCGCGTCACCTCCAAGGAGGCCATCGACGCGATCCGCATGGTGCTCACCGGCCAGGTCCAGCGCGAGCTCGTGCACCTGCTCAACGCCACGGGCCCCTACGCCGTGGGCCTCTCCGGCGAGGACGCCTCCCTGTTCAACGCCGTCCGCACGGGGACGGTGGTCGACGGGGTCGAGGTGGACCTCGGCTGGGTGGGGGAGGTCGTCTCGGTCAACGCGGAGCCGATCACCCAGCTCATGGACGCCGGCCGCATCCCCGTCATCTCCTCCGTGGCCCCGGAGGTCGACGAGCACGGGCGGATCACCGGGGAGATCCTCAACGTCAACGCGGACACCGCCGCCGCGGAGGTCGCGGTGGCCCTGGGCGCCGAGAAGTTCGTGGCCCTCACCGACGTCGAGGGGCTCTACGCGAACTGGCCGGACAAGGACTCCCTCATCTCCTCGCTCACGGCCTCCGAGCTGCGCGAGATGCTCCCGCGGCTGGAGTCCGGGATGATCCCGAAGATGACCGCCGCCCTGCGCGCCGTCGAGGGCGGCGTGCGCCGCGCGTCCGTGGTGGACGGGCGCAGTGCGCACACCTGCCTGCTCGAGATCTTCACCGACACCGGCATCGGCACTCAGCTCACCCCCGACGACGACGGAGCCTCCTCATGACCGACACCACGCACAGCGCACCGACGGGCACCACCGGGGACCGGCCGGCGCAGGCCGACCTGCTGGAGGAGTACTCCGAGTCCCTGCTCGGCGTCTTCGGCAGCCCCTCGCTCGTGCTCACCCACGGCCGGGGCGCCGTGGTCACCGACGCCGACGGCAAGGACTACCTCGACCTCCTCGCCGGCATCGCCGTCAACGCCCTGGGCCATGCGCACCCCCGCTGGGTCGAGGCCGTGAGCCGCCAGCTGGCCACCCTGGGGCACATCTCCAACTTCTTCACCTCGCCCCAGCAGATCGCGCTCGCCGAGAAGCTGCTGGCGCTCGCGGGCGCACCCGACGGCTCCCACGTGTTCTTCGCGAACTCCGGCACCGAGGCCAACGAGGCCGCGTTCAAGCTCGCCCGCCGCAACGGCCACGAGCGCCCCGGCCCCGACGGGACGCCGCGCACCACAGTCCTGGCGCTGGAGTCCGCCTTCCACGGCCGCACCATGGGCGCGCTCGCCCTGACCGCCAAGGAGGCCTACCGCACCCCGTTCGAGCCGCTGCCCGCCGGGGTCCGGCACATCCCCGCCACGCTGGAGGCCCTCGAGGAGCACCTCGACGGCACGGTGGCGGCCCTGGTGGTGGAGCCGGTGCAGGGCGAGGCCGGGGTGCACGCCCTGCCCGAGGGCTTCCTGCGCCGGGCCCGGCAGCTGACCCGCGAGCACGGCGCCCTGCTGGTCGTCGACGAGGTGCAGACCGGCATGGGCCGCACCGGCCGCTGGTTCGCCTCCGCGGCCGAGCTCAGCGGGGACGACCTGCCCGACGCCATCACCCTGGCCAAGGGCCTGGGCGGCGGCTTCCCCGTCGGCGCCATGCTCACCGTCGGCGCGGAGGTCTCCGGGCTGCTCACCGCGGGCCAGCACGGCACGACCTTCGGCGGCAACCCGCCCGCCACCGCGGCCGGGCTCGCCACCATCGCCGTGATCGAGGAGGAGGGCCTGCTCCAGCACGCGAGCACCGTGGGCGCCGTCCTCGCGGACGGGCTGCGCGGCACCGCGGGCGTCGGCGAGGTGCGCCAGCACGGGCTGCTGATCGGCGCCGACCTCGCCGTGCCCGAGGGGGCGGGCGCCCCGTTCGGGCCCGCCGTCGTCGACGCCGCCCGCGCGGCCGGCTTCATCGTCAACGCGACCGGTCCCGCCACCCTCCGCCTCGCCCCGCCGCTGATCCTGACCGAGGAGCAGGCCCGCCGCTTCGTCGACGCCCTGCCCCAGATCCTGGCCTCCGCCACCGCCGCCGTCGCCCCGGCCGGCGCGACCGCACCGAAAGAAGCGTGATCCCCCCGATGCCCCGCCACTTCCTCGTCGACACCGACCTCTCCCAGCAGGAGCAGGCCGAGGTGCTCGAGCTCGCCGTCGCCCTCAAGGCCGACCGCTGGGCGCACCGCCCGTACGCCGGCCCGCAGACCGTCGCCGTGGTCTTCGACAAGACCTCGACCCGCACCCGCGTCTCCTTCGCCACGGGCGTCGCCGACCTCGGCGGCAACCCGCTGGTGATCAACCCGGGGGAGTCGCAGCTCGGCAAGGAGAGCGTCTCGGACACCACCCGGGTGCTCTCGCGCATGGTCTCGACGATCGTGTGGCGCACCTACGCCCAGTCGGGCCTCGAGGAGATGGCCGCCGCCTCCGCGGTGCCGGTCGTCAACGGGCTCTCCGACGACTACCACCCGTGCCAGATCCTCGCCGACCTGCTGACCGTGCGGGAGCACCGGGGGGACCCGGCGGGGCTGACCTTCACGTACCTCGGGGACGCCGCCAACAACATGGCCAACTCCTACCTGCTCGGCGGGGTCACCGCGGGCATGCACGTGCGCGTGGCCGGGCCGGAGGGCTACCTGCCGGACCCGGCGGTCGTGCGCGCCGCCGAGGAGCGCGCCGCGCTGACCGGCGGGTCCGTGCTCGTGACCACCGACCCGGACGAGGCGCTGGCCGGGACGGACGTCGTGTGCACCGACACGTGGGTGTCGATGGGCCAGGAGGCCGAGAAGAAGGCCCGCGCCGAGATCTTCCGGCCCTACGCCGTGGACGCCGCCGCCATGGCCAAGGCCGATCCCTCAGCCCTGTTCCTGCACTGCCTCCCCGCCTTCCGGGGCTCCGAGGTGACCGCGGAGGTCATCGACGGCCCGCAGTCGGTCGTGTGGGACGAGGCCGAGAACCGGCTGCACGCCCAGAAGGCCCTTCTGGTCTGGCTCATGGCGCGCTCCGGCCGCTACAACCTGGCCGCGGCCGGGGCGGGCGCCGGGTCATGAGCATCCCCGCCACGAAGACCGCCCGGCAGGCGCGGATCGTGGCTCTCGTGACCGGCGGCGCGATCCACTCCCAGGCGGAGCTGGCCGAGCGGCTGGCCGAGGACGGCGTCCAGGTCACCCAGGCGACCCTCTCCCGCGACCTCGTGGAGCTCGGCGCCGTCCGCGTCCGGGACGTCTCCGGGGCCCTCGTGTACGCGGTGCCGCAGGCGGGGGCCGACCGGTCCCCGGCGTCCGGGATCACCCAGGAGGCGCTCGACGCGCGCCTGGGCAGCCTCTGCCGGGAGCTGCTCGTGACGGCCGAGGCCAGCGCCAACCTCGTGGTGCTGCGCACGCCCCCCGGGGCCGCCCAGTACTTCGCCTCCGCCATCGACGCGTCGGTCATCCCGGCCGTGCTGGGCACCATCGCCGGGGACGACACCATCATGGTCGTGTGCCGGCGGCCGGACGGCGGGGACGCCGTGGCCCGGAGGTTCCTCGAGCTCGCCGAGTGAGCCCCGGGCGGGCGGCGCCGCGGGGAACCGGCGGCGGGGACTAGCGGGCGGCGTACTCCTCCAGGACGGGGACCAGGTCCTCGCGCTCGAAGACCTTCGCGAAGTCGGCCGCGGAGTGGGCGCCGGCCGTCTGCGACGCCCCGGCCTCCAGCAGGCGGCGCACGATCCCCTCGTGGCCGCGGAACACCGCGCTCATCAGGGCGGTCTGCCCGTTGTCATTGACCCGGTCGGCGTCCGCGCCGGCCTCCAGCAGGGCGGCGACCGTGTCCTCGTGCTGGTGGTAGGCGGCGAGGATGAGCAGCGTGTCGCCCTTGCCGTTGGTGAGGTTCACCGGGACGCCTGCGCGCAGGGCCGGCAGCAGGTTCTCGGTGTCGCCCTCGCGGGCCATGTCGAACAGGGACAGCACGTACGCCATCTCCTCCTCGGTCAGCTGCGGTGCGCCGCCGTCCTGGGGCTGCTGGGGGTTCTCGCTCACGGGTGCTGTCCTTCTCGGTCGGTGTGACGGTCGGTCCGGCGGTGGGTGACCGGTCCTGAACGGCAGTGTATCGGGGCGGGCGCCCCGCCTGACGGCCCCAGGTAGCCGGGTCTTGACGTCGCAGTAACCCCCTGGCACGCTCGTGTGACACAGCTCACTGCTCAGCACGTCGTGCCGGTGCCCGCGCACCGGGGATCCGGAGTTCCCCCATGACCAACCTCGCCACCCTGCTCACAGCGTCCGCCGCGGCCCGTCCCGACGCCCGGGCCGTGGTGCTGGACGACGCCGTCCTCGGCTACGGGGCGCTCGACGACCTCTCGGCGCGCGCGGCCTCGATGCTGGTCTCGGCCGGAGTGGTCCCGGGGGACCGGGTCGCGATGATCCTGCCCAACGTGCCGCACATGCCGATCGCCTACTACGGCATCCTGCGCATGGGCGGCGTCGTCGTCCCCCTCAACCCGCTGCTGACCCCCCGGGAGCTCGCCTACCACTTCGAGGACGCGGAGGTCTCCGTCGTGCTCGTGTGGGAGGCCGTGGCCGGGGCCACGCGGGAGGCCGTCGCGGGGCTGGGCCGGCAGCTCCCCGTGGTGGAGATCTCGGCCGCGGGCACCCTGCAGACCCTGGCCCAGGTCCCGCCGCTGCCCGAGGTGCTGGACCAGGCCGACGACGACCCCGCCGTCCTGCTCTACACCTCCGGCACCACCGGCCGGCCCAAGGGCGCCGTGCTGACCCACCACAACCTGCTCAGCAACGCTCAGCTGTCCGCGGAGCTGTTCTCGCTCGGGCCCGGCGACGTCATGTTCGGCGGCCTGCCGTTCTTCCACGTCTTCGGCCAGACGGTCGCCCTCAACGGGGTCGTCTGCGCGGGCGCCACCGTCACCCTGCTGCCGCGCTTCGACCCGGCCAGGGCGCTCGAGATCCTCGCCAGGGACGAGGTGACGGTCTTCGCCGGCGTGCCCAGCATGTACATCGCGCTGCTGCACGCGGCGGGGGACGGGCCGGTCGACCTGCCCAGGCTGCGGGCCGGCGTCTCGGGCGGCGCGGCGCTGCCGGTCGAGATCCTCGAGCGCTTCGAGAAGGTCTTCGGGGCGCCGATCTACGAGGGCTACGGGCTCTCGGAGACCTCCCCCGTGGTGTGCTTCAACCAGCAGGGGCAGGCCCGCAAGCCCGGCTCCATCGGAACCGCCGTGCGCGGGGCGCGCCTGAAGGTCGTGGACGACCAGGACCGTGAGGTGCCCGTCGGGGAGGTGGGGGAGCTGGTGGTCGCCGGCGAGTACGTCATGGCCGGCTACTGGCGCAATCCCGAGGCCACCGCGGCCGCCGTCCGGGACGGCTGGTTCCACACCGGGGACCTCGCCCGCGTCGACGAGGACGGCTTCTACTACATCGTCGACCGCAAGAAGGACATGGTCCTGCGCGGGGGCTACAACGTCTACCCGCGCGAGGTCGAGGAGGTCATCTACCAGTTCCCGGGCATCGCGGAGGCCGCGGTGGTCGGCGTGCCCGACGAGGAGATGGGCGAGGAGGTCGCCGCCGTCGTCGCCTTCCGCGACGTCCCGGCGGACGGCGCGACCGGGAAGCTCGGCGAGCTCGACGCCTTCGTGCGCGAGCGCGTCGCGCTGTACAAGCAGCCCCGCTGGTACAAGGTCGTCGACGAGCTGCCCAAGGGCCCCACGGGCAAGATCCTCAAGCGCTCCCTGGACCTCACCGGGGCCCAGCGCCGCTCCTGACCGCCCCGGGCGGCGGCGACCTCCCGGGCACAGTCCCCGATCGATCCCGGGACTCCTGGACGGTCCCGGGGGAGGGGCCAGGCGCCGTGCCTCTTCCAGGCCGTCACGGATGCTCCGCGGTGCGCTGGAGCAGGCTCGTGAGCCGCAGCGGCATCTCCTCGAGCAGTGAGATCGAGGTGCTGGTCCGCAGCACCCCCGGTGTCTCGAGCATGAGGTTGGTGATCCGGTGCAGATCCGTCGTGTCCCGGGCCACCACCCGCAGCCGCAGGTCGGAGTCGCCGGTGGTGGAGAACATCTCGATGATCTCCGGGATCCTCCGCAGGGCCGCCCGCGCCTCCTCGCTGTTGCCCTGGCGGATGGACAGCTCGACGAACGCGGTGAGGTCGTAGCCCAGGGCACGGGGGTCCACCCGGCGGCTGTGCGGCCCCAGCACCTCGCCGTCGTCGAGGCGCCGCAGCCGCGCGTGCACGGTGTTGCGGGCGACCCCGAGGGTCTGGGCCAGGGCCACGATGGTCGCCGACGGGTCGCGGTCCAGCGCCAGGAGGATCCGTGCGTCGAGAGAGTCGATCCGGTACATGGTGGTCATTCTGGCACGCATTCAATCCAGCAGTGAGCATCTGTCGCAGTAGAAAAAGAAAGTGTTGCGCATCACATCCGCCGGGTCGCAGGATCGTCCCCATGCGTCACGGCCCGATGACGGCACCTCGACCTCCTGTGGATCGGTGCGGCACCCGGGGCCGAGCACAGCGAGAAAGGATCACTCATGACCATCAGCCCTGCACCCGCCCGCCCGGAGGGCCGTTCCCACGACGGCGCCGAACCCGTCCTGCGCGAGGTGGTCTCACAGCTGCCCGGCTACGTGGCCGGCCGCCGGGCCTCGGGCGCCCTCACCGCGGCCCTGGCCTCCAACGAGAGCCACTTCGAGCCGCTGCCCGGGGTCCTGGACGGGGTCCGGCGGGCCGCCGGCCGGATGAACCGCTATCCGGACATGGCCGCGACCGCGCTGCGGGAGCGGATCGCCGGCTTTCTCGGGGCGGACACGGAGGAGGTGGCCGTCGGCCCCGGCAGCGTCGGTGTGCTCCAGCAGATCCTCGCGGCCACGTGCGGCCCCGGCGACGAGGTCGTCCTCGCCTGGCGCTCCTTCGAGGCCTATCCCATCCTCGTGAGCCTCACCGGCGCCACCGCCGTGCCCGTGCCGCTGGCAGCCGACCAGGGCCACGACCTGGACGCCATGCTCGCGGCGATCACGGACCGGACCCGCGTGGTGCTGGTCTGCTCCCCGAACAACCCCACGGGCGTGGCCGTGGACCACGAGTCCCTGGCGCGCTTCGTCGCCGGGGTGCCCGCGCACGTGCTGATCGTGATCGACGAGGCCTACGTCGAGTACGTCGACGACGCCGCGGATCCCGACGCCCTGCGGCTGTTCCGCGCCCACGGCAACGTGTGCGTGCTGCGCACGTTCTCCAAGGCCTACGGGCTGGCAGGCCTGCGCGTCGGCTATGCCGTGGCCCACGCGGGACTGGCCGAGGGCCTGCGCCGGGTGGCCCTCCCCTTCGGCGTCAGCGCCCTCGCCCAGCAGGCCGCGATCGACTCCCTGGACGCCGCGGAGCAGCTGCGCGAGCGTGTGGCGGTGGTGACCGCCGAGCGCCGCCGGGTCACCGCCGCGCTGCGGCGCTCCGGGTGGGAACCGACCGACAGCCAGGCGAACTTCGTGTGGCTGCGCGCCGGCGACGAGCTGCGGGCGGCCCTGGTGGAGGCCTTCGACCGCGCCGACGTGCTGGTGCGCGCCTACGCGGGGGACGGGGTGCGGATCACCCTGGCCGACCCGCTCACGAACGACCGGGTCCTGGCGGTGCTGGAGGACCGTTCGGCCTTCCCCGCCGCCTGACCACCGCCCCCTTCGCACGCCCCCTGCACGCTCTGCCGAGAGGATTCCCGACATGACCACGAACGCCCCGGAAGCGACCGCTGGACCGCTGCCCCCGACCACCGTCACCGCTACCGTGTCCACGGCGGTGGCGGAGGTGATCGCTGCCCGCGCCGATCACCTGTTCGGGCTGATGGGCAACGGCAACGCCCACCTGATCAGCCACCTCACCTCCGCCGGCTTCGGCTTCACCTCCGCCCGGCACGAGGCCGCCACGGTGGCCATGGCCGATGCCTACCACCGGGCCACCGGCAAGGTCGGGGCGGCGACCACGACCTACGGGGCGGGGTTCACCAACACGTACACCGCCCTGGCCGAGGCCCGCCTGGCCCGCATCCCGCTCGTGCTCGTCGTCGGGGACGCCCCCACCACGGGGGCCCGACCCTTCGACATCGACCAGACCGGCGCCGCCGCCGCCGTGGGGGTCACCACCCTGGTCGCGACCTCGGCCAACGCGGCGGCGATCACCCACCGGGCCTTCGACCTCGCCGCCCGCACCGTGCAGCCGGTGGTGCTGGCGATCCCCTACGATCTGGCCACCGCCCCCCTCACCGCGCCGGTGGCACTGGAGCCGCTGGCGGCCAAGCCCACCTGGTCGGCCGCCCCCGAGGAGCTGGACCGGATCGCCGGGATCCTGCGCGCGGCAGAACGCCCGCTGATCCTGGCCGGGCGCGGGGTGGTCCTGGCCGGGGCGGCGGCCCCGCTGCGCGAGCTCGGGGACCGGCTGGGGGCGCTGTTCATGACCTCGGTGATGGCCGTGGGCGTGGTGGACTCCGCCTGGGACCTGGGGGTGGCCGGGGGCTTCACCCGCGACCACCGCCTGGAGCTGGCGCGCACCGCCGACGTGGTGCTGGTGGCCGGGGCCTCGCTCAACGCCTTCCAGTCCCGCTACGGGACCCTCTTCGGCCCCGGCACCCGGGTGATCCGCATCGACAACGAGCCCGCCGACCGGATGGCCCACCCGGCCGTCACCGACTACCTGCGCGCCGACCTGGCCCCGGCCCTTCAAGGGCTCACGGCCCGGGTGGCGGCCGCCGAGGCGACCACCACCTGGCGGGCGGCCGCGCCCGAGGTCGCCTCCGAGGTCTTCCGCTCGGCGGCCCCGGTGGAGGACCCGGCCGAGTTCGGCCCCGACGGGCGGCTCAACCCCCGCGCCGTCGTCGCCGCCCTGGAGGAGATCCTCCCGCAGGAGCGGTCGGTGGTCATGGACGGGGGGCACTTCATCGGCTGGGCACCGATGTACCTGTCGGTGCCGGATCCGCAGGCCATGGTGCTGGTGGGCACCGCGTTCCAGTCCATCGGCCTGGGCTTCGGCTCCGCGGCCGGAGTCTCCGTCGCCCGTCCGGAGCGCACCACGGTGCTCGTCACCGGCGACGGCGGCGGACTCATGGGCCTGGCCGATCTCGAGACGTTCGTCCGCGCCACCAGGCGCGGGGTGGTGGTGGTGCTCAACGACTCCGCCTACGGGGCGGAGCTGCACCAGTACGCCTCCCAGGGCCTGGACCCCACCGCGATGCTCATCGACGAGGTCGACTTCGCCGCGATCGGCCGGGCGATGGGCGCGGCCGGGGCGAAGGCCCGCACCCTGGCCGGGCTGAGCGCGCTCACCGAGTGGCTGGCCACCCACCAGGAGGGCGTGTTCGTCCTGGACGTGGCCATCTCCCAGAAGATCGTCGCCGAGTTCATGACCGCCTCCCTCACCGCCGGCAAGAAGCTGTAGCCCGGCCCGCCTCTCCGCGGGCCGGGCGGGCCGGCCACCGGACCGTGCGTGCTGCCGCCGCCGGTGCCACTCGTGCCGGCGCGATGCCCGGATCCCCGCACCCGGCATCGCACATCCATCTCTCCTGACATCTCTGCTGACACCTCTACGGAAAGTGCACAACCCCTTGGAACCCCGAACAGCCATTGCGTCCCCTCCGGAAGCAACCGTCGATCCCAGTCCTCTGGAGAACGCCCGACGCCAGCTCAGTTCTGCCATCACCGCTCTGGGCTACGACCAGGACCTCCACCGGGTGCTGGCCACCGCCCGTCGTGAGCTCACCGTCTCCGTCCCCCTGCGCCGCGACGACGGACGCACGGAGCTGTTCACCGGCTACCGTGTCCAGCACGACTTCGCGCGCGGTCCCGCCAAGGGCGGACTCCGGTTCAGCCCCGGCGTGAACCTGGACGAGGTGCGCGCACTGGCCATGTGGATGACCTGGAAGTGCGCGCTGCTCGACGTCCCCTACGGGGGAGCCAAAGGCGGTGTGACCATCGATCCCCGCAACTACTCGCAGCGGGAACTGGAGCGGGTCACCCGCCGCTACACCAGCGAGATCCTGCCGATCATCGGCCCGGAGAAGGACATTCCTGCTCCCGACATCGGCACCGACGAGCAGAACATGGCCTGGATGATGGACACCTATTCCGTCAATGCCGGGTACACGATCCCCGGGGTCGTCACGGGCAAGCCCGTCCACATCGGTGGCTCTCTGGGCCGGGCGAGCGCCACCTCCAAGGGCGTGGTCTTCATCGCTCTGGCCGCGCTGCGCCAGGCCGGGACGGATCCGGCCCGCAGCAGCGCTGCGGTCCAGGGCTTCGGGAAGGTGGGGTCCGGGGCGGCAGCCTTCCTCGCCGAGGCCGGAGTGCGGGTCGTCGCGGTGAGCGATCAGTACGGCGCCGTCCACGATCCCAGCGGCTTGGACATCCCCGGCCTGCAGGACCACGTCCGCCGGACGGGCAGCGTCGCCGGATGGCCGCAGGCGGAGCCCATGGACCCTGACTGCTTGCTGGAGCTGGACGTGGACCTGCTGGTGCCGGCCGCCGTGGAAGGGGTGCTCACCGAGCACAACGCCCCGCGCGTGCGGGCCCGCCTCGTCGTGGAGGGTGCCAACGGGCCCACCACTGCCGCCGCGGACGAGGTGCTGGCCGCACGAGGCATCACGGTCGTCCCCGACATCCTGGCCAATGCCGGCGGCGTCGTCGTCTCCTACTTCGAGTGGGTGCAGGCCAACCAGGCCTACTGGTGGACCGCGGCCGAGATCGACGAGCGGCTGGAGCGACGGATGCTCACCGCCTGGCAGAACCTGCTGGAGGTCTCCACGGCCCGCGGTCTCACGCTGCGCGAGGCCGCCACGGTCACCGCCGTCGAACGCGTGGCCCAGGCCCATCTCACCCGCGGCCTCTACCCCTGAGTCCCGCCCTCAGCCCCCGCCGATCCGGCGAGGGCATCTCCGCGGCAGCGCAACGGCCGCAACCCCTGGACCCCGCCTGGCGGCCGATGCCGCAGTGCACCCGAAAGGAAGGCCACATGCCTACCCACCACGACCTCCTGTCCGCAGAGCCCGGCCTCGGCGCCGACCACGAGGGGGGCGCCGCCGGACTCCGGCAGGACCCGGCGAGCGCACCTCTGCCGCACCGGCAGGCCTCGCCCGGCGGCGGGGCGGCAGACGCCGCCCACATGAGACCTCGGCACCTTGTGATGATGGCGCTGGGCTCGGCCATCGGCACCGGCCTGTTCGTCGGCACGGGCTCCGCGATCGCCCTGGCCGGCCCCGCGGTCCTGGTCTCATTCCTGGTCGCGTGCGTGATCCTCGTGCTGGTCATGCGCGCCATGGGTGAGATGGCCGCGGCCCAGCCCGCCCGGGGGGCGTTCTCCCTCTACGCCGAGCAGGCCATGGGCCGCACCGCGGGGCAGACCCTGGGCTGGCTGTGGTGGGTGCAGCTGGTCATCGTCATCGCCGCCGAGGCCACCGCGGCCGCCCAGATCCTGCACGAGCTCTGGCCGACCGTGCCCCAGTGGACCATGGCGCTGGCCTTCATGACCCTGTTCACCGCCCTGAACCTCATCAGCGTCAAGGCCCTCGGGGAGTCCGAGTTCTGGTTCGCGCTGCTGAAGGTCGGCGCTGTCGTGGTCTTCCTCCTCCTCGGCGCCGCCCTGCTCCTGGGCCTGCTGCCCGTCGCCTCACCGGGCCTGGGGAACCTCACCGGGCACGGCGGTTTCATGCCCAACGGCGTCACCGGCGTGGCTGCGGCGCTCCTGGTGGTGGTCTTCGCCTTCGGCGGCACCGAGCTCGTGACCGTGGCCGCCGCCGAGACCCAGGACCCGCAGCGCAACATCATCCGGGCGATCCGGACCATCGTGGTCCGTCTGCTCGTCTTCTACGTGGGCTCGGTGACCCTGATGGTGCTGATCCTGCCGTGGAACGACCAGGGGCTGTCCTCCAGCCCGTTCGTGGCCGTGCTCACCGAGGTCGGACTGCCGGGCGCCCAGGCGGTCATGGCCGTCGTCATCGCCGTGGCCCTGCTCTCGGCGCTGAACGCCAATCTCTACGGCGCCTCCCGCATGCTCCAGTCCCTCTCCTCCCGCGGCTCCGCACCGCGACGGTTCTCGCGGCTGAGCGCCCAGGGCGTGCCGCGTGCCGCGGTCCTGGCCTCGGTGCTCTTCGGCTTCGTGACCGTGGGCCTGAACTACCTGTGGCCCGAAGCGCTGCTCGGGTTCCTGCTCAACACCATCGGCTCCACCGTGCTGGTGGTGTGGACGCTGTCCCTGATCTCGCAGATCATCCTGCGCCGCCGCGCCGACCGCGCGGGCCAGGAGCTGCCCTTCCGGATGTGGGCCTTCCCGTACCTGTCCTACCTGGCCCTGGCCCTGATCGGGGTGATCTTCCTGCTCGG
This sequence comes from Kocuria dechangensis, assembly GCF_014636775.1. Classification (GTDB taxonomy): domain Bacteria; phylum Actinomycetota; class Actinomycetes; order Actinomycetales; family Micrococcaceae; genus Kocuria; species Kocuria dechangensis. Next base: position 471,853 of record NZ_BMEQ01000001.1, read on the forward strand.
CCTCTCCGACCCGGTGGTCCGCTCCCAGCTGGGCCTGACCGCCGGACTCGTGGCCGCCATCGCCGTACTGTGCAAGGTGCTGAGCCCCCGCACCAGCCCGGCCGCGGAGTCGCTGGGCTGACTTCTCCCAGCGGATCGCGCCCCCGCCCCGGGGGCTGACCGCCGCACCGGGACCGGACCACGACAGGGGAAGGGGCCGGCGGCTGCTGCCGCCGGCCCCTTCCTGGTGCCACGTCCGGAGGTCCGTCACGGGGTCATGACCGCGTCACGACCCCGTGGGGACCCCGCGGGGAGGAGCGCCCGCGGGCGCGCCTCCCCGGTCGGGGTCAGTTCGACATCATCGCGGGGCTCTGCTGCGGCTCGCGCTCGACGACGACGCGCTCGGTGGGGACGCAGTGGGTCATGGTCAGACCCTCGACGTCGCGCGGGCCGTTGTTGCCGAGGTTGGCCACGCGCTGCAGCTCGTCCTCGGAGAGGCGCTGGGTGGGCAGCGGGCCCAGGTCGCGCACGTCCTCGAGGGAGACGCCGATGCCGTCGCCCACGCGCCGGCCCATCTCGTCCTCGATCATGTAGAAGTGCCAGACCATGCGCTCCTGGATGGGGCGGTCGCACTGGGACAGGGCGCCGACCAGGTTGGCGATCAGCTCCTCCTTCTCCCAGTCCTCCTGCAGCTGGTAGCGCTCGCCGGCCTGCTTGTAGTCGTTGGTCCGCTCGATCCGCTCCTGGGTCAGGCGCCCGGAGATCTCAGGGCCCACGGCCGCGTGGTAGCTCTCGTCCTTCGGCGTCTCCTGGACGCCGCCGGTGATGGACGGCTCGTAGTTCACGTGCGGGTTCTGGCCCGGCGCGTGGTCCACGTGGTAGGCCATCTGGCCGTCGCGCTGGTTGGTGGCGACCTTGGCCTTCGGCGAGTTGACCGGAAGCTGCAGGTAGTTCGGGCCCACGCGGTACCGCTGGGTGTCCGAGTAGGAGAAGGTGCGGCCCACGAGCATCTTGTCGTCGGAGAAGTCCAGGCCGTCCACCAGCACGCCGGTGCCGAAGGCGATCTGCTCGTTCTCCGCGAAGAAGTTCTCCGGGTTGCGGTTGAGCACCATCCGGCCCACCGGCTTCGGCGGGAAGAGCTCCTCCGGCCACACCTTGGTGTCGTCCAGCGGGTCGAAGTCCAGCTCGGGGTGGTCGTGGTCCTCCATGACCTGGACCTGCAGCTCCCACTCGGGGTAGTCGCCGGCCTCGATGGCGTCGTAGAGGTCCTTGGTGTGCGATCCCAGGGTGCTCGCCTGAATGTTCGCGGCGTCCTCGGAGGTCAGGGACTTGACGCCCTGCTTCGGGATCCAGTGGTACTTCACGAGCACGGGCTCGCCCTGCGCGTTGACCCACTTGTAGGTGTTCACGCCGAAGCCCTGCTGGTGGCGGTAGTCCGCCGGGATGCCGCGCGGGGAGAACAGGATCGTGATCATGTGCATCGCCTCGGGCGACTGGCTCCAGAAGTCGAAGGCGCGGTTGGCGACGCCGGCCTCGAAGTTCACGGGGTCCGGCTTCTGGGAGTGGATGAAGTCCGGGAACTTGATGGCGTCGCGGATGAAGAAGACGCCCAGGTTGTTGCCCACCAGGTCCCAGTTGCCGTCCTCCGTGTAGAACTTCACGGCGAAGCCGCGGGGGTCGCGGGCGACCTCGGAGGAGTCGCGGCCGCCGGCCACGGTGGAGAAGCGCACGGCGACGTCGGTGCGCTTGCCGGCCTCCTGGAACAGCTTGGCGCGGGTGAACTTCGCGATGGGCTCGTCGCCGTACGCGCCGTAGGCCTCGAAGTAGCCGAACGCGGTGGTGCCGCGGGCGTGGACCACGCGCTCGGGGATGCGCTCGCGGTCGAAGTGGCTCATCTTCTCGAGGAACGCGTAGTTCTCCAGGGTCGCCGGGCCGCGGGAGCCGATGGTGCGGGTGTTCTGGTTGTCGTGGACGGGGTGGCCCTGACGGGTGGTCAGGGTCTGGCTGGGAACGTGCGTCATGGGGTTCCTCTCGGGTCGGGAGCGGGTGGGAGGACCGGCCGGGGCCCGAGCCCGGCCGTCCTGGGTGAGGTCGACTGCAAAGACCGCACCCAGGGGCCAGTATGTCGGAAGCAGCGGGCTATTGCTAGTGATTCATAATTGAGCCGCGGAATCGTCTCCGCTCTCCGCAATGGCGGGCGAGGCTCCCACCCCATGCATAAATACAACGCGCCGTGTATAGTCATGCACAGAAGCGGGGTCCGTCCACGGTGCCCGCGATCCCGAGCAGCACTGACCACTACTGAAGGAGAACACCGTGACCGAGCGCGTTGTGCTGGCCTACTCCGGAGGTCTCGACACCTCCGTGGCCATCGGCTGGATCGGCGAGGCGACCGGGGCCGAGGTCATCGCCGTGGCCGTCGACGTCGGACAGGGCGGCGAGGACCTGGAGACCATCCGCCAGCGTGCCCTCGACTGCGGCGCCGTCGAGGCCTACGTGGCCGACGCCCGCGACGAGTTCGCGGCCGAGTACTGCATGCCGGCCCTCCAGGCCAACGCCCTGTACATGGACGCGTACCCGGTGGTCTCCGCGCTGTCCCGTCCGGTGATCGTCAAGCACCTCGTGGCCGCCGCCAAGCGGTTCGGCGCCTCCACCGTGGCCCACGGCTGCACCGGCAAGGGCAACGACCAGGTCCGCTTCGAGGTCGGCATCCAGACCCTCGGCCCCGAGCTCAAGTGCATCGCCCCGGTCCGCGACCTCGCGCTGACCCGCGACAAGGCCATCAACTACGCCGAGAAGCACAACCTGCCGATCGTCACCACCAAGAAGAACCCCTTCTCGATCGACCAGAACGTGTGGGGCCGCGCCGTCGAGACCGGGTTCCTCGAGGACATCTGGAACGCCCCGACCAAGGACGTCTACGACTACACGGACGACCCCACGTTCCCCCCGCCCGCCGACGAGGTCGTCATCGCCTTCAAGGGCGGCATCCCCGTGGCCATCGACGGCCACCCCGTCACCCCGCTGCAGGCCATCCAGGAGATGAACCGCCGCGCCGGCGCCCAGGGCGTGGGCCGGATCGACATCGTGGAGGACCGGCTCGTGGGCATCAAGTCCCGCGAGGTGTACGAGGCGCCGGGCGCCATGGCCCTGATCGCCGCCCACAAGGAGCTCGAGAACGTCACCATCGAGCGCGAGCAGGCCCGCTTCAAGCGGATGGCCACCCAGCGCTGGACCGAGCTGGTCTACGACGGCCAGTGGTTCTCCCCGCTGAAGAACTCCCTGGACGCCTTCATCCAGGACACCCAGAAGTACGTCGACGGCGAGATCCGCATGACCCTGCACGCCGGCCTGGCGACCGTCACCGGCCGCCGCTCGGACACCTCGCTGTACGACTTCAACCTGGCGACCTACGACGAGGGCGACGCCTTCGACCAGTCCCAGGCCCGCGGGTTCATCGAGCTGTTCGGCATGTCCTCGAAGGTCGCAGCCTCCCGCGACCAGCGGATCGCGGCCCAGGGCCAGTAGACCGCGAGCACGTAGGCTCGTCCCAGCAGGAACGGGCACGACGACGGAGGGCCCCATCCCGGCGGTGGGGCCCTCCGTCCACGCCCGGCAGACCGAACAAGGAGAGACATGGCGCAGCAGGACAAGCACGGAACCAACGAGGGCGCGCTCTGGGGCGGACGCTTCGCGGGCGGGCCCGCCGACGCCCTCGCGGCGCTGAGCAGATCGACGCACTTCGACTGGCGCCTGGCCCCCTATGACATCGCGGGCTCCCGCGCCCACGCCCGCGTGCTGCGCACCGCCGGGCTGCTCACCGACGACGAGCTCGAGGGCATGATCGCGGCCCTCGACCGCCTCGAGGCGGACGTCCGCTCCGGCGCCTACGCGCCGGCCCCCTCCGACGAGGACGTCCACGGCTCCCTCGAGAAGGGCCTCATCGAGCGGGCCGGGCCCGAGCTCGGCGGCAAGCTGCGCGCCGGGCGCTCCCGCAACGATCAGATCGCCACCCTCGGCCGGATGTACCTGCGCGACCACGCCGGGATCATCGCCCGCAACGTGCTCGACGTCTTGCAGGCCCTGCTCGACCAGGCGAAGGCCCACCCCGAGGCCCCCATGCCCGGGCGCACGCACCTCCAGCACGCCCAGCCGGTGCTGCTGTCCCACCACCTGCTCGCCCACGCGTGGGCGATGCTGCGGGACGTCCAGCGCCTCGTCGACTGGGACGCCCGCGCGGCGGTCTCGCCCTACGGCTCCGGCGCGCTCGCCGGGTCCTCCCTGGGGCTGGACCCCGCCGCGGTCGCCGCGGAGCTGGGCTTCGACTCCGCCGTGCACAACTCCATCGACGGCACGGCCTCCCGCGACGTCTACGCCGAGTTCTCGTGGGTCACCGCGATGATCGCCGTGGACATGTCCCGGATCTCCGAGGAGATCACCACGTGGGCCACCAAGGAGTTCTCGTTCGTCACCCTCGACGACGCCTTCTCCACCGGGTCCTCGATCATGCCGCAGAAGAAGAACCCCGACATCGCGGAGCTCGCCCGCGGCAAGGCCGGCCGGCTCATCGGCGACCTCACCGGGCTGCTGGCCACTCTCAAGGGCCTGCCGCTGGCGTACAACCGGGACCTCCAGGAGGACAAGGAGCCCGTCTTCGACGCCATCGACCAGCTCGAGGTGCTGCTGCCCGCCGTGGCCGGGATGATCGCGACGCTGACGTTCAACACCGAGCGCATGGCCGAGCTCGCCCCGCAGGGCTTCGCCCTCGCCACGGACGTCGCCGAGTGGCTCGTGCGCCAGGGCGTGCCCTTCCGGGACGCCCACGAGATCGCCGGCGACGCCGTGCGGGTGTGCGAGCAGCGCGGGATCGAGCTGTGGGACCTCTCCGACGAGGACTTCGCCGCGATCTCCGACCGGCTCACCCCCGGCGTGCGCGAGGTGCTCACCGTCGAGGGCTCGCTGGCCTCCCGCAGCGCCCAGGGCGGCACCGCGCCGTCGGCGGTGGCGGCCCAGATCACGGAGCTCGAGCGGCAGCTCGGCGAGGTCGAGGAGTTCTCGCGGCGCGCGCCGATCGTGGCGGGATGAGCCTGACCGACCCCGGCGCGGGCCGGCGGCTGCTCGCGGTGCTGTCCCTGCCCGCGCCCCAGGCCGCGCCGCGGCTGCTCGGCGGGCTGTTCGGCCACCGCACCGCCGAGGGCGTCGTGACGCTGCGGATCACGGAGCTCGAGGCGTACGGCGGGCCGGCCGGCTCCGACCTGCCGGACCCCGGCGCCCACACGTACCGGGGCCGCACCGCCCGAAACGCGTCCATGTTCGGCCCGCCCGGCCACGTCTACGTGTACTTCACGTACGGCATGCACCACGCCGTGAACCTCGTGTGCCGGCCCGAGGGCCACGCCGGCGGCGTCCTGGTCCGCGCCGGGGAGGTCGTCGAGGGGATCGAGCTCGCCCGTGCCCGCCGCGCGGTCGGGCGCGCCACCCCCGTGCCGGACGCCGCGCTGGCGCGGGGCCCCGGCAACCTGGCCAAGGCACTGGGCACCGGGCTGGGCCACGACGGGGCCCCGCTCGCCGCGGGGGAGGACCCGGCGGGGGACGGCTTCTTCCTCGTCCCGCCCCCGGAGGACGCCCGGCCCCGGACCGCCTCCGGTCCGCGCACGGGGGTGTCCGGGGCGGGAGGGACGGACGCCTTCCCGTGGCGGTGGTGGATCCCCGGCGAGCCCTCCGTCTCCCCGTACCGCGCCGCCGCCCCGCGCCGCCGGTGAACTTCTCGCCGGGGGCAGGCCGATAGCATGTCCAGCGTGACTGAATCCGTTGAGCAGATGATCGAGCGCCTGTGCGTGAAGATCCCCGACTACCCGGAGCCGGGGGTCCTCTTCCGCGACCTGACGCCGCTGTTCGCGGACGCCGACGGCTTCCGGCGCATGACCGACATCCTGGTCGACGCCTTCAGGGGCCAGTTCGACTACGTGGCGGGCATCGAGGCCCGCGGCTTCCTCATGGCCGGCGCCGTGGCCTACGCCTCGGGCGTGGGGCTGATCCCCGTGCGCAAGGCCGGGAAGCTGCCGCGCGAGACCTTCCGCGAGGAGTACGTCCTGGAGTACGGCTCGGCCGTGCTGGAGATCCACACCGACGACGTCCCGCGCGGGGCGCGGGTGCTCGTCCTGGACGACATCCTGGCCACCGGCGGCACCCTGGGCGCCACCGCCAAGCTGCTGCACCAGGCGGGCCTGCACGTGGCCGGCTTCGGCCTCGTCATGGAGCTCACCGAGCTGCGCGGGCGGTCCCAGCTCGGCGGGCACCGCGTGCGCGCCCTGTACCGGGTCTGAGGCGACCGACCCACCCCCTGTGAATCCCCCCCCCCGTGACCTTCCCGGCCCCCCTGTTACGGACCGCGCGGTAACGTCACCGTCCGTCGAGCCGGGGCCGGTAGACTCGTTGGTCTGTTCGATCCGGAACGAGGTGTCCATCCATGGCAGAAACCGTCGCCACCATGGCGGCCGAGCAACTGGCTGTCGAGCGCGCGTACGTGGCCAAGCTGTACGACCGGCTCGACGAGCTGCGGGCCGAGAAGACCGAGGAGCTGGCGGCCGTGCAGCGCAGCGAGTCCGCGGGCAGCCACCAGAGCCGCTCCGAGCGGGACGCGTTCGCCTCCCACTACGAGGACCGGCTCGCCCAGCTCAACGCCGTGGACCACCGCCTGGTCTTCGGCCGGCTGGACACCCATGACGGCGACCGCCGGTACGTGGGGCGGATCGGGCTGGCCACCGAGGACCACCAGCGGCTGATGGTCGACTGGCGCGCCCGCGAGGCCGGCGCGTTCTACCAGGCCACCGCGCAGAACCCGATGGGCATCCGCCGGCGCCGCCACCTCATCCTCGAGGGCCGCGAGGTCACCGCGCTCGAGGACGACGTGCTCGACCCGGACATGCTCGCCGAGGACGGCGTCCTGCACGGCGAGGGAGCGCTGCTGGCGGCGCTGAACCAGAAGCGCACCGGGCGCATGTCCGACATCGTGGCGACCATCCAGGCCGAGCAGGACCGGATCATCCGCGCGCCCCTCCCGGGCGTGCGGGTGGTGCAGGGCGGTCCCGGCACCGGCAAGACCGCGGTGGCGCTGCACCGTGCCGCGTACCTGCTCTACGAGCACCGGGAGCGGCTGCGCAAGGCGGGAGTGCTCATCGTCGGCCCGTCGTCGTCGTTCATGTGGTACATCGAGCGCGTGCTGCCCGCGCTCGGGGAGACGGGCGTCGTCATGTCCTCGCTCGCCGAGCTGTTCCCGGGGGTCGTCGCCGCGCCCGAGCGCGACGCGCAGGTGGCCCGCCTGAAGTCCGGCCTCGACATGGTCGACGTCGTGGCCAAGGCCGTCAAGGACCGGCAGAAGCTGCCGGACCGGGACCAGGTGCTGCGCGTGGACTCCCACCGCGTCACGCTGACCCGCCGGATCGTCAAGCGGGCCCGGGACAAGGCGCGCGCCACCGGCAAGCCGCACAACGAGGCCCGCAACACCTTCGTGAAGATCGCCCTGCGGGAGCTCACCGAGCAGCTGGGGGAGCACCTCAACACCACCAGCGGCAACGTCATGGACCGCTCCTACCTCGCCGAGGACATCCGGCAGGCCCGCGACGTGCGGGTCGCCCTCAACCTCGCCTGGATGCCGCTGTCGCCGCAGACCCTGATCGCGCAGCTGTTCAGCAAGCGGCACTACCTGGAGTCCGCCGCCCCGCACCTGAGCCCCGCGCAGGTCGACGCGCTGCTGCGACCGGCGGACGCCCCCTTCACCGTGGCCGACGTGCCCCTGCTGGACGAGGCCGCCGAGCTGCTCGGCGACCTCGACGAGGCCGGCGTGCGGGTGCGCGCCGACGCGGACCGGGAGCGCCGCAAGTCCCTGGACAACGCCGAGCACGCCATCGAGAACATGCACCAGAGCCTGGAGGACGTCGGCGTCGACGGCGTCGTGACCGCCGCCCAGCTCACGGACTTCAACGCCGTGGCCCCGCACCGGATGACGGCGGCCGAGGCTGCGACCGCCGACCGCACGTGGGCCTACGGGCACGTCGTGGTCGACGAGGCGCAGGAGCTCTCGCCCATGCAGTGGCGCGTGCTCATGCGCCGGTGCCCCATGAAGTCCTTCACCGTGGTCGGGGACATCGCCCAGGCCGGCTCCGCCACGGCCGCCCTCAGCTGGGGGGACGCGCTGGCGCCGTTCGTGGGGGAGCGGTTCGTCCTCGACGAGCTGACCGTCAACTACCGCACCCCCGCGGCCATCGCCGAGGCGGCGGTGGAGGTGGCCCGGGCCGCAGGGCTGGCCATCTCCGCCCCGCGGGCGGTGCGCGACGGCGAGCCGCCGATCGTCGTCAGGGTCGACGACGCCGGTGTGGTCGGGACGGCCGTCGAGCAGGTCCGCGCCGAGCTCGAGGTCGTCAACGGCGGGCTCGTGGCGGTCATCGTGGCCGAGGACCGGGTCCAGGAGGTGGGCACCGCCCTCGCCCGGGCGCTGCCCGGGAAGGTGGGCGCGGGCGTGCGCCGGCTCGACCGACAGGTCGTGGTGCTCTCGGCCTGGGACGCGAAGGGCCTCGAGTTCGACTCCGTGGTCGTCGTGGAGCCGCAGGCGCTGGTGGAGGAGACCGGCGGCGGGGTCGGCAACCTCTACGTGGCCATGACCCGTCCCACCCAGCGGCTGCGCGTCGTCGCGGCGCGGCAGCTGCCCGCCGGCCTCGACCGGTTCTGAGGCGGGAACTCCCGCCGCCCCGGGGCGCGGACGGTGGCACCGTCCGCGCCCTGGTACCTTGGAGGTCGTGCCGAACACGACTGATCTGACCCAACAGCACAACGACCCCTCCTTCGCCAACGTCTGGCAGGAACTGCAGTGGCGGGGGCTGGTGCACGTGTCGACCGACGAGGCCGCCCTGGAGCGGGCGCTGTCGGAGGAGAAGGTCACCTATTACTGCGGGTTCGATCCCACCGCGGCGTCCCTGCACCTGGGCCACCTCGTCCAGCTGCTGCTGATGCGCCGCCTCCAGCTGGCCGGCCACCGCCCCATCGGTCTGGTGGGCGGGTCCACCGGACTGATCGGCGATCCCCGCCAGACCTCCGAGCGCGTGCTCAACTCCAAGGAGACCGTCGCGCAGTGGGTCGAGCTGCTGCGGGCCCAGGTCGAGCGGTTCCTCTCCTTCGAGGGCGAGAACCCGGCCGTCATGGTCAACAACCTGGACTGGACGTCCCAGCTCTCCGCGATCGACTTCCTGCGCGACATCGGCAAGCACTTCCGGGTGGGCACGATGATCAAGAAGGAGATCGTGGCCAAGCGCCTGAACTCCGAGGAGGGCATCTCCTACACGGAGTTCAGCTACCAGATCCTCCAGGGCCTGGACTACCTCAACCTCTACCGCGACCACGGCTGCACGCTGCAGACCGGCGGCTCCGACCAGTGGGGCAACCTCACCTCGGGCACGGACCTGGTCCGCAAGGTCGAGGGCGCCTCCGTCCACGCGATCGGCACCCCGCTGATCACCAACTCCGACGGCACCAAGTTCGGCAAGTCCGAGGGCAACGCCGTGTGGCTGGACCCGGAGCTCACCTCGCCGTACGCCTTCTACCAGTTCTGGCTCAACACCGCCGACGCCGACGTCGTCGACCGGCTCAAGGTCTTCACCTTCCTCACCCGCGAGGAGATCGAGGAGTTGGCCCGCCGCACCGCGGAGGAGCCGTACAAGCGGGAGGCCCAGAAGGTCCTGGCCCACGAGGTCAACTCCCTGGTGCACGGGGTCGAGGCCACCGAGAAGGCCATCGCCGCCTCCGCCGCGGTCTTCGGGCGAGGCGAGCTGACCGACCTGGACGCCGGCACCCTCGACGCCGTCGCGGCCGAGCTGCCCACCGCCCGCGTCGGGACCGGCACCCACCAGGTCGCCGACCTGCTGGTCGCCACCGGTCTGGCCGAGTCCCGGTCCGCCGCCCGGCGCACCCTCAAGGAGGGCGGCGCCTACCTGAACAACCAGAAGGTCGCCGGTGAGGACGCCGAGCTCGACGCCGGCCAGCTCCTCCACGGCCGCTACGCCCTGCTGCGCCGGGGCAAGAAGCACCTCGCGGCGGTGGTCGTCGGCGGATGATCCGCCGGGCATCCAGCCCCGCACCCCCCTCCCGGATCCGCATTTGCGGGCTCCAGGAGGGGGGTGTAATGTTTCACGAGTCGTCAGGCAGGGCCCGCGAGGCCCGCGGACGGCGACCCCGCAAAGATCAGCACGGCGTTCCGCCGTGCCTAGTTCATGCGGGAGCGACCATCCGGTCGGTCCGATCCCGGGGCAACGTCAAGTTGACACGCCGAGGACGGGCTGCGTAGGATGATCGAGCTGTCCAAGATGGGGAACGAAATTCCCGGGTCGAGGAGCAGCTGACAAGAATTTCAACACGGTTTCTGGTGCGTGGGTGCCGGTTGCCGGTCTGTTGTTTGAGAACTCAATAGTGTGCCATGT
>NZ_BMEQ01000002.1 GCF_014636775.1 Kocuria dechangensis
CATGACCGCAAGTCCGGTCACACCGATCTGAGCTTTCATCATGTCTTCAGGCATGACCCCAGCCTACGAAGTCCGGGCGCCGGACCGGCCGAGTGGTCGCATGTTGCCGGGTCGTGCCGCCCCGGCAGCAGCCGGCCGGCTCCGACCGCGGTCGCGGCCCCTCACTCCACCGGCACGGTCCGAGCCCGGCTCAGCGCCTCGACGAGCCCCACCGCCACGAGCGCCCCGGCGCAGAGGATGCCGGCCAGCACCACGAGCTGGAACCGGCCCGCCTCCAGCGGCGACGCCCCCGCGAACACCGCGCCCACGAACGCGCCCGGCAGCACGACCATCCCGGTGGTGCGGGTCTGGTCCACCGCCGGGACGAGGGCCTCGAAGACGGCGTTCCGGGCGATCTCCAGCGTCGACTGCCGCGGGGTCGCGCCGAGGGCGAGCCAGCCCTCCACCTCGTCGCGCCGTTCGACCACCGAGGCCCGGTAGCGCCGGCCCGTCAGCGTGGCGATGCTCATGGTGTTGCCGACGACAATGCCGCCCACGGCCAGCACGTTCTGCGGCGTCACCGTGATGGCTCCCGTGAAGAACACGACGGCCAGGGTAGTGCCGGCGGCCACGACCATGGCGAGCGCGAGCCGCAGCAGCAGTCGGGCGTCCGCGCCGATCCGGCGGCCGGCGGTGAGCACGGCCGCGACGAGCATCACGAGCAGGGCGAGCCACACCCAGGCGAGGTCCTCGATGACCGCCGAGAGCACCAGGCTCAGCGCGGCCAGCTGGGCGGTGGCGCGCAGCACCGCGAGCGCGGGCGCGAACCACCGGGACACCCCGCGAGCGGCGAGCGCCCCGGCCGTGACGGCGACGAGAACGCAGATGCCCAGCAGGGTCGGGAGGGCCACCGCGTTCCAGTCCATGCTGCGACTCTACGACCGTCCGGGCGGTGCCCATCCCGTCAGGCCGAGCAGGTCCGCGACCTCCCGGTAGTGGGTGGTGGCGAGGATCCGGGAGCCGGTCTCCACCGCGCGGCGGTAGAGGTGCGGGTCCAGCTCGTCGTCGTACAGGGGGGCGTCGTAGCGGGTGAGGTCGAGCCGCGTGGGGGCGTTCCAGCCGTGCAGGCAACGGGTGATCTCCGGGTCCGGGTAGTACGCGCCGGCGCAGCCGATCACCCGGTCGAGGTCCGGGGCCTCCCGGCAGATCTCGTCGGCGGTGGCCGGCCCGTCCGGGTGAGCGGGCACGAAGTAGACCAGCTCGGGCGCCAGCCGCCGGTAGGCGGAGAGGGCCGCCCGCCCGTGCGCGGCGACCACCACCTGGGCCTCGGCCCGGTGCTCGCGGACCAGGTCGACGACGACGTCCGGCGCCACGTCCCGGCCGTCCAGCCACAGGACCGCCCCGGCGCGCACGGCCCACGCCAGGAAGTCCCCGGCCTCGCGAATCCGGTACGGGGTGGCCGCCCCGTATCCGTCGAGCAGGCGCTGGTCGAGCACGACCTCCGCGGGGAGCTCACCGAGCCGGCCGAACCCAGTGGTGGAGCCGCCCAGGACGTCGTCGTGCAGGACCACGCACGTGCCGTCGGCGGTGGTGCGCAGGGTGATCTCGACCATCGTGCGGGGGCGGGTGGCGAGCACGTTCCGGGCGGACTCAAGGGCGGAGCCCGGCCACGGCTGGTGCGGGTGGCAGCCGGCGCGGACGGCGAGCAGCAGCGGGCCGGTGCGGGCCAGCCGGTCGTAGCGCAGGTACGCCGCGAGCTCGGCGGGCGAATCGAAGAAGATCGAGTGCGCCGAGGTCTCCGGCGCCGCCTCTGGGGCCGGGCTGGGGCAGGGGTGCGACATGAGGTACTCCTCGGGGGGACAGGAGCGGGGGGCTCGGAGTCGTCGAACGGGGTGTCCCGTGGGGGCGGGACGGTGGCCGTGTGGGGGTGGGGGTGGCCGGCGAACAGGGGCGTGGCTACTCGATCCGGGTGGGGGCTCCGGAGCTCTCCCGCCTCGGGGAGCCTCCGGAATTCACGGATGCAAAAGCCATGGGGTCATTGTGGCAGGACGGGGCCGTGCGTCGCTGTGTGACATGGTCACGATTGTGCGGTGGGATGCCGCCGGCGGGCCGGCCCGTCAGGGCCCTCGGTCTCGAGCTGGTCCTGCCACAGCGCCGCCACGTCCTCCGGCGTGTAGGTCGCCGCGATCTGTGCGTCGTTGCCCCCGCCCCAGACGTTGTGGGCCCACAGGCCCCCGAACCACGTGCCCGGGACGGCGCGGTAGGACGTGCGGCCGTCGCCCACCACCCGGACGAGCACGCCGTGGCGCAGCGCGACCGCGTGCAGCCACACGTCGTCGGCCCGCGGGGCGCACGCCTGGAACGCGGGCCCGGCCTCGCGCAGCGCGTCGAGCATCCGCGGCGGGTAGAGGACCCCGGAGAGGCCGGTCGGGAAGGTCCGGCGGGAGAGGACTCCCGGGGTCGCCGGCGTCCACTGCGCGTAGGGCAGGATCCGGCCGGCCGCCAGGCGGATCCGGTGGGCACGGTGGGCGACCACGTCCTGGGGGTGGGCCCGGTGCGCGGCGACCAGTTCGGCGAGCCACGTGTCCCCGTAGAGGACGTCGTCGTCCGCGGTGACCAGCGGCAGCTCGTGGTGGGCCTCGGAGCGGACGTACGGGAAGTACTTGTTGTGCGGGCCCCAGTTCTCGGTGGCCCGCAGCTCCAGGCCGCGGCGCACCAGCCGGGCCAGGGACGCGGGCGGGTCCGCGACGACCGCGGCGTCCGGGACCCACAGGACCAGTCGCCGCGGCCGCACGGTGCCGCGGCCGATCGCCTCGAGGGCCAGGTGCGCCGTGCGGATCCGGTGGCCGTGCGAGGCCATGCTGACGACGACGGGCGCGTCCCCCACCAGCGGCTCCGTGGAGAACCGGTGGCGGAGCAGGAAGTAGCTCGCCCGGCGGCTGTCCCGGTAGGCCTGGCGCAGGCCCCGGAGGCCCTCCACGGAGAACGCCCGCCGCACGAGGCAGAGGACGCCGCGCGCCAGGCGGCGCGGGCGTTTCAGCGGCGGGGGCCCTGGTCCGGGCCGCCGGGACCGGGCCGGTCCGTGCCGGGGAGGTCGGTCCTGGGCACGTCGGTCCTGGGCACGTCGGTGCCGGAGCTGCCGGGACCGGGGCCGCCCTCGGCCTCAGTGCTGCCGGCCGGGGGCCGGGGCGTGCCGCCCAGGAAGTCGTGGGCCCTCTGCTGGACCGTGTCCACGTGGCGCTCGTACTTGCGGCCGGTCCGCTTGTCCACGAGGTTGCCTGCCTGGTCCAGGACCTTGTTCACCTTGTCCGGGTTGCTGCGCGCGAACTGCTTGGCCTTCGCCGCGAGCCCCTTGAAGTCCACCATGACGTCTCCTTCGGATCGGTCACCGTCGCGCTCGTCGCGGCCGGTGCTGCTGCTGAGTCCATCATGCAGGGCTGTCCGCTCCCTGCACAGGACGGACCCGGCTCAGCGCCGCTGGCCGACGACGTGCTGGAAGCGCAGGAGGTTCTCCGGGTCGTAGACCGCCTTCGCCCGCACGAGCCGTTCGTAGACCTCCCGGGACCAGGCCCTCGACCGCTCCTCCTCGTCCCCGGGCACGCCGTGCATGTTCACGAAGGCCCGCCCCGTGCTCCACGGGGCCAGCCCCTGGAGCACGGCGGCGAGAGCGGGCGGCGTGCGCTCCGCGACGTGGGGCGCGAGCCAGCCGATCAGCTCGAGGAAGAACGCGGAGTCCCGCCCGGAGACGGCGTCGGCGACGGCGCTCGGGCGGGAGAACGCCCCGCCCATGAGGCGGATCCCGACCTCCGGCAGCGGGGAGCCGGAGCCCGGTCCGGCGAGCTGGAGGAGGACGGCGATCGCGGCGGCGTCGAAGTCCTGCAGGAACTCCCCGGTGAGCACGTACAGCCCCGGCTGCGTGGCGTCCAGGTGCACGCGGTCGATGTCCCGGTAGTCCATGGGGCCCACCGTGTCGAGGAGCGGGTGCGAGAGCTCGCGCATGGGCTCCAGCACCCGGGCGCCCTCCCCCGGGTCCCCCACCCAGCAGAAGCGCAGGTGGACCAGCAGCTGGTGGTTGAGGCGCTCGTCGACGGCGGGGTCGTGCGGCATCCAGCGCAGGGAGACGGACGTCGTGGCGCATGCGGGCAGCTCCGGGGCCCACCGGCTGAACGCGCCCAGGACCTCCTGGGCGTCCTCGCCGGGGTAGAAGATCCCGCCGCCGTAGAGTCCCTGGAGCGGGACCAGCTCGAGGGTCATCGACGTGACGATCCCCAGGTTGCCCTTGCCGCCGAGGAGCAGGCCGAAGAGCTCCGGCTCGTGGACGGCGTCCACGCTGCGCAGCCTCCCGTCCGGCGTCACGACGTCTAGGCCGCGCACCCAGTCGGCCGCGAACCCGAAGACGCGGCCCAGGACGGGCAGGCCGCCGCCGAGGGTGTAGCCGACGGCTCCGGCGTGGGTGGAGGAGCCGTTGAGGACGGCGAGCCCGTGCGGGGCGATCGCGTCGACGACCTTCCGCCAGCGCACCCCGGCGCCGATCCGCGCCCTGCGGCGGGGGACGTCGATCTCGAGCTCCTGCATCCGGCGCGTCGTGATGAGCATGCCGCCGTCCATGGGCTGGTCGGCGCCGTGCCCGGTCGCCTGGACGCCCACGGGCTCGTGGTGGGCGGCCGCCCACTCCACGGCCGTGATCACGTCCCCGGCATCGTCGGCGCCCACCACGACGTCCGGCCGGTGGACCGCCGCCAGGTTGAAGCCGGAGACCTCCTCGGCGAACCCCTCGTCCCCGGGCAGGAGGACAGGACCGCACACCTGCAGGACCAGGTCCTCCACGTCTGTTCTCGAGATCATCGCGGGCCCCCCTCGGCACCGTCGACCCGTTCGGCTGTCGCAGCGTGATCTCCTGCCAGGGTACCCGCCCGCACCGGCGCCGCGCAGGGGTGGGACAGCCGATCGATACCGGGAAGAGACCCGCGGCGGGACGGGCGGCCGCGTCCGGGGGATGATCGGAGCATGGACACCTCCTCGGGCGCCGCGACGGCCGGAGGCAGCGGACGCCCCGACGGCGTCCCGCACCGTGACGGCGGCGCCGGACCGCAGCGCGGCACGCGGCTCACGGGGGTCGACGCCGCCCGGGGCCTGGCGCTCACGGGGATGATGGCGGTCCACATCCTGCCCGCCCGGGATCCCGTGAGCTACGACCCCAGCCTCGCGTGGACGCTGTTCTCGGGACGGTCCGCCGCCCTCTTCGCGCTGCTGGCCGGGGTGGGCCTGGCCTTCTCCACCGGGGGCCGCCGGCGCCACCGGGGCCGGACGACGACCGCGGACGGGGTGGGCCTGGTGGTGCGGGCGGCGCTGATCGCGGTCCTGGGCCTGCTCCTCAACACGCTGCTGCCCGACGAGGCCCCGGCCTACAACATCCTCGTGTACTACGGGATGTTCTTCCTGCTCGCGCTCCCCTTCCTGCACCTGCCCGCGGCGGCTCTGGGCCTGCTCGCGGCCGCCGCGGCGGTGGCCGGGCCGGTGCTCGTGCAGCTGCTGCGGGACGACCTGCCGGAGCCTGTCTCCGCCAACCCGGACCTCGCGGACGTGCTGGCGGAGCCCGGAGCCGTCCTGGCCCAGCTGCTGCTCACCGGTGCCTACCCCGCGCTCCCGTACCTGGCCTACCTCCTGGCGGGCCTGGCGATCGGCCGCCTGGACCTGTCCTCGCGGCGGGTCCAGGGCCGGCTGATCGGGGCGGGGCTCGCCGTGACGCTCAGCGCGTGGCTCACCTACCGGTTGCTGCTCGTGGAGGGGGGCGGCTACGCCCGGCTGCTGGAGGCGACCCCGTGGATGAGCGAGGAGCAGCTCGACGCCGTCGTCCTGTGGGGCCCGAACCCCGACCTCCCCACCACCTCGTGGTGGTGGCTGCTGGTCCCCGGCCCGCACTCCAACACCCCCGTGTCCGTCCTGGAGGACCTGGGCACGGGCATGGTGGCGCTCGGCGTCCTGCTCCTGGTCACGCGGAGGGCCGGCGCCTGGCTGCTGCCACTGGTCGCGATGGGCTCCATGACGCTGACCCTGTACTCGGCCCACCTGGCCGGGCTGAGCGCCATGGTGCACGGCTCCGCACCCGTGCTGTGGTTCCTCGTCCATCTCGAGCTGGCCGCGCTCGTGGCGGTGCTCTGGCGGCGCTCCCTCGGTCAGGGCCCCCTGGAACGGGTCGTGGGCGGGGCCGTCCGTGCGGCCCGGAGAGCGGTCCTGCCCGAGAAGTAGCGCGCCGCGTGGCCCGCCACGAGCACCGTGGGGACGCGACCCACCGCGGAAGCATGCCGGACAAGCCATGTCATCAATATGCAAAAAGTATGGGCAACCGCTGGAAGGTCCGTCGAGGAGTATTGCGACCCCGCGGGGTTTCCTCTACCGTGTGAACACGGTCACAAAACCGTAGCCGTCGACGTGCGGCGGGAGAGTCCCGTCCAGCAGCACCGGTCGGGCGCCGTAGGAGCAATTCCTCCCCAGGAAACTCTCAGGCCCCCGTACCGCCGCACCGAGGCACATCTGGAAAGTAGCACGGTCGTTCTCGTGCTCGCCGAAGGAGCAAGTCCCACCCCCTACGGGTGGAGCGGAAACTCTCAGGCTGTGCAACAGATCGGGGAGGAACCACGAAACCGCGCGGTATGACCGCGCAGAATTCTGGAGTTCCTCGATGACGATCATTTCGGCCCGCCCCACCGCTGCCGCCCGGACCGGCGAGCGCACCTTCGCCGACCGCCACATCGGCCCCGGCCCCGACGCCGCGGCCTCGATGCTGCAGGCCCTCGGCTACGACACACTCCAGGAGCTGGTCGACGCCGCAGTGCCCGCGGACATCCGCCAGGACGCCCCGCTGGACCTGCCCGCGCCGCGCTCAGAGGCGGAGCTCCTGGCCGACCTGCGCGTCCTGGCCTCGAAGAACATCCTCAAGACCCAGATGATCGGGCAGGGCTTCTACGACACCCTCACCCCGCCGGTGATCCTGCGCAACGTCCTGGAGAGCCCGGCCTGGTACACCGCCTACACCCCCTACCAGCCGGAGATCTCCCAGGGACGGCTGGAGGCGCTGCTGAACTTCCAGACCATGGTCTCGGACCTCACCGGGCTGCCGGTGGCCAACGCCTCCCTGCTGGACGAGGCGTCCGCCGTGGCCGAAGCGGTGCTGCTGATGCGCCGCACGAACAAGGCCCGGGGCGCGGGCAAGACCGTCCTGGACGCGAACCTGTTCCCGCAGACCCTCGCCGTCGTGCAGGGCCGGGCCCACGCCCTGGGGTTCGAGGTGGAGGTCGCCGACCTCTCCGCGGGCCTGCCCGAGGGCGAGATCTCCGGGATCGTGCTGCAGCAGCCCGGAGACGACGGCGCGGTCGTGGACCACGCGGCGACCATCGCCGCGGCCAGGGAGCGCGGGGCCATGGTGACCGTGGCCGCCGACATCCTCTCCCTGACCCTGATCGTCCCCCCGGGGGAGCAGGGTGCCGACATCGCCGTGGGCAACACCCAGCGCTTCGGGGTCCCGCTGTTCTTCGGCGGCCCCCACGCCGCCTACATGGCCGTCCGCAAGGGCCTGGAGCGCTCCCTGCCGGGCCGTCTGGTGGGCGTGTCCACCGACGACGCCGGGGCCCCGGCCTACCGCCTGGCCCTGCAGACCCGTGAGCAGCACATCCGCCGCGAGAAGGCCACCTCCAACATCTGCACGGCGCAGGCGCTGCTGGCCGTCGTGGCGTCCATGTACGCCGTCTACCACGGCCCCGCCGGCCTGAAGGCGATCGCCCAGCGCGTGCACCGCCACGCCCGCACCCTGGCCGTCGTCCTGGCCTCCGCCGGCGTGGACCTGGTGGCCGAGCAGTTCTTCGACACCGTCTGCGCCCGGGTGCCCGGCCGCGCCAAGGCCGTGGTCGAGGCCGCCGAGGCGCTGGGCGTGAACCTGCGCCTGGTCGACGCGGACACCGTCTCCGTCTCGGCCGACGAGGCGACGACGACCGAGCACCTGGTCGCGGTGGCCGCGGCCTTCAGCCTCGCGGATCCCGAGTCCGCCGTCGCCGCGGCCTCCGCCGCGACCGAGGACGCGGCCGGGGCCCACGCCCTGGGGACCGCCGTGGTGCGCACCTCCGAGTACCTGACGCACCCGATCTTCAACACCATCCGCTCCGAGACCCAGATGATGCGCTACCTGCGCCGGCTCTCGGACCGGGACCTGGCCCTGGACCGGACCATGATCCCGCTGGGCTCGTGCACCATGAAGCTGAACTCCACCGCCGAGATGGAGTCCATCTCCTGGCCCGAGTTCGCCGGCATCCACCCCTTCGCCCCCGGCCACCAGACCGCCGGATGGCGCGCGCTCATCACCGACCTCGAGGCCCGCCTGTGCGCCATCACCGGCTACGCCGGGGTCTCCATCGCCCCGAACGCCGGCTCCCAGGGCGAGTACGCCGGGCTGCTGGCCATCCGCCAGTACCACCTGGCCAACGGGGACAGCGACCGGACCGTCTGCCTGATCCCGGCCTCGGCGCACGGCACCAACGCCGCCTCGGCCGTGCTGGCCGGGCTCAAGGTCGTCGTGGTGAGGACGGCCGCCGACGGCACCATCGACTCCGCCGACCTCGACGCGAAGCTCGAGGCCCACCGGGAGCAGCTGGCGGCCATCATGATCACCTACCCCTCCACGCACGGGGTGTACGACGCCGACGTGCGCGAGGTCTGCGACAAGGTCCACGCCGCCGGCGGGCAGGTCTACATCGACGGCGCCAACCTCAACGCCCTGGTCGGCCTGGCCCAGCCGGGCCGCTTCGGCGGGGACGTGTCCCACCTGAACCTGCACAAGACCTTCTGCATCCCGCACGGCGGCGGGGGGCCCGGCGTCGGGCCGGTGGCCGTGGCCGAGCACCTCGTGCCGTTCCTGCCCGCCGCCGCGGCCGGGGAGTCCAACGGCCGGACCGGCACACCGGTCACCTCGACCCCGTACGGCTCCGCCGGCGTGCTGCCCATCTCCTGGGCCTACATCGCGATGATGGGCGGGGAGGGCCTCACCGAGGCGACCGGCTCCGCGCTGCTGACGGCCAACTACGTCGCGACCCGGCTGACCGAGCACTTCCCGGTGCTCTACACCGGCAACCGCGGCCTCGTCGCCCACGAGTGCATCCTGGACCTGCGCGAGCTCACGGCCCGGACCGGCGTCACCGCCGAGGACGTGGCCAAGCGCCTGATCGACTACGGCTTCCACGCCCCGACGCTGTCCTTCCCGGTGGCCGGGACGCTGATGGTGGAGCCGACCGAGTCCGAGGACCTCGCCGAGCTGGACCGCTTCGTCGACGCGATGATCGCGATCCGGGCCGAGATGGACCAGATCCTGGCCGGGGACTTCACGGTGGCCGACTCCCCGCTGCGCCGGGCCCCGCACACGGCGACCGCGGTCGCGGCCACCGAGTGGGACCGCCCGTACTCCCGCGAGCAGGCGGCCTTCCCGGTCCCGTCGCTGCGCCAGGACAAGTACTTCCCCCCGGTCGGCCGCATCGACGGCGCCGCCGGGGACCGCACCCTGATCTGCTCCTGCCCGGCCCCCGAGGCCTTCGAGAACTGACCCGGCGCAGCCACGAAAGGCACCGACATGACTGTCAGCACCACGTCCAAGCACACCGCCCTGCACGACGAGCACGCCGCGCTGGGGGCGTCCTTCACCGACTTCGGCGGCTGGGACATGCCCCTGAAGTACGGCTCCGAGCTGGCCGAGCACCGCGCCGTGCGCTCCGCCGCGGGCCTGTTCGACCTCTCCCACATGGGCGAGATCCGGGTGACCGGCCCGGACGCCGGCACGTTCCTGAACACGGCGCTGGTCGGCAACCTCGCCGTGATCGCCGTGGGGAAGGCCAAGTACTCCCTGATCTGCACCCCCGACGGCGGGATCATCGACGACCTCATCACCTACCGCCTGGCGGAGACCGAGTACCTGGTGGTGCCCAATGCCGGCAACGCCCCCGCCGTCCTCGCCGCACTCCAGGAGCGCGCGGCGGGGTTCGACGTCACCGTCGCCGACGAGTCCGCCGAGACCTCCCTGGTCGCCGTCCAGGGACCGGCCGCCGAGGCGATCCTGCTGGAGCTGGTCCCGGCCGCGCAGCAGGAGCTGGTCACCGGCATGAAGTACTACGCCGCGGCGGAGGCCACCGTCGCCGGCACCCGGGTGCTGCTGGCCCGCACCGGCTACACCGGTGAGGACGGGTTCGAGCTCTACGTGCCCAACGCCCGGGCCGCCTCCCTCTGGGAGGCCCTGCTGGAGACCGGCCGCGGGCACGGGCTGATCCCGTGCGGACTCGCCAGCCGCGACTCCCTGCGCCTCGAGGCCGGCATGCCGCTCTACGGCCAGGAGCTCACCCGGGACCTCACCCCCTACGAGGCCGGCCTGGGCCCGGTCGTGTCCTTCAAGAAGGCGGAGGACTTCGTCGGCCGCGCCGCCCTCGAGGCGCGCAAGGCCGAGGGAGCGACCCGCACGCTGGTCGGCCTGCGCGGTCTGGGACGGCGCGCCGCCCGCGCCCACTACCCGGTCCTCGCCGACGGACGGCGCGTCGGGGAGGTCACCTCCGGCGTCCCCAGCCCCACCCTGGGACACCCCATCGCCCTGGCCTACGTGGAGACCGGGTTCGCCCAGCCGGGCACCACCCTGGACGTGGACCTGCGGGGCAGGACCGAGCCCTTCGAGGTCGTCCCCCTGCCCTTCTACCAGCGCCAGAAGTAGCTCCTGCCGCGCTGACCGCCTTCAACGTCTTCACCGCCTTCACCGCCTTCACCGCCTTCACCGAAAGGACCACCCCATGAGCACCGTCCTGCCCACCCTGCGCTACTCCGCGGAGCACGAATGGATCGACGACGCCTCCCCGGCCAAGATCGGCATCAGCCAGGTGGCCGCCGACACCCTCGGCGACATCGTCTACGTCGACCTGCCCGAGGCCGGGTCCACCGTCACCGCCGGTGAGGCCTGCGGGGAGATCGAGTCCACCAAGTCCGTCTCCGAGCTGTTCTCCCCGGTCACCGGCACCATCGTGGAGGTCAACGCCGAGGCCGCGGAGAACCCGGCCCTGCTCAACGAGGACCCCTACGGCGCCGGCTGGCTGTTCACCGTGGAGGTCGACGAGGAGGGCCCGCTGCTCTCCGCCCAGGAGTACGCCGAGGCCAACGGGGGTGAGCTCGCATGAGCACGCACGCCGCCGCCACGACCACCGTCCTGGACCAGGACATCGCCGAGCTCGACCCCGAGGTCGCCGCGAGCATCGACGCCGAGCAGCGCCGCCAGCAGGACGGCCTGGAGATGATCGCCTCGGAGAACCACACCGCCGTGGCCGTCATGCAGGCCCAGGGGTCGGTGCTGACCAACAAGTACGCCGAGGGCTACCCGGGGCGCCGGTACTACGGCGGCTGCGAGCACGTGGACGTGATCGAGCAGCTGGCCATCGACCGCCTCAAGGCGCTGTTCGGTGCCGGCTACGCCAACGTCCAGCCGCACTCCGGCGCCCAGGCCAACGCCGCCGTGATGCACGCCCTGATCAAGCCCGGGGACACCATCCTGGGGCTGAACCTGGCCCACGGCGGGCACCTGACCCACGGGATGAAGCTGAACTTCTCCGGCAAGCTCTACCAGGTCGTGCCCTACAGCGTGGACGAGGCCAGCTGCACCGTGGACATGGACGAGGTCGCCCGCCTCGCCCGGGAGCACCGTCCGCAGCTGATCATCGCCGGCTGGTCGGCCTACCCCCGGCAGCTGGACTTCGCCCGCTTCCGGGCGATCGCCGACGAGGTGGGGGCCTACCTCATGGTGGACATGGCCCACTTCGCCGGCCTCGTGGCCGCGGGGCTGCACCCCAGCCCGGTGCCGCACGCCCACGTGGTCACCTCCACCACGCACAAGACCCTGGGCGGGCCCCGTGGCGGCATCATCCTCACCAACGAGGCCGACATCGCCAAGAAGCTCAACTCCGCGGTCTTCCCCGGCCAGCAGGGCGGTCCCCTGGAGCACGTGATCGCCGGCAAGGCCGTGGCGTTCAAGATCGCCGCGGGCGAGGAGTTCCGCGCCCGGCAGGAGCGCACCCTCGAGGGCGCCCGGATCCTCGCCCTGCGTCTCCTCTCCCCGGACGTGATGGCCGCCGGGATCAGCGTGGTCAGCGGGGGCACCGACGTGCACCTGGTCCTGGTGGACCTGCGCGAGTCGGTGCTGGACGGCCGGCAGGCCGAGGACCTCCTGGCCCAGGTCGAGATCACCGTCAACCGCAACGCGGTGCCCTTCGACCCGCGTCCGCCGATGGTCACCTCCGGGCTGCGCATCGGCACCCCGGCCCTGGCCACCCGCGGCTTCGGCACGGAGGCCTTCACCGAGGTCGCCGACATCATCGCCGAGACCCTCATCGCCGGGGCCACCTCCGGCGACGACGGCCCCGACCCCGCGGTGCTGGCCGGGCTGAAGGGCCGCGTCCAGGCCCTGGCCGCGGCCCACCCGCTCTACCCTGGACTGGCTCCGCTCGGCGCCGGCTGAGCACGGGCGGCGCCCGCACACGGTCGCCGCCCAGGAGCGGGGTGTGGGCCGGGCCCTCACCGGCCCCGGCCCACACCCCGAACCCGCCCCACCTCCCGCCCCTCTCCGGGGGCACCACCATGCTTTGGAGCGTCACCATGGCCATCAGCGTCTTCGATCTCTTCACCGTGGGCATCGGCCCCTCGAGCTCCCACACCGTCGGTCCCATGCGCGCCGCAGGACGGTTCGCCCGGACCCTCGTCGAGGACCACCTCCTGGACCGCACCGCGGGCCTGCGCGTGGACGTCTACGGGTCCCTGGCCGCCACCGGCCGCGGCCACGGCACGTTCACCGCGATCCTGCTGGGCCTGGAGGGCTACGACCCGGAGCAGATCCTCCCCGCCCAGGTCGAGGACCGGCTGGCCGACATCGAGGCGACCGGCGTGCTGCAGCTGTGCGCCGCGCTCGGCGAGCGCAAGGACATCCGCTACACGGTCGGGGACATGGTGCAGCACCCGCTGACCGTCCTGGACCGGCACACCAACGGCATGCGCTTCCAGGCCCTGGACGCGGCCGGCGACGTGCTCGCGGACCAGACCTGGTTCTCCGTGGGCGGGGGGTTCATCGTGCGCGAGGG
Source organism: Kocuria dechangensis (assembly GCF_014636775.1). Classification (GTDB taxonomy): domain Bacteria; phylum Actinomycetota; class Actinomycetes; order Actinomycetales; family Micrococcaceae; genus Kocuria; species Kocuria dechangensis. Next base: position 13,119 of record NZ_BMEQ01000002.1, read on the forward strand.
CGAGGAGGACACCGCCGCCGCCGAGCTGGCCGCCGCCAGCACCCAGGTGCCCTACCCCTTCCGCACCGCCCAGCAGCTGCTGAGCCACTGCCGGCGCACCGGGCTGAGCATCGACCAGGTGATGCTCGCCAACGAGCGGACCTGGCGCAGCGAGGAGGAGATCCGCCGAGGGCTCCTGCACATCTGGGACGTGATGGAGCAGTGCAAGGACTCCGCGATCACCCGCAGCGGGGTGCTGCCCGGGGGGCTCAACGTCTCCCGACGCGCCCCGGCGTGGCACCGGCGCCTGCGCGTCGAGGACCCGGACCGGGACCCGGGCTTCTGGCAGGAGTGGGTGAACCTCGTGGCCCTGGCGGTCAACGAGGAGAACGCCTCCGGCGGGCGGGTGGTCACCGCCCCCACCAACGGGGCGGCCGGGATCATCCCGGCGGTGCTGTTCTACGCCACCCACTACTCCCCCGCCGTCCGCGCCGCCGCCGCGGAGGGGCCGGAGGCGCACGAGGCCGCCGTGCGGGACATCGTGGTCCGGTTCCTGCTCACCGCCGGGGCGGTCGGGGTGCTCTACAAGGAGCAGGCCTCGATCTCCGGGGCCGAGGTCGGCTGCCAGGGCGAGGTCGGCTCCGCCTCCTCGATGGCGGCCGGGGGCCTGGCCGAGATCCTGGGCGGCACCCCCGCCCAGGTGGAGAACGCCGCCGAGATCGCCATGGAGCACAACCTCGGCCTGACCTGCGACCCGATCGGCGGGCTCGTGCAGGTGCCCTGCATCGAGCGCAACGCCATCGGGGCGGCCAAGGCCGTCAACGCCGCCAAGATGGCGCTCTGGGGCGACGGCACCCACCGGGTCAGCCTCGACGAGGTCATCGTGACCATGCGCGAGACCGGCAAGGACATGAGCCACAAGTACAAGGAGACCGCCCTGGGCGGGCTCGCCGTCAACGTCGTGGAGTGCTGACTCCCCGCCCACCCGGCCGGCCGCGCTGAGATCCCGCCCCTCCGGGGGCGGCAGCGGTCCCCCATCCACCACGGCACGGCGCACCGGCAGGACCGACTGCAGGCGCCGGCCCGGCTTTCCACACCCATCCCGAGGTTCCGCAACACCCACTGGAAGAGGTCCCACCATGAGCGCCACCGACCAGCCACCTCATCTCGAGAGAGCGCTGTCCAGCCGTCACATCCAGCTCATCGCGATCGGCGGGGCCATCGGCACCGGCCTGTTCATGGGCTCGGGGAAGACCATCGCCGTCGCCGGCCCCTCGGTGATCTTCGTGTACATGATCATCGGCTTCATGCTGTTCTTCGTCATGCGCGCCATGGGCGAGCTGCTGCTGAGCAACACCGACTACAAGAACTTCTCCGACTTCGCCGGCGACATCCTCGGCCCCTGGGCCGCCTACTTCACCGGCTGGACCTACTGGTTCTGCTGGGTCGTCACCGGCATCGCCGACGTGGTCGCGATCGCCCACTACGTCTCCTTCTGGTGGCCCGACCTGCCGCTGTGGATCCCCGCCGTCGCCTGCATCCTGCTGCTGCTGGCCCTGAACCTGCCCACGGTGCGCGCCTTCGGGGAGACCGAGTTCTGGTTCGCCCTGATCAAGATCGTCGCGATCATCGCCCTGATCGTCGTGGGCCTGGTCATGATCGTCACCGGCTTCGAGACCGACGGGTCCCGCGCGGCCTTCTCCAACCTCTGGGAGCACGAGGGCATGTTCCCCACCGGCTTCATGGGCTTCGTGGCCGGGTTCCAGATCGCCGTGTTCGCCTTCGTCGGCATCGAGCTCGTCGGCACCACCGCCGCCGAGGCCAAGGACCCGGAGGTCAACCTCCCGCGAGCGGTCAACTCCATCCCCATCCGCATCCTCATCTTCTACGTCGGGGCCCTGGTCATTCTCATGGCCGTGCGCCCCTGGACCACCTACAGCGGCGGCGAGTCCCCGTTCGTGGGCATGTTCGCCCTGGCCGGGCTGGTCGGCGCCGCCGGCGTCGTGAACTTCGTCGTCCTGACCTCGGCCACCTCCTCGGCCAACTCCGGCATCTACTCCACCTCCCGCATGGTCTACGGACTGGCGCAGGACGGCGACGCGCCGAAGGCCTTCGGCCGGCTCTCGTCCCGCAAGGTCCCGCGCAACGCGCTGCTGTTCTCCTGCATGTTCCTGCTGGCCGGTGTGGCCCTGCTCTACGCCGAGGGCAGCGTGGCCGAGGCCTTCACCCTGGTCACCACCGTCTCGGCGCTGTGCTTCATGTTCGTCTGGTCCATCATCCTGGTCAGCTACATCGTCTACCGGCGCCGCCGCCCCCAGCTGCACGCCGCGAGCAGGTTCAAGATGCCCGGCGGGACGTTCATGCCCTACGTGGTCCTGGCGTTCTTCGGCTTCGTCCTCTGGGCGCTGACCACCCAGCCGGACACGCTCATCGCCCTGGCCCTCACCCCGCTGTGGTTCGTGGTCCTGGGCATCGGCTACCTCCTGCTGCGGCGCAACCCGGAGCACGCCGCCATGCGCGCCCTGCACGACGCCAAGGTCCGCCAGGAGCTCGAGGCGAGGGACGCCGCCGCGGACGAGCCCGTTCCGGTGTCCTGACCGGCCCGACCGGCCTCCGTGCCTGAGGCGCCGGATGTCCCCGCGGGAGTTCCCGCGGGGACATCCGGCGCCTCACGCACGCCCGAGCGGCAGCGACGGCGCCAGGTCCCGCAGCGCGGTGAACGCCGGGGCCAGCGCGTCGTGCAGCCCCCCGAACACCGGCCGCAGGGAGGCGTGGATGGCCGCGTCCTCCGCCCGCGGGCGGACCGTCGTGTCCACCGCGACGAGCTCCGCCGCCACGTCGACCGACTCCACCAGCCCCAGCGCCTGCATCCCGAGCAGGGCCGCGCCGAACCCGGAGCCGTCGTGCGCCCGGGCGAAGGAGACGTCCGTGCCGAGGACGTCGGCGAGCAGCTGCCGCCACAGCGGGCTCCGGGCGAAGCCGCCGGTCGCCCGGACCTCAGAGACCTCCAGCCCGGCGCAGCGCAGGGACTCCAGGACGAGCGCCAGCTGCTGGCACACGCCCTCCAGCGCCGCCCGCACCAGGTGCTCGCGCCGGTGGGCCCGGGTCAGACCGACATATGCCCCGCGCGGTATGGAGATCCAGTGCGGTGCCCGCTCCCCCAGGAGGCAGGGCAGCATCATGAGGCCGCCGGCGCCGGCCGGCGCCCGTCCGGCCAGCGCGAGCAGCTCCTCGGCGGAGCCCTCCCCCAGGTCCGGGGCGAGGGCGTCGCCGGCCCAGCCGAGCACCACCCCGCCGTTGTTGACCGCTCCGCCCACGACCCAGCGGCCGGGGGCGAGGGCGTAGCAGAACACCCGCCCCCGGGGATCCACCACGGGGCGGTCGACGACGACGCGCAGCGCCCCGCTCGTGCCGATCGAGCACGCCACGACGCCCGGGCGGACGGCGCCCAGGCCCAGGTTGGCCAGCGGGCCGTCGCCGGCCCCGACCACCACGGGGGTGTCCCGGGGCAGCCCGGTCGTCCGGGCGGCGTCGGGGGTCAGGCCGGGCAGGACCTCGGTGGTGGGCACCAGGCGGGGGAGCTTCCCGGGGCCGATCCCGGCGAGGGAGAGGGCCTCGGCGTCCCAGTCCAGGTCCTGCAGGTTCAGCAGGCCGGTGGCCGAGGCCAGCGAGTGGTCCGTCACGAGCCGCCCGCACAGCCGCAGCAGCACGAACTCCTTGATCCCGGCCCAGCACCGGACCCGCTCGCACAGGCCGGGCTCCTCCTCCCGGAACCGGACGAGCTTGGTCAGCGGGGACATCGGGTGGACGGGGGTGCCGGTGCGCCGGTGCAGCTCCAGGCCGCCGGGGCCGGCGCGCAGACGCTCGGCCTGCGCGCCGGCGCGGGCGTCCGCCCAGGTGATCAGCGGGGTCAGCGGCTCCCCCGCGGCGTCGAGACCGAGCAGGCTGTGCATCGCGGCGCTGAAGGACAGCCCGGCCACGCGGCCGGCCCCGACCTCCTCGACGACCCCGCGGACCGTCTCCAGCACCGCGGCCAGGATCAGCCGGGGGTCCTGCTCGGCGCGGCCCGGGAGGGGCTCCTCCAGCGGGTAGCCCGCCGAGCGGCAGGCCACCTGTTCCCCCGCCCGGGTGAAGGCGACGGCCTTGGTGGCGGTGGTGCCGATGTCCACGCCCACCACGACCGGGGCGGGCTCCCCGCCGGGAGCGGCCCCGGCGGGAGGTGCGGCGTCGTCGGGCGTGCGCACCGGTCCCTCAGGCGACGTAGAAGATCGCGAGGACGATGGCGAAGCCCAGCACGGACTCCAGCGCCTGCTGGACCGTCCAGGTCTTCAGGGTGGTCTTGACGTCCATGCCCATGAGGCGCCCGACCAGCCAGAAGCCGGAGTCGTTGACGTGGCTGGCGAACACGGAGCCCGCGGCGGTGGCCAGGGTGATGGCGGCGACCTGCACGGCGTTGAAGCCGCCGGCGGCCACGGCCGGGGCCATGAGGCCGGCGGCGGTGACGAGGGCGACGGTCGCCGAGCCCTGGGCCAGGCGCAGGATCACCGCGATGAGGTAGGCCGCGACGATGACGGGCAGACCCAGGCCGCCGAGCGACGAGGAGAGGGCGTCCCCGATGCCGGAGGCCCGCAGGATGCCCCCGAACATGCCGCCGGCACCGGTGATGAGGATGACCGAGCAGACGGGGCCCAGGGAGGAGTCGAGGACCTTCTCCAGGGCGGTGCCGTGCTCACCGCGGCGGCTGCCGAGCACGAAGGTGGCCACGAGGACGGAGATCAGCAGGGCCACCGGGGACTCGCCGAGGGCGGAGAGCAACTGCACCCATCCCTCGTCGGCGGAGACCACCCCCGCGGCGCGCAGGAAGTTCAGGCCCGTGTTCATGAAGATCAGCACGAGCGGCAGCAGCAGCATGGCGATGATGGTGCCGACCTTCGGCGGGTTCTTCGGCTGGTCGGGGTCGATCTCCCCGAAGAAGCCGGGCACCGGGAGGACGTACTTGGTGCCCACGCGCTTGCCCCAGAGGTAGCCGGAGACGTACCAAAGGGGGAAGGCCAGCAGCAGGCCGATGAGCAGGACCAGGCCGAGGTCCGCGCCGTAGAGCTCGGTGGCGGCCACGGGGCCCGGGTGCGGCGGCACGAACACGTGCATCACGGAGAACGCCGCGGCGGCGGGCATGCCGTAGAGGAGCACGTTGTTGCCCCCCAGACGGCGGGCCACGGCGAAGATGATCGGCAGCATGACGACCAGGCCGGCGTCGAAGAAGATGGGGAAGCCCATGATCAGCGAGGCCACGCCGAGGGCGAAGGGCGCGCGCTTCTCGCCGAAGACGTCCACGAGCCTGTCGGCGAGCGCCATGGCCCCACCGCTGTGCTCGACCATCTTGCCGAGCATCGCGCCGAGGCCGATGAGCAGGGCCACCGGGCCCAGCGTCGCGCCGAAGGCCTCCACCGCGGTGTCCACGAGGACGTCGCGCGGGATGCCGGTGGCGAAGGCCGTCAGCAGGGCCACCAGGACCAGCGTGAGGAACGCGTGGACCTTGAACCTGATGACGAGGATGAGGATGAGCGCGATGGCTCCGGCGGCGATGGCGAGCAGGGGCGCCGTGCCGAGGGTCTGTGTCCAGTCTTCCACTGAGCATCTCCGGTGGTCTCGTGCCTGTGGTCAGGCCGCGGGGTGTCGTCGTGATCCACGACACACGCTAGGCTGGCAGAAAGATCATACTTTTGGCAACCGCGGGAGCCGCATCCCCCGCGGGCCGCGCGGACGGAGGAGCCATGCACGGCGTGGAGCAGCACAGCGGGGTGCTGGACCGGTTGGGCGGGAGCATCGCCTCGGGCGCCCGGCCCCCGGGCACCGTCCTCACCCTGGCGGGCCTGGAGAAGGAGTTCGGGGTCTCGCGCACGCTCGTGCGCGAGGTCGTGCGCGTCCTGGAGTCCATGGGCATGGTGGCGTCCCGGCGGCGCGTGGGCGTCACCGTCCTACCGCCGCAGGACTGGAACCCGTTCGACCCCCGGCTGATCCGGTGGCGGCTGAACGGGCCCGGGCGGGACGCCCAGCTGCTGGCCCTCACGGAGCTGCGCTCGGCGATCGAACCCGTGGCCGCCCGCCTGGCGGCCGGCCGCGCCGCCGCCGCCGACCGGCGGCGCCTGGTCGGGCTGGCCGCCGAGCTGCGGGAGCTGGGCCAGGCCGGCCGGGGCACGGACCCGGAGTACCTCGCCGTGGACGTCGCCTTCCACCAGCTGCTGCTGGCGGCGAGCGGCAACCCCATGCTCGCCGCCCTGGGGGACGTGGTGGCCGAGGTGCTCTCCGGCCGCACCGCCCTGGGGCTCATGCCGGCCCGGCCGGACCCGGGCGCGATCGAGGACCACGAGGCCACGGCCGCGGCCGTCGCGGACGGGGACCCCGCCCGCGCCGAGGAGCGCGCGCGAGCCGTGGTGACGGAGGTCCTGGACGAGGTGCTCGGCGAGACCCCCGCGGTGCCGGTGGACGACGTGGCAGGGGACGATATGGCGGGGGACGACGCGACAGGAGACGCCGTGACAGGGGACGGCGTGACGGGGACGGTCTGACGGGGAACACGGACCGGTCTGGCCGATAGTCCGCTGAACCGGCCCCCGGCCCGTTCCTAGGGTGGAGGGATGGCCACACCTGTCACCGGCTACCTCTCGCTCGTCTCGGGGGCTCGCCGCACCCCCCGCTACGACCTCCACCTGGCCTGCCTGCTGATCCTCGTGGCCGGGATGCTCAACTCCGCGGGGTTCGTGGCCGTGGCCCTCTACACCTCGCACATGACCGGCCTGACCGCGACCATGGCCGACCACCTGGTGGACCGCGACGTCGAGCTCCTGTCGATCAGCGCCGTGGGGCTCGGGTCGTTCGTCCTGGGCGGGATCTGGTGCACGCTGCTGTTCAACTGGGGGCGCCGCCGCGGTCTCGGCTGCCGGTTCGCCAACGTCGTGGCGTTCGAGGGCGCCCTGATCCTGGGCTTCGGCCTGACCGCCGAGGCATTCCGGGGCGAGCACCGGGACCTGGTCTCGGTCGGCGTCCTGTGCTTCACCATGGGCCTGCAGAACGCCCTGATCACCAAGGTGGCGGACGTGCCCGTGCGCACCACCCATGTGACCGGGATGATCACCGACATCGCCATCGAGCTCGGCAAGCTCCTCTACCCCAACCGCACGCCCGGCACCGACCCCGTCCGCGGGGACCCGCGGAAGCTGCGGCTGCTGGCCACGCTCGTGGGGCTGTTCCTCCTGGGCGGCGTGGCCGGGACGCTCGGCTGCCTGGCGGTGGGGTTCTCGTTCCTCGTCCCCGTCGCCCAGCTGCTGCTGGTCCTGGCCTACCGGCCCGTGGCCCGCGACCTCGCCCGGCAGCGCGGGCGGCCGGCCCGCGTGTTCCTCTGACCCCGGCCGGCCGGCGCCGTCACAGCGCCGCGGCCAGGTACGGCGCCGTCCGGCTCCGGTCGCACCGGGCCACGTCCCGCGGCGCGCCCGTGCACACGACGCGGCCGCCGCCCCCGCCCCCGCCGGGCCCCATGTCCACGACCCAGTCGGCCGCGGCGACGACGTCCATGGCGTGCTCCACCACGACCACGGTGTTGCCGGCGTCCACGAGCCGGTTCAGCTGGGCCAGCAGCAGCCGGACGTCCTGCGGGTGCAGGCCCGTGGTCGGCTCGTCGAGCAGGTAGAGGGTGTGCCCGCGGCGGGCCCGCTGCAGCTCGGTGGCCAGCTTGATGCGCTGGGCCTCCCCGCCCGACAGCTCCGTGGCGGGCTGGCCCAGCCGGAGGTAGCCGAGCCCCACGTCGAGCAGCGCGCCCAGCCCGCGCGCGGCGGCCGGGACGTCGGCGAGGAAGTCCACGGCCTCCTCCACCCGCATCCCCAGGACGTCCGCGATGCTCCGGCCCCGGTGGGTCACCTCCAGCGTCTCCGGGTTGTAGCGGGCCCCCCGGCACTCCGGGCAGGGTCCGTAGGTGCCCGGGAGGAAGAGCAGCTCGACGGCCACGAAGCCCTCGCCCTGGCAGGTCTCGCAGCGGCCGCCGACCACGTTGAAGGAGAACCGCCCGGGTCCCCAGCCGCGGGAGCGGGCCTCGTCCGTGGCGGCGAAGAGCTTGCGCACGGCGTCGAACAGCCCGGTGTAGGTGGCCAGGTTGGAGCGCGGAGTCCGGCCGATGGGCCGCTGGTCCACGCGGATCAGGCGGTCCAGGTGCTCGAGCCCCTCGACGCCGCGCAGCCGGGTCTCGGCCGTGGCGGGCCCGTCCGCCTCCTCCTCGTCCGTCCCGGTCCCGCCGTCCGCGTCGTCCCCGTTGACGTGCCGGCCGACCGTCTCGGCGAGGACCTGGCTGACCAGCGTGGACTTGCCCGAGCCCGAGACCCCCGTGACGGCGGTGAGCACGCCCAGCGGGAGCTCGACGTCGAGCTCCCGCAGGTTGTGCCGGGTGATCCCCCGCAGCCGCAGCCACTGCTCGCGGGGGCGGCCGGCGCCGGCCGGGCGGGCGTCGTCGTCCCGCTGCTCGGGGAAGAGGAACGGCCGCGTCGCGGAGGCGGCCACCTCCGCGAGGCCGGCCACCGGCCCGCTGTAGAGCACCTCGCCGCCGCGGTCGCCGGCCTGGGGCCCGACGTCGACCACCCAGTCGGCGCGCCGGACCACGTTCATGTCGTGCTCCACGACGAACACGGAGTTGCCCGCCTCGCGCAGCTCCTCCAGGACCCCCAGCAGCGGCTCGGCGTCGGCGGGGTGCAGGCCCGCGGACGGCTCGTCCAGGACGTAGACGACCCCGAACAGCCCGGACCGCAGCTGGGTGGCGATGCGCAGCCGCTGGATCTCCCCGGGGGAGAGGGTGGGCGTGGACCGGTGCAGGCTCAGGTAGCCCAGGCCCAGGTCGATGAGCACCTGCAGCCGGGCCAGCAGGTCCCGCGTGATGGTCACGGCCACCTTGGTGCGCTCGCCCGAGGACGCCGCCCGGGAGGCCGTGCCGGCGCCCTCCAGGACGGTGGTGGGGCGCACGACCTCGGCGAGCTCCGTGAGGGGCACGTCGTTGAGCTCGGCGATGCTCCGCCCGGCGAACGTCACGGCGAGCGCCTCGGGGCGCAGGCCGCTGCCGTGGCAGACGGGGCAGGGGCCGGTGACGACGTACTGCAGGACGCGCTGGCGCATCGGCCGGCTGGCCGAGTCCGCGAGGGTGTGCAGCACGTAGCTCTTCGCGCTCCAGAAGCGGCCCTTGTACGGCTTCGCCACGCGGTCGCGCTGGGGGGTCACCTCCACCACGGGCTGCTCCTCGGTGAACAGGATCCAGTCCCGTTCCTCCTGCGGCAGCTCCCGCCAGGGGACGTCGAGGTCGTGGCCCAGGTGGGCGAGGATGTCGCGCAGGTTCTTGCCCTGCCAGGCGCCCGGCCAGGCGGCGACGGCCCCGTCCCGGATGCTCAGCTCCGGGTCCGGGACCAGGGAGGACTCGGTCACGGCGTGGACGGTGCCCAGGCCCGAGCACTCCCGGCAGGCGCCGGCGGAGGTGTTCGGCGAGAAGGCGTCCGAGTCCAGGCTCCCGGCGGCGTCCGCGGGGTAGGTCCCGGCGCGGGAGAAGAGCATGCGCATCGAGTTGGAGAGCGTGGTGAGGGTGCCCACCGTGGAGCGGGAGCTCGGCGTGCCCCTCCGCTGCTGCAGCGCCACGGCCGGCGGCAGCCCGGTGATCTGCTCGACCGCGGGGTTGTGGCCCTGCTGGATCAGCCGCCGGGCGTAGGGGGCCACGGACTCGAGGTAGCGCCGCTGCGCCTCGGCGTAGATCGTGCCGAAGGCGAGGGAGGACTTCCCGGACCCGGAGACCCCGGTGAACGCGACGATTGCGTCGCGGGGGACGTCGACGTCGACGGTGCGCAGGTTGTTCTCCGCGGCCCCGCGCACGCGGACCATGCCGCGGACGTCGGTCGGGGCGGAGGGCGTGGGGGCAGGGGTGGGATGTGTGCTCACCGCGTCCACCCTAGCGACCCGGGCGGACGGACCCCGGCCGGGGGTGGTCAACGCCCCTCGGGGCGGCCAGCATGGAGGTGCCCGAAGCCACCGAAGGAGGACGTCGTGCACCTGCTCATGGCGGGGGTCTCCGCCCCCAGTCACATCTACCCGGGTCTTGCCCTGATCGCCGAGCTGGTCCGCCGGGGCCACCGGGTCACGTACGTCGTCGGCGAGCGGCACGCGGACCTGGTGGCGCCCACCGGCGCCGAGCTGCTGACCCACCCCACGATCATGCCGGGCCCCGACGAGCCGTGGCCCGAGGACACCGGCGAGGCCATGCGGGTGTTCCTCGACGAGGCGATCGCGGTGGCCCCGGTGCTGGACCGTGCGGACCGCCCGGACGCGGTGCTCTACGACATCGGCGGGTTCGCCGGGCGGCTCAAGGCCGCGGTGTGGGGCGTCCCCGCCGTCCAGCTCTCCCCCACCTGGGTGGCGTGGGAGGGGATGGACGAGGAGACGGCCGAGCAGACGGCCGCCCTCAAGGCCTCGCCGAGCGGAGCCCACTACTTCGCCGCGCTCCGGGCGTGGCTCGACGTGCACGGCGTGACGGCGGACGCCGAGGAGTTCATCGGGCGCCCGGACCGGTGCGTGGTGCTCATCCCCCGGGTGCTCCAGCCGAACGCGGACCGGGTGGCCGGGCGGTACGTCTTCGCGGGCCCCTGCATCGATCCCGCCCGGCTCCAGGGGTGGAGGCCCGCGCCCGGCGACGACCGGCCGCTCGTCTACGTGTCCCTCGGCACCTCGTACACCGACCGGGAGGACATCTACCGGCTGTGCATCGAGCACCTCTCCGACGACCACCGCCTGGTGATCGCCACCGGCAAGGTGGACCCCGCGCGGCTGGAGCCGCTCCCGCCCGGGACCGAGGCCCGGCGGACCCAGCCCCAGCTGGACGTGCTCCAGCACGCGGACGTCTTCGTCACCCACGCCGGCATGGGCGGCGCCTCGGAGTCGCTGTGGTACGGGGTGCCCACCGTGGCCCTGCCCCAGGCCGTGGACCAGTTCGTGAACGCCGGGATGCTCGAGCAGATCGGCGCGGGCGTGCGGCTGGCCGAGGACGAGCTCACCGGCGCCCGGCTGCACGAGGCCGTGCGCGAGGCGCTCTCCCGCACGGCCCGGGCCATGGAGCTCCAGGAGGAGGTGCGCGCCCTGGGCGGTCCGGAGAACGCCGCCGACGCGGTGGAGCGCCTCGTCCGGTGACGCCCGGACGGTGACGCCCGGACGGTGACGCCCGGACGGTCCGGGACCTCGCGGAGGAGCGCCACCCGGCAGGGCCGGATGGCGCTCCTCGACGGCTCCGGTGCGCCGGCCGCACCGAGGGCCGCTGCTACATGCCGTCGTCGGTGCCGTCGTCAGCTCCGTTGTCGGTCCCGTCGTCAGCACCGTTGTCGGTGCCGTCATCCGTGCTGAGCTGGATGATCCGCAGCGGCATGGCGGTGCCGCTGCCGCAGAACTCGGCCTGGCACTCCTGCAGGTAGCCGGAGACGACGGCATCCCCGTCCTCGAAGGCCATGGTGTACGCGACGACGTCGTAGGCGAGCTCCACCGTGCCCTCGGCACAGGTCCACTGCTCGAAGTCGCTGCCCTGGGCGATCCGGCCGTCGGAGACCCGCTGGGTCACGGTGAGCGAGACGAAGACGGTGTTCCCCGTCGTACAGGTCGCGGTGAACGTTCCCTGCACGGCCGCTCCGTCGGCGATCCTCGTGCCGTCGCTGACCTCCGTCACCTCGACGGCCTGCGCCGGCGCGGCGGCGACGAGGCCGAGGCCCGCGGCGAAGACGGCCGCGACGGCGGACTTGGTTGCTGTTCTCATGGTGCTGTCCAATCCGATGTTCGAAGCGGGATCCGCTTCGGTGCTGGTGCGGTCCATCGGGCGCGCGGGAGGTCCTTCCCCACTGCCACGACCTGCCCGGCGTTCCGGAGGGCCGACTGCGGAACCGATGCGCCGCCGGGTTCCGGGAGGCTGGGCCCCGGGGGGACGGCGATCAGGATGCGGGGCGCGCGGAGCTGTCCCCCAGCTTCCCGTGCGACCCCGCGCTTGGTGGGACGTCACCAACGTAATCCCAGGTCAGATCGGCGCGTCGAACATGGTCGAAGATGACGGACACGATTGCGACACGATCCCCGGGACGGACCGCCGGCGGCCGCTCACTCCTGCCCACCCGGGGAGGCCGAGGGGGCCGTAGGGGCCGCAGCGGCCTCCTGCAGGAAGTCGCGCATGATCGGGCCGCCGGTGATCGACCCGAGGTCCCCGTCCTCCACGAAGACCGCGACGGCGAGGTCCTCGTGCTCGGCGATCACCCAGGAGTGCGTGCGGGGCGGGTCCTCGGCGCCGAACTCCGCCGTGCCGGTCTTGCCGATGGCCGTGTCCGGCTGGAGCTCCTGGAGGATCCCCAGGTGCCCGGACGCGACGACCGCCCGCATCATGGTGCGCAGCTGCTCCGCCTCCTGCGCGGTCAGGGGGTTCTCCGCGGCCGGCCGCGCCGTGGCCCCGTCGTCGAGCAGGCCCTCGGTGGCGACCAGCCGCGGGGTGACGAGCTCCCCGGCGGCGACGGACGCGGTGAGGTTCGCCATGGTCAGCGGGGACACGAGCGTCCTCCCCTGCCCGAACATGGCGGCCGCGTGCTGGACCGGCTCCTCCTCCTCCGGGAGGGACCCCGTGAAGACCGGCACGCCGAGGTCCAGCTCCGTCCCGACGCCGAGGGCGGCGGCCGCGCCCACCAGCTCGGGCTGGCTGATGCGGTCGTGCTGGCCCAGGAAGCTGGTGTTGCAGGAGTGGGCGAGCGCGTCGGTGAGCGTGATCGACCCGACGAACTCCGCCGGATAGGACTCGACGTTGTTGAACTGCACGCCCTCGACCGTGATGGACGGCGGGCACTGGACGACCGTCCCGGGGGTGTCCCCCTTGCGGAGCATGCCGAGGGCGGTGACCACCTTGAAGGTCGAGCCGGGGGCGTACTGGCCCAGCAGCGCGGTGGAGTAGCCCTCCGAGCCGGGGCCGTTGGCGGCGGTGACGAGCTCCCCGGTCGACGGGCGGACCGCCACGATCGCGGACGGGGACTCGATGTCCGCCAGCAGCTCCTGGGCGGCGGACTGCAGCTCGCGGTCCAGGGTCACCTCGACCGGCTCGCCGTCCTGCGGCTCGACCTCCTGCAGGGGCGTGGCCGAGGAGGGCCTGACGCTCCCGTCCTCCTGCAGACCCACCTTCTGGACGACGACGCCGGGCTCGCCGCGCAGCCGGTCGTCGAACGCCGCCTGCAGCCCGCCACGGCCCACCACGGAGCCGGCCTCGATCTCGCCGCCCGACTTCTCGAGGTCCTCCGCCGTGGCCTCGGAGACGCTGCCCAGGAGGTCGGGGGCGAACCCGCGGGAGGGGGCCAGGGGCAGCTCGTCCTCGACGACCAGCAGCCCGGGGACCGCCTGCACCTGCGCGGCGTCCAGGTCCCGGAAGTCCTCCTCGCGCAGGGGGACGGCCTCCACGAACGCCTCGGGCCCGCCCTGCTCCACGGCCGTGGCGTAGGCGTCGGGGTCGATCTCCAGCACCTCGGCCAGCCGTCGGGCGGCGGCGGCCGGGTCGGCGTCCCCCAGCTCCGCCTTGTCGATGCCCACGCGGCGGATCGGCCGCTCCGTCACGAGGACCTCCCCGCCGGCGCCCAGGATGTCGCCCCGGTCCGCGGCCACGGGGAGGACGCGCAGGCCCTCCCCCTCCTCGAGCGACGGCTCGACCACGCCCGGGGCCCACTCGGGTGCCCACTCGCCGTCCTCGCCGCGCACCAGGGGCAGGGTGGAGCTGTACTCCCAGTCCTGGTCCACCCCGGGGAGGTCCCAGGTCCACGAGAGGGACGCCTCGCGCCGGTCCTCCGCCTCGGTCGCTTCCACGGCGGAGACCTCGACGGCGGGGCTGAGACCGCCGGCGTGCTCGGTCACCCGGTCGAGCTCCTCCTGGGCGGCCGTGCTGGTCACGTTGCTGAACCGCACCTCCTCGACCTGTCCCGCGGCGAGCCCTGCGGCGACGGCCTCGGCCGTCTCGCGACCGTCGTCCATGCCGAGGGCCGCGCATCCCGTGGCCACCAAGAGCACGGAGAGCCCCGTGGACAGGGGCACCAGGGTCCTGCGCGAGGACCGGAGGGGCGCGGAACGTGAGCTGCGGAGCATGGGGGCCTTCCTCTGGGGCGGCGGAGGGCCGCCGCTGTGCACGGTGCCGAGGTCTTCACACCAGCAGACGCGGGGGCGTGCTGTCCAGGGTCACGGCCGTCGGGCGGGGTCGGACGGCGTGGTGCGGGCCGCCGTCCGGTCAGGACGAGGCCGGGACGCGGCTCCGGCGGAGGCAGCAGAGGCGGCGGCCCCAACGGCGGGCGCCCCGGGGGCGTAGGCTCCGGGGCGCCCGGCTCCGGCGCGGCCGGGACGTCCGGCGCGGCGGGGCCGCTGCCGGCCCTCGACTACCTGTGCTCGCCCTCGTGGGCCAGCACGTAGTCGTAGACGACCTCCTCGCCCTCCCCGCCGTCGGTGCGCGGCTTGGGGTCCAGCATCAGCTCGGGCTTGACCGCCGAGGCGATGTCGTCCTCGTTGTGCGGGTCCCCCGGGAAGTACAGCTGCTGGGTGACCAGCTGGTAGCCCGGGGCCGAGACCTTGATGTGGATGTGCGCCGGGCGCCACGCGTGCCACCCGGCCGCGCTGATCAGCTGCCCGCAGGCCCCGTCGGTGGGGATCTGGTAGGGGGCCGGGCGCTTGGTGTTGATCTCGAAGTAGCCGTTCCCGTCGGCCTTCACGGTGCCGCGGAACAGCCACTCCGGCAGCTCCGGGGCGTACTGGGAGTAGAACCCGTTGGCGTCGGCGTGCCAGATCTCCACCTGCGCGCCCTGGATCGGGTTGCCGTGCGTGTCGGTGAAGTGGCCCTTGAACAGCAGCGGGGTGCCCGGCTCCCCCTCGCGCATCTCCAAGGTCGCGGGGGTCTCCAGGACCGGGGCGCCCGGGACGTAGTAGGGGCCCTCGATGGTGCCGACCGTGCCCGGCCGGTCCTTCGAGTTGACGTCCTCGATGGTGTGCTCCAGCCACACGTCCAGGAACAAAGGCCACTCCCCGTCGGTGCCGACCTTGATCAGCCACGCCTTCAGCGCGTTGTACTCCTCGTAGGTGACCTGGTGCTTGACCGCGATGTCGTTGATCGCCTTGATCGCCTCACCGGCCAGCAGCGACACGCGCTCCTGGGGCACCTGAAGCTTGGCCAGCTTTCCCGAGGCCGTGAAGCGCTCGGTCGCCTTGGTGCCGGCCTCGACAGCCGTGCCCTCGTTCTCCCTGCGGGTTTCCGACATGGTGACCTCCGTGTGCACTCGAACGGTGGACGGAGACCGCCTTCACCGCCGGTCTCCCGTGCCCCTCGATCATATTCCACCCGTGTGGCCCAGGACACAGAAGACGGCCCTCGACGCCGAGAGCCAGTAACGGCGGCCGCGGTCCGGAACACGCATCCGCGCGCGGAACCGCTTGCCCCTGCGCCCACGGGTTCGGACCATGGGGAGGCGGAGCCCCGCGGGTGAGGCACCGGTTCCGGGCACGAGCACTTCACGGGCACGAGCAGTTCAGGGGAGGGAGCCGATGGACGACGACGTCATCGGGAGCGTCCAGGCGCACCTGCTGCACCGGGCCGTCCACCGGGCCGGGCTGGAGCTCGGCCGCTGGTGGTGGGAGTACTTCTGTCTCGGCGGTGAGGCGGGGAAGGTCGAGGCGGACGCCTATCTGCACGGCTGCCTGCGCCTGCCGCCCCGCGAGCGCGACCTGCTGGCGCACGCCGTCAACGGGCTCCTCCACCATGCGTCCGTGCCGCCGGCGCCCTACTCCTCGGACCTGCACGGACCGCAGGACGACGTCGTGGCCCGGGGCCGCCGCAGCGGCCCCGGGCGCGGGACCCGCGCCTGACGTTCCCGGGCGTCCCTGTCCGGCGCCGCCCCCGGGACTTCCTGCGCAATGTCCGGCGTTCGCCCGGCGCCCGGGGCTCCTCCGGAGGCGGCGTCGTGCATCATGGTGGTGCGGCGCACCCCCGCCGCGAGGTCCGGACCAGGCACGACTCCGTGCTGGAGGGAGACGACCATGGCTGCCGAGCAGTCACCGCAGGAGCTGGCCCGGGATCTGGCCCGCATCGAGGGCATGCTGCCGGACTCGAAGCTCGCCACGGACGCGGTGCGCCGGCTGGCGGAGGTCGCCCGGGACCTCGTCCCCTCCGCGACCGGGGCCGGCGTCTCCCTGATCGACGAGCACGGGCGCTGCTCCACCGCCGCCGCGACCGACGAGGTGGTCGAGTCCCTCGACGCGCTGCAGTACGAGCTCGGCGAGGGCCCGTGCCTGAAGGCCTGGGACACCGCCACCCTCCAGCGGGTGGACGACACCGCCGTGGACGCCCGGTGGCCGCTGTGGTCCCGGCCCGCGGCCGAGGCCGGGATCCGGTCGGTGCTCGGCGTCCCGCTGGTCTTCCGGGGCCAGGACCTCGGGGCCATGAAGGTCTACGCGGCCGCCCCGCACGCCTTCACCGAGCACGAGGAACGGCTGCTGGAGCTGCTCGCCGGAGCGGCGGCCACCCTGCTGGGCGCGGCGCGCGCCCCCGAGGACCTGCACCAGCTGGGCTCCTCGCTCAAGGCCACGCTGGAGAGCCGGCAGAACGTCCAGCTGGCCACCGGCATGCTCATGGAACGGCACGGCATCGACCACCGGAGCGCCCACGCCCGGCTGGTGGCGGCGTCCCGCGAGCAGGGACGGTCCCCGCTCGCGGTGGCGGACCGGGTCCTGCGCGGGGAGGAGCCCTCGCTGTAGACCCGGCCCGGCCAGCCGGCGGGGGTCAGGCGACCAGCGCCCCGTCCGCGACGGTGAACGACGTGGTGCCCGTGTTGACGAGGCCGGTGGCGTCGCGGGCGGTGACCACCACGGTGTAGCGGCCGTCGGGCAGCGACGGGACCGTGGCCCCGGCTCCCTCCAGCGAGCCCTCCAGCGGTGCGGCGAGAGCGCCGCCGACCAGCACCCAGTCGTGCTCCAGCCCGGGGGCCGGCCCGCCGGGGGTGGTCAGCGCGACCTGCCCGCCGGCGGCCTGGGCGACCTCCACGGACAACCGGTCCGCGGTGCCCGACCCGGCCGGTCCGGCGGCCGGGGACGCCAGCGGGGGAACCTCCGGGGCGGCCTCCGGGGGGACGCATCCGAGGGAAAAGAGCCCTGCCGCGACAGCACCCGTGGCGATGATTGCTCGTCCTCTTCTCGTATCCATGGGGCGACGATAGACAGAGCGAAAGGCCTGATCAAACCCGACATTTGTCCAGTCCTGCGTCCCGGTCGCGCCCGGGCGGGGCGAGCGCGGCCCAGCCGCCCGCAGTGACACCCTGTCGTCGCCGGGGCTCCCGGCCCTTCCCTAGACTGGTCGTGTGCAGGCATGGCTGGAGTCCCTCTCGCTCGGTGCGGGGATCGCCTTCTTCTGGATGGTGGCCATCATCCGGACGACGGCCGTCTTCATCCTGGGCCGGGCCGCGGCCACGGGCGGGCGGCGCATCGACCGGATCCGCCGGCTCATGGACACCGCCGTCTACCGGCGCGCCGAACGGGTCGTGCACCGGTGGGGCGTCCTGGCCGTCCCCGCCTGCTTCCTCACCGTGGGCCTGCAGACCGCCGTCATCCTCGCCACCGCCGTCACCCGCATGCCCCTGCACCGCTGGATCCCCGCGATGCTCGTCGGCACCCTCATCTGGGGCGTCGTCTACGGCACCGTGGGCATGGCCGTGGTCTGGGCCTGGCTCGAGCAGCCGTGGGTGATCGCGCCGGTCGTCGTCGCCCTGGTCCTCCTGGCCGCCGGGCACACGGCGCGCACGCGCTGCCGTGCCCGGCGGGACGCCCGGTCCTCGTCGAGCCCGGTCCGCACGCCCACGCGGTGATCGGCGATCTCCGGAGAGGATGACCGGTGCGCGGTTTCGGGGTCGAGGAGGAGCTGCTGCTGGTCGACGGGCTGAGCCTGGAGCCCGCGCCCGCGGCCGAGGAGATCCTGCGCCGCCACGAGGAGCGCGGCCGCCCGGCGGCCGGCACCGCCGCGCGGCTCGACGGGACCGCACGGCCCCGGGCGGGCTCGGGCCACGCGCTCGCCCTGGAGCTGCAGCGCGAACAGCTCGAGGTCGTCGGCCCTCCGCGGCACACCCTCGCCGGGCAGGTCGCCGCGATCCGGGCCGGCCGTGCCCTGGCCGACGCCGCGGCCCGCGAGGTCGGGACCCGGGTCGTCGCCCTGGCCACCCCCGTGTCGCCGGCGCCGGCCCACCTGGTGGACATCCCCCGCTTCCAGCTGATCCAGCAGCGGTTCGGCATCCTCACCCCGCGACAGCTCACCTGCGGCTTCCACGTCCACGTGGCGGTGGAGAGCCGGGAGGAGGGCGTCGCGGTGCTGGACCGGATCCGCGTCTGGCTGCCGGTGCTCGTGGCCCTGGGCGCCAACTCCCCCTTCTGGTACGGGACCGACACCGGTTTCGCCAGCTTCCGCTACCAGGCGTGGAGCCGGTGGCCCACCGCCGGGCCCAGCGAGGTCTTCGGGTCCGTGGAGGCCTACGACCGGCTGCTGCGGGCGCTGCTGGCCTCGGGAGTGCCGCTCGACGACGGGATGATCTACTTCGACGCCCGGCTCTCCAGCCGCTTCCCCACCGTGGAGGTGCGGGTCACGGACGTGTGCCTGGAGGCCGAGCACGCCGGCGTGCTCGCCGCCCTCGTCCGGGCCCTGGTGGAGACGGCGTCCCGGCAGTGGCGGGCGGGCGCGCCGGCCCCGCCGGTGGGCGTCACCGAGCTGCGCACCTGGTCGTGGCGGGCGAGCAAGTCCGGGACCGAGGACGAGCTGGTCGATCCGGGCACGGGCACCCCGGCCCCGGCGGAGCAGGTGGTGGCCGGGCTGCTCCGGCTGCTGCGCCCGGTGCTGGCCGACCTCGGGGAGGAGGAGCCGGTGGCTGCCGTGGTCGCCGGGATCCTGCGGCACGGCTCCGGAGCGCGACGGCAGCGCACGGCCTACGCCGCCCACGGCGACGTGCGCGAGGTGGTGCGCGCGGCCCTCGACCTGACCCACCGCCCCGCGGCGGGGTCACCCGCGGCCGGGGCCGCCTGAGGCCCGCCGGGCCCCGGCGACGATGGCGTCCAGGCGCCGGGCGTGGGCCCCGCGCCAGTACACCTGCCCGCAGCCGGTGCAGCGGGAGAACTCCCGGTACGCACCCAGGGTGCCGGGGCGCAGCCGGTCGGCCACCTCCTCCAGCCGGGCCCCCACGAGGCCCGCGTTGCAGCGCGGGCACCGGGTCCAGGGGGCCAGCGGCGGGGCGAAGCGGTCGAGGACGTCGGCCAACTGCTCGTCGGCGCGGTTCCCCCGCACGAGGGCGCCCTCGGGCAGGGCGCCGCGGTGGAGCAGGCCGCGGTCCTGGGTGAGCAGCACCCGCTCCTCCGCGGCGGCCCGCTCCACGAGGTGGGCGTCGCCGGCGTCGGGCTCCCAGGCGGCGTCGATCCCGAGCAGCCGCAACCGGCGGGCGAGGGGTCGCAGATGGACGTCCAGCAGGAACCGGGGCGGGGAACGACGCGTGGGCTGGGGGCGGGCCCGCGGGCCGACGGCCAGCACGGGGACGTGCCCCGGAACGCCCGCTCCGGCGTCCGTGCCCCCGGCCGCCGTGGGCCGGGCGGACAGTCCGACGGGGCGGCCGTCCAGGCTCAGCGGCCCGACCTCGGTCGGCGGGATGCCGACCATCCGGACGACGTGGCCGACCGTGTCCGTGGCGGGGACCGCCACCTCGAAGCGGGGGCCCCGGCGCCGCGGCGCCAGCAGGAACCACAGCGCGGGGTCGACCTCCATCACGACGTGCGACACGCACCCAGGATGCCGCACATCCCGGCCCGCCGTCTCATGGAGTTCTCATCGGGATCGATCGTCTTAGTTGATATATCAATCATATGGGGAGTAATGTTGTCGATCGCACCCCGGCCCGAGCTCCCGCTGCCGAGTCTGTCAGACTCCGCAGCTGCCCGCTCGTGTCCACGCCGGGGACGCACGCCTGGGGGACGTCGACGGGTCGGGGTCCGGCGCCCCGAGGGATCATCCAGCCACGGCAAGGGAGAAGCATGAACACCGCACTGTCCGGGATCCTCGCGATCGAGCTGCGCCCCCACTCCCCTGCCGGCTGGATCGCGACCTACTACCCCGTGGTGGACACCGCCGCCGGCCGGATGGTGGACATCAACCTGGTGCTGCACGAGCAGCTCCTGCCCACCGAGCACGAGCTCGCGGGCCCCGCGGCGTGGCTCGAGGCCGACAGCCCCCACGCCTCCGCCCGCTGCTACGCGGACCACCGGGCCTGGGCCGCGCGGCTGGCCGCGGGATACGACCACGCCCTGGACGTCTACGACAACGAGACGGTCGACGCGCAGTCCTCGATCGAGGACCCCGAGGCGGTGCGCGCGGCCACCGTGCTGGTCGATTCCGCGCGGCACGCGCAGGCGGTGACCGCCGAGAGCTTCGACGTTCCCGAGAAGCACCTGCTGGGGCGCTTCGCGCTCCCGACGGGGACCGGCTTCACCCGGGACCTGGCGCACACGGCGCCCTTCTGCCGCAGCTGACGGACGGCCCGGCGCCGCGGGCCACCACGGTCCGGCCCGCGGCGGCCGCCGGATCCTCACGGCCCGGCCGCGCCCCGGTGAGGCCGGTTTGACGGGGTGGTGCGGCCGGTGACACAGCGGGGAAACATCGACCGGCCAGGCTCGAGGACGCCGGGTGCCGGACGCCTGGGGTCCCAGCCGCCGGCGCCCTCCGTCACCAGCCCTCCCCTCATCGGAGCCATGCCATGTCCTATGTGTTGCCCTCGGACTTCGTCACGAAGATGATCGACGCCGGGGAAGCGAAAGTGTTCATGTCCACCCGCGACACCCTGATCCGCTCGTTCATGGCCGGCGCCATCCTCGCGCTCTCGGCGGCGTTCGCGGTCACGGTCACCGTGCAGACGGGCCAGCCACTGGTCGGGGCGCTCCTCTTCCCGGTCGGGTTCTGCCTGCTGTACCTGCTCGGGTTCGACCTGCTGACCGGCGTGTTCACCCTGGTGCCCCTGGCCCTGATCGACAAGCGGCCGGGCGTCACGGTGCGCTCGATGCTCCGCAACTGGGGCCTGATCTTCGCCGGGAACTTCGCCGGCGCGTTCACCGTGGCCGTGATGATGGCGGTGATCTTCACCTACGGCTTCTCCGTGCCCCCGAACGAGGTCGGCCAGCAGATCGGCGTGATCGGCGAGGGACGGACGCTCGGCTACTCCGAGTTCGGCGCCGCCGGGATGCTGACCCTGTTCCTCCGCGCCGTGCTGTGCAACTGGATGGTCTCCACCGGCGTGGTCGCCGCGATGATGTCCACGAGCGTCTCGGGCAAGGTGATCGCGATGTGGATGCCCATCCTGCTCTTCTTCTACATGGGCTTCGAGCACTCGGTGGTCAACATGTACCTGTTCCCCTCCGGGCTGCTGCTCGGCGCGGACTTCTCCGTCATGGACTACCTGGTGTGGAACGAGATCCCCACCGTGCTCGGCAACATCGTCGGCGGCGTGACGTTCGTCGGGCTCACACTGTACGCCACCCACGCCCGGACCGGTGCGGCGCGCAATCGCCCGGTCCCCCGGGCCGTCGCCCGGGAGGCCGGCGTCCCGGCCGAGTGAGCGCTCCTCCCCGGCGCCGCGCCGATCACAGGAGCGGCCAGGGGACCCGGCGGCCGGTGCGGTCGACCGGGAGGACCGCCTCGTCCAGCAGCCGGCGCACCCGGTCCTGGAGCGCGGCGGCCTCCCGGACGTGGAGGAGGGCGGCCAGCTCGCCGGGGACCGCGTCGGCCAGCGGCGCGATGTCGTGCAGCAGCTCCTCGGGGACCGCCTCCCCGGCGAAGTCCCACACGACGGTCCGAAGCTTGAACGCCGCCGCGAAGCACAGCCCGTGGTCGATCCCCCACACCCGGCCGTCGACACCGCGGAGCACGTGGCCGCCCTTGCGGTCGGCGTTGTTGGCGACGCAGTCGAACACCGCGATCCGGCGCAGGAGGGCGTGGGTCTCGGGGGCGTCGTCGTACAGCGCGAAGTAGTGCCCGTGGGGGTCGTGCTCGACGAACAGCTGCAGGGACCCGACACCGAACGGACCGTCCTCCCGCACGACGGTCGGCGGGACGATCCCCCAGCCCAGGGACTCGCTGAGCAGGTACGCGGCGCGCTCGCGCCGGTGCAGGCCGGGATTGAAGTCGGACAGCGGCCGCTCGCCCTCCTGGGGCTTGTAGACCGCCCAGGCCGAGCGGCCCTCGAGCGTGACCTCGGCGAGCAGGGCCGAGTTGCTGCTCCCCCTGATCATCCCGAGGAGCTCCATCCGGCCCTCCGCGAGGAGCACGAGGTCGTTCACCGGGACCCGCTCACGAGACCCTCAGGCCGGTCAGCGGCTCGTCGGTGGAGTTGACCGTGAGCACGACCGGCGCCTGTCCGGGGGCGTAGGAGATCGCCGAGACCGAGCACGGGCTGACGACGATCCGCTGGAAGAGGTCCAGGTGCGTCCCCAGGGCGTGCGCGAGGACCGCCTTGATCGGGTCGGCGTGCGAGAAGCAGACCACCACCCCGCCCTCGTGGGCCGTGCGCGCCCGGTCGACGGCGCCGACCACCCGGGCCTGCATCTCGGTGAAGCTCTCGCCGCCGGGGAACCGGAAGGTGGACGGCGCCCGCTGGACGGTCGACCACGCCTTGAGCCGGCTGAGCCGGGAGATCTCCTCGCCCGTCCACTCCCCGAAGTCGCACTCGAGCAGGCCGGGGTCCACGACGGCCTCCCGGCCGGTCCGGGCCTCGGTCGGCTCGGCGGTCTCGCGCGTGCGCTCGAGGGGGGAGGTATGGATCGCGTCGACGGCGACCCCCGCGAGCCGCTCCGCGACCCGCTCCGCCTGTCCGCGGCCGTGCTCGGACAGGTGCAGGCCCGGCGCTCGCCCCGGCAGGACCTTGCCGGTCGTGGGTGTCTCACCGTGGCGCACCAGCAGGACGAGCGTGCTCCGTGGTGCCTTCCGGTTCCGGGTAGCCATGATGTACCAGCGTACTGTCGGGGTCCCCGCCCTCACAGGGTCCTTCGTCGGCAACTCCCAGCCGCGGGACCCTGTCACCCCGTGGAGGACCGGGGTACCGTGGCGCTGTGACCGATCGGACTGATCACCCCGACATCCGCACCCTGGGCGAGCTCCGCGCCGCCGGCGTCCCCCACAGGACGCTGCGCCAGGAGATCCGCGACAACCTCCTGCGGACGCTGGCCGAGGGCGGCGACCCCTGGCCGGGTCTGCACGGACTCGGCCGCACGGTCCTGCCGCAGCTGGAGCGGGCCCTGCTCGCCGGCCACGACGTCGTCCTGCTGGGTGAGCGCGGCCAGGGCAAGACCCGCCTGCTGCGCACCCTCTCCGGCCTGCTCGACGAGTGGTCCCCCGCCATCGAGGGGTCCGAGCTCAACGAGCACCCCGAGGAGCCCCTGACCGAGGAGTCCAGGCGCCGCATCCTGCTCGAGGGCGACGAGCTGCCCGTCGTGTGGCGGCACCGGTCGGAGCGCTACGTCGAGAAGCTCGCCACCCCGGACACGTCCGTGGCGGACCTCATCGGGGACGTGGACCCGATGCGCGTCGCCGAGGGCCGGCGGCTCGGCGACCCGGAGACCATCCACTACGGGCTCGTGCCGCGCTCCAACCGCGGCATCGTCGCGATCAACGAGCTGCCCGACCTCGCCGAGCGCATCCAGGTGGCCATGCTCAACGTCATGGAGGAGCGCGACATCCAGATCCGCGGGTACGTCCTGCGGCTGCCGCTGGACGTGCTCGTGGTGGCCACGGCCAATCCCGAGGACTACACGAACCGGGGCCGGATCATCACCCCGCTCAAGGACCGGTTCGGTGCGGAGATCCGCACCCACTACCCGCTCGAGCTGGAGGACGAGATCGCCGTGATCCGCCAGGAGGCCGAGCTGGTCGCGGAGGTCCCGGACGCGATCCTCGAGACGCTGGCCCGGTTCACCCGCCTGCTGCGGGACTCCTCCGCGGTCGACCAGCGCTCCGGGGTCTCGGCGCGGTTCGCCATCGCGGGCGCGGAGACGGTCGCGGCGGCGGCCCTCCGGCGCGCCACGATCCTCGGCGAGGCGGAGGCCGTCGCGCGGATGGTCGACATGGAGACGGCGACCGACGTCCTCGCGGGCAAGATCGAGTTCGAGTCGGGGGAGGAGGGCCGCGAGCGCGCGATCCTCGACCACCTGCTCCGTCGGGCGACCGCCGAGACCGTCCGGGGCCGCTTCCGCGGCCTCGACCTCGGACCGGTCGTGGAGGCGTTCGACGGCCGCACGACCGTGTCCACCGGCGACGACGTCTCCGCCCAGGACTTCCTCGCGGGCCTCCCCGAGCTGCCGGACCACGACGACGGGGCCGGCACCGTCTACGACGAGATCGCCGAGCGGCTCGGCTCGACGACGCCGGGGCAGCGCGCCAGCGCGATCGAGCTGGCCCTGGAGGGGCTCTACCTGGCCCAGCGCATCTCCAAGGACTCCGACGAGGGCGGCACGGTCTACGGCTGACCCTCAGCCCGCGGAACCGCACGGCGACGCAACGACACCGAGCCACCACGACGCAGAGCCGCAACGGCACAGGGACGCGACGACACAGAGGGGGCGTCATGCCTGCACACCACCGGTCCTCGAGGTACGGCCGGTACACCGGGGGGCCCGATCCGCTGGCCCCGCCGGTGGACCTGTCCGAGGCGCTCGCGGCCGTCTCCGAGGACGTCATGACCGGGTACTCGCCGGAGCAGGCGCTGCGCGAGTTCCTCCGCCGGGGCGGTCGCGGCCGGGACGGTCTCGACGACCTGTCCCGGCGCGTGCAGCAGCGGCGGCGCGACCTCCTGAAGCGCCACAGCCTGGGCGGGACGCTCGACGAGGCGAAGAAGCTCCTGGACAAGGCGCTGCGCCTGGAGCGCGAGCAGTTCCTGCGCGACGCCCGGATGGACCCGATGGACCGCTCCTTCCGGGAGATGCAGCTCGAGGGCCTGCCGAGCTCCACGGCCGCCGCCGTCAGCGAGCTCGCGTCCTACGACTGGCAGTCCCCGTCCGCGCGGGAGGCGTATGAGCAGATCAAGGACCTCCTCGGCCGCGAGATGCTGGACCAGCGCTTCGCCGGCATGAAGCAGGCCCTCGAGAACGCCACGGACGCCGACCGGGAGGCCGTGGCCGAGATGCTCCGGGATCTCAACGACCTGCTCGCGAAGCACGGGCGGGGCGAGGACACCGACGAGGACTTCCAGGACTTCATGGCGAAGCACGGGGACTTCTTCCCGGAGAACCCGCAGTCGGTCGAGGAGCTGGTCGACGCGATGGCCCAGCGCGCCGCGGCGGCCCAGCGGCTGATGAACTCGATGACGGCCGAGCAGCGCCAGGAGCTGATGCAGCTCTCCGCGCAGGCGTTCGGCTCGCCGGAGCTCATGGCGCAGCTCGGCCAGCTCGACGCGAACCTCCAGGCGCTGCGTCCGGGCGAGGACTGGAGCGGATCGGAGCGCTTCCAGGGCCAGGACGGCCTGGGGCTCGGCGACGGCACGGGCGTGCTCCAGGACATCGCCGAGCTCGACGGGCTCGCCGACCAGCTCTCGCAGCACTACGGCGGCGCCGGCCTGGACGACCTGGACCTCGACGCGCTCGCGCGCCAGCTGGGGGACGACGCGGCCGTCTCCGCGCGCACCCTCGCGGAGCTCGAGCGGGCGATGCAGGACAGCGGCTACCTGCAGCGCGGAACCGACGGCGAGCTCCGGCTCTCGCCCCGGGCGATGCGGCGGCTCGGGAAGTCGCTGCTGCGGGACACCGCCCAGCAGCTGGCCGCGCGGTCCGGCCACCGCGACACCCGCCTGGCGGGCGCGGCCGGTGAGCCGTCCGGGGCCACGCGGGAGTGGCAGTTCGGGGACGTCGAGTCCTGGGACACCACCCGCACCATCACCAACGCGATCCGGCGCACGGCCGCCGAGGGCGGTGACGCCCGCCGGGGGCTGCGCCTCGACGTCCGGGACATCGAGGTGGCCGAGACCGAGGCGCGGACGCAGGCCGCCGTCGCCCTGCTCGTGGACACCTCGTTCTCCATGGCGGCCGAGGGACGCTGGGTGCCGATGAAGCGGACGGCCCTCGCGCTCCACCACCTCGTCTCGACGCGGTTCCGGGGCGACGAGCTCCAGCTCATCGAGTTCGGCCGGTATGCCCGTGCGCTGCCGGTCGACGAGCTCACGGCCCTGCCGCCGGTGCGGGAGCAGGGCACCAACCTGCACCACGCGCTGCTGCTCGCCACGCGGTTCTTCCGCAAGCACCCGTCGATGCAGCCGGTCCTCCTGGTCGTCACCGACGGGGAGCCCACGGCCCACCTGATGCCCGACGGCGAGAGCTGGTTCTCCTGGCCCCCGGAGCCGGAGACCCTGCGCGCCACGGTCGAGGAGCTCGACCGCCTCGGGCGCATGGGCGCCCAGACGACCTTCTTCCGGCTCGGCGACGACCCCGGGCTCGAGCGGTTCCTGCGGCGGATGGCCCAGCGGATCGACGGACGCGTCGTGTCCCCGGACCTCGACGACCTGGGCTCCGCCGTCCTGAACGAGTACCTCAACGCCCGCTCCGGGGACTCCGACGACGAGCCGTGGGCGTAGCCCCCGGGGCCTCCGGGTCCTGACCGCGCACCCCGGGGCATCCAGGCCCTGACCGCACACCCCGGGCCGGGCCGGGAGCCGTGCGCTCACGCAGCGGCCGCTCCGCCGCCGGTGATCAGGTGCTGCCGCAGGAACCGGGCCTGGTCCTCCACCACCTTCTGCTGCCACGGGTCCTCGTAGAGGTCGAAGTGCCCCACGGGGTAGCTCAGCACCTGACCCCGCGGTGCGGCCCGGGCGATGTCGGCGGCGGCCCGGGGGTTCGTCTCGGTGTCGTGCTCGGCCACGCAGACCAGCAGGGGTGCGGTGACCCGCTCCGCGGTGCCCCGGGGGTACCTGGGCGGGTGCAGGAAGAGCCGGGCGGCGAACTCGTTGCGCCACGTCGGCCCGGTCTCCACGGCCCGGGCGAGGAACCGCCGGTGGTCCGGGTCGATCACCGCTCCCACGCCGCCCGGGGGCGCGAAGACCGGCAGGAGGCACGGCGGGCGTCCCCGGCGGGCGCGCAGCTCGTCCCGCACGGCCGCGCCCATCAGGCGCGCGCCCACCCGCAGGATCGTGGTCAGGGGAACGCCCTGGTCCTGCCGCTTGGCGCGGATCTCCTCGAGCACGCTGCTCGAGCCCATGCCGAACTCCGGCGCCTGCACCACCACCGCGCGGATCCGGGGGTCCTCGGCCGCCAGGCGCAGCACGTGCCCGCCGGAGAACGAGGCGCCCCACAGGGCGAGGGCCTGCGGGTCGACCTCCGGGAGGGAGCGGGCCAGGTCCACGGCGGCCCGCCAGTCCGCCAGCTGCTCGTCGACGTCGACGACCTGCCGGGGGTCTCCCCCGCTGGCGCCGAAGTGGCGGTAGTCGAAGGTCAGCACGGCCAGGCCCTGGTCCGCGAAGGCCCGGGCGTGGGCGGTCAACTGGTCCTGGGTGCCCGTGAAGCCGTGGCCCATCACCACGCACGGGCGGGCTCCTCCGCCGGCGGGCCGGTACAGCGTCGCGGCGCACGACGTCCCCCCGGAGTCGAAGGTGAGAGTCCGGACCATGGCACCCTTCCCCTTCCGCCGCGAGCGCGCCCAGCACCATGATGCGCCCCGGGAGGACGTCCTGGGCAGTCCCGGTCACCCGTTCCCGACAGAACCGTTGACGGAAGCACACTGCACAACGGCCGACCAGGCTCCGCGTGGCCGCGGTGACCGCGGCGCCGCATGCTCCGCAACCGGGGACGTGCGGGCCCGGTGGTTCCGCATGCAAGGGACGAGGGGGAGAATGGTGGTGCCGGCAGGCGACAGACCTGCCCGAAGGGCGGGCCGTTCAGCATCCGGAGCGGCCCCGCCGGAGGAGAGCCATGGAACCGGATTCGACGGGGGTCGGGCCGGACGCCACCACAGAGCGCATCCAGGGGTCTCCCCCGCCTCACCACCGAGACTGAAGCAGTGCAGCCACAGCTGGTCGCGGTCGATGTCCGTGCGGTGCATGGCCTGGCGCAGCAGGCGGGCCTGTTCTCTGGCCACGGCGTCATCATCCACCAGCGCTAGAGCTTCGTGCCGTGGGCCCGGGCCAGGACCGCCCGGGCGATCTCGACCAGCAGGCTCAGCCGCCGCTCGTCGAGATCGGGTGCGGACGAGCCGGGTGCGGTGGGATCCGGGTCCATCAGGACTCCCCGTGTCGTTGCTGCGACCGGAGTTCACATCCTGGCCAGGGAGCCCGACCCGCCCCAGCGGGGCCCGTTCCCTGTGCTTGCCCTGGTCCTGACCTTTCAGCCTACGCCGCATCCCGGCGGCACAAGACTCTGGTGACAGCAGCTCAAGAGTCCCCTCCTGTTGTGATGATCGCAACGCTGTTGCCCCGAAATATCAGCCCGATCGCCCTCGATCCAGCCTGCGCCGACCCGCGACAAGGCATTCGACCCCACCAGGGCGGGAAGATGCCAACGTCACAATCGTTGACACGGGGATGTGACCCAGCTTACTTTGAGCCAACAGCGTTGCGACTCACGCAACACTTGAGCATTGGGGTCCTGCGGCACACGAGGCCGCACGGCGAGCCGCCGGGACCCCTCCGACCTTCCTTCACCGGTCGGCGCCCCCGGCGCAGACCCCGCACCATCACCCCTGGGAACAGCCCTACGAAAGGACGATCATGACCGTCTCGACCACCACCTCTCAGGCCGCCGCGACCAGCGTCTCCGAGCTCGAGCGCCTCAAGGTGCTGCACAACGGGGAGAAGGTGACCCTGACCTTCTCCGACGCCGAGTTCGAGCGCCGGCTGACCGGGCTGCGCCGGATCATGGCCCAGAAGCAGCTCGACGCCGTCATCCTGACCAGCTACCACGGCATCAAGTACTACTCCGACTTCCTCTACACGACGTTCGGCCGCAACTACGCCCTGGTCGTCACCGCCGACGACTCCGTGACCGTGACCGCCAACATCGACGCCGGCATGCCGTGGCGGCGCTCCTACGGGGAGAACATCGTCTACACCGACTGGCGGCGCGACAACTTCTACTACGGCCTCCAGGAGGCCCTGCGCCAGCGCGGCGTCGCCGCCCGCCGGCTCGGCGTGGAGGACGACGCCCTGCCGCAGCTGACCCGCCAGCGCATCCAGGCCGCCTTCGAGGGCGCCGAGCTGCTCGACGTCTCCCAGGACGCCATGCGCCAGCGCATGATCAAGTCCGCCGAGGAGATCGAGGTCATCAAGCACGGCGCCCGCATCGGGGACCTGGGCGGGGAGGCCATCCGGGGCGCGATCCGCGAGGGCATCAGCGAGTACGAGGTCGCCCTGATCGGCACCGAGGCCATGGTCCACGAGATCGCCCGGACCTTCCCCGACTCCGAGATCCGCGACACCTGGGTGTGGTTCCAGTCCGGGATCAACACCGACGGCGCCCACAACTGGGCCACCACCCGCAAGCTGCAGCGCGGCGACATCCTGTCCCTGAACTGCTTCCCCATGACCTCGGGCTACTACACCGCCCTGGAGCGCACCCTGTTCCTCGGCCAGCCCGACGAGCGCTCCCTCCAGCTGTGGAACATCAACGTCGAGGTCCACAAGCGGGGCCTGGAGCTGATCAAGCCCGGCGCGGTGTGCAAGGACATCGCCGCCGAGCTCAACGAGATCTACGTCAGCCACGGCCTGCTCTCCAACCGCACCTTCGGCTACGGCCACTCCTTCGGCGTGCTCAGCCACTACTACGGCCGCGAGGCCGGCCTGGAGCTGCGCGAGGACATCGACACGGTGCTGGAGCCGGGCATGGTGGTGTCCATGGAGCCGATGATCACCGTGGCCGACGGCCTGCCCGGCGCCGGCGGCTACCGCGAGCACGACATCCTCGTGGTCGGCGAGGACGGAGCGGAGAACATCACCAAGTTCCCCTTCGGCCCCGAGCACAACATCATCTCGGCCTAGTCGTACGGCACGGGCGGCGCCGTCCCCGGGCGGCGCCGCCCGTGCTCCCCGGTTTTCCCAGCACACGGAAGGTTCACGGTGGTCACCACACACCATCTCGAAGACATGGACGCGCACAGCTACCAGGACTACGCGTCCACCGGGCAGGGCCTGGTGCTGGTGCCCACCGGTGCCACGGAGCAGCACGGTCCGCACATGCCGATGGGGGTGGACGCGATGCTCTCGCGGGCCGTCTGCTCCGCGGTGGCCGAGGACCTCGGCGCGCTGGTCGCGCCCGCGTTCTGCTACGGCTACAAGTCCCAGCCCCGGTCGGGCGGCGGCAACCACCGCAGCGGCACCACCAGCCTCTCGGCGCAGGCGCTGATCCTGCAGACCCGGGACGTGATCCTGGAGTTCTTCCGCCACGGCATCCGCCGGGTCGCGGTGGTCAACGGCCACTACGAGAACTACCAGTTCCTCTATGAGGGCGTGGACCTCGCCGTCCGGGAGGCCCGCGCGATGGGCCTGGAGGACAGCCGGGCCATGCTGCTCTCCTACTGGGACTTCGTCGACGACACCACCCTCGAGGCCGTCTACCCCGACGGCTTCCCCGGCTGGGAGATCGAGCACGGCGGAGTCCTGGAGACCTCTCTCATGCTGCACCTGCACCCCGAGAAGGTCGACATGTCCCGGGCCCCCGCCCATCCCCCCGCTGAGCTGACCCCCTACGACGTTTTCCCCGAGGACCCGGCCCGGACACCGAGCTCGGGCTGCCTCTCCTCTCCGGCAGGCGCCACCGCTCAGCGGGGCGAGCTGCTGCTCCACGCCGTCCGTTCCGGGATCACCCGGGCGGTCACCAGCGAGTTCGGGAAGTGAGATCGACATGAAGAAGACAGACGCCGCAGCGGACGGCGCGACCGGGACGGTCGAGGTGCCCCGGTTCCGGGGCCTGCAGATCCCGCCGCTGGACCGCGCAATCATCACCATCCTGCCGCCCGTGCTGATCCTGGCCGTGCTGATCACGGTGACGATCAACCCCACGGGAGCGGCCGAGGCCATCTCCACGGCGCGGACCTTCGTCACCGGGAAGTTCACCTGGCTGTTCATCCTCTACTCGGTCGTGGCGGTCGCCGTCTGCGTGTGGCTGGTCTTCAGCCGGGTCGGCAGCATCCGCCTCGGCGGCCCGGCCGCCCGGCCCGAGCACGGCAAGTTCGCCTGGTACTCGATGCTCTTCGCCTGCGGTCAGGGCATCGGCCTGATCTTCTGGTCGGTGGCCGAGCCCATCCTGCTCCGCGACGAGAACCCCGTCGTGCCGGCGGGACCGGACGGCGCGGCCGAGGGCGCCATGGTGTGGTCCTACTTCCACTGGGGCTTCACCGCCTGGGCGATGTACTGCGTGGTGGCTGTGTGCCTGGCCTACTCTCACCACAACCTCGGCAAGACGCTCACCTTCCGCGAGGCCACCGTTGACATCCTGCCGAAGTGGTCCCGGCGCGGCGCCGGCGTGGTGGTGGAGCTGCTCGCGATCATCGCCACCGTCCTGGGGCTCGCCACGTCCTTCGGGTTCGCCGCCCTGCAGTTCACCTCCGGGCTCGCCTCCTTCACCGGCCTGTCCTCCGGGCCGGGCATCTGGCTGCTGGTCATCCTCGGGCTGGCCGGGCTCACCGCCGCCTCCGCGTTCTTCGGCATCAACAAGGGGATGAAGCGGATCAGTGAGACCAACTCGGTGCTGAGCATCGTGCTGCTCGTGGCCGTGTTCGTCTTCGGTCCCACGGTCTTCCTGCTCTCGAACATCACCCAGACATTCGGGTCCTTCCTCGCCAACTTCACGACGATGAGCTTCTGGACCGACGCCGGCACGGCCGGAGGGGACATCGCCACCTGGCAGGACAGCTGGAACGGCTGGTGGACCGTGTTCATCTGGTGCTGGGTCATCGCCTTCAGCCCGTTCGTCGCCGGGTTCATCGCCCGCATCTCCCGCGGGCGCACGATCCGCGAGTTCGTCCTCGGCGTCACCGTCGTCCCCTCGCTGATCGTCATGGTGTGGATCGGGATCATCGGCTCGGCCGCCCTGTACTACGACGACCGCAGCGAGCGCGGGATCTCCGGCGCCGTCGCGGCCGACACCTCCAGCGGGCTGTTCGTCATGCTGGAGTCCGTCCCCGTCGTCGGCTCGCTGCTGCTGGTGGTGGCCACCATCCTCGTGGCCACCTACTACGTCACCTCGCTGGACTCCGGGGCCCACGCCCTGGCGGAGTTCGTCGCCGCACCCCGCAAGGCCGGGCCGTTCTTCCGCGTCGTCCTCGTGGCGAGCATCGCCGCCGTGGCGGTCACGCTGCTGACGCTCGGCGGCACCGCGGTCGTCGACACGGTCCAGACCGGGACCATCATCGGCGCCTTCCCCTTCTCCTTCGTCATCCTCCTGATGATCGCCAACCTCGTCCGCCGGCTGCTCACCCGCACGCCGGAGACCCTGCGTCTGGAGCGGGAGGTCAACGACCCCCACCCCACGGCCGAGGAGCACCTCGCCGCGCGGCGGGCGGAGGAGCTGGAGGAGGGGGATGTGGACGACGGCCCGGAGACGCACCGGCCCCTGGCGGCCGCCGAGCCGGTCCCGTCGCCGCAGCACTGAGTCGTCCGCAGCGGCACGGACCCGCCGGGACCGGTTCCCGGTGGTGCACGGCCTCGACCGCATCGACAACGGTGCCGGGTGCGGCGTCCCGAGGGACACCGCACCCGGCACCGTCGTCCCAGCTTCCCGACGAGCCCAGCCGGTCCTGCGGCTGAGGAAGAATACGAAGTCCTATGACCTCATCATCAGACAGCTCCTCGACCGCCGCGGAGGCCCGCACCGCCTCCGTCGTCTCCAACGCCATCGCCGTGCTGCGGTGCTTCTCGGTGCGTGAACCCCTGCTGGGGGTCACCGAGATCGCCGGCCGGGTCGGTCTGCACAAGAGCACGGTCTCGCGGATCCTCGCCACCCTCGAGCAGGAGAACCTGGTGGAGCGGGACCCGCAGACCCGGCGCTTCCGCCTGGGGCTGGGGCTGATCACCATGACCGGCCCCCTGCTGGCGGATCTCGACGAGCGGCGGGTGGCCTACCCGGTGCTCCAGGAGCTGACCGAGCGCACCGGCGAGACCAGCGCCCTCATGCTCTGGAGCGGCACCGGCACCGTCTGTGTGGAGCAGATCCCCAGCCCGCAGCAGATCAAGCACACCACCCCGCTGGGCACCCGGTTCAACACCGCCCTCAGCTCCTCGGTGCAGATCTTCCTCGCGGCCCAGCCCCCCGAGCGCGTCCAGGCCCTCCTGCGGTCCGGGACCATCGACCACTTCACGACGACGGACACGAACATCACCGCCTACCTGCAGCTGCTCCGCGAGGTCAGCACGGAAGGCGTGGCCGTCAACTACGGCAGGACCTCCGTGGACGAGGTGGGCGTGGCCACGCCGGTCTTCGACCACCGTGACGAGCTGGTCGCCGCCGTGATGATCGCGGCGCCCCGCTACCGGGTCACCGAGGAACAGGTCTCCCACCTCGTGGCCGCCTGCAAGGCCGCCTCGGAGGAGGTCTCCCAGCGGCTCGGGTGCGCTGTGCGGACCCCCTGATCCGCGCGCGGCGCAGGAACGAGGGGCGCGGCCGTCAGGCGCCCACGCGGGAGAGGATCGCGGTGAGGGCCGCCCGCACCCCGGTGGACAGGGTCGGCTCCATGACCGGGGCGAAGAACGGCGAGTGGTTCACCGGCAACGGCCCCTCGCCCTGGAGGGTGGCCGCGTCGTGGCCGCCGAACATCCAGAACACCGAGGGCACGCCGATGGCCGCGCCGAGGGCCCCGAAGTCCTCCGAGCCCATCAGCGGTTCGATCTCCACCACGTTCTCCTCCCCCAGCGCCTGCCGGAACTGCTCGACGAGAGCGGCGGTGGCAGCGGGGTCGTTGTAGTTGCGGGGGAAGGTCGAGAGCACCTCGACGGTCGGCTCCGGGGCCCCGGAGGCGGCGGCCTCCGCGCTGATGATCCGCCGCAGCGCCCCCAGCACGTGGTCGCGGATCGCCGGGTCGAAGGCCCGCACGTTGAGCGTGAACTCGGCGCTGGCCGGGATGATGTTCTCCTTCAGCCCGCCGTGGAACGTGCCGATGGTGACCACCGCGGCCCGCCGCGCGTCGATCTCGCGGGAGACGATGGTCTGGATCCGGGTGATCATGTGGGCCCCGAGCACGATCGGGTCGGTGGAGTCCTGGGGCTGGGAGGCGTGGGCGCCCTTGCCGTGGATGGTGACCTTCCACGAGTCGGCCAGCGCCATGGCGTCGCCGGCCGAGTAGCTGATCGTGCCGGCCAGGGAGGGCATCACGTGCTGGCCGAAGACCACCTCCGGCAGCGGCGCCCGGTCCCACAGTCCGTCCTCCAGCATGGCCTTCGCGCCGGCGGCCGTCTCCTCCCCCGGCTGGAAGATCAGCACCACGGTCCCGGCCCAGGCGTTCCGCGCCTCGACCAGCAGCTGGGCGGTCGTCAGCAGCACCGCCACGTGGGTGTCGTGACCGCAGCCGTGCATCACCGGGACCTCGCTGCCGTCCTCCAGGTGCCCGGTGGCGGTGCTGGCGTAGTCCACCCCGGTGTCCTCGGCCAGGGGCAGTCCGTCGGTGTCGGCGCGGAAGGCCACCGTGGGCCCGTCCCCGTTGCGCAGCACCGCCACCACCCCGGTGCCCCCGCACCGGAAGTGCTCGACGCCGAGGCCGGTGAGCCGCTGCTCGATCAGCTCGGCGGTGGCGTGCTCCTGCATGGACAGCTCCGGGTGGGCGTGCAGGTGCCGGTAGAGCTGGTGCATCTGGTCGGACAGGTCGTCGGTCAGCTGCGGGGCGGTCGGGATGGTCATGAGGGTCTCCTCCGGAGGAATTCGGTTCGTGCGTGCTGCTGCAGGTCGTCGTCGGCGCCTCAGTCGCGCGCCGGCTCCTCCTCGCGCTCCGGGACGGGCTGGGACGGGGAGGCGGCGGAGCGGTCGCGCAGGAACCAGGCCAGCACGGCGGTGCTGATCACCGCGATCGCGGTGCCGAAGAAGGCCAGCGTAGGCACGGCCGGCACCAGGAGGAACACCACGGAGGCGGCGACGACGCCGGCGATGACGGTCACCCGCAGGTTGCGGGTGGAGACGATGGCCTGCACGAGCACCGCGCCCAGCACCGAGGGCAGGATGTAGGTCTGCACCACGGCGATGATCTCGGCCGGGACGACGCTGACCAGCCAGGAGCCCAGGAAGCCGACGAACACCAGCAGGGAGATCAGGTGCACCATGGCCGCCCCGCCGATCGCCATCACCGCCGCCAGCTCCCCGCGGCGGGTGCCGGGCTTGGCGCCGATGGCGGACTGGGCGATCAGCGCCGAGGGCAGCAGCTTGTTGGAGATGTTGCCGATCATGAACGCCTGGTACATCGAGGCCTGGCCCAGGATCGGGTAGTAGGTCAGCGGCTCCACGAACCACAGCACGCCGAAGGTTCCGGCGATGGCCAGCAGAGCGGTCCAGATCTTGGCCTGGTCCACCTCCAGGCCGCTGAAGAACACCAGGTAGGTCGGTCCGGCCAGGGCGAAGAGCAGCCCGGCGATCATGGTCAGCCGGCCCCATCGGGCCGTGGTCGCATCGAAGTCCCGCAGCGCGGAAGCGGAAGGGTTCACAGAGGTCATGGCAAGGTCCTTCGTTGTTCTCGGGCGGCGGATCAGGCGACGGGGAACAGGCCGGCGCCGACGGTGAAGTAGGTGACGACCAGGGCGGTCAGGATGGCGAAGCCCAGCGCCCACTCCCGGATCCACCGGCGCCGTAGCACCTTGGCGACCCCCAGGCACACCGCCATCGCGGCCGCCGAGGCCAGGAAGGCCACCACGTGGTTGCCCGACTTGGGCAGCTCCCCGAGACCGAGAGCGAAGAACGCCCCGAGCAGCGCCGCCCCGGGCACGATCGTCATCACCGCGGGGTTGACCTTGCGCAGGTTGACGTCGCCGCGCTTGAGCAGGGGGGTGAAGATCAGCGTGGCGAGCATCCACATGGCCCCGCCGAGGCTCATGGCCATGAACGCCACCGCGAACACGTCCTGGGTGTAGGTCGGCCCGCCCAGGTCCGCGCCCATGGTGCCGGCGGCGATGCTGGCTGCACCGGTCTCGAAGGACACCGATCCGATCAGCCCGATCCGCACCAGCACGGCGGGGGTGCCGAAGACGGTCAGCAGGGCGACGGCCACCAGGGCCACGGCCAGGGACGGACCGACCGCGGAGACCGCCCCGGCACGGAAGGACGTCCTCAGCTCTCCCGGGCTCATCCCGGCGGCCGGGGCCGCCACGCGGGCGGCGCGGACGTAGATGACGGTCTGGACGACGATGACGGCGAAGACACCGAGGGCGCAGATCCACAGCACGGGCAGGTTGGCCACGGACAGGATGTCGGTGGAGGCGCCGTCGACAACGGTGCGCAGGTTCATGGGGACTCCCAGGGAAGGTCGGGCGATCACAGCAGGGGCTCGCAGGGCCGGGACGTGGTGTCCGTCCCGGGCCGGGCCCGCAGCCGACCCCGTTCAGCACGGGGAGGGCGGGCAGGCCACGGGTTCTCTTTCGATGGGTCGTAGCTGATCCCAGAGTCACGTGACCTCAGTCACTCTCCCGCTATATCCTCGAATCCAGTACAAATATGTGCCCCAACCGAAGGATCCTGCATGGAGCTGCCCGTCGAAGACCTCGCGATCATCCACGCCCTGCAGATCGCCCCGCGCGCCACCTGGGCGCAGCTGGGCGCCGCCCTGGGCCGCCACCCCACCACCCTCGCCGACCGCTGGGAGCGGCTCCACGCCGACGGCCGCACCTGGGTCACCGCCCACCTCGGCGCCTCCGGCACGCAGGGCTGCGCGACCTTCGTCGGCCTGGAGTGCCGGCCGGGCCGCCGGGCCGAGGTGCTGGAGCGGCTGTGCGCCGTCCCGGAGATCGGCACCGTGGAGGAGTCCGCGCGCGCCTGGGACGTCCGGCTCACGATCCTCACCCGCACCTGGCAGCAGATGACCCGGGAGGTGCTGCCCCTGGTGCGGGCCGATTCGGGGATCCTGCGGGCCCAGCTCACCGTGGCCACCCGGCTGTACGCGATCGGCAACAACTGGCGCCTGGACGTGCTGAGCCCGGAGCAGCAGCGCCGCGTCGCCGCCCTGCGGCCGGAGGTGCACCGTCCCCACGGCGCCACACCTGCCCACCTCGAGGAGCTGACGGCCGTGCTCCAGCGGGACGGACGGGCCACGGCGGCGGAGATCGCGGCGGCCACCGGAACGCATCCGACGACGGCCGCCCGGCACCTGCGGCAGGCGGTCGAGACGGGCCTCGTCGCCCTCCGCTGCGAGCTGGCGCAGGAGCACTCCGGTTACCCCGTCCCCTGCCAGTGGTACGTCCGGGTGCCGCCGGCCCAGCTCGAGGCGGCCGTGCGCCAGCTGCGCTCCTACCGGACCCTGCGCCTGTGCGCCTCCACCACGGGCGACACCAATCTCACCTTCCTGCTCTGGCTGCGCACCCCCGGGGACATCTTCGACGTCGAGGCCGAGCTCCAGGCGGCCGCGCCGGGGGTCCAGGTGGTCGAATCCGACGTCGGGGTCCGCACCCACAAGCGCATGGGCTGGATCCTGCGGGAGGACTCGACGGCGACCGGCGAGGTGGTGACCAGGGGCGGCCCCGGTCGTCCGGTCACGGCGGCCGGGGCCGGCGGACCGTCCGCCGTCACAGGCGGTCCGTGACCCAGGCGCGCGCCGCCGGCAAGGCCGCGAGCGCGATCACCGCCGCGCCGCCGAGGACGTGCAGCCAGATGTTGATCTGCACCCCCAGGTCCCCGAGCCCGGCCTCGAGCCGGCGCTGCCCCACGACGAACGGCACGACCGCGACCAGCCCGACGACGGCGGAGACCACAGCGGCCGTGTCCCACCACGGGTGCTGCTTGAACACCGCCCAGGCGGTGATCGAGAACCCGATGACGGCGAGGTACGCCAGGACGTTGGCCAGAGTCCATGCCCTGCCGGTCGGGGGCGGGACCCTGCCGGCCATGGCGGCGGTCATCCACAGGAACGTGGTGCCGAACAGGAACAGTCCGACCGCCAGGACGATCCGGAAACTCCACATCGCGCCTCCTCGTGCTTCGGGGTGACTGCCGGTCTGCGTCGTGGTGACTGCCGGCAGCGGCTCACGGCCTGGGGGCTCCGGAACGGCCGGCTCCGGCGCGGTCGGGGGCGGCACCACGGCTGCCGGTGAGCAGCCAGTGCCGCCCCCGCCACCACACCACCGCGGTGAGCAGGACCCAGACCCCGGCCACGACCGCACCGGGGGCGCCGTCGAGCAGCCGCGGGCCCTCGCCGGCGGGCGGCAGGTAGGTCGGGCCCTCGTACTGGTGCAGCACGGCGGTGACGTGGGCGGCCACGTGGGCGACGACCGACCCCGCGGGGTTGGCCGTGAGGACGGTCGGGAGGGAGAACTGGACGGCCCCGATCTCCGGGGCGAGCAGGGCAGGGCCGCGGAACTGCTCGTAGCCGAGGTGGTAGGCGCCGACGACGACGACCGCCAGCAGAAGCGTCAGCGCGGCGAAGACGAGCCGGCGCCCGAGCCCTGCGGTGTCTCCGCGCATCAGCGCCAGGGCCACCAGAGCGGGGAAGACGTAGAGGACGGCCGCGTCCACCGCCCCGTAGACCACTCCGCGCCAGAGGATCTCGAACCCGAGGTAGGCCCCGTCCGGACGGGGTGTGGCCGGGTCCCGCAGCACGTTCGTCACGGCCACCACCGCGACCAGGGCGCCGAGCCCCAGGCTCCAGCCCAGGCGGCGGCGCAGCAACCGCGACCACGGCACACCGGTGCGGGCCAGGAACACCGCGAGGAAGGACAGCACCAGGGTGAAGTGGACCAGGTAGTACAGGTCCCGGTTGAGGTCCATCAGGTCGGTGCCGGCCCAGGGAATGACGAACGCCAGGAGGGTTCCCCCGGCGAACCAGCCCAGGACCGCGGGCCGTGACGGCCACCGGATCGGCGCCGGACGCGCAGCGGACACCGCACACCCCCTGCCCCTCGGATGCCCTTCCTCTGGCTCCAGGGTAGGGAGGGGGCCGGGGCGGCAACAGGCTGGCGAGAGACCCGGCGCGGCAAGACCTCGGCCTCCGCTGTCGCACATTCCGCAGAGCGGGATCAGGGTCTGCCACTCGTCGGAAACCCGCGGAAACCCGCTGAACAACTGCGTGAGCCAGCGCGCGTGAGCGCAAAGAACAGGTCAGATCCCTGTTCCTCATCATGGAATTAGGAACGAAAATCTTCTCCATCCCCCTCGGCTGACTAGCGTCACATGACGTGAGGTGATCTGCCTCACCCCGAGTGATGGGGAAACAGACATGGACGTTCTCTCGGAGATCCGCCGGTCGCGGATGAGCCGGTTCCAGGTGATCGCGGTGAGCATCGCCCTGGCCCTGATCCTGATCGACGGCTTCGACGTCGCGGTGATGGCCTACGCAGCCCCGGTGCTCTCCCGGGAGTGGGGCATCGACCCCGTCACCCTGGGCTTCCTGCTCAGCGCCAGCCTCTTCGGCATGGCCGCCGGGTCGATCTTCCTGACCCCGCTGGCGGACAGGATCGGGCGGCGGAAGCTGACGATCATCTCCCTGGTGATCATCAGCATCGGCATGGTCCTGTCGGTGTTCGCCACCGGCACCACCCAGCTGATGGTCTTCCGCGTGCTGACCGGTCTGGGGGTGGGCGGGATGATGGCCAACCTCAACGTCCTGGTCGCCGAGTACGCCTCGGACAAGCGTCGGGGGTCCATCATCGGGATCTACACCGCCGGCTACCCCATCGGCGCCACCGTGGGCGGGCTCGTCGCGGCACCCCTGATCCCGCAGTACGGGTGGCAGGTCATCTTCGGCATCGGCGCCGCCCTGACCGTGATCATGCTGGCCGTGTCGTGGAAGTTCCTCCCCGAGTCCCTGGACTACCTGATCACCCGCCGCCCGGCCCGGGCGCTGGAGCGCGTCAACGGCATCCTGACCAGGATCGGCAAGGCCCCCGTGGAGGCGCTTCCCTCCCTGGCCACCGCGGTCAAGGAGCAGAGCGCCATCCAGGAGGTTCTCACCCGCCCGGTCCGCTTCCGCACCCAGATGCTCTGGATCGGCTACGCCTGCCTGGTGGCGGCCTACTACTTCGCCAACACCTGGACCCCGAAGATCATGGCCACCGCCTCCAGCAGCGACTCGGCCGGTGTCACCACCGGCGTCATCGCCAACGCCGGCGGGATCATCGGCTGCTTCATCTTCAGCGCCCTGGCCGTGAAGTACCGCAGCCAGATCCTCCTGGTCGCCACCCTGGTCGGCGCCGCGGCGGCCTACGTGGTCTTCGGCCTGGTCTTCCACCAGATCGGCGTCGCCATGGTCCTGGCCCTGTTCCTGGGCATCCTGACCACCGCCGGCATCGCCGGGTTCTACGCCACCTCCCCCGGCGTCTACACCGCCCGGGCCCGGGCCACCGGGGTGGGCTGGATGATCGGGCTGGGACGACTGGTCTCCATCGTCGCCCCCATCCTGGTCGGCTACCTCATCTCCGGAGGCTGGCAGCCGGAGAACGTCTTCTTCCTCTTCGCCGTCCCGCTGGCCGCGGCCGCCCTGTGCATCGTGGCCCTGGGCTACTCCCTCAAGCGCTCCGGAGCCCCCCTGGCCACCGAGGCCGTCCCGGCAGCCGCGCACTGACGCCTCCCGCCGGCTCCCGACCGTTCCCGTGACATCCCTGACAGCACCCGAAGGACACCTCATGCGCACCGTCGACCCCGGCACCCTGCTCCGCCCCGCCCCGCCCCGATCCGAGTGGTCCGCCTGCCGGATGGGCCGGTTCCTCGAGCGCATCGAGGCCAAGACCGGCCGCACCTTCCCCGACTACGAGGCCGCCTGGGCCTGGTCGGTCGAGCACCTCGAGGAGTTCTGGGCGGAGGTGTGGGAGCACTTCGAGATCATCACCCACGCCCCCTACGAGACCGTGCTGGCCGAACGGACCATGCCCGGCGCCCGGTGGTTCCCCGGGGCCCGGATCAACTACACCGAGCACATTCTCCGCTCCCTGCGCGAACGCTCCTCGGACGTCATGCTGAGGTCCCGCAGCCAGACCAACGGCAGTCTCGACTGGACCGGGGAGCGGCTGCTGGAGGAGATCGGGCGCATCCAGGCCGGCCTGCGCCGGGCGGGCGTCCGGCGCGGGGACCGGGTCGCCGGGTACCTGCCCAACATCCCCCAGACCGTGGCCGCCTACCTCGCCGCCACCGCCATGGGCGCGATCTGGTGCTCCGTGCCCCCGGAGATGGGCCCCAAGAGCGTGCTGGACCGGATCACCCAGCTCGAGCCCTCCCTGCTGATCGCCATCGACGGCTACCGCTGGGGGGCCAAGGACCTGTCGCGAGCCGAGGACCTCGCCCGCATCCGGACGTCCCTGCCAGAGGTGCCCGTGGTCCTGCTGCCCTACCTGGACGAGAACTGCCCCGTGCCCGACGGAGCCGTCCCCTGGACCGAGTTCACTCACGAGCAGGGCGAGATCGCGATCGAGGCGGTCCCGTTCGAGCACCCTCTGACCGTGCTGTTCTCCTCCGGGACCACGGGCAGGCCCAAGGCCATCGTCCACTCCCACGGCGGACTGCTGCTGGAGCACTACAAGGCCATGGGCCTGCACTTCGACATGGGCCCGGAGGACACCGCCTTCTTCTTCTCCACCACCGGGTGGATGGTGTGGACCCTGTCCATCTCCTGCCTGCTCGTGGGCGCGGCCATGGTTCTCGAGGACGGGGACCCGAACTGGCCGGCCCTGGACGGGCCCTGGTCCCAGTGGGCGGTCCTCGAGGAGACGCAGGCCACCTACTTCGCGACCGGCTCCGCGTACATGGCCGCCTCCGCCCACGCCGGTCTGCGTCCGGGCCGGACCTGGGACCTGTCCCGGGTGCGGGAGATCCAGTGCTCGGGCTCCCCGCTCGCCGCCGACGTCGCCGCCTGGGTCTACGACGAGGTGAATCCTGACGTGCTCCTGGCCCCGACCTCGGGAGGCACGGACATCTGCGCCGCCTTCGTCGGGGCCTCCCCGCTGACCCCGGTCTGGGCCGGGGAGATGTCATGCCGCCCCCTCGGGGTGGCCGTCGAGTCCTGGGACCCCGAGGGCACCCCGCTCGTCGGGGCACCGGGTGAGCTGGTGGCCACCCAGCCGATGCCCTCGATGCCCGTGTTCTTCTGGGGCGACGGGAACAACGAGCGCTACCTGAACAGCTACTTCGGCGCCTACGAGGGCGTGTGGCGCCACGGGGACTGGCTGATCCACACCGAGCGGGGCAGCTGGGTGATCACCGGCCGTTCCGACGCGACCCTCAACCGCGGCGGCGTGCGCCTGGGCACCGCCGAGTTCTACGCCGTCCTGGACGGGGTGGCCCACGTCGACGACTCCATGGTGCTGCACTTCGAGGACGGCGGCGGAATGGGCAAGCTGGTCCTGCTCGTCGACGCCGACGAGGGCGCCGACACCGCCCAGCTCGAGAAGACGATCCGGACCGCCCTGCGCACCGAGCTCTCGCCCCGGCACGTGCCCGACCACATCGTGTTCGTGGAGTCCATCCCGCGCAACCCCAACGGCAAGCGCCTGGAGATCCCGCTCAAGCGCATCATCCAGGGCGCGGTCCTGGGCGAGGTCCTCGATCCGGGCGCGGTGATCCGTGCGGAGGACATCGACGAGACCGTCCGGCGCGTCAACCGCGCCCTGCGGCCCGGCTGAGCGACCCATGGACGACGTCACCGGTGGGAGGTGCCCCCACGGGTCAGGCGGGCGCCTCCGCGGCGAGCAGCTCCTCCAGGGCGGCCCTGGCGGCGACCAGACCCTCCGCGTAGCCGGGCATGTCCTGGCGGCGGAACCGCACGCTGGGCACCGCGGTGGTCAGCGCGGCCACCACGCTGCCCGACGGGGCGTGCACGCTGACTCCCACACCGTGCACGCCCCGCTCGGTCTCCTCGACGCTGGTGCCGTAGCCCACCCGCCGCACCGTGGCCAGATTCCGCTTCAGGGCGTTGAGCGTGGTGAACCGGGCTGTCGGCCAGGGCGTCAGGCCCCCGCGGTAGAGCCGTTCCAGCTCGGGGTTGCTCATCTCCGCCAGCATCGCCTTGCCCCCCGCCGAGCAGTAGGCCGGCATCTTGTCGTTGAGGCGCATCCCGACCCGCAGACCCCGCTCCACGTCCTCGATCCCGTCGATGAACAGGATGCTGTTGCCCGAGAGCACCATGAGCTGGACCGTCTCCCCCAGCCGTTCGTGGAGCTCCTGCAGCACCGGGTAGGCCAGCCGCCGCAGCAGTCCCGCACCGACCTGCGCGGCCTGCGGGACGAAGACCGGCCCGGCCACGTACCGGCGCTCGCGGTCCTGCGCGGCGAACCCGCGGTGGGCCAGGGCGCTGAGCAGGCGGTGGGCGGTGGAGGGGGCCGTGCCCAGCACCTCGGCGGCCTCGTGCACGGAGAGCCGACGGCCCCCGCGCAGCAGCAGCGCCAGGTGCAGGGCCCGGTCGACCGACTGCAGGGGAGCGGCCTCGGAATTGTTCTGCATAACGGGATCCTGGCACGGCGACACCCCTGAGGAGAACGGTTCTCCTCGACCGTCCGACCCCGGACACCGTCACCTTCCGGAATCGACACCCACCTCAGCCACGAGAAAGGCACTCACCATGACACCCCAGCGCGTTCTGGTCACCGCCGGCGCCAACGGCATCGGCCTGGCCATCGCCCGGGCCTTCGCCGCCGACGGCGCCCGCGTCCACATCGGCGACGTCGACCCCACCGCCCTCGAGCAGGCCACCGCCGGCTCCGGAGCCGTCACCGGCTCCGTCTGCGACGTCAGCGACCCGGCCGCGGTCGAGGGGCTGTTCGACGACGTCCGCGGCACCCTCGGCGGGCTGGACGTGCTGGTGAACAACGCCGGCATCGCCGGCCCCACCCAACCGGTGGCCGACTACGACCGGCAGGCCTGGAACGCCGTGCTCGGCGTGAACCTCACCGGCACCTTCCTCGTCACCCAGCAGGCCATCCCGCTGCTGAAGGAGTCCCAGCGGGGATCGATCATCGTCATGAGCTCCATCGCCGGGCGCTTCGGCTACCCCAACCGGGTGGCCTACTCCACCACCAAGTGGGGCCTGGTCGGGTTTGCCAAGACGCTGTCCCTGGAGCTGGGCCCGCACGGGATCACCGCCAACACCATCCATCCCGGCGCTGTCCAGGGGCCGCGGATCGAACAGGTGATGGCCGGGCGCGCCGCGGTCTCCGGGCGCAGCGTGGAGGAGGAGACGCAGCTGGCCCTGGCCAACCAGGCCGTCGACCGGTTCGTCGACCCGGCCGACATCGCCGCCCTGGCGCTCTTCCTCGCCGGACCGCACGGCCGCTCCATCTCCGGGCAGTCCTTCCCCATCGACGGCGACTCCAAGGCCGCCCAGTGACACCCACCCGGAGTGCCGGGATCGCATGTGCGCAAGCGATCCCCACAAGGTTCGGCAGAGGCTGGATCGCCCCTTTCGGAACACGTGGATCGACTAGCGGGAGCGGTTGGGGTCAGGGGACGGCTGTTGCAGTGCCGTCTTGCGCAGGAGCTGGAGGCGGAGTCGGCGGGCGGTCTCCATGTGCTCACGGGCGATGG
This sequence comes from Kocuria dechangensis, assembly GCF_014636775.1. GTDB lineage: Bacteria > Actinomycetota > Actinomycetes > Actinomycetales > Micrococcaceae > Kocuria > Kocuria dechangensis. Next base: position 57,813 of record NZ_BMEQ01000002.1, read on the forward strand.
TGCGGGCGGTCTTCTCGTCCTGGTCCTCGATGGCGCGCACCAGCCGTTCGTGCTCGTCGAGGGCGGCGTCCCATCGGTCCTCCGTCGAGAGGGTGGACTTGGGTGCGTGGACCAGGTGGGTGGAGAGACGTTCGAGCAGGTCCTGCAGCACGGGGTTGTGGGTGCACGCCCACACCGCGGCGTGGAACTCCAGGTTGGTGGTGATCCGGGTGTGGTCGTCGGGGTCGACGAGGCCGCGGTCGCGCTCCACGAGAGCTTCCAGGCGCATGAGGTCGGGGAACTGGCGGGCGCGGGCGGCCTGGGCGGCGGCTTCCTGTTCGAGCAGGATGCGCATGTCGTAGATCTGGATGACCTGTTGGGGATCGATCTGGGGGACCTGCAGACCGCGGGCAACGCGTTCGAGCAGTCGTTCTTGCTGGAGGCGGGAGAGCGCCTCCCGGACGGGTGTCCGGGAGACGCCGAACCGCTGGGCCAGGGCCACTTCGCGCATGGGGGTGCCCGGTTGGTGGATGCCGGTGAGGATCTCGTCGCGCAGGGCTACGAAGATGGCATCGCCGTCCGGGCGGGCGGAGGCCACGGTGTGCGTCACTGGGGTTCCCCTTGCATGGTCGGCGGCCTGCGGTGGCCGGATGGGCACCAACTTTACGCCAGGGCTCCGGCGCGGCGTCCGAACACGCATCCGGCGGCCAGGCCGGTACCACCGGGGTAGTTGGTGCTGAACAGTCCTCCGAGCATCTCCCCGGCGGCGTAGAGGCCTTCGATGTGCTTCCCGTCGGCGTCGAGGACCCGGCCGTGGGTGTCGGCCTTGACGCCGCCGAAGGTGAAGGTGATCCCGCAGGTGACCCCGTAGGCGTAGAACGGGCCGGTCTCCAGGGGAGCGGCCCAGTTGCTCTTGGGCGGGGTGGTCTCGGCCTTGCGCCCGTCCTTGACGGTGGGGTCGAAGTCGACGGTCCGGTCGATGGAGGCGTTGTAGTCCTCGACGGTCTTCGCCAGCGCCCGGGGGTCGAGCCCGATCTTGGTGGCGAGCTCCTCGATGGTGTCGGCTGTGGCCACGGAGATGCCGGGCATGTCGTACTCCTCGGTGCGCAGCATCGGGCGCAGGGTGGCGTCGAAGATCTGGTAGGCCACCGAGCCGGGTTGCTTGAGGATCTCCTTGCCGTACTTGGCGTAGGTGTAGTTGCGGAAGTCCGCTCCCTCGTCCAGGAACCGCTTGCCCTCGGTGTTGACGATGATGCCCATCGGGTAGCTCTGGCGGGTGAGACGGTTGGTCAGCTCCCGGTTGGACTCGTTGGTGGGGGTGAAGGCGTCCCACTGCACGGAGTGGCAGGTGGACCAGTCCCCGCCCTTGGCCGCCCCGACCTCCAGGGCTGCGGCAATCATGTCCCCGGTGTTGTAGGGGGTGCCGCGCACCTTGGCGTTCTCCCACCCCTCCCCGAGGTGCTCGCGGCGCCAGGTCGGGTCGGACTCGAAGCCGCCGGCGGTGAGGATCACGGACTCCGCCCGGATCACCTTGCGACCCCGGGCGGTCTCGACGGCCACGCCGACCACGCGCCCGTTCTCCACGCACAGCTCTGTAGCCCTGTGTCCGTAGCGCACCTGCACGCCGAGCTCCCCGGCGACCCGCGTGTGGTCGGCGATCAGGCCTTCGCCACCGCCGACGTTGCCCACGTGCAGCCCGCCCCAGAACAGGTAGCTACCATCGGGGCGCTCATAGGCCTGACGTTCGTACATCAGCCGGTACTTCAATCCCAGGCCGTTGAGCCACCGCAGGGTCGACTGGCTCTCACTGATGAGCACCTCGGTCAGCTGCGGATCGTTGCGGCCCTCGGTGACCTTCGCCAGATCGGCCGCGTACTCCTCGGCGCTGTAGGGCGGGACCACGGTCTTTTCATGACGGTCGTCGGACTCGACGAACCCCTGAAGATCCTCCAACCCGTCGTGGACGATGCGGGTGGCGCCGGCTGTATAGAAGCTGTTGCCCCCGGCCGTGTCCTGCTCCCCCTTCTCGAGCACGATCACCGACCGGCCCCGTACCGCTGCCGCGTGGGCGGCCGTGAAGCCGGCGTTGCCGCCACCGACCACCACCACGTCGGTCGTCTCGATCTGCATGTCCGTGTTCTGAGCTGACATTGGTGCCTCCTGAAGTTGTTTGTACACAACTGTATACAGTACTGCCGACCCGCTTGCCAAGATCTTTTCGAGGCAGGAACCCCGGCTTATGGGGACTCTTGAAGCTCACCACGCGACCTGAGGGGCGAGGGGCCTTGCGGTGATGAGGGTCACACCGTATAACTGTATTCCAATGTGTACAGCGGTATGCACGATGGATGATCCCCTCGGCACCACCGCGTGGGGCCGGTCATCGACCAGGTGCCCGAGCAGCCGACAACGTCGTCAGGGAACGAGGATCATGAAAAAGCCCCTCCGCACAGGCCTCTTCGGCCTGCTGGTGGCGGTGGTGACCGTGCTGGCCCTGGTCAACGCGGCCTCCTCCGGAGGAGTGAGCACCGCCCGCAACAAACTGACCCTCATCGCCCCGGCCGCCCCTGGGGGCGGCTGGGACGGGTTCGCACGCGAAGGCCAGCAGGCCCTGCGGGCCCAGGGAGTCGTCAACAACCCCCAGGTGGTCAACATCCCGGGCGCCGGAGGCACCATCGGGCTGAGCCAGTTCGTCCAGGACCCCGGACGCGAGGACGCCCTGATGGTCACCGGCGGAGTGATGGTCGGGGCCATCGAGCTGGCCGACAACCCCGAGTCCTTCGACGATGTGGTGCCCATCGCCCGGATGGCCGATGACTACGCGGCCCTGGTGGTCCCGGCCGACTCCGAGTTCCAGACCCTCGAGGACTTCCTCGCCGCCTGGAAGCAGGACCCCGGAGCCAACTCCATGGGCGGCGGGTCCCTTGGCTCCATCGACCACCTGCTCAGCGGCCTGCTGGCCAAGGAGGTCGGGATCGACCCCAGCGCGGTGAACTACGTGGCCTACTCCGGCGGCGGAGAAGCGTTGAACTCCCTGCTCTCCCACACCACCGCAGCCGGGATGTCGGGCTACAACGAGGTCAAGGACCAGGTCGAGGCCGGCAGCCTGCGAGCCCTGGCCATCTCCTCCCCCGAACGCCTCGAGGGCGTGGACGTGCCCACCTTCCGGGAACAGGGCGTGGACGTCTCCATGCCCAACTGGCGCGGCGTCGTCGCCGCCCCGGGCATCACCGAGGAGGACAAGGAGGCATTCATCGACATCGTCACCGAGTGGCACGCCACCCCGGAGTGGCAGGACGCCCTGGCCCGCAACAACTGGGACGACACCTTCTCCACCGGCGAGGAGTTCGAGGACTTCATCGACGGCGAAGTGGCCACGGCCCAGCAGATCGTAAAGGACCTCGGACTATGAGCATCATCGACACCACCACCTCCACCGGGGCACCCGCCACGGCCATCCCGCCCCGGAGAAGTTTCTGGACCGGCCGCAGCGAGTTCGCCCTGGTCGGGCTGCTGTACCTCATCGCCGGACTGCTCACCATCGGCACCGCCACCATGAACGTCCAGGGGGAGGCCGTGCCCGGACCGAGGTTCTTCCCGGTCATCGTGTGCGTGCTGCTCTACGCCACGGCCACCGTGCTGGCCGTCCACCTCCTGCGCCACCCGCATCTGCCCGACACCGACCCCCACCCCGGCCACGGCGACTTCTCCGCCGACATGCTCAAGGACCTGGGCCACGTCACCGGGGAGCGGACCGACGCCCACGAATACGGGATCTCCCCCCGGTGGAAGACCTACTCGGACTGGAAGACCCTCGGACAGATCGTGGGCGCCGCAGTGATCTTCATCGTCCTGCTCAAGGTGGTGGGCTGGGTCCTCTGCGCGGCCTTCCTGTTCTGGGTCGTCTCCCGCGCTCTGGGCAGCAGGCGACCGGTGTTCGATGTGGGCGTGGCCCTGCTGTTCTCATCGGTCATCCAGCTGGCCTTCAACGCCGGACTGGGACTGCCCCTGCCCCCCGGATTCCTGGAAGGACTGCTCTGATGGAACAGCTCACCCTCCTGCTCGAAGGCTTCAGCAACGCCCTGACCCCGATGAACCTGCTGTGGGTGCTCATCGGCGCCCTGCTGGGCACCGCCGTCGGCGTGCTGCCCGGCCTGGGCTCGGCCATGGCCGTGGCCCTGCTGCTGCCCATCACCTTCTCCCTGGACCCGACCGCGGCGTTCATCATGTTCGCCGGCGTCTACTTCGGCGGGCTCTTCGGCGACTCCACCTCCGGGATCCTGCTCAACACCCCCGGCAACTCCTCGGCGATCGCCTCCACCTTCGAAGGCCACCGCATGGCCAAGAACGGCCAGGCCGCCAAGGCCCTGGCCACCGCCGCCCTGGGCGCCTTCTTCGGCGGGATCGTGGCCACCACCCTGGTCGTCTTCTTCGCCCCCACCCTGGTCCGGCTGGCCACCGTCTTCGGCCCGGCCGAGTACTTCGCCCTGGCCGTCTTCGCCTTCCTGGCCATCTCCGCCGTCGTGGCCGAGTCGGTCGTCCGCGGCATCGCCGCCCTGGGCATCGGTCTGGCCCTGGTCCTGGTCGGGGTGGACGGGCCCAGCGGCACCGCCCGCTTCACCCTGGGACTGCCTCAGCTGTTCGACGGCATCTCCATCGTCGTCATCACCGTCGGCCTGCTCGCCCTCGGAGAAGTCCTCCACGTCGCCTCCCGCATCCACCGCGATCTCGTGGCCACCCAGATCCGCCCCAAGGGCAGGACCTGGCTCACCGCCGCCGACTTCCGCAAGGCCCTGCCCGCCTGGATCCGCGGCACCGCCTTCGGCGCGCCCTTCGGGCTCATCCCCGCCGGCGGAGCCGAGGTTCCGACCTTCCTGGCCTACGGCACCGAGAAACAACTGGCCAGACGCCGCAACGACCCCGAGTTCGGCACCACCGGGTCCATCCGCGGCCTGGCCGCCCCCGAAGCGGCCGGCAACGCCACCGCCGGCACCGCCATGGGAGCCCTGCTCGCCCTGGGCCTGCCCACCTCCGCGACCGCCGCGATCATGCTCGCCGCCTTCCAGCAGTACGGCATGCAACCGGGGCCCTTGCTCTTCGAACGCAGCGGCGACCTTGTCTGGGCCCTGCTGGCGTCCCTGTTCATCGGGCTGGTCATCCTCGTCGTCCTCAACATGTCGTTCGCCCCCGTGTGGGCGAAGCTGCTGAGCATCCCGCGCCACTACCTCTACGCCGGGATCACCGTGCTGTCGATGCTCGGGGTCTACGCGATCAGCGCCTCCCTGATCGACCTGTGGCTGTTGCTGGGCCTGGGCGCCCTGGGCTTCATGATGCGCCGCTACAACGTGCCGGTGGCCCCCGTGCTGATCGCCGTGGTGCTGGGTCCCCTGGCCGAAACCGAGCTGCGCCGCGCCCTGGCCGTCTCGGAAGGCGATCCCGGGATTCTCGTCGACAGCCCCATCACCATCACCCTCTACACCGTCCTGGCCCTCGGGCTCATCATCAGCGCCGTCCAGCACCTGCGCCACCGCCACGACCACGACCGGACCCCGATCGAGGAGGACGTCCCCGCCTGAACCACCGCCGCACATCGACACACTGCTCCTCTCGAGGACCGGTCCGGCGCCGGGCCGGTCCTCGAGGCCATCCCCCACAGGAGATGCCACGAACCCGACATCCCGCACGGCAGAGGCAGGAGTGTCGCACCTCCACCCGTCCCCCGCCGGAGGCGAGCATTGACGATCCCCCGTGACGGGTATGTGCTGTGGCGTGACGAGGGAGACGGAAGGAGCGCCTGTGCCGGAGTGGCTCATGGCCGGCGGCGCCGGCCTGATCGCGGGCAGCGCGCTGCTGCTGGGCAGCGCGGTCGCGTGGTTCGTCCGCGTGCCGGCCCAGCTCGTCGCGGTCGTGATGGCCTTCGGGTCGGGCGTGCTGATCTCGGCCCTGGCCTTCGAGCTCGTCCAGGAGGCCGTGGAGGAGAGAGGGCTGGCTCCCACCGCGGGAGGCTTCCTGGTGGGCTCGGTCGTCTACGTGGGGCTGAACGTCCTGCTGGCCCGGCACGGCGCCCGGCACCGCAAGCGCTCCGGGACGCAGCAGCCCTCGCAGGCGGAACGCAGCAGCAGCGGCGGGGCGATCGCCATCGGCGCCCTGCTCGACGGCGTGCCGGAGTCCATGGTGCTGGGACTGAGCTTCCTGACCGGTCCTGGGCTGAGCCTGCCGATGTTCGCCGCCGTGTTCATCTCCAACGTCCCGGAAGGGCTCTCCAGCACCGCGGGGTGGAAGAACGCCGGGCGCGGTCCCGGCTACGTCTTCGGCATCTGGGGGCGATCGCGGCGGCCTCGGGACTGGCGGCTCTGGTCGGCTACCTGCTCCTGGACGGGGCCGCCCCGACCACCTTGGCCTTCGTCAACGCGCTGGCGGCCGGGGCCATCCTGGCCATGATCACCGACACCATGATCCCCGAGGCCTTCGAGAAGGCCGCCCTGTACTCCGGGCTGATCGCCACGCTGGGCTTCCTGGCCGCGTTCAGCCTGCACTCCCTGGGCTGACGGGCACCGCGGCGCGGGAGGGGATGGCGGCGTTGCTGCGGTGGGCGCGGCCGTGGTGCAGCTGCATGGCGCTGCCGATGAGGCTGAAGTGGCTGAAGGCCTGCGGTGTGTTGCCCAGCTGGCGCCGGCCCCGGGGGTCCCACTGCTCGCTGAGCAGCCCGACGTCGTTGCGCAGGCTCAGCAGGCGCTCGAACAGCGCCACGGCCTCGGCCCGTCGTCCGGCCCCGGCCAGGGCGTCCACCAGCCAGAACGAACACGCCAGGAACACTCCCTCCTCACCCGGCAGGCCGTCGTCGACCTCCTCGGGGCGGTAGCGCAGCACGAAGCCGTCCTCGGTCAACTCCCGCTGGACCGCCTCGATCGTGCCCAGCACCCGCGGATCCCTCGGGGGGAGGAAGCCGACGCGCGGGATCAGCAGCAGGGCGGCGTCGAGGGCGGTGCCGCCGTAGGCCTGCACGAAGGTGCGGCGGCCGGCGTCGAAGCCTTCGCGGAGGACCTCGGCGTGGATCGTCTCCCGCAGCGCCTCCCAGCGGGCGGCAGGACCGGGCAGGCGGGAGCGGCGCACCCCCTCGGCCATCCGGTCGGCGGCCACCCAGGCCATGACCTTGGAGTGGACGAAGTGCCGGCGGGCTCCGCGCACCTCCCACAGACCGTTGTCGGGGCCCCGCCAGGCGCCTTCGAGGTGGTCCATCAGGGCGGTCTGGACGTCCCAGGAGTCGTCCGGGGCGCTCAGCAGGACATTGCGGGTCAGCGAGAGGCCGTCGAGGACCTCACCCCACACGTCGAGCTGGAGCTGGTCGGCGGCGGCATTGCCGGTCCGCACCGGGGCGGACCGCTCGTACCCGCTCAGCCACGGCAGCGTCGTCTCGGGCAGCCGGCGCCGGCCGTCGATCCCGTACATGATCTGCAGCTCGGCCGGGTCCCCGGCCACGGCGCGCAGCAGCCACTCCCGCCAGGCGACGGCCTCCTGGGTGTAGCCGGCCACGAGCATGGCCTGCAGGGTGAAGGTGGCATCGCGCAACCAGCAGTAGCGGTAGTCCCAGTTGCGGGGCCCGCCGAGCTGCTCGGGCAGCGACGTGGTGGGGGCGGCCACGATCCCGCCGGTGGGCGCGTAGGTCAGCGCCTTGAGCGTGATCAGCGAGCGCTGGACGGCCTCCCGGTAGGGGCCGGCGGCCCGGCTGCGCGCGGACCAGCGTTCCCAGAACGCCTGGGTGGTGTCGCGGCTGGCGGACGCGTCGACCGCGCGGGGCCGCGGGAGGTGGCTGGGGGCACGGGTGAGCACGAACGGCACCTGCTCGCCCGCCCGGACGGTGAACTCGCCCAGCGTGCGGAAGTGCTCCCCGTGCACCGGCACCGGGGTCGCCAGGTACACCGCGTCCGGCCCGGCCACGGCACGGATCCCCCCGTGGTCGCGCCGCACCCACGGCACGACGTGCCCGTAGTCGAAGCGCAGCACCAGCTCCGTGCGCATCGCCACGGTCCCGCTCAGGCCCTCGACGATGCGCGCCACGTCGGACTGTCCGTCCCGCGGCGGCATGAAGTCGACGACCCTCACCCGGCCCGTCGGGGTGTCCCACTCGCTGTCCAGGATCAGCGTCCCGGGCCGGTACCGTCGTCGTGCGCAATGCCCCTGGCCGGCCGGGGCGAGCAGCCACCGCCCGGCCTCGGAGGTGTCGAGCAGAGCGGCGAAGCACGCCGGGGAGTCGAAGTCGGGCAGGCACAGCCAGTCGACGGACCCGTCCGTGCCCACCAGCGCGGCGGTGTGCAGATCCCCGATGAGGGCGTAGTCCTCGATCCGGCCCATGGCGGTCACCGCGTCCTCGCTGGAACAGGTGGTGGCCCTCCCGGGGGCCACCGCTGTGGGCCACATTCTGGCCCTGGACGCGCCCGCCGTAAACCCCTTGCCCGCCGTGCCTCCCGTCCCCCGAAACAGCGGCCGACATCCCGGATCCCTCGGCCCCAGCCGGGCGTACGATGTGCGCATCGGCTCGCTCCGGCCACAGGAAGTGATCCGCATGCGCTCCTTGACGCGGCTCCTCTCGAGCGCCGTCCGGCCCGCACGGAGGACGGAGGAGGTCACCGGCACGTCGTCGACGCCGGAGGGACCGGCGCCGGTGCCGCCGGTGACCTCGGTGCCGCCGGTCCCCGACCCCCCGCCGGCCCTCTCCCCGTGGGCCGACGGTCTGGGACGGGCCGGCTCGCGGGCGATCCAGCTGCTGGCCCTGACCGCCGTGGCCGCGCTCGTGCTGTGGGTCCTGCTGGCGGTCAAGATGATCGTGCTGGCCACCCTGATCGCCCTGATCCTCGCCTCCGCGGTCCACCCGCTGGTGCGGCGGCTGGAGGAGCACGGGTGGAGCAACACCGGCGCCACCGTGGCCGTCTTCGTGGCCCTGCTCGGCGTGCTGGGCGGGGTCGTCACCGGAGTGGTGCTCGGGATCCGGGGAGAGCTCGACGAGCTGGTCGACGCCGCCGCCGCCGGCTGGCAGCACGTCCAGGAGCTCATCGCCGCCGGGCCCCTGCCCGTCCCGGTGGATGCGGCCACCGTCAACGCCGCCCTCGCCCAGCTCGGCGGCTACCTCACCAGTGACGACGCCCGGCAGAGCGCCCTGAGCGGTCTGACGGTCGCCTCGGAGGTCCTCACCGGGACCGTGCTGATGATCATCATCCTGTTCTTCTTCCTCAAGGACGGCCCGAAGCTGTGGAGCTTCGTGCTGCGCTGGTTCGCCGGGGACACCCGGGCCAGGCTGGCCGAGTCAGGGGACCGCGCCGTGAGCATCCTGGGCTCCTACGTGCGCGGCATCGCGCTGATCGCCACCGTCGACGCCACCTTCATCGGCATCGGGCTCTGGGCCGTCGGGGTGCCCCTGGTCGTCCCGCTGACGGTCGTCGTCTTCCTCACCGCCTTCGTGCCCATCGTCGGCGCCCTGCTCGCCGGGACCCTGGCGGCCCTGGTGGCGCTGGTGGCCAACGGCCCGGTCGAGGCGCTGATCGTCGTCCTCATCGTCGTGGCCGTCAACCACGTCGAGGGCTACTTCCTGCAGCCGGTGGTCATGGGCCACACCCTGAGCCTGCACGGGCTGGTGGTGCTCCTGGCCCTGTCGGCCGGCACCGTGCTCGGCGGGGTCGCCGGGGCGGTGCTGGCCGTCCCCCTGACCGCCGTGGCCTGGGCGGTCCTGCAGGTGTGGACCACCCGGTACCAGTCCGGCGACGACCCGCTCCTGGGTCCCGATCCCGTCTCGCCCAAGGAAGGAGTCGCCGACCGGGTCAGCAGGCTCCAGCGCCGGAAGTACCAGCGCATGCGCCGCCAGTCCCTCCGGCCGGGCGGCCTCCACCGGTCCCAGGACCCGTCGAGGGGCACACCGTGAACCTCTCCGCCGCGCCCGCCGTGCCGGGCGCCGTGGTGCGCTCCGCGCCCCGGCCGCCCCGCCACCCCGCGCCGTGCTGCGCACCGTAGGTGGGACCGGACGTTCCATGTGAGGAATCGAACGGCCTCCTGACTGGGCATCCCACCGGGGCGCAGTGGTAGACCGGTAGGAGCGACCGCGCCGGCGTGCCGCCTCGTCCCCACACCGGCCTCGCACCCCCACCTGTTTCACCGACCGCACTGCGGATGCCCCCGCCTGCCCTCTGGAGCGCACCTTGAGCCTGCAGCAGTTCTTCGACGACCACCGCCCCGCGACCACCGACGACCCGGTGCGGGTCTTTCCCGCCGTCGCCCGCACGCCGCGCCTGCCCGAGCCGAGGTGGTGGAACAACCCGCTCGGCGTCATGCCCGTCACGGTGACCGTGGCGGTCACCCTCACGCTGCTCCCGGGCCTGCCGGCGTTCACCGGGCTGGTGGCCATGGTGATCAGCCTCGCCCTGACCGTCGCCGGAGCGATCAGCTACTTCTCGTGGCCGGACAGCCGGGACGCGGCCGTGGCCGAGGGCGCGTGGGTGGCCCGCCAGTCCGGCTACCGGATCAGCGTCCACGGCGACGACCTGCGCTGGATCGACCAGCACGGCACGGTCAAGAGCGCGACGGTCGTGCGCGGCGAGGCCGGCTGGGATCTGGTGCTCACCGGCAAGGACGCCGCCGGCAGCTTCTCGTTCTGAGTCGGCGAGCGCCCGCCGTCGGGAGCGCATCGACGCGCAGGCCCTGAGCTCCTCCGGGGGCGTCAGACGTGCTTGATGCCCAGCAGCTGCTGCAGCACGGTGGCCGGCCGCAGCGGCAGGACTCGGACGGTGACGGCGCTGATGCGGTGGGCTGCGGCCAGTGCGGTGATGTCGTGCTGGTAGCGCGGCAGGCGGCGGCCGAGCCGGTGCCTGTTGAAGGCGGCGGCCGAGGCGGTCGCCCATGTGAGGTGGGCCGAGCCGGCGCCCGTGGGGGCGTGCCGGTCTTGGAAGTCCGCCGGGACATCTCCCTGCCGCACGGCGGCCATGGTCAGGTCGAAGACCGTGTCCGGGTCAGCGCTGAGCGCCACCGCCGCTGCGGGTCCCTCGCCCCTGTCCCGAACCGTCTCCACGGTGGCCACCAGCCCGTGGGTGGTGGCGTAGCCGGCAACGGCGTCTCGGAAGGAGCCGGGCGCAGAGTCCACCGGGGAGGGGGAAGCGGGAGCAGCAGGCAAGAGATCGTCCTCGGGGTCGGGTCACCGGCCGGCCGCGAGGGTCTTGGCCCACAGCGTCGGCGGATGGTGGCGGTAGGCGGCGTGGCGTTCGTAGCCGTGGTGGTCCCAGAATCCGTCCAGGCTGTGCTGTCCGGTCGGCAGGCAGATCTCCAGGGTGTCGGCGCCCATGTCCCGGGCCCGCTGCTCGCAGTAGCCCAGCAGGGCAAGACCGAGACGGCCGCCGCGATGGTCCTCGTCCACGACCAGGGCGGTCAGCCGCGCCGCGCGCGGTCCGGAGGGGTGTCCGGCCGGCACCAGGTGCAGCATCGCCCCGGCGATCGGCGCGTCGTCGAGGGTGGCCACCAGGTACGCCTCCGTCTCCGCGTTCACCCCGAGATGGGCGCGGAACCACTGGGCGTTGATCTGGAAGCCCGCCTGATCGGCCAGGTCCATCAGCAGGAAGACGTCCGGCAGCCGCGCATCGCGCATCACCACCGCATCGGTCCACGGTGCGCTGAGCGGCTCCCGCTTCATCATGTCCAGGCTCCTTCCCCGATGTCGCCGCCCCACAGCCCTCACCCGGTCCGGCCCGGGACACCGGGTGAGGCACAGAGCACCACGGCGCAGGGACGAAGAGCTCACACGGGTCGTCGGGAATCCCCCAGGGACGTTCAAGACACTTTACGCAATACGAGCCGGAAAGCGCACCCCTTGGTTGACAGGATCTCAGCGAAGTGCGCGATTTTCATCCCGGCCCCGCGGTGGGGATGGAGGGCGACCCTGCCGTGCCGCCCCGGAAACCGGACGACACGTGGCGAGCCCCTGTCCTTGGCTGTTCGAGGTCGCGGGATCTATGGTCTATCCATCGGTCCAGAAGGCGGCCGCGGTCATCGTGATGCCGCGAAGGGATTCCCTCTATGCCCACCCCCGCACAGCCCTCCGCCCCCCAGCGGTCGTCCGGTCATGGAGACGGCCCGACGACGCCGGGGGCGCAGGCGGGAACGACCGTTCATCAGCCGGTGCAGCGCATTCGTGTGGCCACCGACGACCCGGACCAGGGCATCGGCGTGCTCGAGCGCGTCTACGCCCTGCGGCAGATCCGGCTGGCCGAGAACTCCTCGTTCTCCCTACGGCAGACCGCCCTGTCGATCGAGCACATCAGCTGCGAACGAGCCCGTCTCACCGGAGCCCCCACGGCCGCGCTGATCGACGCCACCGACATCGTGCGCGTCGGCCAGGTCCTGGGCGGGCGGCTGACGTTCACCGACGCCACCGAGGCCGTCCCGACGCCCGCCCCCTTCCTCTTCCCGGTGCGCCCCTACGCCTGCCGGTGGGACGAGGTCGACCTCCAGACCGTGTCGATGGACCTGGGCGCTCTCCAGGTCCACGCCGCAGGACTGCTCGGCGTCGAGGACTTCCGGCTGCGCTTCACCGGATCCGCCCCCCTCAGCCCGGCCATGGCCCGCTACTGGACCGACACCCTCACCCACTTCACCCGCGACCAGCTGGGCAACGGCGAAGCCATGGCCTCCCCCTTCGCCCGGAACGAGGCCTACCGGTCCCTGGCCACCGCCCTGCTGCACACCTTCCCGAGCACCTTCCTCGACCGGAACGCCGAGCCGGTCGAGGACCGCCCCGCCGCGCCCGCCGTCCGCCGCGCCGTCGCCTTCATGGAGGAGCACCTGGCCGAGGACGTCGACCTGCCCCGGATCGCCGCCGCCGCGCGCATGAGCCCGCGCGGACTGCAGGCGGCCTTCCGCCGGGAGTTGGGCACCACCCCCTCAGCCCACCTGCGCACCCTGCGCCTGCAGGCCGCACACGCCGACCTGCTGGCCGCCGACCCCGCCGGCGGAGACACCGTGCAGGAGATCGCCACCCGCTGGGGATTCACGCACACCGGGCGTTTCGCCGGCGCCTACCGCGCCCGCTACGGGCAGAACCCCACCGCCACCCTGCGCACCTGATCACCGGCCCCGCGCCGGGGGACGCTAGGCGAAGGAGAGCAGGGCGTGGACGGGAGTGTGGTCCGAGGGCCAGCGACCGTCCTTGGTCCACGTGCTGATCGCGGCCTCGTGGACCACGACGTCTCCCGGAGTGGTCAACAGCCAGTCGATGCGCTTCTCCCCGATGGCTGGCGCCTTGTAGTTCGGGAAGGTCCCCCACTCCGGGGTCAGCTGCTGGTCCGCCGTCAGCCAGGTGTCGACGAACACGCCGGACCCCACCAGCGTGCTGTAGGCGACCGAGTTCTCGGCGAGGGCGTTGAAGTCCCCGGTCAGCACGACCGGCAGTCCGGCGAAGCGACCGGCCAGCTCGACGAGCACCGACGCGCTGCGCTGCCGCGCGTTCTCCGACTCGTGATCGAAGTGCGTGTTCACGGCAACGAACTCCACACCGGAGACCGCGTCGGTGAAACGCACCCAGGTCACGATCCGGGTCACCGAGTTGCCCCAGGTGGCGGATCCGGCGGTGTCCGGGGTGTCCGAGAGCCAGAACTGGTCCCACTCCAGGGCGGTGAGGCGGTGGGTGTCGTAGAAGATCGCGGAGTACTCCCCGCCGCTGCCGCCGTCGCGGCCGAAGCCGAGCATCCGGTAGTTGGCCCCCAGACCCGCCTCGACGGCGGGCAGCTGGGTGTACTCGGCCTCCTGCACGCCGAGGACGGTGGGCTTCTCCACGCGGATCAGCTGCTCCACCAGCGGCGCTCGCTCGGGCCAGTAATCAGGCTGCCCCGGGCGGGTGCCCGCCTTGTCGAAGCGGATGTTGAAGCTCATCACGTGCAGCTTCTCGCCGCCCGCGGGGCCGATCAGCGGGGCCGGGCCGCCCCAGGTGCGCGTCGCGGCCGAGGCCGGGGTGGCAGTCACCCCGACGGCCGCGGAGGCCGCAAGGGCACCCAGACCGGCGAGCGCGCCTCGGCGCGAGATGGAGGACGGGACGGAGGAGGAGAGAGCATCAGGCATGGCAGGACTCCTGGGTGGGGGGACGTACCTCCGCAGTCTCCCGGCACCCGGTGACGCCCGTGCCAATGAGGGGTGACGCCGACCGGAAGTTCTCGTGGACGAACCGCCAGACCGGCCGGCCGGAGGCCGGGCGCCGGGCAGTTCGAACAGGACTTCGCCTGCGCCGACTCGATGACGACCGCTGCCTGGGCTGTCGGAGTGGGCCTGCTCCTTCATCGCCGGGGTGCTCGGACACAGCCAGGTGAGCCAGGGGGGAGCTGACCTCCTACCCGAGCCGCCTCTGACCGGCCCGGCCCTCCAGGCCGGGCATCCACCGCCCTGCACCCCCAGGAGAAGCACATGTTCGGAGTCGCCGCCCGCTGCCTCGTCACCCGCCTGAAGGCCGACGAGGACCTCGAAACCGCGCTGGAGCGCCTCGGCGAGGTCTTCGACGGCTTCTACACTCAGGTCCTGACCACCAAGGACGGCATGGCCGTGGTGCGCGACCCCGTCTCGTGCCGGCCGGCCGTGGTCGCCGAGTCCGACGACCGGGTGGCGATGGCCTCCGGGTCCCGGGCCCTGGCCTGTCCGCCCGGCATCGAGAACGCCCGCGTGTTCGAGCCCGGCCGGGGCTGCACCTGGCGCGCCCGAGCCCCCACTACTCCCGAAAGGACCAGGACATGACCGCTGCTGCCCACGGGCCCGCCCGGATCACCACCGAGAGCGGGGGCACCACCGTGGTGGATCTCGCCAGGTCGTCAGTGCGCGTGCTCGGCCCAGGCGGCCGGACCCACCGGCCACGGCGGGCTCGTCGACGGCAACGCGTCGGCCCGCTGCGGGACCTCGAGGAAAGGCGTCGACATCGTGGTGGGCGGCGACATGGGCCATATGTCCGCGTTCACGGCCCAGGCTGGGCCCCTCGTGGTCTGCGGGGACGCCGGGGACAGCCTCAGGGGAATCCCTCTACGGACCCGCATCTGCGTGAAGGACACCGTGGCCTCGCGGGGCTCGGACTGCGTCGAGAAGGAGATGCGCGCCGAGCACCTGGCCGAGCTCGCCGAGCTGCTCGCCGCTGCCCGACGACGACCCCGCCGGCTTCCGCCGCTAGGGCTCGGCCCGCACGCTCTACCACTTCCACGCCGACAACTTCGCCGCGTACTGACGCGCCCCCGACCGATCAGGAGCTCCCAGTGACCCTCACCGACCTGCCCACCGCCGCACCCTCCCCCGCCGTCGCCGACGCCGACGCCGTGGCCATCGATACCGCGGCACTGGCCGTCCTGGGGGACAACAACCCGAAGCACCGGGCCGAGTACGCCGCGCCGGCCAAGGTCACGCCGGCCGGCACCACCTGGATCGCCGGGGTGTCCCGGTGAGCGCCGGCCCGTACGCGGTGATCGGTGCCGGGCTCATGGGCGCGGCCACCGCGTGGCAGCTGGCCACCCGTGGTGCGGAGGTCGTGCTCCTGGAGCGCGAGGTCCCCGCCGGCGACCAGGGCTCCTCCCACGGCTCGGCCCGGATCTACCGCTACGCCTACCCCGACCCCTTCTACGCCGAGCTCCTCGTCCACGCGGAACCCCTGTGGGTGCAGCTGGAGCGCGAGTCGGGCCGGCAGCTGATCGACCGGGTCGGCTGCCTGGACCACGGCCCCGGCCGCGACCCCGAGGCCCTGGCCCGGGTGCTGGAGCAGGTCGGGGTGGAGCACGCGCTCTACTCCCCGGCCGAGGCCAGGGATCGCTGGCCGCAGCTCGTCGTCGACACCCCCGTCCTGCACCAGCCCTCCGCCGGGGTCCTCGACGCCCGGACCACGGTGGAGGCCATGGTGGAGCTCGCTGTGGCCGCCGGGGCGCAGCTGCACACCCGGTGGCCGGTCACCTCCATCACCCGGACCCGGTCGGGGTTCACCCTCACCGGCCCGGACGGGGCGATCCTGGAGGCCGCCCACGTGGTGGTCGCCGCCGGCGGCTGGCTGCCGGAGCTGCTGGGGCAGCTGTCCCTGCCGGGTGCGTTCCTCACAGGGCTGCCGGAGTTCACCGTGATGCAGGAGAACGCCTACCACTTCCCCTACCGCGACCCCGGCCGGCCCTGGCCCACGACGATCCACAAGGACGCCATGCAGGTCTACACCCTGCCCGGCGGGCGCGACGCCGGGTTCGCCGGGCAGAAGGTCGCCGAGTTCAACGGGGGCCGCCCGATCCGCTCCGCCGCCGCCCAGGACGGCGTGGTCGACCCCGCCAACCGGGACCGGGTCGTGGAGTACGTGAAGCGGTACCTGCCCGGGCTGGTCCCGGAGCCCTACGCCGAGACCACCTGCCTGTTCACCAACACCCCCGACGAGCACTTCGTCCTCGACACCGCCGACGGCATCACCGTGGTCTCCCCGTGCTCGGGGCACGGGGGGAAGTTCGCCCCGCTGATCGGGGCGATGGCCGCCGATCTCGCCACCGGCACAGGGGGCGTCCCACCCGTCTTCCGGCCGGGGACCGCCGCTCTCGCGCGCTGAGCCTGCCCGCCCGAGCCGGCACCACCGGGTTCTCCCGCCGGTCGGCCGGGGCGGTGACACTCTGACGGGATGCCGCCGCCCCGGTCGCCGTCTCGCGGCAGGAGATGCCATGAACGTGACCGCCCCGGATCGTCGCCACCCACGTCCTGGACCCGGCAACCAAGGCTTCCTGCCCCGGCTGCCATGGGCTGATGACGACCAGTGATCAGGAGACGGCCGGCACTGGGCGTGCCGGTGACCGTGCTCTTCCGCGGCCTGGAGACCACCGCGAGGCCCTGCACACCAGGGCCGGCGAGGGCGCCGTGGTGGTGCGCAGCGCCTCCTCCACCAGGTCCACCGTGCACTCCTCCTCCGCGGCGACAGCCCGGACCGCGGCGCAGATCTGCTCGACGTGCAGCTCCAGGACCGGTCCGATGCGCTCCAGCCCTTCAGGTCGATGTCCCCGCACCCCGGCGAGTCGTCACAGGCGCCGCCGGACACGGCGTCCAGATGGGATCCGGTCACCACGGCGCTCCCACGAGGGGCCGGCCGCAGACCGTCGGCGAGCAGTCCAGGCGCTGCCGGAGAGGCCAGGATCATGGGGTCTCCGGCGCACAGCACGGGAGGGCCGGACGCATGCGTTGGCCACTGCCCAACAGAGTTGACCGCTGCTCAACAATGCGGGGCAGTGACGCCCGGCACGTCCGCCGCCCCAGAAGGCCCTGCCGGCTTCAGTGCGACTGTCCCACGGTGGCGCCGCGACCCTGGCCCAGGAGCCAGGGACAGTGAGCGGCGGCCCACTCACGGGTGGCCTCGACGTCGCGGTGCAGCTGCTCCATGAGCGCCTGGACGGAGGAGAAGCTCTGCTGACCCCGCAGCCTGGAGGTCAGCTCGACGCGCATCGTGCGCCCGTACAGGTCGCCGTCGAAGTCGAGGAGGTGGGCCTCGAGCAGCCGGGGGCCCTCGCCGGTGTAGAAGGTCCGGCGCCGGCCGACGGACACCGCCGCGACGGCCCGGTCCTGGGATCCGATCCGCACCTGCGCGGCCCACACACCGTCCTCGATCCCGGGCCCGGCGAGCGGGAGGTTGGCGGTGGGGAATCCGATGGTCCTGCCCCGGGCGTCCCCGTGCTCGACGATGCCTTCGACCACTGTCATGACCTGGTTCTCCTTCTGATGAGTCGTGCGGGCAAGGGGTGCGGTGCGGGACGGCCCGTGGGACCGTCCCGCACCGCGTTCGGACACGCTGCTAGTGGGAGCGCTCGCCGTCGGCTCCGGGGATCTCGTGGAGCCGGGCGTGGCGCAGCAGCTGGAACTCCGGATCCTTGCGCAGTTCCAGGATCAGTGAGATGCCCAGCAGAGCCACGATGATGGTGAACGGCAGGGCGGAGAGCATCGCCGCCTGCTGCAGGGCCACGAGTCCGCCGACGACCAGCAGCAGCACGGCGCACACCCCGGTGAGCACGCCCCAGAGGGTCAGCACCGGCTTGGCCGGCTTCAGGGTGCCCTTGGAGGAGAGCATGCTCAGCACGTAGGTGTTGGCGTCGGCCCCGGAGATGAAGAACAGCGCGACCAGCACGACGGTGAGCACCGCGGTGACCTGGACCAGCGGGAGCTGTTCGAGCATGGCGAAGAACGCGGAGTTGATGTTGGCGGTGGTGGCCTCACCAATGCCGGCGCCGTCCATGTCCATCTTGATGGCGGTGCCGCCGAAGATGGTGAACCAGGCGAAGAACACCAGGCTGGGAACCCCGAGAACGCCGGCGACGAACTGGCGGATGGTGCGCCCCTTGGAGATCTTGGCCAGGAAGACCCCGACGAAGGCGCCCCAGCTGAGCCACCAGGCCATCATGAAGTAGGTCCACCACTGCATCCACTGCAGGTCGTCGGGCGTTGACGGGGTGATGAGGCTGGTGGTGAAGAACTCGCTGGCGTACTGCCCGATCGAACGGAAGAACAGGTTCGAGACGAAGTTCGTGGGCCCGGCCACGAAGACGAAGACCGCCAGGAGGATCGACAGGGTCATGGTGATCTCGCTGATGTACCGGATGCCGCGGTGGACCCCGGACAGCGCGGAGAGGGTGAACAGCACGGTGATCACGGCGATGATGATGATCTGGACCGGCAGGTCCGTGGGCAGGCCGAAGACCCGGTTCAGGCCCTCGGCGATCTGCGAGGCGCCCAGACCGAGGGACGTGGTGGTCCCGAACAGGGTGGCGATGATGGCGAAGACGTCGATCGCCTTGCCGAACCAGCCGTCGACGAGCTTGCCCAGGACCGGGCGCAGCATCGGGGACACCAGGCCCGGGCGGTTCTTGCGGTGGGTGGAGTAGCCGATGGCCAGACCGAACACGCCGAACACCGCCCAGGCGTGCGGCCCCCAGTCGAAGAAGCTGAACTGCATGGCCCGCACGGCGGCGTCCATGGTCTCGGGTTCGGCCAGCGCGTGCGGCGGGGCCATGTAGTGGGAGATCGGCTCGGCGACTCCGTAGCTGATCAGCCCGATGCCCATCACCGCCGAGAGGATCATGGCCAGCCAGGCCCACGTGCTGAACTCGGGGCGAGCGGAGTTGGAGCCCAGCCGGATGTCGCCGTAGCGGCTGAGGGCCAGGTAGAGGAGCAGCCCGATGCACAGCAGGGGCACCACCAGGTAGCTCCACCCCACGGAGCCGGCCACCCAGTTCATGCTGCTGGTCATCACGGCGCCCAGGCCGTCCGGGGAGACCGCGGCCCACAGGACGAAGGCGGCGATCAGCCCGACCGAGACCGCGAGGACCGCACCCGGTCTGGTGGAGGACGCCGGACGGTTCTCCGAGCGGCGGGTCGAGACAGGTTGGTCGAGTTGTTGGACCACGGGTTTCTCCGATTTCTGGCGCATGGAGGACCGGCCGGCTCTCCGGGCGGGTGTCACAGCTGAGTGAGGTCGTCGCTGTCGTAGAAGCGGCCGGCCTTGTAGATGATGGGGCTGGCCTCGGTCACCTCCGCGTGGCGGACGCGGCAGATGAACACGGTGTGGGTCTTGGCCTGGAAGCGTTCCCGGATCTCTGCCTCCAGGGACGCCGGGGAGTCGTCGATCAGGGGGCTGCCGCTGGGCCCGGGGTGCCAGTCGACGTCGGCGAACTTGTCGGGCGACTTCGAGGCGAAGGTGGCGATGGTGGCCCGCTGCTCCGTGCCCAGGATGTTGATCCCCAGGTGGGTGGCGGCGAACAGGGCGGGGTAGGTGGAGGAGGTCTTCTGGATGCAGACCATCACCAGGGGCGGCTCCAGGGACACCGAGGCGTAGGAGTTGACCGCCAGACCCTTGGGGGTGCCGTTGTCCTGGGTGGTGACCACGGTGACCCCGGTGATGAACTGCCGGTTGAAGGTCTTCATCACCTGCGGGTCCGGCTCGCCCGAGAGGTCGTCGAGCACGACCTCGTCCGGCTGCAGCGGGGTGTCGCTGAGATGACGGACGCCCAGGCTGTGGAGCAGCTCGGAGCCGTCCCAGGTCACCTCCTCCCGGGTGATCCGCCCGTCCACCAGGGTCACGTGGTTGCACCCGCGGGTCTGGACCCGGCGGCCGGTGGGCGGCACCCCGAGAAAGGTCTCGGTGTGGGTGCCGGTGCTGGTCCAGAAGATCGCCGCGGCGTCCCCCTGGGTGACCACGGAGTCGATGGTGGTGACCAGGTCGGGAAAGCCGGCACGGACGGTGCGGATCTCCTCCTGCACCTGCGCCAGCGTCGACGTGTGTCCGCTGGAGCGGCTCACCCGCACGTAGTCGGGGGCGACGACGGATTCCAGCGCTGCGACCTCTCCTCGGTCCCAGGCGGCCTGCCAGACGGTGGTGAGCGTAGCTTCGAGTTCCTGTTGCATGGCACAGAACGTAATCCCCGTCACACGCCCCGGTCAATGGGTGGGGGTAAATTTTCTGCTTCTCCTGGTAAACAAGCCGTTAAGCATGGATTTCCGCGACGCACTCTTGACGATGCATGGCAGTGGGCCTAGCGTGTGATGCATGCAACGGATGACTAATGAGACCGGGGAGGCGGTGCCTTCCACCGAGGTGCCCCTGCTGGACCGGGTCCGGCAGCTGGTGCTCAGCGGGGACTTCCCGCCGGGTGCCCCGCTGTCCGAGGTGTTCCTGGCCCAGGAGTTCGACGTCAGCCGCACGCCCATCCGCGAGACCCTCAAACAGCTCCAGCACGAGGGCCTCGTGGAGATCCGCCCCAAGGTGGGCACCTTCGTGCGGGAGCCCACCCGCCGGGAGATCGTCGAGCTCTTCCAGCTCAAGGAGGGCCTGGAGGGCCTGGCCGCCGGTCTGCTGGCCCGCCGCGGACCGGTTCCCGAGCTCGAGGTGCTCGAGCGCAACATCGCCGAATCGGATCAGGCCGCAGCGGACCAGGACGCCACCCGGTACGCGGAGCTCGTCCACGAGTTCCACCGCACCATCATCACCGGGTCGGACAACTCGAAGCTGGCCGAGCACTACGACCGGCTGATGAACCAGCTGGCCTACCACCGCCTGGTCCTGCGCACCGCCGAGCACCCCGGGCGCATCAAGGCCTCCACCAGTGAGCACCGCGTGGTGCTGGAGATGATCCGGGACAAGGACCACTTCGGTGCCGAGGCCGCCATGCGCAACCACGTCTACGCCTCGGCCCGGGAGGTCCTCACCGACTCCCGCACGGCCGGCGGCCCCCTCCACTCCTGACCACCGCTTCGACCCCTGCCGGCTGCGCGCCGGCGCGAAAGGACCACGCCATGCGCCGCCTGGAGCTGTTCTCCGAGAAGGTCGTGCCTCGCTCCCCCCACACCCCGCACCTGGTGGGTGGGCGATGACGACCATGACGCCCCGCTTTCCCGAGCCGGCCGGAATCCGCAAGATCGTCCACTACCAGGAGGAGATCCTCCTGGAGAACGGCCAGGCCCCGGCCGTGCCGGCGGTGCGTGCCACCGTCGCGGCCGTGGTGTCCAACCCCTGGGCCGGGACCGGCCCGGACACGGACCTCTCCCCCGCCACCGAGCAGCTGGCACCGCTGCTGGCGCGCGTGCTGACCGACCGGCTGCTGGAGAGCCTGGGCGGGACCGAGCAGGTCGAGGCCTTCGGCAAGGCCGCGATCGTCGGCACCGCCGGGGAGATCGAGCACGCCGGGGCGCTCATCCACACCCCGTACTTCGGCAACCTCGTGCGCGAGTTCCTCGAGGGCTCCTCCATCATCTGCTTCGCCGACGACCGCGCCGACGCCGGCCAGGCCCTGGTCGTGCCCATGTGGCACAAGACCCAGGCGGCCACGCGCAGCCACTACCAGACCATCACCACCCGGGTGAGCGACGGGCCCCGTGCCGACGAGATCGTCGTCGTCGTCGCCGGCTCCACCGGTCCCCGCCCGCACCCCCGCATCGGGGACCGCACCACCGACCCCGCCGTCACCTCCGCCATCCTCGAAGGAGCCTCCGCATGAGCACCCGCAAGATCGTCACCCTCGTCGAAGAAGTCGTCACCGAGGGCGGTCGTCCCGTCGAGCCCGCCGCGCGCGTGGCCGTCGTGGCCGCCATCATCGCCAACCCCTGGGAGGGCCAGGGCTTCGTCGAGGACCTCGCCCCCGGCATCGAGGCGACCGCCTCCGACGTCGGCGCCCTGCTGGCGGCCCGGGTGGTCGAGGCCCTCGGGGCTCCGGTGGAGGCCTACGGCAAGGCCGCCATCGTGGGCCTGGACGGGGAGATCGAGCACGGCTCGGCCCTGATCCACACCCTGAAGTTCGGCGACCACTTCCGCAAGGCCGCCTCCGCCACCACCCTGCTGCCGGCGGTGGAGAAGCGCGGACCCGCCGGGGTCGTCTTCGACATCCCGCTCAAGCACATCACCGATGCCACCATCCGCTCCCACCACCAGAGCATCGAGGTCCGCCTGGCTGACGCCCCGCACCCCGGGGAGATCGTCATCGCCCTGGCCGCGGCCGCCCAGGGACGGCCCCAACAGCGCCTCGCCCCGCTGAGCACCGAGCAGTGACCATGGTCCAGCCCCTGCCGATCGTCCTGCTCCACGGCGTGGGGCTGGACCACGCCATGTGGGAGCCCCTCCGCGCGGAGCTGGGCCGGCTCACCGACCGCCCTGTCGTGGCCCTGGACCTGCCCGGCCACGGTGCTCAGCCGCCCCTGACCGGACCGGCCACCCTGACCGAGCTGGCCGAGGACGTCGCCGCCCGGCTGCCTGGGCGAGCCCACCTGGTGGGGTTTTCCCTGGGCGCGCTCGTCGCCCAGCACCTCGCCCGGCACCGTCCGGAGCTGGTCGCCACCCTGACCAGCGTCAGCTCCGTCTGCCGGCGCACCCCCGAGGAGGCGGCCTCGGTGCACCGGCGGCTGGAGAGCGCCCGGGAGGACTTCCCCGGCAGCGTCGAGGCCTCGATCCAGCGCTGGTACCCCGCGGGCAGCGCGGTGGACCAGGACACGGTGGCCGGAACGCGGAGCACCCTGCTGGCCAACTCCGTGGAGTCCTACCTGCACGCCTACGAGGTCTTCGCCACCGCGGACGCCGAGATCGGCCCCGAGCTCCAGGGCATCGGGGTCCCGTCCCTGGCCGTGACCGGCGAACTGGACCCCGGGTCCTCCCCGGCCATGACCGGTCGCCTGGCCGCGGCGATCCCCGGCGCCGAGGCCGTCGTGGTGCCCGGCGCCCGCCACATGCTCCCCGTGGAGCAGCCCGGCGAGCTGGCCCGCATCATCCACCACTTCATCGAGGAATCGAGCCGAGAAGACCATGCCTGAGCGCTACGACCACTTCATCAACGGACAGTCCGTCGCCCCGCTCGAGGGGGAGTACTTCGAGAGCACCAACCCCGCCACCCTGGAGACCCTGTACTCGGCGGCCCGCGGCACGGCCGCCGACGTCGACGCCGCGGTCCAGGCCGCAGGGCAGGCCTTCCACGACCCGCGGTGGCGGGACCTGTCCCCCACCAAGCGCGGTCACCTCCTGCGTCGCCTGGGCGATCTGGTCGGCGAGCACGCCGAGGAACTGGCGCGGATGGAGTCCCAGGACAACGGCAAGCTCCTGCGGGAGATGCGCGGGCAGCTGACCACCCTGCCGGAGTACCTCTACTACTACGCCGGGCTGGCCGACAAGGTGCAGGGCAGCCAGATCCCCACCAGCTCCGTGCAGATGCTCAACTACACCCAGCGCGAAGCACTGGGCGTGGTCGGGGCCATCACCCCCTGGAACTCGCCCCTGACACTGACCACCTCGAAGCTGTCCCCGGCCCTGGCCGCCGGCAACACCCTGGTCATCAAGCCCTCCGAGTACACCTCGCGCACCGTGCTGCGCCTGGCCGAACTGGCCACGGAGGCCGGGTTCCCCGACGGGGTCATCAACGTCGTCACCGGCTACGGCACCGAAGCCGGTGCCCCGCTGGTGGACCACCCCGGGATCGCCAAGATCTCCTTCACCGGGTCCACCGCCACCGGATCGGCCATTGCCGCCTCGGCCGCCTCCCGGTTCATCGGCTGCACCCTGGAGCTGGGCGGCAAGAGCCCCAACATCGTCTTCGAGGACGCCGACGTGTCCAACGCCGCCATGGGCGTGATCGCCGGCATCTTCGCCGCCGCCGGGCAGACCTGCATCGCCGGCAGCCGGGTCTTCGCCCACCGCTCGATCTACGAGGAGCTGCTGGAGAAGGTCGCCGAGCGGGCCCGCAGCATCGTGATCGGGGACCCCATGCTCGAGACCACCGAGCTGGGACCGCTGGCCTTCGCCGCCCAGCAGGAGAAGGTCAACTCCTACGTGGAGCTCGGCGTCTCCGAGGGCGCCACCGTCCTCACCGGCGGCGGCCGACCCGACGTCGAGCTCCCGGGCTACTTCTACGCCCCCACCGTGCTGACCGGGGTGAACAACTGCATGCGCGTCACCCGGGAGGAGATCTTCGGGCCCGTGGCCGCGATCATGCCCTTCGACTCCGAGGAGGAGGTCCTGGGACTGGCCAACGACACCGACTACGGCCTGGCCGCCGGGGTCTGGACCCAGAACCTGGCCCGGGCCCACCGGATGGCCCGGCGCCTGGAGGCGGGCACCGTCTGGGTGAACACCTACCGGGCCATGTCCCCGATGTCCCCGCGCCAGGGCTTCAAGAACAGCGGCGTGGGCATCGAGCACGGCCTGGAGTCGATGAACGAGTACACCCGCCTCAAGAGCGTGTGGATCAACACCGACGAGGGCCCCGTGGCGGATCCCTTCGTCATGCGCAGCTGAGGAGCCCCGTCATGCCCCTGATCGACGTGTCCATCGCCGAAGGCCGCAGCCCCGAGCAGCTGCGTGCCCTCGTCTCGGCCCTCCACCGTGCCGCCGAGGAGACCGTCGGCGCGGTGCCGGAGAACACCACGGTGATCGTCCGGGAGGTGCCGACCACCCACTGGTCCAAGGCCGACCGGACCATCGCGGAAAGAAACAGCGGCACCGGACCGAGCTGACGGCCCCTGGGCCGCGAGCAGAACCACCTCAGTACCGAACACGCCATCCGGAGACGCCGCTGTCGCCGGATGTGGAGCCGCAACCCGGGGCTTTCATCCGACGGCCCCCGGTCGGCCACCCCGGAACAGACCGCAGGCAGTCAACCTACAGAAGGGCAACCACAATGCGATTCTCCCTCTTCGTGCACATGGAACGCTGGGACGACCAGGTGAGCCACCGGCAGCTCTTCGAGGACCTCGTCGACCTCGTGCACGTCGCCGAGGACGGCGGGTTCTGCACCGTGTGGATCGGCGAGCACCATGCGATGGAGTACACGGTCTCCCCGAGCCCCATGCCGCTTCTCGCCTACCTCGCCGCCGAGACGAAGACCATCCGCCTGGGTGCGGGCACCCTCATCGCGCCGTTCTGGAACCCCATCCGCGCTGCCGGCGAGTCCGCACTGCTGGACGTCATCAGCGGCGGACGCCTCGAGCTCGGGGTCGCCCGCGGCGCCTACCAGTTCGAGTTCGACCGGCTCGCCGGCGGCATGCCCGCCGCCGCCGGAGGCCAGCACCTGCGCGAGATCCTCCCGGCCATGCGTGCCCTGTGGCAGGGCGACTACGCCCACGACGGGGAGATCTGGCAGTTCCCCACCTCGACCAGCGTGCCGAAGCCGGTACAGGCGGAGATCCCCATCTGGGTGGCGGCCCGTTCCCCGGAGTCGCACGAGTTCGCCGTCGAGAACGGCTTCAACATCATGGTCACCCCCCTCATGAAGGACGACGCCGAGGTCGCCGACCTCACCGGCAAGACCGAGGCCGCGATGGCCAAGTTCCCGGGCGCGCGCAAGCCGGAGATCCTGTGCCTGCGGCACACCTACGTGCACGCGCCCGAGGACCCGGACGCCTGGCGCGCAGGGGCCGCCGCGATCAACCGCTACTACCGCACCTTCGACGCGTGGGCCGGGAACAAGACCACCCCGGTCAACGGCTTCCTCGAGCCTTCGCCCGAGGAGAAGTTCGCGGACCGTCCCGAGTTCGAGCTGGACAGCCTGCACAGGTCGGCGATGATCGGCACGCCCGACGAGGTCATCGAGCGGATCAAGCACTACCAGGAGCTGGGCGTCGACGAGTTCGCCTACTGGATCGACAACGGCATGACCCACGCCCAGAAGAAGGAGTCGCTGGAGCTGTTCGTCAAGCACGTCGTCCCGGCATTCCGCAATGCAGGTCAGGCGGCTGCTCAGCCCAGCGATGGTCCCGTGGGCTCCACGGTCACCGCATGACGTGCTCTCCGGCGTCCGCCACCGGCCAGGTACCCGGGTGCATCATGCGACGGGGGATCTGAGCCGTCGTCCGCCCACGCAGCAGCCGACGGCTGCAAGGGCTGAGCGCCGGACGCCTCCGGCGTAAAGCACGAGTCGGGCCCCGGCGCACGCTGCGCCGGGGCCCGAACCCGCCCCCACCGCGCCCGGTCCGAGGCCTCACCTCATGCGCCGGCAGGCGGGCTCGCTCGTGTAGGTGAGGACCACCTCGTCGTCCTCGGGGCGCTCCCGGAAGGAGCGGTGGGCGACGGTAGCCGGCACCGCGATGAGGACCGCCTCGTCGTCCTCCGGGCGTTCCCGCTCGGGACTCCGACGGCCGGGGACATGCCCGAGGTTCTCGACCGGTGAGGCGCCGTGCCGGGTCTGCTCCAGGGGATGAGCCCGGAGCCCCCGAAGGGTGCCCTCGATCTCCTGCAGTGCCAGCTGTGCGGGCGGGATCGGTCCGGTGTGGATGCTGGTTGCCGTTGTGGTCATTGCGCTTCCCTACGTCGTTGTAGTGGTGTTCTGGGCCGGTGTCCGCCCACGCAGGGCGTGAGGACACCGGTGGAGTGCTCCGCTTCCGTGACCCCTGGTCCGTCGCTGGGCCTCGGTGGTCCGGGTGGAACCGGGCGTACTGGGGGACGCGGAGGACTCCCAGAGGTGCAGACGGCGCGCCGGTGGGGGACGCGCGTTCGCCCGCAGGTGCACCCGACATTAGTGAACGAGATCACGGACCGGAACCGCCCGGTGGAATATGTCGACGCAGCGGGACATGAGAACGGGCGAGGGAGGGCCTCCGCGAGCGCCGGCATGTGCTGCGTCGAGCGCCCCAGGGGGTCCGGCGCGATGATCGTTGCGCCAAGGCCGAGGACAAGACACGCGGCTGGTCCGCCCCCAGCCGCTTCCCGGGGCCGGGGCTGTGCCAGTGTGGGAGTTCCACGGCACCCCGTGTGCCGTCCCACGGAGAGATCGAGGAGAACCGAATGCCGCGCCGTCGACGCAGGATCACCCCCGCCGCACTGCCCGCCGAGGTCGCCGACACCAACGCCTACTCCTACGGCGTGCTCGACGGGGAGACCCTGCACGTCTCCGGCATGGTCGCCTTCGCCCCCGACGGCTCCTACGTGGGCGAAGGCGACATCCACGCCCAGGCCGTGCAGGTCTTCGACAACCTCACCGCCGTCCTCGAGGCCGCCGGGGGCACCCTCGACGACGTCGTGTCGACCACCACCTACCTGGCCGCACCCGAGCACGCCGCCACCGTGGGCCAGGTGCGCACCAGGTACTTCACCGGCCCCGTTCCCCCGACCTCCACCGTGATCGTCGCCCCCATGGCCCGGCCCCAGTTCCTCGTGGAGGTCTCCGCCATCGCCCACATCCCCGCGACCGTGAGCTGACGGACGACGGCCTCCCCGGTCCTCCTCCCCCCTGCACGCACTGGAAAGGGGGCTGCCAGGGCTAGTGCCCTGTCGAGGGGGCGAACCTGTCGCTGCGTGCTGACGCGGTCCAGGCTCCGGCCGTTGCCGCCGATGTCGCTTGCCCGGGGTGGTGCGGGACCGGGTGTGCCGGCGCGGTGATCTGCACCGGCACCGTGCCCGGTAAATCCTCCTGGAGGCTCCCGGCCAGCGCATCGATCGCGGCAGAATCGCCCAGTCGGGCCCGGTGCAGGTTCACGCTCAGTCCGGCTTCCGGGAAGGTGGTTCGAGCGCGGTGGATCAGGGGCGACAGGACCTGCTGGTTGGTTTCGGTCAGGGTGCCGGTGACATCCAGGGTCACGTGCCGGCCGTCGAGGTCGATCTGGACGAGGACGGAAAGCTTGGGATTCATGGTGGTGTGGGTTCCTTGTACGTGGGGGCATGGGGCGGCCCGGACCAGAAGATCGGACGTGCCGGCTGTCTGATGCCTTCGCGCCCTCCGGCCGCGGCGCCGCGAGGTCGGCAGGCGCGGAGTTGGGCAATGCCCTGCGATGTGTTCTGTGAAAGCGCGGGTTCCTAGCCGGTCCGGTCACCCGCGGAGCAGTTCGGCGAGCACTCTGGCTTCGCTGAGGTCCGGGGACTTCGTGGCGGTGAGCAGTGTGAGAGGTCCGCGCTGGGCCAGGGTGAGCAAGTGGTGGAAGGCTGCTGCGCGCTCGGGTTCTTCGAGTTCGGCACGGTAACGGCAGCTGAACTCTTCAAAACGGTCGGGAGCATGGCTGTACCACCGGCGCAGCGCTGTCGATGGTGACACCGCCTTGCACCACTCGTCGAAGGCTGCTCTGTCCTTGCTCAGGCCGCGTGGCCAGAGGTGATCGACCAGCACACGGGTGCCATCCGCCGGCGAGGGAGCCTCATAGACCCGCCGGACCCTCACGTGGTACTTGTTCGTGCTCATCTTTCCTCGTCTCTGCTTCTCTGGAGGGACGGTCCGACCTCGCCATCGGAAGCGCGTGCTGCCGGGACTTCCATGGACGACCGCAGGCCACGTTGCCCTCGCTGGGCAGAGCGGTGAGAACCGGCATGGAACCCGGAAGAGTCCTTTGCCGGACGAGGCCCCGGGAGAGGACGGGGACCACCCAGGTGAGCGACTCGACCGGCAGCCACGACCCCGACCCTGCTCGGACAGCACAACAGGGATCGGTGCGATGCACTCCGCGGCGCTGCTTCTTTCCTGGTATCGGTGCAGGACCCTCTCCTGCGCATCTGTCACACGGAGCTGGCTCCGCACTGGTGCTCGCGTCTGTGAGTTTGGTGGCCCGCGGTGGGAGCCGCTTAGGTCATCCGTACGGGTCGTGGGTGCCGACGCGGGCGTCGAGGGCATCGACCAGCGCGCGGCGGCGGTCCAGGGTGATGGGATGGGGCCCGGCGGGGTCGGTGAGGTACTCCCAGTCGAGCTGGCTGCAGATCTGGCTGTGCAGGACCTGCAGCTGGGTCACCGTCAGGACCTGAAGGTCCTCCGGGAACGCATCGGTGGGCTCGAGGTAGATCCACTCGGGGGAAACCCGGTGGGCGGTGGAGCCGCTGAGGGGATCCAGGGGGTGGACAGGGTAGGCATGCAGAGGCGCCATGTGAGGCTCTTTCTGGTCAGTCGCCTGTCTCGGGGTACTCCTGACTGGGCGTTGCGGGTCTCGTCTGCCATCCGGGGCAGAGGCGGCACCCGAAAGGCACTGTCCTTCCGACCATAGCCCGTTCCTCGATACCCCGCGGGGGTTTAAGCCCCGAGCGGAAGCCGCCTCCCGGACCAGGGAGGCACTCACCCCGAGGGACCGCGTCCTCCCCTTCCCCGCGCCGCCCGAGCAGCCCAGGTACGCCCACGACGTGGGAGGTGAGGGGCACCTCGCCAATCACGACCTGTCGGGCGATGCGATGTGCCGGTGGCCGCTTCTCGGGGCCCTCGTTCAGCAGCAGGACGCCTGCGGTGCACCGGAGCCCGGCCTGCCGGGGGCACG
The DNA here is from genome assembly GCF_014636775.1 of Kocuria dechangensis. GTDB lineage: Bacteria > Actinomycetota > Actinomycetes > Actinomycetales > Micrococcaceae > Kocuria > Kocuria dechangensis. The sequence goes on from NZ_BMEQ01000002.1 coordinate 87,483, forward strand.
TCTCCTACGGCCGGGCCGGCGGCACGGAGCCGAGAACTCCGGCTCGCGCGTCCAGGGCGAAGACCACCTTGCAGTACCGGGCCATGGTCACCGGATGGGGACCGCCGACACGGTGGAGGTGATCCCGGTTGAGCTGGCGGCAGAGCCTGCTGTGCAGCACCTGCAGCTCCCACAGTGCCATGTGCGACAGATCCGAAGGGAAGCCGGTCGTGGGCTCCAGATAGATCTCCTGGGCATCCGGGAGGTCGAGGGGGTCCCAGGGCTGGACGGGGTGGGCGGAACGGTGGTTCATCAGGCGCTCTTTCTGTCGCATCGCCTGTCTCGGGTGGTTCTCCTGACTGGGCGGGGTGGTGGTGCCTGTCCCGTCGGCGCTGCGATCGCGCCCGCAGGGCAGCACTGCTGCCGACCATACTGTGCTGCCGCCGGCAAGACTAAACATGCGTGCTGTCCCCTCCGCGACACCGCACATGCCGGCCGTACGGGCTCCCACGAGCCGCTTCGCACAGCGTTCTCTCCCGCCGGAGCCGATGCCCTCGGGACACGTCGAGGCCCCCGCCACCCCGGCCAGGAACAACCGGCATCCCCATGGTGCAGCCTCCATGATGTGGACGTTCGGTGCCGTGGCGTCCCGAGGCGCGGGCCAGTAGACGGTACCGCTCTGACGGTTCCACTACTGGGGATGCCTGCTTTCCGCTCGGAGGACCAGGGGCAGATCCGGTCGGATCTCAGTCCGAGGACAGAGCTGAGTCCCCTGCCTGGGACGCACTGTCACCGGGGGCTGCTTCGGTCAGCACCGCTTCCAGCCGCTCGTCGGTCAGATAGGTCAGGCCTGTGAGGATGCTCGTGATCCGACAGCGCTGATCATCACTGAAGCGGGTGGAGTCGAGGATGTCGCTGACCCACAGTCCGTCCATGGCCAGCCGGACGATCACCCCGATGATTCCTGCTGGGTGTCCCGGGTCCAGGTCCTCCCGGTCCATCCGGCGGTTGAGCTGGACCAGGGACTCGGCCAGGTGCGGCCTGGCCACCGCGGCGTGCAGCAGCGCCGTCTGGTCCCGGGTGCTGTTGTCCCGCACCTGCGAGAAAGCCCGCACGTAGGCCCGGTCATCAGACCCCTCCGCCACGGGGTCCTGCTGTGCCCAGTGGTCCAGTTCCTCGACCAGCTCCACCACCACCGCCTCGACGTGCTGCTCGATCTGCTCGCTCGGCGTCTCCGGCCCGAACATGACTCCTCCAGCCACTCATCAACGATCACCCCGCTCGAGGTCGCTCCGAGAAGACCTCGGAAAATCTCGGGAAACCTCGGGAAACCTCGGGGAGAAAACATCCGCATACTTGGTGATGTAGTGCCACATCTGTCCAGCACCATGTCGTCACCTGTCAAGGGCACCATAGCCCTTCAGCTCGCGGCCGGGCGCATCACCACCACCTCGAGAGATCCGGGAGAGCTCCGGGACCGCCCCCGCAGCAGCGTGTTGCGCGGGCACGGTCCCGCCTTCCTCGAAGGCTTCTGTGCCTCCCGCTGTCGGCGCCCGCAGAGCGATTACTTCGACCCCGACGTCGAACGGCAATTCATGACCGGCACAGGGCAACGCGGGAGGCGTCCGCCCAGGGAAGACCATTCCAGCAGCCTCCGGCGGCCGGCCCTACACTGACGCCATGCCCGCCCTCTCATGGTCCAGGACTCTTCCGCACCTGGCCCGGACCCGGACACGTTCGGGCCTGCGCCGGGCCCGGGAGTCCGTCCTGCCTGCACTGCAGATGTCCGTGGGCAGCGTCGCCGCTTATGCCATCGCCCAGGAGCTGCTGGGCCATGAAGGACCGATTTTTGCCGCGACCTCCACCATCGTCGTCCTGGGGTTCTCCCGCGACCCGAGACTGCGCCGCGTGCTGGAAGTGGCTGTTGGCTGCACCATCGGCATCCTCATCGGCGATCTCCTGCTGGGGGCGTTCGGCGAGGGCCTGTGGCAGGCCACCACGGTGCTGTTGACCGCGATTCTGCTGGCCCGGTTCCTCGACAGTGGTTCGCTCTTCTCCACCCAGATGGCCATTCAGTCGGTGCTCGTGGTGCTGTTGCCGGTTCCCGCCGGAGGACCGTTCACCCGCAGCATCGACGCCCTCGTGGGAGGCGCTGTGGCCTTGACCCTCACCGCCCTTGTCCCGCGGGATCCGCGCCGGGAACCCCACACCGATGTCCGAAAGGTGCTGGACGAGCTCGCCAAGATCCTGCGGTCCTCTGCTGTCGCGCTGGAGACCGATGACGCGAGGACCGCATGGTACGCATTGACCCGCGCCCGGAAGGCTCAGCCGCTTGTCGATGAGCTGCTGGCTTCGCTGCCGGCGGCCCAGGAGGTGGCCCGGCTGGCACCGGCCTATCGGCGGCACCGGACAGAACTGGAAGATCTGAACCGGTCACTGGATTTCATCGACCGCGCCCTGCGCGACAGCGATGCGCTGGTGCGGCGACTGGCCTCGGCCATCGACAATGCCGCCCTGAGCAACGAGGCGATGGAGTCGTTGCAGGGGCTGCTGACCGATGCCGCAGAGGCCGTCGAAACCTTCGGCCGCGCCCTCACCGAACCGGCCGCCGGCGGAGGCCCGGAACTGGACATGCGCCGGGCCTGTGAGGAGCTCATCGCGATAGCAGCCCGATTGCACCCGAAGCCCCTGGGCGTGCACGGACTGGAAGGCGAAGGCGTGATCCTGCTGCTGCGGCCGCTGGTGGTGGACCTGCTGGAGGCCACCGGAATGAGCCACCGGACAGCCTCGGACCACCTCCCCAGACTTCGCTGACGCACCGTTGACGGGACCGGAGCCTGACTCCTTTCGCTTCGGCCTCGCTTGCTCCAGCGGCCACATCACGAGAAGCACTAGCACCACTGGAACCCGCAGCGCGGCATGCGTAGCACGTGATTCATCGATGGGTGCCCATACAGGCGGTCGTCGGCATGAGCAGTGCAGAGATGCGTCGGCAAAGCGTGGCCCTTCTCAGCCGGCCCGCTTCTCAGCCGGTCTGCGCGCAGCTCTCCGCCGCGTGGGCCTCCGCCTCCCGGGCCGAGGCCCCGACCTCCTCGGCCAGGCTGCGGGCGTGGTCGGCACGGGCCGCCAGGGCCTTCAGCTCGGCCTCCCCGATCCCGGCCCGGGAGCCCACGGCGGCCAGCAGGTCCTCGGCGTTCCGGGCGAACGCCTCGGCCCTCGCGGCGGTCCGTCGGGCGACCCCGGCGTGCTCCTGGGCCGCGACGGCGTCCTTGGCGACCCTGGCGTTGCGGGCGTCCCGGACCGCCCTGGCCGCGTCGCCGCGGCACAGGAAGGCACCTTCCACGCACGCGTCGGCGTCGAGCACGGCGGCCTCGACCTCGTCGCCGCAGAAGAGACCCCAGACTTCGGCCAGCAGGCGCGACTCGTGGTCGTAGAGGTGGTGGACGAGAGCTCGGACCTTGTCCTCGGAAGCATTCGCGCAGACCTTCACAGCCCATGCCTGGGCCGAGGCGGAAATCGGGATCATGGCGTGTCCTCTCTGTCCTGGAACGTGGAGATCAACGGCCATGTCACGACCGCGTGCCCCATCGGTGAGACGCATGGCGACTGCTCTCCAGAGGCCCCGTCTCCGCCCTGCTGTGGATCCTGAGGGTGGGCGGACACATGCTCCTTCGGCGGCCAGGCCACGGGCTGGCTCTCTCCAGCACGAACCCTCGGGATGTGACCCACGATAGAAGCGCACCCGGCAGGCTGTGTCACGAGCACGTTAAGGCTGCGGGTCTTTCAGATTGAGGACATGTGGCACGCGTATGCGTCCGGGCGGAACTGAAGTGACCGCCATCGGCCGAACTCCTCGGTGTGCCATCGCGGTCGCCGGCCGACTCCGGGGATCTCAGCTGGCACGTCGGGGACGGAGCACTCAGCGGGAGGCGCCCTGGTCGGGTCGGTGGTGCTCGTCGAGGACCCGGGACAGCACCCGCCCGGGGGTGTTGCGGTGCTCGGGGTCGATCCTCTCCAGTGCGGCGAGGATCGCCTCGACGTCGTAGTGCACGGACGGGTCCCCGCCGTGGTGGCTCCAGCGGCGTTCGGCGGCCCAGGCCCACACCAGTACCGGCCGGCACCGGTCGCAGGTGCCGTGCTCGGTCGTGAGGCAGTCCGGGCCCACCGGCTGGTTCAGCCCGGCGATCTCCTCCGGGGTGCGGCGGTAGTGCTCGAGCACCGCCCAGAGCTTCTCCTCCGGGATCCGGGCGAAGTCCGTGGCCAGGCCCGCAAGGGTGGTCCGCGCCCGGGCCACGTCGTAGTGGAAGTCGGCCCTCGCCCACGGCGGGATGCGGTGCCGGGCGCGCAGGGTCTGGACCAGGAACTGCTCCTGTTCCTGAGCGACCTCGTCCGGTGTCCGGGGTGCTGGGTCGGTGGCGGAACGCCACAGGCTCTCGAACAGGGCCGCGCCCTCGGTGTAGGCCTGCCGGACCATCAGGGTGCCGATGTCCACGGAGTAGCGCTTGGCCCAGACCGCCCCGGAGAGCCGCTCGTAGATGTGCCCGTCGTCGAGGGTGAAGCTCTTGTGGTCGGAGGCCACGACCACCTGGCGGGTGGTGGGCTCGCCAGTGGTGCCGGTCCGGGCGGGGATGACCACCGCGCGGGCGCCGACGTAGACGGCCCCGTCCTTGTTGAGCATCCTCCGCTCCTCCACCGCGCCCGTTCCTCTCGTCTCAGTCGACCGTGCGTCCCATCATGCGACGAAGCGCAGCGGTGGGCTCATCGGCCACGTGGTGCTCCTGGTGGAGTCGGAGGCGTTGGAGCGCCGGTGCGTCCGGTGCCTGCTGGAGCGACCGTAGCAGTCGACGCGCACCGCAGGTCGCAGGTCCGGTGACCGGCGGCGGGTGCGGTCAGTCCTCACGTGGGGAAGCTGAGCTGGGCGCTTAAGAGATTCCCAGTCCTACAGCCCCTCGTGCGCCATGTTCGCAAAGCGCGAGTAGTGGCCCTGGAACGCCACCACGATCGTCTTGGTCGGGCCGTTACGGTGCTTCGCCACGATCACGTCGGCCTCGCCCGCACGCGGCGACTCCTTGTCGTAGACGTCGTCGCGGTGGAGCAGGATGACCATGTCGGCGTCCTGCTCGATCGAGCCCGACTCGCGGAGGTCCGACACCATCGGCTTCTTGTCCTGGCGCTGCTCCGAGCCACGGTTCAGCTGCGACAGCGCGATGACCGGCACCTCGAGCTCCTTGGCCAGCAGCTTGAGCGCACGGGAGAACTCCGAGACCTCCTGCTGGCGGGACTCGACCTTCTTGCCGGAGCTCATCAGCTGGAGGTAGTCGAGGACCACGAGCTTGAGGTCGTGCTTCTGCTTGAGCCGGCGGCACTTCGCGCGGATCTCCATGAGCGACATGTTCGGGGAGTCGTCGATGAACAGCGGAGCGGTGTCCATCTTGCCCATCGTCGTGGCGATCTTGGCCCACTGCTCGTCCTGCAGGCGGCCCTTGCGCAGGTCCTGCATGTTGAGGGTCGCCTCGGCGGAGAGCAGGCGCATGGCGATCTCGTTGCGGCTCATCTCCAGGGAGAAGATGACCGTGGTCATGTTGTGCTTGATCGCCGCGGACCGGGCCACGTCGAGTGCCAGCGTCGAGTTGTGCGTAGGGATGAACGTCCTCCCCGCCAGGTAAAGGTGCGACGGGTGGTCGATCTCGATGCACCGCACGGGCACCGACTCGACCGGCTCCACCGCAGTGATGCGTCGTCGTCCCTCGGGCTCGTACACGGCGTCGGGCCGGTCCAGCGCAGGGGCGTTGGCGACGACGTGCCGCTCGCCCACCACCATGGACGCCAGGATCTGCTCAGTGGTCCGTACCGCGGAGGTGTCGTCGGTGGAGGTCAGCCACTGGTGCTGCTCGTCCGCCACGATCTCGGACCCGTCGTCGAAGGTCACCCTGTAGCAGGGGCGCTCGGTCATGACCTCGGTGGCAGCCACCACGCGGGAGGGAGTGCCGTCCGCGGCGATGACCTCGTCGCCGACCGCGATCTCACCCATGGTGGTCCAGCCGGTGGGCGTGGGGATGGCGGTGTCGAGCGCGAGCGCCTTGCCCATCGCCGGCCTCGCCGCGATGACGATCATCTGCCCGCCCTGGAAGCCCTGGGTCAGCTCGTCGAGCTCGATGAACCCGGTGGGCACGCCGCGCATGCCCTCGCCCTGGGTGCCGGCGGCCTCGATCTCGTCGACCGTGGCCTCCACGACCTCCTTGAGCACCGTGTAGTCCTCGGAGGAGCGCCGCTCGGCCACCTGGTAGATCTCGGCCTGCGCCTCGTTGACGATGTCGTCGACCTCGCCGTCCGCGCTGTAGCCCAGCTGCACGATCTTGGTGCCGGCCTCCACGAGGCGGCGCAGCACACCGCGCTCGCGCACGATCTCCGCGTAGAACCCTGCGTTCGCCGCGGTGGGCACCGAGGAGATGAGGGTGTGCAGATAGGCCGGCCCGCCGATCCGCTCGATCTCGCCGCGCTTGGTCAGCTCGTCGGACACGGTGATGGCGTCGGCCGGCTCGCCCCGCCCGTAGAGGGAGATGATGGCCTCGTAGATGGACTCGTGGGCCGGCTTGTAGAAGTCGACGCCGCGCAGCACCTCGACCACGTCGGCGATGGCGTCCTTGGACAGCATCATGCCGCCGAGCACGGACTGCTCCGCCACGTTGTCCTGCGGCGGGGTCCGACCGTACTCCCGGTCGCTCCCGGACGACTGCTCCGACACGAGTCCACCTCTCCCCCGCGCACCGTGAGGGGGCACGATGCGCAAACTACGACGACGCCGCCCCGGCCTTCCGGGCAGCCCCTCCATTCTCGCACCGACCCCGGACGCCGCAGACCGGCGGGGAGCCTCCTGTGGGCACCGTCGCCCATGAGCCTCGACACAGGCCCAGGTGAGCGGCACGGGGGCCGACACACGGCCGCCCGGTGCTTGCCGGGCCGATCCGCGCGCGGGCACCATGAGCCATGACTTCCGCAACAAGCTCCACCGGCCCCTGCTCGTGGGACATCAGGACCACGCGGGAGGAGCTCGCCGCCGGGCGGATCAGCCACGTGGAGCACCTCGACGCCCTGCTGGAGCGGCTGCCGGTCGCGGAGCGGCTCGGGGCGGTGATCGCCGCCGACCCCGAGCTGACCCGTGCCTTCGGCCACGCCCTGGACCGCAGGGAGACCCGGGGGCCGCTGACGGGGATCCCGCTGGCGGTCAAGGACATCGTGGACGTCGCCGGCTTTCCCACCACGGGCGGCACCCGCGCGCTCGAGCACGACGTGGTGGGCCGGGACGCCGCGGCCGTGCGCAGCCTGCGGGTGGCGGGCGCGCTGTTCCCCGTGAAGACGAACCTGCACGAGCTGTCCTTCGGCATCACCTCCAACAACGGCTGCTTCGGCGCGGTCCGGCACCCGGAGAACCCGGCCCTGAGCCCGGGCGGCAGCAGCGGTGGCTCGGCGGTGGCCGTCGCGGTGGGCCTGGTCCCGGCCGCCATCGCCGCGGACACCGGAGGGTCCTCCCGCATCCCCGCGGCCCTCTGCGGGATCGTGGGGTTCCGGCCGACGCTGGGCCGCTACCCGTCGTCGGGCGTCCTGCCCATCGCGCACTCCCGGGACACGATCGGGCCCATGGCCCGGACCGTGGACGACGTGGTCCTGCTCGACGCCCTGCTCGCCGGCGAGCACCCCCACGGCGCCCCGAGCCCGCGGCACCTCCCGCCGCTCGACGAGGAGGACGACGGCGTCCTGCACGGCGTCCGGCTGGGCGTCCCGGGGCTGTTCCTGCGGGACCTGGAGGAGGGCGTGGACGCCGTCTTCGGCGCCGCCCTGCGAGCGCTCGAGGCGGCGGGGGCCGAGCTGGTCGAGGTGGACATCTCCCAGGCGTGGGAACGGGCCACGCCTGCGGGCATGACGATCGCCCTGCACGAGTTCCTGCCGGACGTGGAGGCCTACCTGGCGGCCCGGGGGACGGGACCGGCGCTCGAGGACCTCCGGGCCGGCATCGGCAGCCCGGACGTCCGGCGGATCTGGGAAATGGCGGAGGTGTTCCGGGCGGCCGACGACGACTACCGCGCCGCCCTGGTGGAGCGCCAGGCCGCCCTGCGGCTGTACACGGGGGCGATCCAGGCGCAGGGGCTGACGGCGCTGGTGCAGCCCACGTGCCCGCTGACGGCCCGGCCGGTCGGCGACGACGAGACCGTGGAGCTCAACGGCCGCAGGGCCCCCACGTTCGACACCTTCACACGGCACGCGAACCTCGCCGGGGTCCTCGGCACGCCGGGCATCAGCCTCCCCGCCGGGCGCACGGCGGCGGGGCTGCCCGTGGGCCTCGAGCTCGCCGGCGGCCCCTTCTCGGACGCCGTGCTGCTGGACCTCGCCCGGACGGTCGAGGCGCTGCTGCAGGAGCGGTGACCCCGCGGGCGCGCTCGTGGCCCCGACCGTACGAACATGCACATCCTCAACCGTTGACGAACACAATGGTTGACGCCTACGGTGGGTCCACCGCTGCGCGTGACGCGCATCACAGCCGGTGCGCGAGGGCTGCGGCCCGGCACGGACCACCCGAGGAAGAGGACTCCCCATGAAGCACGTACTCGCCAGAGCGGCCGCCGTCGGCTCGGTGCTGGCGCTCTCACTCACCGCCTGCGGCGGCTCCGGGGACACCGGGGGCGGGGACGGGGAGCTGCGGCCCCTGACCATCGGCATCATCCCCATCGCGCCCTCGGCCGCCATGCAGCTGGGCGTGGACGAGGGCATCTTCGAGAAGCACGGCCTGGACGTGACCCTCGAGACCGCGCAGGGCGGCGCGGCCATGCTGCCGGCCGTCTCGGGCGGGTCCATGAACATCGGCGTGGGCAACCCGCTGTCGGTGATCCTCGCGAAGGACCAGGGCCTGGAGATGCAGATCCTCAGCGGCTACAGCAGCTCCCTGCCCGAGGGCGAGGACATCACGGGCGTCGCGGCGAACAAGGACGCCGGCATCGGGTCCTGGGCGGACCTCGCCGGCAGGACGGTCGCGGTGAACACCATCAACGGCCAGGGCGACCTGACCATCAAGGAGGCCGTGAGCAAGGCCGGCGGGGACCCGGACGCCGTGAACTTCGTGGAGATGCCCTTCCAGGACATGCCGGCCCAGCTCGACCGCGGCGAGATCGACGCCGCCTGGGTCCCGGAGCCCTTCCTGACCCAGCTCGTCAACGGGGAGTCGACCGAGCTGGTCGGCTATAACTACCAGGAGACGGTCCCCGGCCTCGACACCATGGTGACCTTCAGCAGCCAGAAGTTCGTCGAGGAGAACCCGGAGGTCGTGGAGGACTACGAGGCCGCCGTCGCCGAGACCCTCGAGTTCGCCCAGCAGAACCCGGAGCGGGTGCAGGAGACCATCGTGAGCCTCCTCAACATGCCGGAGGACGTCGCCGGCGAGCTGCGGCTGGAGGAGTTCGACGCCGAGACGGACCGCGAGGAGCTGGAGCAGCTCTCCGAGCTCATGGTGAAGTACGGCGTGGTGGAGAACGAGCCGGAGCTGGACGAGATCATCCGCTCGGAGTAGCCGGCCCGGAGTAGACGGCCCGGAGCAATCGGCTCGGGGCGGGCGGAGGGCTAGAACGTCTCTCCCGCACCGGGATCCGCGGTGCGGGGCCGCGCCGGCGGGAACTCGTCGGCGCGGTCCAGCGCCTCCTCGGTCAGCCGCCGGCCCAGGTCGATGAGCTCCCCGGCCCGGTGGAAGTCGAGCAGCCGGCCCGCGCGCTTGGGCACCGAGATCAGCAGGTCCGGCGGATAGCCGGCCATCCGGTAGCGCAGCACCATGCCCTGCAGCACCTCGAGGGACATCTGCATGACGTCGAGCGTGCGCAGCCCCGGCGGCAGCGTGCCGAACACCTCCTCGGGCAGCACCTCCGGGACGCGCGGCGCCCGGCCGTCCGCGCCCCGGCCGCGGGCCTCGGCGAAGCGCTCCATGAAGCTGCGCGTCAGCTCGCGGTCCAGGACGTGGGAGGCGCTGCGCCGGAACCGCTCCGCCCACTCCTCGGTGGGCCGCGGCGCGGAGGTCTCCTGCGCGGGCACCCTGCCCTCGCCCAGGAGTTGCTCGCCCGCCAGGGAGACCGCCACGGTCACGTCCGCGTGGCAGGCCACTGTCGCGGCGATCGGCACGGGGTTCATGATGCCGCCGTCGGCGAGCAGCCGCCCGTTGAGCATGACGGGGGTGATGATGCTCGGCAGGGCGATCGACGCCCGGATCGCGACGTCGAGCGGCCCCTCCTGGAACCAGACCTCCTTGCGGGCCAGCAGGTCCGTGGCCACCGCGGTGAAGGGGATCGGCAGGTCCTCGATGAGCGTGCCGTCGAGCAGCTCGCGGACCTTGGCCATGATCTTCTCGGCGCGGATCACCCCGGGCGCCGACGGGGAGGGGTCGAGCAGCCGGAGCACGTCCCGCTGGGTCAGGCCCCGCACCCAGTCCGTGTACGCGTCCAGCTGCCCGGCCGCGCGGAGACCGCCCACCAGCGCGCCCATGGAGCTGCCCGCGATGACGGCGATCTCGTAGCCCCGCTCCTCGAGCACCTGGAGCACGCCGATGTGCGCGTAGCCGCGGGCGCCGCCGCTGCCCAGGGCGAGCGCCACGCGCGTCGGGCTGGACATGGACGGCTCCTTCCGCCGTGCTGCCGGCCGGGTCCTCAGAGGGTAGCGCTCCCCGTCCCGGGCGCGCCCGGGACACGGTGCTCCGGTGTCCGGCGTGACGTGGAATCCCCACCTGTGGACAACCTATGGAAAACGCCGAGGACGGCTGTGCACAGGTTGGGGGAAACTCTGTGGAAAGTTCTCCACAGGTTACCCCAATGTCCTCTCTGACCTGGGACGACGTCGATGCACACCCTGTGCAGGGAGGAAGTGGACACCACCGGTGTCGTCCACAGCACACCTGGGGGTGACGGTGCGAGCTCCCGGCGCGGGAGAGCCGGGGATCAGGCCACGGAGGCGAGCAGCCACAGCCACAGCAGGGGGTGGAACAGCACCGAGAGGCCGAGCAGCACCAGGAAGCGGATCCGGGCCGACGAGAACGCGATCATCCCGGCGAGGGCCACCACCGCCGTCACGCTCGCCGCGACCGCGGCGGTCACCAGCCCGACGACGAACACCGTCATGGCGGTCCCGGCCCCGCCGGAGTTCCCGCCCACGAAGGCGACGACGAATGCCAGTACGGTGAAGAGCAGGCACCCCGTTCCGAACCAGTACAGGGCGGAGGGCGTGACGCGGGAGATCAGGGACGGCATGGGTCCATTGTCCCCCGGGCCTCCGAGCGGCAGCGCCGCGGCGCCTGACCGGATCCTGGACGACCGAGCACCCGAGGAGCGACCGTGGACGAGATGCAGCAGATGTGGGAGCGGCGGTATGCCGCCGGGGAGCAGTCCCCGGACGGGGTCGCGCCGCACCCCGAGGTCGTGGCCCTGCTGGAGCGCCTGGAGCGGGAGCCCCGGGCCGGGACCCGCACGGCCCTGGACCTGGGCTCGGGCCCGGGCCGGCACGTCCTGGCGCTCGCGCGGGCCGGCTACGACGCCACCGGGGTGGACTTCTCCCCCACCGCCGTCCGCGTCCTCGAGGACGCCCTGCGGCGGCACGGGCTGCCCGGCCGGGGCGTGGTGGGCGACCTCCGGACCTGGTCCCCGCAGGAGGCCCGGCAGCAGGGACGCGCCGACGTCCCGCAGGAGTTCGACCTGGTCCTCGCCGCCTACTTCCAGCACAGCCTGGAGCTGCTCCGGAACGCCTCCGGGTGGCTGGCCCCCGGCGGCACGCTGCTGTGGCTCACCCACGCCCCGGACAGCGTGGACGGCCCGCCCGCCGGCGTCCCCCGCCCCGGGCTGGAGGAGACGCTCCGGGCGCTGGAGGGCACGGGGCTGGCTGTCCGGCGAGCCGAGGAGGTGCGGACCAGCGGCACGGCGCTCGACGTCGTGCTGGAGGCCGTCCGCGCCCGCTGAGCCCGGCCAGGCTCCGGGCACGGAGGGACCCCGGACTGGGACGGGTCACCCGGGCACGGAAAAGGCCCCCGCGGCGAACCGCGGGGGCCTTTTCCGTGTCAGCAGAGCCGATCAGGCGGGGACGACCTCGAACTCGACGTTCGCGTTGACGTCCTCGTGCAGACGCACGGAGGCCTGGTACACACCGGTGGTCTTGATGTGCTGGTTCAGCTCGACCTTGCGCTTGTCCACCGTGCCGAGGCCTGCGGCCTCGACAGCGTTGGCGACGTCCTCGGCCTTGACCGTGCCGAAGAGACGACCCTCGGCGCCGGCCTTGACCGGGATGGTCACGGTCGCCGAGGTCAGCTTCTGGGCGAGGGCCTGGGCGTCCTCGAGCGAGGCGACCTCGCGCGCGGCGCGGGCGGCCTTGATGCTCTGGATCTGCTTCTCGCCGCCGCGGGACCAGGGAGTGGCGAAGCCGCGCGGGAGGAGGTAGTTGCGGGCGTACCCGTTCTTGACCTCGACCACGTCGCCGGCGGAGCCGAGGCCGGTGACCTCGGTCGTCAGAATGATCTTTGCCATGAGTGTCTGTCCTCTCTGATCAGCGGCCGGCGCCGGAGTAGGGCAGCAGTGCGACCTCGCGGGCGTTCTTGATCGCCAGCGCGATCTTGCGCTGCTCCTGCACGGTCACACCGGTGACGCGGCGGGCGCGGATCTTTCCGCGGTCAGAGATGAACTTGCGCAGCAGCGCGACGTCCTTGTAGTCGATCTCAGTGACTTTGGCCGCCTTGAGCGGGTTCTGCTTTGGTTTGGGCTTGCGAAGTTCAGCCTTGGCCATCGTGGTGCTCCTTGTTCTTCCAGTGGAGCCCGCGGCTTGTCACCGCGGGATGGGGTGTTCTGTCTTGGTAGGGGGAAGGCTCAGAACGGCGGTTCGTCGTCCTGGCCGCCGCCCCAGTCGTAGTTCCCCCCGGAGGACTGGCTCCAGGGGTCGCTCTGGGGTGCTGCCTGCGGCGCGGCCTGGGGGGCGGACTGGCGTCCACCGCCACGACCCCCGCCGAAGCCGGCGGCCTGCTGGCCACCGCCACCGCCGAACCCGGAGTCGCCCCCGAATCCGCCGGCCTGCTGGCCGCCGCCGAAGCCACCGCCACCCTGGCCGCCGCCACCGCCGAAGCCGCCGCCCTGCCCGCCGGAGCGGGCGTTGCGGTTGACCTTGGCGGACGCGTAGCGCAGGGAGGGACCGACCTCGTCGACGTCGAGCTCCGTGACGGTGCGCCGCTCGCCTTCCTTGGTCTCGTACGAGCGCGACTTGAGCCGACCCTGGACGATGACGCGCATGCCCTTCTGCAGGGACTCCGCCACGTTCTCGGCCGCCTCGCGCCACACGGAGCAGCGCAGGAACAGGGTCTCCCCGTCCTTCCACTCGTTGGACTGGCGGTCGAAGGTGCGGGGCGTGGACGCAACGGTGAAGTTGGCCACGGCCGCACCCGAGGGGGTGAAGCGCAGCTCGGGGTCAGCGGTCAGGTTGCCGATTACGGTGATGACGGTGTCACCAGCCATGTGGACCTCCCGGGTCAAGAAGTTCGCGGTCGTACGGGACGTACTGGGAATTCTCAGCATCTCACCGGCGCGCCCGGAGGGGCACCCTGGTGGTCAGCCTGTGAAGTCCTTACTCGGCCGAGATCTTCTGCTCTTCCGGGCGAGTGATCTTGGTGCGCATGATGGCCTCGTTGAGGTTCAGGACGCGGTCGAGCTCCTGGGCAGTCTGCGGGGTCGCGGTGAAGCGGACCACCGCGTAGATGCCCTCGGACTTCTTCTGGATCTCGTAGGCGAGGCGACGGCGACCCCAGATGTCGACGTTGTCGACGGTGCCGTTCTCCTTGGTGACGACCTCGAGGAACTTCTTGAGAGTCGGCTCCACGGCACGATCCTCGACCTCGGGGTTGATGATCACCATCAGTTCGTATTCACGCATGTTCGAACCCACCTCCTTCGGGCTGAGCGGCTGCGGTCCTTCCGCAGCAGGAGGTTCTGTGCGTCGTCCGGGCGCCGGCGCCGCACGTCGGGCGGCGGGCACACAGACTTTCCAACACTACTACATCCGCGCACCCCCGCCCAACGGGGGCGGGGGTGCGCGGAGGAGCTCCGGACGACGGTGCGGGAGCGACCCATTCAGTACCGGTAGGCGCTGCGGGCGATGGAGGCGTTCACGATCGCCGTGCGGAACGGCATGGTGAAGATGTCCAGGAACATCAGCAGGGCCCACGGGACCAGGAACAGGAAGCCGATGCCGATCCCGGCCATGCCCCAGCCCAGGCCGCCGAGGACGAGGTAGATCAGCCCCCAGATCGGCTGGCGCAGGTAGAACTTGTGGACGCCCAGCCAGCCCAGGAAGAACCACAGGACGTAGGCCAGGGCCAGGGACTTCCCGCCCACCACGTGCACGACGGGCGGGGGTGCCGGCACCCCGGGGCCGCGGCCGAACGGGGAGCCGTAGGCCGCGCCGGGGTGGCCGGCGCGGCGCGGGTCGGTGTCCAGGGGGACGGGGCGGTAGTACTCGGGCTCGGGGGCCACGAAGGTCCTTTCGGGAGAACAGGATCGGGGCCGCGGCGGACGCCTGGCCCTCGAACGGTCCAACGGCCTCCGGGGGGCCGGTATTCCGCGGCCGGCGCCCCGGCTGTCCCCATAAGCGCACACGCGTGTGCTCGAATTGCCTCCGCCCCCCGATCCGTGTTGAACTTAGGATGACCTGAGTCACAGGCCCCCACGGGACCGTGACCCCGCGCCATCCCAGGAGCCGACCTTGCGCACGACTCGACGTCTCGCCCGCACCGCGGGACTGCTGACCACCTCCCTCCTGGCCCTGGGCCTCGCCGCGTGCGGCTCCTCCGAGGAGCAGCCGGAGGGGACCGTGGGGACCCCCGCCGGCGAGCAGGAGCTCGTGATCTACAGCGGCCGCGACGAGGGCCTGGTCCAGCCGCTGATCGACCGGTTCAGCGAGGAGACGGGCGTCGGCGTCGAGGTCCGCTACGGCGGCACCTCCGAGATGGCCGCGCAGCTGCTGGAGGAGGGCGCGAACTCCCCCGCGGACGTCTTCCTCGCCCAGGACGCGGGGGCCCTCTCCGCCGTGTCGAACGAGGGCATGCTCCAGCCGCTGCCCGCCGAGACCGTGGCGAAGGTCGCCGAGACCTACCGGGCCCAGGACGACACCTGGGTCGGCGTGACCGGCCGCTCCCGCGTCCTCGTCTACAACAAGGACAGCGTGCCGGAGGCCGAGCTGCCGACGTCGGTCTTCGAGCTCACGGAGCCGGAGTGGAAGGGCCGCGTGGGCATCGCCCCCACCAACGCCTCCTTCCAGGCGTTCGTGACCGCCATGCGCGTCGAGCACGGCGACGACCGGACCCGGCAGTGGCTCGAGGACCTGGCCGCCAACGAGCCGCAGATCCGCGAGCGCAACGGGATGATCGTCTCCGACGTCGACAGCGGCGCGATCGACGTGGGCCTGGTCAACCACTACTACGTCTACGAGAAGGCGCAGGAGGACGGCGTGCCGGTCGAGGACCTGAACGCCGCCCTGCACTTCTTCCCCGGCGGGGACACCGGCGCCCTGGTGAACGTCTCCGGCGTGGGCCTGGTCAACGAGCAGGAGGACGGCGACGGCCAGGCCTTCGTCGACTTCGTGCTGAGCCAGGAGAGCCAGGAGTACTTCCGCGACGAGACCCACGAGTACCCGATGGCCGAGGGCGTCGAGCCGCCCGAGGGCCTGCCCGCCCTGGACACCCTGGAGGTGCCCGACGTCGACCTCAACGACCTCGACGACCTGCAGACCACGGTGACGATGATCTCGGAGGCGGGTCTCAGCTGAGCGGCCGAGGTCCCCGTCCCGTCCTGACCACCGCGGCCGCCCTGGCCGCGGTGGTCGCGCTCGTGCCCCTCTTCTACATCCTGCTGCGCACGGGGCAGAACGGGGTGGGCGAGTGGTGGGAGCTCGTCACCACCGCGCGCACCGCGCGCCTCGCCGGCACGAGCTTCGCGCTCGCCGTCGTCGTCACCGCGGGCTGCCTGCTGCTGGGGGTGGGCAGCGCCTACCTCGTCACCCGCACGGACGTCCCGTTCCGGCGGGCCTTCGCGGTGCTCGCGGCGCTCCCCCTCGCGGTGCCCAGCTACGTGGCCGCCTACACGTGGGTGTCCGTCGCGGACCTGTGGTCCTCCACCGCGCGCTTCGAGGGGTTCTGGCCGGCCGTCGCCGTGCTGATCCTCTACACCTACCCGTACGTGTACCTGCCCGTGGCGGCTGCGTTCGCGGGCGCGGACGCGGCGCAGGAGGAGGTCGCGCGGTCCCTGGGACGTGGCACCTGGCGCACCCTGGCCACGGTGACCCTGCCGCAGGTGCGCCCCGCCATCGCCGGCGGCGGGCTGCTGGCGATCCTCTACATCCTCTCGGACTTCGGGGCGGTGTCCATCCTGCGGGTGGACACGTTCACCCGGGCCATCTTCACCGCCTTCAGCGCGGGCTTCGACCGTGCGACCGCCCTGAGCCTCTCCACCGTCCTGGTCCTGCTGACCGTGCTCGTCCTGCTCCTCGAGGGCCGCACGCGCCGGCGGGGCGCCCGCTACGAGTCCGGCGGCGCGAGCCACGGCACGAACGTGGTGGGCCTGGGCCGCGGCCGCTGGTGGGCCGCGGGAGGGCTCGCCGCCGTCGCCGTGCTGGCCCTGGGCGTGCCCGCCCTGTCGATGGTGCGGTGGATGACGGCCGGGACCTCCCGGGCGGACTCGTGGGGCCAGCTCCTCGGCGCCGCCGCCGGCTCGCTCACCGTGTCCCTGGCCGGCGCGCTGCTCACCATGGTCCTGGCCCTGCCCATCGGCATCCTGGCCGCCCGGCACCCCGGACGGCTCAGCGCCCTGACCGAGCGGGCCGCCTACGTGGCGCACAGCCTGCCCGGCGTCGTCGTCGGCCTGTCCCTCGTCTTCCTGGGCGTCACGGTGCTGCTCCCGCTCTACCAGACCACGTGGCTGCTCGCGTTCGCCTACGCGACGCTCTTCCTGCCGCTGGGCGTGGCGGCGGTCAGCGGCGCGGCCGCCCAGGCCCCGCCCGCCCTCGAGGAGGTGGGGACGTCCCTGGGCCGCTCCCCCGCGCAGGTCTTCCGCACCGTGACCCTCCCGCTGACGCTGCCCGGCATCGGCGCCGGCGCGGCCCTCGTCTTCCTGACCTGCATGAAGGAGCTGCCCGCGACCCTCATGCTGCGCCCCACGGGACTCGACACCCTGGCCACCGAGCTGTGGCAGGCCACGAGCTACCAGCGCTACGCCGAGGCGGCCCCCTACGCCTTCCTGCTGGTGCTGCTGGCGGCGGTCCCCACGTGGGCGCTGGTGCGCCGCAGCGGCGTGGTCGGGGGCGCCCCGCCCGCCAAGCAGGCACGCACCCTGAAGGAGGAGCTGCTCACCCATGACTGACGTCGAGATCAACCACGTCGGGAAGTTCTTCGGCACGCTCCGGGCCCTGTCCGGAGTGGACCTGAGCATGCGCTCCGGCGAGTTCCTGGCCGTGCTCGGGCCCTCCGGGTGCGGCAAGACCACCCTGCTGCGATGCGTGGCCGGTTTCGAGCAGATCGACGAGGGGCGCATCGCCCTGGGCGGGCGCCTGGTCGCCCTCCCCGGCGTGCACGTGCCCCCGCACCGGCGCCACGTCGCCGTGGTCCCGCAGGAGGGGGCCCTGTTCCCGCACCTGGACGTCGCCGGCAACGTCGCCTACGGGCTCGGCCGCGGCCGCCGGGACCGGGCCGCCCGGGTCGAGCAGTGCCTCGAGCTGGTGGGCCTGGGCGGCTACGGCCGGCGCATGCCCCACGAGCTCTCCGGCGGGCAGCGCCAGCGCGTGGCCGTGGCCCGGGCGCTCGCCCCCCGCCCTCCCCTGGTCCTGCTCGACGAGCCCTTCAGCGCGCTCGACGCCGCGCTGCGCTCCGAGCTGCGCCGGGACGTCCGCCGCGCGCTGCGCGAGGACGGCGCGACCGCGATCCTCGTCACCCACGACCAGGCCGAGGCCCTGTCCATGGCGGACCGCGTGGCCGTGATGAACGGCGGGCGGATCCGGCAGGTCGGCACCCCGGCGGAGGTCTACCGCCACCCCGCCGACGTCTGGGTGGCCGGGTTCGTGGGCGAAGCGGTCATCGTGCCGCTCGACGGGGAGGCACCCGGGGGCCGGCACACCTCCCCCCTGGGCCCCCTGACCCTGCGCGACGACGACCGTCCGTGGGACGGCCCGATGGCCGCGGTGGTCCGGCCCGAGCAGGTGCTGATGACGCACCGGCGCACCCCGCAGGCCGGACGGGGCGTGCCCGCCGTGGTGCGCCGCGTCGACTACCACGGCCACGACACGCTGGTGGCCTTCGAGCTGGCGGACGGGACGGAGGCCATGTCCCGCATGGTCGACGGCCCGCTGGTCGACTACCGTCCCGGGGACCGGGTCTTCGTCCTGGTCGACGGCGCCGTCGCTGCCGTCCCGGTGGGCGAGACCGTCACCCGGCCGGTCCCGTCCCCACGCTGAACTCCGCGCTCCGGCCCGTCGAGCGCGCGCTCGCGCGGAGGGGGAACTCGATCCGCTCCACGACCCGCTCGCCGTCCTCCCGGTAGGTCAGCTCCGCCACGGCGGGCCGCCAGGGGTCCGCCCGCCACAGCAGCGGGTCGGCCTCGTCCTGCACGAGCACGAGGCCGGGCCGGGAGAGGATCCGCCACCGGACGTCCGTGATGTCCGCGCCCTCGCGCCCCGGCGGGAGGGACGCCCCGGGACCCTCACCGGGGGTCGGGGCCGGGACGAGCGGTTCGCCGGAGGCGGTGTAGCGCCGGGAGGCGGGGCAGCCCTCGGGGGCGAGCTCGTCCGCGCCCGCGCAGCCCAGGAGCCAGTCGTGGATCCGCTGGTCCGTCTCCTCCCACAGGCGCGGTGACGGCTCGATGTCGAGGGCCACGGCCACCGGCTGCGGGTCGCGGAACGCGACCGTGCGGGGGGCGAGCGGCTCGGCCACCCGGTAGTAGGAGGTTCCCGGCAGCCCGATCGCGTACTCACCGGGCAGCGCCTCGAAGCGCCACGTCCCGCCGGGGCCCTCGGGGTCCGGCACCCGCCGGTCGGCCGCGGGCCGGAGGCTCTCACCGTTGACGGACAGCTCGTCGAGCGCGGCCGGCAGGTGCACCGACACGACCGCGGCGTCCGGGGAGTCCAGCTCCCACCGGTCGTTGAGGGGCCCGGTGCGCTCCACCCGGTGGACGGCGTAGGCGTGGACCTCCTCGCGGCGGGGGCCGCCCTCGGGGTCGTCCCACCACACGCGGGCGCGGACCTCGGCCCGGTCGCCGTCCGGGCGCACGTCGAGGATCTCGTGGCCGCTGATCCGCCCCGCGGCGCCGCGGTAGACCCGGTTGGAGAAGATGCCCAGCGTCGGGTCCGCCCGGACCTCCGCGGCGTGGGAGAGCAGCTGGCGCGAGCGCCCGTCCTGGATGCCGCCGAGCCACGCCCGCACCGGGTCCTCGGGCCGCCGGTCCACGAACGCCCAGTTGAAGGTCGTGCTGACCACGGTCACGAGGACCAGCACCATCACGAACCAGCCCAGCTCGGCGCGGTGCAGGGCGCGGGCGCGCTCGGCGCGGAGCAGCCCGGGGGCCCCGCGCATCCCTGGCACCGCCGCCCCCTGTCCGCCCGGGCCACGGGCCCGGCTCTCGTCCTCCGGATCACATCGTAGAGCTCACATCGTAGGGCGGGAGCTCCCGCGCCGGTCGGCGGCTACAGCGCGCGTCGCTTCGTGACGAGGACGCCCGCGAGCACGAGCAGCAGGCCCCATCCCCCGTAGACGAGCCCGGACTGGACCTGGTCGAGCACCGCGTCCGAGGACTGGTACATCGTGGTCAGCTGCCCGCCCGCGGCCGCCGGGGACCACGGCCTGAGGTCCTCGACCCACTCGAAGGACAGCACGAACAGGACGATCTCCAGCACCAGCAGGAGGACCACGAGCACCACGATCCCCCACGTGGTGGACCTCAGCAGGGCGCCCAGGCCGAAGCCCAGCCAGGCGGTGGCCATGTGGAACAGGCCCACCGCCAGAATGTTGAGCAGCACGGCCTCCTGCGCCACGTCATAGGCCATGTCCCCGGCGGCGAGCACCGGCTGCACGAGCAGGTGGGCCAGCCCGGCGCTGAGCAGCCCGAAGAGGAGCGCGACGACGGAGAGCACCACGGCCTTGGCCACCATCACCGGCGTGCGGCGCGGCACCGCGGTCATGGTGGTCCTGATCGACCCGGTGGCGTACTCGGAGCCGATCGCCAGCACGGCGAGCGCGCCGATCAGCAGCATCACCAGCTGCAGGCCGCCGTTGGCGCTGGACATCGCCAGGTACTCGCTGAACCCCATGCCCTCCGGCAGGGGCACCTGGGAGCTCTCGGCCGTCTGCCGGTCCAGCTCGGCGAGGATCTCGTCCTTCTGCTGCTGGACCTCCTCCTCGCTGAGGCCGAGCTCCTCGGCCGACCGGCCCCCCAGCGCCGCGTCGACCTGCTCCTGGGCGGCCTGCTCGTTGAACTCCTGGAACGTCGTGGCGCTGGAGGCGGTGAGGGCGGCGAAGCCCAGCCCCAGGACCAGGGCGATGCCCAGCAGGATCCAGTGCGAGCGCAGGGAGCGGAACTTGATCCACTCGGAGCGCAGCACCCCGCCGAAGCTCAGCCGCGCCCGCGGGACGGCGCGGTCCGGGCGGTCGGGTCGCGGGTGCTCCGCCTCCGGTCGGGGTGCGGTCGAGGTGCTGGTGCTCATGCTCGGTCTCCGTCTCGTGCTGCGGCGTCCGCCCAGGGCGCCGGTGTCCTCGGTGCGGGGGCGCCGCCGGAGCGGTACTCGACCTCGTGCTGCGTCATCGCCATGTAGGCGTCCTCGAGCGTCTCGGTCAGCGGGGTGAGCTCGTAGATCAGGATCCCGGCGGCCAGCGCGGCCTCGGCGATGCGCCGCGGCTCGGGGCCGGCGACCACGGCGCCGTCGTCGTCGACGTCCGTGACGTCGGCGCCCGTGCCGTTCAGGGCGTGGCGCAGCCCCCGGCGGTCGGTGGTGCGCACCCGGGTGCGGGTGCCGCCCCCGGCGAGGACCTGCTCGATGGGGGCGTCCGCGAGGATGCGGCCCCGGCCGATGACGACCAGGTGGTCGGCGGTCTGCGCCATCTCCGACATGAGGTGGGAGGACAGGAACACGGTGCGCCCCTCCGCGGCGAGGTGCTTCGCGAGGTGGCGCACCCACACGACGCCCTCGGGGTCCAGGCCGTTGACGGGCTCGTCCAGGATCACGGTCTGCGGGTCGCCCAGGAGGGCGGCGGCGATGCCGAGGCGCTGGCCCATGCCCAGGGAGAACCCGCCCACGCGCTTGTCGGCCGCGCCGCCCAGCCCGGTGAGGTCCACGACCTCCTGGACCCGGCTGCGGGAGATGCCGTGGGTGGCCGCGAGCGCGCAGAGGTGCGCGCGGGCGGTGCGGCGGGGGTGGACGGCCTTCGCGTCCAGGAGCACCCCGACCTCGGCCAGCGGCGCCCGGTGCTGGGCGTAGGGCCGGCCGTTGACCCGGGTGTGCCCGCGCGTGGCGGGCTCGAGGGCGACGACGAGGCGCATCGTGGTCGTCTTGCCGGCACCGTTGGGGCCCAGGAAGCCGGTGACGCGACCGGGCCGCACGGTGAAGCTGACGTCGTCCACCGCCGTCCTGTCACCGTAGGTCTTGGTCAGGTTCTCGATCTCGATCACCGGGGCTCCTCCCGAGCGCTCGTCTGGTCCGGCCTCCTCCGACCCTACGGGAGCGGCTGCGACGCGGCCGGAAGGACGAGCCCGTGGACGCCCCGTCCGCGGGAGAGTGGGGTCCTCAGCCGACCTCGGAGACCTTGGTCGCCGTGGCCCTGCGGCCGCGGAGCAGGTCGACCGTCACGACCACCACGAAGTAGACGAGGAACAGGAGGCGCAGCACGGCGAGCAGCTCCAGCGCGCCGGGGCCGGTCCACGGCAGCTCGGGCCAGGTCTGCCCGGGCAGGACGAGGACGGCCCAGTGCGCCAGCTCGACGAGCTGCCAGGCCGCGAACTCCGGCCAGCGCCGGCGGGCGAGGACCACGAGGGGCACCAGCCACAGCACCTGCACCAGCGAGTAGTCCGTCCCGAAGAGCACGAACACGGCCAGGACCAGGAAGGAGACCTGCACCACGCCCGGGTCCTGGCGGGCCACGAGGGCGGCCACGAGCACCCCCAGGAGGCACAGGACGAGGGTCAGCAGCACCCCCTGCCCCGTGCCCGCCGGGGCCGTCCCGATCAGCGCGGGCACGAGCCGGCCCCACACGCCCCAGAACGAGGAGTCCGCCACGGGCCGCTGCGCGAGCGTCCCGAGGCCGGCCGTCCAGCGGTCCCAGGACGTGACCACGGAGGGTCCGTTGACCAGCGCCCACGTGAGCACGGCGCCCAGGAGCACCAGGGCGAAGTCCCGGAACTGCCGGCGCCGGGCGGCGAGGAACAGGACGGCGAGCAGCGCGGCGACGGGGAACAGGGCCACGGACGCCCCCAGGCCCAGGAACACGCCCGAGGTCGTGCAGCTGCCGCGGGCGTGGAACAGCAGCGCCAGCACCAGGAACAGCACCGCCCACAGGTCCCACGTGGTGAAGCCGGCGAGCAGCACCGCGGGGGCGATCGCCATCACGAGGGCGTCCGGCCCGCGCCCCACGGACCGGTGGACGGCCAGGACCGTGGCCAGCCACACGAGGACCAGCAGCAGGACGGGCAGCTCCGCGAGGGCGCCCCGGTCCGCCTCGGCGCCCAGCAGCATGGAGAGGTTCGCGGCGAACCAGCCGACGACCGTGGTGATCATCCCGACGAGCGGCGGCGCCGCCGCGTCGGGGCCGCTCGCGAGGAGGCTCCCGCCCGCCGGGGCGGTCCCCGCGCACAGGTCGGGGAAGCGCTCGCCCCCGCCGGGGGCCCGGCAGGGCAGGCGCAGCAGCCACGCCATCGCCGCCGCGTACAGGACCAGTCCTGCCACCAGGAGCGCGCCGCCACCGCGCCGCCGGATCCTGACCGTGCTCATCGTCCGCCTCCTCGTCCGCGCAGCACGTCCGCCGCGACCCGCAGCACCAGGTACCCGACCGCCGCCGTGTGCAGGGCCACCGCCGCGAAGTAGACGTCCTCCGCGGCCTCGGCACCCGGCAGCTGCGCCGTGGCGTGGCCCAGCCAGGTGAAGACGGCCGCCCAGTGCACCACCTCGACCAGCTGCCAGACCACGAACTCCCCCGTCCGGAACCGTGCCAGCACCAGCAGGGGCACGAGCCACAGGACGAACTGCGGCGAGTAGACCTTGTTGGTGAGCACAAAGGCGGCGAGCACCAGGAACGCCAGCTGCTCCAGGGACGGCTCCTCCCGGGCCGCGAGCCCGAGCACCAGCACCAGCACGCACGCGAGGCCGAACGCGGTGAACGCGAGGACGTTGATCCGCTCGGCCGTCAGCGGCTCGCTCCCCAGGCGGGGCACCGCCACGCCGTTCCACCAGTGCCAGACCGAGGAGAAGCCGGCGCCGCGGTCCTCGCTGAAGCTCCAGAAGTACCCCCACTGCCGGGGGTCCAGCAGGAGGAGGGGCAGGTTGGTGGCCGCCCACGCCCCGGCGGCGCCGGCCGTCGCCCGCAGGGCGGGGCCCGGCTCGCGGCGCCGGACCGCCAGCACGACCAGCGCGCCGAGGACCAGGAACGGGAAGAGCTTGAACGCGGTGCCGAGGCCCAGGAGCACCCCGCCCAGCTCCCACCGCGAGCGCCGGAACGCGAGCAGGGCCAGGACCGTGCACAGCACCGGCCACAGGTCCCAGTTGATAAGCGCGGTGACCACCACGCCCGGGGCCAGGGCCGCGAGGAGGACGGGGAGCGTGCCCGCGCCCATCCGCCGGAGGACCAGGACGACCGCCGCCCACAGGCCCGCCAGGAGCAGGGCGTTGACGTCGAAATATATTCCTTGAGCAGCATGAATACTGCTCGTCGGCGAGAGCACGTGGGCGGCGATGCCGGTCAGCGCCGCCACGACGGTCTGCAGCACCGGGTACTCGAGCAGCGCGGACGGGTCCAGGTAGGGGAAGCGCCCCTCGGCCATGCCCGTCGAGGCATACAGGGTGGGGAGGTCGGAGTAGCACAGCTGCAGGTAGGTGCCCGGGGCTTCCCAGGAGGTGAGCCGGCACGGGAGCCGCACCAGGTACGCGAGCAGGACGGCGTACAGGGCGGCCCCGGCGAACACCCACGGGCTGAGGCGCGGCCCGGCCGTTGCGGCGGCCGGGCGGGCCGGAGCGCGCTCCCCCGCGTCCGGTCCGGCCGGGGGCGGGCCGGGCCGGGGGCTCACAGCGCGTCCGCCGCCCAGGCCCGCAGCCTCCGTTCGGCCTCGTCGGCGCCCAGCTCCCCCTCGTCCAGGCGCAGGTCCAGGAGGAACTTGTACGCCCTGCCCACCACGGGGCCCGGCGGGACGCCGAGCACCGCCATGATCCGCTGCCCGTCGAGCTCCGGGCGCACGGCCTCGAGCTCCTCCTGGGCGGACAGCTCCGCGATCCGCTGCTCGAGGTCGTCGTAGGCCCCGGACAGCCGGGCCACCTTGCGCCTGTTGCGGGACGTCACGTCCGCCCGGGTCAGCCGGTGGAGGCGCTCCAGGACGTCGCCGGCGTCCCGCACGTAGCGGCGCACGGCGGAGTCGGTCCACCCGGCCTCCCCGTAGCCGTAGAAGCGCATGTGCAGCTCCACGAGCCGGCTGACCTTCTTGATGGTGTCGTTGTCGAAGCGCAGGGCCCGCATCCGCTTGGCGGTCAGCTTGGCGCCCACCACCTCGTGGTGGCGGAAGCTCACCGCGCCGGAGTCCTCGAAGCGGCGGGTGGCGGGCTTGCCGATGTCGTGCATCAGGGCCGCGAAGCGCAGGACGAAGTCGGGGCCGGGCACGGGCCCGTCCGGGCCGGACTCCAGGGCCGCGGCCTGCTCCATCACGGTCAGGGAGTGCTGGTAGACGTCCTTGTGCCGGTGGTGCTCGTCGATCTCGAGCTGGAGCGCGGGCACCTCCGGCAGCACGATCTCCGCCAGCCCGGTGGTCACGAGGAGGTCGACGCCCTTCCGGGGGCGGCGCCCGCAGACCAGCTTCACCAGCTCCTCCCGGACCCGCTCCGCGGAGACGATCCCGATCCGCCCCGCCATGTCCGTCATGGCCCGCTGCACCTCGGGGGCCACCTCCACGTCCAGCTGGGCGGCGAAGCGCGCGGCCCGCATCATCCGCAGCGGGTCGTCGGAGAAGGAGTCCTCGGGGGTGCCCGGGGTGCGCAGCACGCCGGCGTGCAGGTCCTTGATCCCCCCGTGGGGGTCCACGAGCTCCAGGCCGGGCAGCCGCAGGGCCATCGCGTTGATCGTGAAGTCGCGGCGGTACAGGTCGTCCTCGAGGGAGGTGCCGAACGCGACCACCGGTTTGCGGGAGGTCTCGTCGTAGGCCTCGGCCCGGTAGGTGGTGACCTCGAGCTGGACGTCCCCCTTGCGCATCCCGATCGTGCCGAAGTCCCGGCCGATCTCCCACACGGCGTCGGCCCAGCCCTGGACGACCTCGAGCGTCTCGTCCGGGCTCGCGTCGGTGGTGAAGTCGAGGTCCAGGGCGGTACGGCCCAGGAAGAGGTCGCGCACCGGCCCGCCCACGAGCGAGAGGTCGTGGCCGGCGGCGGAGAACTGCCGCCCGAGGTCGAGGGCGGCAGGGTGGATCGAGGAGGGATCGAACAGCTGCGTCATGGTGCCGCCCATTGTTCCAGACCCGGGACCCGGGGCCGGGCGGGCCCGGGAGGGCCCGGCGCGGCGGGAGCGGGCCGGTGGGAGCGGGGGCCGCCCGACGCCCGGGGAGCACCCAGCGGCTCCGGCGGGAGCTCGGCGGATTGTGGCTAAGGTAGGAGGCATGGCTTTCCCCGTACCCAGCGCTCCGAAGAAGCGGCCGTCCACACCGGCCGCCGCGCTGCCCACGGTCGAGGAAGTCTCCGCCGGCGGGATCGTCGTCGACCTCGCCACGCCCTCGCACCCGGTGGCCATCATCGCCCGCATCAACCGGGGCGGACGCCTCGAGTGGTGCCTGCCGAAGGGCCACCCGGAGAACGAGGAGACCAACGAGGAAGCCGCGATCCGCGAGATCGAGGAGGAGACCGGGATCGCCGGGGAGGTGCTCAGCCCGCTGGGCAGCATCGACTACTGGTTCACGGTCTCCGGGCACCGGGTGCACAAGACGGTCCACCACTTCCTGCTGCGCGCCACGGGCGGGCACCTCACCACGGACAACGACCCCGACCACGAGGCCGTGGACGTCGCCTGGGTGGACATCGACGACCTGGGCCGGAAGCTGTCCTTCCCCAACGAACGGCGCATCGCGGACATCGCTCGTGAATACATCATCCACCAGCTCTGAGCCGGCGGGCGCCCGGCCCGGCGAGGCGCGGGCCCCCGCCCCGGCCCGGCGCTCCGGCGCGGCCTCCAGCGCCATCATGGCCTCGGGCACGCTCGTCTCCCGCGCCCTCGGCTTCGTCAAGGCCGTGCTCATCACCGTGGCCATCGGCTCCGTCACGACCATCGCGGACATCTTCGAGCTGGCCAACACCCTGCCCAACCTCATCTACGTCCTCGTGGCCGGCGGCATCTTCAACGCGGTGCTCGTCCCCCAGATCATCAAGGCGTCGCGGAACAACGAGGACGAGGGCGCCGACTACATCTCCCGGCTGATCACCCTGGCGGTGCTCGCGCTGCTGGGCGTGGCCGCCGTCGTCGTCGTCCTCGCGGGCCCCATCATCCGGGTCATGGGCACGGACTGGGACGACGGCATGCTGGCTCTGGGCACCACGTTCGCGCTGTTCACGTTCCCCCAGATCTTCTTCTACGGCCTCTACACGGTGGTGGGGCAGGTGCTCAACGCCAAGGGGGCGTTCGGCGCCTACATGTGGGCGCCCGTGCTCAACAACGTGGTGGCCATCGCGGCGCTGCTCGTGTTCATCCAGCAGTTCGGCGCCTACCAGCAGGACCCGCACACCCTCGGGAACTGGACGACGGCCAAGACGCTGTGGCTCGCGGGCACCGCAACCCTCGGGGTGGCGCTGCAGGCCCTGATCCTCTTCCTCCCGCTGCGGCGGCTGGGCCTGGGGCTGCGGCCGAGGTTCGGCTGGCGCGGGATCGGGCTGTCCGCGGCCGCCCGGCTCGGCGGCTGGACCCTCGCCACCGGCGTCCTCGCCAACCTCGCCTTCCTGGTCCTCACCAAGGTCGCCGCGATCCCCACGGCCTACCGCCCGGAGTACCTCGCGATGGACCCGCCGCAGCAGATCGCCGGCGTGACCGCCCTCAACCAGGCCTCGATGCTCTACTCCCTGCCGCACGGGGTGATCGGGCTGTCCATCGCCACGGTCCTGTTCAACCGGATGGCCGCCGCGTCGACGGACGGGGACCGGGAGGGCATGGCCGCGTCCCTGTCCTCGAGCCTGCGGATCACCGGGGTGGCCACGGTCTTCGCCACCGTGGCCCTCATCGTCTACGCCGGGCCGCTCGGCATGCTGTTCAGCGGCGGCGTCCCCTCCGCCGGGGCCGTGGTGGGCCAGGTGGTCGCGGTGATCGCGATCGGCGCGCCGTTCATGTCCACCTCCTTCATGCTGGGCCGGGCGTTCTACGCCCAGGAGGACGCCCGCACGCCGTTCTTCGTCCAGGTCGGCGTCGCGCTGTTCACCGTGGCCTCCGCCGCGGCGATCTGGCGGCTCGTGCCCCCCGAGCACATGATCTTCGCCGTCGCGGGCTGCTACGCCGCCCAGAACGTCCTGAGCACCCTGCTCTACCACGTGGTGCTCACCCGGCGGGTCGGGGACTACGGCGTCGCCCGGATCCTGGAGTCGCACGTGCGGATCCTCGCCGCGTCCCTGCTCGCCGGGGCCGCCGGGGTCCTGGCCCTGCACCTGCTCGGCGGCTACGACCCGGCCGGCTTCCCCTGGGCGAACCAGCTCACCGCGGTCGTGACCCTCGCCGTGGGCGGCGCCGTGATGGGCGTGGCCTACCTGGTCGGGCTGAAGCTGTTCCGGGTGCAGGAGCTCGACGGGCTGCTGCGCCCCGTGCTCGCCCGACTCGGGCGCTGACCGCACGGCCCGGCTCTCCCGGAGCGGGGGGCCGGACCGGTAAAGTGCTGTCTGGCCCGTGACCTGGGGCAGGGCGACCGCCCGCGTCCCGTCCGGCCCGTCCCCACCCCGAATTCCGGCCCCCGCGAATTCCAGACCCCCAGGGAGCGAACGTGCCCGCACCGATCAAGCTCGGCTCCGTCCTCGGCGGCCGCTACAAGGTCGTCTCCGACGTGCTGGCCACCGCCGAGGGCGATCACGTGCTCGAGGGACAGGACCAGGTCCTCGGCCGCCACGTGTCCATCCTCCTGCCCGCCGAGCGCCACGCGCCGCTGCTCGTGGAGAACGCCCGCTCCATGGCCAACGGCACCATGAGCGCGCCCTTCCAGATCCTGGACCTGGGGCAGGCCGACGCCCACACCTACCTGGTGACCTCCCACGCCCCCGCGGCGGACATGCTGGACTCCCTGCTCGTGGAGCCGGACGAGGTCGAGGACGAGTCCCTCGGCGACGACATCTTCGGCGCCCCGCGCGCCGGCGGCGGCGGCGCCTACCTGTACGACGAGCCGGAGCCCACGAGCCCCACGCCCGTGGTCGCCCCCGAGCCCGCAGCGGAGCCCGCCGGCGACGGCCGCGAGGCCGCTCCGGAGCCCAAGGTCACCCGCTGGGAGGACGACGACTCCTACGACGACGCCGCCCCCGCCCCGTCCGTGCGCACCCGCCTCGGCCGCCCCGTGCGGGTCAGCGCCGCCTCGACCCGCTCGACGCTCTTCGACCGAGCCGCCGCGAGCGGGACCGCCGCCGTGGCCGGGCGCACCGCGAGCACCGACATCGACCCCGGCTACGACGGCGACAACCGCTACGAGAGCTGGTCCGAGTCCCACCCGGAGAAGCCCTACGCCGACCCCGCGGACGAGCCCGCCGCACCGGCCGCCCCCGTGCCGCCGCGCGGTGACGACCCCGGCCGCTCCCGGCACGGCGGGCGGGGCCTGCTGGTGCTCCTGGCCGTGCTGGTGCTCCTCCTCGTGGGGGCCGTGGTGTTCAGCTTCGACCGGCTGGGCGGGCTCTTCGGCGGGCAGGACGCCCCGCGGCCGGAGGCGAGCGCCCCGCAGGACGCCACGCCCGCGGCGGAGCCGACCGCCCAGCCCAGCCCGGAGGCGAGCCCGACGGTCTCCGGGGCCAACCCGGACCCCGCGACCGTCTCCCGCGTCGTGCCCGGCAACCCCGGCTACATGGCCGACCAGGACCCCCAGCTGGGCCAGGCCGTCGACGACAACCCCGCCACGTACTGGATCAGCTACGGGTTCTCCGACCAGAGCTTCGGCGGCGTGGTGCCCAGCGTCGGCCTCGCGGTGGAGCTCGAGGAGCCCGCCCCGGTGCGGGCGGTGCGGCTCAGCCAGTCCTCCGGTTCGGGCGGCCTCTTCGACGTGTACGTCAACGACTCCCCCAGCCTCGAGGGCGCGCAGCAGGTGGGCTCGGGCTCCTTCACCGGCCCGGACATCACCGTCCCGCTGACGGGGGCAGCCCAGGAGTCCGACCACCAGTACGTGATCGTCAACTGGACCCAGCTGCCGCAGCTGACCAACCCCATCGCCGGGTACGACTACGGCCTGCGGATCGGCGAGATCGAGCTCGGCTGAGCCCGCTCCTCCCCCGGTGCCGGGCGCTGACGGCGCCCGGCACCGGAATATCCGCCGCGCGGCACCCGTTGTGCCAGTGGTCCCCGCGGCCGGGCGCGCCCGGCCGCCCCCTGTACGGAAGGTCAGCAGAACAGTGAGCCCCGACTTCGGTCCCGTCATCAACGCCCTGAACCTCGCCCCGAAGAACGACGAGCCGACGGTCACCGAGCAGGACGACACCGTCCACGATGTCATCATCGTCGGCTCCGGCCCGGCCGGGTACACCGCCGCGATCTACACCGCGCGCGCGAACCTCTCGCCGATCGTCTTCGCCGGCTCCGTCACCGCCGGCGGCGAGCTGATGAACACGACCGAGGTCGAGAACTACCCCGGCTTCATCGACGGGATCATGGGCCCGGAGCTCATGTCCAGCATGCAGCAGCAGGCGGAGCGCTTCGGCGCCGACATCCGCTACGAGGACGTCGTCGCGCTCGAGCTCGAGGGCGAGGTCAAGACCGTGACCCTCGAGGACGGCTCCGTGCACCGCGCCCACGCGGTGATCATCGCCACCGGCTCCGCCTACCGCGAGCTGGGCCTGCCCGACGAGAAGCGCCTCTCCGGCCACGGCGTGAGCTGGTGCGCCACCTGCGACGGCTTCTTCTTCAAGAAGCAGCACATCGCCGTCGTCGGCGGCGGGGACTCCGCGCTCGAGGAGGCCACCTTCCTCACCAAGTTCGCCGACAAGGTCACGATCATCCACCGTCGCGACAGCTTCCGCGCCTCGGAGATCATGCAGCAGCGCGCCTTCGACGACCCGAAGATCGAGGTGCTCTGGAACGCCGAGGTCGTGGGCATCAACGGCGCCGACAAGGTCGAGTCCGTGACCGTGCGCGACACCCAGACGCAGGCGACGTCCGAGCTGGCGATCACGGGCCTGTTCGTGGCGATCGGCTCCGACCCGCGCACCGGCCTGGTCAAGGACCAGCTCGAGCTCACCGTGGACGGGACCATCGCGGTGGACGGCCGCAGCTCCACGACGAGCCTCGCGGGAGTCTTCGCCGCGGGCGACGTCGTGGACTCCACCTACCGCCAGGCCATCACCGCCGCGGGCTCCGGCTGCGTGGCGGCCGTCGACGTCGAGCACTACCTGGCCGCGCTCGAGAGCCGCTCGGTCCTGCACAGCTGAGCCCGCCCGGGACGAGGGCGAGGGCCCCTCCTCCCGGCATGGGACATAATCGAACCGGATCCGCCCTTCGCACCGTTCCAACCGAGGGCCGCCCGGCACGCGCAGCGCGTGCGGGACGGCCGGACAAGGAGTCATCATGAGTGCCGCCAAGAACGTCACCGACGCGAACTTCAAGACCGAGGTCCTCGAGGCCGACAAGCCCGTCATCGTGGACTTCTGGGCCGAGTGGTGCGGCCCCTGCCGGATGGTCGGGCCCGTCCTGGACGCCATCGCCGCCGAGCACGCGGGCGCCGTCGAGGTCGTCAAGCTCAACGTGGACGAGAACCCCGCCGTGGCCTCCCAGTACGGCATCACCTCGATCCCGGCGATCTACCTCTTCGCCAAGGGCGAGCTCGTCAAGAAGTCCGTGGGGGCCAAGCCGAAGAGCGCCCTCGAGAAGGAGTTCGCCGACTACCTGACCGCCGGGAACTGACCGGGCCCACCGGCATCGGACCCGCTCGCGCACTCATCCGTCCCCTCCCCCAGCGGGGTGGGGACGGATGAGCCGTTGTCAGCCCGACCCGCTCCGGCACCGCCAGACGACCCGACGACCCGTGGGACACCTGTGAACCTCGACGACACCGACCCGATGCTCCGCCGGACCATGACGAGCCGGCGGGTGGTGAGCCTGCGGGAGCGCCTGCTCCGCGCCGGCAGCTCCGTGGCGTACCTCGCTCCGCAGGACGTCAACGACCCCTCCTACTTCGACGACCACGTCGACGCCGCCGTCCGCGCCTTCCAGCAGGAGCGCGGGCTCATCGTCGACGGGCTCGTGGGCCCCGAGACGGACCGGGCCCTCAACGAGGCGCAGTACGCGCTCGGCGACCGCCCCCTCTACTGCGACGACGAGCACCCCCTCCGGGGCGACGACGTCACCATGCTGCAGCACAACCTGTCCCGGTTGGGCTTCTACTACGGCCACCTCAACGGCGTGTACACGCGGAACACCCACCACGCCGTGCTGGAACTGCAGCAGAGCCTGGGCCTGCCGGCCACAGGGGTCGTGGACCGGGAGACGATCGCGGCGCTGGCCCGGATCAACAAGAACATCACCTCCTCGAAGGCCTTCTCGCTGCGGGACTACCACCGTCTCGAGCGGGCCACCTCCGCCCTGCGCGGGCGGTCCGTGGTCCTCCTGCCCTCCCGCTTCGCCGGCCAGACCCCGTCGGCACACGCCCCCGAGGACTTCGTCGACCGCTCCGACGAGATCACCCGCGACGTCGCCGTGCGCGCCTACGAGCTGCTCCACGAGATCGGCGCCCGGCCCACCGTGGTCTGCACCGGGGGGACCCTCGTCGACCGCAGGGGCCAGGAGGTGCGCACCGTGGACCGGGTGCACGAGGTGACGGCCACGGAGCCCGACTCCGTGGTGGTGTCCCTGCACTGCGACTGGAACCGCTCCCCCGCCGCCTCGGGCGTGGCCGCCTACTACTGGGGCGAGCAGGACGGCTCGGAGATCTACTCCCCCATCGGCGAGCGGGCCGCCGCCCTCGTGCTCCGCGAGATGGCCGCCCGCACGGGGGCCCTCGACCTCGGCTGCCACCCCCGGCAGTGGGAGCTCCTGCGGTCCATGGACGCCCCCACGGTGTGGCTGGACCTCGGCTACCTCTCCAGCCCGGCCGACGCCTCCGCCCTGGCCGACCCGGAGCACCGCAACCACCTCGCCGAGGCGGTCGTCTTCGGCCTCCAGCGGATGTTCCTCCTCTCCGACGACGTGCCCACGGGCACCATGCGGCTGGACGACGTCGCCGGGTTCAACGGCCTCTGACCCTGCCCGTTCCCCCCTCCGCTCCCGGGACGACGAACGGCCCCGGTGTTTCACGTGAAACACCGGGGCCGTTCGTCGTCCTGGCAATGAGCCTCAGCTGCGATCGACGTTCGGGTCCAGCACCTCGATGATCCGGTTGAGGTCCTCCACCGACGCGAACTCGATGGTCATGCGGCCCTTGCGGGAGCCGAGGGCAATCTTCACGGCGGTGTCCAGCCGGTCGGAGAAGGCCTCGGCGATGTAGTCGAGCCGCTCCTGGTGGCGCCCTGCCGGGGCCGGTGTGCGCTTGCGGGACGGCCCCGATCCGTCGGCCATGGCGACCGCTTCTTCCGTCGCTCGGACGGACAGCCCTTCCGCGACGATGCGCTGGGCAAGCCGTTCCATGGCCGCGGGGTCGGCCAGCGAGAGCAGCGCACGGGCGTGCCCCGACGAAAGCACCCCCGCCGCCACGCGCCGCTGGACGAGCGGCGGGAGCTTCAGGAGGCGGATGGTGTTGCTGATCTGCGGTCGCGAGCGGCCGATCCGCCGCGAGAGCTCCTCCTGCGTGGCGCCGAACTCCTCCAGCAGCTGCTGGTAGGCGGCGGCCTCCTCGAGGGGGTTCAGCTGGCTGCGGTGCAGGTTCTCGAGCAGGGCGTCGCGCAGCAGGTCGTCGTCGGACGTCTCGCGGACGATGGCGGGAATGGTCTCCAGGCCGGCGCGCTGGGTGGCCCGCCAGCGCCGCTCACCCATGACCAGCTCGTAGGACTCCTCGCCGTTCTCCCGGCTCGGCCGGACCACGATCGGCTGCAGCACCCCGAGCTCTCGCACGGAGTACGCCAGCTCCGCCAGCTCCTCCTCGTCGAACACCTGGCGGGGCTGCCTCCGGTTCGGGTGGATCGAGGCCGTGGGGATTTCGGCGAACGTGGCGCCGGGCACCGAGGCGAGCTCGGGCTCGCCGCCCGTTTCACGTGAATCATCCGAGCGGGTCGGGGTTTCACGTGAAACGTCGGACGGGGTGCCCGTTTCACGTGAAACGTCGGACGGTGAGCCGGCCGTCGCATGCTTGGCGTTGGCGCCCGGGGGCGCTACCGATGCGGTGCCAGACGGCTCCACCGGCAGACCTTCGTCCTCCGCGCCTGTCACGGATGCCGAGTTCGCCTTAGCAGCGGCGGCCGCGGTGCCCTCCGAGGACGTTTCACGTGAAACGTCGGTCGCTCCCGGTGTCTCGGAAGCCGCGTCGGTCGTGGGTCCGAGCGGCGCATCCCCGCCCGGACCGTGCGCAGCGGCGGGGTCGGCATCGGCGGGCGCCGCCGACGGGAGGAAGAACATGTCCGAGGGCCGGCTCACCAGCGTGGTGTTCCGCAGCGCCTCGCCCATGTCCATCCGCGCCTTCATGACCTTCTGCCGGGCCGCAGGGCTGATCGGGCGCGACGCCGCCGGGGAGGTGCGACGGCCGGCCTTGGAGTCCTTGCCGCCCTCGCCGTCACCGGCCTGAGCGGCGGTGGGTGTGGCCTCCGACAATGTTTCACGTGAAACGGACGCGGACCCCTTGTTCGGCGCGGGACGCTCGGCGGTCCGGCGCTCCGGGCCTGTGCGACCGGCCTCGGTCTTCCCCACGCCAGAGGGCGAGGTCTTCTCCTTCTCGACTGTGGGACCCTCGGTCCTCTTCGGGACGGGAGAAGCGGTGGGGGAGACGGCGGGGTCCGCCGGGGGAGCCTCCGCCGCGTCGGGCTCCGGAGTGGCGGGGGGTGCGCTGGGAATGAGCGCCCCCAGTCCGCGGCCGAGACCTCGTCGTCGTTCGCTCACGATGTTCCTTTCGTCCGGAGGCAACGCGGACAATTCTAACGGAGCACACCGGGGCCGGCGGACGTTTCACGTGGAACATGCAGTGCCCAGGACAGCGCTGACCCGTGTGCGCGAATGCGGGCACAACGACCGACGCCCGCCTCCGAGGGGGCGGGCGACGGTCGTGGGGAAGGGTGCGTCAGCGGTTGCCGCGCAGGGCGATCTCGGCCGCGGCCTCGAGGTACGAGAGCGCCCCGGTGGAGCTCGGGTCGTAGCTGATGACGCTCTGCTGGTAGCTCGGCGCCTCGGAGATCCGCACGGACCGGGGGATCATCGTCTCGAGCACCTCGGCGGGGAAGTGGGTGCGGACCTCCTCCGCCACCTGGGAGGCGAGATTGGTGCGGCCGTCGTACATGGTGAGCAGGATGGTCGAGACCTTCAACTCGGGGTTCAGGTGCTTCTGGATCATCTCGATGTTCTTCAGCAGCTGGCTGAGTCCCTCGAGGGCGTAGTACTCGCACTGGATGGGGATCAGCACCTCGGTGGCCGCCACGAAGGCGTTGAGGGTCAGCAGGCCAAGGCTGGGCGGGCAGTCGATGAAGACGTAGTCGAGCCGTTCCAGTCCCTCGGCCTCGCGCTGCTTCGCATAGGCCTCGAGCGCCCGGCGCAGCCGGTGCTCGCGGGCCACCATGGAGACCAGCTCGATCTCCGCGCCGGCGAGGTCGATGG
Source organism: Kocuria dechangensis (assembly GCF_014636775.1). GTDB lineage: Bacteria > Actinomycetota > Actinomycetes > Actinomycetales > Micrococcaceae > Kocuria > Kocuria dechangensis. The sequence goes on from NZ_BMEQ01000002.1 coordinate 122,617, forward strand.
TGGCCGGGACGACCCAGAGGTTGTCCGCCTCGGCCGACTTCTTCACGACGTCCGCGATGGGCATCTCATCGATCAGCACGTCGTAGGTACTGTCCACCTCCGAGCTGTGCTCGATGCCCAGAGCGGTGGAGGCGTTGCCCTGGGGGTCGTTGTCGATGACCAGGACGTTCTGCCCCTGGCGCGCCAAAGCCACGGCGAGGTTCACCGACGTGCTGGTCTTGCCCACGCCGCCCTTCTGATTGCTGATCGTGAAGACCCGCGTCGCGGCGGGCCTCTCCAGCTGGACCTTCTTCAGCCGGGCACGGCGTCTGGTCTCTTCCACGAGCTTCCTCCCCAGCGGCGTGTCCTCCGCCGTCGTTGTCGTCATCTTGGACAAGACTCCGTCCGTTTCACGTGAAACACGAGTTCCCCGATCAGGAACAACCCTTATCGTTTGCTCAATGGGATCCGGGGGAAACTCCGCGCCCAGGTCCCTGCGGTCATCCGCGCCGTGGTCGTTCGGCATCCGACTGCGCACCTTCCCGGTTCGTCTCGAACTCGTTCCGTCGGGGCACGCCTCCCCGGGGAGGGGTGCCAGGGCTCGTGCCGCGGCTCCGCCGGCCGGTCGACCGACCGGTCGGGGCACGGGGTCCGCGGCACACTCCTCCCAGCCTACCGCCGCGACGGGCAGCCGCCGGGGCGGGGGAGGGGAGCCGCTCAGAGCTGGACGCGCACCACGGTGGTGGGCTCCTCGAGCAGACCGGCGCCCGCCGAGACGATGTCGGTCGACCGGACCCCGTAGCGGTCGAGCTTCCGGCGGGCCATCTCGATCTCCTCCGCCGCCGAGCGGCCCTTGAGCGCGAGCAGCTCACCGGTGCCGCGCAGGAGAGGGAGGGTGATGTCGACGAGACCCACGAGCGCGGAGACCGCCCGGGCGGTGACGACGTCCACGTCCCCGACGTCGTCCTTCGCCTGCTCCGCCCGGGACCGCAGCACCCGGACGTTGGTCAGCCCGAGGTCGGCCACGACCTCCTCCAGCCACTGCACGCGGCGCTCGAGGGGCTCGATGAGGGTGATCTGCAGATCCGGGCGGGCCAGGGCCAGGCACAGGCCGGGCAGCCCGGCGCCGGAGCCGACATCGGCCACGCGCGCGCCCTCGGCGATGAGCTCCTCGACGACCGCGCAGTTGAGCACGTGCCGGCTCCACAGGCGGGGCACCTCGCGCGGACCGATGAGGCCGCGCACGATGCCCGACGACGCCAGGTGCGCCACGTAGCGCTCGGCGAGGTCCATCCGCTCGCCGAACAGCTGCTCGGCCGCGGCGCGCTCCCGCGCCTCGGGCACCGGCGGCTCCTGGGGAGCGGGGGCGGCGCGCTCTTCGGCGGCCATCAGCCCTCCGAGACGGACACGACGATGTGCCGCTCCGCCCCCTCGCCCTCGGACTCGCTGAACAGCCCGTGCTCGGCGACGACGTCGTGCACGATCTTGCGCTCGTAGGCCGACAGCGGCTCGAGGTGCACCCGCGCCCCGTTCTCCTGGGCCTCCCGCACGGCTGCGAGGGCCATCTCCTGCAGGGCGGCCGCCCGTCGTGCGCGGTAGCCGCCGATGTCGAGCACCAGGCGGGAACGGCGGTCGGTCGCGGCCAGCACGGAGAGGCGCACGAGCTCCTGCAGGGCCTCGAGCACCTCCCCGTCCTCGCCGACGAGGGCGGCGAGGCTCTCGCCGTCCTCGCCCTCCGCGACCACGGACAGGTAGGTGCGGCCGTCGCGGACCTCGATGTCGATGTCGCCGTCGAGGTCCGCCGTGTCCAGCAGCTCCTCGAGGTAGTCCGCCGCGACCTCGCCCTCCTCCTCCAGGGGGTCGAGGGAGGGGCCGTCCGCCGCTGCCGGAGCGGCGTCGCCGCCGGCTGCGGGCGCCTGCGCACCGGCGTCGTCGGTCGTGTCCTGCTCCGCCGCGCCCTGGGGCTCGGCAGGCTGCGGCTGGTCGGTGTCCTGCATGGTCTGCCGGATCTCGGTCATCTCGTCTCCTGGGGGCCGTGGGAGCACGGGTCCGGCCGTCGCCGGGCCCGTGCTCGGGAGGTGGTCGGGCAGGGGAGTCCGGGGGTGGTCACCCGGCCTGTTTCTTCCTGGCCTGCTGCTTCTGGCGCTTCTTGCCCACGGGCTGCTGCCGCTGCCCGGCGGCCGCACGGGCGCGCTGCTCCTCGACCTCGGCCTCGTGCTCCTCCTTGGACTTGCCGACCGGGGGCAGGCCCTTGGCGGCGCGGCGCTCGTTGAGCTCGCGCTCGGCCTCGGAACCGGGGGTGGGGTTGTTGCGGATGACCCACCACTGCTGGCCCATGGACCACACGTTGGAGACGGTCCAGTAGATGAGGACGCCGATGGGGAAGTTGATGCCGCCGATGGCGAAGACCAGCGGGAACAGGTAGAGCATCATCTGCTGCTGGCGGTACATGGGGGAGGCCTTGGCGGTCTCGCTCATGTTCTTGGCCGTCAGCTGCTTCTGGGTGAAGAACTGCGAGGCGGACATCGCGACGATCATCACGACCGCCAGGACGATCGTGGCCACGTGGTTGCCGCTGCCCGGGTTCAGCAGGGTGGAGAACAGGGGCGCGCCGAAGAAGGTCGCCTCGTTGAAGGACTCCACGGTGGCGGCGTCCAGCACGTGGACGCCCTCTCCGGCGGCCGCCGACTTGGGCACGCCGTTGAGCACCTGGAACAGGCCGAAGAAGATCGGCATCTGCACGATGATCGGCAGGCAGGCGGAGAACGGGTTGGACCCGTGCCGCTTGTACAGCTCCATCTGCTCCTGCGCCATGGCCTGGCGGGAGAGCTGGTCCTTCTTGCCCTTGTACTTGGCCTGCAGCTTCGCCATCTCGGGCTGCAGCTCCTGCATGCCGCGCATGGACTTGATCTGCTTGAGGAACAGCGGGATGGTCAGCGTGCGCATGACCAGGGTCAGGCCCACAATGGAGAGCACCCAGGTGATGCCCGCCGCGGGGTCCATGCCGATCGTGGTGAGCAGCTGGTGGAACAGCCACAGCACGGCGGAGACGACCCACCTGAAGGGGAAGAGGATCATTTCGAACAGGTTCATGGGGAAGGCTCTCCTTGGGCCGCGGGACCGGTGTCCCGGGCGTGGTCGTGCTGGTGGCGCTCGGCCAGGGCGGGGTGGTTCAGCAGGACGATCTTCGGCAGGGACGCGAAGTCCGGGAAGGTCCGTCCGCCGTCCGGGACCCTGTCGATCCCCCCGGCCGCCCAGGGATGGCAGCTCAGGAGCCGCCGGACGCTGAGGCCGAGGCCGCGCACGGCGCCGTGCACCGTCACGGCCTCCAGGGCGTAGGCGGAGCAGGAGGGGAAGTACCGGCACACGTCCCCGTAGAGGGGAGAGACGATCCGGCGGTAGAACTTGAGGAAGGCGATGAACGCGTTCTGGGGGAGGAGGCGGACCGCCTGCCAGGCCGAGGCGGGGCGGACGAACTCGTGCGGAGCCGCCGCGAGGAGGTCCTCGGGCGCGTGAGCGTGCTCGCTCATGACTGGGGCTCCTCCCGTCCGGTGGATCTCTTGTCGGGTGCCGGAGCGCGGTCCGCGGCCCTGGACGACGCCGAGCGCCACGCCCGGGCGTAGTCCCCGGCCAGCTCTTCCCACTGCGCGCCGGCCGCCGGGGGCAGCGCGCGCACCACGACGTCCCAACCGTACGGCGACTGCCTGACCGTCGTCTGGGCGAGCTCCCGCAGGCGGCGCTTCACCTTGTTGCGCCGCACGGCGTTGCCCACCGCCTTCGAGACCACGAACCCGAAGCGGGTCGGGGCGCCCTCCCCGGTGGGACGGGCATAGACAACGACGTTCCGGCGCCCGTTGCGGGCGCCGGAACGCGTGGTGGCCTTGAACTGGGTCGAGGTCCGGATGCGGTGCTGCTCAGGCAGCACGGATCTGCCCCTGCACGGCCGAGGGCGGCGCTGGCCGGCGGACGGCCACCCGGGACCGGGTGGCGCACCGGGGCGCCGGGGTCGACACGGTCGGGATCAGGCGGAGAGCTCGGTGCGGCCCTTGCTGCGGCGGGCGGCGAGGATGGCGCGGCCCGCACGAGTGCGCATCCGGGCACGGAAGCCGTGCTTCTTGGCGCGACGGCGGTTATTCGGCTGAAAAGTCCGCTTGCTCACTGGTTACTCCAAAGACGTCGTGGTGCGCGACCGCCGTCGTCCTCGGCGCGGTGAGCGGGGCGAGGGGGCGGGCGGGCACAGCAGTGCTGGTGGTTGCGTCCGGGCATGCTCGACTGCAGGGCCGTGGACACAAGAGACTAGCCCACCCTAGACAAGGAGGGGTGGACGGTCAAATCACAGGGTCCGGTCCGGCCGTCACCGGGGCGGGCACGGGACGGGCCGAAGGGGTCGCGCAGAAGGTCGGGAACGGGGGTCGAGGCGGGAGCCGGCCCGGCGTCGTCCCGGGGGCAGGAGCACCGGAGGACACCAGGGCGGGTGTGCAGTCCACATCCTACCCACAGGTGTGCACGGATCTTGATCACATCCTGTGGAAAACCTTCGGCCCGGGTTCCGCGGAACGGCGCGGATCCGGGGTCGAACTACAGGGATGTAGTTCCCGGAGCGCCCGGAATCCGGCTAGGAGGAGGCCCGGAGCATGTCTTAGGCTGGCACTCGCGGCTGGCCCCCGACAGCTTTTCCACCGTTGTGAACAACGCTGTGGACAAGCCCCACGTTCCGGGCCCGGACGACCGGTCCACCGCCTCGGAACTCGACGGCATCTCGACCAGATGACAGACGACATGACAGCAGGAGTACGCGTGGGCACGCAGGACAATCAGGCGCTCAGCGCGCAGTGGGCCGAATGCGTGCAGTACATGTACGAGGACCCCATGACCACCGGGCGCTACCGGGGTTTCATCTCCCTGGCCCAGCCGCAGGGCCTGATCGGCACCACCCTGCTGGTCGCCGTCCCCAACGAGCTCACCCGCGAGTTCTTCCAGAACCAGATGGCGTCCGTGCTGCGCTCCGCCGTGGGCCGCGCCTTCAGTCCGGAGACGCTCGTGGCGTTCGTCGTCGACGCCGACCTCGAGGCGGCCCCCGCCCCGGAGCCGGCGCCCGAGTCCGGGTTCCCCTCGATCGCCGAGCTGGAGGCCGAGCGGGGCCACACCGACGTGCCGGCCGGGGCCGACCGCAGCCGCGCCGCCGACCCGTTCGCCACCGACTCGCGTCCCACCGATTCGCACTTCACCGACCAGCCGTCGCTGCGCTTCCCCGTCCCGCCGAGGTCCGAGGAGGCGCCCCGCTCCGTCGCGGCCGCCGGTTCCCGCACCCTGCCGCCGCCGCGCGACCCGCAGGCCGCCCCGCCCCGCCGGCCCGCCCAGGACACCGGCACGGCGCCGGCCGTGGTGGGGGAGTGGGACAGCTCCGCGCGGCTGAACCCCAAGTACGTGTTCGATTCGTTCGTGATCGGCCAGTCCAACCGCTTCGCCCACGCGGCGGCGTTCGCCGTGGCCGAGACCCCCGCGAAGGCCTACAACCCGCTGTTCATCTACGGGGAGTCGGGGCTGGGCAAGACCCACCTGCTCCACGCCATCGGCCACTACGCCAAGCGCCTCTACCCCCAGGTGCGGGTGCGCTACGTGAACTCCGAGGAGTTCACCAACGACTTCATCAACTCGATCCGCGACGACGAGGGCTCCTCCTTCAAGGAGATCTACCGCAACGTCGACATGCTCCTGATCGACGACATCCAGTTCCTGGCGGGCAAGGAGCACACGCAGGAGGAGTTCTTCCACACCTTCAACGCGCTGCACAACCACGAGAAGCAGATCGTGATCACCTCGGACATGCCGCCCAAGCAGCTCACGGGCTTCGCCGAGCGCATGCGCTCCCGCTTCGAGTGGGGCCTGATCACGGACGTGCAGCCCCCGGAGCTCGAGACCCGCATCGCGATCCTGCGCAAGAAGGCGGTCAGCGAGGGCATGGACGCCCCCGACGACGTCCTGGAGTACATCGCCTCCCACATCTCCACCAACATCCGCGAGCTCGAGGGCGCCCTGATCCGCGTCACCGCGTTCGCCTCGCTCAACAAGCAGTCGGTGGACCTGCCCCTGGCGGAGCTGGTGCTCAAGGACCTCATCACCGACGACGGCGCCCAGGAGATCACGGCCGCCTCGATCCTGGCCCAGACCGCGGTCTACTTCGACATCAGCCTCGAGGAGCTCAAGAGCAAGTCCCGCACCCGCACCCTGGTGACCGCCCGCCAGATCGCGATGTACCTGCTGCGCGAGCTCACCGACATGTCCCTGCCGAAGATCGGCCAGGAGCTCGGCGGCCGGGACCACACCACCGTGATGCACGCGGACCGCAAGATCCGCACCCTCATGGCCGAGCGCCGGCAGATCTTCAACCAGGTCACCGAGCTGACCAACCGGATCAAGCAGCAGCAGCGCGAGGGCTGACCGTCCGATCGACACCGCCCCGGAAGGGCCTCCCGGACCACCCGGGGGGCCCTTTCTTGTCATTCGTCCACAGGCAGGATCCGCGGCGGGCCGCGGCCGACGACCCTCCCGTGCACAGGATTTCCGCCGCTGTGGACGCGCTGTGCACAGGCGCGGATCAACACCTGTGGATAAGATTGTGGACATCGGGCGCTCCACGGTGGAGAAGCCCTGCGAACCTGTTGGCGACGGTGTGGACGCCGCGGAACGGCGCGGATCTCGTCCACCGGGACAGCCCGTTCCGGTGGACCGGGAAGCACAGGAACTCAACAGGCCGGCACCATATGGAACATGGCCGAAAGGCAGTTATCCACAGATTCCACAGGGGTTATTAACACTCCCATCCTTAAAGAGATCTCCGGCCAAACAACAAGAATCCTGTGGTCCCGGCCCCGATCCCGGTCGCTCCGACCGGCGAATCCCAAGAACCGGGGCGCTCGTGGCGGAATGGCCGTCCCGTGAACGGGACGGATACGATGCAGAGGGCGAACGCCCTGTCAGCACCGCTGCGTCCCCGGGAACACCGCCTCGCCGCCCCTGTCCAGACTGAAAGGCAGCAACCTCTCGTGAAGTTCTCCGTCGAACGCGATGTTCTGGCCGAGGCCGTGACCTGGACCGCCCGGTCCCTGTCCCCGCGTCCTCCGGTCCCCGTGCTGTCCGGTCTGCTGATCCGCGCCGAGGCAGGCTCGCTGTCGATCGCGAGCTTCGACTACGAGATCTCGGCCCGCCTGTCCATCAGCGCCGACGTCCAGGAGGAGGGCACCACCCTCGTCTCGGGCCGGCTGCTCGCGGACATCTGCCGCTCCCTGCCGTCGGCGCCCGTGGAGGTCCAGGCCGACGAGGGCAAGGTCACGCTGACCTGCCGGTCCTCCCGCTTCAACCTCGCGGCGATGCCGGTCGCCGACTACCCCGAGCTCCCGGCGCTGCCGGAGGTCTCCGGCGTGGTCGCCGGCGACGAGTTCGCCCACGCCGTGGCCCAGGTGAACATCGCGGCCAGCAAGGACGACACCCTGCCGATCCTCACCGGCGTGCGCGTCGAGATCGAGGGCGAGAAGATGACGCTGCTCGCCACCGACCGCTACCGCCTCGCGATGCGCGAGCTCACGTGGCGTCCGGCCTCGAGCGACATCTCCACCGCCGCGCTGATCAAGGCCCGCACCCTCAACGACATCGCGAAGACCCTCGGACCGGCCGGGGACATCAACATCGCGCTCTCCGACTCGGCCGAGCTGGTCGGCTTCGAGTCCGGCGGCCGCCGGACCACGAGCCTGCTCATCGACGGGGAGTACCCCAAGATCCGCTCGCTGTTCCCCGAGCACACCCCGATCACCGCGGCCGTGCGGACCTCCGACCTGGTCGAGGCCGTGCGCCGCGTGTCCCTGGTGGCCGAGCGGAACACCCCGGTGCGGCTCGCCTTCACCCAGGGCCAGGTCGCCCTGGACGCCGGCACGGGGGAGGACGCCCAGGCCTCCGAGATCCTCGACGCGCACCTCACGGGCGAGGACATCACCGTGGCCTTCAACCCCACGTACCTGTCCGAGGGCCTGCACGCCTTCGCCTCGGAGTACGTGCGCTTCTCCTTCACCGCGCCCCCGAAGCCGGCCGTGCTCTCCGCGCAGGCCGAGCCCGAGGGCGAGGACAAGGACGACTACAAGTACCTGCTGATGCCGGTCCGGCTGCCCAGCCAGTGACCGGCCGGCCCCTGCGCGGAAGCTGCTGATCCCGGAGTGTTCGTCGACCACCTGTCACTGCTCGACTTCCGGACGTATGCCCAGCTGGACATACGTCTGGCGCCCGGGATCACCGTGTTCCTCGGGCCCAACGGCGTGGGCAAGACCAACATCGTGGAGGCCCTGGACTGGACGGCGGACCTGTCCTCCCACCGGGTCTCCTCCGACACGCCCCTGATCCGCTTCGGCGCCGAGCGCGCGATCGTGCGCGTGCGCGTGCGGCGGGGCGGGCAGCAGACGGTGCTCGAGTTCGAGCTCAACGAGGGCCGCGCCAACCGGGTCCGGATCAACCGGGCGGCGCCGGTGCGGGCCCGGGACGCCCTGGGGGTCGTGCGCACGGTGCTGTTCTCGCCGGAGGACCTCGCCCTCGTGAAGGGGGACCCGTCCCACCGCCGGCGCTTCCTGGACGACCTCGCGAAGTCGATGCGCCCGGTCCTGGCCGGCACCCTCGCCGACTACGAGAAGGTGCTCAAGCAGCGCAACGCGCTGCTGCGGTCGGCGCGGACCTCCGGCCGGTTCTCGGAGTCCCACCGCTCGACGCTCGCCGCGTGGAACGAGCAGTTCGCCCGGGCCGGGGCCACCATCCTGCACGCCCGGCTGCAGCTGCTCGACGTCCTCGCCCCCGAGGTCGCCACCGCGTACGGCCAGCTCACCGACGGGACCAAGGCCACGACATTGCGCTACGTGTCCTCGGTGCTGCCCGAGAGCGCCGGAGGGGACGTGGCCCAGCTGCGCGGCTTCACCCCCGCGGACCTGTACCAGCTGTTCCTCGATGCCTGCGAGGCCTCGGAGCGGCGGGAGATCGAGCGGGGGATCACGCTGCTGGGCCCGCACCGGGACGAGCTCGAGCTGCTGCTGGGGGAGGCCCCGGCCCGCGGCTACGCGTCCCACGGGGAGACGTGGTCCTTCGCCCTGGCCCTGCGCCTGGGCTCCTGGTACGTGCACCTCTCGGACGACCCCTCGGAGGGCGCCGCCCCCATCCTGATCCTGGACGACGTCTTCGCGGAGCTGGACGCCCGGCGCCGGAGCCGGCTGGCCTCGATCGTGCGCACGGCCGAGCAGGTGCTCGTGACCGCGGCCGTCGAGGAGGACCTGCCCGCGGAGCTGGTGGCCGGTCCGCACGACGTGGTCCGCGTGGGTCCGGGCACCGCGGTCCGGACCGACGAGCCGGCGCCGTCGTCGTGAGCGGGGACGACCGGAGCGCCGCGGGCGGCGCCGGGAGCCACGGCAGTCCCGGGGAGGACCCCGAGAACGTCGTCCGGATCGACGACGAGATCGACGCTCCGGCCGCCCTGCTGGCACGGATGCGCCGGGCCGCGGAGGCCCGCGGCGACGGCAGGCTCTACGGGGCGGCCGCGCGGCGCAACCTCAAGGGCTTCGGCGCGGCCATGGAGTCGGCGACGGCGTCCCCGGCCGAGCGCCGGCGGCGCCGGGGCAACGACGTGGACCCGCGCGCCCTCGGCGGCTACTCGGGGGCGGGCCGGTCGGCGCGGGACCCCCGGGGCGTCGGCTCGGTGCTGGACTCGCTGGTGGCGGGCCGGGGCTGGAAGGCGCCGGTCGCCGTCGGGTCCGTGCTCTCGCGCTGGGACGAGCTCGTGGGCCCCGGGATCGCGGGGCACTGCCGGCCGGAGAGCTTCGACGAGACCGTGGTCCGGGTGCGCTGCGACTCGACCGCCTACGCGGCGAACCTGCGGCTCATGGTCCCGCAGCTGCTGCGCATGTTCGACGAGCACCTGGGCGAGGGCATCGTCACCCGGATCGAGATCCTCGGCCCGGCGGCGCCGAGCTGGAAGCGCGGCCGCCGCTCGGTGCGCGGCCGAGGCCCCCGGGACACCTACGGGTGAGGTCCCGCAGAGCCTCCCGGAAGGCTCCCGGGCCGAACGGCTGAGCGGCCCCGTGGCGCGCCGGGCACCCCGGGGAGCGATCGGGTGGTGGTGGAAGGCCCCCGAATTCGTCCTGGAGGCCTTTTGCGGCCGCTGACGGGCACTCCCGGCACGCCGGGCGCCCGCTTTTCCGGTAGAATCGTGACCAGACAGCAATCGACGGACCGGGTCCCACGGCCGAGCGCGGGACCCCCGACCGCGGCGCGGGCGCCCGGGACCGTCGAACCGTTCCGCCCCTGCACGAGCCGATGAGCCGCCGCACGTCTCATCGGCGTTCTCCTGTGCCGTCCGGAACGTGCGACGCCCGACAGGAGGAGCCAGGAACCCGTGACAACAGAGGATCCGAAGAAGCGCGAGTACGGTGCCGGTGACATCACCGTCCTGGAGGGCCTGGAGGCCGTCCGGAAGCGACCCGGCATGTACATCGGCTCGACCGGCCCGCGAGGGCTCCACCACCTGGTCTACGAGGTGGTGGACAACTCGGTCGACGAGGCCCTGGCCGGGTACTGCGACCACATCGAGGTCACCCTGCAGGCGGACGGCGGCGTCAAGGTCGTGGACAACGGCCGCGGCATCCCGGTGGACATCCACCCCACGGAGGGCCGGCCCACGGTCGAGGTCGTCATGACGATCCTGCACGCGGGCGGCAAGTTCGGCGGCGGCGGGTACGCCGTCTCCGGCGGCCTGCACGGCGTGGGCATCTCCGTGGTCAACGCCCTGTCCCGCCTCGTCGAGACGGAGGTCCGGCGCCAGGGCCACGTGTGGCGGATGTCCTTCGCCGACGGCGGCAAGCCGCAGGGCGAGCTCGTGCAGGGCGAGGCGACCGACGAGACCGGCACCACCCAGGTCTTTTACCCGGACCCGGAGATCTTCGAGACCGTGGACTTCGACTTCGAGACCCTGCGGGCGCGCTTCCAGCAGATGGCGTTCCTCAACAAGGGCCTGAAGATCACCCTGACCGACGAGCGGCGCATGGAGGAGTCCGGCGAGGAGATCGCCGGCTCCGCGGCCAACCCCGCGGCCGGGGAGACGGTCGAGGGCCAGGACGGCGGCACCGACGTCCCCCAGCTCAACCACCTGGGCAAGGACCCCGCCGGCCACCGCCGCGTGGTCTACAAGTACGACAACGGCCTGCTCGACTACGTCACCTTCCTGAACACCTCCAAGAAGGCCGACCTCGTCCACGGCGACGTCATCGACATCGAGTCCGAGGACTCCGAGCGGAAGATGTCCCTCGAGCTCGCGATGCAGTGGACCACGGCCTACACGGAGTCGGTGCACACCTACGCCAACACGATCAACACCCACGAGGGCGGCACCCACGAGGAGGGCTTCCGCGCGGCCCTGACCACCCTGGTCAACCGGTACGCCCGGGAGAACAAGCTGCTCCGGGACAAGGACGAGAACCTCACCGGCGACGACGTCCGCGAGGGCCTCACCGCGGTCATCTCGATCAAGCTCGCCGAGCCGCAGTTCGAGGGCCAGACCAAGACCAAGCTCGGCAACTCCGAGGCCAAGACCTTCGTCCAGCGCGAGGTCAACGACCGGTTCGGGGACTGGCTGGAGCGCAACCCGGCCGCCGCCAAGGAGATCATCCGCAAGGCGATCAACGCCTCCCAGGCGCGGCTCGCCGCCCGCAAGGCCCGGGAGACCACCCGCCGCAAGGGCCTCCTGGAGTCCGGCGGGATGCCGGGCAAGCTCAAGGACTGCTCCTCGAAGGACCCCTCGCTGTCCGAGATCTACATCGTGGAGGGCGACTCCGCCGGCGGGTCCGCCGTCCAGGGCCGCGATCCCGCCCACCAGGCGATCCTCCCGCTGCGCGGCAAGATCCTCAACGTGGAGCGGGCCCGCCTGGACCGCGCCCTGTCCAACACCGAGGTCCAGTCGATGATCACCGCGTTCGGCGCGGGCATCGGCGACGACTTCGACATCGCCAAGGCGCGCTACCACAAGATCGTTCTGATGGCGGACGCGGACGTGGACGGCCAGCACATCACCACGCTGCTGCTGACGCTGCTGTTCCGGTTCATGCGCCCGCTCATCGAGCACGGCTACGTCTACCTGGCCCAGCCGCCGCTGTACCGGATCAAGTGGTCCAACGCCGCGCACGACTACGTCTACTCCGACGCCGAGCGGGACGCGGCGGTGGCGCGCGGGCTGGCCAACAACCAGCGCCTGCCCAAGGACAACGGCATCCAGCGCTACAAGGGCCTCGGCGAGATGGACTACACCGAGCTGTGGGACACCACGATGGACCCCGACCACCGGACCCTGCTCCAGGTGACCATGGAGGACGCGGCCGCCGCCGACCAGACGTTCTCGGTGCTCATGGGCGAGGACGTCGAGTCCCGCCGCGAGTTCATCCAGCAGAACGCCAAGGACATCCGGTTCCTCGACATCTGACCCGCAGTCGTATTCCTGAGCCGGCATATGCAGTGCCCGGCCCGGAACGACGCGGCGCCCCGAGGACCAGCAGACAGAACGGAAGTACTTCATGAGTGACGAGACCCAGGGCGGACAGACCCCGGAGGACGCCGGCGCCGGCGACCTCGAGAACTCCCCCGTGCTGACCGACCGCGTGGAGCAGGTGGACCTGCAGACCGAGATGCAGCGGTCCTACCTGGACTACGCGATGGCCGTCATCGTGGGCCGCGCCCTGCCCGACGTGCGGGACGGGCTCAAGCCCGTCCACCGCCGCGTGCTCTACGCGATGTACGACGGCGGCTACCGCCCGGAGCGCTCGTTCAACAAGTGCGCGCGCGTGGTCGGTGAGGTCATGGGCCAGTACCACCCGCACGGCGACTCCGCGATCTACGACGCCCTGGTGCGCCTGATCCAGGACTGGGTGATGCGCTACCCGCTGGCGCTCGGCCAGGGCAACTTCGGCTCCCCGGGCAACGACGGCGCGGCGGCCCCGCGGTACACCGAGACCAAGATGGCGCCCATCGCCATGGAGATGGTCCGGGACATCCACGAGGAGACCGTCGACTTCCAGGACAACTACGACGGCAAGAACCAGGAGCCGGCCGTGCTGCCGTCCCGGTTCCCGAACCTGCTCGTCAACGGCTCCTCCGGCATCGCCGTGGGCATGGCCACCAACATCCCGCCGCACAACCTGCGCGAGGTCGCGGACGGCGTCCAGTGGTACCTGAAGAACCCCCAGGTCTCCGGCGAGGAGCTGCTCGAGGAGCTCCTGAAGCGGATCAAGGGCCCCGACTTCCCGACCGGGGCGCAGATCCTGGGACGCAAGGGCATCGAGGACGCCTACCGCACGGGCCGCGGATCCATCGCGATGCGCGCGGTGGTCAGCGTCGAGGAGATCCACGGACGCACCTGCCTCGTGGTGACGGAGCTGCCGTACCAGGCGAACCCGGACAACCTCGCCATGAAGATCGCCGACCTGGTCAAGGACGGGCGGATCACGGGGATCGCGGACATCCGCGACGAGACCTCGGGCCGCACCGGCCAGCGCCTCGTCATCGTGCTCAAGCGCGACGCCGTGGCGAAGGTGGTGCTCAACAACCTCTACAAGCACACGCAGCTGCAGGACAACTTCTCCGCGAACATGCTCGCCCTCGTGGACGGGGTGCCGCGCACCCTGAGCCTGGACGCGTTCATCCGGCACTGGGTCACCCACCAGATGGACGTCATCGTCCGCCGGACGCAGTACCGCCTGCGCCAGGCCGAGGCGGAGGCGCACATCCTGCGTGGCCTGCTCAAGGCGCTCGACGCCCTCGACGAGGTCATCGCCCTCATCCGCCGCTCCCCGACGGCCGACGACGCCCGGACCGGGCTCATGGAGCTGCTGCAGATCGACGAGGACCAGGCGCAGGCCATCCTCAACATGCAGCTGCGCCGGCTCGCGGCCCTCGAGCGGCAGAAGATCCAGGACCGCCACGCGGAGCTCGAGCGGCTCATCGCGGAGTACACCGCGATCATCGCCTCCGAGGAGCGCCAGCGCGGGATCATCGCCCAGGAGCTCGACGAGATCGTCGCCCGGTTCGGCGACGACCGGCGCTCGGAGATCATGCTCGGCTACGACGGCGACATGTCGATGGAGGACCTGATCCCCGAGGAGGAGATGGTCGTGACCATCACCCGCGGCGGATACGTCAAGCGCACGCGCTCCGACCAGTACCGGTCCCAGCGCCGCGGCGGCAAGGGCGTGAAGGGGGCGCAGCTGCGCGGCGACGACGTCGTCGAGCACTTCTTCGTCACCACCACGCACAACTGGATCCTGTTCTTCACGAACTTCGGCCGGGTCTACCGGACCAAGGCCTACGAGCTGCTCGAGGCCGGCCGCGACGCGAAGGGCCAGCACGTGGCCAACCTCATGGCGTTCCAGCCGGGGGAGCGGATCGCGCAGGTCATGGAGCTGCGCTCCTACGCCGACGCCCCCTACCTCGTGCTCGCCACGCGCAACGGCCTCGTGAAGAAGACCCGCCTGCTGGACTACGACACCAACCGCTCCGCCGGGGTCATCGCGATCAACCTGCGCGACGGCGACGAGCTCGTCTCCGCGCAGCTCGCGTCCTCCGAGGACGACCTGATGCTGATCTCCCGCAACGGCATGTCCCTGCGCTTCACCGCCACCGACGAGGTGCTGCGCCCCATGGGGCGGGCCACCTCCGGGGTGACCGGCATGAAGTTCCGCGACGGCGACGAGCTGCTCTCCGCCAACGTGGTCACGGACGAGTCCTTCGTCTTCGTGGTCACCGAGGGCGGCTACGCCAAGCGCACCCGGGTCGGCGAGTACCGGGTGCAGAACCGCGGCGGGATCGGCATCAAGGTCGCCAAGCTCGCGGAGGACCGCGGCCGGCTGGTCGGCGGGATCATCGTGGGCGAGGAGGACGAGGTCCTGGTGGTGATGGAGTCCGGCAAGGTCGTGCGCAGCGGCGCCTCCGAGGTCCCGGCCAAGGGCCGCGATACGATGGGCGTGATCTTCGCCAAGCCCGCCCAGGGGGACGCGATCACGGGCGTGGCCCGCAACGCGGACCGGGAGATCGCCGAGGAGGTCGACGCCGAGGCGGTCGCCGAGATCGACCAGCAGCTCGACGAGACGATGGACGTGGCCGAGGTCGTCGGCGCGGAGGAGGCCGGTCTCGAGGAGGGCGAGTCCCTCACGCCCGTCCCCGCTGACGGGGACCCCTCCGCCGATGAAGTAGCGTTGGACGCGAATCACAACGGAGGTAACGCATGAGCTCGAGTTCCGGCTCCAACGCCGCCGGCAAGTCCGGCAGGGCACCCCTCGCGTCCGCGCCCCGGACGAGCCCCGCCAAGGGCCGCCCGGCCCCGGGCCCCGGAGCGAAGTCGGGGACGGCGACGTCCGCGGCCCGCCCCGCCAAGTCCGCCGGAACCCAGCCGAAGAGCACCCGGCCGGGATCCTCGACCAAGGGCCTGGTCCGCCCGGCGCCCCGGCCCCGGGTGCGCCGCGCGCGGCTCGTCGTCTCCAAGGTCGACACCTGGTCGGTGCTCAAGCTCGCGTTCCTGCTCTCGGTGGCGCTCGGCATCATCACCGTGGTCGCCTCGGTGGTGCTGTGGATCGTCCTGGACCTCACCGGCATGTTCGACGGCATCAACGAGCTGCTCGGCATGCTGGGCGGCTCCGGCGGCGCCCTGGACATCAAGGAGTTCCTGTCCCTGGGCCAGGTGGCGATCTTCGCGACCATCGTCTCGGTGGTCGACGTGATCCTGCTGACGGCACTCTCGGTGCTCGCCGCGCTGCTGTACAACATCGCCGCCGCCCTGGTGGGCGGCGTCGGGGTCACCCTCACGGACGACTGATGCCCGGGCCCGGCCCGTGCCGCCGCGAGGCGATTTGGCAGGGGTCGGGCACCTCGGGTATCGTTTCTTCTCGGTCCGCAAGGGCTGGAAGGGCGTATAGCTCAGACGGTTAGAGCGCTTCGCTGATAACGAAGAGGTCCCAGGTTCAATTCCTGGTACGCCCACGGTTCCCAACACTGCCAGGTCAGGAGGCGGTCGTGAACAGGAAGTTGGCCACAACGCTGGTGCTCATCGGCGCGTCCGTCGCGGTGTTCACGAAGTGGCGCGAGGCCGACGCCGACCGCACCGCCTGGCGGGACGCCACCGACGAGGTGGAGTAGCCGGGCACTGCGGGGGCGTGGCGCAATTGGTAGCGCATCTGCTTTGCAAGCAGAGGGTTAGGGGTTCGAGTCCCCTCGCCTCCACCACAGAAGATCCCGATCGAGCAGCAGCTCGGTCGGGATCTTTCGTGTATCCCCGTCCTCCCGTCCCGCCGTCCTCCCCGGCCGGTCCGGCCCGGGGACGAGCCGGCCCCCGCTCCCGTGAAGGGGGCGGGGGCCGGCTCGTGCGACAGGACGGATCAGGCGTTGTCCTCGGGCTTCTTGCCCTGGATCTGCTCCTTGACCTCGTTGATCGTGGTCTTGGCGTCCTCGCCGATCGCCTTGGCGCTCTCCTTGGCCTCAGCGGCCGCACCGGAGGCGCCACCGGCCTGGCCGGCCGGGGTGGTGGCGTCCTTGACGTCGTCGACCTGCACACCGGTGCCCGCGGCCACGGTGGACTGCGGGGCGACCGGGGAGGCGGTCACGCGCGGGGACGTGGCGGCCGGGGTCTTCCAGGGGTCCTCGACCGGCCGGGAGGCCTTCCACGCGGCCACACCGGCCGCGCCGCCGGCCAGGAGCAGGCCCAGGACCAGCAGGCCCTTGTGCGAGCTCTCGGCCTTCTTCTGCTGCTTGGCGTAGTCCTTGGCGACGCGCGCGGCGGCCTTCTTCGCGTGGGCCACGGCCTTCTTGTCCCCGGTCAGCTTCGCGACGATCGCCTCGAGCTGCTCCGGGGTGTCGGCCTCGGCGAACTTGCCGGCCAGGAGAGCGGCGGCACCGGCGTACTTCGCCTGCATCGCCGCACGGCTCTCGGCGGCGCGCTCGGCGGCCCTCGCGGCGGCGGGCGCGGCCACGGCGGTGGCCTTCAGCTTCGCGGAGTCGGAGAGGTCGTGGGCGCGGCCCAGGCTGTCCTGGACCCTGGGGCCCGCGGCGGCCACGCCGCCGGCGAGCGCGGCCGCGCCGGCCTCGATGCTGTGCTGGAGCTTCGGCGCGAGCTGGCCGACCTCCTTGGACGCCCACTTGCCGGCGTCCAGGACCTTGCTCTCCGCGGCGATCTGGGCCGCAGCGGCCTTCTTCTCGCTCTTGGACTTGATGAAGCTCATGAATCCATCCCTCCTCGGGTCGTGTCAATCCACTGTCAGCATACGGGCAGAGCCCCGCCGGCAGGAGGCCCCGCCGCGCGACTCCGGGGCTTTTCACTGTGCGCTGAACGCCTCCGGAGCGCCTGGGGACGCCTCGGCGCACCGTGCAAGAATGAGCCCATGACTTCTGCCATCCCCACCGCCAAGGCGACGATCCACACCAACCACGGTGACATCGTCGTGAACCTGTTCGGCAACCACGCCCCGAAGACCGTCAAGAACTTCATCGGCCTCTCCGACGGCACCCAGGAGTGGAGCGACCCGCGCACCGGTGAGAAGCAGACCGGTCCCCTGTACAAGGACGTGGTCTTCCACCGCATCATCCGCGACTTCATGATCCAGGGCGGTGACCCCCTGGGCCAGGGCATCGGCGGGCCGGGCTACGAGTTCGACGACGAGATCCACCCCGAGCTCAACTTCAACGAGCCCTACATCCTGGCGATGGCCAACGCCGGCAAGCGCAACGGCCGCGGGACCAACGGCTCCCAGTTCTTCATCACCACCGCCCCCACCACCTGGCTGCAGGGCAAGCACACGATCTTCGGCGAGGTCGCCGACGACGCCTCCCGGAAGGTCGTCGACGAGCTCAACGGCGTCCGCACCGGCGCCATGGACCGGCCGGTCGAGGACTGCGTGATCACCTCGATCGACGTCGAGCAGCTCTAGCCCCGAGCAGGTCCGAGCAGGATCACCGTCCCCGGCTCGCCGCCGAGCAGGGGACCCACGGCGCAGGCCCGTCCGGAACGCTCCGGGCGGGCCTGCGCCGTTCCCGTCCCGCCCCCTTCCACCTTCTTCCCCCCCGTCCGAGCGACGTCCCCGCGACGTCCGTCCGTCCGGCCCCCGGGCCGGCCCGTGAGGAGCCACAGTGAGCGGCGAGCGACCGCAGTACGGCACGTCCACAGGGGGAGCGGTCCCCGTGTGCCCCCGCCACCCCGACCGCCCCACCTACGTCACCTGCCAGCGGTGCGAGCGCCCCACCTGCCCCGAGTGCCAGCGCACGGCCGCCGTGGGCGTGCACTGCGTGGACTGCGTCGAGGGGGCCGCGCGCTCGCGACCCGCGTACCGCACGAGCCTGGGCGGGCGCGCGCCGCGCGGCTCGGCGATGCTGGTGACGTGGACGCTGATCGGGCTCAACACGACGGTCTACGCGCTGCAGTGGCTCGGGCAGGTGGTGGGCCTGGACCTCACCCGGACGTTCTTCTACGCCCCGGTGCTCACGGCCTCGGAGCCGTGGCGGATGCTGACCAGCGGGTTCCTGCACTCCACCGGCAACGTCGCGCACCTGCTGCTGAACATGTACTCCCTCTACCTGTTCGGCCGGATGCTGGAGCCGGCGCTGGGCCGGGGGCGGTTCCTGCTCCTGTTCCTGCTCTCGATCCTGGGCGGCTCGGTGGGGGTGCTGCTGCTCGGGAACCCGCTGACACCGGTGCTCGGCGCCTCGGGCGGGGTCTTCGGGCTCTTCGGGGCGCTGTTCGTGCTCCAGCGGCACCTGGGTCAGTCGATCACCCCCATCCTGGTGCTGATCGGCATCAACCTGGTGTTCGGCTTCCTCTTCCCGGGCATCGCCTGGGAGGCGCACCTGGGCGGCCTCGTGACGGGGGCGCTGACGGCCTTCGTCTACACCCTCCTCCTGCGGAGCCGGCGCAGGCCGGGGCGCTGACCGGCTCCGCAGATCTTGTGGTTCCACCGGTTGTCCACAGCGGTTGTCCCCAGGTGTCGACAACTTACACCGGTGTGTTTCCACAGCTGTGAACAGCGGTGTGGAAAGCGCGCTGGCGCGGTCCACAGCTGTTAACAACGCTGTTGACAACCGTCGGAGCGTCTGTTGTGCACACCGTTTCCCACACCTGTGGATAACTTAATGCACCGGGTGGGGACCGTAATCACAACTTTTCCCGGCCGGGCGTCCTCAAGACTTCCTCAGGCGCCGTGCGGGAGACTGGAGGGGCCCGGTGCGTCCCGCGCGCCGGGGAGAACGCCGGGGAGAACGCCGGCGACCGATCGTGACGGCCGACGGTGACGACTGTGGGCAACGGGCCGGGGCCGGACCCGGCGGGACGGAGGAGACGCGTGCGGGTGCTGCTGGTCGAGGACGAGGTGGACCTGGCTGAGTCGCTGCGCCGGGGGCTGACCAACGAGGGGTTCGTGGCGGACGTCGCGAACGACGGGATCACCGGCGCCTGGCTGGCGCGGGAGAACCCCTACGACGTCGTGGTCCTGGACCTCATGCTCCCCGGCAAGAACGGCTACGCCATCCTCGAGGAGATGCGGGCGGCCGAGAACTGGACGCCGGTGCTCATGCTCACGGCCAAGGACGGGGAGTACGACCAGACCGACGCGTTCGACCTCGGCGCCGACGACTACCTCACCAAGCCCTTCAGCTTCCTGGTCCTCGTGGCGCGGCTGCGGGCGCTCATCCGCCGGGGCGCCCCCGAGCGTCCCGTGGTGCTGACCGTGGGCTCCCTGGTGCTGGACCCGGTGCGGCGCACGGTGACCCGGCGGGGCCGGGCGGTCGAGCTCACGGCCAAGGAGTACGTGATCCTCCAGTTCCTCATGCAGAACAAGGAGAAGGTCGTGTCCAAGCTGGAGATCATGGACAACGCCTGGGACGCCAACTTCGAGGGCTCCGAGAACATCGTGGAGGTCTACGTGGGCTACCTGCGCAGGAAGATCGACGCGCCCTTCGGCCTGACGACGCTGCAGACCGTCCGCGGCATGGGCTACCGTCTGGTCGCCGACGACCCCGCGGCGCCCGCGCCGTGAGCGGTCCCTCCGCGCGGCGTCCGGGCCCCATCGAGCGCTGGGGCGTCCGGCGGCGCAGCACGGCCGTCGCGGCCCTGCTCATCCTCCTCGTGATGGCGGTCGCCGGCGTCGTCCTGCTGGAGGTCCTGGGACGGGCGGTGGTCTCCGCCGCCCACGACCAGGCGATGCTGCGCCAGGGCGAGATCCTGCGGGAGCTGGAGCTCCCCGCCCAGGCCGAGCAGGACACGGGGGAGACCGCCGTCTACACGCGGCTGGACCCCGAGGAGCTGACGTTCCGGCTGGGCCGTCCGGGGGTGATCGTGCAGCTGCAGGACCCTGACGGCCACGTGATCGCGGCGGCCCCCCACCCGGCGACGGAGTACGAGCTCGACGTCCCGGTGCTGGAGCCCGGGGAGTCCTACGACTCGGCGGACGAGGTCCGGGCGCTCCTGGTCGGAACGGGCGACTTCGTATATGTCGCCCGAGGAATCTATCTGAACGACGCGGACTACACCCTCACCGTGGCCGTGCCGATGGCGCTCCAGCAGGACACCCTGCGGGCGGTGGGGCTGTTCCTGCTCGTGGGAGGGCCCCTCCTGGCGCTGCTCGGCGCGGCGCTGATGTGGATCCTGGTGGGCCGCTCCCTGGCCTCCGTCCGGCGGATCACGGAGCAGGTCCGGGGCATCGGCACCGTCAACCTCGGCGAACGGGTGGAGGTCCCGCCCACGCGCGATGAGATCGCCGCGCTCGCGGCCACGATGAACGGCATGCTGGACCGGCTGCAGGCCTCCGACCGCGCCCAGCGCCGCTTCGTGGCGGACGCCTCCCACGAGCTGCGCAGCCCGCTGGCCACCCTGAGCACGACCGTCGACGTCGCCGCGGCGGACGCCTCGGGGAGCATGTGGCCCGAGGTCGCCCCGGTCCTCCGGTCCCAGTCCCGCCGGATGGGCCGGCTCGTCGAGGACCTGCTGACGCTCGCGAAGGTCGACGACGCGGGGCTGGCGCTGCGGACCACCGACGTGGACCTGGACGAGGTCGTCGCGGAGGAGATCGCGCGGATGGGCCCGGCCACCCGGCACCGGCTGCGCGTGCACGTGGAACCGGTGCGGATCCGCGGGGACGCCAGCCGCCTGCAGCAGGTGCTGCGCAACCTGCTCTCCAACGCCGACCGGCACGCAGCCTCGGAGATCGCGGTCTCCCTGCACGCCGAGGGGGACAGCGCCGTGGTCACCGTGGACAACGACGGGGACACGATCCGCCCCGCGGACCGGGAGCGCGTCTTCGAGCGGTTCGTGCGGCTGGACGACTCGCGAACCCGGGACACGGGCGGGTCGGGGCTCGGGCTGGCGATCAGCCGGGAGATCGTCGCCGCCCACGGGGGCACGATCGTCGCGACCGAGGACCCGCGGGGCCGCTGCCGGTTCGAGGTGCGGCTGCCGCTGTCCCGGGAGGCCGGCTGACCGGCTCAGCAGCCGGCTCAGTAGCCGCTGACGGCGGCGTCCCAGACCTGCCCGGTCAGCGGGCCCACCTGCTCCTCCGGGGTGCGGCGGGCGCGCAGGGCCTGGGCGATCAGCCGCTCCGCCGTGCAGGCCAGGTGCGCGTGCATCGCGGCGCCGGCGCCCTCCTCGTCGCGGTCCAGGACGGCACGGACCAGGACGTCGTGCTCCGCGGCCGTGTCGGCCCCGGGGAGCAGGGCGGCGGCCGCCACGACGCTGAGGAACGAGGTGGTGATCCGCAGCCGCTCCACGAGCTGGACGGACTGGCCGTTGCCCGCCAGGCGCAGCAGCAGCCGGTGCAGCTCCTCGTCGGCCTCGGTGGTCGCCGCGAGGTCGCCCGTGGCCGCGGCCGCGTGGAGCTCCTCCCACCGGGCGCGCACCTGCCCGAGCTCCTCCTCGGACGCCAGCCGGGCGGTGCGCCGGCAGGCGGGGACCTCCAGGGCGATGCGCACCGCGAAGATCTCCGCGACGTCGGAGGGGCTCACCTCGACGATCTCGAAGCCGCGGTTGCGGTGGAAGCGGATCAGCCCGGCCTCGCCCAGCCGCAGCAGGCCCTCCCGGACGGGGCTGCGGGAGACGTTCATGACGGAGGCCAGCTGCTGCACCGAGTAGAGCCGGCCGGGCTCCATCTCGCCGGCCATGACGGCCCGGCGCACCGCCGCCATCACCTGGACGGCCAGCGAGTTGTCGGCCGAGGCGGTCACGGCGGGCAGCGGGGGCACAGCCGGCCCGGCGGGGGAGGGGCCCGGGCGTTCGGCGGTGGGCGGGACGGCGGTCACGGGGGCTCCTGCTGCACTGGGTCCGGTGGGGGCGGCGGTCAGGGGGTGATGGTCAGCTTGACGTGCCCCTGGCCC
The DNA here is from genome assembly GCF_014636775.1 of Kocuria dechangensis. GTDB lineage: Bacteria > Actinomycetota > Actinomycetes > Actinomycetales > Micrococcaceae > Kocuria > Kocuria dechangensis. Next base: position 145,003 of record NZ_BMEQ01000002.1, read on the forward strand.
TGCTCCTCGGCCGTCTGCATGGCCTCGGCGATCCGCTCGAGGGGGAACTCGGGGCCGAGGCAGTACTCCACGTCGATCTCGCCCTCGGAGATCCGGCGCAGGGCCTCCCGGAAGGACGTGAGCCCCGGTTCCGACTGCGCGGCCACGGAGGCCTGCAGACGCAGGTTCTTGCGGAACGCCGTCCACAGCGGGACCTCGGTGTGCCCGTGGCGCTCGGGCAGGCCGAAGAAGCCGACGATGCCGCGGTCCGCGGCCAGGTCGACCGCCTGGTCCCGGAGCACGTCGAGGCCCACGGCCTCGATCACGAGGTCCGCGCCCCGGCCCCCGCTCACCTGCGCCACGACCTCGGCGAGGTCCGCCTCGGGGACGCGGACGGGCACCGCGCCGAGGGCCCGCGCCACGTCGAGCCGGCGGGGCTCGAGGTCGGAGACGACGACGTGCTGGAAGCCGAGCCGCCGGGCCTCCTGGACGAAGAACAGGCCGGCGGAGCCGGCGCCCATGATCGCGCACGTGTTCGCGCGCCGGGCGGGCGTCTCGACCGGCCAGAACTGGCGCATGGCGTAGAGGCAGGTGCCGTACTGCTGGGCCATCATCAGCCGGCGCAGCTGCACGGAGTCCGCGGGGTCGGTGCCGGCGGGCAGCTCGACGACGTGCAGCTCGTCGAGCAGCTGCAGCTCGGCGAAGCAGCCGCCCATCTCCCCCTTGGGGACGGTGAGCACGAGCGTCCCCACGGGGAAGCGCTCCGACCGGGAGCTCACGACCGTGCCCACGCCCTCGTGGCCGGGGTAGCCGGGGCGCTGGGGGCCCTCGGCGTGGAGCAGGCCGTGGAAGACGGCGTGCAGGTCGGAGCCGCAGATGGAGGCGTGGAGCATGCGCACCACCAGCTGTCCCGGCTCGCGGGCCTCCGGGTCGGGCCAGTCGACGACCGTGATGGTCCCGGTGGCGGGGACGTGGGACCCTCGCATGCGCACCTCCTCGTGGCCGGCGCGGGCGCGCTCGGTGGGCGACATGCTACCCACTCGCAGGGGGTCGGAACCCCCCGTGACGGACAATTAACCGATCAGTAACAACGTGTTCCGTCGCTGCCTGGCGGGTCCCCGGCGGCCGTGGGCACCGCGAAGACGGGGCGGGGGGACTGCAGCCGGGCGGGGAGGCCGAGCTCCCGGCGCGGCACGCTGTCGACGCGCTCGAGCTCGAGGGAGAACCCCGCCACGGCGTGGTGGACGCTCTCCGCCAGCACGGTCCGCTCCACGACCTGCTCGGCGCCGGGGGGTCCGTGCAGCAGGAGCACGGTCTCGCCCTCCTGCAGCTCGTGCTCGATCCGCCCGAGGGCCTGCGCCCAGTGGGTCTCCCGGATCCCCCCGGGGACGGCGAAGGGGACGACGACGGCGCCGCCGGCCACCGCGTGGGCGCCCGGCGCCAGGACCCAGGCGCGTTCGCCGCGCGGCGGCTCCTCGGGGGGCGTGCGCACCTCCGCCGGCGGGGGCCAGACGTAGTCGAGACCGGCCGCGTCCTCCGGGAACAGCGCGCGGTAGTGCTCCTCGTCCTTGCGCAGCAGGTTGGAGCGGTGGGAGCGGTGGAACGCCTCGTCCCCCAGCCACGGCGGCGGCTCGGCCACGTCGTCGTCGGCGCGGCGGTCCCATGCCTCGGGGGCGAACTCGCGGATCTGCCACCCCGTGCTGTCCGCGCCGCCGCGGGCGGTCCACTCGTCCACCACGGCCCGGCCATAGGCGACGAGCGCGGGCAGGTGCCCCGACCACATGGCCGTGACGGGGTGGCGCCACCATCCGTACCCCGGGACGGTCGCCGCGCGCAGCACCTGCAGCGTCTCCACCCGCTGCTTGCCCAGCCGCTTGCGGTCCAGGACGCGCGCCGATCGGGCGAAGTCAGGGTACGGGAGGAAGGTCTGCACCGCCCCAGTGTCCTACGGACCGGCCCGCGGCCACCACCGACCGGGCGGTGCGGCGCTCCGTACACTGGCTCCCATGTCCCTGCCCCGCGCGCTGGAACCGTTCCGGCTCGGCCGGTACCGCGTGCTCGCGTTCGCCATGTTCGTGAGCGTCTTCGGCACGGGCATGTGGGCCGTGGCCCTCGTCCAGCAGGTCATCCGGCTGGGCGGGACCGCGGTGGACCTGTCGGCCGTGACGGCCGTGGGCGCCCTGGGCATGGTCCTGTTCGTGCTGCTGGGGGGCGTCGCCGCGGACCGGTACCCGCTCGCGTCCCTCCTGCGGCTCGTCGAGGCCGCCAACACCGCCACCGCCGGGACCATCGCCGTGCTGTCCCTGACCGGCACGATGCGGATGTGGCACCTGGCGGCGGCCGCGTTCGTGTTCGCGGCGGGCCACGGCGTCTTCTACCCCGCCTACTCCGCGACCCTGCCGCGGATCCTGCCCGCCCACCAGCTGCTGGCCGCCAACGGGATGGAGGGGACCGCCCGGCCGCTCCTGCAGCAGGCGGCGGGCCCGGCGGTCGCGGGTGTGCTCATCGGCCTGACCGTGCCGGGCAGCGCGGTGGCACTCATCGCGCTGTCCCACGGGGCGGCGCTCGTGGTGCTGCTGCGGCTGCACGTGCCGGGGGAGGACCGCGAGCCGGCGGACGAGGAGACCGGGGCGGGCCCCCGGGACGCCGCGCCGTCGGGCGCGCGGCGGGCCGGCGGGCGGGGACTCGGGGCAGCGCGGCGCGAGCTCATGGAGGGCGTCCGCTACACCGTGGGCACGCCGTGGCTGCTGTGGACCCTGCTGTGGGCGGTGCTCGCCGTGTTCCTGCTCATGGGGCCGCTGGAGGTGCTGGTGCCCTTCATCGTCCAGGAGCGGCTCGGCGGGGACGCCTCGACCTTCGGCTTCCTCCTGGCGGTCTACGGGGCCGCGGGGGCGGCCGCGTCCCTGGTGACGGCCTCGAGGCCCATGCCGCGGCGCTACCTCAGCTGGATGATCGGGCTGTGGGGCGTCGGGACGCTGCCCTTCGGGGTCGTGGCCACCACCGACTCGTTCTGGGTCATGGCGGCGTGCCTCGCCTGCGTGGGCGCCGGGGACGGCGCCGGCATGGTGCTGTGGGGCACGCTCCTGCAGCGCCGGGTGCCGCGGCACATGCTGGGCAGGGTCTCCAGCCTCGACCTGTTCGTCTCGATCGCGCTGATGCCGGTCTCGATGGCGCTCGCCGGTCCCGTGGCGCAGGTGGTGCCGCTGCCGGTGATCTTCTGGACGGTCGCGGTGCTGACCCCGCTGCTGGGCCTCGGGGCGCTGCTGGTCGGGCGGATGCGCCAGGACGAGCTGGCCCACCCGCTGTCCGGCTGAGGGCGCGCAGGGGTGCACCTCCGGACGCCGCCCCCGACGGGGCGGCGTCCGGAGGTGCACCCCTGGCCCGTGGGACCCGGGGCTGCGCGTCAGTAGGCCTTGACGCGCTGCTCCACGATCAGGTGGATCAGCGCGAAGCGGCCCTCCTCGTCGATCGCCTTCAGGGCGGCCTCGAGCGCGGCGGGGATCTCGTCGTTGCTCTCCACGCGCACGCCGTACCCGCCGAAGGCCTGGGCCATGAGGGCGAAGTCCGGGTTGACCAGCTGCGTGCCGGAGATCCGGTGCGGGTAGTCGCGCTCCTGGTGGGTGCGGATGGTGCCGTACTCCTGGTTGTCCATCACGATGACCAGCGGGGTCGCGCCGTACTGGGCGGCGGTCGCCAGCTCCTGGCCGTTCATGAGGAACTCGCCGTCACCGGCGATGGTCACCACGCGCCGGCCGGGGTAGCGCAGCGACGCGGCGACGGCCGAGGGGATGGAGTAGCCCATCGAGCCGTTGCGGGCGGAGATCATCGAGGCGTAGCCCTGGGTGGGGAAGTACCGGTGCGCGAAGTTGGTGTGCTCCCCGGCGCCGAAGGTCACCATGGCGTCGGTGGGCAGGCCTGCCACGAGGTGGGCCATCATGGTGTCCATCCGCGCCGGCCCCTCGGCCGCGGTGGTGGCAACGGGGGTGGAGAACTCGACCTGCTTGGCCCGCAGCCGGGCCGTCCACTCCTTCCACTCGTCCTTGACGGCGAGGTCGATGCGCACGAGGTCGCGCACGAACACGTCCGGCTTGGCCACGATCTGGTAGGACACCGGCCCGGAGCGCCCGCGCAGGGACGGGTCGATGGTGACCAGGAAGTTCTTCTTCTTCCAGTCCTGGCGGACCAGGAACCCGTTGGTGATCACGTCCCCGGGGACCGTGCCCACGAAGACCAGCAGGTCCGTCTCCTCGAGCATCTCGAAGGTCGGGGCGGGGCGGCCGTAGCCGATCGGGCCCACGTAGGAGGGGGAGGCGAACGGGACGGTGCCCTCGGTGCGCCACTCGGCCGCGGCCGGGAGGTGGTGCTCCTCCAGCCACGTGGTCAGGCCCTCTGCGCCCTCGTGGGTCCAGTCGTTGCCGCCGGTGACGAACAGCGGCTTGTCGGCTGCCGAGAGGGCCTCGCGCAGGGCCTTCCAGTCGTTGACCGTCATCCCGCCGTGGGCCACGGGGATCGGCGGGTGCAGGGTCGCGTCGATCTCGACCTTGATGATGTCCTCGGGCAGGCCGACGACCACGGGGCCGGGACGGCCGGAGTTGGCGGCGAACATGGCCTCGGCCACGATCTCGGAGGCGCGCTCGGGGTGGTCCAGGACCATCACGCGCTTGGCGCCGGAGTCGAACCACGCGTGCGGGTCGAACTCCTGGAACGCCTCGCGGTCACGGTGCTCGAAGGGGATCAGGCCGACGAACAGCACCATCGGGGTGGAGTCCTGCCAGGCGGTGTGCAGGCCCACGTGGGCGTTCGCCGCGCCGGGGCCGCGGGTGACCATGGCCACGCCGGGGACGGGGCTCATCTTGCCGTCGGCCTCGGCCATGTAGGCGGCGCCGCCCTCGTGGCGGCACACGACCGTCTCGATGGAGGAGTTGTGGAGCCCGTCGAGGACGTCGAGGTAGCTCTCGCCGGGCACCACGTAGGTGCGCTGCACGCCGTGGGCCACGAGCGTGTCCACGATGACGTGACCCGCGGACTTGCGGTCGACGGCTGGGGCGGGGGTTGCGGGAACCGCGGTGGTCTGGGTCAACGTGAGTCCTTTTCGCCGTTGAAAATGGAGCAGGGGAAGGAGAGGCGCGCAGGGCCGGGAGGTGGGTCCGGTTGTCACGCGGTGCACACGAAACTACCCGACGCAGCCCTCATTCTGTGTCTCGGGGGTCACGAACGGGTAATCATCGTCTCACCGCGACCCCGTCCCGCAGTGAGACCACAGCCGCGGGAACGACGGAAACCGACGTGCACGACGACGACGGCGGGTCACCGTCCTCCGGAAGGACCGGAAGGGACGGGGACCCGCCGTCGGCGGAACCGGGCGGGACGGATCAGTCCAGCATGTCCTCGAGCTCGATGCCGGTGGTCTCGCGGACCATCTTGACGGTGAAGACCAGGGAGATGAGCGCGAAGAACGCGTAGAGCCCGTACGCGAGGCCCAGGGAGAAGGCGGCCAGGGCCGGGAAGGTCACGGTGACCACCCAGTTGGCGATCCACTGGACGAAACCGGCCACGGCCAGCGCGGCGCCGCGGATCTGGTTCGGGAACATCTCGCCCAGCAGGACCCACATCATGGGGCCCCAGGAGACGCCGAAGAAGACCACGAAGAGGTTGGCGGCCACGAGGGCGATCGGCCCGGCGGTCGGGCCCAGCGCGGGGGCCCCGTCGACGACGTCCGCGGTCGCGAACAGGACGGCGAGGGTGCCCAGCATCAGGGTCATGCCGGCGGAGCCGATGAGCAGCAGCCGGCGGCGGCCGACCCGCTCCACCAGGGCGATCGCGACGATGGTGACCGCGACGTTGGTGATGGACGTGATCACGGTGATGATGAAGGAGTCGGCCTCGGTGAAGCCCACGGACTGCCAGAGCACGTTCGAGTAGTAGAAGATCACGTTGATGCCGACGAACTGCTGCAGCGCGGCCAGGCCGATGCCGACCCACACGATGGGCTTCAGGCCCGCCGCCCTTCCCTTGAGGTCGGACATCCGCGGCTTGCGCTCGGTGTGGAGGGTCTGCTGGATCAGCGCGACGCGCTCACGCGCAGACTCGGCGCCCTGCAGGTTCGCGAGCACCGCCACGGCGTCGTCGGACCGGTTCGAGGCCACGAGGTAGCGGGGGGACTCCGGGATCGTGAAGGCCCCGATCAGGTAGGCGAGGGCCGGCAGGGCCTCGGCCATGAACATCCAGCGCCAGGCCTCGAGGCCCCACCACAGCTCCTGGGTGGAGCCGCCGGCCATGGCGGCCAGCCAGGCGTCCACGGCCAGGGAGATGAAGATGCCGAGCACGATGCCCATCTGCTGGAGCGAGCCGAGGCGCCCGCGCACCGCCGCCGGTGCGATCTCCGCGATGTAGGCAGGGGCGATGATGGAGGCCACGCCGACGCCGACGCCGCCCACGACGCGCCAGAAGATCAGCCAGCCGAAGCTGTCCACGACGCCACAGCCGATGGCGCTCACCAGGAAGAGGACGGCCGCGATCTTCATGACGGGCACGCGGCCCAGGCGGTCGGCGATCCGGCCGCCGAAGAACGCGCCCGCGGCGGCGCCGAGCAGGGCCGAGGCGACGGCGAAGCCCAGCGGGCCCGGGCTGACGCCGAACTCGGACTGGATCGCGGAGACCGCGCCGTTGATCACAGCGGAGTCGTAGCCGAAGAGGAAGCCGCCGAAGGCGGCGACGATGCTGATCCTCAGGACGGCTGAGGTGTTCGGATGTTCCGCGACCTGCGGTCCGGAGGTCTCGTGGCTCATCGCACAGCTCCCTTGCTGGTGGAGAGGGTGGGCGCGGAGCGAGGACTGCCGCGCGAGGTCGGGTTCCGCGGGCCGGCCGGCCGGTCGGCGCCGAGGGCTTCTTGTGATGCGCCCAACAGTAGAACTCGCGTCGCGATATGTCCATTAGTCGAACACTGCTACTTTTCCAGCCGTAAAAGGCCCGTCAGCTCAGACCGGGAGCTCCGCGTGCTGGAGGGCCACGATGACCGCTCCCGCCACGTGCGCCTGGATGCCGAGCTGCGCGGCCTCGATCCGCAGGTCCCGGACGCTGCCCCGCACGCCGTAACGGGAGACGATCTCCCGCACCGGGTCCAGCAGGAGGTCCCCCGCGCGGGCGATCTCCCCGCCGATCACCACGAGCTCCGGGTTGATGATGTTGCAGAGGTTGGCCACGGTGATCCCCAGCGTGCGGCCGGTGTCGCCGATGATCCGGGCGCAGCCCACGTCCCCCGCCGCGGCGGCGTCCACGAGGTCGGGGATGGTGAGGTCCGGGCCGTGGGTGTCGGCCAGCAGACGGGAGACCTCCCCCGAGGACACGAAGGTCTCGAGGCAGCCGCGGTTGCCGCAGCGGCAGAGCTTGCCGCGCTCGTCCACGGTGGAGTGCCCGATCTCCCCGGCGGATCCCGTGGCGCCGCGGAAGAGCGCGCCGTTGAGGATCAGCCCCGAGCCCACGCCGTGGCCGACCTTGATGTAGGCCAGGTTCCGCACGCCGCGGCCGGCGCCCCACGTGAGCTCGCCGAGGGCGCCCGCGTTGGCGTCGTTCTCCACGACGACGGGCAGCTCGAGCCGCCGGCCGGCCTCCTCGCGCACGTCGATCCCGCCCCAGCCGGGCAGGATCGCGCTCGCGCTGATCACCCGGCCCTCGAGGTCCACGGGGGCGGGCAGGGTCAGCCCGGCGGCGAGCAGGCCGGAGCGTGCGGTGCCGATCTGTCCCAGCAGCCCGTCCAGGGCGTGGTCCACGAGGGCGAGGTCCTCGGGAAACCGGTGCCCGGCGGGGAGGTCGTGGCGCCGCTGGGCGAGGATCCGCTGGTTGAGGTCCGCCACGGCGACCGTGACGTGGCGGTGGCCCACGTCGATCCCCACCACGTGGCCCGCGGAGCCGTTGAAGCTGATGAGCTGGCCGCGGCGCCCGGCGTGGTCCGACTCCATGACGAGCAGCCCCGCGCCGATCAGCTCGTGCACGATGTTGGAGACCGTGGAGGGGGCCAGGGCGGTGCGCCGGGAGATCTGGGCCTGGGTGAGCCGCCCGTGGCGGCGCACGGTGTCGAGCACGCGGCGCTGGTTGGCGTTGCGCAGGGAGGCCTGGGAGCCGGGCTTGAGCGGCTCCCCGGAGAACACGGACATCGTCGTCCCCTTTCCCCGGTGAACATGGTCGAGGGCTTGATTCTAGACCTCGTTCAGAGGTCGAAGACAAGAGGGGGGTGCAGGACCGAGGAAAAGCCGCCCCGAGGAGCCGCCCGGAGACGGGGACGCCCCCGTCGTTGCACGAGCGACGGGGGCGCCGGAGGGCCGGGCCGCGGCAGGGCCCGAGGGATCAGGAGGCGGCGGGCTCGAGCTCCTGCGCGGCGGCGACCAGGGCGTCGAGCACGGCGTGGATGCCGGCGACGATCTCCGGGTCCTCGGCGGGCGGGGTCGCCTCGAAGCGGGGGGCGGCGCCGGCCACGGCCAGCTGCGGCTCCTCGAGCACCTGCGCCCCGGCGATCCCGAGAGCCTTCCGGGCCTCCTCCTGCGCCCAGACGCCGCCGTACTGGCCGAAGGCGCTGCCGATCACGGCTGCGGGCTTTCCCTTGACGGCGCTGTCGCCGAACGGGCGCGAGAGGATGTCGATCATGTTCTTGATCGTGGCCGGCATGGTGCCGTTGTACTCGGGGGTCACGACCAGGACGGCGTCCGCCGCGGCGGCGGCGCTGCGCAGGGCGTCGAACCCGGCGGGACGGTGGCCGTCGACGTCGACGTCCTCGTTGTAGAAGGGCAGCTTGTCGAGGCCGTCGTAGGCGACGACGTCGATCCCCTCCGGGGCGACGGCCTGCACCGCTTCGAGGAGCATCTTGTTGGTGGAGTCACGGCGGGGCGAGCCGAGGAACGCGAGAACGGTGGTCACGGTGGGATTCCCTCCGGTCGGAAAAGGTTGACGTCTCAATAACCAAGTCCGCAGGTGATCGCTTCCCGCTGTGACGGTTCTCACGGAGGGCCGGCGGATCCGCTCCCCGGAACAGGAGGAGGAAGGGGGGCGGGAGGGGTCAGAGCACCTTGCCGGCGTCCGCGATGAGCCCCTTCGTGGTGGCGATCTCCTGCGGGGAGGCGGCCACGAAGTGCTCGGTGCGGGTGACCACCGTCGGCACGGTGGCGTTGCCGTCGTTGAGGGACTCGACGAACGCCATCGCCTCGCGGTCCTCCCAGATGTTGGTCCACGTCGCCTTCTCGGCGTCCGGACCCAGGCCCCGGTCCAGCATCGAGCAGAAGGGGCAGCCGGGGCGCCAGTAGATCGCCACGCCGCCCTGCTCGACGTGCTCCACCGCCTCCGCGTGGGGAGTGGCCGGGCGGGGCCGGCGGGGCGGGTCCTTCTTGAACACGGGGGCTCCTCGGCGGGCGGTGGCGGGACGGCGGTGGGACGGCGGACTCCTGGGCGCAGAGTCTACCGCTGGGACGCGGAGCGGGCGATGTCCCCTGGTCAGGGGACAGGGAGCGGAAACCTGTCCGGGAGAACAGGGTCCGGTGCGGCGTCCTCCGAAGGTGAGATATCGCTCCCAAAAGGTTGATCCATTGTCGTAGGGGATGCGGTTTCACGTGGAACACCGGTTATCGTTGCTGAATCAATCCACGAAGGGTGATGAAATCCTACGCGAGGACACGAGGGATGTCTCCGCAACACATCGTCATTCCCGACTCGACTGTCCCCCAGGGGACCCACATTTGCTTCATGATTTGTCATTCTCTGTATCGATTCGGGGAATTCTTGCCCGAGCTCCTTGCCAAGGGGCCTTTCGGCAGGGTGGCAAACGTGGCGTGTGTCATGGTGGAGCACATGGCACTACCGGCGCAGCACACTTCCCCCCGGCCGGCCCGTTCCACCTGGTTCCTCCCCCAGTTGCACCAGTGGCTGGTCGTCCCCTTCATCGTCGCGCTCGTGACGGCGACCGTGGGACGGCTGCTGGTGTACTCGCCGGGGTTCGGGGCCAGGGAGAGCGAGGTCCTGCGGTGGCTCGACGGCACACGGACCGGCGTCCTGGACGTCCTCTCGCTCGTGCTTCACCATGCCCTCTCCACGCCCGGGGCCCTCGTCCTCATCGCGGCCCTCACCGCGTGGCTGGCCCTCGTGCGCCACCGGTCCTGGGACGCCGCCGGGTTCGCCGTCACCGCCCTGAGCGGATGGGCCGCGGTGGCCCTGCTCAAGGTCGCCGTAGGACGCCCGCGCCCGGGGGCCCCCGCGACGGCGGCCGAGCCCCTCGTCCACGTGGACGGGATCACGTCCTTCCCCTCCGGCCACACCGGAGCAGCCGTCGCCATCGCCGCGGCCCTCTTCCTGGTCCACCGCCGGAGCCGCCGCGCGCCGCTCGTGCTGGCGCTGGGTGCCGGGGTCGCGGTGCTGGTGGGGCTCTCCCGGCTCTACCTCGGCGTGCACTACCCCGTCGACGTCCTCGCCTCCTTCCCCGCGGCCTGGGCCGGCCTGGCGGTCGGCTGCGGGCTCGCCAACATCCTGGTGCCCGCCTTCGCGTACGGCTTCGGCTGGGAGCAGGAGGACGTCGCGTGGTCCGAGGCGGAGGAGCCCCTGGCCGACGTCCCGGCCGCGCCGGCCGAGGAGCCGCACCCCGTCACGGCCCGCGTCCCGGTCGTCGCGCGCCAGGTGGACCACCGCGCCGCCTGACCGCGCCCCCTGACCCCGCCCGACGACGGAGCGCCCGGACCAGCTGGTCCGGGCGCTCCGTCGTCGTCCCGTGGATCCGTTCCGTGGGCCGCCCCGCGGCCGCGGGCTACGGCTCGATGCGGCGGTGGAACGGCCACCAGATGGCGCGCCCCACGTCGTAGGTGAGGGCGGGCACGAGCAGCGAGCGCACGATCAGGGCGTCGAGCAGCACGCCGAAGGCCACGATGAACGCCAGCTGCACGAGGAACATGATCGGGATGACGGCCAGCGCCGCGAACGTCGCCGCGAGCACGATCCCCGCCGACGTGATGACCCCGCCGGTGAGCGTGAGGCCCCGCAGGATGCCGGCGCGGGTGCCGTGCACCAGGGACTCCTCGCGCACCCGGGACATCAGGAAGATGTTGTAGTCGATCCCCAGCGCCACGAGGAACACGAAGCCGAACAGCGGCACCGAGGGGTCGGCGCCCGGCAGGTCCAGCACGTGCTCGAACACCAGCGCCGAGACGCCGAGGGCCGTGAAGAACGAGATGACCGTGGTGAGGACGAGCAGCACCGGGGCCAGCACGGAGCGCAGCAGCAGCATGAGGATCAGCGTGATGACCGCGAGGATCACGGGGATGATCAGCGTGCGGTCCGCGATCGAGGTCTCGTTGGTGTCCAGGGTCGTGGCGGTCGCGCCGCCGACGAGGATCCCCTGGTCCACGGCGGACAGGCTCCCGCGCAGCTCGCGCACGGTCTGCTCCGCCGCGGGGGAGTCCGCGGCGTCGTCGAGGGTGACCTGCAGCTGCACGAGGCCCTGGGCCTCGGTCGGCTCGACGCCGGCGAAGGGGCCCACCGGCGGGACGGCGTTCTCGCCCAGCGGCAGCGTGCCGGAGGGGGAGTCGAGGGCCACGGCGGCGACGCCCGCCACGCCGCCGGTCGCCTCGACGGCGTCGACGGCGGGGCCGACCTGCCCGGCGGGGACCATCACGATCGCGGGGCTGCCCGAGCCGCCGGGGAAGTGCTCGGCCAGGGCGTCCTGGCCGTCCCGGGCCTGGGACTCGCCGAGGACCAGCTCGCTCTGCTCCACGCCCGAGGCCTGGAACTGGGTGCTGAAGCCGGCCAGGGCCAGCAGCACCACGGTGGTGACGATCCAGATGGCACGGGGGGCGCGGGCCACGAAGCGGGCCACGGAGGCCCACACGCCCCGGCCCTCGACCGAGGGCCGCCCGTCGGCCCCGTGGTCGACGACCCGCACGCGGTCGGCCCCCGCCGGGTCGTAGCGGGGCCGGAACGGCCAGAAGGCGCCGCGCCCGGTCGCCCAGAGCACCGCAGGGAGGAACGTGAGGGCCGCCAGGATCGACATGACGATGCCCACGGAGGCCACCGGGCCGAGCGCCTTGTTGGAGGCCAGGTCCGAGAGCAGCAGGCACAGCAGCCCGGCGATCACCGTGGCGCCCGAGGCGATGATGGGCTCCGCGGACCCCTTGAGCGCCGCGCGGGTGGCGTCGCCGCGGCGCCGGTGGTGCAGCAGGGCGTCGCGGTAGCGCGCGGTGTAGAGCAGCGAGTAGTCCGTGGCCGCGCCGACCACCAGGATGAACAGGATGCCCTGGACCTGGCCGCTGATCCGCACCACGTCGTTGGCCGCCAGCCAGTACACGAGCAGGATCGCGGCGCTCAGTGCGAAGACGGAGGTGAGCAGCACCAGGACGGGCAGGACGGGGGAGCGGTAGACGACCAGGAGGATCACGAAGACGACGGCGAGGGCCACGCCCAGCAGGAGGCCGTCGATCCCGGCGAAGCCCGCCACGAGATCGGCCGTGAACCCCGCGGGACCGGTGACGTAGCTCTGCAGGCCGTCGGGCGCGCCCTCCTCGAGCAGGGCGGTGAGGGCCTCGACGTCGTCGACGACCTCGCCGTCCCCGAGTGGCACGACGATCTCGATCGCCTGGCCGTCCTCGGAGGGGATGGGCGGGGACGTCTCGCCCTCGCTCAGGCCCGCGTCCTGGACGGAGGCCGTGAGCTCCTCGGCCCAGGCGCGGTCCCCGGCCTCCAGCCCGCCGTCGCGCACCAGGAGCACGATCGCCGGGATCGCGTCGGAGTCCCGGAACTCGCCCTGCAGGTTCGTCACCCGCGTGGACTCGGTGGACTCCGGCAGGAAGCTGGACTGGTCGTTGCTGGAGACCTCCGAGATCTTCCCGAAGTACGGCCCGCCGACGCCGGCGACCGCCAGCCAGGCCACGATCATCAGCGCCGGGAGCAGCGCGCGCAACCAGCGGCGGCGCCTCGGGCGGGGTGACGGGGCGGGTGCGTCAGACCAGGGAGCCGGGCGGGTGCCGGCGGGGGCTGAGGAGGGCATGGCGGGGCCTTTCGGGGCGGTGGTGCGGCGCGGAGCCGCAACGGCCGGCGGACCCCGGAGGGGGACCTGGTCCCGATCCTAATATTTCGAAAACAGAAATAAAATGCGGTGGCTCAGTCGTAGACGGCCTTGACGCTCAGCACCGGGCAGGGGCTCTCGAGCAGCACCCGCTGGGCCGTGCTCGCCATGATGATCTTCCCCACGGGGGAGCGGCGCCGGATGCCGAGGACGATGAGCTCCGCGCGGCGCTCCCGCGCCGTGTCGAGGATGACGTCCGCCGGGTCGCTGTCGTGGTCGGGCTCGCGCAGCTCGTAGGGGACGCCCGAGCGCGCCAGCTTGTCGCGCTCCACGTCGATGTCCTCGGCGACCTCGGGCGGCTGGCGGCGCTTCGGCCGGGGCTGGACCACGACGAGGTCCGTCCCCCGCCGCTCGGCCTCCAGGATCGCGGCGTCCAGCGCCGCGTGTCCGGGGGCGGTGGGCATGTATCCGACGACGACGGTCACTGGATCTCCTCGGGTGCGGCGGTGGCGGGCGGGTCAGCGGGGGGAGCCCAGGTGCGGGTCGTGCCCGTCGGGCTCGTCCTCCAGCCGGGCGAGGTCCTCGGGGTGCTCGAAGCGCACCTTGCGGCCCAGGAACAGGCGGTCGTAGAGGAAGTTGAGGATCCACAGGCCCACCCCGATGCCCAGCAGGACCACCGCGATCTGGTACTCGATGGGGTCCTGGGCCCACGGTCCCACGAGGTAGGCGCAGGTGAGCGCGCCCAGGTAGGGCAGGAAGCGGGGTGCGTGGAAGTAGTCGTGGGTGGGGCCGTGGTCGCGGCGCAGGATGATCGCCGCGATGTTGACGATGGTGAACACGCCCAGGAGCAGGAGGGCGGTGGTGCCGCCGAGGGCGCTGGCGGTGCCGCTGCCGAGCATGTTGTTGATCACGATGATGAGGCCCATGGCCAGGACCGTGCTGAAGAGGATGGCGGTCCACGGGGTGCGGCGGCTGTGCAGCACGTGGCCCAGGAAGTCGGGCAGCACGCCCTGCCGGGCCATGCCGTAGAGCAGGCGGGAGGACATGAGCATGTTGATCAGGGCCGTGTTGGCCACCGCGAAGATCGTCAGGAAGGGGTAGATCGTGTCGATCGGGATGTTCGGGGCGCCCGTCTTGACCATGTCCAGCAGCGGCGTCGTCGACTCCCCGAGCACGCCGATGGGCACGACCGCCACGGTGAAGATCGACACCAGGATGTAGACGACGCCCGTGACGCCGAGGCCGAAGAGCATCACGCGCGGGAAGTCCCGGCTCGGGTCCTTGGTCTCCTCGACCATGTTGACCGAGTCCTCGAAGCCCACGAAGGAGAAGAAGGCCAGCGAGGTGACCGCCGTCAGCGCCAGGAACAGGCCCTTGTCCTCGGAGGTCTCGAAGATCATCGTCCGGCTGAAGTCCGCCTGGCCCTGGAAGGCCGCCCAGAAGCCCACGAGGATCACGATGAGCAGGCCGGTCAGCTCGATGCAGGTGAGGATCACGTTGAACACGAGGCCCTCGGTCACGCCCCGCACGTTGATCGCGGCCAGCACGGCGATGAAGGACACGGCGATGACCGTGATCCCGGTGGTGCCGACCTCCAGGCCGAAGCCGCGGGCGAAGTTGGCCGCCACGGCCGAGGCGGCCGTCGAGGCCGAGGTCAAGCCCGAGCTGAGCACCGCGAACGTGACCAGGAACGTGATGAAGTGGATGCCGAAGGCCTTGTGCGTGTACAGCGCGGCGCCCGAGGCGCCGGGGTACTTGGTCACCAGCTCCAGGTAGGAGAACGCGGTGATGGTCGCGACGACGAAGGCCACGAGGATCGGCGCCCACGCGGCGCCGCCGATCTCCCCCGCGATGTTGCCGGTGAGGGCGTACACCCCGGTGCCCAGGATGTCGCCGACGATGAACAGCAGCAGCAGGCCGGGGCCCATGACCCGCTTGAGCTCGGGCTGCTTCCGGGACTTCGTCGTGGGGTCGGCAGACTGGGCCATGGAAAACCTCGCATCGGTCATGTCGGGCGGACCCGCCGCGGGTGGACGGTGACGTGGCTCCCAGCCTATGCCAAGGTTCCGGCGCCGCGCAGGGCGACGGGCGGACGCGCCTCCCCTACTGTGGGGCGCATGACGACTCCGCCGCCCCGCTTCGACCTGACCGATCTGGCCGTGCCCTTCGTGGGCGCCCCGATGGCCGGGGGACCGTCCTCGCCCGCGCTGGCCGCGGCAGTGACCGGGGCGGGCGGTCTCGGCTTCCTGGCCGCCGGCTACCGCCCCGTGGACGGGCTCCGGGAGGATGTCGCAGCGGTCCGGGCGTTGACCGGCGGCCCGTTCGGGGTGAACCTCTTCGTGCCGCAGGCCGCGAACACCGCCGCCCCTGCGACCGCTCCGGACCCGGCCGTGCACCTGTCCGTGGCCGCGTACCGGGACGCCCTGCAGGAGACGGCGCGCCGCTACGGCGTGGAGCTGCCGGCCACGGACCCGGCCGACGACGACGGCTGGGCGGCCAAGCTCGACGCCGTCGAGGAGCTGCGGGTGCCGGTGGTGTCCTTCACATTCGGGCTGCCGGCGACCACGACGTTCCGCCGGCTCGCGGAGGCCGGCATCACGACCTGCGTCACCGTGACGTCGGTCGCGGAGGCGGAGGCGTCCGTGCAGGCCGGCGCGGACCTGCTGACGGTCCAGGGACCGGCCGCGGGCGGGCACCGGGGGACGCATCGGACCGAGGGAGTGCCGGGGGAGGAGCCCCTGGCCGAGCTGGTCGGCGCCGTCCGGGCCGCCGTGGGCGTTCCCCTCGTGGCCGCCGGCGGGATCGCCTCCGCCGCCGACGCTGCCGCAGTCCGGGCCGCGGGCGCCGACGCCGTCCAGGTCGGCACCCTGCTGCTGCGCACCCCCGAGGCCGGGACCCCGGAGGCGTACCGCGAGGCGCTCGTCTCGGGGCGCTACACCGGGACGGCGGTGACGCGGGCCTTCTCCGGGCGGCTCGCCCGGGGCGTGCGCAACGGTTTCATCGACCGCTACACGAATCTGGCTCCTGCGGCATATCCGCAGGTCAACCAGCTGACGCGGCCGATCCGTGCCGCTGCCGCGCGGGCCGGGGACGCGGAGGGGCTGGCCCTGTGGGCGAGCCCCTCCTTCGCTGCGGCGCCGGCGGTGCCGGCGGCCGAGGTCGTGCGGCGGATCGTCCTGAACTGACGCGGCCCCCCTCCGGGGAGGGGGACCGGGCGGGGTGTCAGCGGATGCCGCGCATCAGCCTGGTGATCGGCCGCGAGAGCAGCAGGAGGACCACGCCGACGGCGATGGTCACCGCGCCGAGCACGCCGAAGTAGGAGCCCTCGTCCTGCTCGGTGTAGAACACCGCGAGCGAGCCGGACAGGGCCGTGCCGAGCGCCACCGAGAGGTAGTTGAGCGCGACCATCAGCACCGGGTAGGCCCGCGGGGCGAGCTTGGTCGAGAGGGAGAGGCCGACCGGGGAGACCATCAGCTCGCCGAGGGTGGCCACCAGCAGGATCGTGGCGATCCACAGGACGGGCACGGAGGCCACGCCGACCATGGGCAGGAAGACCAGGAACGCCGAGCCCATGAGCATGATGCCGAGGCCGAACTTCACGGGGGTCGCCGGCTGCCGGGCGCCCAGGCGGGTCCACAGGGCGGCGAACACGGGGGCCAGCAGGATGATGAAGAGCGGGTTGAAGGACTGCACCCACGAGATCGGCATCGTCCAGCCGCCGAGGGCGCGGTCCAGCCGGGTGTCCGAGTAGATGGTGACCACGGTGAACTGCTGCTGGAACAGCGCGAAGAACGCCGCCGAGCCGATGAACATCGGGATGAACGACCGCACGCGGGAGCGCTCGTCGTCGTCGACCTTCCGGCTGGTGAGCAGGACCGCGAACAGGGCCACGGCGGCCACCACGGTGACGACGACGATGACGTTCGCGAGGTTGCCCGCGGTCAGCAGGCCGGTGAGGACGGCCACGAAGACGACGGCCACTGCCGCCACGGCGACGCCGATCCACCGGCCGTACTGCTCGCGCGGCAGGGGATCGGGCACGTGGTGGACCTCGGCCGGGAGGTTCCTGCGGCTGAGCGCGTACTGGGCCAGGCCGAGGGCCATGCCGATCGCGGCGAGCCCGAAGCCGAGGTGGAAGCCCCACGCCTGCTGGGCCCAGCCGGTGAGCAGCGGGCCGAGGAGCCCGCCGATGTTGACGCCCATGTAGAAGATCGAGAAGCCGGCGTCCCGGCGGGGGTCCCGGCGCTCGTAGAGGGAGCCCACCAGGTTGGTGATCGTGGCCTTGAGCCCGCCGGAGCCGATCGCGATGAGCACGAGGCCCGCGGCCAGGCCGGCGACGCCCGGCAGGAGGGCCAGGCAGACGTGGCCGACCATGATGAGCACGCCGCTGAGGAACATCGTGCGCTCGGAGCCCAGGAGGCGGTCGGCCACCCAGCCGCCCACGATGGCGAAGAGGTAGACGGCGCCGCCGTAGGCGCCCACGATGCCGGCGGCGGTGGACCGGTCGATCCCCAGCCCGCCGTCGGTCGTGGCGAAGTACATGTAGAGCAGGACGATGCCCTGCATGCCGTAGAAGGAGAAGCGCTCCCACGTCTCCACGCTGAACAGGTTCGCCAGCATGCGGGGCTGGCCGAGGAAGGTCCTGCCGGAGGGGTTGCGCGGGTCCGTCCCGGCGGTGCTGTCGGAGGGGTCGCGCGGATCGAGGGCGCTGGTGGCGCCGCCCGGCGCGCGGGTGCTGTCGGAGGTCATGGCCTCCATGGTTCACCTACCGGCCGGTATCGCACCAATCGGCGCCCGTGGAGGATCCGTGCGGCCACGGCGGGATCCCGCCGTGGCCGCACGGGTTCCAGGAGGTGGCTCCCCGGCTCAGTTGAAGTCGACCGGGTCCGGGCCGATCCGCCCGCCCTTGTCGAGGCCGCTGATCGCCTCGACGTCCTCGGCGTCCAGCCGCACGTCCAGGGCGTCCCAGTTCTCCTGGATCCGCTCGGGCGTGACGGTCTTCGGGAAGACCACGTTGCCCAGCGCCAGGTGCCAGGCGATGACGACCTGCCCCGGGGTGGCGCCGTGCTTGGCCGCGATCTCGCAGATCGTGGGGTCCTGCAGCAGCTCCCCGCCCTGGCCCAGCGGGGACCACGCCTCCGTGAGGATGCCGTGGGAGGCGTTGAACTCCCGCAGCGCCGACTGGTTGAAGTAGGGGTGCAGCTCCACCTGGTTCACCACGGGGACCACACCGGTCGCGTCGATGATCTCCTGCAGGTGCTCCTGCGGGAAGTTGGAGACGCCGATCGAGCGGGCCCTGCCGCTGTCGCGGATCTCCTGGAAGGCCTTCCAGGTCTCCAGGTACTTGCCGCGCCGCGGCGTGGGCCAGTGGATGAGGTAGAGGTCCACGTGGTCGAGGCCCAGCCGCTGGAGGGACGCGTCGACGGCCTTCAGCGCGGAGTCGTGGCCGTGGTCGTCGTTCCACAGCTTGGTGGTGACGAAGACGTCCTCACGGGCGAGGCCGCTGTTCGCGATCGCGCGGCCCACGCCCTCCTCGTTGCCGTAGATCCTGGCGGTGTCGATGTGGCGGTAGCCGACCTGGAGTGCCCTGCCCACGAGGTCCTCGGCGATGTCGGAGTCGACCTGCCACACCCCGTAGCCGAGCTGGGGGATGGTGCTGCCGTCGTGGAGGGTGAGGGTGGGGGACTGCGTCATGGACCGTGCCTTTCGTGAGGTGTCAACGGGGCCCTGGGCATCGTCCCGGGGCCGGAGTCCGTCGCCCAGTCTGGGTCTGCGGCCGGAGCGGGACAAGGAGGATCCCGCGCATTCCGCTCTCAGCGGGACGGGGTCCCGCGCCCGTCCGGCACGATACGGGGCAGCGCCTGCGCCGAGGTCGCGCGCACGGCCCAGGTGGCGTGCGGGGTGAGCGCGGTGTCCTCGGGATTGACCTCGACGACGGGGACGCCGCGGCCGGCGGCGAGCAGCGGCAGGGACGCCGCCGGCTGGACGAGGCCGGAGGTGCCCACCACGAGCACGAGGTCGGCCGCCGCCACGGCGTCCGCGGCCCGGTCGAGGGCTCCCGCCGGCAGCTCCTCCCCGAACCGGACGACGCCCGGGCGCACGGGA
Organism: Kocuria dechangensis; assembly: GCF_014636775.1. Classification (GTDB taxonomy): domain Bacteria; phylum Actinomycetota; class Actinomycetes; order Actinomycetales; family Micrococcaceae; genus Kocuria; species Kocuria dechangensis. Next base: position 164,117 of record NZ_BMEQ01000002.1, read on the forward strand.
CCGCCGCAGGCCGGACAGGCGGGCGGCGGCTCCGGCGCGGGCTCGTCGTCGAGGGAGACGGGCCGGTCCAGGTGGAGCCCGGCCACCAGCTGCTCCGGGCAGGGCGTCCCGCACGCCGAGCAGCGGAACGCGAAGAGGCTCCCGTGCAGGTGGGCGAGGACCTCGGAGCCGGCCCGCTCGTGCAGGTCGTCCACGTTCTGGGTCACCACGTGCACCCGGGCGGAGCCGGACCACCGCGCCAGCGCCCGGTGCCGGCGTCCCGGAAGGTGGGCACGCCGCTCTCCGCGGAGATCCCCGCGCCGGAGAGCACAGTCACCGTGCGGGCGGTCCGGGCCAGCTCGAGCAGGTCGCGAGGCAGGTCTTCCATGCCGTTCACGGTATACGTGACGGTCCGCCGCCGGAACGTCCCTCGGCCCCGGCACGGGAGGGCACGGAGTCCCCTGGGAACCCGCCGGGAAGGCCCGGAGCGCGTTGGTCGATCGGCGCGCCCGCGTGGTCAAATAGAGATCATGAAGTTCAACGTCCAGCGCGTCCTGACGCCCGCCTACCTGACCTCCGTCGCCCTCGTCGTGCTCGGAGTGGTCTTCGCCCTGGCGTGGTACCCCGTCGCGGCGTGGCTGTTCGTCCTCCTGGGCCTGGGCCTCAACGCGACGGCCGTCTCCGTGACCGAGATCCACGACTCCCCGCGCGCGCCCCGGACGACCGCGCGCCGCCGCCCGTCCCTTCCCGTGCGCCGGCCGCGTGCGGGGCAGTCCGCCGAGGACGGCCATGAGGACGGACCCGAGGAGGCCGGCCAGGACCTCGACGAGGAGCGTCCCGCGCAGCCGGCCGCGGGCGGGCGTCCGGCCCGGTCCCGGGCCGTCGAGCCGGAGGCCGAGACGGCCGCCACCTCGGTCGTGCCCGCCGCCGGCTCGAGCGCCCTGGGCGCCCGGCGCTGATCCGCCCCCGGGGACGTCCTCGGGCCCTGCGGCGGCGGTGGCGCTCCAGCTCGTGACGTCCGCCGTGGGCACCGCGGCGACCGCCCGGTCCGGCTGCCCCATCGGCTCGGCCGTGTATTCTCCGACGCACCACAACGAGCTGGAGGACCCCGTCGAGCGGGTTCCCGACCCCGAGGGGGACACCGCACCATGACCGCCCGCGTGGAGAGCGTCAACACCGGCCGCGCCGAGCCGAACCCGGCCAGGCCCGCCCTGCCCACGGGCATCCGGAAGCAGCCCGTGGAGGGACCCGTGGAGCTGCGCGACCCGGGGCCGCGCCGCGGCGGCCTGGGGTCGGGGGTGGCCGGCGACTTCATCGGCAACAGCAAGTACCACGGGGGCACCGACCAGGCGGTCTACGCCTTCGCGCGTGAGGAGCTCGACTTCTGGGAGCGGGAGATCGGCCGGGAGATCCCGGACGGGGCCTTCGGGGAGAATCTCACCCTCTCGGGCTTCGAGGTCGACGACGCCCGGCTCGGCGACCGCTGGCGGGTCGGCGACGTGCTGCTGCAGGTGACGGACGCGCGCATCCCCTGCGGCACGTTCCGAGCGGCCATGGAGGTGCGCGGGTGGTTGCGCCGGTTCACCGAGCGCGGCCGGACCGGCGCCTACCTCAAGGTCCTGGAGCCGGGCACCGTACGGGCCGGGGACCCTGTCGAACTGGTGCACCGGGCCCCGCACGGAGTGCGGGTGGTCGACGCCTTCCGCGCGCAGACCACCGAGCGGGAGCGCCTGCCCGAGCTGCTCGCCGCGGGCGAGGACCTGCGGGACCAGCTGCGGCAGCTGGCCGAGAAGGAGCTGGCGCGCTCCGCCGGCCGCTGAGCCCGGCCGGCGCGGCTCAGTTCAGGGCGACCGCCCGGTAGACCTGCTGGACCTCCGTCTCGGACAGCCGCGTGTCGATCACGGTGGTGCCCGCCGGGTCGTCGCGCAGGAAGCGGACCGGCCCGTGCGAGCCGACCTCGAGCCGCGCGGCGTCGCCGGCGGCGTACACGGCCTCCACGACGGCGCCGAAGCGGGTGCCGCGGACCGGGTTCACGGACAGCTCCAGCCGGGCGCGCACGCGGTCGTCCTCGCCCTCCCCGGAGGCGTCCCCCGAGAGGGGCTCCAGGGCGACGTCCTTGACCACGCCGACCCCGTGGTCCACCACGTTCGCCAGCCGGGCGCCCAGCCGTCCCTGGGCGCCCGCGAACGCGCGCCGGAGCCGGCGGACCCACCACAGGGCGGCGACCACGAGCACCACGACGATCAGGACCAGGAACAGCGCCGAGCCGGAGCCCGCCCACTGCTGCCACAGGAGCACCACGGCGAGCGCCGAGACGAGGGGGACCACGACGAGCAGCGAGGTGCCGAGCCGCTCGCCCCGGGAGGGGCGGTCGGCCGGGTCGCCGCCCGTGCGCAGCCGCTTCATGACCTGGACGTCGAAGCCGCGGTCGTCCGAGGGGAGGGGCCGGGGCCAGGTGCCGAGGGAATCCATGGCTCCCATTATGGCCGCGCCCTATGGTGGACGGGTGCACCGACGAGACGAACCGACCGCGGCCCCGGCCGGCACCGCTGCCGAGAGCGCCCGCCGCCGCAACCGGTGGAGCCTGCTGCTCGTCGGCGTCCTGCTGCTGGGCGCGAACCTCCGCTCCGCGATCACCGCCGTGGGCCCCGTGCTGGGCCGGATCCAGGCGGAGGCCGGCCTGTCCGGCGCCGAGGCGTCGCTGCTGGTGTGCCTTCCCCTGCTCGCGTTCGCCGTGGTCTCCCCGTTCGCCCCGCGGCTGGCCGAGCGCTTCGGGCTGGAGCGCACCCTCGGCTGGGCCCTGCTGCTGCTGGCCCTGGGGATCGTGGTCCGCTCGGTCCCCGGCGCCGCGATGCTGTGGCTCGGCACGCTGGGCGTGGGCGCGGCCATCGCCCTGATGAACGTGCTCATCCCCTCCGTCGTCAAGCGCGACCACCCCCGCCGGATCGGTCCCATGACCGGGCTCTACCAGGCGGTCTCCTCGATCACCGCGGCGCTGGCCTCGGGGCTGGTGGTGCCGGTCGCCGACGTCGTCCCGTCCGGGTGGCGTCTGGCGCTGGGGCTGGGCGCCGGGGTCGCGCTGATCGGGGTCGCCCTGTTCCTGCCGTACCTGCTGCCCACCCGGCGGGCCCGCGCGGCCGCTGCGGGACCCGTGCCCGCCGCCGAGCGCGCGCGCCTGCCGCTGTGGTCGGCCACGGCCTGGCAGGTCACCGCCTACATGGGGCTGCAGTCGACCTTCTTCTACGTGATGGTCGCCTGGCTCCCGGCCATCCAGGTGGGCAACGGCGCCGGTGAGGTCCGGGCGGGGTGGTACCACTTCGGGTTCCTGGCCCTCGCCCTGGTCGGCACCCTCACCGCCGCCTCGCTGCTGCCGCGGACGCGGGACCAGCGGCGGCTCGGGGCCGGGATCACCGCGGTGGGCGTGGTCGCGGTGCTCGGGCTGCTGCTGGCGCCGCAGCTGTCGCTGCTGTGGGCGCTGATGGCCGGCTTCTGCTCGGGGGGCGCGATCGTGATCGCGATGGCCCTGTTCGGGCTGCGCACCGCGAACCACCACGAGGCCGCGGGGCTGTCCTCGATGGCGCAGAGCATCGGCTACCTGTTCGCGGCGGCCGGCCCGCTGCTCGTCGGCGCCCTGCGGGACGCCACGGGCGGCTGGACCGTCCCCCTGCTCGCGACGCTCGCGGTGCTCCTGCTCCAGGGCGTCGCGGTCCTCTTCGCGGGCCGCGGCGTGCTGGTGCCGGCCCGCCCGCGCCCCTGAGCGCGAGGCAGGGAGGGGCGGGCCCGGGCGGAGGGCTCAGGCCATCTCGAAGGAGCGCTTCGACAGCCCGATCTTGTAGCCCTCGATGCGCGTGCGGACCCCGCCCTCGGGGTCGGCTGCCGCGCCGAGGGTGACGAACAGCGGGGTGAAGTGCTCCACGGTCGGGTGGGCGTGGGGCATGCCGGGAGCGGTGCCGCGGAAGTTCGCGAGGGCCTCGACGTCGCCCGCGGCCAGCATCTCCTTGGCCCACGTGTCGAAGTCGGAGGACCAGGCCTCGGCGGTGCCGTCGTCGGCCATCATGAGCTGGCGGGCGGGCCGGCCGTGGGTCATGAAGCCGGAGCCGACCACCAGGACGCCCTCGTGGCGCAGCTCCCGCAGCCGCCGGCCGAGGTCCATCAGGCGGGCCGGGTCGTGGGTCGGCATGGAGACCTGCAGGACCGGGACGTCGGCCAGCGGGTACATCGCCTTGAGCGGGACCCAGGCGCCGTGGTCCAGGCCGCGGGCGGGGTGCTGGTGGAGCGGCTCGTCGTCGGGCATCATCGCGGCGATCCGCAGCCCCAGCGCGGTGGCGTCCGGGCTCGCGTACGTCATCTCGTAGAAGCGCCGGTGGAAGCCGCCGAAGTCGTAGACCAGCGGGGTGCTCGCGGCGGGGGCGGTGATCATCGTGGGCGCCTGCTCCCAGTGCGCCGAGACCACCACGATGCCGGCCGGCTTGGGCATCGAGACCGCCCACTCGAACAGCTCGCTCATCCACAGCTCGTCGTCGAGCAGACCGGGGAAGCCGTGGCCCATGTAGATCGAGGGCATGGGCGGGTCGCCCGCCCGCCAGCGGCGCTGGGCGGAGCTGTGGGGGACGGCGGTGAGGTTGTGCTTGTCGTCGGCGTACATCGCCTGCGGAGCGCGCATGACGGTCCTCGTTCCTGGAGTCCGGGGTATAAACTTTCTCTGGAAAATAGATTAGGAGCATTTAGTTGATGCGTCAAGAAGCGGCTCGTAGACTCGTCCCCATGACCGAGACCCGATGGCTGTCCCCCGAGGAGCGTGAGGCCTGGCTGGCCCTCGTCTCCATCATGTTCACCCTGCCCGGCAGCATCGAGTCGCAGCTGCAGACCGAGGCGGACCTGAGCCTGGCCGAGTACCTGGTGCTCGCCATGCTCTCGGAGGCGACCGACCGGCGCCGCCGCATGTCCGAGCTCGCGACCGTCACCAACACCTCGCAGTCCCGGCTCTCCCGGATCGTGGCCCGCCTCGAGCGGGACGGGCTGGTGGTGCGCACCGGCGACGACAAGGACAAGCGCGTGGTGCTCGCGGAGATCACCGACCGCGGCCTGGAGAAGGTCCGGGAGGTGGCCCCGGGCCACGTGGAGCACGTGCGGCGCACCGTCTTCGACCGGCTCACCCCGGAGCAGGTGCGCCAGCTCGCCCTGATCGGCCGGGTCGTGGACGACACCGCCGGCCCCGGCGTCATGGGCGTCGCGGCCTCGGGTATGTGAGGTCGGGCGGGGCGGCAGGGTGCATTCCAACGTAAATGTTGCGGTGGAAAGTACTGGTGGGGTAGGGTAGTGACATGTCCACAACGACGGCGCCCGAGCGCACCTCCACCGCCCCTCGCAACTCCGACTCCGAGTTCCCCGCCGCCACCCTCGGCACGACGCTCCTGCGCGTCGTCCTGGGCGTCACCTTCCTGCTCCACGGCTGGCAGAAGTTCACCGAGTGGACCGTCGCCGGCACCCAGGCCGCCTTCGCCCAGATGGGCGTGCCGCTGGCGGAGGTCGCCGCCCCGGCTGCCGCCGTCATCGAGCTCGTGGGCGGCCTCCTGCTGATCCTCGGCCTGGGCACCCGCGTGGCCGCGGCCCTCGCCGCCCTCGTCATGCTCGGCGCCCTCGTGCTCGTGCACGTGTCCGCCGGCTTCTTCGTCGCCGACGGCGGGGTCGAGCTCGTGCTGCTGCTCGCCGCCGCCGCCGCCTACTTCGTCCTGGCCGGCCCCGGCCGGTGGTCGCTGGACAGCGTCGTCGCCCGCAAGCGCGCCGCCCGCGCCTGACCCCTCCGTCCGCACGGGTCCCGCGGGATCTGTGGCACCGACGAACCCCCGCTTCCGGAGACCGATCCGGAGACGGGGGTTCGTCGTCGTCGTGAGGTCCCCGGGGGCGCGCACGGCCCTGCGGGCGGGTGTCCGTGCGGGGGCGTAAGATCGACCGGGCGCGGCGCCCGCGACGACGGTGCCGTGCCGGGTCGAACGCGGGTGATCCCCGCAGATCGGGGCAGCCGGATGAGCATGCAGAACTCGCCGCACATGGTCATGTGGCGCACGGTCCAGGGCCAGGAGGTCAAGGACCGCCGGCTCTCCCGGGACACGATCCGGCGCATCGTCTCCTTCGCCACCCCGCACCGGTCGAAGCTGACCGTGTTCCTCGTGATCTCGGTGCTGACGGCCCTCCTGGGCGTGGTCACCCCCGTCCTGGCCGGGGACGTGGTCAACGCCATCACCGCCGGGGACGAGGTCTCCGTGGTGGTCTGGCTCGCCGTGGCCATCGCCGCGGTGGCGGTCGTGGACGCGGGGCTGAACGTCCTCAACCGGTGGCTGTCCTCGCAGATCGGGGAGGGGCTCATCCTCGACCTGCGCACCGCCGTCTACGACCACGTGCAGCGGATGCCGATCGCCTTCTTCACCCGCACCCGCACGGGGGCGCTCGTCTCCCGGCTCAACAACGACGTCATCGGCGCCCAGCGGGCCTTCTCCAACACGCTCTCCGGCGTGGTCAGCAACGTGGTCTCCCTGCTCCTGACCGTGGTCGTCATGGTGTCCATCTCGTGGCAGGTCACCGCGCTGTCCGTGCTGCTGCTGCCGATCTTCCTGGTGCCGGCCCGTGCGATGGGCGGGCGGCTCGCCGCCCTGCAGCGCGAGGCGGCCCAGCACAACGCGTCCATGTCCACCCAGATGACCGAGCGGTTCTCCGCCGGCGGGGCCACGCTGGTCAAGCTCTTCGGCCGCCCCGAGGCGGAGGCCGCCGAGTTCGCCCGCCGCGCCGGCCGGGTCCGGGACATCGGGGTGCGCGTGGCCATGCTGCAGACCACCTTCGTCACGGCGCTGACCCTCGTCTCCGCGCTCGCCCTGGCGCTGGTCTACGGGCTGGGCGGCGCACAGGCGATCCTGGGCAACCTGGACGCCGGCGACGTCGTGACCCTCGCCCTGCTCCTCACCCGCCTCTACTCCCCGCTGACCATGCTGGCGAACGCCCGGATGGACATCATGAGCGCCGTGGTGAGCTTCGAGCGGGTCTTCGAGATCCTCGATCTCGTCCCGCTGATCCAGGAGAAGCCCGACGCCCGGCCGATCCCCTCCGGGCCCGCCGCCGTGGAGTTCGACGACGTGCGCTTCGCCTACCCCTCCGCGGAGCAGGTCTCGCTGGCCTCGCTCGAGGACGTCGCGGTGCTCGACTCCCGCGGCGGCGAGGAGGTGCTGCACGGCATCAGCTTCACGGTGCTGCCCGGCCGGACCGTGGCCCTGGTGGGGTCCTCGGGCGCGGGCAAGTCGACCATCGCCCAGCTGGTGGCCCGGCTCTACGACGTCACCTCCGGCGCGGTCCGGATCGGCGGGACGGACGTCCGGGACACGACCTTCGCCTCCCTGCGCGAGACCATCGGGATGGTCACCCAGGACGGGCACCTCTTCCACGAGTCCATCCGGGACAACCTGACGCTGGTGAAGCCGGACGCCACGGACGAGCAGCTGTGGGACGCCCTGACCCGGGCCCGGATGCGGCACGTGATCCAGGCGCTGTCCGACGGGCTGGACACCGTGGTGGGGGAGCGCGGCTACCGGCTCTCGGGCGGCGAGCGCCAGCGCCTGACCATCGCCCGGCTGCTGCTGGCGGCCCCGCAGGTCGTGATCCTCGACGAGGCCACCTCGGCGCTGGACTCGACCAACGAGGCCCACGTCCAGGCCGCGCTGGGCGAGGCCATGGCGGGGCGCACCGCCCTGGTGATCGCCCACCGGCTCTCCACGATCCGGTCCGCGGACCAGATCCTGGTGGTCGAGGACGGCCGGATCGTGGAGCGCGGCGCGCACCCGGAGCTGCTCGCCGCCGGCGGGCGCTACGCGGAGCTCTACGAGACGCAGTTCGCGGACCAGGAGGCCTGAGCCCCTCAGCCGCCGGGCCGTGCCACGACGGCGACGGCGAAGCCCGCCGCGTCCGGCCGCCCGGCCGTGCCCGGGCCGAAGGCGCGGTACTCCTCCAGCCCCAGCCCGAGTCCCTCGAGGAACCCGGCGACCCTCTGCCGGGCCGGGGGCGAGGTGTCGAGGCCGAAGCGCAGGGGCTCGCCGGTGAAGGCGGTGGCCGCGCGGGCGTAGCGCATGAACAGGGACGAGGACCCGACGACCTCGGCCGAGAAGAAGTCGAAGGCCACGGCGCTGCCCTCCGCGGTGCCGGCGATCCGGCGCAGCGTGGCCTCGACCGCCTCCCGGTCCAGGTACATGGTCACGGCCTCCCAGAGGAAGAAGCTGCGCCGGCCGGGGTCGAAGCCCGCCGCGAGCAGCCGCTCCCACCAGTCCTCGGCGAGGAAGTCGACGGGAACGTGGACGACGGCGTCGGGGGCCGCCCCGGACGCGCGGAGCAGGGCGAGCTTGAGGTCCTGGGTCCTCGGCCCGTCCAGCTCGAAGCACCGCACGGCGGCCCCCGGCGGGAGCCGGTCGGCGCGGGTGTCGAACCCCGCGCCGAGGACCACCAGCTGCTCCGTGCCGTCGAGGTGTCGGGCGAGGGCGGCGTCGTAGAAGGTGGTCCGCGCCGCGCTCTGGTGCCTCAGCGGGGGCACCCCCTCGTAGGGGTACCGGTAGACCGCCGGCACGTGCCCGGTGAGCCGGTGCGCCACCAGGGTGGGGGCCGTCAGGACGGCCAGGGCCGCCCGGGAGACGCCGGGCATCCGCAGGAGCAGCTGCGCGGCGAGGTCGTCCCGCCGCGTGCCCAGCCGGTGCTGCATGTAACGGGTGTACAGGGACGCCGAGGCGGTGGCCGAGGTCCCGCGGCGGCGCGAGGACCGGAGGAACCGGACGACGAAGACGGGGTAGGCGAGGGCCGCGGCCGGGACCAGGCCCGCCTGGACGAGGCGGAAGGCCGCTCCGGCCGCTGCTGCCCGGGCCGTCGTCATGGCAGTCCTCCTCCGCCCCTCGGGTGCGCTCCACAACGCGATCCGGCGCGGAGGAATTCCACGCAGGGCCCTCCCGCAGGAGAGGTCCGGCAGGAGGGCCCGCCGGATGCCCGCAGGACGGTCAGGCCAGCCGCACCACCGTGCGGGTGTCGGAGTCCCAGCGGCGCAGGCCCACGGCGCGCAGCGGCTCCGGCGGGGGCTGGATCACCTGCAGGGCCGCGGCGACCTGCAGGGCGCTCAGCCGGCGGGCGAGCGTGATGTGCGGGGTCCAGGAGCCGGGCAGGGAGGTGCGGATCTGGCCCGGCGCGGGTCCCGCCGCGGCGCAGACCCGGCGGTGCAGCTCCAGCAGCTCGGGCGTCAGGATCACCTGGCGGACCAGCACGTAGGTGCCGCGGCGCGGGCCGAACAGCAGCACCCCGGCGCTGACCAGGGGCAGGTCGACGAACCCGGCGGCCCCGGCCACGCGGTCGTCGATCCCCGGCACGGTCGCGGGGTCCAGGGCGGGGGCGGCCACCAGGGTGATGTGGGGCGCGTTGGAGGGGGAGCGGTGCCGGCCCGAGCTCGGCAGCCCGGCCTCGACCAGCCGGTCCCAGTCGGCGCGCACGCTGGCGTCCGCGTCGTCGTCGAGCAGCAGCTCGAGGCTGTGCACGGCCCACCTCCTCCCCGAGATCCCTGCGGGCTCCTGCTGGGATTGTACGGACAGGAGGCTGACGGTCCCCGCCGACCCCCTGCCTATACTGGCCGCACGGCTACGGGAGGACCTCCATGACCGACATCGCCATCCGATTCGAGGGCGCCGGCAAGACGTACCCCGACGGGACGACCGCCGTCGAGGCCCTCGACCTGGAGATCCCGCGCGGGTCCCTCACGGTGTTCGTGGGGCCCTCCGGGTGCGGCAAGACCACCTCCCTGCGCATGATCAACCGGATGGTCGAGCCGACCTCCGGCACCGTCACCGTCGAGGGCCGCGACGTCACCTCCGTCCCGGCCCACGAGCTGCGCCGCTCCATGGGCTACGTCATGCAGCAGTCCGGGCTGCTCCCGCACCGCACCGTCGTCGACAACATCGCCACCGTCCCCCGGCTCAACGGCGTCCCGCGGCGGCAGGCGCGCGAGCGGGCGCGGGAGCTGCTGGCCACGGTGGGCCTGGACGCGTCGCTGGCCGGGCGCTACCCCGCGCAGCTCTCCGGCGGCCAGCAGCAGCGCGTGGGCGTGGCCCGGGCGCTCGCGGCCGATCCGCCGGTGCTGCTCATGGACGAGCCCTTCTCCGCCGTGGACCCCGTGGTGCGCCAGGACCTCCAGCGGGAGCTGCTGGACCTCCAGCAGCGCCTGCACCGCACGATCGTCTTCGTCACCCACGACATCGACGAGGCGGTCCTGCTCGGCAACCGCGTCGCCGTCTTCGCCGAGGGCGGCCGGCTCGCCCAGTACGCGACCCCCGAGGAGCTGCTCCGCGCGCCCGCCGACGACTTCGTGGCCGACTTCGTGGGCCGCGACCGCGGCTTCCGCTCCCTGACCTTCGTCCCCGCCCACGACCTCCCGCTGCACCCGGTCGCCGTCGTGCGCCCGGACGGCGCCGAGGGGGTCGTGGGCCCCGGGAGCGTCCCGGCCGGGGGCTGGGTCCTGCAGGTCGACGACGACGGCGCCCCGCGCGGCTGGCTGCGGCCCGGCGCCGGCGGCGCGCCCCTGGTGGGCGGCACCCTGCACCGGCCCGGCGGGTCCCTGCGCAGCGCCCTGGACGCGGCGCTCTCCTCGCCCTCGGGCCTGGCCGTCGCCGTCGACGACGCCGGCCGCGCCGTCGGCGTGCTGCGCGCGACGGAGATCGTCGCGGCGGTCGAGCGGGAGCGCCAGGCGCAGCCCTCGGGAACGGCGGCACCGTGACCTGGACGGCCGCCAACTGGCCCCACGTCCTGGAGCTCACCGGCGCGCACCTGGTCCAGTCCGTCCTCCCGGTGCTGCTCGGGGCGCTGGTCGCGATCCCGCTGGCCCGCCTCGCGGTGCGCAGCCGGGTGCTGCGGCCGGTGCTCGTCACGGGCTCCTCGCTGCTCTACACGATCCCGTCCCTGACCCTCTTCGTGGTCCTGCCCCTGCTGCTCGGCACGCAGATCACATCGGTGGCCAACGTGGTCGTGGCCCTGACCCTCTACGTGGTGGCGATCCTCCTGCGCTCCTCCGTGGACGCGTTCGAGGCCGTCGACCGGGGTGTCCTGCAGGCCTCCACGGCGATGGGCTACCGGCCGCTGCGGCGCTTCCTGACGGTCGAGCTCTCGCTCGCCGTCCCCGTGCTCGTGGCGGGCCTGCGCGTGGCGTCGGTCAGCAACATCTCGATGGTGAGCGTGGGCGCCGTGATCGGCGTCCAGTCCCTCGGCACCCTCTTCACCGACGGCCTGCGCCGCTCCATCGTCGAGGAGATCGTCGTCGGCATCGCCCTCACCGTGGTCCTGGCCCTGCTCCTGGACCTCCTGCTGCAGGGGCTGGGCCACGTGCTGACTCCGTGGCAGCGGGCCGGCTCCCGGTCGGTGACGACCCGCCTCCTCGCCCTGGGCCGGGGGGCCGCGGCATGAGCCTCCTGGCCTCCGCCCTCGCCTGGCTGGCCGACCCGGACAGCTGGTCCGGGTCCGGCGGCATCCCCACCCGGCTGCTCGAGCACCTGGCCTACAGCGGCCTGACCCTGCTGCTCGCCCTGGCCGTCGCGGTCCCGCTGGGCCTCTGGGTCGGCCACACCGGGCGCGGCAGCGGCGTCGTCGTCGCCCTGGCCGGGGCCCTGCGCGCCCTGCCGACCCTCGGCCTGCTCACCCTCTTCACCCTGCTGCTGGGGCTGGGCCTCATGCCCCCGGTCGTCGCCCTCGTCCTGCTGGCGGTGCCCCCGATCCTGTCGGGGGCGTACGCGGGGATCGCCAACGTGTCCCCGGCGCTGAAGGACGCGGGCACCGCCCTGGGGATGACCGGCGGGCAGGTGCTCGCCCGGGTGGAGCTGCCCACCGCCCTGCCCGTGATCCTCGGCGGGATCCGCAGCGCCGCCCTGCAGGTCGTGGCGACCGTGACCGTGGTCGCCTACATCAACCTGGGCGGCCTCGGCCGCTACCTCATCGACGGGCTGGCCGTGCGCGACTACTCCCGGATGCTCGGCTCCGTGGTGCTGGTGGCGCTGCTCGCCCTCGCCGTGGACGCCGTCCTGGCCCTCGTCCAGCGGCTGGCCACGTCCCCGGGCCTGCGCCTCGCCCCCTGACCGCCCGACCCCCGCTGCCCACGGCAGCGCCCGATCGAGTCCCGACCGACAGGAGAACGACCATGACCACCGCTCCCGCCCCCGCCCCCGCTCCCGCCCCCGGCCGCCGCCGCAGGTTCGCCGTGCCCGCCGCCGGCGCCGCCCTCCTCCTCGGGCTCACGGCCTGCGGCTCCGGGGAGGACCCGCTCGCCGGGGACGGCGGGTCCGCGACGGACGCCGCGGGGACCGTGACCGTGGGCTCCGCGGACTTCCCGGAGAGCCAGGTCGTGGCCGAGCTCTACGCCGGCGCGCTCGAGGCCGCCGGGATCGGGACGGAGACGAGCCCCGGCATCGGGGCCCGCGAGGCGTACGTGGGAGCGGTGCAGGACGGGTCCGTGGACGTGGTCCCGGACTACTCCGGGAACCTGCTGCTCTTCGCGGACCCCGAGGCCACCGCGAGCTCCGCCGAGGAGATCATGGCGGCCCTGCCGGAGGCGCTGCCCGAGGGCCTCACGGTGCTCGCGCCCGCCGAGGCGCAGAACAAGGACGCCATGGTCGTCACCCGGGAGACCGCCGACCGCTACGGGCTCACCAGCATCGCCGACCTCGCCGAAGTCTGCGACCAGCTGGTGATCGCCGGGCCCCCGGAGTTCGCCGAGCGCGCGTACGGCCTGCCCGGCCTCGAGGAGAAGTACGGCTGCGTGCCGCAGTCCTTCGAGCCGATCAACGACGGCGGCGGCCCCCTGACCGTCCAGGCCCTCCTCGACGGGGACGTCCAGGTGGCGGACATCTTCACGACGACGCCGGCCATCGCGGACAACGACCTCGTGGTGCTGGAGGACCCGGAGAACAACTTCATCGCCCAGCAGGTGCTCCCGCTGGCGGCCGAGGACCGGCTGCCGCAGGAGGCCGTGGAGGCCCTGGACGAGCTCTCCGGGAAGCTCACCACCGAGGACCTCGTCGACCTCAACCGCAAGGTCGGCGGGGACGACCCGATGAGCCCGGCCGACGCCGCGCAGGAGTGGCTCTCGGCCAACGGGTACTGAGCGGGCCCGCTGCACAGGCTTGTCCACACGTCGCCCCCGGGTCCCGCCCGGGGGCGACCCGCTTCCGGCCTGGGGTGATGCCGGTCCGGGGAGGGCTGTCCCGCACTGTCCCCACCCTCCGTCCACACCTGTGGAAAACTCTGTGCACAGCCGTGTGGAGGAACCGCCGGGGTCATCCGCTGAAATGCTCCCGGCGCATCAGTATGCTGAGATGCGGGCCGCCCCCACGTCCGCGGACGTGTGCGCGCCCGTCATCGATGAGGGCTCGTCGTCAAGGAGGATCTCGAGCTCGGACACCGCCCCGCAGGGGTGGACGACCGAGGGAGCAGCGTGCAGCACACCAGCCAGTCCGGGATCCCAGGACTCTCGCCCGAGAACCAGGCCCGCGTGATCACGGCGTGCGTGCGCCAGCAGCTCGCCCCGCACGTGCCGGAGGAGCTGCCCGAGGCCGACCGGCAGGCGTTCGCCGCCCGGTTCGACGCCCACTTCCCCCGGCTGACCCTGCTCTTCGCCCAGATCTACGGCCACCGCGAGGACTTCATGGAGGAGCTCACCGAGCTCGCCCTCCAGCTGCTCCGGTCCTGGGCCGAGCGCCCCGCCGACCTCAAGCAGCACGACGCCCGCCGCGAGCAGGACCCCGCGTGGTTCACCGGCCGCCAGATGCTCGGCGGGGTCTGCTACGTGGACCGCTACGCCGGGAACCTGCGGGGGATCCGGGAGCAGATCCCCTACTTCCAGGAGCTGGGCCTGACCTACCTCCACCTCATGCCCCTCTTCGAGGCCCCGGAGGGCAACTCGGACGGCGGCTACGCGGTCTCCTCCTACCGCCGGGTCGACCCGCGGCTGGGGACCATGGAGGAGCTCTCGGACCTGAGCCGGGAGCTGCGCCGGCACGGGATCAGCCTGGTCCTCGACTTCGTCTTCAACCACACCTCGAACGAGCACGACTGGGCCCGCCGGGCCGCCGCGGGGGAGAAGGAGTACGAGGACTACTACTGGATCTTCCCGGACCGCACCGTCCCGGAGCAGTTCGAGCGCACCACCCGGGAGATCTTCCCCGACGACCACCCGGGCTCCTTCACCCGGGTGCGCGCGGCCGAGGACGACCCGCGGTGGGTGTGGAGCACCTTCTACTCCTTCCAGTGGGACCTGAACTACACCAATCCCGCGGTCTTCCGGGCCATGGCCGCCGAGATGCTGTTCCTCGCGGCCCAGGGCGTCGAGGTGCTGCGGATGGACGCGGTCGCGTTCATCTGGAAGCAGCTGGGGACCGCGTGCGAGTCCCTCCCCGAGGCCCACGTCCTGCTGCGGGCGTTCAACGCGGTGTGCCGGATCGCGGCCCCGTCGGTGCTGTTCAAGTCCGAGGCGATCGTGCACCCGGACGAGGTGGCCCGCTACATCGAGCCCGGCCAGTGCCAGCTGTCCTACAACCCGCTGCAGATGGCCCTCACCTGGGAGGCGATGGCCACCCGCGAGCCGAAGCTGCTGGCGCAGGCGCTCGCGGAGCGGCACGCGCTCCCGCCCGGCACCGCGTGGGTGGACTACGTGCGCGGCCACGACGACATCGGGTGGACGTTCTCCGACGAGGACGCCGCCCGCCTCGGGGTGAACGGCCACGACCACCGGCGCTTCCTCAACGCCTTCTACACCGGCCGCGTCCCGGGCAGCTTCGCGGACGGCGTCCCGTTCCAGGAGAACCCGCGCACGGGCGACTGCCGCGTCTGCGGGACCACCGCCTCCCTGCTCGGCCTGGCCGCGGAGCCGGGGCCCGCGGTGGACCGGATCCTGCTGGCCCACTCCGTCGCCATGAGCACCGGCGGGATGCCGCTGCTCTACCTGGGCGACGAGGTCGGCCAGCTCAACGACCCCGCGTGGGACCAGGACCCCGACCACGCCGGGGACGCCCGGTGGGTGCACCGCCCGCCCCGCCCGGAGCAGGACTACGAGCGCCGCCACGACCTCTTCTCGGTCCAGGGCCGGATCTTCGGCGGCATCCGCCGGATGGTCGAGGTGCGCCGGAACGCCCCGGAGTTCGACGGCAACGCCCTGATCCCGTTCGACGCCCGCAACCCCCACGTGCTGGGCTACCAGCGCCCGGGCGCCAACACGGTGGTGCTGTGCCTGGCCAACTTCTCCGACTGGTCCCAGTTCGTCACCGGGGAGACCCTCTCCGGCTTCCTGCCCCAGGCCACCGAGCTGCACGGCCACACCGAGATCGACCTGCGCCACGGCGTCCTGCTGGACGCCCACGGATTCCTCTGGATCCGCGCCCTCCCGGTCCGCTGACCATGGGCGCGTGGACGGTGCTGGTGCTCTCCGGCGTTCTGGAGGCGGTGTGGGCGTCCGCCCTCGCCGCCTCGGACGGCTTCCGCCGGCCCCTGCCCGTCCTGGTGTTCGCGCTCTCGGCGGCCGTCAGCATGGCCGGGCTGGCCCACGCCATGACCGTCCTGCCCGTGGGAACGGCGTACGCGGTGTGGGTGGGCATCGGCGGGGCGCTGACCGCGGCCTGGTCCATGCTGACCGGCCGCGAGTCCGCCGCCCCGTTCAAGGTGCTCATGGTGCTCGGCATCATCGGCTGCGTGATCGGCCTCCGGCTTGTCGGCTGACCGCCCCCCGCGCTCCCGCGCCTGGGCGCTGCTGCTGGTGAGCGGCGTCCTCGAGGCGGTGTGGGCGACCGCCCTGGGCGCCTCGGAGGGCTTCGGCCGCCCGGGGCCCACCGTCCTCTTCGGGGCGGCCCTCGCCCTCAGCATGCTCACCCTGGCACGCGCCGCCCGCACGATCCCCATGGGCACCGCCTACGCCGTGTGGACGGGGGTCGGGGCGGTGCTGACCGTCGGCTGGGCTGCGGCCACCGGGGAGCAGGGGCTGTCCGTGCCGCAGGCCGTGTTCCTGGCCGGGATCGTGGCGTGCGTCGCGGGCCTGCGGCTCGCCGAGCGCCCGCTGCCGGAGGAGGGGGCCTCCGCCCCGCCGGCGGGCCCGGCGGACGGCCTCGCGGCGCCGGGGCGGACCGCCGGGCCCGGAGCGGGCCGGTGACCCCGCCGTCGGAGACGGCCGCCCGCCCCGCCGCGGCCCGGGGCCCCGGGGCGAACCTCATGCTCGTGCTGGTCTCCACCATGGCGGTGGGCCCGCTGCTCACCCACAGCCTCTCCGCCATGAGCCCCCTGGTGATCGCCGACCTGGGGATCACGGAGAGCCGGTTCGGGCTGCTCGCCGCCGTGACGTTCTTCGTCGCCTCGGTCACCGCCGTCCGGTCCGGGCGGTGGGCGGACCGGCTGGGCGCCCGCACGCTGCTGGTGATCATGTTCTGCGGGGCGGTGCTGTCCATGGTGCTCACGGCGCTGGCCCCGAACTACGGGGTGCTGCTCGCGGCCATGGTCCTCTCGGGCCTCGGCCAGGTCATGGCCAATCCCGCCACCAACCGGCTCATCCGCCTCCACGTGCCCGCACCGCGGCGGGCGAGCTGGCTGGGCGTCAAGCAGGCGGGCGTGCAGGCCGCGCAGCTCGTGGCGGGCCTGACCTTCCCCGCGCTCGGGCTGCTCCTCGGCTGGCGCACCGCCGTCCTCCTCGCCGCCGTCGTCACCCTCGCCCTGCTCGTGCACGGCTGGCTCACGGTCCCCGACAACCCCGGGGCCGGCCGGCCCGTCCCGCCGCGGGCCACCGCGCCCCCGGCGGGCACCGGGGCACGCGGGCGGCCCCGGGCGCCGCGCGCGCCCATGCCCCGCGTCGTCCACGCGTACGCCGCAGCCGCGGCCCTGACGGGGCTGGGGATGCAGGCGGCCAACGTCTACCTCCCGCTGTACGCCCACCGGGCCCTGGGGTTCGACGTGGTGGCAGCGGGCGCCACCGTGTCCGTCTCCGCGCTCGTGGGCATCGTCTCCCGCGTGGCGTGGGCGCGCGTCATGGGCCGCCCCGGGGCCGACGGCTTCGTGCTGCTCCTCCTCATGGCCCTGGGGGCGTCCGCCAGCGCCGTCCTCCTGCTCGTGGCGCCCCTGACCCCGGGCCTCGGCTGGCTCGTGTGGCCCGCGGCCGTGCTGCACGGCGCCGCGGCGCTCGCGGTCAGCGTGGTGGTGATGTCCGGGGCGATGCGCGCGGTGCCGGCGGAGCGGGTGGGCGCGTCGTCCGGCGTGGTGACCATGGGCCTCTACGCGGGGTTCTGCACCGGACCCCTGGTGATGGGCGGCCTGCTCCAGCTCACGGCGTCCTTCGCGGTGGGCTGGGGCGTGGTCCTGGCCTGCTATCTCGGCTGCGCCGTGCTGGCGGCTCTCGCGCGGGGCCGCGGCCGCCGGTGACCGCGGCGTCCCGGACGGCGACGGGGCGTGGTCCCGTCCGTCCCGGACCGGCAGACCCGTGCGTCCTCTCGTGACGCCGCGCTCCCGGAGCCGTCCACCGGTTTTCCCCGCGTTGTCCACAGCCGCCGTCCACAGGGTGGATAACTTCCACCGGTGGAATTACGCCCCCGCCGCGACGCTCGTTCCCCGTCCCACCGGGGGCGGGACCGCCGGCGCGGGACGAGGCGTACACTTGTTCGACTTCTGCACGGCGCCGTCCACACCTGTGGAGAACTTTCTCCACGGGCTGTGCACGAGAGCGGTGGTGACCGGCGAGTAGCAAATCGCTAAAGTAAATGTCTGCGCATGGGTCTCTGCTCCGTTCCGTGCGCACGGTCCGGGCCGTCCGGGCCGCCGGGGGGCGACACGGAGCGCGGGGGACACATGGCACAGGGTTCGGCAACCTTCCGACTGGTCGAGAGCGCGGTGGTGGGCGCCGATCCGCGCCTGGTGGAGCGCTTCCTCGTGGACCCCGGCTGCTTCGCCGCGTGGCGCCGCGGGGTGGCGGGGGAGGTCCGGGCGACCACCCCGGTGCTGCAGACGGGCACGGCCCTGGAGTTCACCGGGCGGGCGGGGCCGCTGCGCTTCCCCTACGTCGCCATCGTCTCCGAGTACGTCGCGGGCCGGAACCTCACCCTGCGCACCACGCAGGGGATCGTCGACCTGGTCGTGGACGTCCGCTGGGAGCCCGTCGCCGGCGGGACGCGGGTGGAGACGGTCGTCGACGGGCGGTGCACCGCGGCGAAGGCGTGGCTGGCCCCGATCGTGGAGAAGTACCAGGGGCGCAACATCCGCCTCAACCTCAGGAAGCTCCAGCACCTGCTGGAGACCGGGCGGTTCCGCTTCACGGTGCCGTCGCCGCTCAGCGACCATCCGCCGCGCTGCACGCAGGACCCTCCCCCCGACGTGTTCTGAGGTCGCCCGGCCGGCTCCTGCCGCGCCCGCCCGCCCGGCGGGGGCCGGCACCGTACGCTGGTGGCGGAACCTCCTTGACCCCCGCTCGCGCGCGGGACGAGGGTGGAACCACACGACAGCTATCGAAAGGATTCTCCTATGGCCGAGAAGTACACCCTTCCCGATCTTCCCTACGACTACGCGGCGCTCGAGCCCCACATCTCCGCGAAGATCATGGAGCTGCACCACGACAAGCACCACGCCGCCTACGTGGCCGGCGCCAACACCGCCCTGGAGAAGATGGCCGAGGCACGCGCCAAGGGTGACGCCGCGGCCGCGGCCAAGCTCTCCAAGGACCTCCAGTTCAACCTGGGCGGTCACGTGAACCACTCGGTGTTCTGGCAGAACCTCTCCCCCGAGGGCGGCGACAAGCCGACCGGCGAGCTCGCCGCGGCGATCGACGAGTTCTTCGGCTCCTTCGACGCCTTCCGCGACCACTTCACCGCCGCGGCCACCACGATCCAGGGCTCCGGCTGGGCGATCCTGGCCTACGAGCCCATCGGCGGGAACCTGGTCATCGAGCAGATGTACGACCAGCAGAACGGCGTGCCGGTCGCCACCATCCCGCTGCTGCAGCTGGACATGTGGGAGCACGCCTTCTACCTGGACTACCAGAACGTCAAGGCCGACTACGTCAAGGCCTTCTGGAACATCGTGAACTGGGCCGACGTCCAGCAGCGCTTCGACAACGCGCGCGCCGGCGGCAAGTCGATCATCTGATCACCGCCCCGCACGCCCGGCGCCCCGGCGCCGGGACACAGGACCCCCGGACCGCACGGTCCGGGGGTCCTGTGCCTCCCGGGACGCGTGGGCGCTCGAGGGGTCGTGAGCGGCCGCCGGAGGTCACACCCGTAACGTGGCGGTCAGCTCCGTAGGGCACAATGGCCGGGACCTATGACGCCCTCGACGAGGAGAGCACATGACCGACATGAACCAGCAGCAGGGACCGATCACGCACGAGGAGATCTTCGGCTACCACGAGGGCGGCAAGCTCTCGGTGGTGTCGAAGTCCCCGCTGAAGACCCGCCGCGACCTGTCCATCGCGTACACCCCCGGTGTGGCGGAGGTGTCCCGCGCCGTCCACCAGGACCCCGCCATGGCGAACACCCACACCTGGGCCGGCCGCCTGGTGGCCGTGATCTCCGACGGCTCCGCGGTGCTGGGCCTGGGCGACATCGGCCCCGCGGCCTCCCTGCCCGTCATGGAGGGCAAGGCCGCACTGTTCAAGGAGTTCGGCGGGCTGGACTCGATCCCGATCGTGCTCGACACCCAGGACGTCGACGAGATCGTGCGCACGGTCAAGCTCCTGCGCCCGAGCTTCGGCGCGGTGAACCTCGAGGACATCTCAGCCCCGCGCTGCTTCGAGATCGAGCAGCGGCTCATCGAGGAGCTCGACATCCCCGTCATGCACGACGACCAGCACGGCACCGCCGTCGTCGTCCTGGCCGCCCTGCTCAACGCCGCCCAGCTCGTGGGCAAGGACCTGGAGGGCCTGAAGGTCGTCATCGCGGGCGCGGGCGCGGCCGGGATCGCGATCACCGAGATCCTGCTGGCCCAGGGCATCGAGGACGTGGTGCTGATGGACTCCCGCGGGATCGTCTCCCGGGAGCGGGACGACCTCAACGCGATCAAGGCCGACTACGCGGGGCGCACCAACCCGCGCGGCCTCATCGGCGGTCCCAAGGACGCCCTGGAGGGCGCGGACGTGTTCGTGGGCGTCTCGGGCGGGAAGATCCCCGAGGAGTACCTGACCGAGCTGGCCGAGGACGCCATCGTGTTCGCCCTGGCCAACCCGGACCCGGAGATCATGCCGGACGTCGCGGCCAAGTACGCGACGGTGGTGGCCACCGGCCGCTCCGACTTCCCGAACCAGATCAACAACGTCCTGGCCTTCCCCGGCATCTTCCGCGGCGCGCTGGATGCCGGGGCGCGGCGGATCACCTCGCAGATGAAGCTCGAGGCGGCCCGTGCCATCGCGGCCATCGCCGTCGCCGACGGCCTGAGCGCCGAGCACATCGTGCCCAGCGCCCTGGACGACCGGGTCGCCCCGGCCGTGGCCGAGGCCGTGGCGGCCTGCGTGCGCGCCGACGCGCAGCGCTGAGCGCCTCGTCCGCACGGGGACGGCCCCGGTTCCCACAGGGAACCGGGGCCGTCCCCGTCCTGGCGCGGCGGGCTCAGGCGTAGAAGCGGTTGAGGAACGTCGCGACGACGGCGGGCCGCTCCTCGCCCTCGATCTCGATGACGGCGTCGACCACCAGGTGCACGCCGTTGCCCTTGATCTCCTGGACGTCGGTGACGGTGACGGTCATGCGGACGCGCGAGCCGACCTTCACGGGGGAGGTGAAGCGGACCTTGTCGAGACCGTAGTTCACCTTGGTCTTCACCCCGGTGACCTCGAGGAGCTCGGTCCACATGGGGATGAGCAGGGCCAGGGTCAGGAAGCCGTGGGCGATCGGGGCGCCGAACGGTCCCTCCTTGGCCCGTTCGGGGTCCACGTGGATCCACTGGTGGTCGTCGGTCGCGTCGGCGAACGTGTTGACCTGCTCCTGGGTGATCGTCCGCCAGGCGGAGTGCCCGAGGTTCCTGCCGGCCAGGTCCTTGACCTGGTCGAAGGGGACGACGGTCAGGGACTGGGGCTGTGCGGTGGGCTGGGACTGGGTCATGGCGTGTCCTCGGTCGGAAGTGGAGTGGTGGGGTGCTGGGGCGGTGTTCCGGGGGAGCGGCTCAGGCGAACGCGCTCCGGCCCGTGAGCGAGCGGCCGACCACGAGCGCGTTGATCTCGTGGGTGCCCTCGTAGGAGTAGACGGCCTCCGCGTCGGCGTGGAACCGGGCGACGTCGTGGGCCAGGGTGATGCCGTTGCCGCCCACGAGCTCGCGGGCCAGCGCGACGGTCTCGCGCATCCGGAGGCTGATCCACATCTTGGCCAGGGCGGAGTCCTCGTCCCGGTAGACGCCCTCCTCCTGCCGCTCGGCGAGCCCGGCGACCATGCTCAGGGACGCCGTGACGTTGCCGAGCATGCGGGCCAGCTTCTCCTGGACGAGCTGGAAGCTGCCGATCGGGCGGCCGAACTGCTCGCGCTCCCGGACGTAGCGCAGCGCGGCCTCGTAGGCGCCGGCCTGGACGCCGGTGGCGATCCACGCGACGTCGGAGCGCATCGCGCGCAGCATCGCGGCGACGTCCTTGAACGAGTTCACGTTCCCGAGCCGCTGGGACTCGGGGACGCGGGCGTCCTGGAGGTGGATGTCCGCGTTCTGCATCATGCGCAGGGAGGTCTTGCCCTGGATCTTCTCCAGCCGCACCCCCGGTGCCTCGCGGTCCACGAGGAAGCCCTTGACCTGCCCGTCGGCCTCGTCGCGGGCGAAGACGGCGAGGTAGTCGGCCGTGAAGGCGCCGCCGATCCAGCGTTTGGCGCCGTTGAGCACCCACTCCTCGCCCTCGCGCCGGGCCGTGGTGGCCAGCCCGCCGGCGATGTCGGAGCCGTGGTCGGGCTCCGTGAGGCTGAAGACGCCGGTCATCTCGAAGGACGTGATCCTCGGGTCCCACTGCGCGAACTGCTCGGGCGTGCCGCCCACGCGGCAGGCCGTGCGGAAGAGCCCGGCCTGGGCGGTGTAGAACGTGGCGACGGAGGCGTCGGTGCGGGCCAGCTCGAAGATCCGGAAGCCGTGGTACAGGGACCGGGGCTGCCCGCCGCCGGCGGTGAGCTCCGGCGGGTCCATGAGCCGCAGCGCGTGCAGGGACGGGGCGATCTGGTACGGGAACTCGCCGGCCTCCCAGTACTCGGCCAGCAGGGGCCGCACCTCGTCCTCGAGCACCCGCCGCAGCCGCCGCAGCGGCGCCTTCTCCGCCTCGGTCAGCCTCCCCTCGACCCCGTACGGGTCGCAGTCGGGGTAGAGGCGGCCGGTGTCCGGGGGGGTGCTCATGCCCGGGTCCCGTCCAGTCCGAGCAGGCGCACCGCGTTCTCCTTGAGGATCTTGGGGCGGACCTGGTCCGTGAAGCTCTGCTGCTCGAAGTCCCCGAGCCACTTCTGCGGGGTGATCAGCGGGTAGTCGGTGCCGAAGAGCACCTTGTCCTGGAGCATCCGGTTGGAGGCCTTCACCAGGGACTCGGGGAAGTACTTCGGCGACCAGCCCGAGAGGTCGATCCACACGTTGGCCTTGTGGGTCGCGATCGAGTTGGCCTCCTCCTGCCACGGGACCGAGGGGTGGGCCATGATGACCTGCAGCTCGGGGAAGTCCGCGGCGACGGCGTCCAGCAGCAGCGGGTTGGAGTAGGCGAGCTTGATCCCGTAGCCGCCGGGCAGGCCGGCGCCCATGCCGTTCTGCCCGGTGTGGAACAGCGCCGGGACGCCGAGGGCCTGGATCGCCTCGTAGAGCGGGTAGAACCGCTCGTCGGAGGGGTCGAAGCTCTGCAGCGACGGGTGGAACTTGAAGCCCTTGACGCCGTGCTCCTCCACCAGCTTCTTCGCCCGCTCCACGGACTTCTGCCCCTGGAGCGGGTCCACGGAGCCGAAGGGGATGAGGACGTCGTTGTTGCGCGCCGCCCCCTCGGCGATCTCCTCGATGGAGTTGGGCTCGTGACCCAGGGCGGTGGTGGCGTCCACGGTGAAGACGACGGCGGCCATCCTCCACTCGCGGTAGCGCTCGGCGATGGTGTCCAGGGACGGGGAGCGGTCCTCCGACTTGAAGTACTTCGCGGAGGCCTCGGTCAGCGCCGAGGGCAGGGACGGGTGCCCGTGGTCGGAGCACTCGATGTGCACGTGCATGTCGATGGCGTCCAGGGACGCGAGGTCGAGACCGTACTCGTAGCGCATGGTCCTGTCTCCTAGGCCTTCTCGGTGGCGGATTCGGGCTGGAGCTCCTCCGGCAGCGGCGGCAGCGTCTCGCCGACCGGCTGGAGGTGGCCCTCGATGATGCGGGGGAACTCCGCGCGCAGCGCCTCGAAGGTCCAGCCGCCGTCGCGGTACTCGGTGACCACGGGCCGGGGGTGGCTGAACACCTGGAGGCGGTCGCCGCCGGCGCCCAGGACCTGGCCGTTGATCCCGGCGGCGTCGTCGGAGGCGAGGTAGGCGATCAGGCCCGCCACGTCGTCGGCGTTGCCGAAGCCGAGCTCCTTGCGGAAGAAGTCCGGCATGGGCTCGCCGCGGCGGTCGGCCTCGACGGCGGAGCGGAAGAAGGGGATCGTCTCGGTCATGGCGGTGGCGGCCACGGGGATGACGGCGTTGGCGGTGACGCCCGCCCGCTCCATCTCCAGGGCCCAGGTGCGGACCATGCCCACGATCCCGGCCTTCGCCGCGGCGTAGTTGGTCTGCCCGAAGGTGCCGTACTGGCCGGTGGGGGAGCCGATGGTGATGATGCGCCCGGCCACCTTGTTGTCCTTGAAGTGGCGGTACGCCTCGCGCACGCAGGTGAAGGTCCCGCGCAGGTGGACCTGGACGACGACGTCGAAGTCCTCGTCGGTCATCTTCAGCAGGGACTTGTCCCGCAGCACCCCGGCGTTGGTGACGAGGATGTCCAGGCGCCCGAAGGCCGTCACGGCGCCCTCGACGAGGGCGGTCGCGGCCTCCGTGGTGCCCACCGGCGCCACGACGGCGACGGCCTGCCCGCCGGCCTCGGCGATGGAGGCGACGGCGCGGTCGGCGGTCTCCTGGTTGACGTCGTTGATCACGACGGCCGCGCCCTGGCGGGCGAGCTCCTGCGCGTAGGCGAGGCCGAGGCCCTGGCCGGAGCCGGTGACGACGGCGACCTTGCCGGTCAGCGGTGCGGTGCTGGTGTCGGTCATGGGAAGGACTCCTTGTGCTCGGTTCCGGCAGGGCCGTCGTGGGTGACGCCGGTCACTGCTCCAGGTTCACGTCCATTCCACTGCGGATCATTGAAAAAGTCAACAGTTAAGGATTTCCACCTATGATGGATTCACTCTTCTTCTAGACTGGAAGCCCACCACACCTGCCGGAGGACCCACGCCATGACGCCACGCACGACCCCCTCGGTCGACGAGGAGACCCCTGCGGTCGACGGCATCGAGCGCCTGGCGCACACCGATCTCGCCACTGAGCCGTTCTTCCTGGCGGCGCGGCTGGCCTCCACCGGTTCCGCCGGGGCGAACCGGATGCTCGCGGAGCTCGGCCTGAAGGTGCGCCACTACTCCGTCCTGGCCCTCGCGTGCAGCGGCGAGGAGCCGACCCAGCGGGAGCTCAGCCAGTTCCTCGTCCTGGATCCGAGCCAGATCGTGTCGATCATCGACGAGCTGGAGCAGCGGGGCGCCGTCGAGCGCCGCACGGACCCCCGCGACCGCCGGTCGAAGATCCTCGCCCCCACTGCCGCCGGGCACAGCCTGTACGCCGAGGCGAAGGCCCTCGTGGCCCGCTCCACCGAGGACTCGCTCACCGAGCTGTCCGCCGCCGAGCGGGACGAGCTGTTCCGCCTCCTGCGCAAGGCCGCCCTCTAGCATCCGGGGCCGGCGCTCCGGCCGGCCCCGTTCCCCTTCTTCCCCTCCTCTCCTCCGCGCCTCCTCCGCGCCTCCTCCGCGTCCGACGACGGCGGAGCCCCTCGCGCTGCCCGCCGCCGCGGGCGCAGGCCCTGCTGTGCCCGCCGGCCGCCGGTGTCCCGCAGGAGATCGCCCGCACCTCTGGACAACGTGATCCCCCTCTCACTACCCTTGGTGCAGGAATAGTGGATTTTTTCAACTATTGCATTTGACGATCGCCTGAGGAGGCACCCGCATGCGCAATGAAGGACTGGGATCGTGGCTCACCCGGAGGCTGGAGAAGTCCGGGGGCAAGGTGGCCGTGGTCCACGGGGAGCGCACCCTCACCTACGGGCAGCTGCACGACCGCTCCGCCCGCCTGGCCACCGCGCTGTCGCGTGCGGGCGTCGGCCCCGGCGACCGGGTGGGGTTCCTGGGCGAGAACAGCCCGGCGTTCGTCGAGACGATGTTCGCCGCGGGGGCTCTCGGGGCGGTGCTGGTGCCGCTCAACACCCGCCTGGCCGTGCCGGAGATCCGGTACCAGCTGGAGGACGCCGGCGTCTCGGCGCTCGTCCACGACGGGGCGCTGTCCGGGCTGGCCGAGGCCTCCGCACGGGGCATGGCCGGCGTCGTCCGGTGGGTCGTCGCCGAGGAGGCCCCCGACGGGACGCCCACGCTGGAGTCTGTGATCGCGGGGGCCGAGCCCTGGGCCGAGGACGTGCCCGTGGCCCTCGAGGACCTGGCCGTCATCCTCTACACCTCCGGGACCACGGGCCGCCCCAAGGGGGCGTGCCTGACCCACGGCAACTTCACGTGGAACTGCTTCAACGTCCTGGTGGACTACGACGTGGCCGCCGACGAGGTGGCCCTGATGATCTCCCCGATGTTCCACGTCGCGTCGCTGGGCATGGGCGTGCTGCCCACCCTGCTCAAGGGCGCCACGCTCGTGCTCGAGTCCAAGTTCGAGCCGGGCCGGGTGCTGCGGCTCATCGAGCAGCACCGGGTCACGTGGCTGTCCGGGGTGCCCACCACCTATCAGCTGCTGTGCGAGCACCCGGACTGGGAGTCCACGGACCTCAGCTCCCTGCGCAAGCTCACGTGCGGCGGCTCGGCCGTGCCGATGCGGGTCCTCGACGCCTACGAGAACCGCGGCCTGGCCTTCACGGCCAGCTACGGCATGACCGAGACCTCCCCCGGCGCCACCAACCTCCCGGCGGCGAAGTCCCGGGAGAAGGCGGGCTCCTCCGGGCTGCCGCACTTCTTCAGCGACGTGAAGATCGTCGACCCGGCCGGACAGGAGGTGGGGCCGGGCGAGCAGGGCGAGATCCTCCTCTCCGGGCCGAACGTCATCAAGCAGTACTGGAACCGCCCGGACGCCGCGTCCTCCTTCGAGGGCGAGTGGTTCCACTCCGGGGACATGGGCTACCTCGACGAGGACGGCTACCTGTTCGTCTCCGACCGGATCAAGGACATGATCATCTCGGGCGGGGAGAACGTCTACCCGGCCGAGGTCGAGGCGGCGATCCTGGAGCTCCCGGGGGTGGCCTCCGTCGCGGTGATCGGCGTCCCGGACGAGAAGTGGGGCGAGGTGCCGCACGCGGTGGTCGTCCCGAGGGAGGGCGCCGAGGTCACGGCCGCGACGATCCAGGAGCACCTGGACGGGCGGCTGGCGCGGTACAAGATCCCCAGGACGCTGTCCCTCGTGGAGGAGATGCCCCGCACCGCCTCGGGCAAGATCCGCAAGAACGTCCTGCGGGAGCGGGCCGCCCGCTGAGCCGGGCGACACGTTCGCCGGGACCGGCCCCGCCTCCTGGACGTACCCGCCCGCCTGCCATAGCGTGCGGGAGCACGGCCGGTGCGGCCGCGCTCCTGTCGGGGGACAGGAGGAGGAACGGGGGAGGACCGCGTGAGGAAGAGAACGACGGCGCTGCCGGCCACCATGGCGGCGGTCGCCGCGCTGGCGATCGGTGCCCCGGCGCAGGCGGCCGGTAGGGCGCACGAGGACGGCACGGGCTTCGTGGGCCGGGGTGCCGTCAAGGCCGCGCTGGACTGGCGGAACCGGGAGCTGCAGGCGAACGCCGGGACGATCTCGTTCGTCGTGGCCTCCGAGTCCGTGACCCGCCGGACGTGGGCGTGCGTCAACGAGGAGACCGGCGAGGTCCGCGAGCAGCGGATGACGCTGACCGTCAGCCTGTCGCGGTCCGTCGCCCACGAGACGCGGACCGACTGGAAGGGCAGGGTCACCGGCTTCCGCCTCACGGGCTTCGACGGCCCGGGCGGCTCGTCCGCCGCCCCCGAGGGTCCCGCGCCGAACTCCTGCCCGGCGGGACCGTGGTCGCTGGTCCCGGAGAGCCCCCGGCTCGTCGAGGGCACGCCCGAGTCCCAGCTGATGGTCGTCCACGCCGGGAAGCAGCACGCGCTGCCGACCGGCTGAGCACCGGCCCCGGGACCCCGGCGTCAGCTCCGGGTCGGGGAGAGCCGTTCGACGACGTCCCGGAGCGCCGCCACGACCGCGTCCACCTGCTCCGGCGTGACGTCGGCGGCCAGGGTGAACCGCACGGCCGTGGTGGCCACCTCCGGGGGGAACCCCATGGCGGTCAGCACGTGCGAGGGCTCGGTGTCGCCGGCGGAGCAGGCCGATCCGGAGGAGACCAGCAGCCCGCGCGCCTCGAGGTCCACGAGCACGGTCTCGCCGTTGACGCCGGGGAAGCAGAAGGACGCGTGCCCGGGCAGCCGCTGCTCCGGGTGCTCCCGGGGGTCGGGCCCGGTCAGGACCGCGGTGGGCACGGCGGACAGGATCCCTGTGATCAGCCGGTCGCGCAGCCCCGCCAGGTGCGCGGCCTTAGCCGGGCGCTCCTGGGCCGCGAGCCGCAGGGCCGCGGCCAGGCCGACCGCCCCCGCCACGTTGGACGTGCCGGAGCGCCGGCCGCGCTCGTGCCCGCCGCCGCTCAGCAGCGGCCGCAGCGGCGTGCCGCGGCGCAGGTAGAGGGCGCCGATGCCCTTGGGCGCCCCGATCTTGTGCCCGGCGAGGCTCAGCGCCGCCACGTCGAGCGCTTGTACGTCCAGCTCCAGCGACCCGGCCGCCTGGACCGCATCCGTATGGAACGGGACGTCCCGCGCCCGAGCCACCGCAGCCAGTTCGGCGACCGCCTGGACCGCACCCGTCTCGTTGTTCGCATGCATCACGGATACCACCGCCGTGCCCGGACGGACAGCCCGGGCCAGCTCGGCGGGGTCCACCAGTCCCTCGTGGGAGACGCCCAGCTCGGTGAGGGCGAAGCCGTCCCAGCGGGCCAGGTCGCGGGCGGAGTCGAGCACGGCGTGGTGCTCGACGGCGCTCGTCACCACGTGGCCCAGCGCCGGGTCCCGGTCCCGGCGGCCCAGGGCGATGCCCTTGACGGCCAGGTTGTCGGCCTCGGTCCCCCCGGAGGTGAAGACCACCTCGGCGGGCCGGCAGTTGAGCACCTCGGCCACGGACTCCCGCGCGGCGTCCAGCCCGGCGAGGGCCCGGCGGCCGACCTCGTGGTGGCTGGCGGCGTTGCCGAACTCCTGCGTCAGGTACGGCCACATGGCCTCCAGGACCTCCCGGCGCACGGGGGTGGTCGCGGCGTTGTCGAGGTAGAGCATGGCTCAGCCCTGCGGGGTCTCGAGGACGATGTCCAGGCCCAGGTCGAGGTTCCGGGCGGAGTGGGTCAGGGCGCCGACCGAGATCACGTCCACGCCGGTGGCGGCGATCTCGCCGATGGTCTCCAGGCCCACGCCGCCGGAGGCCTCGACGGTCGCGCGGCCGTCGACGACGGCGACCCCGCTCACGAGGTCCTCGACCGAGAAGTTGTCCAGCATGACCGTGTCCGCGCCGCCCGCCAGGACGGCCTCGATCTGGTCGAGCCGGTCCACCTCCACCTCCAGGTGCACGGTGTGGGGCAGCCGACGGCGCAGCTGCCGCAGCGCGGTGGTCAGGTCCGTCCCGTCGGCGGTGAGCACGGCGAGGTGGTTGTCCTTGGCCATCACCGCGTCCGAGAGCGAGTGCCGGTGGTTGTGCCCGCCGCCGCTGACCACGGCGTGCTTCTCGAGCGCGCGGAGCCCCGGGGTGGTCTTGCGGGTGTCGGCCACCCGGGTGCGGGTGATCGTCCCGGAGGGGAGCCCGGCGGCCTCCTCCACTCGGGCCACGGCCTCCTCGACCGCGGCGACGTAGCGGGCGGTCAGCGTCGCGATCCCGCACATCCGCTGGGTCAGGTTCAGCGCCACGCGCTCGCCGGTCAGCACGGCCCGGGCGGGCCCGGTGACGGTCGCGAGCACGGCCCCCGCCTCGAACGGCTCGCCGTCGGCCACGTGCAGCTCGACGGCCACGGCCGGCTCGAGGGCGGCGAACGTCGCGGCGAAGACCGCGCCCCCGGAGAAGACGCCGGCTTCCCGGGCCGCGAGCACGGCCCGGGCCGTGGCGGCGGCGGGAATGAGGTGCTCGGAGGTGATGTCCCCCCAGGGGGCGTCCTCGGCGAGCCCTCGCTCCACGACCTCGGTGATGGCGGCTCGGGTCAGCATGCGGGAGTCCTCTCGAAGATGCCGATACCGGCATGTGTACTGGTCAGAGCAGGTTCAGGTGCCGCAATGCTCGGGTGCTGCTGGTGCCAGAAGGTGCGCTGAGCCTGCGCCGGATCCGGGACGGGCATGTCCTCGCGGAAGTGGGCGCCGCGGGACTCCGTGCGGTGCAGGGCGGCGGCCGCGACGGCCCGGCCCACGGTCAGGAGGTTGCGGTCCTCCAGGGCGGAGCGGGTGGGTGCCGGCCCCGTGGCCTGCCCTTCGGGGAGGCGGAACCCGGCCAGGCGGCGGCTGAGCTCCTCGAGCCCCGCTCCGGTCCGGAGCACCCCGGCCCCCGCCCACATCGCGGCCTGGAACGCGTGCCGCTCGAACGGCACGCCGCCGTCCGCTTCCCCGGGCGTGGCCGGCAGGGGGCGGAGACCGGGTCCGTCCGTCCCGAGGCGGAGCGGGGCGTCGTGGGCGCGCCGCCGGTCCGCCGCCAGGGCGTCGACCACCCGGATCCCGAAGACCGCGCCCTCCAGCAGGGAGTTGGAGGCCAGCCGGTTGGCGCCGTGCACGCCGGTGGCCGCGCACTCGCCCACGGCGTAGAGCCCGGGGAGGGTGGTGCGGCCGGCGTCGTCGGTGGCGATCCCGCCCATGAGGTAGTGCGCGGCCGGGGTCACGGGCACCGGCTCCCGGGACCAGTCGACGCCGTGCGCGCGGACGGCGGCGTCGATGGTGGGGAAGCGGCGGGCGAGGAACTCGGCGGTCGTGCCGCCCCCGTGCGGGCCGTCGGCCGGCGGCGCCATCCCGGTGCAGTCGAGCAGGACGGGGCGGCCGCCCTGGTCCAGGCTGCGGCGGAAGTTCTCCCGGGCCACCACGTCCCGCGGGGCGAGCTCCGCGCGGGGGTGCACGCCCTCGAGGTAGCGCCGGCCGGTGGCGTCGCGCAGCACGGCGCCCTCCCCCCGGACGGCCTCGGAGACCAGGAAGCACCCCGGGGCGGCGAGCGCGGTCGGGTGGAACTGGACGAACTCGAGGTCCGCCACGGCGGCCCCGGCGCGCAGGGCCGCGGCGATGCCGTCGCCGGTGGCCACGGCCGGGTTGGTGGTGTGGGGGTAGAGGTGGCCCGCGCCGCCGGTGGCGAGGACCACGGCGTCGGCGCGCAGCTCCCGCAGCCGGTCGCCGCCGGCCCCCAGGACGAGGGCCCCGGCGACACGGCGGCCGGGTGTCACCACGAGGTCGACGAGCATCGTGTGCCGGAGGATCTCCATCCGTCCGGCGCGCTCGGCCTCCAGGGCTCCGGCGACGAGGGCGCGCTCGATCTCCCGGCCGGTCGCGTCGCCGCCGGCGTGCAGGATCCGGGGCACGGAGTGGGCCCCCTCCAGCCCCTCCACCCACGGGGAGCCGGGGCCGGCGGCGCGGTCGAACTCGACCCCTCGGTCCACGAGGCCGGAGACGGCCGCCGCCGACGCCCGGACGAGGACGCGCACGGCGTCGTCGTCGCACGTCCCGGCCCCGGCCGCCAGGGTGTCCTGGACGTGCAGGAGGACGGTGTCCGCGGACTGCCCGGCGGGCAGGGACGCGGTCATGGCCGCGATCCCGCCCTGGGCGTAGGAGGTGTTCGCCTCCGCGAGCTCGTCCTTGCTCAGCAGCATCACGTCGAGGCCGCGGTCGGAGGCCTCGAGCGCCGCGGTGAGGCCGGCGATGCCGCTCCCCACCACGACGACGCGGAAGTCCCGGTTCCCGTTCACCGCGGAAGCGCCGCCAGCATGCGCTCGAGCGCCACCTGGGCGTCGCGGGCGGTCTCGGGGTCCACCGTGATCTGGTTGATCACGCGGCCGGCGACGAGCTCCTCGAGCACCCACGCGAGGTAGCCCGGGTGGATCCGGTACATCGTGGAGCACGGGCAGATCACCGGGTCCAGGCAGAAGATCGTGTGCTCGGGGTGCTCCTCGGCGAGCCGGTTGACCATGTTGATCTCGGTGCCGACGGCGAAGGTGCTCCCCGGCTCGGCGGCCGCGATCGCCTTGCGGATGTAGTCGGTGGAGCCGTTCTCGTCGGCGGCGTCGACCACGGGCATGGGGCACTCGGGGTGCACGATCACGCGCACGCCGGGGTGCTCGGCGCGGGCCTGGTCGATCTGCGCCACGGTGAAGCGCCGGTGTACGGAGCAGAAGCCGTGCCAGAGGATGACCCTGGCGTCCTGCAGCTCCTGGGCGGTGCTGCCGCCCAGATCCTTGCGCGGGTTCCACATGGGCATCTGCTCGAGCGGGATCCCCATGGCCTTGGCGGTGTTGCGGCCCAGGTGCTGGTCGGGGAAGAACAGCACGCGCTGGCCGCGCTCGAACGCCCACTCCAGGACGGTGGCGGCGTTGGAGGAGGTGCAGACGATCCCGCCGTGGCGGCCGCAGAACGCCTTGAGCGCGGCGGACGAGTTCATGTAGGTGACCGGGACGACCGTCTGGCGGCCGTCCGCCGTCGTCTCCCCCAGGAGGCCCATGAGCTGCTCCCAGGCCTCCTCGACGGAGTCCTCGTCGGCCATGTCGGCCATGGAGCAGCCGGCGGCCAGGTTGGGCAGGATCACGGACTGGTGGTCGCCGGAGAGGATGTCCGCGGTCTCGGCCATGAAGTGCACGCCGCAGAAGACGATCGCCTCGGCCTCCGGCTTGCTGCGGGCGGCGCGGGCGAGCTGGAAGGAGTCGCCCAGGAAGTCGGCGTGCTTGACGATCTCGTCGCGCTGGTAGAAGTGCCCGAGCACCACCACGCGGTCGCCCAGCGCCTGCTTGGCGGCCGCGATCCGGCGGTCGAGCTCCTCGGCGGAGGCGTGCTGGTACTCCTCCGGGATGACGGGCTGGGCGGGCGAGCCCGCGGGGACGACGTCGCCCTGCGAGGCGCCGGGCCCGTAGCCCGCGGAGACGGTGGGCGCGAAGTCCCACGGGTTCGTCGCGAGGTCGGTGCTGCACGTGCTGCTCGCCGGCGGGGTGCCGGGGAGGTTCGCGGGCTTGCCGCTCAGCAGGTCGATGCGGGTGGCGACGGAGGTCATGTCTGCTCCTGGGTGGTGCGGCCGGCCGGGTCCCGGTCGGCGAGGTCGAGGTCCGTGTTGTAGCGGTAGAGCCGGGGCGGGCGGTGTCGCGTGCCCTCCAGGCGGGTGCCGGTGTCGAGGACGGCGCCGGACGCGAGCACCTGGCGCCGGAAGTTGGCCGGGTCCAGGGGGGTGCCGAGGATCGCCTCGTGGACGTCCCGGAGCTCGGCGAGGGTGAAGGTCTCGCCGAGGAAGGAGTGAGCCACCCGGCTGTAGGTGATCTTGTTGCGCAGCCGGTAGAGGGCGTAGTCGACGATGCCGCTGTGGTCGAAGGCCAGGGGCGGCAGCTCGTCGACGCGCAGCCACGCGACGTTGAGGTCCGGGTGGAGCTCGGAGGCCTGGTCGGCGCAGAGCGAGGCCCAGTAGACGATCGAGACCACGCGCTCGTCGGCGTTGGCGGACCGGGTGAGGCCGCCGAAGGCGTACAGCTGCTCCAGATAGCCCGGCTGCAGGCCGGTGGTGAGGTGCAGGGAGCGGGCGGCGGAGTCCTCGAGGTCCTCGTCCGGCTTCAGCGGGCCGCCGGGGAGCGCCCACAGTCCGCGGAACGGGTCGCGGATGCGGCGGACCAGGGGCAGCCAGAGCTCCTTGCGGCCGTCGGGCCCGGTGTTGCGGGCGGCGAAGATGACGGTCGACACGGCCAGCGCCACGTTCGGAGTGGTCATCCTCACCTCCTGGGTCCGTCGTTCCTTCAGGTGGAGATGACTATAACACCGTTCTGGTCAGTTGGACATTAAGGGAGCCGTGACCGTGTCGCCCCTGACCAGGCCGCATGATTTCGCGTCCTTCCGGCCGTCCACAGGGGTTGCCCAAGCGCCCGAGGGCGGGCCTACTATCGGGGTCATTCCGTCGGTGCGTCCGGCGACGGCGAGCGAATCGGGGGAAGCCATGGACCGGTCATGCACGGTGAGCGGCTCGATCGGGGGTGCCCTTCTGGTGGCGCTGCTCCTCACCGGGTGCAGCGGGGAGGACGACGGCGCCGAGGCGTCGCCTTCCAGCGCCGCCTCCAGTACGGCCTCGGCCGGTGCCACGGCCGAGGGCCCCGCCTCCCCGGCACCCAGCTCGGAGGGGACTCCTGCGGAGTACGTGCCGGCATCGCTGGAGAGGCCCGCACAGAACGTGCCGAAGCCGGTCATGCCGGAACTGGCGAAGGAGGAGTCGCGGGCGGGGGCGCAGGCATTCTTGGACTACTGGTCGGACGCCATGTGGTACGCGAACCAGACAGGTGACACTTCCTACGCCCGAGCGATCGCCAGTGAGAACTGCGAAATATGCATGGAGCAAATAGACTTTATTGAAAATACGTATAAAGACGGCGCATGGTTTATTGGAGGGCGAGAAAATGCGGAAATTCAAGATCCAAATATTGAGCGCTCACCTGACGGTATATACAAACCTATAGCATTATCCAGTGCTGAAGGAATTAAGCTCGTTGAAAATGGAGCTGTCACCTATGAAGCCCTTCCGCGTTCCGGTGAAGGGGATCCTTTTCTGGTTTATCTTGACTATATCGATGGGGCGTGGCTATACATAACCGCTGCGAATATGTCGGGTACGGGTGAGGTCGGTGGATAGGAGGGTGGTCGCGACTGCGTTGTCAGCTCTTCTGGTCTGCCTTCCAGTAGGTGTTGCGGGGGCAGACTCGGAGGAGCCATCTCGGGCGGAAAGAGCGGCTCAGCTCGGAAGTGGTTATTTTATGCCGGGACAACGAGAGGCAAATATCTCTGAAGCGACAAGAGCGGTCGCCGATGGCGCGACAACAAAGTTGGAAGTTCGGCTCAAGAACGGCCTCTTCAAATCCGGTGAGAAGGGGCGCGGTGAGAATGTCCTTCCTGTGGGCGCAGCCCCCGTCGCCTACGACCCCGACAAGGACCCCGCCTTTCAGAAGGCTCTCCGCAACCACCTGTCGAGCCAGGACATGCCGGAGTTCTTCAGCCCCGACTCCATGGCACAGATGAGGGCCGAGACCTTCGGGCTCCGGAACCCCTGTGCGGCCGAGGAGGACGGGGCGCTCGACGACTGCCTCGCCGAGCAGGAGTGCACTCCTTCCGGGGGCGGGGAGGGCGTCTACATGGACGTCGTCGTCGGGGACGGGTCCGAACGCACGGAGTGGGGCGAGCCGATGTGCGTCCCCGTGGCGGAGGCCGAGAGCGGGGAGGAGGTCATCGAGCTCCCCACCTTCACCCTGCAGGACTTCAAGACCCTCGCCGTCGCCCCGGCGGCGAGCGCGGTCCAGCCCGCCCCGGACACGCTCAGGGGCATGCACACCAACGTCTACGCGGAGGCGCAGCCCCAGCAGTTCGCCACCGAGCTCGGCGGCTTCCCGGTGCAGGTGCGCGCCGTGCCGGTGCAGTACTCCTGGAACTACGGCGACGGCACCACCCTCGGTCCCACCGAGCTCAGCGGCGCCCCGCTCCCGGAGAACGCGTGGGACGAGCAGACCGACACCAGCCACGTCTACGCCGAGACCGGCGACTACGCCGTCACGCTGACCACCTGGTTCTACGGCGAGTACTCGATCGCCGGCGGGCCGTGGCTGCCCGTGGCGGGACTCAACGACGTCGCGAGCGCGCCCGTCCCGATCAGCGTGTGGCGCTCCACGGTGCGCAACTACGCGGACGACTGCCTGGAGAACCCCCGGGGCGCGGGCTGCTGAGCCCAGGCGGAGTCGTCCGAGCGGCCGTCATATTGGCGTTCGTAAACGCATCGTCCCTTCTCAGAGGCGGGTTCGAGGTCTAGGCTCTGCCGGACATCCCCGTCGTGCCCACTGCCAGGAGCCCGAGATGCTGCAGAGATCGTCGGCCTGTCTTGTCATCACGATCCTCACGGGCTCGGTGGCCCTCACCGGCGCCCCGGCCTTCGCCGCGGAGGAGGTCCCGGCCACCGGGGGCCCACCCCCGTCGGACTCCGTCGTCCAGGCTCCCGCCACGACCCCCGCGGTCGCTCCTGCCGTGGTGCCCGCCGCCTACGAGCTCGAGTCCGAGGCGAACAAGTACCCGGGCACGGGCGCCAACGTGTACACCCTGTCGGTCACCCGCAACGGGACTCCGGTCGACGTCGACGGCTTCGACCCCGAGGTGCAACAGTTCGTGGTGACCTCGCTGGAGGCCCTGAGGTACCTGGGGACGTCTCCGGAGGACCCCCTCCTCGTGCTCAATCCGTTCGGCACCAACACCACCGGCGTCTACGCCAGGTTCGCCACCCAGGGGGAGGGCACCCTCTCCTACACCGTCAGCGCGGCCGGCGCCGAGGACTTCACGCGCACCGCCAAGGACCAGGACGAGGACCCGTCGTCGTTCGAGGGGCAGCTGATCGGCGTCGTCCCGGGGGCCGAGAACACGGTGACCGGGACGTGGCAGCCCGCCGACGGCGAGGCCCAGGAGTTCTCATTCACCATCACCGCTCCGCCGAGCAACTCCGCCTACCGCACGAGCCTGGGCCGGACCGTCGAAGGAGACGCGGAGCAGCTCACCGAGGGGCTGTTCGCGGTCGTGGGCCTCACCCGCTACCCCAACCACGGACCCCTCTTCGACAACGCCGGGACGCTGCGCGCCGAGTTCGAGCTCGACGGCTACCGCATGGACCGGATCGAGTTCTACGAGGACACGATGCTGACATCCGTCGCCCCGGACCGGATGGCGCGGATCGACGGCCTGGGCCGGGTGGTCGAGACCTACCCCCTCGAGGGCTACGGGATGCACCACGACTTCGTCCTCGGCGCGAACGGGAAGGTGCTCATCCTGGCGACGGAGACCGGGACGGACAGCATCGAGGACGTGCTGCTGTCCCTCGACCTGGAGACCGGGGCGTACGAGAAGGTCGTCGACTTCTCCGACCTGCTGGCCGACTACAAGGCCCTCGCCACGCCCTACGCCACGTACTCCGGTGTCGTGACGAACGACTGGCTGCACCTGAACTCGGTGGACTACTCCGCCGCCGAGGACTCCGTGATCGTGAGCGCGCGCGAGACCTCCGGCATCCTCAAGGTGGGCGACGTCCACGGCACCCCGGTGCTCGAGTACGTCATCGGGGAGGCCGACGTCTGGGCCGGCACGTCCGTCGAGCCGTTCCTGCTCCAGAAGCTCGGGGACTTCCCCGACAGCGGGGGACAGCACTCGGTGGTGCGCCACGACGACGAGTCCCTGCCGGACGGGCAGTACCGCCTCACCATGTTCGACAACGCCCACTGGCAGTTCAAGAGCCGGCCCCAGTACGCGGGCCGCATCCCGGAGGGGACCTCCCGGGTGGCCACCGGGGACCCGTCCCTGCGCTCGCAGTACCGCACGTACCTCGTCGACGAGGGCGCCGGCACCTACGAGCTCGTCGAGTCGTTCCCCGTCCCGTACTCCGCGATCGTCAGCAACGTGCAGGACCTCGGCGGCCCGCTGGTGATCAACAGCGGCCAGGCGCACACGTTCGCCGAGTACGACGCCGAGCACAACCTGATCGCGCGCTACGACTACGCGGGGCAGGGCTACGGGAGCGGCGACTTCGCCTATCGCGTGCTGAAGTACACGTTCGACGACTTCTGGTTCCGCGAGGAGTGAGCCGCTGACAAGTCTCCGGCACCACTGTGGTGCCCCGTGATCCCCAGGCTCCTCCCAGCGTTCTTCAGCCCGGCTTCAGTGCTCCTGTGGTCTCCTGGATCCTGTGAGGGAGCACTTCGGGATCCTGTGAGAGGGATGAGACCACTGACGACGCACCGTCCCCCCGCGTCGTCCGGAACGTCGCCCGAAGACCGGGCCCTGCGCGAGCGGTGAGACCTCGCGCAGGGCCCGGATCCTTTTCCGGCGGACGAGCGGCGGCCCTGCCGGGCGGCGGCGTGCCCGAGGGCCCTTGCCTGCGTGCCTGCCGTCAGTCCTGGCCCATCGACGCCGCCCACTGCGCGACGCGGGCGGCGCTCTCCTCGTCGGAGAGGTCCTCGACGCGCGTCATGATCGACCACCGCACCCCGAAGGGGTCGCGGATGCTCGCGTACCGGTCGCCGGAGACGAAGTCGGTGGCCGGCTCCCGCACCGTGGCCCCCGCGTCGACGGCGCGGGCCACCACGTCGTCGACGTCCGGGACGTAGAGGCCCAGGGAGTAGCAGTCGTCCTCGCCCGCGGGCGGGGGCACCAGGTGGAAGGCGGGATTGGCCTCGCCGACCTGGAGCCGACCCCGGCCGAGGTCGAGGGTCGCGTGGACGACGACGGGCGTCCCGTCGGGCCCCGGCATGTCGGTCCGGTCCACCAGGGTGGCGCCGAGGACGCGGCCGTAGAAGTCGAGGGCGCCGGCGGCGTCCACGACGGCGATGAACGGGGTGAGGGACGTGAACCCGTGCGGCGTCCCCTCGGTGGTGTGGGCTCCGGTGACGCCACGGGCGCTGCGCTGTGTGCTCATGCCCCGAGCCTAGGGAACCGTGCGGGCCCGGTCTTGAAGATTTCCGCCATGGGCAGCGCGGTCCCCGACGGCCTACCGTGGCGGGTATGAAGGCCAGGGTGGTGGCGCGACTGATCCGGGCCGGCAGCGCGCGCGTGCGGTGGCGGGCGGTCCGTGACGGGCAGGCGGCCGTGCGGGTCGCCGCGGTGGCCGCCGGGCTCCGCACAGGGGTGCTGGTCCTGCTCGACGCGCTGCCCGACACCACCGCGGGTCTTGCCCGCCGGGGAGGCTGGGCCGAGGAGCCTCTGCTCGAGGCGTTCCTGAGGATGCTGTCCGCGCTGGGACTGGTCCACGCCGCGCAGGGGCGGTGGCACCTGACCCGGCAGGGGCGGGCGGTGCTGGCCGACGACGTGGTGCGCTCCTCCTACCAGGCGTTCTCCGGCTACCACAGCGGCCTCTACCGGGACCTGGAACGGCAGCTGACCGGCGGGGCGCCGCGCCGCGACGTCGTCGACCACGGAGAACTGATCGCCCGCCTGTCGCAGGCGATGGACCCGTTCGTGACCGAGATCCTCACCGCGCACCTGCGCGAGCACCGGCCGCGGCGGATCATCGACGTGGGCTGCGGGACGGGGGGACTCCTGGCGCACATGCTGCAGGTGGCGCCGGAGGCCCGGGGTGTGGGGATCGAGCAGGACCCTGCCGCCGCGGCGCTGGCCCGTGCCACGCTGGCCGACCACGCCGTGGCCGACCGCGCCCGGGTCGTCGAGGGCGACGCCTTCCGGGTGCTGGGGAGTCTCGAGGGAGAGGCCGACTGGGTCCTGGTCGCCAACATGCTCTACTACCTTCCCCCCGAGGAGCAGGTCGCGCTGCTGCGGGCGGTGGCCGCGAGGCTCCGGCCCGGTGGCGCCGTGCTGGTGATCAGCACCGTGCTCACCGACTCGATGTTCAGCAGGCACTTCGACCTGCTCCTGCGCGCCCAGCAGGGCCGGATGGCACTGCCCGCGGTCCCGGACCTCACCGCCCGCCTCCGGGCTGTCGGGCTGACGCCGGGCACGGTCCTGCGGATCGCCCCGGGGCAGCCGGTGATCGCCGTCGTGGCGACCCGGCCCGGGGGACGGGGCCGGTGACGGGGCCGGACGGGTCGCGGGGCGGACCCCGCGGTCCCGCCCCCGGACCGCCGCCCACCACGCGGGGCCACCTCACCCCGGGACCGCGGGCCACGGTCGTGCGCCTCCCCGCGCCCGACGACGTCGCCCACCTCGTCCGGCAGCTGTGGATCCCCGAGTGGGATCTGCCGGCGGGGGAGCGGGTCGAGCAGCTGGTGCTCGGCTACCCGGCGAGCAACGTGGTGGTCGAGCCGGCGGGCGTGGCGCTGCATGGGCCCACGACCCGCGCGTCCACCCGGGTGCTGACCGGGCGGGGCTGGGCGGTGGGCGCGCTGCTGCGGCCGGCGGGGGTCCTGCTGTTCACGGACCGCCCCGCGGAACTGCTCGACCGCTCGGCCCCGCTCGACGTCCCCGGCCTGCTCCGGGAGGTCACACGGACCATGGAGTCCACCGCCCCCGAGCTCCGGCACGAGCGGGCCGCCCGCCTGCTGCTCGACCACGTCCGGGGACTGGCGGCGGCGGTGCCCCCGGAGGCGGCCCGGGACGGCGCGGTGGCCAACCGCATGGTGGACCTTGTCGAGTCGGGCGCCGGCCTCCGCGCGCCGGGGGACCTGGCCCGGGAGCTGCACGTGTCCGAGCGGACGCTCCAGCGGCTCGCGGCCCGGTTCGTCGGGATGCCGCCGCAGCTGCTGCTGCGCCGCCGGCGCCTCCAGGAGGCGGCCGAGCGGGTGCGCGCGGACCCCGCGGCGGATCTCGGGGCGCTCGCCGCGGACCTGGGCTTCGCGGACCAGGCCCACCTCACGCGGGAGTTCCGCTCGGTGCTGGGCGCGACCCCGCGCGGTTACGGCCGGGCGCAGCGCGGCTGACGGCGAACGGGGTCCCCGCCGCACGCCGGCGGGGACCCCGGCGGCACGGTGGACGTCGCGGTGGAGGTCGCAGCGGTGATCAGGCGACCGTCCCGGGCTTGCCGTTCCGGCCGACCACGCGCTCGCCGGCGCGCTGCCAGGCGGTCATGCCGCCGCGGAGGCTGGCGACCCGGAAGCCGGCGTCCGCCAGCTGGTTCGCGGCCCGCGCGGAGCGGGCCCCGGACCGGCAGACCGTGACGATCTGACGGTCCTTGCTGAGCTCGCGCTGCCGGGTGCCGAGGGTGTCCAGCGGGATGTGCCGGGCGGCGGGGGCGTGGCCGGCCCGGTACTCCTGGCTGGTGCGGACGTCGACGAGCACGGCGCCGTCCTTCAGGAGCTCCTGGGCGCGCTCCACGTCCACGGTCTCGAAGGAGCTGCCGGATCCGCCGAACAGGCGGCTGAGGAGACCCATCGGCTCAGCGCTTCGCGGTGCCGGCGGGAGTGGTGATCGGGTGGCCCGCGCGGTACCACTCGTTGATCCCGCCGAGGACGTTGACGACGTCGAAGCCCTGGCCCTCGAGGAACGAGGCGGCCTGGGCGCTGCGCCCGCCCGCGGCGCACATGACGTGCACGGGGTGCGCGGCGGGGACGTCGCCGAGGGAGGTGGTGAGGCGGGAGAGCGGCACGTTCCGGGCGCCCTCGACACGGGCCTCGGCGAACTCGTCCTCCTCGCGGACGTCGAGGACCACGGCGTTCTCGCCCAGGGCGGCGAGCTCGTCCACGCTGATGCTCTTCATGGGGATGTCCTTTCGTGGGCCCCGGCGGTCCCGGGGTCTCTGGGCTTCAGAATACCCCAGGGGGTATTTTTCCGCCAGGGTCCCGGAGGCGGCCCGGGAGCGATCGACGGCCGACGGCGGGGCCCGTGTGAGCGAGCAGACACCCCTGCGGCAAATAACCGGCGCCCGTCCGCCGTTGAGGAGAGCAGAACCCAGTTCCCTGACGAAAGGACGGCCCGTGCCGACCTCCCCCCTGACCACCCCGCTCACCGTCGGCTCCCTGGAGCTGCCGAACCGTCTCGTGATGGCGCCGCTCACCCGGATGCGCTCGGGCCGTGACGGCGTCCCCGGCGACCTCAACGTCGAGCACTACGCCCAGCGCGCCTCGATGGGCCTGATCGTCACCGAGGGCACGTACCCCGACGCGGTGGGGCAGGGCTACGCCTACCAGCCCGGCATCGTCACGCCCGAGCAGGTCGAGGGCTGGCGGCGGGTGGCGGACGCCGTGCACGCCGGCGGCGGGCGGATCTTCATGCAGGTCATGCACGCGGGCCGCGTCTCCCACGCCGAGGTCAACGGCGGCTCCCAGCCGGTCGCGCCGAGCGCGGTCGCGATCGAGGCCGAGGTGCACACCTACAGCGGCAAGCACCCCCTGCCGGTCCCGCACGCGCTGACCGCCGATGAGCTGCCCGGCGTGGTCGAGTCCTTCGTGCGGGCGTCCCGCAACGCGGTCGAGGCCGGCCTGGACGGCGTGGAGATCCACGGCGCCAACGGCTACCTGCTGCACGAGTTCCTCGCCCCGGGCGCCAACCAGCGCACCGACGAGTACGGCGGCTCCCCGGAGAACCGGGCCCGTTTCGTGGTGGAGGTCGTCCGGGCCGTGGCCGAGGCGATCGGGGTGGAGAAGGTGGGCCTCCGCGTCTCGCCCGAGCACAACGTCCAGGACGCGTGGGAGCTCGACCACGAGGACGTCATGGCCACCTACACGGCCCTGGTCGACGGTCTCGCCGACCTGGACCTGGCCTACCTCTCCGTCCTGCACCGCGAGCCGGAGGGCGAGCTCGTGCAGGGCCTGCGCCTCGCCTTCGGCGGCGCGTTCCTCGTCAACAGCGGCTTCGGGACCCCCACCAGCCGCGAGGAGAGCGTGCGGCTGCTCGAGGAGAACGTGACGGACGGCGTCGTCGTCGGCCGTCCGGCGCTCGCGAACCCGGACCTGGTCCGCCGCTGGGCGGAAGGCCTCCCGGAGAACCAGCCCGACCCCCGGACCTTCTACACGCAGGACGCCGAGGGCTACACGGACTACCCTGCCTACGAGGCCCCCGCCGGACCCGGCGCGGAGGCCGCCGCCCAGCACTGAGGAGACCGATGAGCACGCTGTTCACCCCGTTGACCGTCGGCGGCCTCGAGCTGCCCAACCGTGTGGTCATGGCGCCGCTGACGCGCGTGCGCTCGGGCCGTGCGGGGGTGCCCGGCGACCTCAACGTCGAGTACTACGCGCAGCGCGCGTCGGTGGGCCTGATCGTCACCGAGGGCACCTATCCCTCGGTGACGGGCCAGGCCTTCGCGTACCAGCCGGGCATCGAGACGCCCGAGCAGGTCGCGGGCTGGCGCCGCGTGGCGGAGGCCGTGCACGCCGGCGGCGGGCGGATCTTCATGCAGGTCATGCACGGCGGGCGGATCTCGCACCCCGCCTTCAACGGCGGCGTCCGGCCGGTCGCGCCGAGCGCGGTCGCGGCCGACCAGCAGACCCGCACGTACGAGGGCAAGGAGCCCCTGCCGGTCCCGCGCGCGCTGACCGCCGAGGAGCTGCCCGGGATCGTCGACGAGTTCGTGCGGGCGTCCCGCAACGCGGTCGAGGCCGGCCTGGACGGCGTGGAGCTCCACGGCGCCAACGGCTACCTGCTGCACCAGTTCCTGGCGCCCTCGGCGAACCGGCGCACCGACGAGTACGGCGGCTCCCCGGAGAACCGGGCCCGGTTCGTGGTCGAGGTCGTGCGGGCCGTGGCCGGCGCGATCGGGGCGGAGCGGGTCGGCCTGCGGATCTCGCCGGAGCACAACATCCAGGGGGCGGTCGAGGAGGACCACGACGACGTCGTGGCGACCTACGGCGTGCTCCTGGACGGCCTCGCCGACCTGGGACCGGCCTACCTCTCGGTGCTCCACGACGACCTGGAGGGCGCGTTCGTCCAGGGGCTGCGGTCCCGGTTCGGCGGGCCGTTCCTCGCGAACCGGGGCCGCAGGTGGGGCGAGATGGACCTCGCCGAGGCCCGGCGCCTGGTCGACGGGGGCCTGGCGGACGCCGTGGTCGTGGGCCGGGCGGTCATCGCCAACCCCGACCTCGTGCGGCGCTGGCAGGAGGGCCTGCCGCTCACCCCGGCGGACCCGGCCACGTTCTACACCCAGGGCGCGGAGGGCTACACGGACTACCCGTTCGCACGCGTCTGATCGCCGCCGGAGGGCGCCGGCCGAGCGCGCCGACCCAGTGCGCCGGTCAGCGCCCGCCGGTGGCGCAGCAGGCGCTGTCGCCGCCCACCTGGTTCATCTCGAGACCGGTCCGGCCCTCCAGGTCCGGGCGGGCGTCGGCCGTGACGGTGTAGATCTCCCACGGCTCGTCGCCGGGGCCGGTGACCCAGACCTTGTCCTGCACCGCGTAGCAGCAGGTGGTCTGCGCCTCCGGGCGGGTGGCCATCCCGGCGTCGGCCAGGCGGTGGGCGGCCGCGTCGACGAGCTCGGTGCTCTCGACCTCCACGCCGAGGTGGTCCATGCGCGTCTCATCGCCCGGCTCGCCCTCCAGCAGGACGAGCTTCAGCGGGGGCTCGGCGATGGCGAAGTTGGCGTAGCCCGGGCGGCGCTTGGCCGGGGTCGTGTTGAACAGCCTGGAGTAGAACTCGATGGAGCTCTCGAGGTCGGCGACGCGCAGGGCGAGCTGGACTCTGGACATGACTGCTTCCTCTCATCATGTGACGGCCCACCGTGGGATATAGATGACCGTCGATGTGTCCACGATGCCACTCACATCGACATCCGTCAATACATATGACCGGTCCCGGCCCACGACCGGACACCACTTCACGGCGCTGCAGACCCCCGGAACGGGGCGGAGCTCATCGCGCGGGCCGGCCGGCCCGGGGTCCTCCTACGGCTTCCGCCGGCCGCGCCGGAAGCGGGCGGGGGGCCAGTCCGGCCGGGGGAAGCGCACGTCCCACTCGCCCGCGCCGGGCAGCCGCCATCCGCGGCGGCGGGCCACGACGGTGACCGTGGCGGACGTGAGGATCGCCGCGGCCATCCCCCAGTTGGGCAGATCCAGGCTGTACAGGACGGCCATTTCGAGGCTGCCGATCAGGGCGCCGGTCGCGTAGAGGGTGTTCCCGCCGAAGACCCGCGGGACCTGCCCCACCGCGATGTCGCGGATCATGCCGCCGCCGACCGCGGTGATCACCCCGATCATGATGGCGGGCAGCCAGTTCAGACCTGCGGCGAGAGCCTTGGAGGTGCCGGTGGCCGCCCAGCAGCCCAGGGACAGCGCGTCGGCCACGATCAGCACCCGGTTGGTCCACTTCCCCCGCAGGTGGAGGAAGAACGCGATCACGGCTCCGGCGATCGCCGTGCTCAGGTACGCCGAGTTCGTCAGCG
Source organism: Kocuria dechangensis (assembly GCF_014636775.1). Classification (GTDB taxonomy): domain Bacteria; phylum Actinomycetota; class Actinomycetes; order Actinomycetales; family Micrococcaceae; genus Kocuria; species Kocuria dechangensis. The sequence continues at coordinate 208,315 of NZ_BMEQ01000002.1, forward strand.
CCACGGGGAACCCGACCTGCAGCAGGACGTCGCGCAGCATCCCGCCGCCCAGCCCCGAGACGACGGCCAGGACCGTGAAGCCCACCAGGTCGAACTTCAGGTGCCGTGCCACCGCGCCGCCCAGGACACCGTTGGCCAGCACGCCCATCAGGTCGACGACGTCGAACAGCACCCGCGGATCCAGATCTCCCATGACCACCTCGCCCTCGCCGCACCGACGCCCGAGGCTAGCACCCGCGCGGGCGCGGGCCTCTCCAGCGGCGCAATGCGCCGTCACCACGGGTAGCGTGAGGCCCATGAGGACCGAACTCGTCAGCGCCCTGCTCGGACGGGTGGCCGCCGCCCCGTTCGCGGTGCTCAAGCAGTTCCGGCCGCGGCGGCCCATCCACTCCGAGGGCGTGGGCCTGGACGGAGTGCTGACCCGGACGGGCGGCGGGGGCAGCGGCGTCCGGTGGATCGACGACGCCGGCCAGGAGCCCGTGCGGGCCCGCTTCTCCCGCTCCTTCGGCTTCCCCCAGGGCTGGCCGGACATCCTCGGCCTGGCCCTGCGCGTCCCGGCCCCCGCCGGGGGCGGTCCGGCGGCGGGTGCCGCGGACGTCCTGCTCGCCACCGCCGGCAGCGGCCGGCTCTCCCGCTTCGTGCCGACCTTCCACCGGCACGTCCCCGACGGCGCCCTCGCCTCCTTCATGCCCTACCGCGGCGCGCACGGCCCCGTGCTGGTCGGCGCGCACCCGGAGCCGCGGGCGGCGCCTCTGCCCGCCCGCCCCGACCGCTTCCGGGAGTCCGTCGCGGCCGAGCCGTGGGTCCTGGGCCTCTACTGGGCCACGCCCCTCGGCCCCTGGCGGCGCTTCGGGACGGTCGAGCTCCGGCCGGGCGACCCGTTCGGCACCGACGAGCGCTTCGACCCCCTGCTCAACGTCCCGGCCGGCGCGGAGAACTACGGGTGGACCCGCCGGCTGCGCGAGCCTTCCTACACGCTGGCCCGCACCCCTCGGGAGCGGCTGCCCCGGGCGTAGACTCGGGACATGGGACTGACGCTGAGCCCGGCCTCCACGACCACCTCCGCCGACCGCCGCCACGCCCTGGTGGACTCGCCCATCGGTCCCCTCGCGCTCGTCGAGGAGGACGGCCGGCTCGCGGCGCTCTCCGTCGAGGGAGCCCGCCAGGGCCCCGTCCCCGGCTCCTTCGGGACCCGCGACGACGACGCCCTCCCGCACGTCCGGGAGCAGCTCGCCGAGTACTTCGCCGGCCGGCTCCGCGAGTTCGACGCCGACGTCGTCCTGCACGGCACCCCCTTCCAGCTGCGGGTGTGGAACGCGCTCGCCGGCATCCCGTACGGCACGACCGGCACCTACGGCCAGATCGCCCGCGCGATCGGCACGCCCCGGGCGGCCCAGGCTGTGGGCGCCGCCAACGGCCGCAACCCGGTGAGCCTGCTCGTCCCGTGCCACCGGATCATCGGCGCCGACGGCCGGCTCACCGGCTACGCGGGCGGGATGCAGCGCAAGGAGTACCTGCTGCGGCTCGAGGGCACCCTGCTCTGAGCCCCCGGCACCGCCCCGCCGCCCGACCGTCCCGCAGGAGGAACGATGCCCCGTCTCGACGACCTCGCCGACACCATGCTGCACCGTGCCCGCGCGTCGGGGAGCGGGCACAGCGCGGAGCTGATCGTCCACGACGGCGTGCTGCGCCAGACGGTGATGGGCCTGCGCGCCGACACGGAGCTCGCGGAGCACGAGGCCCCGGCCGCCGCCACCCTGCAGGTGGTCTCGGGCCGGATCCGGGTGCTCAAGCGCGGTCAGCTCGCCGAGGAGCTCACCCCGGGGGAGCTGGTGTCCCTCACGCACTCCCGCCACACGATCGAGGCCCTGGAGGACTCGGTGTACCTCCTGACCACGGTCTCCGGCCCGCCCCGCGAACGGGACGCCCGGGTGGCCTGACAGCCCGCCCGGGGCCACCGGAGCGCGGAGCGGAGGCTCCGCGCGACGCATGCCTCAGAAGGCATATCTGACCTCGCAGTAGGGCAGCCGGCGGTGCAGCAGCTCGAGGAACTGCTCGAGGCAGCGCTGCTTCTCGCGGAACCGGTAGCGCACGTTGACCGCCCCGTTCTGGGAGCGCTTGGGCTCCTGGAGGTCGGGCCGCCACAGCACCTCCTCCGCCCTGGGGTGCCACTGGGTGTTGACCTCGTGCAGCTGCGCGTTGTGGGTCAGGAAGATGACCTCCGCGGCCAGCCGCTCCTTGGCGGCCGGGCCGATCCCGGCGTCGAGCTGGTCGAAGAGCTCCGCCCAGTCCTCCAGCCACGTGTCCGTGACGATGACCGGCGAGAAGTTCACGTGCACCTCGTAGCCGGCGGCCACGAAGTCGTCGATCGCCGCGATCCGCTCCGCGACCGGGCTCGTGCGGATGTCGGTGAGCTTGGCCAGGCGCGCCGGCATGAGGGAGAACCGGACGCGGGTGCGCCCCTGCGGGTCCCAGTCCAGCAGCTCCCGGTTGACGTACTTGGTGGCGAAGGACCCCTTGGCCGTGGGGTGGCGGCGGAACAGGTCCACGAGGTCGTGCACGTTCTCGCTGAGCAGCGCGTCCACCGAGCAGTCGCTGTTCTCGCCGAGGTCGTAGACCCACGCCTCGGGGTCGCACTGGTTGGCCTCCGGCTTGGCGCCCTGCCGGCGGATGTGCCGGTCCAGGTAGCCGGTGATCTGCTCGATGTTCGCGAAGACCGTCACGGGGTTGCTGTAGCCCTTCCGGCGCGGCACGTAGCAGTACGCGCACGCCATGGCGCACCCGTTGGCCGTGGAGGGGGCGATGAAGTCCGCCGACCGCCCGTTGGGCCGGGCCGCGAGCGACTTCTTGACCCCCAGCACCAGCGCCTCGCGCTTGATCCGCACCCAGCGCCTCGCGTTGGCCTCGTTGCCGTGCAGCTCGGGGATCTGCCAGTGGCTCGGCACCTCCACCAGCGTCGCGTCCGGCCAGCGCTCGAGGACCTCCCGGCCCCGCGGCAGCTGCGCGGCCGCCGGCTCGTAGTAGATGCGGGTGATGTCGACCATGGAGGGATCGGGGGGCATGCGCCGAGTCTAGGAGCCCCGTCCGACACCTCCGCGGGCCCCGGGGGCCGGGAATGGACAGTGGACTTCGCACCCGGGGGCGGCGAGGATGGCATCACGACCCGCCCGTACCGTCCGCGAGGGAGCAGCCCCATGAAGTCCGTCTGGCTCGACACGTACGAGGTGCCGGCAGCGCCGGCCGAGGAGTTCGTCCCCGGCGCCGGATACGACACCGTGGTCGCCGGCGCCGGCCTGACCGGTCTGACCACCGCCGTCCTCCTGGCCCGCGCCGGGCACCGGGTCGCCGTGCTCGAGGCCCGCACCGTCGGCGCCGTCACCACCGGCAACACGACCGCCAAGCTCACGCTCCTGCAGGGCACCACGCTGTCGCAGATCCGCCGGCACCAGTCGGAGGAGGTGCTGCGCGCCTACGTGGACGCCAACCGGGAGGGCATGGCCTGGCTGCTGCGCCTCCTCGAGGACCGCGGCGTGCCGTTCCAGCGCCGTGACTCGTGGACCTACGCCACGTCCGCCAAGGGCGCCTCCGACCTCCGGAAGGAGCTCGAGGCCGCCCGCCTCGCGGACCTGCACCCGAGCTGGTCCGACGAGACCGAGCTGCCCTTCCCGGTGGCCGGGGCGATCACGCTGCCCGACCAGGCGCAGTTCCACCCCATGGAGGTGCTCGGCGCCCTCGTGGTCGAGCTGCGCGCGCACGGCGGGGCCGTGTTCGAGGGCGTGCGGCTCACCGGCGCCGGCGTCCGCTCGCCGCTCACCATCCAGACCTCGAAGGGCCCGCTGCAGGCCGACCGCCTCGTCCTGGCCACCGGCACCCCCGTCCTGGACCGCGGCGGGTACTTCGCCAAGCTCTCCCCGAGCCGCTCCTACGCCATGACCTACCGCGTCCCCGGGGCGCCGGGCTCCATCCCCCGGGGCATGTACATCACCGCGGACAGCCCCACCCGCACCGTCCGCACCGTGCCGCTCGCGGACGAGGAGCTGCTCCTGGTCGGCGGCAACGACCACGTCGTCGGGCGCTCGCCCTCCCCGCAGGCCGCCGTCGACGACCTCGAGGAGTGGACCCGCCGCCACTTCCCCGGGGCCGAGCGCACCCACGTCTGGGCCGCCCAGGACTACCGGTCGATCAACGCCATCCCCTTCATCGGCACCCTGCCACGCGGCGGCGGGAACATCTACCTCGCCACCGGCTACAACAAGTGGGGCATGAGCAACGCCGTCGCGGCCTCGCTCGCGCTCAGCGCCGAGATCTTCGGCGGCCACATGCAGTGGGCGGAGACCCTCGGCCGGCGCGTGACGACGCCGTCGGACATCCTCACGGCGCTGAAGGTCAACGCGGAGGTGGGCTTCAACGCGCCCAAGGACTGGCTCAAGGCCGAGCTGAGCGAGCTCCCGGACGAGGTGCCCGGCGAGGGCGAGGGCTTCGTGGGCCGGGAGCACGGCCGTCCCGTGGGCGTGTCCACGGTCGACGGCGTCACCTGCAGGGTCTCGGGCATCTGCACCCACCTGGGCGGGGTGCTGCGCTGGAACGACGCCGAGCGCTCGTGGGACTGCCCCCTGCACGGCTCCCGCTTCGCGGCCGACGGCACCCGGCTCGAGGGTCCCGCGGTGCACGACCTCTCCCGGCGCGGGGCGTAGCCCGCGGCCCGGCGACGGCCCGGGCACGGCGACGGCCCCCGCCCGGAGGGGCGGGGGCCGTCGCGTGCTCGCGCACGTGGTCGCGGAGGGACCTACTTCTTGCCGGTGGTCTCCTCGAGCTTCAGGGCGACGCCGAGGGCGAAGAACGTGGGGGCCCACTCGCCCACGAACAGGCCCCAGCGGTCGGCCTGGGCCTTGTCCTTGGTCTTGCTGAGGTCCACGGCCCAGGAGAGGAAGGACAGGCCGATGGAGGCGAAGCCCGCCGCGTAGGCGTGCTCGCTGCGGATGCCGAAGTTCTGGAGCGTGCTGATCATGGGAGACCTCTTTCAAGTTCGGTGCCACCGGACGACGGTGGGCTCGTCGAGCCATGCCCGATCAGTCTCACACGAGTCAGCACAACAGGGAAGTAAGCTGACTATAAATTCGCTGGGAATGCGCGGCGCCGCCCTGGAGCGGCTCAGACCGGCCCGGAGCGGAGCGGGTCCCTTGCTGGTTGAATGTGCGCATGAGCGACGAGCCGACGCGCTCCGCGTCCACACCGCTGGAGGACTACGCCCTGCTGTCCGACCTGCACACGGGCCCGCTCGTGTCCCGGGACGGCAGCATCGACTGGCTGTGCTTCCCGCGCTTCGACTCCCCGTCCGTCTTCGCGGCCCTGCTGGGCGGTCCCGAGGACGGGCACTGGAGGCTGTCCGTCGTCGGCGGCGAGGTGGTGTCCCGCCGCTACCTCCCGCGCACGTTCGTGCTCGAGACCACCTGGCGAAGCCCGACGGGCACCGCCGTGGTGACCGACTTCCTGCCGCCCGGCGAGGCAGCGGACCACCCCGACCACGCCGATCTCGTCCGGCGCGTGGAGTGCGTGGCGGGGCAGGTGGAGGTCGAGCACGACCTGCGGATCCGGTTCGACTACGCCCGCGTGAAGCCCTGGACGCGGCGGATCGACGTCGACGGGTCCCCCGGGCTGCTGTCCATGGCCGGGCCCGACGCCCTGATGCTCACGGGCCCAATGCTCCGCGCCGGCGAGGCCCCGCACGTGGGGGCGCTCCTGGGCGCGGAGGAGGAGCCGGGGCACCCGGACGACTACGAGGGCGGCGTGGCGGACCGGCTGACCGGACGGTTCGCCCTCGTCGCGGGGGAGCGCCTCGAGTGGGTGCTCACGTGGTTCGAGTCCCACCAGGCCCTCCCCATGCCGGTGGACCCCGGCAAGGCGCTCGACCTGGCGGTGGAGTTCTGGACGGACTGGTCCGCCCACGTCGGCACGCACAAGCGGCACGAGCAGGCGGTGCTGCGCTCGCTGCTCGTCCTGCGGGCCCTGACCCACCGCGGCACCGGCGGGATCGTGGCCGCGGCCACCACCTCCCTGCCCGAGGAGTTCGGGGGCGTGCGGAACTGGGACTACCGCTACACCTGGTTGCGCGACGCCGCGCTGACCATCGAGGTGCTGGTCGCCCACCACTTCACCGACGGCGCCCTGCACTGGCGCAACTGGCTGCTGCGCGCCGTGGCCGGGGACCCCGACCAGATCCAGATCATGTACGGGGTGGCCGGGGAGCGCCGGCTGCCCGAGACCGAGCTGGACCACCTGGCCGGGTACGAGGGCTCGACCCCGGTGCGGATCGGCAACGGCGCCGTGGACCAGTACCAGTCCGACGTCGTGGGGGAGGTCATGCTGGCGCTGGCCGCGCTGCGGGACGCCGGCGTGGAGGAGGACAGGTGGTCGTGGGGGCTGCAGAAGAACCTGCTGCGCTTCTGCGAGCACAACTACGACCGCAAGGGCCACGGCGTCTGGGAGATGCGCGGGCCCGCGGTCTACCACGTGCACGGGCGCGCCATGATGTGGGCGGCCTTCGACCAGGGTGTGCGCGCCGTCGAGCAGCACGGGTTCTCCGGGCCGGTGCAGCGGTGGCGGGAGCTGCGGGACCGGCTGTGCGCGGAGATCATGGAGCACGGCTTCGACGCGCAGCTGAACTCCTTCACGCAGGCCTACGGCAACAAGGAGGTGGACGCCTCCCTGCTGCAGCTGCCGCACACCGGGTTCATCGCCTACGACGACCCGAAGATGCTGGGCACCGTGGCGCGGATCGAGCAGGAGCTGCGCGGGGAGCACGGGCTGGTCTACCGCTACCGCACCGAGACCGGGCTCGACGGGATCGAGGGCGACGAGTACCCGTTCCTGATCTGCACGTTCTGGCTCGTGGAGCAGTACGCGCGCAGCGGGCGGGTCGAGGACGCCGGGGCGCTCCTGGAGCAGCTGGCGGGCTACGCCAACGACCTCGGCCTCTACGCCGAGGAGTACGACCCCGGGCGCGGGCGGCTCGCCGGGAACTTCCCCCAGGCGTTCAGCCACCTGGGCTTCATCCGGGCCGTGGACGCCGTGGTCCGGGCCCGGGCGAGGGCCTCCTAGCGCCGGTGGGCGCTCGCCGGGCGACCGCGCCGGCGCAGCGCCGCGGTCGCCAGGACGACCAGGACCGCGGCAGCGGCGGCGGCGACGGCCAGGAGCACCGACCGCGGCTCGTCCGTGGCCCGCCCGACCGCGATCCACGACAGGCCCCACGCCGCGGCGGCGGCCACTGCCCAGCGGCCGCCGACCCGCCCCTGGACGGCGGCCACCACGGCGGCGAGCACCAGCACGACGGCGACGCCGATCCACTCCGCGCCCCGCCCCTCCTGCGGCACGCCCGAGGACACCAGGGCCGCCGCGACGTTGGCCGCCGTCGCCACCGACACCCATCCCAGGTACAGCCCGAAGGTGCCGTCCACGACCAGCCACTCCGCCGGGCCGCCGCGGTCCGACAGGTCCGCCAGGCGCTGGACCAGCACCCCGAGGACCAGCACCAGCGCGACGATGACGACCACGCTCGCCCAGATCCAGCCCTGCTGCGTGACCAGCAGCCAGCCCGCGTTGAGGAGCATGGACGCCGCCGCGAGCCAGCCGGTGGACCGCGCCCGCGGGTCCGCCGCCCGGGAGGGCAGCCACTGCCAGACCGTGTAGGCGGCCAGGCCCAGGTAGATCACCGACCAGATGGAGAACGCCGGTCCCGCCGGGGCCAGCAGCGTGGCGTCCGCGGCCAGGCTGCCGCCCGAGGACTCCTCCACTCGGGTGCCGAAGATCCCGATCCCCACCAGGGTGCCGAGCACGCACGCGACCTCGCTGAGGGTGACGACCACCTGGCGGGCACGGTCCGAGGGCGTCGCGCGGGCGGCGTCGGGGCGGGTCGGGGCGGGGTGCGTGCTCACGGCGGGGCCTCTCGTCCGGCGGCGGGGATCCCGGATCCGGATCCTCCACTGCCACGGTAGGCCGGGGCGCCCGGGACCACCAGGGCGGCCTCCCCTCGCTCCTCCCGCCGCCCGTCCCTAGAGTGGCCGGATGGACACTCCTCAGGACGCACCCCAGGACACCCGGCCCGTCGTGGGCCTGCTCGGCGCCACCGGCATCACCGGGCGGACGGCGCTGGCCCACCTCGTGGCGCGGGCGGGCCAGGCGGGGGTGGACGTCGTCGTCGGCGCCCGGGACCCGGAGCGCGTCCGGGCCCTGTGCGCCGAGCGGGCGATCCCGGTCCCCGAGGTCGTGCGCACGGACGTCACCGACCCCGCCTCCCTGCGGGAGCTCGCCCGGCGGGCCGACGTCCTCGTGAACCTCGCCGGCCCCTACACGCGGCTGGCCCCGCCCGTGCTCGCCGCGTGCGTGGCCGAGGGCACGCACTATCTCGACCTCACCGGGGAGATCCCGCTCGCCCGGCGCACCGACCGGGACCTGCACGCCGCCGCGCGGGCCGCCGGGGTCGCCCTCGTGCACACCGCGGGATTCGAGGCGCTGCCCGCGGACGTCCTCGTCGACGCCGCCCGCCGGCACGCCGCCGCCCGCGGGGAGACCCTGCGCAGCGCCGACCTCGTGACGTCCGTGCGGACCCCGCCCGGGACCGGCTTCTCCGACTCGGTCTCCGGCGGGACCCTGCAGAGCCTCGTCGAGGTGCTCCGGGACCCGGAGCCCCTGCGCGCGGACGACGTCGCCGCCCGCCTCCCCGACCCCGCCCCGGGCACCGGGACGGCGGCCGACCCCGACGCGGTGCGCCGCACCAGCCCGCTGCGGCTGCGGGCCCGCGTGGCCGAGGGCAGGGTGCTGGCGGCCATGAGCCCCCTCGCGGCGATCAACCCGCCGGTGGTCCACCGCACCCAGGCCCTCAGCCCCGTGCCGGGCGCGGCCGCGCACCCGCTGGCCTTCCGGGAGGCCATGTCCGTGGGCCGGTGGGGCGGCCTCCCCGGGGTCCTCCGCCTGGCCGCGGCGGAGGGGATCGGCGGGTTCCAGGCGCTCACCGGTCTCGCGGTCCGCCTGCCGCGCCCGGTGCGCTCGCGGCTCGCCGGGGTCCTGGCCCGCGTCCTGCCGCAGGCCGGCACCGGGCCGGAGGGCGACGTCCTCACCGGCTGGTCGTGGACGACGCAGGGGACGTTCACCACCCACGAGGACTCGGCGTTCCGCGCCGTGCTCGAGGCCGAGGGCAACCCCGGCTACGGCACCACCGCGTGGCTGATCACCGAGCTCGCCCTGCGCATGGCCGTGCACGGGGTCCCGGACGCGGCCCTGGGCTCGACGACGCCGGCGCTCGCCCTCGACGGCGACGTCGCCGCGCTGCTGCCGGCGCGGGTGCGGATCACGGTCGGCTGAGACGCGACGGACCCCGGCCCCCAAGGGGGAGCCGGGGTCCGTCGCGCGCGGGGCTACGGCTTGAGCACCACCTTGATGCAGCCGTCCTCCTTCTTCTGGAACTTCTCGTACATCGCCGGCGCCTCGTCCAGGGACGCGGTGTGCGTCTTGAGGTCGAGGACGCCCAGCGGGTCCGAGGGGTCGTCGACCAGCGGCAGCAGGTCGTCGATCCACCGCTTCACGTTGCACTGGCCCATGCGCAGCTGGATCTGCTTGTCGAACATCGTGAGCAGCGGCAGCGGGCTCTTCGTGCCGCCGTACACGCCGCTGAGCGAGATCGTGCCGCCGCGCCGGACGGCGTCGATCGAGGTGTAGACGGCGTTGAGCCGGTCCGTGCCGACGGTCTCCATGGCCTTGCGGGCCAGCGGGGACGGCAGCAGCCCGACCGCCTGGTGGGCCACGCCCGCCAGCGGCGAGCCGTGCGCCTCCATGCCGACCGCGTCCACCACCGAGTCCGGGCCGCGGCCGTCCGTGCGCTCCCGCAGCTCGTCGGCCACGTCGTCGTGCAGGTCCAGCGTCTCGATGCCGTGGCGCTCCGCCATGGCGCGGCGCTCCGCGACGGGGTCCACGGCGATCACGCGGTAGCCGAGGTGGCGGCCGATCCGCGCGGACATCTGCCCGATCGGGCCCAGCCCCATCACGGCGAGCGAGCCGCCCTCCGGCGGGGCCGCGTACTGCACGGCCTGCCAGGCCGTGGGCACCACGTCGGACAGGTAGAGGTAGCGCTCGTCCTCCCCGGTGTCCGGGACCTTGATGGGCCCGTAGTCCGCGTGCGGGACGCGCAGGTACTCGGCCTGCCCGCCGGGGACGGAGCCGTACATGCGGGAGTACCCGTAGATGGCGCAGCCGCTGTTGTACTCGCGGACCTGGGTGGTCTCGCACTGCGACTGCAAGCCCTGGCTGCACATGAAGCAGTGCCCGCACGAGATGTTGAACGGGATCACCACGCGGTCCCCGGGCTTGATCCGGGTGACGGCCGAGCCGACCTCCTCGACGATGCCCATGGGCTCGTGGCCGACGATGTCGCCCTTGTCCATGAACGGGCCCAGCACCTCGTACAGGTGCAGGTCCGAGCCGCAGATGCCGGTCGAGGTGATCCGCACGATCGCGTCCGTGGGCTCCTGGATCCGCGGATCCGGGACCTCCTCCACGCTGACCGAGCGCTTTCCCTGCCATGTCAGTGCCTTCATCGGTCCTCCTTGTCAGGGCCGTGTCCGATCGAGAACGACAGCCTGCTGATCTGTTGGTGGGTCCGATCCTACGCGGACGTCCCGTCCCCGGAACAGTCCTGCCCCCGGGCGGCCTCCGCCCCGCCGCGCAGGAAGTACGCCCCGACCGAGCCGGCGAGGGTCGCGAACACCCCCACGGAGTAGACCGCCAGCAGGACCTCCAGCACCCGGGGGAAGCCCCCCGCCGCACCCAGCTCCCGGCCCGTGATCGTGGACATCGCGGCGTGGGACAGGGCCGTCCCGTAGTCGGCATAGACGTCGAGGACGTAGAGCAGCTGGCTGGAGACGAGGACGACGACGCCGGTGACCGCCGCCAGCCAGCCGATCCGGCTGGAGAGCAGCTTCCCCGCGGAGCGTGAGCCGCGGACGCCCGCCGAGAGCACGCCGCCGATCCGGGACAGCCGCGCGAGCCGCAGCAGCCGCGCGGCCTGCAGCGCCCGGAAGAAGCGCAGGAACGGCACGAGCAGGAACACCACCTGCCACCAGTTGCGCCGCCAGAAGGCCCCGGAGAAGCCGGCGACATGCGCGCGGAGCAGGAACTCGGCCACGAACACCGCCCAGAACACCCAGCCCAGCACGTTCAGGAACACCACCAGGCCGGGCTCCTGCGCCAGCAGCTGGCCCAGCACCACGAAGAGGAACAGCACCCCCAGCAGGCCCATCGGCCGGTCGAGCCGACGGCTCAGGGCCTCGGCCGCGCCGAGCTGCTCGGCCTGCCGTGCCGGATCCTTCTTCGCTCGTGCCACGGTGCCCGCCTGTCCTCGCTCGTCCGCCGTCCACCCCCACGCTAGGCGAGCGGTGGCCGGAGCCGCGCCTTGACCGACAGCGCACGCCGCTTGACGGCGCGTGTACAGAAGCGCCCAGGCTCTCGCCCGCGGCCGTGCCCGGGATCACAGTGAACGTGTCGGAGCTGCGGCCGGACCGGCCGCACCGCCCACGGCGGCCGATCCTCCGCCCGTCACCGCTTCTGCCCAGGAGATCCACGATGCACCAGACCACGCTCACCACGCCGCCGTCCGCGTTCGGCGTCACCCACCCGCTCGACATGCTCACCGCCGCCGAGATCAGCGCCGCCCGCACGGTCCTCGCGGACGCCGGCCACCTGCGCCCGTGCACCCGGTTCCCGCGCGTGATGCCGGTGGAGCCCCCGAAGGCCGTGGTGCTGGGGCACACGGACGGCGACGACGGCTTCGACCGCTCCCTCGACATCACCCTGCTGGACACCGACACGGGCGAGACGCGCCGGGCCGTCGTCTCCGTGACGGCGGGGGAGATCCGCTCGATCGAGACGCTGAACACGGGGGAGCACCCCTACGGCCAGGCCCAGTACCTGTTCGAGGAGTACGACCGCGCCGCGGAGATCGTGAAGGCGGACCGGCGCTGGCAGGAGGCCATGGCCCGCCGCGGGGTCGAGGACACCACGCACGCCTTCGTGGCCCCCCTCGCGCCCGGCTTCTTCCCCCGGGAGGACGAGACGGGCAAGCGGGTCATCCGCTCGCTGACCTTCCACCGCCGCTTCGAGGGGGACAACCCGTGGGGCCACCCGGTGGAGGGGCTCATCGCGCACGTCGACCTCACGGCCGGGGAGGTCATCAGGGTCGAGGACGACGGCGACGTGCCGATCCCCATGGCGGACGCCAACTACACCCCGGAGCACGTGGGCCCGGCGCGGACCACCCTCAAGCCGCTCGACATCGTCCAGCCCGAGGGCCCGTCCTTCCAGGTGGACGGCACCTACGTGACCTGGGAGAACTGGAAGCTGCGGATCGGCTTCACCGCCCAGGAGGGCCTGGTGCTCAACCAGGTCACCTTCCGGGACGACTCGGGGGACGAGCCCGAGGACCGCTCGGTGCTCTACCGGGCGTCCGTGCCCGAGATGGTCGTGCCCTACGGGGACACCACCAACACCCGGTTCTGGATCAGCTACTTCGACGCCGGCGAGTACCTGCTGGGCAAGAACGCGAACTCCCTGAAGCTGGGCTGCGACTGCCTCGGGGTCATCCGGTACTTCGACGCGTTCGTCGCCGACGACGAGGGCCACCCCATGGAGATCCCCCACGCGGTGTGCATGCACGAGGAGGACTACGGCATCCTCTGGAAGCACACGGAGTTCGGGGAGGCCCCGCAGGTGCGCCGCTCCCGCCGGCTGGTCATCTCCTACTTCGCGACCATCGGCAACTACGAGTACGGGTTCTTCTGGTACTTCTACCTGGACGGCTCCATCCAGGTGGAGGCCAAGGCCACCGGCATCGTCTTCGCCGGCGGGTGCGAGCCCGGCCGGCCCAACCGGCACTCCAACGAGATCGCCCCCGGCATCCAGGCCCCCGTCCACCAGCACATCTTCTGCGCCCGCCTCGACGTCGCCGTCGACGGGACGGAGAACACCGTGCAGGAGGAGAACCTCGTGCGGATCCCCATGGGCGACGAGAACCCCTACGGCAACGCCTTCACCTGGTCGCGCACCGACGTGACCCGCGAGTCCGAGGGGGTGCGCGACGCGAACACCGAGACCGGGCGCAAGTGGTTCGTCACCAACCCGAACCGGCTCAACCACGTGGGGGAGCCCACCGCCTACCACCTGATCCCCATGCCGGGGCCCCGCCTGCTCGCCGCCGAGGGCTCCTCCGTGCGGCGGCGCGCGCAGTTCGCCACCCACCACCTGTGGGTGACCCGCTTCGACGAGAACGAGCGCTTCCCCGCCGGGGAGTTCCCGAACCAGCACGCGGGCGGGGGCATCGGCGAGTGGGTGGCGCAGGACCGCGACCTCGTGAACACGGACGTGGTGCTGTGGCACACCTTCGGCCCCACCCACATCCCGCGCACCGAGGACTGGCCCGTGATGCCCGTGGACTACTACGGGTTCTGGCTCAAGCCCCACGGCTTCCTGGACCGCAACCCCGCCCTGGACCTGCCCGACTGGTCCACCGCGGGCGGGCGGTGCTGCGGCACCGAGGTCGGCCACGCCGACCCCGCCCCGGCCGTCGAGAGCGCGCACGCCGTCACCGGCACCGGCGACCGACCCGCCCACGACTGCCGCTGCGAGGGATGAGCCATGAGCACGAGCACCAGTTCCGCCGGCAGCCTGCCCGCACCCGCTGACCCTGCGGGCCACGGCCACCTCGCCGCGGGCGGGGGCCTGGACCGCCGCACCCTGACCGTGCCCTCGCTGGTCTTCCTCATCATCGCCGCCTCCGCGCCCCTGACCGTGCTGGCCGGCGGCGTCCCGTCCACCTACGCGGTGACCGGACTGCTGGGGGTGCCCCTCGGCTTCCTCCTCCTCGGGGCGATCCTCGCGCTGTTCGCGGTGGGGTACGGGGCGATGTCCGCCCGGATCACCAACGCGGGCGCCTTCTACGCCTACGTGGCGGACGGCCTGGGCCACCGCCAGGGCATCGGCGCCTCGTGGCTGGCCCTGATCAGCTACAACGCCATGCAGATCGGCCTCTACGGCATCTTCGGGTTCGTCGTGTCCTCCTTCCTGGAGGCGCGGCTGGGCCTGGCCGTCCCCTGGTGGGCCGCGGCCCTCGCGGGCCTGGTGCTGGTGGGGCTGCTCGGCGTCAGCCGGGTGGACCTCTCCGCCAAGGTCATCGCGGTCCTGGTCACCCTCGAGTTCCTCGTGGTCGTCGTCGTCGACGCGGTCTCCCTGGCCGTGGCCCCGGAGGGCCTCAGCGCCCAGCCCCTGATGCCCTCCGAGTTCTTCACCTACGGCATCGGCGCGGTGCTGTCCTTCGGCATCGCCGCCTTCATGGGCTTCGAGTCCGCGGCGATCTACAGCGAGGAGGCCAAGGACCCCGCGCGCGCCGTCCCGCGGGCCACGTTCACCGCCGTGGCCATCATCTCGGTGTTCTACGCCGTCTCCGCCTGGGCGCTGGCCGTGGGGGTCGGGCCCGGGCAGGTCGTCGCCGCCTCCCGGGAGCACGGGCCGGACCTCGTGTTCGTGTTCCTGGGCGAGCACGGTGGCGCGCTGCTCACCGACATCGCCCAGGTCCTGTTCGTCACCAGCCTGCTCGCCGCGCTCATCGCCTTCCACAACGCGGTGGCCCGGTATTTCTTCTCGCTGGGCCGTGAGAGCGTGCTGCCCTCCTGGCTCGGTGCGGTCGGGCGCAGGAACCACGCCCCCGTGGCCGGGTCCCTCGCGCAGAGCGCGCTCGCCGTGGTGCTCGTGACGGTCTTCGCGGTCGCCGGGCAGGACTCCGAGCTCGGCCCGCTGTTCCCGGTGCTGACCCTGTTCACCTGGCTGGTCAACGCCGGAGCCTTCGGGCTGATCTTCCTGCTGGCCGTCACCTCGCTGGCCGTCATCGGCCACTTCCGGCGGGACCCGGGCGGGCACTCCGCCTGGGTGCGCTGGGCCGCTCCCGCCCTGTCCGCGGCCGGCCTGGGCGTGGTGTTCGTGCTCGTGCTGGTGAACTTCGACGTCCTCATCGGCGCCGAGGGCCCCAGCCCGCTGGCCGTGGTGATCCCGGGGATCGTCCTGGCCGCGGGCGTGGCCGGCCTCGCGTGGGGCGAGCACCTCCGGCGCCACCGTCCCGAGGTGTTCGCCGGAGTGGGCTCGGGCCGCGCCGTCGAGAGCGGCGGGCCCGTACCGGATCCCCGCCCCGGGCCGTCCTCCGGGGGCGCCGGGGAGCCCGAGCTCGCAGGGGAGCAGCGGTGAGCGCCCCGGACCTGGCAGCAGGTGCGGCGCCGGTGCGGCAGAGGCCGGCCCCGCGCCTGCTGGGCGACCCCCTGCGGGTCCTGCTGGGCGCCGGCGTCGGCGTCTCCGTCGCCCTGCACGGGCAGATGGCCCTCGCCGGGACCCACGGCGCGGGCTGGTCGGTGGTCATGGGGGTCATGGCGGCGCTGTGCCTGTCCTGCCTGGTCGCGCTGGCGCGGGTGGGCGACCTCGTCCGCACGGTGCGGATGACGATGGGCATGGCCCTGGCGATGGCGCTGGCCCACACCCTGATGATCCCGCTCCTGGGCGGCACGGGCGGCGCGGGCGGCCACAGCGCCCACGCCCACCACGGGGGCGCGGGTGCGGCGGAGGCCGCCGCGTCCGGCGCGGGCCACGGGGGCATGCTCCTGGTCGTGGTGGTCGAGCTGGCCGTCGCGGCCCTGGCGGTCGCCTGGTTGCGCCGACACGATCGGCGACCGGCCCGCCGGCCGGTCTAGGATGTCCCCACCGATGTGACACTGGTCATGGTCGGCACACCGGGCCCGGCGTGCCGACCCTGCCCGACAGGGGGAGCACGCGATGGCGCCAACGCCGACCGGCCGGGAGGACCACTCCGCGGGCCCGGTGCTCGTGGAGTCGATCCAGGACTGGTCCCGTCTCGCCTCACGGTCCTTCGTGCCGCTGCAGTGCACGACGGCCGCCGCCCGCACCTTCCGCGCCGGTCTGGAGAGCCGGGAGGCGGGGAGCCTGCACGTCACGCACCTGCGCTTCGGCCCGCACGTCGTCGAGCGTGTGCCGGGGGCTCCGGAGGACGCGGGCGGCGGCCGGTTCAAGGTGAACCTGCAGCTCGAGGGGCGGTGCGTCGTCGAGCAGGCGGGCCGGCGCAGCGTGCTGGGCCCCGGGGACGTCACGCTCTACGACACCTCCTCGCCCTACCGGCTGGACTTCGCCGAGGACTCCCGCCTGCTCGTGCTGATGTTCGACCACGGCGTGCTCGACCTCCCCCCGGCCGCGGTCGGGCAGCTGCGGGCGTGCCGGATCGGGCCCGAGGGGCCCGTCCACGCGATGGTGGCGTCCTTCCTGGCCTCCATGGCCGACCACATGGCGGGGCTGACCGGGATGAACGGCCAGCGGCTCGGCAACTCCGCGCTCGACCTGCTGACCACCTCCTTCAACCTCGAGCTCGACGAGCAGGTGGCGGCGTCGGCCTACGAGAAGGACCGGCTGCGGGCCGCGGTGCACGACTGGGTCGAGGCGCACCTGTCGCAGCCCGACCTCGACCCGCCGACGATCGCCCGGGCGCACTACATCTCGGTGCGCCGCCTGCACCAGGTGTTCCAGGAGGAGGGCACCACGGTCTCCGCCTGGATCCGCACGCGCCGCCTGGAGCGCTGCCGCCGGGCGCTGGAGGACCCGATGAGCGCGGGCGTGCCGGTGGCGCGGATCGCCGCCCGCTGGGGCTTCACCGACGGCGCCCACTTCTCCCGGGTGTTCAAGGCCGCCTACGGCATCTCCCCGTCCCAGGCGCGGGCGCGCGCCCTGGCGTTGCGGGGCCCCGGAGCCGCCCCGGCGCAGGAGAGGTCCGCGTGACCGCCCGATGAGCTCGACGACGCCCGCCAGGCCATCGTGACCGCCCGCGCGGCCCGCCCGACCCGTCCGGGGAGCCCCGGGGAGAACGGAGACACCATGCCCCAGAGACCGACCACCCCCGCCGAACTGGTCCCCACCGAGCTGATCACCGCGGAGGTGGCCGACCGCGTCGCCGTCGTCACCGTGGACCGGCCCGAGGTCCGCAACGCCCTGAACACCCAGGTGCTCCAGGAGATCCGCGCGGTCCTCGACGCGTTCCGCGACCGCGACGACGTCGGCGCCGTGGTCTTCACCGGTGCCGGCGACAAGGCGTTCGTCGCCGGCGCGGACATCGGCCAGCTCGTGGGCTACTCGGCGCGCGACGGGCTCGCCGCCCGGATGCAGCGCCTCTACGACGAGATCGAGGACTACGAGAAGCCGACGATCGCGGCGGTCAACGGCTACGCGCTCGGCGGGGGCAACGAGCTCGCCATGGCCTGCGACATCCGGATCGCCTCCGAGCGCGCCCGCTTCGGCCTGCCGGAGACGAACCTCGGGGTGCTCCCCGGGGCCGGCGGGACCCAGCGCCTGGCCCGGCTCGTGGGCAAGGGCCGCGCCGTGGAGCTGATCCTCACCGGCCGGATGATCGACGCCGAGGAGTCGCTGCGGATCGGGCTCGTCACCTCCGTGGTCCCGCCCGGGGAGCTGCTCGGCGCCGCCCGCGCCACCGCCGCCCAGATCCTCGCCAAGGGCCCGCTGGCCGTGCGGCTGGGCAAGCTCGTGATCAAGAACGGCTTCGAGACCGACCAGCGCACCGGGCTGCTGCTGGAGCGGCTCGCCCAGTCCCTGCTCTACGCGTCGCCGGAGAAGACCGAGGGCACGAGCGCGTTCCTCGACAAGCGGCCCGCCGACTTCGGGGCGGTGGCCGAGTGACCGAGGCGTCCGGGGCCGCGCCGGACGGCGGGCGGGGGGAGGAGCCGCAGGGCGTCCACCGGCCCGGGTGGCGGGGCCGGTTCTTCGAGGACTTCCTGGTGGGGGACAGATACCGCCACCCGCTGGGCCGGACCGTCATGCCCGTGGACAACAGCTGGCTGAGCCTGCTCACCCAGAACACCGCCCCCATCCACTTCGACGCCCACTACTCGTCGCGGACGGAGTTCGGGAAGCCCCTCGTGGACTCCACCTTCACGCTGGCCCTCGTCACGGGCCAGTCCGTCACGGACGTCTCCATGAACGTCATGGCCAACCTCGGCTGGGACCGGGTCCGCCTGCCGCACCCGGTGTTCGAGGGGGACACGATCTACTCGGAGTCCGAGGTGCTCTCCGTCCGGGAGTCCGCCTCCCGCCCGGACGTGGGCGTCGTGGCGGTGCGCACCGTCGGCTTCAACCAGCGCGGGCAGATCGTCATCACCTTCGAGCGCACCCTGCTGGTCTACAGGCAGGGGCACGGGCCCGGCCACGCCTCGGTCGAGCCCGTGTGGGACGAGCGGTCCCGGCGGCTGGCGGGCCTCGACGAGCAGTGAGCCCCCGCAGGGGTCAGGAGATCCCGTTCTGCTGCAGCCACATCTCCAGCAGGCCCAGCTGCCACAGCACGTTGGAGCGCAGGGGCGTGTGGTGCGCGTTCGGGTCGGCCAGCAGCGTCTCCACGACGTCGGACTTGTAGAGGCCGCGGCGCACCGCCGCGGGGTCCGTCAGGGCGGCCTCGACCCGGGCGAGGGTCCCGCCCTCGAGGGTGCGGATGGCGGGGACGGGGAAGTAGCCCTTCTTCCGGTCGATGACCTCGTTGGGCACGATGCCGCGCGCCGCGCGCTTGAGCACCCCCTTGCCGCCGTCCGCGAGCTTGAGCTCCGGCGGGACGCGGCCGGCGAACTCCACGAGCTCGTGGTCCAGGAACGGCACGCGGGCCTCGAGCCCCCAGGCCATGGTCATGTTGTCCACGCGCTTCACGGGGTCGTCCACCAGCATCACGGTGGAGTCGGTCCGCAGGGCGGCGTCGACCGCGGTCTCCGCGCCGGGGCGCCCGAAGTGGCGCTCGATGAACGCCGACGGGGCGTCGTGGGAGGCCATCCACTCGGGGGAGAGGACCTTCGCCAGCCGCGACCACGGGCGGTCGAAGAACGCCTCCGAGTACGTCTGCTGGGCGTCGTCCCGCGCCACCTCGGCCAGCGGCGGGTACCAGTGGTAGCCGCCCAGCACCTCGTCGGCGCCCTGGCCGGACTGGACCACCTTGACCGACCGGGAGACCTCCTCGCTGAGCAGGTAGAACGCCACGCAGTCGTGGCTGATCATCGGCTCGCTCATGGCGGCGACGGTCCGGTCGATCGCCGGGACCAGCCGGGCGTCGTCGATCGGGATCTGGTGGTGGTCGGTCCCGAACCGGCGGGCCACCAGGGAGGAGAACTCGAACTCGTCCCCGGCCTCCCCGCCCCGGGACTCGAAGCCGATGCTGAAGGTCTTCAGGTGCTCCTGACCGCTCTCGGCCAGCAGCGCCACGACGAGGCTGGAGTCGATCCCGCCGGACAGCAGGACGCCCACGGGGACGTCGGCGACCATGCGCCGCTGCACCGCGGTGCGCAGCTTCTCGACGAGCCCGTCCTGCCAGTCCTGCTCGGTCCAGGCGGAGCGGTCCTCGTCCCGGGTGAACTGGGGGTTCCAGTACTCGTGGTCGGCGGCGCTGCCGTCGGCCTCCACCACGCGCACGGTGGCCGGGGGGAGCTTGCGGACGCCCTGCAGGACGGTGCGCGGGGCGGGGACGACCGAGTGGAAGGTCAGGTAGTAGGACAGGGCGGTGCGGTCGATCGAGGTGTCCACGTCCCCGGCGGCCAGCAGCGCCTGGACGGTCGAGGCGAACCGCAGCCGCTCCGCGGTGTGGTCGACGTAGAGGGGCTTGATCCCCAGCCGGTCGCGGGCCAGGACCGTGCGCCCGCTCCCGTGCTCGGTGACGGCGAAGGCGAACATGCCGTGGAAGTGCTCCACGCACGCGGTGCCCCAGCGGTGGTAGGCCTTCAGCACCACCTCGGTGTCCGAGGTCGAGAAGAACCGGTAGCCCGCGCCGTGCAGCTCCTCGCGCAGCTCCTGGTAATTGTAGACGCACCCGTTGAAGACGATCGACAGGCCCAGCTCGGCGTCGACCATGGGCTGGCCGCCCGCCGGGCTCAGGTCGATGATCTTCAGGCGGCAGTGGCCCATCGCCACCGGCCCCTGCGCCCAGGCGCCCGACCCGTCCGGGCCGCGGTAGGACTGGGCGCACGTCATGCGGTGGATCGTGCCGGGGTCGGCGGCCGCGCCGTCGAAGCGCACCTCACCGGCCAGACCGCACATCAGCGACCACCCCCGCTCCAGCCTCGGGGACCGGTCAGGGACGGATTTCCGCGGCGCGAGAGCATCCTCCCATGCTACGCGTCGTGCCCGGGGAGGGCTCCGTCCGGGGGCCGTTAGCACATGTGCAATCTGCGCGCCACGGTGTTGTTGCGCGCCCGGCCGGAGTAGCGTGCCCACCACGCACCCCGATGATTGGAGCGTCCCAGATGGAATCCCTGTCGGACTACGCGAACCGCCCGGTGCTGTGGCTGTCGGCGCTCGCCGTCTTCGCCGTCATCATCCTGCAGACCGTGATCTACATGCGGGCGGCCCGCCGGGCGGGCCCCTCGGTCGGGTTCACCCCGCAGGACCTGCGCGAGTCCTTCCGCGCCGGCGGGGTCGCCGCGATCGGGCCCTCCCTCGCCGTCGTCATCGTGGCCATCGCCCTCCTGCCCCTGTTCGGCGCCCCCGCGGTGCTCGTGCGGATCGGCCTGGTCGGCTCCGCCGCGACCGAGACGTCCTCGGCGAACCTGGCGGCCGGCACCATGGACGCCGCGCTCGGCGGGTCCTCGTGGACGCCCGAGGTCTTCGCCGTGGCGTTCATGGCCATGTCCCTCTCGGGCGGCATGTGGATGATCGCGACGCTCATCCTGACCCCGATGCTGAAACGGGGGGACACCAAGCTGCGCGCGGTGAACCCCGCGCTCATGGCGATCGTCCCCTCGGCCGCGCTGCTCGCGGCGTTCTCCTCGCTCGGGATCGCCGAGCTGCCCAAGAGCAGCGTGCACATCATCACGGTCGTCGTCTCGGCGCTGGTGATGGCCGTGTGCCTGATCCTCGCCAAGACGCTGCACGCGCCGTGGCTGCGGGAGTGGGGACTCGGCTTCTCGATCATCGTCGGCCTGGTGGTCGCCTACTTCGCCCACGGCGCCGGCCTGGGCCCCACGGCCTGACCGCCCCGAGACCCGAGGAGTTCCCATGTCCGCACCCACCGACGCCTCCGCAGCCTCCTACGCCGACTACGACCGGACCACGTCCCGGTGGGGCCGGGGCACCATGCTCATGGGCCTGCTGGCCTCCTACGTCGGCCCCCTGTACCTGGTGTTCTTCACCGACTTCGAGATCCCGCTCGGCGACCTCGTCACCGGGTTCCTCGCGGTGGCCGCCGTCTTCGCGGTCATCTGGGTGATCGAGCCCATCACCTACTACCCGGTGCTCGGCCCCGCGGCCATGTACCAGGCGTTCATGATCGGCAACATCGCCAACAAGCTGCTGCCCTCGGCGATCGTCGCGCAGGCCGCCATCGACGCCAAGCCGGGGACCCGCCGCGCGGAGTTCGCCGCCGTGATGGCGATCTGCGGGGCGGCCGTGGTCCACATCTTCTCGCTGCTGCTGTTCGTCGGCCTGCTCGGCACCTGGCTGGTCAGCGTGGTGCCGACGGCCATCACGGACATCGCCCGGCTCTACATCTTCCCGGCCATCATCGGCGCGGTGATCGTCCAGCTGGCCGCCTACGTCAAGCAGCCGCGGATCACGATCATCGCCCTCGCCATGGGAGCGCTCGTGCAGCTGCTGCTCGTGCCCGTCCTGGGACCGGTGTTCCGCAACTTCGCCACCGCCGTCGTCGTGCTGCTGACGATGGTCCTGGCCTGGGTGCTGCGCAACCGGAAGACCGAGCACCCGCCCGTCGCCGGCGAGGACGGCGTGCTGTGACGGCACGGCCCCCGCGCCACCGCGCTCCCACCCCGCACCCCGCCCACGAGAGGACATCATGACCGTCATCCTGCCCGGCCGCCCCGACCTCCCCGCCGAGCTGCGCGAGGAGCTGCACACGCTCTACAAGCACCTGCACGGCGCCCCCGAGCTGTCCATGCAGGAGCACGCCACGGCCGAGCTGATCCGGCAGCGCATGGAGGCACTCGGCTGCGAGACCTTCCTGTGCGGCGGCACCGGCGTCGTCGCCGTGCTGCGCAACGGCGAGGGGCCCGTCGTGGGGTTCCGCGCCGACACCGACGCGCTGCCCCTGGCCGAGGACACCGGCCTCGACTACGCCTCCACCGCCCGGGGCGTGCTGCCGGACGGCACCGAGGTGCCCGTCATGCACGCGTGCGGGCACGACACCCACATCACCAGCGCGATCGGCGCCGCGACCCTGCTCGCCGGCGACCGCGACGCGTGGGCGGGCACGGTCGTGTTCCTGTTCCAGCCCGGCGAGGAGACCGCCGAGGGCGCCATGGCCATGCTCCAGGACGGCCTGTGGGAGCGGGCGCCCCGCCCCGAGGTCGTCTACGGCCAGCACGTGTGGCCCGGCCGCGCCGGGCAGATCGAGATCACCAGCGGCCCGGCCATGGCCATGTCCGACGGCTGGATCGTCACGGTCCACGGCCGCGGCGGGCACGGGTCCCGGCCCGAGGACACCATCGACCCCGTGGTGCTGGCCGCCCACATGGTGGTGCGGATCCAGAGCATCGTCTCCCGGGAGATCCCCGCCCAGAGCGCTGCCGTGGTCACCATCGCGAGCTTCCACGCCGGGCTCAAGGAGAACATCATCCCCGCCACGGCCCGGTTCACCCTCAACGTCCGCAACCTCGACACCGAGGTCCGGGAGAAGGTGCTGGCCGCGCTGCGGCGGGTGATCCGCGGCGAGGCGGAGGTCTCCGGGGCGCCCGAGCCGGAGATCGAGGAGATCTACACCTTCCCCCTGCTCGTCAACGACCCCGCCGAGACGGCCGCCCTCAAGGAGGTCCTCGCCGGCGCGCTGGGCATGGAGAACGTGCTGGACCGGCCCGCCCAGATGGGCAGCGAGGACTTCGGCCACCTCCCCGACGCCATCGGGGTGCCGGGCGTGTACTGGTTCTTCGGCGGGATGCCCGACGAGGTGGTCGACGGCGAGGCGCCGGTGCCGACCAACCACTCGCCCTTCTTCGCCCCCGTCCTCGAACCCACGCTGACCACCGGGGTGACCTGCGCCGTCGCCGCGATCATGTCCCGCGTGGGCGTCCAGCGATGACGGCCTCCGCGGACACGCCCCTGCTCGAGCTCTCCGCCCGCGACCTCGCCGCGGCGGTCCGCGCCCGGACCGTCTCCGCGCGGGAGGTGCTCGACGCCCACTTCGCCCGGATCGACGACGTCAACCCGGCCGTCAACGCCGTCGTCACCCAGGCCCGGACGATGGCCTACGAGACGGCGGCGCGCGCCGACGAGCTGACGGCCGTCACCCCCGCCGACGAGCTGCCGCCCCTCCACGGGGTGCCCATGACCCACAAGGACACCCACGCCACGAAGGGCATCCGCACCACCTCCGGCTCGCCGGTGCACGCGAACCTGGTGCCCGACCACGACGACCTGGTCGTGGCCCGCTTCAAGGCCGCCGGGGTCGTCAGCACCGGGAAGAACAACGTCCCGGAGTTCGCCGCCGGCTCGCACAGCTTCAACGAGCTGTTCGGCACCACCCACAACCCCTACGACCGCACCCGCAGCGCCGGCGGCTCCAGTGGCGGGGCGGCCGCGGCGATCGCTGCCCGGATCCAGCCGCTGGGCGACGGCTCCGACATGGGCGGGTCCCTGCGCAACCCGGCGGCGTTCTGCAACGTCGTCGGCTTCCGCCCCTCCGCCGGGGTCGTGCCCCTGGCCCCCACCCGCAACGCCTGGGCGTGGCTGGGCCGCACCGGGCCGATCGCCCGCAGCGTCGACGACGTCGTGCTCGCGATGTCCGTGCTCGCCGGCCCCGACCCCAGGGTCCCGCTGGCCTGCCCGGTGGGCCGGGAGCAGTTCCGGGCGCTCGCCGCCGAGGACCCGGCCGAGCTCGGCTCCCGTCCCCTCGCCGGCGTCCGGATCGGGGTGAGCACCGACTTCGGGCTGGGCGTGCCCGTCGAGCAGGAGATCCTCGACGTCCTCGCGGCCCAGGCCCGGGTGCTGGAGGAGCTCGGGGCCGTCGTCGAGGAGGCCGTCCCGGACCTGCGGGACGCCGACGAGGTGTTCGACACGACCCGCGCCTTCGACATGGCCACCGACCTGCGCACCGTGGTCGCCGAGCACCGGCAGCAGGTGAAGCCCGAGGTCATCTGGAACGTCGAGAGGGGCCTGGCCCTCACCGCCGGGCAGCTCATGGACGCGGCCCTGGCCCGCACCCGCCTGCACGAGGCCGTGCGCGGGTTCTTCCAGGCGTACGACGTCCTGCTGCTCCCCACCACCCAGGTGCTCCCCTTCCCGGCCGACGAGCGCTGGCCCCGCTCCGTCGCCGGCGTGCCGATGGAGACCTACGTCGAGTGGATGCGCTCGGCGAGCCTGATCTCGGCCACCGGCTGTCCCGCCGTCTCGGTGCCGGGCGGCTTCAGCCCGGGCGGGCTGCCGGTGGGGCTGCAGCTCGTGGCCGCCGACGGGTGCGACGTCGAGCTGCTGCGCGTCGCGCGGGCCTACGACGCCGCCACCCGCCACGCGGACGTCGCGCCGAGGCTCTGACCGTCCCCGCCAGCCCGGCTCGTGCCGCCGAGCCCCCTCTAGGACGGCAATCCCCCAGGTGGATTCCTGGGGGATTGCCGCAGCAGAGGGGGCTCGACGCCGTGCGGTGCGCCGGGATGGGGACTCGGCGTCGAGGGGCGTCCGCCGGAGTGGGGACTCGGCGTGGTGGGGCGGGCTACACGTCCTGACGGGCGCGGTTGACGATCTTGGAGCGCACGGTGAGGGCGAGCACGACGAGCAGCAGGCCGTAGAGCACCAGCGGGATGGGGCCGGTGACGAAGACCGAGTAGTCGCCGTTGGAGGACAGCAGGGCGTCGCGCATGCTGGTCTCGGCCAGCGGGCCCAGCACCATGCCGATCATCAGCGGGGCCAGGGGCACGCCGTGGCGGCGCATGGCGAAGCCGATCAGGGCGATGCCCAGCAGCAGGAGCAGGTCGAACACCGCGCCGGAGGTCGCGTAGACGCCGAGCCCGCAGAAGACCGTGATCCCGGCGTAGAGGTAGGGCTTGGGGATCAGCAGCAGCTTGGCCCAGTACTGGGCGAAGGGCAGGTTGATGATCAGGAGCACGATCATCGCCAGGAAGAAGCTGGCCAGCAGCGCCCACACCAGCTCCGGGGCCCGGTCGAACAGCAGCGGGCCCGGCTGCAGGCCGTACTGCTGGAACGCGGCGAGCATGATGGCCGCCGTCGCGGAGACCGGCAGGCCCAGGGCCAGCAGCGCGCCCATCGCGGTGCCCGTGGTCGCGTTGCCGGCGGCCTCGGGGGCGGCCAGGCCGCGGATCGCGCCCTTGCCGAACATGGGGTTCGGGCGGCGGCGGTCGATGCGCCGCTCCACGTCGTAGGAGATGAAGGTGGGGATCTCGGCGCCGCCGGCGGGGATGACGCCGAAGGGCAGGCCGATCGCGGTGCCGCGGGCCCAGGCGGGGGCGGCCTCCTTCAGCTCGGCGCGGGACAGCCACGGGCGGCCGGCGGCGGAGATCTGCATGCCGGTCGGGTCCCGGCGGATCCGGGACGCGACGAAGAAGACCTCGCCCAGGGCCAGGATCGCGACGGTGACCGTGACCAGGGAGATCCCGTCGAACATCTGCGGGACCCCGAAGCTGAAGCGCTCGGTGCCGGAGATGGAGTCGATGCCCACGGTGGCGAAGCCCAGGCCCAGGACCAGGGCGGCCAGGCCCTTGAGCGCGGAGTCCGAGACCACCGAGGAGGTGGCGATGAAGGCGAAGATCGCCAGGGCGAAGAACTCGGCCGGGCCGAAGTTCGCGGAGAAGTCCGCCAGCGCCGGGGCGAGGAAGACGACGACGGAGGCCGCGACCATGCCGCCCACGAACGCGCCGATCGCCGCGGTGGCCAGGGCCTGCGGGGCCCGGCCGTCCTTGGCCATCTTGTGGCCCTCGAAGGTGGAGGCGATCGCGGAGGCCTGCCCCGGGGTGTTCATGAGGATGGCCATGGTCGAGTCGCCGAACATGCCGCCGAAGTACACCCCGGCGAACATGATGAACGCCGCGGTGGGGTCCAGGGCGAAGGTCATGGGCAGCAGCAGCGCCACCGCCATCGAGGAGCCCAGGCCGGGCAGCACGCCCACGGCGGTGCCCAGGAGGCAGCCGATGAGGACCCACAGCAGGTTGATCGGGGTCAGCGCGCCGGCGAAGCCGCCGGCGAGCAGTTCGAGTGCTTCCATGTCAGAAACCGCCTCCCAGGATGCCGGACGGGAGGTTCAGGCCCAGGCCGACGGAGAATGCCAGGTAGATCGCGCTGGAGAGCACCAGCGCGAGCGAGATGTCGAAGAGGGGCCGGCGGCTGCCGATCCCGCGGGCCACGGTCCAGAAGAGCAGCGCGGCGGACAGGATCCAGCCCAGGACCTCGATGGTGAGGGCGAAGACCAGGAACCCGGCCACGGACCAGATCACCGCGGACCAGTCCGTGTGGGTCCGGTACGTGGTCTCCGAGAGCTCCTCGGGGTGCTCCGGGTGGCGCAGGTAGTGCAGGGCGAGGAGCGCGGCCAGGACGTAGCCGGCGACCATGAGGATGCCCGGGAAGAACTGCGGGCCCGGGAAGTCGGTGCCCTCGGGCACCTCCATGGTCAGGATGCCGATCAGCAGGTAGGTGCTGAACGCGGCCACGATCAGCGGCACGACCAGCCCGCTGCGCCCGTGCCCGAAGGGGGCCCGCTCGCGGGGAGGCGTCTCCCGGTGGCCGGAGCCCTCTCCGCGGCCGGTGTCCGGCACCTCGGCGGGGGCGGAGGGGGAAGTGGGGAACGATGTGCTCACAGGTCCAACTCCTCGATGAGGGCCTCGATCTCGGCCCGGTCTTCCTCGATGAACTGCTCGAACTCGGGCCCGGTCAGGTAGACGTCCTGCCACTGGTTGCGCTCCAGGGCCTCGCGCCACTCCGGGGTCTCCACGGTCTCCGCGATGATCGCCTCGAGCTCGGCGAACTCCTCGTCGGTGATGCCCGGGGGCGCCACCATGCCGCGCCAGTTGGTCAGCTCCACGT
Organism: Kocuria dechangensis; assembly: GCF_014636775.1. Taxonomy (GTDB): domain Bacteria; phylum Actinomycetota; class Actinomycetes; order Actinomycetales; family Micrococcaceae; genus Kocuria; species Kocuria dechangensis. The sequence goes on from NZ_BMEQ01000002.1 coordinate 235,417, forward strand.
CGTAGCCCTGCTCCCTGAAGGTGGGCGCGTCGATGCCCTCCAGCGGCTCGGGGGAGGCGACGCCCAGGATCTTCAGGCGCCCGGCCTCCACCTGGTCCGCGAACTCGGTGAAGCCCGAGGTCGCAGCCTTGGCGGTGCCGGAGGAGATCGTCTGGATCGCCTCGCCGCCGGAGGTCTTGGGGATGTAGGTGATGTCCGCGGGGTCGATCCCCGCCTGGAGGGCCAGGTCCGCGATGATGAGGTGGTCGATCGACCCGGCGGAGCCGCCCGTGAACGGGAAGGCCTTGGGGTCCTTCTTCCAGTCGGCGATCAGCTCGTCGAGCGTGTTGTACGGGGAGTCGGCGGGCACGACGAGCGCGTCGTACTCCTCCGCCATGCGCGCGATGGGCCGCACGTCGGCGAGGCTCACGGGCGAGTCGTTGAGCGCGACGCCGCCCAGCATCACCGTCCCGGTGGACATGATGGTGTTCGCCTGGCCCTCCATGGTGGTGAGCTGGCCCAGGCCGATGGTCCCGCCCGCGCCCGGGATGTTGACCACCTGGGCGTTGTTGACGATGTTGTTGGTGCGCATGGCCTGCTGCTGCTCCCGCACGAACGTGTCCCACCCGCCGCCGGCGCCGGCCGGGGCGATGAGGGTCATGTTGGCGCGCAGGTCCGAGCCTCCGCTCGCCGACTGGATCGACAGGAACGAGGCCGTGCCGATCACTGCGGCGGCGACGACGCCGTAGACCGTCATGGCGACCGGGTGCCGGCGCCGGGTGCCGGGCTGGGCCTGATCTGGGGGTGAGCTCACGGGATTCGCTTCCTTCGTCGGGATGGTCGGTGGGAGGCTCTGGCAAAGCCGCTCGCCCGACCATAACGTGATCCCCGTCACGCCCTGGTGGTTGATCTCGCTTTGGTGCGTAGTGCTTGTTGTGCTGGTTCTGCGCATTCTGCTCACGCCGGAAGTAAGACGCGTCACACCGCGGGTCATAGGGTGGACGGCGGTGCGCCCCACCGCGCACCGCGTCCCGTTCGTCCCGTCCCCACCGCGGAGGCCCCCATGACCGTCGTCGTCGCCCGAACCAGCACCCCCGAGGGCGAGGCCGCGCTCGCGGCCGCCGTCGAGGAGGCGTCCCGCCGCAGCGAGGACCTCCTGGTCTTCAACCTCGAGGGCACCCAGCTGGACCCCGAGACCGGCGAGCTCGGCGGCGTCCCCGTCGCCTTCCGCACCCCCGACGCCCGCAACCGCGACGCCGTGGGCGAGCTGCTCGACACCGCGGAGGAGGTCGGCGCCTCGGCCATCGTGATCGGCGTGAAGCACCGCAGCCCGGTGGGCAAGCTGCTGCTCGGCAGCGCGGCCCAGCAGGTGCTGCTCGAGGCCAGCGCCCCGGTCATCGCGGTCAAGCCGCGGCGTTCCTGAGGAATGCCCCCGGCCCCACCTGCCGCCCGCCCCGGGGCCTGGCTGTGGTTCCTGGTGGTCAGCGCCGCCCTGACGCAGACCGCCCTGAACCTCGTCCGGCCCGTCACCACCTACAAGCTGCTGGCGCTGGACGCCGACTCCGTGACGGTCGGCCTCGTCACCGCGGCCTACGCCGTGATCCCGCTGGTCACCGCGATGTGGCTGGGGCGGATGACCGACCGGGTGCGCGAGCTGCGGACCATGGTGCTCGTCGGGGCCCTGGTGCTGGCGCTGGGCAGCGTCGCGCTGCACCTCGCCCCCAACGTGGCCCTCGTGGCGGTGGCGAGCGCGCTGCTGGGCATGGGGCACCTGGTCTTCACCATCGCCGGCCAGTCGGCCATCGCCCGCTACGCCCCGGACGACCAGCTGGACCAGGGCTTCGGCTGGTTCACGGCGGCGTTCTCCGTCGGCCAGCTCGCCGGGCCGCTGCTGGCCGGCGCGCTGCTGGGGGCGGGCAGCGACGTCGCCTCCCCGGAGCGGATCGCGGACATCGGCCTGGCCTTCTGGCTCGGGGCCGCCCTGTCCTTCCTGGCGGTGCCCGTGATGCTCGTGCGCGCCCGTCCGGCGCGTCCCGCGGCAGGTGAGAAGGGCGACGGGCAGGACGACGACGGGGACGAGCGCCGGTCCGCCGCCGCTGCCGCCTCGGCCGCCACGGGTGAGCTCGACGTGGTCCCGGCGAAGGAGCCGCGGGGGTCGATGCTCCAGATCCTCCGGGTGCCCGGCATCCCGTCGCACATGCTCGCGTCCCTGGCGCTGCTGGCGATGCTCGACATCCTCACCGCGTTCCTGCCGCTCGTGGGGGAGCGGGCCGGGGTCTCCCCGGCGTGGGTCGGCGTCCTGCTGGCCGTGCGCGGCGGCGCGTCGATCCTCTCCCGCGTCCTGCTGCCGTGGCTCGCGCGCCGGACGGCCCGGCGGACCCTGCTGCTGGTGAGCCTCTACGGCGCCGCGCTGGCCCTGGCCGTGCCGCCGCTGGTGATCACGGTGCCGTGGCTCGCGGCGGTGTTCCTGTTCGTCGGGGGCTTCTGCCTGGGGCTGGGCCAGCCCATCACCATGACGCTGGTGTCCACGTCGGTGCCGGACTCCTGGCGCGGGGCGGCGCTCGCCGTGCGGCTGGTGGGCAACCGCGTGGGGCAGGTGGCCATGCCGCTGCTGGCCGGTCTCGTCGCGGCCCCGCTCGGCCCGGCCGGCGCCATCTGGTCCACGTGCGCGGTGCTCGCGCTGAGCGGGGTCGAGAAGTCGGTGCGCCGGCGCTGACCGGGCGCCCGGGCCGTCGTCACACGGACCTGAGCACCGTGGCGTAGTTGGCCACCCCGAGCCCGCCCATGTTCTGCACCAGGCCCACGTCCGCGCGGGGCAGCTGCATCCCGCCGGCCCGCCCGGACAGCTGCATCGTCGTCAGGACGTGCTGGGACACGCCGGTGGCCCCCACGGGGTGCCCCTTGGCCTTGAGGCCGCCGGAGAGGTTGACGGGCAGCCGCCCGTCCGGCTGCGTCCAGCCCTCGCTGATCGCCCGGCCGGCCTCGCCCCGCGGCGTGAGCCCCATGGCCTCGTAGACCACGAGCTCGGCGATGGTGAAGCAGTCGTGGACCTCCGCGAGGTCGAGGTCCTCGAGCGTCGTCCCGGCCATGTCCATGGCGCGGGCGATGGACAGGGCGGTGGCCTCGAACGCCACGGGGTCCCGCCGGTCCATCGGCAGGTAGTCGTTGGCCTGCCCGAAGCCCGCGACGGTGGCCAGGGCTCCGCCGTCGGCCCCGGCGCGGAGGACGAGCGCGGCCGCGCCGTCCGAGACGGGCGAGCAGTCGGTGCGCCGCAGCGGGTCGGCCACCATGGGGTTCCGGTCCGAGACCGTGCGGCAGAACTCGTAGCCGAGGTCCTTGCGCAGCTGGGCCCACGGGTTCTGCACGCCGTTGGCGTGGTTCTTGGCGGCCACCATGGCCATGGCGTCGGAGACGTCCCCGTAGCGCTCGGCGTAGGCCTGGGCGACGCGGGCGAACAGGCCGGCGAAGCCCGTCGTGGACTCCCGGCCCGCCAGCTCGTAGTCGGCGCCGAGCAGCGCGGAGCCCACGAGGTCGGCGGACGCGTGGGTCATCTTCTCCACGCCCACGACGAGCACCGTGCGGGCGGTGCCGGCCAGGATGGCCTGGATGCCCTGGTGGACGGCCGCCGAGCCGGAGGCGCAGGCGTTCTCGACCCGGGTGACCGGGGTGCCGTGCAGCCGGTCGTCGGCCTGGAGCACCAGGGAGGACGGGAACGCCAGGGGCGTGAGGCCGGAGTTGAACTGCCCCAGGAAGGCCGCGTCGACCTCGTCGGGGCCCGCCTGGGCGTCGTCCAGCGCCTGGCTCACCACGTCGGTGACGAGGTCCTCCAGGCTCCGGTCGGCCAGCCGTCCGAACGGCGTGTGGCCGGTGCCGATGACGGAGACGGTCCTGTCGAGGGTGCGGGTGCTCATGGGGTTCCTTCCGGGTTCCGCGGGCGGCGTGCCGGCGGGGAGTGGGGCGTGTCGGGGCGCAGCTGCCGGACGGTCAGGGCCAGCTGCTGCTGGAGGGGAGTGGTTCGGACGTCCGCCAGCAGCTGCTCGACCCGGGCCAGGCGCTGGTGGACGGTGTTGGGGTGGACGAACAGCGTCCGCGCGGTCTGCGCGGTGCTGCCCGTCGCCTGCTGGACCAGGAGGGTGGTGAGGAGGGCCGTCCCGTTGGCCCGGTCGTAGGCCATCACCGGGCCCAGCTCCCGCTCGACGAACGCGGCCAGCTCGTCCGCGCTGAGCCGCCCGAGCAGCGCCGGCAGGGGTGCGACGTCGTCGGGCAGCGCCCACGCGTCGGCCCAGCCGAGGGCCTGCAGCGAGCGCACGGTGTCCGCGGCCCGGGCGAGGCCGGCGCCCAGGGTCTCCGGCGTCACCGGACGGTCGTCCGCGCCCACGAGGACGGGCGCCCCGAGGGCCCGGGAGAACGCCCGGTGCAGGCCGGCGGCCACGGCCTGGGGCTCCTCGCCGCGCAGCCACAGGAGCACCTGGCCGTCGATCTCGGCGGCCAGGCCTCCCCGCTCCTCGGCGATCCGGTGCGCCGGCACGAGCAGCTCGTGCCGCGGCGTGGCCGGGCACTCGACGACGGCGACCACGTCCAGCTCCGCAGGGTCGATGCCCAGGGCGGCGCGGATCCGGATCGCGTGGTCCCCCGAGGGGTCGCGCAGCAGGTCCTGCACCAGGTGGCTCGCGGTGAGCAGCCCCGTGGAGACCGATCCCCGGAGGCCGTCCAGGACGAGCGCCGTGGTGGCGGCGGCCCGGGTGAGGATGCGGTCGCCGGCCTCCCCCAGGCGGAGGGGGAGGGCGCTCACGTGGACGAGGTCCCCGAGGTGCCGCCCCTCCCGCGTCAGGGGCACGCGGGTGGCGCAGCGGCCGCCGGCGGCGGTTCCCGCCCCGTCGTCGTCCTCGGCCCCGTCGTCCGGACCTCCGTCGTCCTCCTCGGCGGAGACCACGACGGCGCCGCTCTCGTCCTCCACCCGGACCCGGCCGCCGAGCTGCTGCCGGATCAGGCGGATCAGCGACTGGAGCGAGCCCCCGTTGAGCAGGACCCCGAAGAGCCGGTCCTGGAAGTCGACGAGCTGCTGGGTCTCGGACTCCCGCGACCGCAGCTCCGCCACCGCGGTCTCGAGCTCGCGCCGGTCGTCCCGGTGCGCCGCGTGCGCCCGCTCGTTGTCGATGATGATCGCGGCGTGGTCGGCCAGCGACTGGAGGAGGTCCACGTCCTGGTGGCGGAAGTCGTGGACCCGCCGGTCGCTGGCCAGCAGCACCCCGAGGACGGAGCCGTTCTTCATGACGGGCACCCCGACGAGGGCGCGCAGCCCCTCCTCGGTGGTGGTCGTGTCGATGGTCTCCGTGTGGCGGTAGCGCGGGTCGGAGAGGTAGTCGCTCGTCCAGCTCGGCGTGCGGGTGTGCGCGATGAACCCGGCGATGCCGGTCGCGCCGTCCACCTCGAGCCGGGTGAAGGCGTCGGACATGATGCCGTCCGAGACCCGCACCCGGGCGCGGCCGGTGACGGCGTCGAAGGCCAGGAAGTAGGCGACCTCCGACAGCAGCAGGCGCCGGGCGCGGGCCACCACGGTCCTCAGGAGGGCGTCCAGGCCCCCGGAGCCCGAGAGCTCGTTCAGGGACTGGATCAGCTGGTCGGTCGAGCGGACCCGCTCCTCGAGCTCCACGAGGCGGGACCTCAGCCCCACGGCGATCTCCGCGGCGTCCGGGGCGGTGCCCGGCACCGCCCGCAGCTCCTGCTCCGCCGCGCCGCCGGCCACGAGGCGCAGCAGCGCCCCGGCCGGGTCCTGGAGGGAGGTCATCGCCGCGGTGCGCCGGGCCGGCGGATCCGGCCCGCGCCGGTGCGGGGCCGCTCGGCGACGGTGGGCCGCCGGCGCGGGCGGGGCGGTGTGCGATCCATGGACGGGTCCTCGTTCCTCAGCATTCCTCCACAGGTGTCGCACATCACACTACGGGGTGAGGGGAGCCCGGGGCCATGTGGATCCGTCCATATGGAAGGGCTCAGCTGTGGTGCCGCATCCATGTTCCCCCCGCGCCAGTCCCGCATAGGGTAAGTGAGGTGCATCACATCGATGCCTGCTGTCGACGCGTGGAAGGAACGTTCATGAGGCCGGTTGATCTCACGGGCAAGAAGGCACTGGTGACGGGCGGGGCCGGGGGCATCGGCCTGGCCGTCGCGCGGTCGTTCGCGGAGCGGGGGGCCGCCGTCGTGCTGGCCGACGTCGACGAGGAGGGCGTGCGCCGGGCCGCCGACGAGGTGGGCGGGGAGCCGTGGGTCCTGGATCTCTCGGACCCGGACTCCCTCGCGGAGCTGAGCCTCGACTGCGACATCCTGGTCAACAACGCCGGCATCCAGAAGGTCGAGCCGATCGAGAGCTTCGACCCCGCCATGCTGCGGCGCATGCTGGCGATCATGCTCGAGAGCCCGTTCCTGCTGATCCGTGCCGCCCTCCCGCACATGTACGACAAGCAGTGGGGCAGGATCGTCAACCTCTCCTCCGTGCACGGGCTGCGCGCCTCGCCGTTCAAGAGCGCCTACGTGGCCGCCAAGCACGGCCTCGAGGGCCTGTCGAAGACGACCGCCCTGGAGGGCGCGCCGCACGGGGTCACCAGCAACTGCATCAACCCGTCCTACGTGTGGTCGGCGATCGTCCAGAACCAGGTGGCGGACCAGGCGAAGGTCCACGGCGTCTCCGAGCAGGAGGTCCTGGAGAAGGTCTTCCTCAAGGAGATCCCCATCAAGCAGCTGCTCGAGGCGGACGAGGTCGCCAGCCTCGCGACCTGGCTCGTGGGCGAGGACGCCCGGATGGTCACGGGCGCGTCCTACACGATGGACGGCGGCTGGACCGCGCGGTAGGGCGGTGCGCGGACGTCCCGCGGGAGGCGGCGGCTGCCGGCCTCGGGTGGGCTAGCCCTGCGTGGCCTGGGCGCGCCGGCGTGCCCGGACCGCACACCCCAGGATCAGCAGGCCCGCCAGGGCCAGCCCGACGCCCACCCAGGCCGGGGAGCGGTAGCCCCAGCCGGCCGAGATCACGAGGCCGCCGAGGAAGGCGCCCATCGCGTTGGCCAGGTTGAACGCCGCGTGGTTCATGGCCGCGGTCAGGGAGGGGGCGTCCTTGGCCTCGCGCAGCAGGCGGACCTGCAGGGAGGTCGTGAAGATGGAGCCCATGATCCCGATCCACAGCACGCCGAGCACGGCGGCGACCGGGGAGTGGGCGAGCAGCCCGAAGAAGGCCAGGGCCACCCCAGAGAGGGCGCCCGCGCCCAGGGCGGTGCGCTCGATCGAACGGTCGATGAGCGGTCCGGCCAGCAGCGAGCCCAGGGTCATGCCCACGCCGAACACGGCCAGCACCCACGGCACGGTGGAGATCTCCAGGCCGGTCAGGTCGGTGAGCGTGGGGGAGATGTAGGTGTAGACCGCGAACATGCCGCCGAAGCCGACCGCGCCGGCCACGAGGGTCAGGACCACCTGGGGACGGGCCAGGGCTCGCAGCTCGTGGCCCGCGGAGACGCCGCCGTCGTTGTGGGTGCGCGGCACCCAGGCCGCCAGCGCCGCGACGGTGAGCAGCCCCATCGCCACGACCAGGGCGTAGGCCGTCCGCCAGCCGAAGGCCCCGCCGAGGGCCGCGGCGAAGGGGACGCCGACGATGTTGGCGATGGTCAGACCGAGCATCACCCGGGCCACGGCGGTGCCCCGGCGTTCGCGCGGCACCAGGGAGGCCGCCACCACGGCGGCGACCCCGAAGTAGGCCCCGTGGGGCAGGCCGGAGAGGAAGCGCGCCACGTAGAGCCACTCCAGGGAGGGCGCCGCCGCGGACAGGCCGTTGCCTACGGTGAAGACGGCCATCAGCAGCAGCAGGAGCGTCTTGCGCTCCACGCGGGCGGCCAGCGTGGTGATCAGCGGCGCGCCGACGACCACGCCGAGGGCGTAGAGCGAGATGGCGTGGCCGACCGAGGGGATCGGGGCGCCGAAGTCCTCGGCCACGAAGGGCAGCAGGCCCATCGAGGCGAACTCGGTGGTGCCGACGCCGAAGCCGCCCAGGGCCAGGGCGAGGATGGCGAGGCGGGTGCCGGTGGGGCCGGGGGCGTTGACCACCTTGAGCAGGGCGGTGTTGGTCGCGGACACGGGAGGTCCTTCCGTACGGGGCGGGGAGGCGGGGAGGGGGGAAGGCGCGACGTCGAGCCCGTGCAGATCCTCTTGTCGATGCTACGGGCGATCACCGGGGCACCCAATGCCCCGGGAGTGTGATCTTGGTCGAATTGTCAGGACATGCGCGCGCCCCGTCGTGCCCGCCGCGCCCTCTCCGGTGCGCCCCGTCCGCCCGCTCAGCGGAAAGCGGAGATCCCCGTCAGGTGCTGGCCGAGCACCAGGGTGTGCACCTCGTCGGTGCCCTCGTACGTGCGCACCGACTCCAGGTTGTTGGCGTGGCGCAGCGGCGAGTGCTCCAGGGTGATGCCGTTGCCGCCCAGCATGGTCCGGGCCTCCCGGCAGACCTCGATCGCGATCCGGCAGTTGTTGAGCTTGCCCACCGAGATCATGTGGTTCTCCAGCCGCCCGGCGTCCTTGAGCCGGCCGATGCGCAGCGCCAGCAGCTGGCCCTTCTGGATCTCGAGGGCCATGTTGACGAGCTTCTCCTGGGAGAGCTGGTACGCCGCGAGCGGCTTGTCGAACTGGATGCGCTGCTGCGAGTACGCCAGGGCCGCGTCGAAGCTGTCCCGGGCGGCGCCAAGGGCGCCCCAGACGATGCCGTAGCGGGCCTCGTTGAGGCACGAGAAGGGCCCGCGGAGGCCGGGGTTCTCGGGCAGGATCGCGTCGGCCGGCAGCCGGACGCCCTCGAGGGCGATGTCGCACTGGATCGAGGCGCGCATCGACAGCTTCGGCTCGATCGGGGTGGCCGTGAAGCCCGGCGTCGAGGTGGGCACCAGGAAGCCCCGGACCCGCGCCCGGCCGCTCTCGTCGACGGCCTTCGCCCAGATGACGGCGACGTCGGCGATGGAGGCGAGGCCGATCCAGCGCTTCGCGCCGTCGAGCACCCACTCGTCGCCGTCGCGCACCGCCGTGGTCGCCATGGTGGAGGGATCCGAGCCCGCCGTCGGCTCGGTGAGGCCGAAGCACCCGACGATCTCGCCGGCGGCCATGCCGGGCAGCCAGCGCTGCTTCTGCTCCTCGGAGCCGTGCTTGGCGATCGCGGACATGGCGAGCGAGCCCTGGACCGAGACGAACGTGCGCAGCCCCGAGTCCCCGGCCTCCAGCTCCTGCATGGCGATGCCGTACTGCACGGCGGACTTCCCGGCGCAGCCGTAGCCCTGGATGTGCATGCCCAGCAGGCCGAGCGCCGCCATCTCGGGCACGATCTCCCGCGGGAAGACGGCGTCGGCGTACCACCCGGCGATGTTCGGGCGGATCCGCCGGTCCACGAACTCCCGCACGGCATCCCGGGTCTCGAGCTCCTCCGGGCTGAGGTCGGACTCGAGGTCCAGCAGATCGGTGACGGCGGTCGCGGGGACGGCAGGGGCGGTGTTCATGGGGATCCTCCTGGGAGTCGGGACAGGCGGGCGCCTCCCTCGAGAATTCCGCATTTGTGAGCCGCGCAACAGCATTGCGCAGATTATTGACCAATAGGTATCACTGAGGTGGAAAACAGGTATTCGACGTTTCATAGTCGGTCGTGGAAATGTGAGCTGCGATACATCCCCGGCCCGTCCTGGAGGAAACCGCCGTGCCCGACCTGCTTCCGTGCTCCCCACCGCCTGCCCCGCCCCGGGTCCGCATCGACCGCGTGGGCGCCGTCGCCGTCGTGACGATCGAGGACCCGTCCCGCCGCAACGTGCTCGGCGCGGAGCTGCGCCGGCGCCTGCGGACTGCCCTCGCCGAGCTGGCGGCGGACCGGACGGCGGGGGCCGTGGTGATCACGGGGGCAGGGGCCTGCTTCAGCGGCGGCGGCGACCTCGCCGCGATGCCCCCTTCCGGTCCGGAGGAGGCCGCCGCCCGGATGGCGGACGTGGCAGCCCTGGTCCAGGAGCTCGCGTCGATGAGCAAGCCGGTCGTCGCGGCGGTGGCCGGACCCGCGGCCGGCGTGGCGGTCGGGCTGGTGTGCTGCTGCGACGTCGTCGTCGCGGGCGAGGGCGCCCGGTTCCTCCTGCCGTTCACCCGGCTGGGGCTGATGCCGGACGGCGGGCTGGTGCACTCCCTGGCCCAGCGGGTGGGCCCGGCCCGGGCCCGGACGCTCCTGCTCGAGGCCGCCCCCGTGGACGCGCGGACCGCCCTGGGCATGGGCCTCGCGGACCGGGTGGTGGCCGACGCGGACGTGCTGGACGCCGCGGTCGCCCGGGCCGCGGAGCTCGCCACCCGCGCCCCGCTGGCCGTCGCCGCGGTGAAACGGGGTCTCCGGGAGGCCTCGGAGTCCCTCGAGGACGCCCTGGCCCTCGAACGGGCCCACCAGCCCCAGCTCTTCGGGACGGCCGACTTCCTGGAGGGCAAGCAGTCCTTCTTCACGAAGCGCGCCCCCGTCTTCTCCGGGCACTGAGCACGCCCCGTCACACGTCGAAAGGTCGTCATGAGGACAACGAAGACTCAACTCGCAGCCCTGGCCGCGGTCTCGCTGCTGGGCCTGTCCGGGTGCGCCGCGGCCGAGGCCGAGGAACCCCTGGGCCCCAACGGCCTGCCCCAGCAGCTGGTGTGGTCCACCTACAACGTGGGCACGGGCACCTACAACGACCTCGCCGCCATCGCCAACACGCTCACGACCGAGGAGGGGGTGCAGGTGCGCCTCATGACGGCGGACACCGGCATCGGCCGGCTCGCCCCGCTCGTGAACGGCACCGTGGACTACTCCCGGGCCGGCGACGAGTACTACTACGCCTTCGAGGGCGACTACGAGTACGCCAGCGCCGAGTGGGGCCCGCAGGACATCCGCATGGTGTGGGCGCCGCCGGGCAACTACGGGCTGCTGGTGCGCGAGGACAGCGGCATCGACTCCTTCGAGGACCTCGAGGGCAAGCGGTTCCCCAAGCTGACCGCCAACACCTCGATCAACAACAAGATGGAGGGCTTCCTCAACTACGGCGGCCTCGGCTGGGAGGACGTGGAACAGGTCCCCATCGCGTACGGCGAGCAGATCGCCGGCCTCGAGGGCGGCCAGATCGACGCGATGTACCAGAACGTCGTGGGCTCCAACATCGAGGAGCTCGCGAGCAAGACCGACGTCAAGTGGCTCACCTTCGACGACCCCGACCCGGCCCGCTACCGCACCTGGAAGGAGCTCGCCCCCATGGTCACGGTCGGCGAGGTCACGGGCGGCGCCGGCATGGAGGAGGGCGAGAGCGCCCGCGTCCTCGAGTACACGATCCCCCTCACCACCCTGGGCTCCCGCGACGCGGACGAGGTCCACGGCGTGGTGCGGGCCATCGCCGAGAACTTCGAGCACTACGAGGGCACCACCCCGGACGCCAAGCAGTTCAGCTTCGAGGCCGTGCTCAAGGAGCCCCTGGTCGTCCCCTTCCACGAGGGCACCGTCCGCTACTTCGAGGAGCAGGGCGTGTGGACCGAGGAGCTCGAACGGAAGAACGACGCGCTGATCGAGCGCGGCGAGAGGATGCGCGAGGCGTGGCCCGGGGTCGTGGAGGCGTCCTCGGAGGAGGATCTCGCCGCGAACTGGGCGGCCTGGAAGAAGACCGAGCTGGACGGCGAACCGACCACCGAGATCGACGAAGGGACCGACGATGAGGACTGAGACCCGGATGACGCCCTTCTGGAGGGCGGTCGTGATCGTGCTGACCGTCCTGGGCGTGCTGCTGGCCATGAACCAGGTGTTCTTCTGGAACCTGTTCGGCCTGGCCCTGCTGACCAACTCCTACCTGTACCTGGTGATGGCCTGCTTCCTGCCGGTCGTGTTCATCGTCAACCCCCTGCGCAAGGTGCCGCTGGCCGAGAAGGTCGAGGCCACGCAGGGCTCCGGGCAGGCGGCCGCCGCGCTCGAGTCCCCGGTCCGGTGGTACGACGTCGCCCTCATGCTCGTCTCGGCCGCGGCGTGCGTGTACTTCGCGTTCAACGGGACGCGGATCAAGAACTTCGGGTGGGAGTTCATGGCGCCCGCCGTCGCCACGGTCGCGGCCTTCGTGCTGTGGGCCGTGGTCCTGGAGGTCCTCCGCCGGACCGGCGGGCTCGCGGTGACCGTCATCGCCCTGGTCTTCTCCCTCTACCCGCTCGTCGCCGAACGGCTGCCGATCGGCGTCCTGCAGGGCGTCACCTACGACCTGCCGACGCTGGCGCAGGTGCACGCCATGGGCGCGGAGAGCATCCTGGGCCTGCCCATCCAGACCGCCGCGACCATCCTGGTGGGCTTCCTCGTCTTCGGCGTGGCGCTCCAGCACACCGGGGGCGCCGACTTCTTCCACAACCTCGCGATGTCGATCTTCGGCCGGTACCGCGGCGGGGCGGCGAAGGTCTCCGTGGCCAGCAGCGCGGCCATGGGCATGATGAGCGGCAGCGCGGTCTCCAACGTCCTGACCACGGGCCCCATGACGATCCCGGCCATGAAGCGCTCCGGGTTCAGCCCCACCTACGCCGGCGGCATCGAGGCCACGGCGTCCTCCGGGGGATCCATCACCCCGCCCATCATGGGCACCGCGGCCTTCCTCATGGTCTCCTTCGTGGGCGTGCCCTACACCGAGATCCTGGTCGCGGCGACCATCCCCGCCGTCCTCTACTTCCTTGGCATCTACCTGCAGGTGGACGGCTACGCGGCCCGCCGGGGCCTGCGCGGCGTGCCCGTGGACCGGCTGCCGCGGACCGTGGCGACCCTCGTGGCCGGCTGGCCCTACGTCCTCGCCCTCATGCTGCTGACCGGCCTGCTGTTCGTCACGAACTCCGAGACCCAGGTGCCCTACTACGTCATCGCGGTGCTGCTCGCCGTGGCCGTCCTGCGGCCCGGCAGGACGTTCGGCCCGCGCGAGTTCACGGAGTTCCTCGTGGACTCCGGCAGGACGCTGAGCAGCATCATCGGCATCATCGCCGGCGTGGGCCTCATCGTCGGCGGTCTCACGGCAACCGGCGTGAGCCTGTCCCTGGCCCGCGAGCTCGTCGCGCTGGTGGGGGACAACGTGGTCCTGATCCTCATCGCCGGTGCGGTGACCTGCTTCATCATGGGCATGGGCATGACGATCTCGGCGGCCTACGTCTTCCTGGCCATCGTCATGGTCCCCGCGGTCATCGACCTGGGCGTCAACCCGCTCGCGGCCCACCTGTTCGTCATCTACTGGGCCTCCGTCTCCTACATCACCCCGCCCGTGGGCCTGGCCGCCTTCGCGGCGGCCGGTCTGGCCAAGGCGCCGGCGATGGCCACGAGCGTCGCGGCCATGAAGCTCGGCGCGGTGAAGTACATCGTCCCCTTCGGCTTCGCCCTCAACCCCGCGCTCGTGGCGCAGGACTCGCCCGGCCGGATCGTGCTGGCCTTCGCGCTGAGCATCGTGGGGGTCTACGCCCTGGCCTCGGCGATCGAGGGCTGGACGGTCGGCTTCGACCGGCGGATGCCGGTGCTGTTCCGGGTCACGGCCGCGGTCGGCGGGTTCCTGCTGTTCCTGCCCACGGCGCTCGCCGCCGTCGTCGGCCTCGCCCTGGTGGCCGGGAGCGTGCTGCTCACCTTCCTCACCGTGCGGCCGGCCCCCGAGGCCGAGCGGGGGGACGCGCCCGAGCCCGCGGCCGACGACGACGCCGTTCCCGCCCCGGCCACCGCCGCGGCCCCCGCGACCCTCTGACCGGAAGGACCCGTCATGACGAACACCACCACTGAGTCGGCCACTGACAGGGCCGCCGCCACCCCCGCGGACGTGCCCACGGCCCCGTCGGTCACCGTGGAGGTCCGGGACCGGGTCGCCGTGCTCACCGTGAACCGCCCGGAGGTGCGCAACGCCCTCAACGCCGGGGTGCTGGACGGGATCGAGGCCGCCCTCGACGAGTGCGAGCGGCGGCGGGACGTCGGCGCCGTGGTCTTCACGGGCGCCGGGGAGAAGGCGTTCGTGGCCGGCGCGGACATCTCGCAGCTGGTCGGCTACACGATGCGGGACGGCCTGCGCGCCCGCATGCAGCGCCTCTACGACCGGATCCAGGACCTCGAGCTGCCCACGGTCGCGGCGGTCAACGGCTTCGCCCTGGGCGGCGGCAACGAGCTCGCGATGTCCTGCGACATTCGCATCGCCGCCGAGAACGCCCGGTTCGGGCTGCCCGAGACCAACCTCGGCATCCTCCCCGGGGCCGGCGGCACCCAGCGGCTGTCGCGGCTCGTCGGCCTCGGCCGGGCCCAGGAGATGATCCTCACCGGCCGGATCATCGACGCCGAGGAGGCCCTGCGGATCGGCCTGGTGACCAGCGTCGTGCCGCGGGACGGCCTGCTGGACGCCGCCCTCGCCACCGCCGGGACGATCCTGGCGAAGGGCCCGCTGGCCGTGCGGCTCGCCAAGCTCGTGGTGCGCAGCGGCGCCGAGACCGACCAGCGCACGGGCCTGCTGCTGGAGCGCCTGGCCCAGTCCCTGCTCTACGCCTCCGACGAGAAGTCCGAGGGCGCGGGCGCCTTCCTCGAGAAGCGCCCCGCCCGCTTCCCCCAGCACGACGACCGACCGCCCACCGACCCGGGCCGCCCGGCCCCGAAGGAGCAGCCATGACCCCCCAGCCGACCGCCGACGCCGTCCGCAGCGTCCTCGTCGTGGGATCCGGTGCCATGGGCACCCAGATCGGCGCGGTCTTCGCCCTCGCCGGATACGACGTCACGACGAGCGACCTCGCCCCGGACGCCCTCGCGCGGTCCCGCGACGAGGTGCGCCGCCGCCTCGGGCGGCTCGCCGAGAAGGGCGCCCGCACCCGGGAGGAGGTGGACGCGGCCCTGGGGCGGATGGCCTACACGACCGACTCCCTCCAGGCCGCCCGCTCCACCGACTTCGTGGTCGAGGCCGCCGTCGAGCGCCTCGACATCAAGCGGCAGCTGTTCGCGGACCTCGACGAGGTCGCCCCCGAGCACGCGGTCCTGGCCACGAACTCCTCGACCATCCCGTCCTCGCTGCTCATGGACGCCACGGGGCGCCCGGACAGGGTGTGCAACATGCACTTCTTCAACCCCGCGCTCGTCATGGCGTGCGTCGAGGTGGTGCGGAACCCGCAGACCTCGGACGCGACCGTCGAGACCACGGTGGAGCTGGCCCGCCGGCTCGGCAAGCAGCCGGTCCGGCTCAACCAGGAGGTCCCCGGCTTCGTCGCCAACCGCCTCCTCGGGGCCCTGCGGGACGAGGCCCTGCGCCTCGAGGCGGCCGGGGTGGCGAGCTTCGAGGACATCGACACGGCGGCGCGGACCGCCCTGGGCCACCCCATGGGCCCGTTCGAGCTCATGGACCTGGTCGGCATCGACGTCTCCTACCTGATCCGCATGGCGGAGCACGAGCAGAGCGGGGACCCCGCGGACCTGCCCCACCCCTCCGTGCAGAAGCTCTACGAGCAGGGCCACTACGGCCGCAAGAGCGGCCGCGGCTGGTACGAGTACGCCGGCTGAGCACCGGCCGGGCAGGGGGCGCGACGACGGGCACCACGACGGGCACCACGACGGACAGCACGACGGACGAAGGACCACGATGAGAGGAACGGACATGAGCCACACCGCGCGAGCGCACACCCTGCAGGAGATCTTCGGCCGTCCCGGGACGGGCCCGCTGGCGGGGGTCGTGGTCGCGGACCTCAGCCGGGTGCTCGCCGGGCCCTACTGCACGATGCTCCTCGCGGACATGGGCGCGACCGTCATCAAGGTGGAGAGCGCGGCCGGCGACGACGCCCGCGCCTGGGTGCCCCCGCACCGGGACGGCGAGAGCACCTTCTTCCTGTCGGTGAACCGCAACAAGTACTCGATCGCCCTGGACTTCACCGACCCGGAGCAGCTGGCCCTCGTGGAGCAGATCGTCGCCCGCGCGGACATCCTCGTGGAGAACTTCAAGCCGGGCGGGCTCGCCCGGTACGGCCTCGACTACGAGACCGTCAGCGCGTGGCGGCCGGACCTCGTCTACGCCTCCATCACCGGCTTCGGGACCGCCGGGGGAGCCGAGCTGCCCGGCTACGACCTGCTCGCCCAGGCCCTCTCCGGCATGATGAGCCTCACCGGCAGCCAGCACGGCGAGCCGTACCGCGCCGGGGTGGCGCTCTTCGACGTCATCACCGGTCTGCACGCGTCCACCGGGATCCTCGGCGCCTTCCACGAGCGGCAGGCCTCGGGCAGGGGCCAGCACGTGGAGCTGAACCTGCTGTCCTCCGCCCTGTCCGGGCTCGTCAACCAGTCCACCGCCTACGTGGCCGGCGGCACCGTGCCGGCACGCATGGGCAACGAACACCCGAGCCTCTACCCGTACGAGCCGTTCCCGGCCCGGGACAAGGAGATCGTCATCGCTGTGGGCAACAACGGGCAGTTCGCCCGGCTGTGCGCGTGCCTGGGCGTCCCCGCGCTCGCCCAGGAGCAGCGCTTCGCCACGGTGGCGGCCCGCAACGCCAACCGGGCGGCGCTGCGCGAGCTCATGGTGGAGCGGCTCGCCGTCCGGGACGCCGAGGACTGGTTCCAGCGGCTCATGGCCGTCCAGGTCCCCTGCGCGCCGATCCTGGCGGTCGACGAGGGCGTCCGGTTCGCCCAGGGGCTCGGCCTCGACCCCGTGGCCCTCGCCGGCTCCGGGGACCGGGAGATCCCCACGGTGCGCCACCCGGTGTCCTTCAGCCGGACCCCCGTGGACTACACGCAGGCCCCGCCCCGGCTCGACGGCGACCGCGACCGGGTCCTGGCCTGGCTGGAGAGCGGAAAGCCCGCGGTCCGGAAGGCGTCATGAACGCCGTCCACCGCACCGACCCGGAGCCGGCCGCCGCCGAGGCCGGACGTGCATGAGCAGGACGCGGCGGGGACGCTCCGGCAGGCGCGCCGGGCGGATCGCCTACCCGGCGCTGCTGGGCACGACCGCGATGGGGACCATGTCCTCCAACGTCATCAACGCGCCTCTGTGGGTGATCCGGACGGACCTGGGCATGACGGCCCAGGAGTCGGTCCTGGCGGTCAGCGCGTTCACGGTCGCCATGGCGACGTCCGTTCCGCTGGCCGGGTGGCTGGGTGATCGGCTGGGGGTGAAGACCTTCCTGATCGCCGCCCTCGGCGTCATGGTCCTGGCCGAGCTCACGGCCGCCGCCGCCGGGGGCCTGGAGACGCTCGTCCTCGCCCGCACGGTGCAGGGCGCCGCGTGCAGCGCGATCCCGCCGTGCGTGCAGACCGCCCTCGTCACCGCCTGGCCGGAGCGGACGGCGCAGACCATGGGCGCGTGGGCCTCGGCCATCGGGCTGGGGCAGGCCGTCGGGCCGCCCTTCGGCGGGGTCATCACCGAGGCCCTCGGGTGGCGCTGGGTCTTCCTCGTGCACGCCGGACTGGTCCTGCTCCTGATGGGCCTGCTGGCCGTGTTCATGCCCCGCGTCGGCCGGCGCCGTCCGCCCATGCACGTGTCCGCGATGTTCTGGCTCGTCTTCGGGGGCGCCTCGACGGCCGCCGCCGTGGTGTTCGTCGGGCAGAGCGCGCCCTGGGCGGGGGCGCTGCTGCTCGCGGTCGGCGCGGTGCTCGGCTGGGGGATGTTCGTCCACCTCTCCCGGCGCCGCGCCCGCGCCGCCCGCCGGGACCGGGAGGCGCCCCGGCCGCTGGTGGACCCCGTCCTGCTGCGGGACTCCGGCTACCTCACCGCCGCGGCCGGCGCGGGCCTGGCCATGGGCTCCATGGCGGTCTGCATCGTCGCCATGCCCCTGTTCCTGGCCTCGGACCTGGACCTGGGACCGGCCCAGATCGGCGTCGTCGTCCTCACGCTGGCGCTCGCCATGACGGCGGCCGGCCCCTTCGCCGCGCGAGTGGGCCGACGGCGCGGCGGCGGGGTGCAGCTGGCCCGCGGCGTCGTGCTCCTCGTGGTGGCCGCGCCGGTCGTCACGGTGGCGATGGTCGCGTCCCGGCTCGGGGTCGCCCTCTGGGTGGTGGTGCTCCTCGTGGTCCTGGGGCTCGTGGTCGCCGGGACCGGCATCGCCTTCGCCCAGAGCGCGGCGGCCACGGAGCTCGTCCTCTCGCCCGCCGGGCGCTCGGGGACCGCGGTCGGCATCCACAACATGATCCGCTTCCTCTCGATGGCCGCCGGCTACTCCGGGGTCTCCCTGGCGTACGCCGCGGGCGCATCGCTGTACGTCTTCCCCGTCCTCGCCCTGATGGCGCTGGGCCTGCTCGCGGCGCTGCGCGCCACCCGCGGGCCGCGCCCGCGGCTCGTCCCCCAGCAGTGACCCTCGTCCCCGGTGGCCGGCGGACTACACTGCGAACCACCGCCCCTCCCCGCCCGGTCCTCGGATCCCGCGAGGCACGGGAACCGTGGGACAGGTCGTGAGAGGGGGTGCACGTGCCCGCACGTGCTCCATGGTCGCGCTGGCTGGTCGTCATCGGCCTCGCCGGCATGCTGCTCGGAGCCCTCGATCCCCTCGAGGGGTCGCTCATCATCCTGCCGCCCTATGGCGTCGGCTGGCTGCTGGGTCTCGTGGGCGCCGTCTCCGCGCTGATCGAGTTCTTCAGGCGTCCATCGCGGTCCCGGGCGCGGGGAACACGGTCTCCGAGATCTCGATGACGGCCCGCAGGGCGGGGTTGGCGTCTCCGTGGCGCCAGATGAGACGGACCTCCACCGGCTTCTGCTCCTGCGTCAGCGGCCTGTAGACCACGCCCCGGGAGGGGACGTTGTCCCGGACGCTGGAGAGGATGAGGGAGATGCCCATCCCGGCGCCGACTAGGACCACCAGGGTCCAGGAGTCGGGGGCCACCTGGACGATGCGCGGGACGAACCCCGCGTTCATCGCCAGCGTGTTGAGCCGGTTGGGCAGGGTGGCCCCGGCGCCCCCGGGCAGGACGATCCACGCCTCGTCGGCGAGGTCCTCGACGTCCACGGAGTCCCGGTCCGCGAGGGGATGGTTCTCCGGCAGCGCGATCAGCAGCTCCTCCAGGGCGATGAGCCGGGAGCTGATCTCCGCGGGCAGGAAGTCCCACCGGCCGATCAGGAGGTCGAGGGAGTCGTCGAGGATCCTCTCCAGGCCCACG
This sequence comes from Kocuria dechangensis, assembly GCF_014636775.1. Taxonomy (GTDB): domain Bacteria; phylum Actinomycetota; class Actinomycetes; order Actinomycetales; family Micrococcaceae; genus Kocuria; species Kocuria dechangensis. Next base: position 254,495 of record NZ_BMEQ01000002.1, read on the forward strand.
TGGGAGAACTGGGAGCTGTAGAGCTCCAGGGAGATGCCGGGGCGCCGGCGGCGGATCTGGCGCGCCAGCTCGCCCACCGCCTGGTTCACGGACGCCCCCGCGAAGCCGAGCCGGACCCGCCCGATCTCGCCCTCCTGCGACTTCCGGACCACGTCCTTGATCCGCTGGGAGAGCATGACGAGCTCCCGGGCGGGCTCGAGAAGGGCCTCCCCCTGGGGAGTGAGGGTCACGTGGCGGGTGTTGCGCTCGAAGAGCGAGGCCCCCAGCTCCGACTCCAGCTGGCGGATCAGGCGGCTCAGGGGCGGCTGGGCCATGTGCAGGCGCTTGGCGGCGCGGCCGAAGTGCAGCTCCTCGGCGACGGCGAGGAACGCCTGGGCCTTGTGGACTTCCATCCCGCAAGACTATGACTCTCAGCACATCACCGGGGGAGTCCTGACGCTCCGCGTGACACGAATCGGTCGGAACACGCAGATTCCCCAGCCGGGACAGGACGGGCACTCGGTCTTCACGATCGGGAAACGATCCCGTCTCGATATGAGTCATCTTCCGCACAGACACCCCCTTTTGATGCACATGACGCTACTGTGAGTGGCGCAGGTCACACGGGCGCACTTGCACAGCTCCGACAACGGCGTCGGCCTGTCCGCACCCGGCCCCTTTCCGGCCGGTGCGCCCGGTGACCTGTCCAAACTTCCCCCGCGAGGGGCTCCACCGCGGCGGTCCCGCCGCGCCGTTCCCGTCATTCCCCGGTAACAGGCCGGACCGCACCGGGAAACACCACCTCCTTACCGTCAGAGGCGTACGGACCGAACGCCGCTGACCCGAGGAGCACCCCATGCCTGATCACGTCGGACGACGAGCCGCCACCGAGCTGCAGCGAGGCCTGGGGCGCAGGCCCTTCCTCCGGGCCGTGGCGGGCATGGCCACCGCCGGCGCCGTGACCGGGGCCGGCATGGGCGCGGCCCACGCGGCGCCCTCGGCCACGGCCGCCGCGATGGCCGCCCACCCCTCGTCCGGCAGCGGGGTGCCCGGCTTCCACGGCAGGATCCTGCAGCCCGGCACGGGCCGGATCCCCGGCGACCACTACCTGCGCTCCACCCCGGAGAGCGTGCTGTGGGGCTACGTCCCGTCCGTGGACGCCGAGCCCGCGATGCGGATGCGCTCCGGGCAGACCGTCACCATCGACGCCGTCTCCCACGAGGGCATCCTCGAGGACCAGGGGCGGGACCCGCTGGCCTGGTTCGGGGAGCAGGGCGTGCGGAGGGCCGACGTGCTCGAGGACGCGGTGGAGATCGCCCGCGACTACGACCGCACCGAGCGGGACTTCGACAGGGACGGCCCCCACGTGGTCACCGGGCCGGTGTTCGTCGAGGAGGCCCGCCCGGGCGACGTCCTGAAGATCGAGACGCTGCGCGCCGACCTGCGCGTCCCCTACGGCGTGGTGTCCAGCCGGCACGGCAAGGGCGCGCTGCCGAGGACCGCCGACGGCGCCGCCGCCGGGATCGGCCTCGACGAGGTCATGCCTCCTGCCGGGACGGACGGCCGCGCCACGGGCGACCCGGAGCAGTACGGCAACGTCTCGGTGTTCACCCCGGTGGAGCACGGCGAGGGCGTGATGGGCGGCGGGCAGGTCCGCTTCCCGCTGCGGCCATTCATGGGCATGATGGGCGTCGCCTACGCCCAGGGCTCGGGGTCCACCGACGGCCTGCTCAACTCCATCCCGCCCACCCTCGGCGGCGGCAACATCGACATCCGCCACCTGGGCGTCGGCTCCACCTTCTACCTGCCCGTGCACGCGGACGGCGCCCTGTTCTACGTGGGGGACCCGCACATGGCCATGGGCGACGGCGAGGTCGCGCTCACCGCGATGGAGGGCTCGCTGCGCGGGACGTTCCGGCTCACCGTCTGCCGGGCGGGGGAGGGGGACGCCCCCTCGGTGGCCCACACCTACCCGTTCGCCGAGACCGACGAGCACTGGATCCCGATCGGCCTGTCCGACCCGGAGGGCTCCGGCGGCGGGGAGCAGAACTCCGACCTGGACGTGGCGATGCGCCGCGCCGTGGTCAACGCCCTGGACTTCCTGGAGCACGACCGCGGCATGGACCGGGCCATCGCCTACGCCTACCTCTCGGCGGCCGCGGACTTCGCGATCTCCCAGGTCGTGGACCGCACGGTGGGCGTGCACGGGCTGATCCGCAAGGCGGACTTCCGGTAGGAAGCGACGGATCAGGAGTGACGGATCGGGCGCGACGGCGATCGGGCGCCCCGGCGCTGGCCCGCCGGGGGCCCGATCGCGTCACGGTCCCACTCTTCCCGCTGCGCGCCCCCGGCGACAGGGACCATGGTCTGAGATTCGGGACCGCCGACCGATACCTGGGGATGACCCCCGGCTCCCGGAGGGACGGGCGGCTCAGTCGGCGGGGCCCACCCGGATCAGGCCGGCGCGGGCGGCCAGGACGACCGCCTGGGTCCGGTCCCGCGCGCCCAGCTTCGCGAACAGGTTGCCCACGTGCGTCTTGACGGTCGGCTCGCCCAGTTGCAGCGCGGCGGCGATCTCCGCGTTGCTCGCGCCGCGGCCCATGAGCTCCAGCACCTCCCGCTCGCGCGGGGTCAGGGACGCCTGCAGCGCGGGATCCGGCTCCGGCGCGGGCGGCTCGGCCTCCACGAGGGCGGCCGCCACGGAGGGGCTGAGCACGGCGGTGCCCCGGCACGCGGCGCGCACGGCGCTGATGAACTCCTCCGGCTCCGCGCTCTTGAGCAGGTAGCCGCGGGCCCCCGCCCGCAGCGCCGGCAGGACGTAGCGCTCCGAGGAGAAGGTGGTCACCGCGATCACCACGATCTCGGGGTGCCGCTCGGCGAGGACGCGGATCGCCTCCGGGCCGTCCATCACGGGCATCTGCAGGTCCATGAGCACCGCGTCCGGGCGCAGCCGCTCGCACAGCTCCACCGCCTCGCGGCCGTCGGCGGCCTCGCCCACGCACTCGAGGTCGTCCTCGTGGTCGAGGAACAGCCGCAGGGCTCGCCGCATCAGGGGCTGGTCGTCGGCGACGAGGACTCTGAGGCTGCGCACAGGGGCAAGCTAGCACGCGTCCGGGGCGGGGTCCCACGTTGATAGGTTCGACCACCATGAGCACTCCAGTGACGGACCGCCCCGCCCGGACGCGTCCCCCGGCGGCGGCACCCGCTGCCCCTCACTTCCTCGACGCCGTCCCCTGGCCCCGGTGGCTGATCTGCGCCGCCGCGGTGTGGGCGCTGGCCTCCTGCGTGACGGACGTGCCGGCGTTCACCAGCACCTGGGCGGAGGAGCCGCTCTGGCGCTCCGGGTGCTACATGCTGCACATGCTGCTGGCCACCTTCTCCCTGCCGGTGGCCGCCTGGCGCAGCCCGTGGGGCGCGGCCATGCTCGTGGCCTCCCTGCCCCTGACCCTCGGCGTCCCGGCGCTGTGGGCGCTGAGCACGCTCATGATGTACCTCGTGCTCGTGGTCGTCGCCACCACGGCCACCCTGCGCTTCGTGGTCGCGTACGCCGCGGTGCTCGCCGTCGTGGTCGGCGTCCTGCTCACGATGGACGGCGCGGAGCCGGTCTGGGGGTGGGTGCTGTACCCCGTCCTGGCCCTGGTCACGGCGGCGGGCTGGCAGACGGCGGCCGCCCGGCGCGGGCGCCAGCGGGCGCTGCGGCTCGCGGAGGAGGAGCGCACGGCGCGGGGGCAGGCGGTCGCCGCGGAGCGGCTGTCGATCGCCCAGGACCTCCACGACGTCGTGGCGCACAACATGACCATCGCGACCATGCACGCCCACCTGGCACGGTCCGCCCGCAGCATGGACGAGGTCCGGGAGTTCCTGGACGTGGTCCTCGACGCCTCCCGCGAGTCCCTCGAGGACCTGCGGGTGATCATGGACGCCCTGGGCGCGGAGTCCCCGGCGGAGGACCCGGAGGTGCACTCCGCCCGGACCGTGGGCGAGGAGCTCGACCGCGGGATCTCGGCCCTGGCGTCCATGGGCTACGTGGTGGACACGAGCCTGCGGGGCGACCCGGACGCCGTGGACGGCTCCCTGCGGGTGGGCCTCGTCCCGGTGATCCGGGAGGCGGTGACGAACGCGGTCAAGCACGGCGCCGGCCGCCAGGAGGGCCCGGACGGGGACCCGCAGCCGGTCTGCACCCTCGACGTCGACGCCGAGGGCGGGCGCGAGGTCCGGTTCCGGCTGAGCAGCCCCCTGCGCGATCCCCTGGACGACCCGCTGCGCCGCGACCCCGGGACGACGACGCCGGGCGCTGCGGGGCCGGCGCTGCCGTCCTCCGGCTTCGGCCTGGCGAGCGCGGCCGAGCGGGTCCGGATCCTGGGCGGCACCTTCCGCGCCGGCCCGCAGGGCGAGCGGTGGGTGCTCGAGACCGTGCTGCCCCGCCGTCGCTGAGCGTCGGCCCGGGACAGCTCAGTCCTGCTGCCGGTCCGCGTACCGCTCCCGCAGCCGCCGGTACAGCCAGAACGTCCCCACGTAGGCCAGGGCCGCGAGCACCACGGCCGGCATCCACTCCCCGGCGTCGAGCACGGTCAGCAGGGCTCCGGCCGAGCCCATCACCAGGGCCGCGACGAGCAGGGCGGCGACGGTCGCCTTCATGTCGGGAGTCTCCTCGGGACGGGTGCGCGGGACCCGTCCAGCCTAGCGAGCGGGGCCTCCACCGGCATCCCGCACCGGCGGTCCGGGAACGACGACGACGCCGGCCGGCGCCCCCCGTGCGGAAGGTGCCGGCCGACGTCGTCGTCGGTGGTGGACCGGGCGGTCAGTGCGTCGGGAAGCCCAGGTTGATCTGGGACTCCGAGGGGTGCGGCCAGCGGGTGGTGACGAGCTTGCGGCGGGTGTAGAAGTTGAACGACTCCGGCCCGTACATGTGGGTGTCGCCGAACAGGGAGTTCTTCCAGCCGCCGAAGGAGAAGGCGCCGATCGGCACGGGGATCGGGACGTTGACGCCCACCATGCCGACCTCGATCTCGAACTCGAACTGCCGGGCGGTCTTGCCGTCGCGGGTGAACACGGCCACGCCGTTGGCGAACTGGTTCGAGTTGATCAGCTTCACGGCCTCCTCGTAGGTCTCCACCCGCACCACGGAGAGCACCGGGCCGAAGATCTCCTCGTCGTAGACCTTCATGCCCGGCCTGACGTGGTCCACCAGCGAGATGCCGGTGAAGAAGCCGTCGCCGTCGAACTCCTTCTGCGTCCCGTCGACCACCACGGTCGCGCCCTCGGCCGCGGCGCCCTGCACGTAGCCGTTGACCCGGTCCAGCGCCTGGCGGGTGATCAGCGGGCCCATCTCGGACTTCGGGTCGGAGCCCGGGCCGATGGTGAGCTTGCCGATCCGGTCGGCGACCTTCTCGATCAGCGGGTCGGCCACGTCGCCCACGGTGACCAGGACGGAGACCGCCATGCAGCGCTCGCCGGCGGAGCCATAGGCCGCGGAGACCACGGCGTCGGCGGCACCGTCGAGGTCCGCGTCCGGCATGACGACCATGTGGTTCTTCGCCCCGCCCAGGGCCTGCACCCGCTTGCCGTTCTGGGCGGAGGTCTCGTAGATGTACTTGGCGATTGGGGTGGAGCCCACGAAGGACACGGCCTTCACGAGCGGGTTGGTGAGGATCTCGTCCACGGCCTCCTTGTCCCCGTGCACCACGTTGAGCACGCCCGGGGGCAGGCCCGCCTCGGCGAACGCCTCGGCGATCCACACCGCCGCGGAGGGGTCCCGCTCGGAGGGCTTGAGGATCACCGTGTTGCCGGCGGCGATCGCGGTGGTGATCATCCACAGCGGCACCATGGCCGGGAAGTTGAACGGGGTGATGCACGCGACCACGCCCACGGGCTGGCGGGTCTGGTGCACGTCCACGCCGGACGCGGCCTGCTCGAGGTAGTCGCCCTTCATGTGGTGCATCAGGCCGGAGCAGAACTGCACGTTCTCCAGGCCGCGGGCGACCTCCCCGGCGGCGTCCGAGAGGACCTTGCCGTGCTCGGAGGTGATGATCGCCGCGAGCTCCGGGGTGCGCGTGCGGATGATGTTCTCGACCTTGAACATGATGGCGGTGCGCTTGGCCAGGCCGGTCGCCCGCCAGGCGGGCAGGGCGGCCTCGGCGGTCTCGATCGCGGTGGCGACCTCCTCGGCGTTGGCCAGGAGCACCTGCTTGGTCACCTGCCCGGTGGCGGGGTCGTAGACGGGGGCCGAACGCTGGGAGCCGCCGCAGCGCTCGCCGCCGATGTAGTGCTCGACGACGTCTCCGGTGGCCTGCTTCGCGGCGTTCGCGGCGGCGTCCTGGGGCATGCGCTCAGCGGTGGTCTCGGCGCTGTGCTTGAAGTCCTGCATGGCTGTGTCCTGTCCTGTGCGGTGGGGTCTGGTGGCTGGTGGCTGGTGGCTGGTGGCTGGTGGCTGGTGGGGGCGCGGTGCTCAGGCCTTGTCGGGGTCCCAGCCGGGGATCTTGCCGTCGGGTGCGGCGTACTTGGTGATGAGGGAGCAGTCCTTGTCCCCGTAGCCGTCGTCGATGAGGCGCTGGAGCCGCTCCGCCACGAGCTTCGCGGCGGGCAGGTCCACGCCCGTCTGCTCGCCGGCCATGAGGGCCAGGCCGGCGTCCTTGGCGGCCAGGACCGCGCTGAAGGTGGCCTCGAAGTTGTTGTTCGCCGCGGCGGAGTCCACGATGCCGGGCACGGGGTACCAGGTCTGCAGCGCCCACGAGTTGCCGGAGGACACCGAGGCGATGTCCCAGAAGACCCGGGGGTCCAGGCCCAGCCGGTCGGCCAGGACCGAGCCCTCGGCGCAGGCCTCGAGGCAGATGAACAGCATCATGTTGTTGACGATCTTCGCGGCCTGGCCGGTGCCGGCCTCGCCGGTCGGGACGATCTTGCCCGCCATCGGCCGGATGTGCTCGGCGGCGGCCTCCACGGCGTGGGGGTGGCCGCCGATCATGAAGGTCAGCGTGCCCGCCGCCGCCCCGCTGATCCCGCCGGAGACGGGGGCGTCCACGAACACGAAGCCGGCCTCGTCCGCGGCCTTGTGCAGGGCCAGCGCCGACTCCACGTCGATGGTCGAGCTGTCGATGAGCAGCGCGTCCTCCGGGGCGAGCTCCAGGATGCCCTCCTCCCCGAGGTAGGCCGCCCGGGCGTGCTCGCCCTTGGGGAGCATGGTGAAGACGACGTCCGCGCCCTGCAGGGCCTCCTCCATGGAGCCGCAGGTCTTCACGCCGTTGGCGCGCGCAGCGCTCATGGCCGCCTCGCTGAGGTCGAAGCCGCGGACGTCGTAGCCCGCCTTGACGAGGTTGGCGGACATGGGGCTGCCCATGTGGCCGAGGCCGATCCAGGTGATGGTGGTCATCGTCGGTTCCCTTCTGAACTGCGCTGGCTGTGCTGTGCGGTCTGTTGCGGTGCGGTCTGGTGCTGGTCGGTGTGCTGCTGCCCGGCGGGGTCCGGTGCCCGCCGCGGGGCGGTGGGTGCGTGCCGGCCCGGGACGGCGACGCGCACAGGGACGGACCGATGGCTCGGTCCGTCCCTGTGCGCGTCCTAGGCGGAGGAGAGGATCATGCGCCCTCGCCGCGCGCGGTGCGCTCCTCGGCGAGCCGGCGCCGGTCCTCGGCGTCGACGTCCTGCAGGGAGATGCCCTTGGTCTCCTTCAGGGTGGCCACCGCGAACAGGGTGATCAGGCACGCGATCGCGATGTAGATGGCGATCGGCACCCAGGAGTTGAACTGGCGGAGCAGGGCGGTCGCGATGATCGGGGCCAGCGAGCCAGCGACGATCGAGGTGACCTGGTAGCCCAGGGAGACGCCCGAGTAGCGCATGCGGGTCGGGAACATCTCGGCCATGATGGCCGGCTGCCCCGCGTACATCAGCGCGTGGATCATCAGGCCCAGGGTCACGGCCGCGAGGATGATGAAGCTGTTGTCCGTGTTGAACATCGGGAAGGCGATGAACCCCCACACGATGCCCAGGACGGCCCCGGCGGCGTAGAGCGGGCGGCGGCCCACCTTGTCGGTGAAGCGGCCCACGATCGGCACCGTGATCGCGTGGATGACGTGGGCGATCAGGAGCAGGAGCAGGATCCGGCTGGTGTCGACGTCCCGCTGGGTGGACAGGTAGGTGATCGAGAAGGTCACCACCACGTAGTAGAGGATGTTCTCCGCGAAGCGCAGGCCCATGGCGCCGAAGACGCCGCGGGGGTACCGGCGGAAGACCTCGCCCACGCCGTAGGCCGCGCTCTTCTCCTCGCGGACCTCCTGCTGGGCCTCCTTGAAGATGGCGGCGTCCGTCACGTGGGTGCGGATGTAGTAGCCGATGGCCACGATGATGATCGACAGCCAGAAGCCCACACGCCAGCCCCAGGAGAGGAACGCCTCCTCCGAGAGGGTGAAGGACAGGACCAGCAGCACGATGGTGGCCAGCAGGTTGCCCAGCGGCACGGCGGCCTGGGGCCAGCTGGACCAGAAGCCGCGCTCCTTGTTCGGGGAGTGCTCGGCCACGAGCAGGACGGCGCCGCCCCACTCGCCGCCCACCGCGAAGCCCTGGACGAAGCGCAGGACCACGAGCATGGCGGGGGCCCAGTAGCCGACCTGCTGGAAGCCGGGCAGGCAGCCCATCAGGAACGTGGCGGCGCCGACCATGACGATCGAGATCTGCAGCAGGTGCTTGCGGCCGTACTTGTCGCCGAAGTGGCCGAAGACGATGCCGCCCAGCGGGCGGGCGATGAAGCCGACGGCGTAGATCAGGAACGCCTTGAGGATGCCGTCCAGCGGGTTGCCGGTGTCCACGAAGAACAGCTGGCCGAAGACCAGGGTGGACGCGGTGGCGAAGAGGAAGAACTCGTACCACTCGACGACCGTGCCGGCCATCGAGGCCGCCACGACCTTCTTCAGTCCCCCGCGGTTCTCGGGGGAGTCGTTCGGGTCGGCGCTCGCGGCGACCCTGTCCTCAGTGCTCACGGGGACCTCCTGTGTGGTGGGCGGGCGTGACGGTGGTCACGCTGTGCTGCTCCCAGTGTGGTGATCTGTGAGCCCGTTCACAATGACCATGCGCCCACGGTTGCTGTGCAAAAATGCACATACTGCTCGGTTAGGAGCGTGTGGCCGTTCCACGCGGATTTGTGACGGAGGTCCTCCCATGTCCCACGGCGCCGACGACCTCCTCCTGCTGCTCGCCGTGGTCCGGCACGGCTCCTACGCCGGCGCCGCCGCGGACCTCGGCCTGAGCCACACCACCGTGTCCCGCCGCATGGCCGGGCTCGAGAAGACCGTGGGCGCCCGGCTGCTGGTGCGCTCGGGAGACCGCTGGGAGCCCAGCGAGATGGGCCGGAAGTTCGTGGCCGCCGGCGAGGAGATCGAGCTGGCCGTCGGCTCCCTCCCGCTGGGCTCGGGCGGGCGCGGCAACTCGGTGAGCGGCGTGGTGCGGGCGATCGCCCCCGATGGCTTCGGCGGGGTGGTCATGGGCGCGGCCGTGCGGAGGCTCATCGAGGAGCACCCCGGGGTGCGGCTGGAGATGATCAACGCCGCCCGGCGGGCGCAGACGAACCCCGTGGGCATCGACCTGGAGGTGGTCGTCGGGCGTCCGGAGTCCTCCCGCAAGGAGGCGTTCCACCTGGCCGACTACTCCCTCGGCTTCTACGCCTCCCGCGACTACCTCGCCGCGCACCCGCCCATCAGCACCCCCCAGCAGGTGCAGGACCACCCCCTGGTCTACTTCGTGGAGTCCATGCAGGACGTCGCCGACCTGGACATCCCCCGGGTCCGGTTCCCCCGGATGCGGCAGGCGGTCGGGGCGACGTCCTCCCTGGTGCACGTGGAGCTCACCCGGGCCGGGGCCGGCGTCGGACTCCTGCCCTGCTTCCTGGCGGAGCGGACCGGGGACCTCGTGCGGCTGTTCCCGGAGGAGCTCTGGTTCCCCGTGGAGTACTGGATGGTCTCCCGCGCGGACGTGCTGCGCCGGCCCGCCGTGCAGGCGGTGCTGGGCGCCATCCGGGCGGCGCTGGACGACATGCGGGAGGAGCTGATCGCTGCTCCTCGGTGATCGGCCGTGGACGCGCACGACCGGTGCCCCGGACGGCGGCCGGGCGACTCCGCCGGCGTCCGTGCCGGGCTACGCCCGCCCGTCGTTGATCCGCCGTAGTCGCCGGCCCAGGAAGAGCCCGTCCAGCAGGGACCAGAGGCCGAGCCCGCCGAGGGTGACGGTCATGGCGATGCCCATCCTCCAGTCACCGAGGTAGTAGCGGTGCGCACCGAGCCACCCGAAGAAGATCCAGAACAGCCAGGCGTCGGTCGGGTTCCGCCAGGATCGGCGCCGGCGCCGTGTCCCGGCGCCGGGTGTGGGGAAGACAGGGGAATGGTCGGTCACGTCGGGTCCCTGCATCAGCCTTCGCACGCCACACCGTCGCCGTCGCCGTCCAGCGCCGGCGCGTACCCCGGGGAGCCGGAGGGGAGCGGGGCCGCTCCCGCCCCCCATGCCTCGTCGCAGTCGCGGTAGCTGCCACTGAGGGCCGGGCTCGTGGTTCCCTGCCCCGGGGCGGGACTCGCGGTCTCGCCTCCCGGGGCGGGGTCCTGCGTGGTACCGCCTCCGGGCAGGGCGCCGAACGGGATCCCGGTGGGCAGCTCCTGGCCCGGGCACTCCGAGAGGACGTCGATCATGGCCTCCTTCTCCGAGGCGGTCACCGACAGGTCGTACTTCGCCTTCACCGCGATCTGGGTGGCGACGTACTCGCAGTGGAAGGACTCCTCCGGCGGCAGCCACTCGTCGGCCGGGGAGTCGGACTTCGTCCCGTTGGTGGGCCCGTCCACGGCCAGCAGGTTCAGCGGGTCGTTGTAGAACTCCTCCCGCTCCGACGGGAGGAGGCCGGGCGCCCCCGAGACCCAGGCGTTGCCGACGGACACGACGTGGTCGATCTGCACGTCCGACGAGGTGGCGACCCCGCGGGTGAAGCGGATGGCCCTGCCGGTGTAGGGGTCGTCCAGGAACCCGGAGACCACCGTGCAGCCGTCGTCGGAGGAGGTGCCGGTCAGGTCCCGGTGGAGGACCTCGTCGCGGGTGTTCGCGCAGTCCCCGTCGGCATCGATCCAGTCGCCGAACTTCGCCTCGCGGTCGTAGCCGGCCATGGAGCCGCGAGCCGCCACGGGCAGCCTCTCCAGGGCCTCCAGGGCTTCCGACGACGGGATGTCGGCCTCCGGGGTCGGCGAGGCCGAGACCGCCGTGGGCTCGGCCCTGGAGGGCGACGGAGAGGGGGCAGGGGTGGCCGCGGACGTCGGCGGCTGTGGAAGCGCCGCCGCGACCAGGTCGAGGGGGAGGATCTCGGAGGCGCAGCCGACGAGCACGCTGACCGCCATGGTCAGGTGCGCCGGCACGGCCACGAGCCACTTGCCCCGCCGGAACCCGCGTCGGGACGTGAACTCGGTCTTCTGAGGACCGGGGGGTGAGGGAGGGGCGCAGCTCATGCTTCTCCTCCGGCCTCGGCCTCCCAGGCGGCGTGGGCGTCCCGCGTCCTGGTGGGCCGGTAGGTCTCCCGCATCGCCTGGAACGCCGTGTTGCGCTGCTGGGCCAGGAACTCCGCGGAGAGGTCTGTGGCGGCGTCTTGGCGGGCCCGGTCGCGGGCGGCGGTGATCGTGCCCATGATCTTCTCCGCGGCCGCGGATCCGCCCTTCAGGTAAGCCTCGCGGACCTCCCGGTCCTGGTGGTACAGGTACTGCTCGGTGGTCTGCCCGCGGGTGGCGTCGAACGGGGCGTCGGAGAGCTCGTAGACCATGGCGGCCACCCAGTCCAGGCGGGCGTCGACCTCCTGCCGCCGGCGCGGGGTGACGGCCAGGTGCCGGGCCTCCCAGACCTCCCGGCCGTGCCGGCGCAGCCGGTCGACGGTCCAGTCGGGCCGGGGCAGCACGTCCAGCGCCGAGGAGCCGAGCGCCGAGGGGCTGAGCGTCCTGGCCCGCGTCGGGGTGGGGTCGAGGCGGAGCTGCCACTGGAGCCAGGCCGTGCGCATGTCCTCCTCGCCGGCCTTCCACGCCTGGGCGAGGACCTTGCCGTCGGTGCGCTGCGCGTGCGAGTGCTCCATGCCGTTGAGCCCCCTGTTCAGGGAGGAGGTCACGGTGCGGAAGAGGACGTAGAGGAGGCGCAGGGTCAGGACGAGCACGCCCAGGACGCCGAAGAACAGGCCCAGGACGCGGACGAGCTCCAGAAGCCCTGGCAGAAGCGTCGGCAGTGAGGTCGTCGTGGTCATGATGGGGTCCCCCGGACAGGTGCAACTACTTGATGGGGAGCCTATCTACATTCTTTTGCATGTTGGAGAGCGTGACCGAAGTGGGGACACCTCTGACGGCTGTCACAGCGGGGCCTTCCTCCGGGCGGACCTCTCCGGATCTCCCGACTGCTCGGAAAAAGCCCTTGTGCCGGGGCCTGTTCGGATACCGGGACAGGGGCTTCCTCGCGGGGGTCCTGTCGATTACGGGTGAACCAGGCGGTAGCGTGAACGGCGTCACACTCCTGTGCCGTTCACCCTTGCTGCTGATTGCGGAGGTCCGTCGTGAAGATTCGTGGAGCCGTCCTGGAGACCATGGAGGCCCAGCCCCCGTACGCCGAGTCCAAGCCGCTGCGTGTCGAGGAGCTCGAGCTCACCGACCCCGGCCCCACCGAGCTGCGCGTGCGGATCACGGCGGCCGGCGTGTGCCACTCCGACCTCTCCGTGGTGAACGGCAACCGGCCGCGGCCCCTGCCGATGCTGCTGGGGCACGAGGCGGCCGGCGTCGTCGAGGTCGTGGGCTCGGACGTCACGGATCTGGTGGAGGGCCAGCACGTGGTCATGGCGTTCCTGCCGCGGTGCGGCAAGTGTGCCGCGTGCAAGACCGAGGGGCTGCTGCCGTGCACGGTCGGCTCGAAGGCCAACGCCGCGGGCACCCTCATGGAGGGGTCGATGCACCTCTCCGACGAGCGCGGCCCCGTCTACCACCACCTGGGGGTCTCCGGGTTCGCCACGCACGCCGTGGTCGACCGGCGCTCCGTGGTCCCCGTGGGCGACGACGTCCCCGCCCCCATCGCGGCCGTCATGGGCTGCGCGGTGCTCACCGGGGGAGGGGCCGTCATCAACGCGGCGACGGCCACCGCCGACGACGCCGTGGCGGTGATCGGCCTCGGCGGCGTGGGGCTGGCCGCGCTGCTGGTGGCGAAGGCGGTGGGCTGCCGCCGCGTGATCGCGGTGGACGCGCTGGCGGAGAAGCTGGAGCTGGCGAAGTCGTTCGGCGCGGACGAGGTGTACACCCCGGACGAGGTGCTGCAGCTCGAGGAGAAGCCGCGCGTGGTGATCGAGGCCGCAGGGCACCCGCGGGCGTTCGAGACGGCGTTCAACGCCACCGCCGTGGGCGGGGTGACCGTCACGGTGGGCCTGCCGGCACCGGGCGCCATGTCCCAGATCGAGCCGCTGAAGATCACTGCCGAGGCGCGGCAGATCATCGGCAGCTACCTCGGTTCGGCCGTGCCGGCGGTGGACATCCCCCTGTACGAGGAGATGTGGCGCGAGGGCCGGCTGCCGCTAGAGAAGCTGATCACGTCCCACATCACGCTGGACCAGATCAACGAGGCGATGGACGAGCTGGATGCGGGGCGGGCGGTGCGGCAGGTGATTGAGTTCTGAGCTGAGCGTCTTTTCTTATGCGTCCAGGGTGGCCGCTGAGGGGGCGACCGTACTTGCTGCTGTGAAGACCGTAGGCGGCATAGGCCGGCGCAATCGCCAAATAATCGACATGGGCTTGGAACCCTCGTGAGACACATAGTCCACCGGTCCGAGGAATACGTAAGGAGACGTCCCCGCCTCGTTGGTTTGCGTCTCACGGACGAAAAGCATGATGCTACTGCCTTGGCGAGCATGATGCTGGTAGCGCTGACCCACGGGAGACTCTGGAGTGGTTTGGTTCTGGGACTCCCAATGAAAAAGTGTTTCCGAGAGCGCATAGTCCTTGTACATGGTGTTGGGGGAAAGTCCTTTTCTGACTTATTGAGCGTGACTAGAAGGGCATCGCATTCAGAAGAAGGAATCCACGAAACTCCTTCTCGGACATTGCCGGGAGTACGTTGTCCAACCTCCCCCATGCCGAGCCCGGCCAAGAGTTCTTCCCGCGTGTAGTGGGCATGGGTTTGAAGAGGAATGTCCTGAAAACCTGGGCCCAGTGGTCGCGGCAAGTTGCGCGCCTTGTCCGCTGTAATGTCAATAATCTGGTTCAGCTCGTCTCGAACCAGTGGGTGCGAGCAGAGCATGCGGAGGCCCTGTTCAGGCTCGGGTCCACCACTCTTCGCCCCCTGCGGCCAGAACGAGTAGTAGAGCATCCGAGCACATCGCTGCTGGCGAAGAGACAAGGTCGACAAGAGCGGTGCGTCAGCGCTCAAAAGTTCCTGATAGCCCTGCAGGCGCTCGGGATCGTCGACGTAAAGGAAAGAGCGAGCACGTTGTATGAGTCCCAGGAATTCCAGTTCGAGATCAGGCTGTGGCCACGCAACATCGCTGACAATGCTCCCAGCGCGCCGGAGGGTGCTCCAAGTGGTGGGTCGATTCTCAAATTTCGAGCGTCGATAAATGTCAGTGATGTCGGACATCGAGTCTGAAAGATACTGGCGGAGGGTGTAGGCCTCGGGCTTTTCCTGCTGTAGCGCCAAGTCCCTGATCTCTTCGACCATTTGGCGAGTCGTGAGGCGCAACTGACGCTTGACGTTCTCCAGAACTACCTTTTGCGCAACATCATCAAACACAATTTGCGTGCCAGAGGGAAGGAAGGGAAAACCGTCCTCGAGGTCCTTCGCAAGACGAGCCCGGCTTGATCCCGTGACAGCCCGGTACTTGAGGTCAAAACGGAAGTCACGGTGTTGGAAGCCGATGAAGTCCAGCACGGTGAGGACCGGCTTGTTTTCTGCAAGGCGCAAACCTCGACCCAACTGTTGGAGGAAGAGGGTCGCCGACTGTGTGGGCCGAAGCATGAGGATCGTGTCGACCTGAGGAATGTCAAGGCCTTCATTGAAAAGGTCAACGGCGAACACCGCTCGAAGGTTGCCTCGCTGGAGGGCCTTGAGCGCTTCCCTGCGTTCTTCCCCGGAGCTTTCCGCAGACAAGGCTTGTGAGGGGAGCCCTGCTTCACTGAACTTTCGTGCCATGTAGTGGGCATGCGCCACTGAGACGCAGAACCCAATGGCCTTCATGCTGTGAGGGTCGAGCACCTTGTCGTTAAGCGCCTGCAGGATCTTGGCTGTGCGGACGTCATTTCCGGTGTAGACCCCTTCAAGATCAGTTGCCTCGTAGCGTCCTCGTCGGAACTGTAAGGAGGAAAGGTCCACGTCGTCAGAGACACCAAAGTAGTGGAAGGGTGTCAGTAGCTGCTGTTCGAGGGCATCCCACAGTCGCAGTTCGCTCGCAATGCGTCCGCCAAAGAACTTTT
This sequence comes from Kocuria dechangensis, assembly GCF_014636775.1. GTDB lineage: Bacteria > Actinomycetota > Actinomycetes > Actinomycetales > Micrococcaceae > Kocuria > Kocuria dechangensis. The sequence continues at coordinate 269,911 of NZ_BMEQ01000002.1, forward strand.
CCGCTACATCAATTCCATCACCCCGTTCGGGAGTGGCTGTTAATCCGAGGAGTTCCTGGGGGTGGAAGTGCTCGATGACGCGCTGGTAGGTGGGCGCATCTGCGTGATGAAACTCGTCAATGACAATGACATCAAACTTATTGGGCTCAAAGCGGCCCAATCCACCGGAATTGAGGGACTGGATCGAGGCAAAAATGTGCTTGCCCCAAGTGGGTTGATATCCGTCCACCATGAGCTCGCCGAAGGCGCCCGCGCGTAGCACTGTGGCATAGGTCTTCCGGGCCTGCTCCAGAATTTCGCGCCGGTGCGCCACGAAGAGCAGCGACAGCTCATCCCTCGCGGACTCTTGCAGTCTCTTGTAGTCCAGTGCTGCCACGATGGTCTTCCCTGTGCCAGTTGCGGCCACAATGAGGTTCCGATGGCGGCCATGGATGATTCGTTCGGCCTCGAGCTCCTGCAGCATGAGGGCCTGATAGGGGTAGGGGCGCACATCGAGATGAGCAATGGAGACGTCTCCCGCCACGCGGGCGCCTCCATCAGCAAGCGCTCGTAGTAGGCGCGATTCATCCACGTCAGGGTCGTATGATTCGAAAGCCTCAGACTCCCAGTAGCTGTCGAATGTGGCCTCGAACTTATGCAGAAGAGCTGGGGTGGACACCGACGACATTCGGACGTTCCACTCCAGACCGTCCAACATTGCCGCATGGGAGAGGTTGGAGCTTCCCACGTATGCGGTGCTAAATCCGCTTAAACGATGGAACATCCACGCTTTCGCGTGCAGGCGCGTATTGCGGGTCTCGTAGCTGACCTTAACCTCCGCTCCGTACTTTCGGGCTAAAGCGTTGATGGCTTTAGCGTCACTCGCTCCCATATAGACGGTTGTCAACACCCGGAACGGCACCCCACGATCTTTGAGAGCGGTGAGTTCCTTGTCCATGACGTGGAGACCGGACCATTTGACGAAAGCAATCAGAAGGTCGACGCGGTCTGCGCTCTCCAACTCCTTGGCAATTTCGCGCCCGATTTGAGGTTCATGCGGCGTGTTGGTGATCAAGGCGGCGTCCGACAAGGGTGTAGCGGGAGTGCGAGGCGGGGGGCCCTGGTCCGGTGCAATAGCAAGCAGTTGACGTGGACCAGGTGCAATCCGCCGTACCACCTCCGTCCCGGCACCGAGAGACGACAGAATTCGATTGGCTTCCTCGACGCGCTCCTCTGGTGCTACTGACTCCAGGTGGAACTGGATGCGATCTGCCAGGTAGCGCGTGAGGATGTGCGGGGTATCCGCAGCGCCGACCTTGGCGATCAGTGCTTTTCCGGCCGGTAGCGATGCGATCCCCTCATGGAGGACTGAATCTTCCAGGAGTTCGTACAAGCCGGGGGAGAGCCGATCGGTGTCGGCCATGTGGGGGTGCGCCATGTTCGCAGCTTAGGTCGATGGTCATTAGCAAACACATATGTTGCCTTGATCGCGTGTTGGTGAGTCGGCGGAGGAGGACTTGCGGCGCCTCAGCGGAAAATCCAGCCGGGTGCCACCATGTCTTCAACGACAGGACTGCCTCGCAGCAGACTGGTGATGTGGGTCAGGCAGCACATGGCCCATCTTCTAAGTGGTGAGGCAGTTGGCTTTGTCTGGAATTGGCGCGTGGGTCTTTGTGCACACGAAGGGATGGCAGGGGTCGTTGCAGCCAGTCACGAAGGCACGGAACCGGGCTTGGAGCACCGAGACAGAGGTAATGCCGGTCCGGTGCAAGGTCTGGCGTTTGGTAACGCCAAACCGGATCTCCACGAGGGAGGACCACGACGTCGAGGTGGGCGTGAAGTGCGAGTGAAACCGAGGATTCTCGGCCAACCAAGCCCTCACCTCAAGGGTCTTGTGCACGGCGTCCAGCACGGTCACTCTTTGGTCGCTTGGTGAGAGAAGGTGCCGTGCCGCGCCGCTGGCGGGCGACTGAGTCCCGGCGGCGTACCCTGGACCGTCCGGAGGCGACCGCCTCCTCGTCGTCCCGTCCTGCCGCGACACCGCACCCAAGGAGACCGCCTGTGGAGCTTGAGCCGCTGGAGCCGTTGATCCGCTTCTTCGCCGTGGATCATGCCGCCGACCTCACCGGCCTGTCCGACCGGATTCCCGGCTCCGGGTTTCTCTGCTACTACCCCAACGACGAGGAGTACGAGGGCTTCCTCGACGGCGCCGGGCGGCTGTGGCTGCGCGGCGACGACGCCACTCCCGCCAAGGAACTGCTCGACGTCCTCGAACCTCCGTTCCGCGTTGCCTACCCCGTAGCTCCCGTCCCCGGGCCGGGCGACGAGACGGTGGTCTCGGCCGGGGTACTGCACACCCCCGAGGAGCTGGAGGCCTACCGCACCCGTTTCGCCGACGCCGACGGCGGCGTGGACGAGGACCATCAGGCGCACGCCGTGGACGCCAGCGGCCAGCACTGGACCCTGATGCTCGGCGAGGAACCGGGGATCGTCCTCGCTCTCTGCTTCGGCCGCGACGAGAACGGCGCCCCGTTCTCCGAGCGGACCACCTTCGACGCCGCCACTCTGCCCCTGCCTATCACCGTCGTCGAACTCGACTGACAGCAGGCCTCATGGGATGACGGGACGCCCGGCGGAAATGTGATGCCCCCAGCCGGAGGGAGCGCCCCGACGCTCGGTGTCCCCGCCCAGCGGTAAAGTCGTCCAGACGCCGCCCAGCCGAGGGCGCGTCCCCGCGACATCTGATCCAGGACCGTGCCATGACCTGTGCTCCGCTGCCCTCCGTGGCGACCCCGACCGCCCTTCCCGTCCTCGACGGCGGCAGGGGCGAGCCTCTGTGCGCCGGCCTGGACATCGGCGGCACGGCGATCAAGTACGCCCTCGTCGACCCCGTCCGCGGGACCACCGTGGGGCCCGTGCGGCGTGTCCCCACCCCCTCGCCGGCCACCCCGGCCGCCGTGGTGGCGGCGCTGCGGGGCGTGCTCGAGGAGCTGGAGGACGAGACGCGGTCGCCCCTGACCGGCGTGGGGGTCGGCGTGCCGGGCATCGTCGACCACGGCGTCGTGCGCTCCGCCGCCCACCTCGACGACTCCTGGCTCGGCGTCGACGCCCGGCGGCTGCTCGCCGAGGGCCTGGACCGGGAGGTCGCCGTGCTCAACGACGCCGACGCCGCCGGGCTGGCCGAGATGCGCTTCGGCGCCGCCTGCGGCGTGGACGGCACCGTCCTGCTGATCACGCTGGGCACCGGCATCGGCTCGGCGCTGCTCCTCAACGGGGTGCTGGTCCCCAACACCGAGCTGGGGCACGTCTGGTTCGAGGGCCGTGACGTCGACGGCTGGGCCGGGGCCTCCGCCCGGATCGCGGAGAACCTGGACTGGCCCACCTACACGGACCGCGTCCAGCGGTACCTGTCCCACCTCGAGGGCCTGGTCTCGCCGGACCTCATCGTCCTGGGCGGCGGGATCAGCGAGCGCCAGGAGCAGTTCCTGCCGCACCTGGAACTGCGGGCCCGCGTCGTGCCCGCGCAGCTGCGCAACGCCGCCGGCATCGTCGGGACGGGCCTCCAGGCCCACCTGGCGCACTCTGCACAGCACTGACGGGCACGACGACGCCTCCGGGCGCCGCTCCCGTCGCGGCCCGAAACCGGACTCGGTTGTCCGCGGCACGGAACGGCCTTCGCTTGGGCATCGAACCTGTCCAGCGACTACAGTCGGCCTGTCCACAGGAACCGCTCGGGGGAGCGGAATCACTCCTGGGAAGACAGAGGCCATGCCGCCGGGGAACCGTCCCGGTCGCGCCTCGTCCGTGGGGGAACGGAGACGCACCATGCACACGAACACTCGATCGACCATGCGCCGCGAGAAACGGCCGGCCCGCCGGGTCGGTCTCGCGGCCGGCCTCCTGGCGCTGCTCCTCGCGATGGGCGGCTACAGCTCCGTCGCCGCACCGCCGGCGACCGCCGCGGAGGTCGTCGATCCGGCGGCCACTCGCCTCCAGGCGGACCTGGACACGCTGGCCGCCCAGGTCCCGGGGGAGCTGGGCGTCGTGCTCCTCGACCCGACCGGCGGGCAGGTGGCGGCCCGCAACCCGGACCGCCCCTTCACCAGCGCCAGCCTGTACAAGCTCTTCCTGGCCCACGCTGTCCTCGACCGGGTCGATCGCGGCCTGATCGCCCTGACGGACACCGTGCCGGGCACGACCCTCACCGTCCAGGAGGCCGTGGACCGGATGATCACCTGGTCGGACAACATCTCCGGTGCCGCCCTCGGACAGTGGCTCGGGTGGCGGGAGGTCCAGGCGTTCGCGCAGGGGCAGGGCTTCGAGTCCACGACCTACGACCCGGCCACCGGTGCGGCGGGGACCGTGGCCATGACCACCACGCCGGACGACGTCGCCGACTTCCTCGACCGCCTGCGGAAGGGCGAGCTGCTCTCCCCGCCGTCGAGCACCCTGCTGCTCGGCTTCCTCACGGCCCAGCAGCTGGACTACGCCCTGTCCACGGGGCTGTCCGCGGACGTGGAGTTCGCGCACAAGACCGGCCTGCTGATCCAGGTCTCGCACGACGCCGGACTGGTCCGGATCGGCGGGCGCGAGTACGTGGTGGCCGTGCTGACGGACGGGTGGTCGGGCTACGACGACGCGAGGCCCTGGTTCCGGACAGCGGGGCAGGCGATCGACGCGTTCGTGCACGCCTCTGCCGCGGCCTGATCAGGCGGTAACCAGCTCCGAGTGGTCGGAGAACTCCAGCCCGTGGGCCTCGCTGACCGAGCGGTGGGTGACCCTGCCCGCGGCGGTGTTGAGGCCGGCGGCCAGCGCGGGGTCGCTGCGCAGGGCGTCGTCGACCCCGCGGTCGGCGAGGGCGGTCACGTAGCGCAGGGTGACGTTGGTCAGGGCGTACGTGGAGGTGCTGGGCACCGCGCCGGGCATGTTGGCCACGCAGTAGAACAGCGTCTCGTGCACGGGGAAGATCGGGTCCTCGTGGGTGGTGGGGCGGCTGTCCTCGAAGCATCCGCCCTGGTCCACGGCGATGTCCACCAGCACGCTGCCCGGGGCCATCGCGGCGACCATCCCGTTGGTGACGAGCTTCGGGGCGCGGGCCCCGGGGATCAGCACCGAGCCGACGACGAGGTCCGCCTCGGTCACCGCGCGCTCGACCTCGTAGGCGTTGGAGGCGATGGTGGTCAGGCGCCCGGCGTACCGGTCGTCGAGGGCGCGGAGCCGGTCCACGTCGATGTCCAGGATGCTCACGTCCGCGCCGAGCCCCACGGCCATGGCGGCCGCGTTGGTGCCGGCCACCCCGGCCCCGAGCACGGTGACCTTGGCCGGGCGCACGCCCGGCACCCCGCCGAGCAGCACGCCCTTGCCGCCGGCCGTGGCGGTCAGCGCGGCGGCTCCGGCCTGCACGGAGAGCCGGCCCGCCACCTCGCTCATCGGCGCCAGCAGGGGCAGCCTGCCGTCGGCGGTCTGCACGGTCTCGTAGGCGATGGCGGTGACGCCGGCCTCCAGCAGGGCGGCCGTCAGCTCGGGCTCCGCGGCCAGGTGCAGGTAGGTGAACAGGACGAGGCCCTCGCGGAACCGGTGGTACTCGGCGGCCACGGGCTCCTTGACCTTCAGCACCATGTCGGCGCGGGCCCACAGCTCGTCGGCATCGGCGACGATCTCCGCCCCGGCGGCGGCGTAGGCCTCGTCGGGGATCCCGGAGCCGGTCCCGGCGCTGGCCTCGACGAGCACCCGGTGGCCGCGGGTCCGCAGCTCGTGCACGCCCGGGACGGTGAGGGCCACCCGGTACTCGTTGTTCTTCACTTCGCTGGGCACGGAGATGATCATGGTGAGCCTTCCGCAGGAAACATAAAATGTATGCGTCAAAGCTACGTTTCATCGCTGTTCCTGTGGGGTTCGTCGACGATCCTTCGGCAAGAGGTTCGAAAGTGGAGGAATGATGGACAAGGTGAGCCACGTCACACCGTCCGCGCCGCAGGATCTGCGGCCACCCCACCAGCTGGACGACCTCGACCGGCGCCTGCTCGCCCTGCTGCGGGAGAACTCCCGGATGACCAACCAGGCCCTCAGCGAGGCGCTCGGGGTGGCCCCCTCCACCTGCCTGGCCCGGATGAAGGCGCTGCAGCGCTCGGGGGTGATCCGCCGGTTCACGATCGAGGTGGAGCCGCGGGCGCTGGGGCGCACCATCGAGGCGCTGATCAGTGTGCGGCTGCGCCCGGGCGCCCGGCACCTGATGGCCGCCTTCAGCGAGGGCCTGAAGAAGGTGCCGGAGGTCTCCCAGTTCTTCTTCCTGGCGGGCTCGGACGACTTCCTCATCCACGTCGTCGCGCGGGACTCCGACCACATCCGCCAGTTCGTGCTGGAGCACCTGTCCTCGAACCAGGCGGTGGCCGCCACGCAGACCAGCCTGGTCTTCGAGCACGTCCAGGGGGCGTTCGCGCCCTGATCGCTGGGGCCTGCTCGCAGGGCACCGATGGCGTCGCCACGGGTCAGGTCGTCAGGCACTCCACGACCGGCGCGCCTGATCGGCGGGCTCAGGCAAGGACGAGGTATGTCCCCAGGGAGCCCAGGACGACCGCTGCCGGGAGGAGCGCCTCATCGAGCGGCCCCGGTCAGTTCTGGAGGACGAACACGGTCAGGGCCCCGGAGGCGACGGCCCCGCCGATGCCCAGGAGAGGGGTGATCAGCGGCAGCGGCAGCGGTGCCTTGCGCCGCAGGGCCCGCTCCACGCCCACCCAGCGCCGGCGCTGATGAGCACCCCGAGCAGGAGCAGGACCACGGCCAGGACGGTGCGCATCGGTGCGGGGAAGAGGTCCTCCGTGAAGGCCTCCACGGCGATGCCGCCGGCCAGGAAGGCCAGGGAGGTGCGGATCCAGGCCAGGAACGTGCGCTCGTTGGCCAGGGTGAACCGGGGGTCGGGTTCGGTGCCCCCGCCCAGCACGCGGGTGGAGAACCGGCTGCGCTCCTGTACGGGCACGGCCTCATCCATGGGATGCCTCGGCTTCCGCTGCGAACGGCTGTGCCGGGCGGTCACGGCTGCTGCCGTTCGGTCCGTCGTTGCTCCCGAGCTCCCCTGCCCCAGCGGCCGGCGGTGTCGAAGCATCGGCGGCCTGGTGGTCCTGTGCGGTCCGTGACATCCAGTCCAGGACGGCGCCCCAGTGGGCCGCGGTGGGGTCGATGGCTGCCAGGTGATCGAGGTCGTGGCGCACCAGGAGGTCCATGGGGTCTCCGGCGCGATGAGCGCGAGCGACATAGTCCAGGGAGTGGGTGAGAGGGACGCGGGTGTCGGAGGCGCCGTGCACGAGCAGCGTCGGCACGCCGACGGGCAGCTGCTGGAGCGGCGATGCCTCGGCGTATGCCTCGGGTCGTTCCTCCGGGGCGGCGCCGAAGAACTCCGCGGCGGCACCTTCACCGAGGTCCTCACGATGAGTGCGCACCACGTCGGTGACCGGAGCCAGGGCCACGACGGCGTCCAGCCGGCCGGCGCCGAGAAGGGCCAGCTGTCCACCTACCGAGTGGCCGATTCCGATCAGCGGCCCCCCTGTGCCCTGCCGCCAGTCATGGCGCGCCAGGGCATGGAGGGCGGCATGGACGTCGTCCAGGGTGGTGGGCCAGCTGCCGCCGTTGCCGCCACGCCGGTACTCCACGTTGGCGGTGGCCCAGCCCCGGGCGACGAGGTCTTCGGCCAGCGCGGCCATGAGCGAGGCGTCGAAGCGTGCGCGCCAGTAGCCGCCGTGGACGAGCACCGCGATGCCGCGACAGGGGCCGGCCTCCGGGGAGGAGCTCCGGCATTCCACCACCTGGGCGTCATGGGGGCCGTAGGGAATGACCGTCGTGGTGTTCTCGGTCGTTGTCCTCATGAGTGCGTCCTCTGTCGTTCGATCGGCGGGCCCGGGCGCCCCTGTGGGACGCCCGGGCCCGCCGCCGGTGCTGGGCCGTCGGCCGCTTCTGTCAAGCCCCGGGGACCGATCCGGGCGGGAGGAAGTCCACGCCGTGCAGGGCGGAGCGGCGGACCACTTCCTCGGGATCCTGCAGGTTGTGCAGCTGGTCGAACAGCTGGGAGAGCCGGCCGGCCGGGCTCACCCAGAACAGCGCCTTGCCGGCCGTCTCACCCTTGATGTAGTAGGCGTGCGGCAGGCCCATGGGCATGCGCACGGTGTCGCCGGGCCCTGCCGTGGTCCACTCGCCGTCGAGGTAGAGCGTGTACTCGCCCTCCATGACGTAGATGTGCTCGTCCTGGGTGGGATGGATGTGCGGGGGCACGCCGGTGCCGATCGGGTCGAGCGAGAGCCAGGCGAAGCTCGTGGAGCTCTCCACCTTCGCGAGGTAGGTGTGGCCCAGGACGTTCCACGTCTTGTTGCCCATGGCTTCGCCGGCCAGGGTGATGCCCTTGGGCAGGTCGCCCACCACGATCTCCTGCTGCTGCTGCGTCTCCACAGTGAGTCCTTTCGTCCGAACCGTTGGTGGATCCAGCATGGCAAGTCCCGAGAAAATATGCAAGAAATATTGCGACCGACAAAATCACTACATATGATCTGGATCACGTCGCGTTCCATCGGACGGATTCCGACGTTCTCTTCGCCGCCGTGCTCCTGCAGCAGAGCGGCATCCGCCCAGCCAACACCGAGTCGGGGGCCCATCAATGACCAACACCATCGAACGAGGCATGTCAGTCCACACCCTGGGAACAGGGGGCGGACCGATCGTCTCCAGCAGCCGTGCCGGCACCAGTACCGCAATACGCGTCGACGGCGCCACCTATGTCATCGACTGCGGCATGGGCAGCATCCGCAATTTCCGCTCCAGCTGCGCGTGGTCGGACCTGCGCGCGGTCTTCCTGACCCACCACCACTCCGACCACATCTACGACCTCGGTTCGTTCCTGGTGACGGGCTGGCAGGTGCCGGGCGAGTCCTTCAGCCGTCCGATCCAGGTGCACGGTCCTGGGCGGCCGTCCCGGGTCCCGGCCATGGACGCCGAGCACGCGGCCGTCGTGGACGCCCGCGTCGGTGCCCGCTCCATGCGGGGCACCGTGGACGTCGTCGATGCGCTCCTCGACGACGTCTTCGCGTCCGACATCTGCATCCGCATGGCGGACGAGGGGCGCAGCGAGCCGCACGAATGGGTCCGGGCGCACGACATCGTTCTCCCGTCCCAGGTCCCGGCGGATCCGGTGGCGGATCGCCACCCGGACATGGAGCCCTTCGAGATCTACCGCGACGAACTGGTGACCGTCAGCGCCATCCTCGTGGATCACCGGCTGTGCTATCCGGCCTTCGGCTTCCGCGTCGACTCCGCGTACGGGTCCGTGGTCGTGTCCGGGGACACCGCCTACTCCGAGAACTGCATCCGCCTGGCCCGGGGCGCCGATCTCCTGCTGCACGAGGTCATCGACCTGGAGGCGATCCTGGCGACCTTCCCCGACGGGCCCACCCGGGACGGGATCGAGGAGCACCTGCGCGAATCGCACACCCCCTTCGACCAGGTGGGCAAGGTTGCCGCCGCCGCCGGCGTGGGACAGCTGGTCCTGCACCACATCGTGCCCAACACCCCGGGCACGGCCGACGTGCCCAAGATGGTCGCGGCGGCCCGCCGCGACTTCGCCGGACCGGTCCACGCCGCCGAGGACAACGACCGGTTCCTGGTGTCGGACCAAGTGCGGGCCACGGTGGCCCGCGAGACCGTGGAGGTGGGAGCATGACCGCTCAGACCGAGTCCCAGATCCCGCCGCACACCCTCCGGGCCGCGGTCAAGTACGGGAGGATGAACCGGCGGGCCTGGATGGTCACGGGGATGCTGGTGATCTTCCAGATCATCAACTTCGCCGACAAGGCTGTCCTCGGCCTGGTCGCCGACTCCGCGATGCGTGACCTCGGCCTGACAGCCGGTCAGTTCGGCTTCATCGGCAGCGCGTTCTTCTTCCTCTTCGCCGCTGCCGCCGTGGCCGTCGGCTTCCTGGCCGGGAAGGTGCCGACCCGCTGGATCCTGTTGACCATGGGCATCTCCTGGGCGGTGCTGCAGTTCCCGATGCTCTTCGGCGGCGGCGCGGCCGTGCTGCTCGTCACCCGCATCCTGCTGGGCGCCGCCGAAGGACCGGCGACTCCCATCGCGCTGCAGCACGTCCACGGCTGGTTCCCCGCCAAGGAACGCGGCCTCCCCAGCAGCCTGGTGGCCATCGGGTCGACGGTCGGCCCCATCATCGCAGCTCCTGTCCTGGCCTGGATCATCGCCAACCCGGCGCTCGGCTGGCGCTGGGCCTTCGGCTTCCTGGGCATCGTCGGCCTGCTCTGGTCGCTCGGCTGGTTGCTCATCGGCCGGGACGGGCCGTTCAGCCACACCCGGCGCGACGACCCCGAGGCCCAGGCGGAGCGGGCCCATGCGGAGCAGCAGGCGGCCGCCCGCACGGCCCCCGTGCCGGTGGTTCCCGCCGCGAGCGCGTCCGACGGCGAGGCGCCGTCCGCCCCGGCCGCTGAGCGCGCTGGTGCCGGGAGCACTGGCAGCATCGCGGATCGTTCCGATCTGCTCCAGCTCGTCCCCATCCGCCGGGTCCTGGGCTCGCGGATGTTCATCGCGGCTGCCCTCGCCGGCGCCGGGTGCTTCTGGGCCCAGGGCTTCCTGACGACCTGGTCGCCCAAGTACCTCGCCTCGGTGATGCAGCTCTCCCCCGAGATGGTGGGTCTGTTCTCCACCTTTCCCTGGATCCTGGGGGCGCTGACCCTGCTGGTCCTGGGCTACACCTCCCGGTTCCTCATGCGCCGCGGGGTGACCGTGCGCTGGGCCCTTGCGGCACTGTTCGGTGCCGCGCTGCTGTGCTCGGGGCTCTGCTTCCTCATGCTGCCGCGGGTGGACGGGTACCTCGCCGTCGTCTTCCTCACGCTGGGGGCCGGCCTGGCCATGATCTACCCCTTGGCGCCGACCGCCGTCGCGTTCTGCGTGGGCTCCAAGCAGCGCGCGGCCGTCATGGCCACGCTGACCGGACTGGCCTCGTTCGGCGGGGTCGTCGCTCCGGCGATGGTGGGCAAGCTCATGGACCGCGCCGGCTATGTCCCCGCCCCCAAGGGGGTCCCGGAGACGGCGGAGATGGCCGCCCGCCTCAGCGAGGGGATGAACACCGGCTTCTGGATGATCGGCGTCTACCTGCTCGTGGTCGGGGCCATCAGCATCCTCATGCTCAACCCGGACCGTACTGCGTCCCGGCTGCAGGAGAAGTTCGTGTACAACGGCTGACAGGGTGCTCCACCGGCACCACCGGTGGTCGCAGGTCGGACGCCGTGAGGGGCGGTGGCGGAAGACCGCCGCCCCTCACGGCGTCCGGACGTTCCGGAGCCCGCCTATGATGGCCGGGACCTCCCCCTATGCCTTCTTGTTCTCGCGCACCCCCCCGATCCGAAAGCAGGACCGATGATCACGGTTCCCGAAACCCACCTCAGGCATCAGCAGCTCATCGTGACCCTCTACGGCCTCTACGGGCGCCAGGTCGGCGGGGCCTTCCCCGTGTCCGTGCTCATCTCCATGCTGGGAGACCTCGGCCACGACGCTCCCGGGGTGCGCTCCTCGGTGTCGAGGCTGAAGGCGAAGGGCGTGCTCAACAGCGTCAAGGCCGACGGGGTCGCCAAGTACGAGATCTCCCCGCAGGCGATGGAGATCTTCAGCGCCGGCGACGAGCGGATCTTCTCCCCGCCCCGCTCCCGGGTGGGCGATCCCTGGGTCCTGGCGATCTTCTCCGTGCCCGAGTCGCTGCGCCACCTCCGCCACCAGCTGCGATCCGAGCTGGCCGGCCTCGGCTTCGGCATGGTCTCGGCGGGGGTGTGGATCGCCCCCGCCCACGGGCGGGACGAAACCGCTCGGCGGCTCGAGGTCCGCGGACTGGCCGAGTTCGTGGAGTTCTTCACCGGCAGCTACGGCGACGAGACGGACATGCGCTCCAAGGTCGCCCGGTGGTGGGACCTCGAGGCCCTGGACGCCCAGCTCTCCCGCTTCCTGGAGCTCTACGGCAACGCCCTCACCGAGTGGACGGCACTGGTCGGCACAGATCCTGAGGCCGCGCTGGCCACCTCCACCCCGGAGATCCGCCGAACTGCGTTCCGCTACTACGTCCCCATGCTGACCCTGTGGCGCCGGTTTCCCTACATCGATCCCGGGCTGCCGATGGAGTACCTGCCCGAAGGGTGGAAGGGGCCGACCGTGCGGCATCTCTTCGAGGAAGTGCACCGTCTGGTCGGCCCTCTTGCGGCCGAGCACGTGCGGTCACTGATCGGCTCTGCCGCCATGGCCTCCGCCTGAGGCCGGGGACCGGGGCGCGAACAGCACAGAGGAGGACCCCGGGTGCCGGGGAGTGTGGTCTCACACTCCCCGGCACCCGGGGTCCTCTGTTCTGCGGGTCAGCACTGGCGCCGAGCGCAGCGCGGATCCGGATCAGGACTCGCGGTCCTGGATGACGGCCACGCCCTGGATCTCGATCAGCGCCTCCTTCTGCCACAGCCGGGTGACGCCGATCCCGGCCATCGCCGGGTACTTCCGGCCCGCCATCTCGCGCCAGAGCCGGCCGATCTCCCTGCCGTGGGCCATGTAGTCGTCCACGTCGGTGAGGTAGATCGTCACGCTGACGAGGTCCTCGGGCTTGCCCCCTGCCTCCTCGAGCGAGGTGAGCACGTTGCGGAGGGCCTGGACGAACTGCTCGACGATGCCGCCCTCCACGATGTTCATGTCCTTGTCCAGGGCGGTCTGGCCCCCGAGATAGACGGTGTCGCCCGCCCGCACGGCGTGGGCGTAGCCCGAGGGGGGCGCCATGGAGTCCGGGTTGACGATCAGGTTCTCCTTGGCGGACAGGTTCGTGGTCATGAGGTTCTCCTGCGGTGTCGAGGCGGTGGCTCGTCACGAAAACGACCTCTGGTCTGCTCCGTGTGAGCCGTGTTACATTGATTCTACGTGACGGTCGTCACGAAGTCGACATAGAGAGTGAAGGAGACATCGATGAGCACGGTCAGCGAGTACCGCACCGAGGGCGACAACCGCATCTACGCCGGGGCTGACGGGCGCGTGGTCCCCGTCGTGACCCGCGCGGGCCACGAGGACACCAACACCGCCCAGTCCGGCGACTGCGTGCGCGTGTCCGGCGTGAGCATCCAGCACACCCCGGCCACCAAGATCTGGTTCGGCCAGGTCTCCAACACCCCGGGCTACCGCTCCCTGCCCCACCACCACGGGGAGGCCGAGACCGGCGGCTACGTCCTGAGCGGCCACGGCCGGATCTACTTCGGCGAGGACTACCAGGACTACATCGACATGACCGCCGGCGACTGGGTCTTCGTCCCGCCGTTCATGCCCCACGTCGAGGCGAACATGTCCCTCACGGAGGACCTCGTGTGGCTCACCGCCCGCACGCCCGAGAACCTCGTGGTCAACCTCGAGGACGTCCCCGACGAGTCCCTCGCGGACTACCGGCGGGCCTGAGGCAGCCATGACCACGACCGTGAGCCCCACCTCCGCCGCCTTCCTGGCGACCGTGGACCTCCAGCCGGCCGAGGCGCAGTCGTACGACGAGGCCTGGACCGCCCAGACCCAGTGGGTGCCCTGGCCCAAGGCCTTCGGCGGGGACATGGTGGCCCAGGCGGCCGCCGCCATGATGCGCTCCGTCGGCGAGGACCGCGTGCTGCACTCGATGCACAGTTACTTCATGCGCCCCGTCGACATCGGCGCGGCCGTCCGGTACGAGGTCGAGCGGGTTCGTGACGGCCGCGGCTACTCGACCCGGCACGTGCGGGCCTTCCAGAACGGCAAGGCCGTCTACGACGCCATCGGCTCCTTCCACGTCCCCGAGGACGGGACCGACGACGCCCCGGCCATGCCGCAGGTGCCCGCGCCGGAGGACCTGGCGTCCTCGGCGGAGGTCCTCGTCGGCGTGGACGGCCCCGCCGCCGAGTACTGGGCGAACGGGCGCTCCTTCGACATCCGCCACGTCGAGGGACCGGTCTACCTGCAGGTGGAGGGGCCGCGCGCAGCGCATCAGGCGGTGTGGGTGAAGGCCTTCGACCGGCTGCCCGACGACCCCGACCTGCACCGGGCGGCGCTGGCCTACGTGTGCGACTACACGATCCTCGAGCCGCTGCTGCGCTCGCAGGGCCTGGCGTGGGCGGCGCCGGGGCTGGTCACGGCCAGCCTCGACCACTCGATGTGGTTCCACCGCGAGGGCCGCGCCGACGAGTGGGTGCTCTACGTGCAGGACGCCTGCTCCCTGCAGAACAACCGGGGTCTCGTCCGCGGCCAGTTCTTCGACCGCGGCGGGCGCCTGCTGGCCAGCGTGGCCCAGGAGGGCATGATCCGCCCCGGCGCATGAGCCCGCCCCACCGGCGCGCTCCCGCGTGCCACGAGACATCCACCGCTGCACCAGACGACGAAGAGGACACCATGCAGCTATCTCCTTCCGCTCATCAGGACACCTTCACGAGGGACAACCTGCCCCCGGCCGAGCAGTGGCCGGTCCTGGAGTTCACCCTGCCGGAGCTGCAGTACCCCGACCGGCTCAACGCCGCGTCCGTGCTGATCGACGGAGCCGTGGAAACCTTCGGGCCGGACCGACCCGCCCTGCACACGCCCGACGGCGAGACCTGGAGCTACGGCGAGCTGCAGCTCCGTGCCAACCAGGTGGCGCAGGTGCTGACGGAGGACCTCGGCGTGGTCCCCGGCAACCGCGTCATGCTGCGCGCGCCCAACAACCCCTGGCTGGTCGCCTGCTGGCTGGGCGTGCTCAAGGCCGGCGCCGTGGTGGTCACCACCATGCCGATCCTGCGCTCCGAGGAGGTCGCGCAGCTCGTCGAGCGCACCCGGCCCGCGGTCCTGCTCTCCGACGCCCGGTTCCTCGCGGACCTCGCGGAGACCGTGAGCAGAGACGTCCGGCTGGTGCTGGTGGGGGGCGACGACGCCGACGACCTCGTCCAGCGCTGCGCCGCCAAGTCGGGGGAGTTCGAGGCCGTGCCGACCGCCGCCGACGACGTGGCCCTGCTCGGCCCGACCTCCGGGACCACGGGGGTCCCCAAGATCACGATGCACTTCCACCGGGACGTGCTCGCCAACGCGGACACCTTCGCCCGGCACATCCTCAGGCCCCGGGCCGACGACGTGTTCGCCGGCTCCCCGCCGCTCGCGTTCACGTTCGGGCTGGGCGGGCTCGTGGTCTTCCCGCTGCGCTTCGGCGCCTCGTCCCTGCTGACCGAGCGCAACACCCCGCTCGAGCTGGCCCAGCTGGTCCACGACCGCGGCGTCACCGTCCTGTTCACCGCCCCCACCGCCTACCGGGCCATCCTCAAGGAGGACCAGGAGGGCCTCCTGCGCGGGCTGCGCGTGGCGGTCTCCGCCGGGGAGCACCTGCCCGCCGAGACCTGGCGGGAGGTCAAGGCGCGGACGGGGCTCGAGCTGGTCAACGGCATCGGCGCCACCGAGCTGCTGCACGTGTTCATCTCCGCGGCCGGGGAGGACATCCGTCCCGAGACCACGGGCCGGCCGGTCCCCGGCTTCCGGGCCACGATCCTCGACGACGAGGGCCGCGAGCTGGGACCCGGGCGGATCGGCCGGCTGGCGGTGATCGGCCCGACGGGGTGCCGCTACCTCAACGACGAGCGGCAGCTCAACTACGTCGTCGACGGCTGGAACGTCACCGGGGACACCTTCCTCAAGGACGAGGACGGCTACTTCCACTACCAGGCCCGCACCGACGGGATGATCGTCTCCGCCGGCTACAACATCGGCGGCCCCGAGGTCGAGAACGCCGTCAACCTCCACCCCGACGTCGTGGAGTCCGCGGTCGTCGGCCGCCCGGACCCCGAGCGCGGCAGCGTGGTCTGCGCCTTCGTGGTGCTGCGCCAGGGAGTCACCGGGGACGACGCCAAGCGGCGTGAGCTCCAGGACTTCGTGAAGCAGACCATCGCGCCCTACAAGTACCCGCGGGACGTCCGCTTCGTGGACGAGCTGCCCCGCAACCCCAGCGGCAAGCTCCAGCACTTCCGGTTGCGCCGGCAGGTCGAGGAAGAACTCGTCCAGCTCACCGGCACCACCGCGTCCTGACCCCACAGCATTTCCGTCCTGAGAGAGGAACACTGACATGAAGATCGCCATCGTAGGTGGAGGCCCGGGCGGCCTGTACTTCGCCGCACTCATGAAGCAGCTCGACCCCGCCCACCAGGTGACCGTGTGGGAGCGCAACGCCCCGGACGACACCTTCGGCTTCGGCGTGGTGTTCAGCGACGAGACCCTCGGCGGCATCGAGAACGCCGACACCGTCGTCGCCGGTGCCATGGCCGAGCGGTTCGCCCGCTGGACCGACATCGACATCCACTTCAAGGGGGAGCAGACCACCGTGGGCGGGCAGGGCTTCGCGGCGATGAGCCGCAAGGAGCTGCTCGAGATCCTGCAGCGCCGCTGCGCGCAGCTCGACGTGGACCTGCGCTTCCGCACGGCGGCTCCCGACGTCGAGCTGCTCAGCGCCGAGTACGACCTGGTGCTGGCCGCCGACGGGCTGAACTCGGGGATCCGCAACCGCTTCCCCGAGGTCTTCGGGCCCACCCTGGACGCCCGGAAGTCGAAGTACATGTGGCTGGGCACCGACCTGGTCTTCGAGGCGTTCAAGTTCTTCGTCAAGGAGACGGAGTGGGGCGTCATGCAGATCCACGGCTACCCGTACTCCGACGAGGGCTCCACCTTCATCGTGGAGATGCACGAGGACGTGTGGCGCCGCGCCGGCTTCGACGCGACCGAGGACCGGGTGTTCCCCCCGGGCGTCAGCGACGAGGAGTCCGTGGCCCGGCTGCGCGAGATCTTCGCCGAGGAGCTGCAGGGCCACGAGGTGCTCACCAACAACTCCAAGTGGATCAACTTCACCACCGTGCGCAACGAGAACTGGCGCCACGGCAACGTCGTCCTGCTCGGCGACGCCGCCCACACCGCGCACTTCTCGATCGGCTCCGGGACCAAGCTCGCCATGGAGGACGCCCTGGCCTTGGCGGCGTGCCTGCACGAGCACACCGAGGTCGCCGACGCCCTCGAGGCCTACGAGGCCGAGCGGCGGCCCGTCGTCGCGTCCACCCAGCGCGCCGCCCAGGCGTCGCTGGAGTGGTTCGAGACCATCGGCCAGTACAAGGACCAGGAGCGGGTGCAGTTCTGCTTCAACCTGCTCACCCGGTCCCGCCGGATCACCTACGAGAACCTCAAGCTGCGGGACCCCGACTTCGCCGCCGAGGTGGACCGGGCCTTCGCCCGCGAGCAGGGCCTCGAGCAGGTGGCTCCCGCCATGTTCCAGCCGTACCGGATCGGGGACCTCGTGCTGAAGAACCGCGTGATCGTCTCCCCGATGGACATGTACTCGGCGGTGGACGGGGTGCCCGGCGACTTCCACCTGGTCCACCTCGGGGGCAAGGCCATGGGCGGGGCCGGTCTCGTGATGACCGAGATGATGTGCGTGTCCGATGCCGGGCGCATCACCCCCGGCTGCACCGGCCTGTGGACCGACGAGCAGCGGGACAGCTGGGGCCGGATCGTGGACTACGTCCACGAGCGCTCCACCGCCGCCATCGGCGCGCAGATCGGCCACTCCGGCCGCAAGGGCTCCACCCGGCTCATGTGGGAGGGCATCGACGAGCCCCTGGCCGAGGGCAACTGGGAGACCGTGGGCCCCTCGGCCGTGCCCTACGGCGAGGGCAGCGCGGTCCCGCGCGAGATGGACCGGGCCGCCATGGACGAGGTGAAGCAGCAGTTCGTCGACGCCGCCCGGCGCGCCGCCGAGGCCGGCTTCGACCTCCTCGAGGTCCACGCCGCCCACGGCTACCTGCTCTCCTCGTTCCTCTCGCCCGTCGCCAACCACCGCACCGACGAGTACGGCGGGTCCCTGGAGAACCGGCTGCGCTACCCCCTGGAGGTCTTCGACGCCGTGCGCGCCGTGTGGCCGGCCGGGAAGCCGCTGCTCGTGCGCCTGTCCGCGGTCGACTGGCTGCCGGACGGCAACACGGTCGAGGACGCCGCCGAGATCGCCCGGGCCTTCGTGGCCCACGGCGCCGACGGCATCGACGTCTCCAGCGGCCAGATCGCCAAGGACGAGAAGCCGGAGTTCGGCCGCAGCTACCAGACCCCCTTCGCCGACATCATCCGGCACCGGGTGGCCAAGGAGGCGGGCGCGGCGGTCATCGCGGTCGGCGCCATCTCCTCCTACGACGACGTCAACTCGATCCTGCTCGCCGGCCGCGCGGACCTCTGCGCGCTGGGGCGGACCCACCTCTACGACCCGCAGTGGACCCTGCACGCCGCCGCGGAGCAGGACTACCGGGGCGCCGGAGCCGAGTGGCCCCTCCAGTTCAAGGCGGGCCGGCGCAAGCCGCCGTCGTCGCGCACGGACGCGGTCCGGCCCCGGCTGTCGCTGGTGCGCGACCCGCTCCCCGAGGACCTGCCCACCCACGTCCGCTGGACGCCGCAGCGGACGGGCCAGCCGGTCGGCTGACCCACGGCGCGCCACGGCGTGCCACAGCGAGGAGAGCGGGCCGGGACCACCGGCCCGCTCTCCTCGCGTCCTACCCTTGACTCCAGTCCCCACGATCCCCGGAGGTACCCCGTGGACACCCCGATCATCACCGCCACCGCCGTCCGCCGCGTCGAGTGGGTCGACACCGACGCCGCCGGACACCAGCACAACTCCGCCGTCCTGCGCTTCGTCGAGGCGTGCGAGGCGCAGCTGTTCCGGGACCTCGGCATCACGAGCTACTTCGGCCAGGCGCCGCGGGTGCGCCAGGAGGTCAACTACCGGGCCAAGCTCTGGTTCGGCCAGGAGGTCACCACGGAGGTGGTGCTCGAGCGCCTGGGGGAGAAGTCCATGACCTTCTCCTTCCGCGTCTGGGGCGAGGAGTTCGAGGACACCCCCCGGCGCCTGGCCGCGGACGGGTCGTTCGTCACGGCGTGCGTGCCCTTCGGGACCGAGACCTCCGCGCCCTGGCCGGCGGAGATCCGGGAGGGCCTGCTGATCGCGGCCTCCTGAGGCCCCCGAGCAGAGGACGGCCCCCGGCGTGGCGCCGGGGGCCGTCCTCTGCTCGGGACTGCTGCGGTCAGTGGCCCTTGAAGGCCTCCGCCAGCCACCACGCGCCGCCGTCGGAGACGATGCGCGCGTCGACCACGAGCGGGCGGTCGCGCGGCCCCTCGACCCACGCGGAGACCGCGGCGAGGTCCTCGCGCGTCCGGACGACCACGCCCGCGGCGCCGTGGCCGCGCGCGATCGAGGCGATGTCCGTCACCGGGAAGCGGACGATCTCCAGGTCCTCGTCGTCGGCGTCGAAGTGGTGCACCTCGGCGCCGTACGCGGAGTCGTTGTAGACGACGACCACCAGCGGAAGGGCCTTTCGGACGGCGGTGTCCAGCTCCGAGATCGCCATCATGAACCCGCCGTCCCCGGTGCCGAGCACCGGCAGGCGGTCCGGCCGGGCCGCCGCCGCGCCGATGGCCGTGGCCAGGCCGAGGCCGATCGACTGGAACGCCTGGGTGAAGCAGAAGCCGAACTCGTCGGGGACCCGCAGGTACGCGCTGGGGTAGCCCATGAAGTTCCCGGAGTCGACCGAGACGATCCGCTCCGCCGGCAGGATCGCGTCGAGCTCCCTGCTCAGCACACGGGGGTCGATGCCGTCCGCCGTGGAGAGGTCCTCGGTCTCCTCCGTGCTCCACCGGGCGTGGGCGGCGATCCGCGCGGCCGTCTCAGGGGTGCGCCGGCCGACGCTGTGGTGCCCGGACGCGGTGAGCGCCTCGCGCACGGCCGCGGCCGTCTCGGCGCAGTCGCCCAGGACACCGAGGTCGACCGGCCGGTTGGCGCCCAGGGCGGAGTCCTCGACGTCGACCTGGACCACAGTGGTCCCGGCGCCGATGAGGGAGCCGTGCCGCATGGTCCACATGTTCAGGGCGCATCCCCACCCCACGACGAGGTCGGCGTCCTGGATCGTGGCCGCGGTGAACGGTGACGAGAAGCCGCCGGAGATGCCGAGGTCGAAGGGGTCGCCGGCGAACAGGCCGTGGGCCACGGCGGACGTCGCGAGCAGGGCCCCGCAGCTCTCGGCGAGAGCGGCGATCTCCGGGCCCGCGCCCCGTCCGCCGCGTCCTGCCACGAAGACCGGGCGCTCGGCGGCGCGCAGCAGCTCCGCCAGGCGCGCGACGGCGGCTGCGCTGGGCCGGACCGCCTGGGGCGGGTCCAGCGGTGCAACGGCGCCCGTCGCGGCCGGATCGACGGGGACGGCCTGGATGTCGGTGGGGACCGAGAGCACCACGGTGCGGCGCTCGTTGACGGCGGCCCGCCAGGCGCGCACCGTGTCGGCCACTGCGCTCTGCGGGGAGTGCACGCGCTCGGCGACCGCTCCGACGCTGCGGGCCAGGCCGTCCTGGTCGATCCTGAAGTTGGACCGCACGGCCGCGGCGGCCGTGTCCGCGGTCAGGACGATCATCGGGGTGCGGCTCTTGGCGGCCTCGCCGATCCCGGTCACGGCGTTGGTCAGCCCGCAGCCCTGGTGCGTCGTGACGACGCCGACCCTGCCGGACATCCGCCCGTAGGCGTCGGCCATGGTCGCCGCACCGCCCTCGTGACGGGCGGCGGTGAACGGCACCCCTGCACGGCGCAGGGCGTTGGTCAGCGCGAAGTTGCCGCTGCCGACCACGCCGAAGACGTGTCCCGCGCCCAGCTGTGCCAGGGTGTGGCCGACCAGTTCGGCGACGGTGCCGGCCGGGCGGGGGGCAGCCTGCTCCGTCCCGCCGGACCCGTGGTGCTCGAGTGCGCTCGTGGTGATGGTCATGGTGCAGCTCCTCAGGATGGAAGGCCGCCGGCCGAGCCCATGGTGGGCCCGGCCGGCAGTGGGCAGGGGACCGGTCAGCTCGCGGTGGTGGCGGGGACGGCGGCGCGCTCCTCCGGCGCGGGCGGCGTCGCCCGCCCCGGCCGGCCGGGGGCGCGCGGGATCAGGGCCACGGCGGTCGCGGCCACCAGGGCCACGGCGGCGAAGACGATGAAGTTCCACTGGAACGGCAGGGCCATCGAGCCGATCCAGCCGCCGATGAGCGGGCCGGAGATCGCGCCGAGGCGGGCGAAGGACAGGGCCCAGCCGGTGGCGGTCGCCCGGGCGTAGGAGGGGTAGTAGTCGGCGACCCAGCCGGTGAGCACCAGGGAGGTGGAGATCGAGCCGATGCCGGCCAGGGCCACGAAGACGTAGTTGATGACGATGTTGTTGGGGAACATCAGCAGCAGGATGCCCACCCCGCCCAGCAGGTAGAAGGTCACCAGGATGAGCTTCTTGCCGTAGGCGTCCGCGGCGCGGCCCAGGACCATGCCGCCGATGGCCGAGGCCAGACTGAAGACGGCGAGGAAGGTCAGGGAGGAGCCGAGGTCGTAGCCGGCCGAGCGCATGATGGACGGCAGCCAGGTGTTGAGGCCGTAGACGAGGACCATGCCGCAGAACAGGGAGATCCAGAAGAAGACCGTCGGGCGGAGGTAGTCGCGGGAGAACAGGGCCGCCAGGGACTGCTTCCAGCCCACGGGCCTGGCCGCGGCGTCGGGGGAGGGCGCGGGCGTCCAGTCGTGGTCCAGGAACGGGACCTCCCCCAGCTTGCGGGCCAGCTGCTCGGCCTCGGCCCGGCGGCCCTTGCTCATGAGGTACTCGAGGGACTCGGGCAGGATCCAGGCCAGCAGCGGGAGCAGCAGCACGGGGATGAAGCCGACACCGATCACCCAGCGCCAGCCGAGGGTGGGCAGCAGGGCCATGGCGACCAGGGCCGCCGTGAGGATGCCCAGCGAGTAGCCGGAGTACATCACGCCGTAGTTGAAGGACCGGCGCCGCGGCTCCGAGTACTCGATGGTGAGGGCGGCGGCCACCGGGATGATGCCGCCCATGCCCAGGCCGCCGATCAGGCGGAACAGGCCGAAGAGCTCGGGCGTGGGCGCCAGCGCCGCGCCGAGCTGCGTCGTCGTGAAGATCAGCACGGACAGCAGGAGCATCTTCTTGCGCCCGATGCGGTCGGAGAGCGTCCCGATGACCATGGCGCCGATGAGCATGCCGACCAGGGCGTAGGACCCGAGGCCGCCCAGCTCGAGCGGGGACAGGCCCCACTCCCTGTACTCGGCGAGCGCGGGGATGATCGCGCCCAGCACACCGACGTCGTAGCCCTCCGCGAGGATCGCGAGCCAGCAGGCGAACAGCACCCGGTTGGTGGTTTTCTGTGGGACGGGCCACTGAGTCGAGGCAGCCATGGTCACCTGTCCTTGTCTTGGGTCTGCACCATCCCCGCACGGAGGGAGATGAATGGAAGAAGATGCCGGCGGAACTGTGCCGTGGGTCACAGTATGGTCTACGAATTACGCCCGTCACAAGACCTATATATCGGTGACGTGGACCACGCCGCCTCCACCGTAGCGGCGGTCCCGGTCCTCCGCCTGCCGATGCGGACGCGCGGGGACGCCCTGCTCGCGCGCGAGCAGGGCGTTCCCGGTGAGGCGTCGACCGCGTCACTTCTTGACCAGGCGGATCTCCTCCGAGGTCTCGCTGCGGAGGAAGCAGCCGAACTCGCTGCAGTCCACGACGGTCACCGTCAGCAGCGCCGATCCCGACTTGAAGGCCACGCCGGAGAAGGTCTGGGCTCTGTAGGCGACCGTCTGCGGCTCGCCGCTGCACCACAGTGTGTCCGCGCTGCTCCCCGAGGCCACGCGTCCCCCGCCGACCCGCTGGGCCAGGGAGGTGTAGATCTCGAGGGTCTCCCCCTCCGGGCACGTCACGGTGTACGTGCCCGTCACGGCGACTCCCCGCGAGAGCAGGGTGGCGTCCTCCTGGTCCGTCACGACGGCGGCCTGCGCGGGGGGCGCTGACCCGAGGAGGGTGAGGCCCAGGCCGAGGGTGAGGGCGAGGACGGATTTCTTGGCTTTCATCGCACTGTCCAATCAACGTCAAGGCGCGGAACGCGCATCGGTCAGTCGGTGTCCGTGTGTCCATGGACGAGGGCAGCCCGCTCGCGGGGCTGCGGGGTTCCGGGCGGTCCTGCCGCCGGCGCGGCGCATGGCTGTGCCGACACGCGCTGGGGGCGCGTCGAGTGTCGAGGTCGCTCGCGGCGAGCCTCCAGGGCTCCCTGAAGTGGGGGGATTACCAAAGTAAACCCTTGCACGCGCGGTGAAGGACACGATTTCAGCACGGTTGCGCAGGGGCGCGGAGAAATAGTTCTGCCCGAATCTAGACAGGTGTCTAGTTTTCTGACAGGCTGGCCGCACATCATCACTGTGAGGCAGGACACACGCCGCTCCGGCGCCGCGTCCTGCCCCGAGAACAACGGGAGTACCGCATGGAACTGCACGGCACGATCGCAGTCGTCACGGGCGCGGCCTCGGGCATGGGCCTGGCCGCCGCCAAGGCGCTCATCGGGGCGGGCGCCACCGTCTACGGCATCGACCTCCGGCAGGAGGCCCTCGACCGCGAGTTCACCGGCCTGGACCGGGCCCGCGGCTTCGCCGTGGACGTCTCCGACTCGCTCGCCGTGGACCAGGTCTTCGCCCAGGTGGAGGCCGACCACGGCAAGCTCGACATCCTCGTGAACGCCGCCGGGGTCTCCACCCCGGACAAGGAGAAGCAGGCGTGGGTGGACGAGATCAACACGAGGATGATCGAGTCCTTCAAGACCGGGGAGCCCTACCACCCGGAGTTCCTGGGCGGCATCACCGACGAGGACTTCGACCGCGTCGTCGCCATCAACCTCAACGGCACCTTCTACGCGATCCGCGCCGCCGCGCCGCTGCTGAAGAAGGCCGGCCGCGGCTCGATCATCAACTTCGCCTCCGTCGCCGGGCTGCTCGGCCTGCCGATGCCCGCGTACTACCCGGCCTCCAAGGCCGCCGTCGTGGGCCTCACCAAGGCGGTCGCCGCGGAGCTCGCCCCGTTCGACATCCGGGTCAACGCGCTGGCCCCGGCCGGCATCAACACCCCCATGTTCACCGCCTCCGGGGAGGACCACGTCCAGGCGCTGCTCGCCCTGCAGCCGCTCAAGCGCGTGGCCGAGCCGGAGGAGATCGGGCGGACCGTCCTGTTCCTCGCCTCGGACGCGGCCGGGCACTACACCGGCCAGACGATGTCGCCCTCCGGCGGCGCCCTGATGCTCTGAGACCCACCCAGCACCCCGAACGGAGAGCACCCGTGCAGCACACCGCGGTCCAGGAGACCACCACCACCACCATCAGCGACGTCCCCGGCCTCGAGCGACGCTTCCTCGAGGCCCTGGACGACACGATCCGCCAGGACATCGAGCGCGGCGAGTACCACGGCGCCAACGTCGTCGTCGCCCGCCACGGCGAGATCGCCCTGCGGGGCAGCTACGGCCTCGCCGACCTCGCCGCCGGGCGCCCCACCCGCCCCGACGACGTCTACCGCATCCTGTCCATGTCCAAGGGATTCACCAACGTTCTGGTCTACCGGGCGCTCAGCGAGGGGCGGCTGATGCTGTCCACGCGGGTCGTCGACCTCATCCCCGAGTTCTTCGGCACCGAGCCGTTCCGCGCCGCCCGCAAGGACCGGATCAACCTCGCCCACCTCCTCACCCACCGCGCCGGCATGCCCGCCACTCCCAACCCGGGCCTGGGCCCCGAGGGCTTCGGCGTCCTGGCCGACGTGATCTCGGCGCTGTGCGGCGTGGACGTCGTGCACGAGCCCGGCACGAACCTCAACTACTCCGCGGCCATCAACCACGCGCTCATGGGCGAGATGGCCCGCCGCGCCTACGGCGCCGGGTCCTTCCGGGAGCTCATGCAGGAGAAGGTCTTCGGCCCCGTGGGCATGGCGAACACCCGGTTCGGCACGCCGCCGCAGTGGCAGGACCGGGCCGTGCCCCTGAAGGTCATCGTGGCCAACGACTCGTGGCTCAAGCCCGAGGACATCGAGTGCCTCAACGACGTCATCGACCGCCCCGACGCCGAGATGCCCTGGGTGGGCGCGGTCTCCACGATCGACGACGTCTTCGCGTTCACCGAGATGCTGCGCAACCGGGGCCGCACCGCCTCCGGGGAGCAGATCATCGGCGAGTCCGTCCTGGACTTCGCCACCACCAACCAGACCGGCGAGCAGATCAACGACCTCTACGGCATGGTCGCCGCCGCCCGGAAGTGGGACCTCCCGCCCGGGAACATGGGCCTGGGCATGGCGCTCGCGGGCTCC
This sequence comes from Kocuria dechangensis, assembly GCF_014636775.1. GTDB lineage: Bacteria > Actinomycetota > Actinomycetes > Actinomycetales > Micrococcaceae > Kocuria > Kocuria dechangensis. The sequence goes on from NZ_BMEQ01000002.1 coordinate 295,074, forward strand.
GGCACGCACGCCCGCTTCTTCGGCCCCTTCGTCTCCCCGCGCACCTTCGGCTCCTACGGCGCCGGCTCCTCCCTGCTGTGGGTGGACCCCGTCTCCGACGTGTCCTTCTGCTTCCTCTCCTCCGGAGTGATGGACGAGGGCGACAACGTCGCGCGCTTCCAGAAACTGTCCACGATCGCGGCCTCCGCCGTCATCAGCGAGTGAGGACCCAGCCATGACCGCAGTGCACGACGACGCCCGCCCCACCGGCCGCTGCCCCGTCGCCCACGGCTTCGACGCCATGGGGGACGACTACTACCGCGACCCCGCCCGGCACCTGTCCGAGGTCCGGGACGCGACCCCGGTGTTCTGGTACCCGTACCTCAACGCCTGGATCGTCACGAAGCGCGAGGACTGCCTCGCGGTGCTCTCCGACTGGCGGACCTACTCCTCGGCGTCCAACTCCGCGGCCGACGTCCCCGAGAAGTACCGGGAGACCTACCCGCCCGAGCTCGTGGCGAAGATGATCGTGGGCCAGGACCCGCCCGGCCACACCGAGGCCCGCTCCGTGGCCCAGCGCGGCTTCGTCAAGGAGCGCATGGACCGGCTCCAGCCGGAGATCGAGGCCCGCGCGCACCGGATCATCGACCGGTTCGAGACCCAGGGCTCGGGGAACCTGCTCGAGGAGTACTCGCTGGAGCTCACCACCCAGACGATCATGGCGCTGCTGGGCCTGGGCTACGAGCACGAGGCGATGCTGCGCCAGCTGCGCGACGACCTCTTCGCGGTGCTCTCCTCCGCCCACGAGCCGCTGCCCGAGCCGAAGCGCTCCGAGGTGTGGGAGCGCTTCGTCGGGGCCAACCTCGTGCTGCGGGAGATCATCGACTCCCGCCGGGACTCCGACGCCGACGACATCATCTCGGTGATGGCCTCCGCCCGGAAGGAGGACGGGTCCTGGGCCCTGCCCACCCCGCAGATCGCCCTGCACGTCTCGGAGTTCGCGGCCGCCGGCACGGACACCACCGCCCAGGCCATGACCAACGCGGTGATCTTCCTGTCCCAGCACCCCGAGGCGCTCCAGGACGCGATCGCCGAGCCCGAGCTGTGGCCGCGGGTCTTCGAGGAGACCGTGCGCCGCCGCCCCTCCTCCACGTTCACCTCCCGGCGGGCCACGCGCGACGTCGAGCTCTCCGGCGTGACGATCGCCGCGGGGGACATGATCTGGATCGCCCTGGCCGCGGCCAACACCGACCCGGACCACGTGGAGCGGCCCTTCGAGTTCGACATCCACCGGCCGGACCCCACCGACCACCTCGCCTTCACCGCCGGGCGGCACACCTGCCTCGGCAACCCGCTGGCCCGCGTCCAGGGCGCCACCGGCCTCCGGGTGCTCTTCGAGCGGCTGCCCTCCCTGCGCCCGGACGACACCGAGGAGCTGGACTTCTTGCGCATGGCCCTGCTGCCCGTGCGGCGCTCGCTGCACGTGCACTGGGACGTGGCGGACGTCGAGCGCTCCAAGGAGCGGGCGGTGCGCACGCTCAGCCTCGAGGTGCTGGAGCGGACCGAGGCGTCGGACGGCGTCGTCGCCCTGACCCTCGGCCACCCGGACGGCGGGGACCTGCCGCGCTGGCGGGCCGGGGCGCACGTGGACGTGCACGTGCCCAACGGCGGGCTCGAGCCGTTCGTGCGGCAGTACTCCCTGTCCTCCGACCCCGAGGAGACGGCCGTCTACCGGATCGGCGTGCTCAAGGAGGTCTCCGGGCGCGGCGGGTCGGCGGCCGTGCACGAGACCCTGCTGCCGGGCTCCCGGGTCACCGTCTCCTGGCCGCGCAACAACTTCCGGCTCGCGCCCTCGCCGCGGTACGTGTTCGTGGCGGGCGGGATCGGCATCACCCCGATCCTCGCCATGGTCCGCGAGGCCGGGCGCGCCGGCGCCGACTGGGAGCTCGTCTACGGCGGGCGCACCCGCGCGTCGATGGCGTTCCTGCCCGAGCTGGCGCCGTACGGCGACCGGGTCACGGTGGTCCCGCAGGACGAGCGCGGGCTGATCGACCTGCCCGGGCTGCTCGGGGCGGTGCGCGAGGACACCCTGGTCTACGCGTGCGGGCCCGAGCCGCTGCTGCGGGCCGCCGAGGAGTGCACCTCGCACTGGCCCAAGGACGCCCTGCGCCTGGAGCGCTTCGCGCCCAAGGCCGTGGAGCGCACCGTGCCGGACACGGCCTTCGAGGTCGAGTTCGCGGGCTCCGGGACCACGGTCGCGGTGGGCGCGGAGGAGACGATCCTGGAGGCCGCCGAGCGGGCCGGGCTGCCGGTGATCTCCTCGTGCAAGACCGGCACGTGCGGCACCTGCGAGACGCCGATCCTCTCCGGCCGCGCCGACCACCGGGACTCCATCCTCACCGCGTCGGAGCAGGAGGCGGACGAGACCCTGATGATCTGCGTCTCCCGCGCCGCCGCGGGCTGCCCGCGGCTCGTGCTCGACCGGTGACCCCGGCTCAGCCGGCGTGGTCCTCCTGGGCCGCCCGGACGTCGCGCACGGTGTCGATGAACCGCTGCGCGACCTCCGTGGGCTCCTGCCGGGAGCTCCACAGGAGGACCACGTCGAGCGGCGCCGGGGCGGGGGAGAGCCTGCGGGCCTCCACGCCCTCGGTGCGCATGCCCAGCACCTCCGGCGGGAGGATGGTGACTCCCATGCCGGCGCTGATCAGCGGGAGCGTGGTCTGCAGGTTCTTGACCGGCTTCAGGCGCGGGGGCACGACCTCCAGCCGTTCCCACTGCTGGGTCAGGACCTCGGCCACGCCCGGGAAGCGCGGAGTGGGCTCGGGCAGCAGCCAGGTCTCCTCCGCGAGCCGCTCGAGGGGCAGCGGGTCCTCGGGGTGAGGGAAGTCCTCGTTGACCAGGGCCACGAGCTCGAGCCGGCGCACGGGCTCCGTGACCAGCACGTCGGAGTACGCGTGGCGGATCAGCCCCAGGTCGCTCGTGGCCATGACCGCGAGGTCGAAGGTGCCGTTGGCGACGCCGTCGAGCGTCTCGTCCGGGGAGGGGTCGTGCAGGGTGACCTCCACCCCGGGCGAGGCCACGCCGAACCGCCTGAGGTAGACGGGCAGGTAGGACCAGGAGAACGGCATGTAGACCGCGAGGTGCAGCGCGCCCACCACGCCGCGCCCGTGCCCCTTGAGCTCGCGGGTCAGGTCCTGCGACTCCCGGACCAGCCGGGTGCCGCGCTCCACCAGGTGGAGGCCCGCGGGCGTCGGCCTGATGCCCCGCGGGGTCCGCTCCAGGAGCCGCACCCCCAGCTCCTTCTCGAGCGCGCTCATGGCCGCGCTCAGCGGCGGCTGGGTCATGCCGAGGCTCTTGGCGGCCTTGGAGATGGAGCCCTCGCGGACGACCTCGAGGAAGTATCGGATGTGCCGGATGTCCATATTCAGATCATATACCTAGCCCCGGTCAACTTGGCAGAAGGTATATCAAAGGGCTTGTCCCGCTCCTATCGTGGTGGACAAGTCCCCGGCCTGTGAGCCACAACACACTGATCTCGAGGAGCACCCGTGACCCAGCAGGAAACCCAGACCCGCACCCAGGACGACTGGAACCCCACCACCGTGGAGGACTACCCGGCCGTGTACGCCCGTCTGCGGGAGGACGCGCCGCTGGCCTACACCAGCGACTACGACGGCTTCTACGGCTTCATGCGCTACAAGGACGTCCAGAAGGGCGCCCGGGACTGGAAGACCTACAAGAGCGGCCAGCCGTTCGTGGAGTTCCCCGAGTTCATGAAGTCCATCCCCATCCAGACGAACCCGCCCGAGCACACGTTCTTCCGGAAGTTCCTCCAGCAGTACTTCACCCCCGCGCGGGTGCAGATGCTGGTCCCGGACATCGAGCAGCTCGTCGCCAAGAGCCTGGACCCGCTGGTCGCCCGGGGCGGCGGGGACCTGATCACGGGGTTCGGCACGATCGTCCCCCAGCAGGTCCTGGCCAGGTTCCTCCGTCTGCAGGAGGACGCCTGGGAGACCATGGCCGCCAGCCTCGCCGAGGCCGACTCCGTCCGCCACGACCTCGAGAAGCACCGCGAGGTCAACAAGCGGCTGTGGAACCCCACCGTGGAGTCCCTGATCGAGGACCGGCGGCGCAACCCCCAGGACCCGGAGGTCGACGTCATGACCGGCGTCCTCGAGCTCCGGCCCGAGGGGCGGGCCATCACCCAGGAGGAGGCCGTGGCCATCGGCGTCCAGATCTTCTCCGCCGGTGCGGACACCACGACCGCGGCCATCGGCTCCATCGTGCACTGGCTGGGCCGGCGCCCCGAGGTCCAGGCGCAGCTGCGCGCGGACCCCGCCCTGATCCCCGCCGCGGTCGAGGAGGTGCTGCGCCTGGCCCCGCCGCTGCACCACACCGGCCGCCACGCCACCAAGGACGTCGAGGCCTACGGGCGCACCATCCCGGCCGGCACCAAGGTGGGGCTCAACGTCTACGCCGCCAACCGGGACCCCGAGAAGTTCGAGGACGCCGAGCAGTTCCGCATCGACCGTTCGACCAACCCGCACCTGACCTTCGGGCACGGGCCCCACCAGTGCATGGGCGCCCCGATCGCCCGCGCGGAGCTGCGGATCATGCTCGAGCAGATCCTCACCAAGACCGGGGGCTTCGAGCTCGCCGCCGAGCCGGAGTCCAACGGCCGCCCCCTGCGCACCGGCTGGTCCCACGCCCCCGTCCGCTTCGTCCGCCGCTGAACCACCGCGGCACCCCGTCACGCACACCCTGCCCATCCCGGAGGAGAACGTCATGTCCGTCCAGTCCGCCGAGCGCGTCCACCACGAGACCCAGCACCTGACCCTCGAGATCCTCGCCAAGCGGCCCGCCGCCGACGGCGTCGTCGAAGTGGTCCTGGGCTCCCCCGACAGCGCCGAGCTGCCCGCCTGGCTGCCCGGCGCCCACCTCGACCTGCACCTGGCCGACGGCCTGGACCGCCAGTACTCCCTGTGCGGCAGCCCCGGCGACCGCGGCACCTACCGTCTGGGCGTGCTGCGCGAGCCCGCGAGCCGCGGCGGGTCGCAGCTCGTGCACGAGGGCCTGGCGCCCGGTCAGAGCGTCGAGGTCACCGGCCCGAACAACCACTTCGAGCTCGTCTCCTCCCCGAGGTACCGGTTCGTCGCCGGCGGCATCGGCATCACCCCCCTGATGCCGATGCTCGAGGCCGCCGAACGGGAGGGCGCCGAGTGGTCCCTGACCTACATGGGCCGCTCCCGCGCCACCATGGCCTTCCTCGACGAGATCGTCGCGCGGCACCCCGGCAAGGTCGAGGTCTGCCCCAACGACGAGGTCGGCATCCTGGACCTCGCCGAGCGCTTCGGGACCGTCCAGGAGGACACCCTCGTCTACGCGTGCGGGCCCGAGGGGATGCTGCGCGCCATGGAGTCCGCCACGGCGCACTGGCCGGCGGGCTCCCTGCACCTGGAGCGGTTCGCCCCCAAGGACGCCGAGCTGCTCACCAAGGACCGCGGCGCGTTCACCGTCCGGTTCACCGAGTCCGACGTGGAGGTCGAGGTCCCCGAGGACCGCAGCATCGTCGAGGTCGCCGAGGAGGCCGGCGTCCCGGTCATCTTCTCCTGCATGGAGGGCACCTGCGGGACCTGCGAGACCCGCGTGCTGTGCGGGGAGGTCGACCACCGCGACTCCATCCTCAGCGACGAGGAGAAGGCCGAGAACGACGTGATGATGATCTGCGTCTCCCGGGCCAAGGGCGACCGGCTCGAACTGGAGATCTGAGCTCCGTCCCGGAGCACGAGGAAGGAAAACGACATGACGAACGACACGGTGCTGATCGTGGGCGCCGGCCCGGTGGGCGTGCTCAACGCCCTGGGGCTGGCCCGCCGCGGAATCCAGGTCGAGCTCTACGAGCGCCAGCAGGAGGTCGTCCAGTCCCCGCGGGCGATGGTCTACCACTGGTCGGTGCTCGACGGTCTCGAGCGGCTGGGCGTGTACGAGGACGCGGTGGCCGCAGGGTTCCTCAAGCAGGACTACACCTACAAGGTCCACAGGACCGGCGAGGAGATCAACTACGGCCTCCAGGTCCTCGAGGGGCGGGTGCGGCACCCGCACAACCTGCACCTGGGACAGCACCGGCTGGCCGAGATCGCGCTGCGCCACCTCGCGGAGCTCGACAGCGCCACCGTCCACTGGGGCCACTCGCTCGTGGACGTGCGCCAGGACGAGGACACGGTGACGGCGGTCCTCGAGGGCCCGGACGGACCCGTCGAGGCCACCGGCCGGTGGCTGATCGGCGCCGACGGGGCCGGCAGCAGGGTCCGCCGCAGCGTGGGCCTGGAGTTCGAGGGCTTCACCTGGCCCGAGCGGTTCGTGGCCACCAACATCCGCTACCCGTTCGAGGCGAAGGGCTTCAGCCAGACCACGAACCTCATCGACGACGTCTACGGCGCCATCATCTCCAAGATCGACAACTCCGGGACCACCGGCCTGTGGCGCTACACCTACTGCGAGTCCGCGGACCTGCCCGAGGAGACCGTCACCGATCGCATGCCGGACTTCTTCGCCGCCATCCTGCCCGACGACGAGCACCCGGAGGTCGAGGCGTTCTCCCCCTACCGGATGCACCAGCGGGCGGCGAGCAGCTTCCGCGCCGGGCGGGTGCTGCTGGCCGGCGACGCCGCGCACGCCACCAACCCCACCGGCGGCCTGGGCCTGACCAGCGGGCTGTTCGACACCTACGTCCTCGAGGAGGCGCTCGCGGCCGTGGTCCGCGGGGAGGCGGGAGAGGAGGTCCTCGACCGCTACGCCGAGGAGCGCCGGCGGATCTTCGTGGAGAAGGTCAACCCGGCCGCCGCCGGCAACAAGTCCCTGGTCTACCACTCGGACGACCCGGTGCGCCTGGAGGAGGCCCTGCGCGGACTTCGCCGGCTCGCGGCCGACGACGACGCGGCCCGGGAGCGGCTCATGTTCGTCAAGTCCCTGGAGACGCCCTCGCTGGTGCCCGGGGCGCAGCAGCTCACGGAAGGAGCCACCGCATGAGGACCTTCACGGGCAGGACCGCCGTCGTCACCGGCGGGGCCAGCGGCATCGGCTACGCCATGGCGGACCGGTTCGCCGACGAGGGCATGAACGTCGTGGTCGCCGACATCGAGCAGCAGGCCCTGGACACCGCGGTCGCCTCCCTGGCCCGCCCCGGCGTCGAGGTGCTGGGCGTGCGCACGGACGTCAGCGACCTCGACAGCGTCCAGGCCCTGGCCGACGCGACGATCGAGCGCTTCGGACGGGTGGACCTGGTGTGCAACAACGCCGGCGTCGAGACCGGCGGCACGTTCCTCAACATCCCGGAGAGCGCCTGGCGCTGGGTCATGGACGTGAACTTCTTCGGTGTGCTCCACGGCTGCCAGGTGTTCCTGCCCCTGCTGGAGCAGCAGGAGGAGGGGCACATCGTGAACACCGCCTCGGTGGCCGCCTTCAACTCCGGCACGCCCACCATGACGCCCTACTGCGCCTCCAAGTTCGCGGTCCTGGGCCTGTCCGAGTGCCTGGACATCGAGCTGCGCGGCCGGGGGAGCACGGTCGGGGTCTCCCTCCTCGCCCCCGGGCCGGTGAAGACCCGGATGACGGAGGCGGAGCGCAACCGCCCCCGCGCCGTCCCCAAGGCCGCGGAGCCGGAGCGGCTGGCCGTGATCGAGAACCTCGCCCGGCTCTCCGAGGAGGTCGGCCTCGACCCCGCCGACGTCGCCGACCAGGTCCTGGGCTCCGTGCGGGAGAACGCGTTCTTCGTCCTCACCCACCCCGACAGCGCTGTCGCCGGGCTCGAGCGGCGCCTGGAGTGGGTCCGGACCGGGACGGCGCCCGCCGCGCGCACCGCCGGGACCTGAGCCCCACCGCCCACCGACACACCACCACCGACCGAAGGACAAGTCATGACAGAAACCGTGGCCGACACCGTCATCGAGGCGCCCGAGACGGACTACGACCCGTTCGCCCTGGAGTCCCTCCAGAACGTGCACGAGATGGACGGGCGCTGCCGGGAGCTCGCCCCCGTCGTCTACGTCAAGAAGTACGACTACTACGCGATCACCCGCTACGCCGAGATCAAGAAGGCCCTGCGAGACCCCCGGACGTTCTCGTCCACCAGCCGGCCGTTCTACGCGCCCTCCCCGTTCCGTCCGCGGATCCTCATCCTCGAGGACCCGCCCGAGCACAACCGCTCCAAGGGCGCCGTGCTGAAGGTCCTCAACGAGGAGAACCTGCAGAGGATGGAGGCCTACTTCAAGGACTGGGCCGAGCAGCTGGTCGACCGGCTGCTCGCCGACGGGCCCGTGGAGATCGACGCGTTCCGCGAGCTGTCCGTGGCCTTCGTCCTCAAGGTCTTCCCGGACGTGCTCGGCCTGCCCGAGGAGGGCCGCGAGGCGCTCCTGAAGTTCGGGGACGCCGTGTTCAACGTCTTCGGCCCCGACAGCGAACTGCAGCGACAGAAGCTGGCCCGCGGCGCGGAGGGCCAGGAGTGGGTGGAGGCCAACACCGCCAAGGAGCTGCAGGCCGAGGGCAGCATCGGCTGGATGCTCTACCAGCAGGCCGAGGAGGGGAAGATCACCGAGACCGAGGCCCAGCAGATCCTCAAGTCCATCTTCGCCGCCGGCTTCGACACCACCACCGCCTCCATCGCCAGCATGATCCGCGCCTTCGCCGACAACCCCGGCGAGTGGCAGAAGCTGCGGGAGAACCCGGAGCTCGTGGACAACGCCTGGGAGGAGGCCATCCGCTACTACCCGGCCTCCCGCTACGGCGGGCGCTGGGCCAAGAAGGAGACCGTGCTGGGCGGGGTGCGCATCCCGGAGGGCGCGAAGATCCTCACCATGTGGCTCGGCGCCGGGCGCGACGGACGCCAGTACGAGAACCCGGACGAGTTCCACGTCGACCGCGAGATGAAGGGCGGCCACCTGTCCTTCGGCTTCGGCATCCACACCTGCGCCGGCCAGGGCGTGGCCCGTCTGGAGGCGCGCACGCTGCTGCGCGCCCTCGTCGAGCGCGTCGAGCGCATCGAGCTCGTGGGCGAGCCCGTGCAGGCCGTCAACTACCAGGCGTTCGGGCACGAGAAGGTGCCCGTGCGCCTGACCCCGGCACGCCGGTGACCGCGCCCGCTGTGCCCGCCCCGCACCGGAACCGGCCCGCGGAGACCCTCCGCCGGGGTGAGCTGTGGCTGCGGGGCGAGCTGCGCGACGGGTCCGAGGGCACCTGGCAGGAGGCGCCGGCCTTCGTCCAGTGGGAGGCGCCGGACGACGACGACGCCCCCGTCGCGGTCCTCGTCCACGGCGGCGGGGGCCAGTCCACCGACTGGCTGGGCTACGGGGACCACGACGGCTGGGCCCGGCGGCTGGTCCGCAAGGGCTGGGCCGTCTACCTCCTGGACCGCCCCGGGCACGGGCGCTCGCCGTACCTCCCGGAGCGCATGGGAGGCCGCACCCCCGGGGCCACCTACGAGCTCGCCGACCGGCTCTTCCTGGGCCCCGCCCAGGACGGCGCCGGCTCCGAGGCCTGGCCCTGGGAGCGGTCCCCGGGCGAGCCGCACCTCGACGAGCTGGTGGCCTCCTCCGCGGGCATGCTCCTGGACACCGCCCGCGCGCACGAGCAGGACGTCGCGCGCACCGTCCAGCTGCTCGAGCGGACGGGCCCCGCCGTCGTCGTCGTCCACTCCGCGGGCGCCCCCGCCGGGTGGGGCGCGCTGCTGCGCCGCCCCGACCTGGTGCGCGCGGTCGTCGCCGTGGAACCGCTGGGCCCGCCGTACCGGGACCTGGGGGAGCGCGGCCGGCTCGAGCACGGCCTCAGCGCCGTGGACCTGGGCCGCTGGGAGTCCGACGGCCCGCCGCCCCCGGTCCTCGTCGTCTCGGCCGGCGCCTCCGGGCGTGCCCGGGACGACGAGCAGACCGTCGCGCACCTGCGGGCGCTGGGCCTGGAGGCCGAACACCTCCTCCTGGCCGAGCACGGACTCCCTGGCAACGGGCACGGCCTCGTCTTCGAGGCCACCAACGGACAGGTCCTAGACCTCGTCCTCGACCGGCTGCGACGGAGCAGCCTCGACCGAACGGAGCACCGACCATGACCACCATGGCCCACCGCCTCTGGGGACTGGACTCCCCGACCATGACCATCGACGCCGCGCACCTCGTGGTCGGCGCCGAGGGCACGGTGAACATCCCGCTGCCGGGCTACCTGATCGAGCACGAGCAGGGGCTGGTGCTCTTCGACACCGGCATGAACCCGGTGGTCTGCGACGACCCCGCCCTCCTGTTCGGGGACCGGCCGGAGACCACGATGATCACGTCGCGCCCGGAGCAGCGCATCGACCGGCAGATCCGGAAACTGGGCTTCGACGTCACGGACGTCACCCACGTGATCCTCTCCCACACCCACAGCGACCACGCGGGCGGGCTCTACCTGTTCCCGCAGGCCAGGTTCTACGTCGGCCCGGGGGAGTTCGCCTGGTCCGCGCGGCCGCCGGCGGAGGTGCAGCACCTCTTCTTCCCGGAGGAGTACATGTCCCCGACCGTCCAGTCCTTCAACTGGACCACCGTGACCACCCCGGTCCTGGACCTCTTCGGCGACGGCGCCATCGAGATCCACCACTTCCCCGGCCACACGCCGGGCGAGCTGTCCGCCCTGGTGCGGCTGCCGTCCCAGAACGTGGTCCTCACCGGTGACACCGTGCACCTGCGCGAGGCCGTCGAGTGGACCCAGCCGGACCCGTCCGACTGGGACCACGAACTGGCCAAGGACAGCGTGCGCAGGCTCGTGGCGCTGACCGAGCGGGAGAACGCCCGCCTGTGGATCGCCCACGACGAGCGCGACTGGGCCGACTTCGGCGGCCCGGGCGTCGAGATCAAGTGAGCGCCGGGTCATGAGGCGACTGTTCGACTACCGCTGCACGGCCTGCGGATGGGCCGGCGAGCGCCTCGTGGAGGTGCCCGCGCCGCGCGGGCTGGCGTGCGGCCGGTGCTCCGAGGAGGCCGTCCGCCGCTACACGACCGCGGGGCTGCGCCGGTCGGGGGAGGCCCTGGCCGCGATCTCCCCCGCCGCCGGCAGCACCGACTGCCGCGACAACCCGGACGTCCCCGGACTGTGCCACGTCGCCCCGGGGGCGCGCCGGTCGATGATCGCCCAGTACCGCGGCGACGACGACACGCTCGCGGCCGAGCGGACCCGGCAGACCCGGCGCTACGAGGAGCACGGCCCCGTGCCGCTCGACCAGGTGCTGCACACCCACTGACCCAGGCACGCCCCCCCCGAGGAAGGGATCCACCACCATGACGAGCACGACACAGGCCCCGGCGAGCGCCGCCGAACGGCTCCGCACGGAGTTCGAGCACCTGCACGGGCACTGGGACGAGCGCCTGCAGGCGCTGCTGGACCTGGACCGGCGCCAGTTCGCCGTGCACGCCGCGCTGACCGGCGTGGCGGAGCGCCGCGGCGTCCTGCCCGCCAGGATCCGCCACCTGGTGCACCTGGCCGTCGCCGCCGCCGCGACCCACCTCTACGGGCCCGGCACCGAGCAGCACGTGCGCGGGGCCCTGGCGGCCGGCGCCACGGAGCAGGAGGTGGCCGAGGTCCTGCAGCTCACCGGAACGCTGGGGATCCACGCCCACAACGTCGGCGGCGCGATCCTCGAGCAGGTCCTGCGGGAGACCGGTCACCTGCCCGAGGAGCCCGCGCCCCTGACCGGCCACCAGCAGCGGCTCAAGAACACCTTCGAGGCGCGCCGCGGGTTCTGGCACGAGGACTTCGAGCAGCTGCTGCGGCTGGACCTCGACCTCTTCGAGGCCTACTGCGAGTACTCCGGCCTCCCGTGGACGGACGGGGTGCTCGAGCCCAAGGTCAAGGAGTTCGTCTACATCGCCTTCGACGTCGCGGCGACCCACCTGCACCGTCCCGGCATCGAGCAGCACTTCCGCAACGCACTGCGGCACGGGGCCACCCCGGACGAGCTGCTGGCCGTCCTGGAGATCGCTTCGACCCTCGGCACCCACGGGGTGCTCGAGGGCGCCCTCACCCTGGCCCGCGTGCGTGCGCACGGGGCCGGCACCCCCGAACAGGAGAACCAGCCATGACCACCACGACCGGCACCACCACCTCCACGATCCCGCCCGTGCCGGGCGCCGGACCCTCCGGGGTGCCCGAGGAGCGCCGCCTGCAGAAGCTGGGGGAGCTGTTCGACGTCCGCGGCCTGGGCGTCGTCGTCACCGGCGGCGGCAGCGGGCTGGGCCTGCGCATGGGCACGGCGCTCGCCGAGGCCGGCGCCCACGTGACCCTGCTGGACGTCGTCGGCGACCGCCTCGACGAGGCCCGGACCGACCTGGCGGAGCAGGGCCTGCAGGTCGACGTAGCCGTCGCGGACATCACCGACTTCGACCAGCTGGACGCCCTCTTCGACCGGCTCGAGCACAGCGAGCACGGCCTGCACGTCGTGTTCGCCAACGCGGGGATCAGCGCCGGTATCGGTCCGCGGCTGAGGACCGGCCGGATCACCGACCTCGACCGGGAGCGCTGGCAGCAGGTCCTCGACGTCAACCTGACCGGCGCGGTCAACACGATGTCCGCCGCGGCTCGCCACCTGAACACCGGCTACGGGCGGATCGTCGTGACCTCGTCCGTCGGCGGGATCCGGGCGGACCCGATGGTCGGCTACGCCTACGCGTCGACGAAGGCCGGCGTGGTCGGCCTGGTCCGCAACGCCGCGCTGGAGCTCGCCCACCGCGGGATCACGGTCAACGCGGTCGCCCCCGGCCTGTTCGAGACCAACATCCGCAAGGCCAACCCCGCGGCCGAGGCGATGACGGCGGACTTCGTGAAGGTCTCCGCCCTGAAGCGCTCGGCGCAGCTGCCCGAGCTGGAGGGCCTGGCCGTCTACGTCGCCTCCCCCGCCTCGAGCTACGTCACCGGCGCCGTGCTCAACATCGACGGCGGTGGCCAGCACGTGGGTCCCAACGACGTCGAGCTCTGAGTCCTCGACGTCGCCCTCCTCTCCCCGAAAGGTGTCCCAGTGACCTTCCTGCTCTGGCCGGTGAAGTCCAGTCTGCTCCGCTACGTCTCCGCCCTCCCCGACGGCGCCCTCTCCGTCGAGGACGGGGCGGAGGCGGACCCCGAGGCGGGCGTCTTCGCCTTCCCCGGTGACCCCGAGGACCCCTCGGGCCGCCGCTTCCGGGGCGACCTGCGCCTGCGCGCGCACGGCGGGATGCTGTTCGTCCGCGTCGCGCGGCCCGCGCTCGAGACCGTCGACGGCGGCGGGCTCGCCCTGACCGTCCTCGCCCCCGGTGAGGGGGAGACGGAGGAGCGGCTGGTCCTGGCCCACCTCGCCGAGCGCGCGCGCACGGACGGGGCCGTCCTGTACGACGCGCGGCTGAGCGAGCCCGGGGCCGCGCTGTTCGGCGGCTACTACCGTCCAGGGGAGGAGCTCGATCCCCTGGAGGTCCGGCAGGACTGACCGATCCCCCGCCACGACGAGAAGGGCCCCGTCCGTCCGGACGGGGCCCTTCTCGTCGTGGCGGGCGGATCACTGCCGGAGCGCGCTCCAGCGGGCGATCTCCGTGTGGTCGGCATCCTGCGGCAGCTCTCCCGCGGCCTGCTCCCACAGCTCCACCGCACGGTCGGCCAGCGGGGTGCCCAGACCGACGTCATGGGCGAGCTCCCGCGCGATCTTCATGTCCTTCACCATCAGCGCCAGGGAGAAGCCGGAGTCGTAGGTCTGCGGCACCACGAAGTTCGGCCACTTGTTCTCGGTGGACCCGCTGCGGCCACTGGCCCCGTTGATGGCCTCGAGCATCACCTCGGGGTCCATGCCGAAGCGGGTCCCCACGTGCAGGGCCTCGCTGGTCACCAGCAGGTGCGTGGCGGACAGCAGGTTGTTCAGTGCCTTGAGGGCGTGGCCCGAGGCGACCGGTCCCGTCCGGACGAGCCGGCCCATGGCCTCCAGCGCGGGGCGCACGACGGCGACGTCCTCGTCGACGCCGCCGACCATGATGGTCAGGGTCCCGGCCACTGCGCCCTTGACCCCACCGGAGACCGGTGCGTCGACGAGCCGGACGCCGAACCCGGTGCGCAGCCGCTCGGCCAGGTCCTTGGTGCGGCCCGGGACCGAGGAGCTCATGTCCACGACGACCGCTCCCTCCGGCATCCGTGCGGCCACACCCTGCTCGAGGAGGACGTTCTCCACGATGTCGGAGCTGGGCAGCATGAGGATCAGGAGATCGATGTCCTCGGTGACACCGCCGACGCTCTCAGCCGGGGTGCCGCCCCGGGCGGAGAACGCCGAGAGGTTCTCCGGGCTCAGGTCGAAGCCCAGGACACGGTGGCCGGCCTGGAGCAGGCGGGCGGACATGGGGAGCCCCATGTTCCCCAGACCGATCATGCCGATGGTCAGGTGCGGCTCAGACATGGGCTTCCTTCATCTCCTTGAGGGTCTTCTCCGCCACGCGGAAGGACTCCAGTGCTGCGGGGACGCCGACGTAGACGGCGGCCTGGAGGAGCACTTCCTGGATCTCCTCCTCGGTGACGCCGTTGTTGACCGCGCCCTTCACGTGGACGGCCAGCTCGTGGTTGCGGTTGAGTGCGGTGAGCATGGCGAGGTTGAGCAGGCTGCGGGTGCGACGCTCCAGACCGGGACGGTTCCAGACCGCTCCCCAGCAGTACTCGGTGACGAACTCCTGCATCGGCTGGGCGAACTCCGAGGCGTTGGCCAGTGAGCGCTCGACGTGCTCCGCCCCGAGGACGGTCCTGCGCATCTCGAGGCCGGCCTGGTAGGTCTGCTGGTGGGTGGTGTTCGACGGCATGTCGTCGTTCCTTTCGTGTGCTGTGCTTCTGGTGCTGTGCTGGGTCGTGCTGACGGCGCGGACGGTGCTCGTCGGCGCCGGGTCAGAAGGGGCTGGGTGCCAGGACGATGTCGAAGCGGGTCCGTGCCCACTCCTGCTCGCCGAGGTCACGGCCGTCGGGGGTGGGGGTGCCGGGCGGCTGGGTGGCAAAGGTCTTGATGAGCGAGTCCTTCACCCCGAACACGGAGTCCCCGATCTCGATCTGGGGGTCGTCCTCGACGAAGATGTGGGTGACCAGGGTCCGGTGGTTCTCGGCGGTGACCATGAAGTGCAGGTGTGCTGCCCGCACCGGGGACCGGTTCGTGGCCGCGAGCATCGCCCCGACGGGGCCGTCGTGCGGGATCGGGTAGGGGGTCGGGGTCAGCCCCCAGAACGCGTAGTTGCCGTTCTGATCGGCATAGAGGTGGGCGCGGCCGGTGATGCGGTCGTCGCCGTACTGGACGTCGTAGAAGCCGTCCTCGTCGGCCTCCCACACCTCGATCCGGGCGCCGGGGATCGGGTCGCCCTGCGTGTCGGTGACGGTGCCCTCCACCCAGGCCGGCTGCCCGGTGGCACCGCCGGCGATGTCCCCGCCGAGCGGGATCTCCGGGGCGTCCTCCAGGAAGAAGGGGCCGAAGACGGTGGCCTCGGTGGCGTCCCCGTCCACGGGGTTGTTGACCGCGATGGTCTGCATCGAGGCCCCGAGCACGTCGGAGAGCAGGATGAACTCCTGGCGGCGGTCGTCGGTGATGTGCCCCACCGCGGTGAGGAACTCGATCGCCTTCTCCCACTCGGCCTCGGTGAGGCGGACCTCGCGGACGAAGGCGTGCAGATGGCGGGTGAGGGCCTGCATGAGCTGCTTGAGGCGGGGGTCGGGAGTGCCGGCGAAGGAGGCGAGAACCTTCGCGGTCAGGGCCTCCTCGGCCGCGCGCTGCTCGGCGGGCACGGCGGCGCCGGCCGGGGCGGTGGTGGTCTCGGTCATGGGGAATCCTCCTCGTAGCGGGTGGGTGCGCCGGGGTGCTCGATCAGCGGGCGAGCAGGGTGGCCGTGGCAGGTGCCGGGGCGGCCCCGGTCAGGGCGTCGGTGATCAGGCCGGTGATGTTGGCCTCGACGACCGGCACCGGGTTCGAGGCCGGGGCGGCCGCCAGGACCCGCTCGACGGCCTCGGGGATCCCGCTGGCGGTGAACCCGTAGTCGGCCAGCCGTGACGGCGCCTCGACGGCCGTGTAGAGCCGGCGCAGGGCCTCGACCGCGGCTTCGGCCGGGTCCTGTCCGCCGGCGGCGGGCAGCCCGTGCAGGGAGGCCACCGCGTCGTGCTCGGGGGCCACCGGGGGCTTCCCCAGGGCGGTGGCCAGCCGGACGGCCAGCTCGGGGACGGCCGGGGCGTTGAGGGCCAGCACGTACGGGAGCACGGTGGCGTGGGTCTGGGCGTGGGGCAGGTCGAAGGTCCCACCCAGCACGTGGCAGATCTTGTGGTGCAGCCCTGAGCCCGCGGAGGCGAAGGCGACCGCGGCGAGGTAGCAGCCGTAGAGGGCCTGCTCCCGGGCCTGGAGGTCGTCGGGGTCGGCGACGATCCCGCGCAGGGCCAGGTTCAGGGCGCGGGCCCCTTCCAGGGCCATCGCCTGGTTGATCGGGTCGGCCTTCGGGGCCCACAGGGAGTCCACGCAGTGGGCCAGGCCGTTGAGCCCGGAGGCCACGGACAGGCCCGCCGGCAGGGACGCCGACAGCTCGGCGTCGTAGACCACCGCCACCGGCAGCACGCGGGCATCGGCCCCGGTGATCTTGGTGCGGTCCTCGGTGAGTCCCCAGACGTCGGTGGCCTCGGAGCCGGCGTAGGTGGTCGGCACAGCGATGACCGGGATGCCGGTGGTCAGGGCGATCGCCTTGGCCAGACCGGTGGTCGACCCACCGCCGACGCACACGATGGCATCGACGTCGTGGTCGGCCGCCGCCACTCGGGCGGCCTGGGCGGTCTCGACCGGGACGTGCTGGATGACCTGGTCCCACCACAGGACCGCGTCGGTGCCGGCGGTGGCGGTCTCGGCCAGGGCCCGCTCCGGAGGTGCGGCGATGACCATCGGCCGGGTGGCGCCGAGCCGGTCCAGCTCGGCGGCCACGTGCTCGGCGGCGAGGCCGGTGCCGAACAGGACCCGCTGGCCCAGGGTGGTGTGCATGAATTCCATCTGAGGAACCTTTCGGGAGAGCGCCGACGGATGCCGGGGTCAGACGATGCTGGGGACCCCGTCGGCCTGGGGGTCCCGGGACGTGGCCGAGGTCAGGGCCTTGCGCTGGGCGGCAAGCGTGGCCAGGCGCATGAGGCAGAACATCGAGATCACCAGGGTGAGGGTGACGAACACGGGGATGGCCCACGGGGACCCCGTGTACTGCAGGAGGGACGCGGCGATCATCGGGGTGAACCCGGAGCCCAGGACGTTCGCGCCCTGGTACCCCAGCGACATGCCGGTGAACCGCACCTCAGGGGTGAAGGCATCCGCGAAGAGCGCCGGCTGTGCTCCGTAGGCCACCGGGTAGAGGCATCCGAAGCCCACCGCGTAGCCGAGCATGATCAGCCAGGGGTTGTGGGACTCCACGGCCCAGAACATCCCGAAGATCGAGACCATGGCCAGCACCGAGCCCACCGCCATGAGACGCCGTCTGTCCACGCGGTCGGAGAGGTGCCCGAAGAACAGGATCGTGGGGATCTGCAGCACGAAGGAGAGCAGGGTGAAGGACAGCATGACGGTCGGGTCGATGCCGGCCTGGTTCGTGCTGTAATTCACCAGATAGGCCATGACGATGATCGAGAAGGCGCCGAAGCCCAGGAAGCCGCCGGTCACCAGCAGCACCGGGCGCAGGTGGTGCTTGAGCACGGCGATGATCGGGACGTCCACGGCCCGGCCCTCCGCCTTGACCGTGCGGAACTCGGGGGACTCGGCGATCTTGAGGCGGATGATCATGCCGACGATCACGAGAACGGCGCTGAGCAGGAACGGGATGCGCCAACCCCAGGCGAGCATCTGCTCGTCGGGGAGCAGCGTGACGAGCAGGAAGACGGCGTTGCCGAGGATGGAGCCGGTCGCCGGGCCCACCTGGGGGATCGCGGCGAAGAAGCCCCGCCGGTGCTCGGGGGCGTACTCGAAGGCCATGAGGATGGCCCCACCCCACTCGCCTCCGAACGCGATTCCCTGGAGCAGCCGCAGCGTGACGAGCAGGACGGCGGCCCAGGCGCCGATCGTCTCGTAGGTCGGCAGGAGGCCGATGAGCATCGTGGCCCCGCCCATGATGAGGAGCGTGATGACCAGCATCGGCTTGCGGCCGATGCGGTCTCCGAAGTGCCCGAAGATCACAGCGCCCACAGGGCGTGACAGGTAGCCGACCGCCATGGTGGCGAACGTGGCCAGGGTGCCGACGAAGGGGTCCGACTGCGGGAAGAACAGCGCCGGGAACACCAGGGCGGCGGCCAGACCGTAGATGGAGAAGTCGTAGTACTCGATGGCGTTGCCCGCCAGGCTGGCGGCCGCGACCTTGCGGACCGTGCCGCGGGGGGCCTGGACGGGCGGTGCTGCATTGGACACGGGGACCTCCGGGTGTGTGAGTGGAGTCACAGACAGTGGTCCCGACAGTAGTGACGCCCCGATCGGCCAGCAACACATAGAACCTTTGTTGATGCGCCGTGACATACAAGAAGAGTATGGGCACCGAAAGCACCGATTGTCTAGACACCTGTCTAACTTACTTGCACCATGGTGACTTGCATCACGTCCGGTCGGAGCACCGGGCGCAGGCCCGACCGCGGCGATCTCGCCCGTTCGGCGGATCCAGTACCGTCCCGAGGAGATCGCATGAACGCTCACCCATCCTTGACCCCCGCTGCCGATGAGCAGCTCCCGCCACTTCCGTCCCGATCGTCCCTCCGCCCGCCGGCGAGGGCCGCCGACACCGGGGAGCCCAGCGGCAGGACCCTGGACTGGCGCACCGGCGGCCTGATGATGGCCGTGACGTTCTCGCTGCTGCAGATGCTCAACGAGATCGGCACGCTCATGGCCATCCCCCTGTACGGCTCCATGAGCGCCGAGCTGGGCCTCACCCCGAACCAGGTGTCCTGGGCGCTGCTGGCCACGACGCTGTGCGGCGCCTCGACCATCGCGGTCCTGGCCAAGGCCGGCGACATCTTCGGCCACCGACGGCTGATGATCTGGTGCGTCCTCGGCATCACCGTGGGATATGTCGTCTCGGCCCTGGCTCCCAGCTTCACCGTTCTCCTGATCGGCCGCTTCCTGACCGGCGTCATGGCGGGGCAGGCGCTGTGCGTGGGCATCATGCGCGACCGGCTCAGCGCCGTGGACCGCAAGAAGGCGGTGGCCGTCATCGCCGCCGGCCAGGCCGCCGGGGTCTTCCTCGGCTTCGGGCTCGGCGGGCTGTTCGTCGTGCTGGGCCTCACCTGGCGCATCACCTTCGTCGTCGGCGCCCTGCTGACGCTGATCTCCCTGGTGGCCTTCCTCCGGTGGGGCGACGACTCCGATGCGGGGCGGCGCCACTCCGGCTCTGCCCGCTCCCTGGACGTCGTCGGCGTCGTGCTCATGGGCCTCGGCCTCACCGCACTGTGCGTGGGAATCAGCCAGTCCATGGTGTGGGGGCCGACGTCGTTCGCCACGGTGGCCACCGTGGGGCTCGGCGTCGCCCTGCTCGTCGGCTCGCTCGCCTGGGAGGCCCGCTCGTCCCGTCCCCTGGTCGACATCAGCGAGATGTTCTCCGCCCGGCTCCTGCCCGCCTACGCCGTCTTCCTCACCATGGGCATCACGGGGATGCTGATGTTCAACCTGGTCATGGGCTGGGCCATGCTGCCGGCCGCGGCCATCGGCTACGGCTTCGGGCTCAACCCGCTGCTGGCGGGCTTCCTCTTCATCCCCATGACCGTCGCCGGTGCCGTCGCCGCGCGCCTCGTGTCCCGGTTGCTCGTGCGGGTGCCGGCGCGGAACGTGGTGCTGGGCTCCGCGCTGCTGCTGGGGGCGGACTTCGTCTTCCTGCGGTTCTGGCACGACAGCCTGATCACCGTGCTCGTGGCCGTGTTCGTCTACGGGCTGGCGTACACCTCGCTGCTGACGACGGCGGTCTCGGTGATCGCGGTCGAGGCGCACGAGGACCGCGCCGCGGGGACGGCCTCGGTGTACGTGGCGCTGGCACTGGCGGCCTCCTCGATCGGGGCGGCGATCTACTCGGCGCTCATGGGCTGGGGCACCGATCCGGTCACCATGCTCCCCACCCCGGAGACATTCGACGTGGGCTTCCTCGTGGCGGCCGCCGCCTCCGTCTTCGCGATCGGCTCCGGCCTCACCCTGTCGAAGCAGGTGCGCCTCTCACGGATCCAGGCGCACTGATCCCACGGTGATGGAAGGACCGGGTCACTCGCCGAACAGCTGCGCCCACTGCCGGGCCAGCGAGGCGAGGACCCGGTCCTCCCGCTCCCGGTGCCCCCGGAGGTACATGTAGTAGAAGTTGCGCTCCAGGCTCATCATCAGCGTGACCATGTGCACCTCGCGGTCCAGCCGCTCGTCCTCCGTGCGGCAGCCGCGGTACAGCGCCGTCTGGTCCGAGGAGACGCGCCGGACCATGGCCAGCCACTCGTCGAGCACCTCCGGGTCCGCGGCCATGGCACGGGTGATCGCCTCGAACTCCGTGGCGTAGCGCAGCCACAGCTCCCGGCCCTGCGCCAGCCATTCCAGCAGGGCCTCGGGGGTGTGCCGGGGGATCCTGTCCAGGCCCTGGAAGAACGCGGCGACGTCGGCCTCGATCTCGCGCATCCGGGCCATGATGATCTGCGGCTTGCTGTGGAAGTACAGGTACAGGTTGGCCCGGCTGGACCCCGCGGCGGTGGCGATCTGGGCCATGGACGTCTGCTCGTAGCCCCGCTCCCGGAACAGGAGCAGGGCCTCGTCGACGAAGCGCTGGCGGGTGGCGACGCTCTTGGCGGTGCGGTCCGTCATGCAGGCGCCCGCCTCACAGCACGAGGGCGACGGAGCGGCTGCGCTCCGTGCGGGGCGGCGAGGAGCGCGTGAGCGTGAACAGGACGACGTGGCGGATCACGAGGAGCTCCCGGGTCGACAGAACGGTGCGGGCGGCGGACCGCGCCCTCCGGGCAGTGTATGCGCCGCCCGCCGCCCGGCAGAGGCTTCAGGCCGGGAGCATGCCGCTCAGCTCCTCGGCGGCGGCCCGGGGATCGGCGGCCTCCGTGATGGCACGCACGACGACGACGCGCGTGGCCCCGGCGCCCAGGACCTCGGGCACACGGCCGGCGTCGATGCCGCCGATGGCGAACCACGGCGTGGACGCCGCGACCGGCCGCTCCGCCACGAGGGCGGCGGCCGCCCGGACGAAGTCCAGGCCCGTGGCGGCCCGGCCCGGCTTGGTGGGGGTCTCCCACACGGGCCCGGTGCAGAAGTAGTCGACCTCGGGGTCCTCCAGCGCCGTGCGCGCCTGGTCGAGGTCGTGGGTGGAGCGGCCGATGACCACGTCCGGACCCAGCAGGGCCCGGGCCTGGGCGGGGGAGAGGTCGTGCTGGCCCACGTGGAAGACGTCGGCGCCCACGAGCGCCGCGACGTCGGCGCGGTCGTTGACGGCGAACAGCTTCCCGTGCGCGGCGGCCACCTCGGCGAGCACCCGCAGCGCGGCGATCTCGGCGTCGGCGTCCAGGGTCTTGTCCCGCAGCTGGACGATGTCGGCGCCCCCGGCGTAGGCGGCGTGCAGGAACTCCTCGAGGTCGCCCTGGCGGGTGCGAGCGTCCGTGCAGACGTACAGCCGGGCGGCGGCGAGCTTCTCGGTGCGGGCCCTGCGGAGGGCGGGATCGGCGGGCGGGGCGAAGGCGCGGGTATGCTGAGTCACACGCTGATGCTAGTCAGCCAGTTCTGCGGGAGCCCCATCGGGGCTGAGAGGGCCTGAGCGCCGACCGCCACACCTGATGCGGGTCATGCCGCCGTAGGAAAGGACACGCCGGTGACCGCCGCGCCCCTCGCCACCACCTCCCGCCCGGGCCCCGGGCCCGCCGACCTCGTCGTCGACGCCGCCGTCGTCGGCGCCGGAGTGGTCGGCCTCGCCACCGCTTGGGAGCTGCGCCGCCGCGGCCGCTCCGTCGCGGTGGTCGACCCGGACCCCGGCTCCGGGGCCAGCCGCGCCGCCGCCGGCATGCTCGCCCCCGTCAGCGAGGTCCAGTACCAGCAGGAGCCCCTCTACCCCCTCATGACGGCCTCGGCCGCCGAGTACCCGGCCTTCGCCGCCGCCGTCGAGCAGGCCGCCGGGCAGGCCGTGGGCTACCGCGCCACCGAGACCCTCGTGTGCGGCGTCGACGCCGCCGACCGGCAGGCCCTGGCCGACCTGCGCGAGCTGCAGCTGCGCCACGGCATGGCGGTCGAGCCGCTGCCCCTGCGCGCCGCCCGCGCCCTGGAGCCGGCGCTGAGCCCGCGCCTGTCCGCCGCGTTCCGGATCCCCGCCGACCACCAGGTCGACCCCCGCCGGCTCGTCGCCGCCCTGCTGACCGCGCTCGCCGCGCCGTCCCTGTCCGGCCCCGGCCCGTCCGGTGCCGCCCTGTCCGGCTCCTCTCTGTCCGACCCCGCCCGCGAGGTGGCCGACGACGGCGGACCGGCCCACCTCGTGCGCGAGCGCGCGACGGCGCTGCGGTACGGCGTGGACGGTGCGGTGGCCGGCGTCGTCCTGGCCGACGGGCGGCAGGTGGTGGCCGCCGAGACGGTGCTCTCGCCGGGGACCGGGATCGGGGCGCTGGACGGCCTGCCCCGCACCTGCCGGCTGCCGCTGCGCCCGGTGCACGGGGACATCCTGCGCGCCCGCCTCCCCGCGGGGACGCCCGAGCTGCTCGAGCGCACCGTGCGGGGGCTCGTCCACGGCGTGCCGGTCTACCTGGTGCCGCGCGCCGACGGGACCCTGGTCATCGGGGCGACCTCCCGCGAGGACGACCTGGAGGGCCCCAGCGCCGGGGGCGTGTTCCGGCTGCTGCGCGACGCCCAGGCCCTGGTCCCCGGCGTCGCCGACCTCGAGCTGACGGAGGTCATGGCCCGGGCCCGCCCCGGCACCCCGGACGACATCCCCTACCTCGGCCGCGTCCGCGCCCCGGACGGCGAGCACGTGCCCGGTCTGGTCGTCTCCACCGGGTACTTCCGCCACGGCGTGCTGCTCACCCCGCTGGCCGCCCGCCTCGCCGCCCAGCTGGTCACGGGGGAGCCGGGGGCCGATCCGGCTGCCGACGCCGAGCACCTGGCCACCGCCGACCCCCACCGCTTCGACCTGCACGCCGCGGGACCGCGCGACGCCGGCGCCCGCGTCGTCGTCCCCTCTGCCGTCCCGCCCCCTTCCCCGCTCCCGAACAGGAGGACCTGATGTCCGCCATCACCCTCAACGGCGCCCCGCGCGTCGTGCCCGAGGACACCACCGTCGTCGACCTGGTCGCCGAGACCGTCGGCCGCGCGCTGGGCCCCGACGGCCACCCCGTGGACGGGGGCCGCCTGGGCGTGGCCGTGGCCGTGGACGCGGCCGTCGTCCCGCGCAGCCGCTGGGGCCGCACCCCGGTGGCCGAGGGGCAGAGCATCGAGATCATCACCGCCGTCCAAGGAGGCTGACATGACCACCGTCCCCGCACCGGACCCGCTCGTGCTCGACGGCGTGGAGCTGTCCTCCCGCCTGATCATGGGCACCGGCGGCCTGAGCTCCCTGCACACCCTCGAGCAGGCCCTGCTGGCCTCCGGCACCGAGCTGACCACCGTCGCCCTGCGCCGCTACGCCCCCGGGCAGGGGGACTCGCTGTTCGCCCTGCTCGAGCGCAACGGCATCCGCATCCTGCCCAACACCGCCGGCTGCTACACCGCCCGCGACGCCCTGCTCACCGCGGAGCTGGGCCGGGAGGCCCTGGAGACCGACTGGGTCAAGCTCGAGGTCATCGCCGACGAGGACACGCTGCTGCCGGACGTCGTCGAGCTCCTGGACGCCACCGAGCAGCTGGTGGCCCGCGGGTTCAAGGTCTTCGCCTACACCTCCGACGACCCCGCCGTCGCCCGCCGCCTGGAGGACCTCGGCGCCGCCGCCGTCATGCCCCTGGGCGCGCCCATCGGCACCGGGCTGGGCATCCTCAACCCGCACAACATCGAGCTCATCGCCTCCCGCGCCGCCGTGCCCGTGGTCCTCGACGCCGGCATCGGCACCGCCTCCGAGGCCGCCCTGGCCATGGAGCTCGGCTGCGACGCCGTGCTGCTGGCCAGCGCGGTCACCCGCGCCCAGGACCCGGTGGCCATGGCCACCGCGATGCGCCACGCCGTGGCCGCCGGCCGCCTGGCCGCGGGAGCCGGGCGCATCCCCGCCCGCCGACACGCCGTCGCCTCCTCGCCCATGGCGGGGCGGATCGACGCGGCCGAGGAGCCGTCCGTGCACCCGGCGGACGTGCCGCGCGGGGACTGGGCGCCCGTGGGGGAGGGCCGGTGAGCCCGCTGCCCCCGCTCGTGGAGCCCGGCCCCGAGCTGACGCCCGAGGAGATCGAGCGCTACGCGCGCCACCTGTCCCTGCCCCAGGTCGGGCCCCTCGGCCAGCGGCGGCTCAAGAACGCCCGGGTCCTCGTCGTCGGGGCCGGAGGACTGGGCGCCCCCGCCCTGCAGTACCTCGCCGCCGCCGGGGTGGGCACGCTCGGGATCGTCGACGACGACGTCGTGGCCGCCTCCAACCTGCAGCGCCAGGTGATCCACACCGTCGCGGACGTGGGGCGTCCCAAGGTCGACTCCGCCGCCGACGCGGTGGCCCGACTCAACCCCCTCGTGGAGGTGCGCGCCCATCCCGTCCGGCTGACCGCGGACAACGCCCTGGACCTGGTGGACCGGTACGACCTGGTGCTGGACGGCGCGGACAACTTCGCCACCCGGTACCTGGTCGGCGACGCCACCACCCTGACCGGCACCCCGTGCGTGTGGGGGTCGATCCTGCGGTTCGAGGGGCAGGTCAGCGTCTTCTGGGCCGGGCACGGGCCCACCTACCGGGACCTCTATCCCGAGGCCCCGCCGGCGGGGGAGGTGCCCAGCTGCGCCGAGGGCGGGGTGGTGGGAGTGCTCCCCGCGACGATCGGCTCCGTCATGGTCACCGAGGCCGTGAAGCTGATCACCGGCATCGGCGAGCCGCTGCTCGGCCGGGTCCTGCTGCACGACGCCCTCGCCATGACCTGGCGGGAGCTCCGGCTCACCGCCGACCCCGATGCCGCCCCGGTGGAGCGGGTCGAGGACCCGGAGGCCGCGTGCGCGCTGCCCCCCGACGGCGCCGGTCCGGCCGAGGGGCTCCCAGCCCCGGGCGAGGCACTCGCCGCTCCCGCCCTTGCCGAGCTCCTCGCCCGCCGGGCCCGCGGCGAGGCAGAGTTCGCACTCGTGGATGTCCGCGAGGACTGGGAGCGGGAGCTGGTGAGCATCCCGGGCGCAGTCCCGGTCCCGCTCCAGGAGCTGCTGGACCGCGGCCCGGAGGCCCTGCCGGCCGGGGCCCGCGGGTCGGACCTCGTCCTGCACTGCAAGGCCGGCACCCGCTCCGCCACCGCCCTGGCGGCCCTGCGCCCGCACTTCGCAGGAAGGGAGGAGCGCCTCCGTCACCTCGAGGGCGGGGTGCTGGCCTGGGTAGAGCAGGTGGAGCCGGACAAGCCCCGCTACTGACGGACCGGGGGTGGCCGGCCGCGGTCGGCGGCCGGCCGGGGCCGCGGGAGCCCGGCTTTGTGGTCGCCGCCGGAGTGGGCTACAGTAGCGCAGTCGCCGAAAGGGCCGCGAGAGATCGCCCCGGACGGCAGCGCCGAATCCGGCGAACGAACCCCCTCGAACCTCGTGGACGAGCACCGCTGTGCGGTGGGAAGCCGCTTGCGGAACGGGAGCGGCTCGGGTACGCTGGATGAGCTGTTTCGGGCAGGAGCGAGAGATCGTTCGAACCCGCAGCACCGATTCCGGCAGATCCGATCCATCTTCTCCTGACGAGCTGACCACCGTGTGAACGGTGGGAGGACGATTCGGGAAAAGAAGGAAAAAAGGATAGGCTGAGGAGGTCGCCGCGGGGAAGAACGAGAAGACGTTCGGCCCGGGCAAGAAAAGTTTTGACACGGTTTCTGGTGCGTGGGTGCCGGTTGCTGGTCTGTTGTTTGAGAACTCAATAGTGTGCCATGTTTGTTGATACCAAATTTTTGTTTGGTTGAATTGGCTGCCGCCTGGCCCCGCCTCCGTGGGGTGGGTGGTGGTGTTTTCGGCCTGGATTCATTTTGTTTTCGTTGTTTTTTTGACGGAGAGTTTGATCCTGGCTCAGGACGAACGCTGGCGGCGTGCTTAA
>NZ_BMEQ01000003.1:0-170378 GCF_014636775.1 Kocuria dechangensis
AGCCCACCCTGCTGCGCGACGTGCCCAAGGACGCGCGGGCGGTGCGGGAGGAGATCTTCGGCCCCGTGGCCCCGGTGGTGACCTTCTCCGACGAGGACGAGGCGGTGGAGCTGGCCAACTCCACCGAGTACGGGCTGGCCTCCTACGTGTTCACCGAGAACATCTCCCGCGGTCTGCGGATCGGGGACCGGATCGAGTTCGGCCTGATGGGCCTCAACGTCGGGGTGATCTCCAACGCGGCGGCCCCCTTCGGCGGGGTCAAGCAGTCCGGGCTGGGCCGGGAGGGCGGGGCCGAGGGCCTGGCCGAGTACACCACCACCCAGTACATCGGCATCGAGAACCCCTGGAGCCAGGTCACGGCCTGACCAGCGGGAGAACTCTGCCGGGAGAGCAGGGCCGAGGCGCCGTCCGGATGGTCTCCGGACGGCGCCTCGTCGTGATCCTGCCGTTGCGGACGCGGCGACGATCCTCGCCGTCGCGGTGGACCGCCCCGACCGTGAGGCGCATCATGGTCGGGGCGCGCCCCGTTCGTCCCGCCGCCCAGAGAGGCACCCCGATGGACCTCACCGCCTCCTTCAAGGACGCGCCCATGACCCCGTTCCAGGTCAGGGCCGTCGTCATCTGCCTGATCCTGATCATGATCGACGGCTTCGACGTCCTGGTCATGTCCTTCGCCGCTCCCGCGGTGTCACGGGACTGGGGCATCGAACCGGTCCTGCTCGGCTACCTGCTCAGCGCCGGCCTGTTCGGCATGGCCTTCGGCTCGATCTTCCTCACCCCGCTCGCGGACAGGATCGGCCGGCGCCGGCTGACCCTCATCTGCCTCGTCGTCATCTCGGTGGGCATGACGTGGTCCTGCGTCGCGTGGGACCCGATGTCCCTGCTGGCCTCCCGCGTGCTGGCGGGCATCGGCATCGGCGGGATGATCGCCAACCTCTCCGTGATCGTCTCCGAGTACTCGAACCGCCGGCGGGCCGGGCTCGCCATGGGCATCTACACGGCCGGCTACCCCATCGGCGCCACGGTGGGCGGCTTCCTCTCCGGGTTCCTCATCCAGGAGTTCGGCTGGCGCGGCGCGTTCGTGCTCGGCGCCGCCATGACCGTGGTCATGCTCGTCGTGTGCTTCTTCCTGCTCCCGGAGTCCTTCGAGTACCTCATCGAGAAGCGGGACGCGAAGTCGCTGCCCCAGCTGAACCGGATCATGGCCCGCATGGGCCGCGAGCCGCTCTCCGAGCTGCCCCCCGCCCCCGTGCACGAGGGCGCCGAGAGCGTGGTCGGCGAGGTGTTCGGCGCCCGGGTCCGGTCCCAGACGGCCCTCGCGTGGATCGGCTACGCCACGCTCATCGCGGCCTTCTACTTCGCCAACACCTGGACCCCGAAGATCCTGGCGGAGGCCTCGGGGGACCCGCAGACAGGCGTCACCGCCGGTGTGCTCGTGAGCCTGGGCGGCATCATCGGCGCCGTCGGGTTCGGGGTCGTCTCCACCTGGTCCCGTCCCCGCTACGTCCTCACGACGGCGCTGCTCCTGGCGGCGGTGGCCTACGTGGTCTTCGCCTCGTCGTTCGACCGGATCGGCCTCGCCCTGGTCGTGGGCGTGTTCCTGGGCATGCTGACCAACGCGGGGGTCTCCGGCTACTACACCGTGACCCCGCCGATCTACACCGCCAAGGCCCGGGCCTCCGGGTTCGGCTGGATGATCGGCGCCGGACGCCTCGTCTCGATCATCGCGCCCATCATGGTGGGCTACCTGCTGGCCGGCGGCATGCGGCCGACCTCCATCTTCTACCTGTTCGCGATCCCGCTCGTGCTCTCCGCGGTGTGCGGCTTCCTGCTCGGCCCCGCCCTCCGCCGGCGCGACGCCCGGGACGCCCGGGCCGGCCGCAGGGGGACGGTGGAGGTGCGCTGAGCCCCCTGGGCTGCCGTCCGCCGCCGGGCATGTCCGGGTGGCCGGCGGCGGACCGGACGTAACATTCTGCTGCGCCCCAGCTCACTGTGCTACGTCATGTGACCTGCTCGTGGATCCGACGACCCGGGCGTGCGTAGGGTGCTTCGGTGCTCATCTCAGGTCTGATCATCGGCGCCGCTCTCGGGTTCGTCCTCCAGCGCGGCCGTTTCTGCGTCACCGGCGCGTTCCGCGACATCTGGATCGCGAAGAACACCTGGTGGCTGTCCGCCTTCTTCGTGGCCATCGCGGTCCAGTCGGTGGGGGTGTGGGTGCTGGACGCCCTCGGCGTGATCACCCTCTCCGCCTCCGACTTCCCGTGGCTGGCCACGATCCTCGGCGGCTTCATCTTCGGCTTCGGCATCGTGCTCGCCGGCGGCTGTGCCACAGGCACCTACTACCGTGCGGCCGAGGGGCTCGTGGGCTCCTGGTTCGCGCTGCTCTTCTACGCGCTCTTCGCCTCCATCTCCAAGTACGGCCCCCTCGGGAGCACCACCGAGGCCCTGCGCGGGATCACCGTCGAGGGCCAGGGCACCCTGCACGAGACCTTCAACGTCTCCCCGTGGCTGCTCGTGGCGCTGCTCGTGGTCGGCACCACCCTGTGGGCCCGCCACCACATCACCAAGCCCCGGCTGAAGTTCGCGACCCTCCCGCCGGAGAAGACCGGCCTCGCCCACGTCCTGTTCGAGAAGGCGTGGAACCCGTTCGTCACCGCCGCGGTCGTGGGCCTCATCGCGATCGCCGCGTGGCCGGCCAGCTGGGCCACCGGGCGCGAGTCCGGCCTCGGCATCACCACCCCCTCCGCGAACATCGCCACCTACCTGACCACCGGCGACGTCGAGCTCGTCGACTGGGGCGTCTTCCTGGTCCTCGGCATCTTCGTCGGCTCGCTGATCGCGGCCCTCGGCTCCGGGGAGTTCAAGCTCCGCGTCCCCGACGCCCAGACCATCGTGCGGTCCATCGCGGGCGGCGCCCTGATGGGCGTCGGCGCGGCGTGGGCCGGGGGCTGCACCATCGGCAACGCGCTCGTGGGCACCTCCACGTTCTCGTGGCAGGGCTGGGTCAGCCTGGTCGTCATGATCCTCGGCACCGGCGTGGCCGCGAAGCTGTTCATCGCCCCCCGCAAGAAGACCGCTGCCCCGGCCCAGGTGCCGGCCGGCGTCTGATCCCCGCACTTCTCCCAGGAGGTAACCCCATGGCACAGCACATCCTCGAGACCGACGGCCTGGTCTGCCCGTTCCCCGTGGTCGAGGCCAAGGCCGCGATGGCCGAGATGCCCGCCGGTGACGAGCTCGTCATCCACTTCGACTGCACCCAGGGCACCGAGGCCATCCCGCGCTGGGCGGCCGAGAACGGCTACCCCGTCACGGACTTCACCAAGCGCGGCGCGGCCGAGTGGTCCATCACCGTGCAGAAGGCCTGATCCGGCCCGTCCGTCCTCCAGCACCCCGCCGTCCCTCCCGGACGGCGGGGTGCTGCGCTGTCCGGGGCCGCCGGGGTTGACTCTGTGGAACACGTCACGTCCAGGTCTTCTAAAATGAATGTCAGTCATTTAGGGTTGACGGCAACCGTGCACCTGACCCCAGAGAGGACCCAGCATGAGCGAGCTGCTGCAGAACTTCGTCGACGGCGCCTTCGTCGACGCCCACGGGACCGCCCGGATCGACGTCGTCCACCCGGCCACGGGGACGGTCGTGGCCGTCTCCCCGGTCTCCGACGCCGAGGACGTCGACGCCGCCTTCGCCGCCGCCAAGAAGGCCCTCCGGGCCTGGCGGCGGACCACCCCGAGCGAGCGCCAGCTGATGCTGCTCCGCCTCGCCGACGCCCTCGAGGCCCACAGCGCCGAGCTCGTCGAGGCCCAGCACCGCAACACCGGCCAGCCGAGGCGGCAGATCGCCGACGAGGAGGTCGCCGCCGGCGCCGACAACCTCCGCTTCTTCGCCGGCGCCGCCCGCACCCTCGAAGGCAAGGCCGCCGGGGAGTACCTGGGCGACCACACGTCCTACGTGCGGCGCGAGCCCGTCGGCGTCGTCGCCCAGGTCACGCCCTGGAACTACCCGCTGCTCATGGCGATCTGGAAGCTCGGTCCCGCGCTGGCCGCCGGCAACACCGTGGTGCTCAAGCCCTCGGACACCACCCCGGAGTCCACCCTGGTGCTGGCCCGGCTGATCGGCGGGATCTTCCCCGCCGGCGTGGTCAACGTGGTCCTGGGGGACGCCTCCACCGGCGCGCTCATGACCGGGCACCGGGTCCCGGCCATGCTCTCCATCACGGGCTCCGTGCGCGCGGGCCGGGCCGTGGCCCTCGCCGCGGCGCAGAACCTCAAGCGCGGCCACCTGGAGCTGGGCGGCAAGGCGCCCGCCGTCGTCTTCGCGGACGCGGACCTGCCCGCCGCGGCCAGGGCCCTCGTGGAGTTCGGCACCTTCAACGCCGGGCAGGACTGCACCGCGGTGACCCGCATCCTGGTCCAGGACAGCGCCCACGACGAGTTCGTGCGGCTGCTGGCCACCGCCGCCCGCGAGATCGTCACCGGCGACCCGGACGAGTCCAAGAACTTCTACGGCCCCCTCAACAACGCCGACCACTTCGGCACCGTGTGCCGGAAGCTGGCGGAGCTGCCCGAGCACGCCACGGTGGTCACCGGCGGCAAGCCCGTCGAGGGCACCGGGGGGTTCTTCTTCGAGCCCACCGTGGTGACCGGCGTGCGCCAGGACGACGCCCTGGTGCAGGAGGAGACCTTCGGACCGGTGCTGACCGTCCAGTCCTTCGCCACGGAGGAGGAGGCGCTCGAGCTGGCCAACGGCGTCGACTACGCCCTCGCCTCGAGCGTGTGGACCACCGACCACGGCACCGCCATGCGGGTCTCCCGGGACCTCGAGTTCGGCTGCGTGTGGGTCAACACCCACGTCATGCTGACCTCCGAGATGCCCCACGGGGGATTCAAGAGCTCGGGCTACGGCAAGGACCTCTCGCTCTACTCGGTCGAGGAGTACACCCAGGTCAAGCACGTGATGCACGCGCTCGACGTCTGAGGCCGCGCGGCGGGCGGCCGGGCGGGCTCAGCCCCGCGCGGCCGCCAGGCGGGCGCGGAAGCCGTCCAGCATCGCCGTGAGGGCGACGTCGAAGGCCGCGTCCGCGGCGGCCCTGGCCTCCGCGGGGCGCGCCCGGACGGCCTCGCTGAACACCGGGGCGAGCTCGGCGAGGTCGCCGGGGTCGAAGATGTCGGCGGGGGCGGTGGCGTCGTAGGCGGCGCCGAAGACCAGGGACTCGACCGCCACGATCGTGTTGACGATCCAGGCCTGCTCGAAGCCGGCGTCGGCCAGGCCGCGGGCCACCGTCTCGTACATCTGCAGGGTGTGCGGGGAGTTCGCGACCGGCAGCACGGCCATGATGGGGATCATCGCGGTGTGCTGGGCGTAGCAGTTCCGGTAGGACCGGGCCCAGCGCTCCAGGGCCTCGTCCCACGGGAGGGTGCCGAAACCGGAGCAGTCGATGCCCCGGTTGATCCGGTCCTGCACCCGGATCAGCACCTCCCGCTTCGAGGGGGCGTGGTTGTACAGCGCGGACGCCGAGACCTTCAGCTCCCGGGCCAGCTCCGTCATCGTGAGGTGGGGATAGCCCCTGGTGGTCACGATCTTGATCGCGGCGTCCGTGATCCGCTCCGGGGACAGGACGGGCTGGGTGGGGCGGCCGCGCCGGCGAGGAGCGGTTCTGGCGGGGGCCATGGACGGGTCCTCCTGGGGTGGCTCGGGGGTGGGGGCAGGTGCTCCGAGTCTAGGGGGGAGGACGGTCCTCCGGGTCTTGACGGAAGCGCCTCCCGTCCCTCTTAATGAATAGCATTCATTTCTTTGTGAAGGAGAGCACAGTGACAGATCAGCGAACCCTGGGCAGCGAGACCGCGATCGAGCGGGACGTCGTCGTCGTCGGAGCAGGCCCCGCGGGGCTCATGGCCGCCCGCACGCTCGCGGCCGCGGGGAAGTCCGTGGCCGTCCTGGAGGCCCGGGACCGGGTGGGCGGGCGCACGTGGTCGAAGACCGTGGACGGGGCCTTCCTGGAGGTCGGCGGGCAGTGGGTCTCGCCGGACCAGACCGAGCTGCTCGCCCTGGTCGACGAGCTCGGCCTCGAGACCTTCCAGCGCTACCGCGAGGGCGCCTCCGTCTACATCGCCCCCGACGGCACCCGCCGCACCTACACCGGCACCGTCTTCCCGGCCGGGGAGGCCACCGTCGCCGAGACGGAGCGGCTCATCGGGCTCCTGGACGGGCTCGTGGCGGAGGTCGGCGCGGCCGAGCCCTGGGCGCACCCCCTGGCGCGGGAGCTCGACACCGTCTCCTTCCACCACTGGCTGCGGGCCCGGTCCGCGGACGAGGACGCCTGCACCAACATCGGCATCTTCGTGGCCGGCGGGATGCTCACCAAGCCCGCCCACGCGTTCTCCGCGCTGCAGGCTGTGCTCATGGCCGCCTCCGCCGGGTCCTTCTCGAACCTCGTGGACGAGGACTTCATCCTGGACCGCCGCGTGGTCGGCGGCATGCAGTCCGTCTCCGAGGCCATGGCGGCGGAGCTGGGCGAGGACGTCGTGTTCCTGGACACCCCGGTGCGCACGATCCGCTGGGGTGAGGAGGGTCAGACCTACGCCGAGCACGTCCCGGGCACCCCCGTCACGGTCTGGTCCGACCGGCTGACCGTGGTCGCGCAGGACGTGGTGGTGGCGGTCCCGCCGAACCTGTACTCCCGGATCTCCTTCGAACCTCCCCTGCCGCGGCTGCAGCACCAGATGCACCAGCACCAGTCCCTGGGCCTGGTCATCAAGGTGCACGCCGTCTACGAGACCCCCTTCTGGCGCGCGAAGGGCCTCTCCGGCACCGGCTTCGGCGCGAACGAGCTCTCGCAGGAGGTCTACGACAACACCAACCACGGGGACACCCGCGGCACCCTGGTGGGCTTCGTCTCCGACGAGAAGGCCGACGAGGTCTTCGCCCTGCCCGCCGAGGAGCGCAAGCGCCTGATCCTCGAGTCGATCTCCCACTACCTCGGCGAGGAGGCGCTGGAGCCGGTGGTCTACTACGAGTCCGACTTCGGCTCCGAGGAGTGGACCCGCGGCGCCTACGCCGCCAGCTACGACCTCGGCGGCCTGCACCGCTACGGCGCCCACCAGCGCACCCCGGTGGGGCCGATCCGCTGGGCGTGCTCCGACCTCGCGGCCGAGG
Source organism: Kocuria dechangensis (assembly GCF_014636775.1). Classification (GTDB taxonomy): domain Bacteria; phylum Actinomycetota; class Actinomycetes; order Actinomycetales; family Micrococcaceae; genus Kocuria; species Kocuria dechangensis. Next base: position 7,153 of record NZ_BMEQ01000003.1, read on the forward strand.
GCTACCAGCACGTCGACGGCGCCCTGCGCCAGGGCCGGCTCGCCGCCGCCGAGGTCCTCGGCGCCGGCTCCCCGGCGACCGTGCTGCAGGGCGCGGGGCGATGACCACCGCCGGCCGCCGCTACGTCGTCGGCTACAGCGGCGACAAGCGCAGCAAGGACGCCCTCCGGCTGGGCGTCGCGCTCGCCCGGGCGTCCAGGGGCGAGCTCGAGCTCGTCCACGTCGTCCGCACCGACGACCCCTTCCAGCCGGTCTACCCGCCGGTGGGCGACGTCACCCCGATCATCCGCCGACAGGCCCGCACCCGGCTGGAGGAGGCCGCGCGGACCGTCCCCTCCGACGTCGTGGCCCGCACCCACGTGCGCGAGCACGAGTCCGTGGCCGCCGGTCTCGTCGCCGCCGCCGAGGAGCTCGGGGCCGGCCTGGTGGTCGTGGGCGCCGGCGGCGGCGCCGGCCGCTTCGCCGTGGGGCCCGTGGTCGGCGCCCTGCTCCACAGCTCCACGGTGCCGGTCGCCCTCGCCCCGCGCCGCTACCGGGGGGACGCGCCCCTGACCCGGCTCTACGCCGCCGTGGGCACCCGCCCCGGTGCCCATCTCGTGATCGACGAGGCCCTGGCCGCCGTGGAGCGCTCCGGGCTGGAGCTCGTGCTGATCTCCTTCCTGTCCGGCGAGGACGGGGAGGACGACGGCGCGGCGCGGCGCGCCGTCCAGGAGCACCTCGAGCGTGCGGCCGCCGAGGCCCGCCGCCACCAGCCGGTCACCGTGCACGTCGCCGCCGGCCGCACCCTCAAGCAGGCCGTCCGGGACGTGGACTGGGTGCCCGGAGGGCTGCTGCTCATCGGGTCCTCCCGCCTCGCCCGGGGCCGCCAGACCTTCCTCGGCACCACCGCCGCACGGCTGCTCAAGCACATCCCGGTCCCGATGGTCGTCGTCCCGCGACCGGCCCGCACGGAGGAGAACTGATCGTGAACGCAACCGACATCCAGGCGCCCGCCCAGCGGGACACCGACAAGGGCCTCAGCAAGGGCTCCGTGGGGCTGCTCGGCTCCGTGGTCATCGGCGTCTCCTGCATCGCCCCCGCCTACACCCTCTCGGCGGCCCTGGGCCCCACCGCCGCCGAGGTCGGCACGCGCCTGCCGGCGATCTTCCTGGTCGGCTTCCTCCCCATGCTCCTCGTGGCCGTGGGCTACCGGCAGCTCAACCGGGCGATGCCCGACTCCGGCACCACCTTCACCTGGGTCTCCAAGGCCTTCGGGCCGTGGCTCGGATGGATGGGCGGCTGGGGCCTGCTCGCCGCGACCATCCTCGTGCTCTCCAACCTCGCGGGCGTGGCCGTCGACTTCCTGTACCTGGCCCTCGCCCAGATCACCGGCAACGACGCGATCGCCGAGCTCGCGGCCAGCGTGCCGGTCAACGTGGGGACGTGCCTGGCGTTCGTCGCGGCCGCCGCCTGGATCTCCTACCGGGGCATGGAGACGACCAAGGTCGTGCAGTACGTCCTCGTCGCCTTCCAGCTGCTCGTCCTGCTGTGGTTCTCCGCCGCCGCCTTCGGCCACGTCGCCGCCGGCACCGCGTACGAGGGGCTGACCGTGCGCGCCGAGTGGTTCAACCCGTTCGGCGTCGAGTCCTTCTCCGCGTTCGCGGCGGGGGTGTCGCTGTCCGTGTTCATCTACTGGGGCTGGGACGTGGTGCTGACCATCAACGAGGAGACCCGCGGGGCGGCCACCACGCCGGGCCGCTCGGCCATCGCCACGATCCTCGTCATCGTCACCCTGTACATGACCATCGCCCTGGCCGTGCTCAGCTACTCCGGGGTCTCCGACCAGGGCTACGGCATGGGCAACGAGGAGATCCAGGAGAACATCTTCGCCGCGCTCGCCGGACCCGTCATGGGGCCGTTCGCGATCCTGATGTCCATCGCGGTGCTCTCCTCCTCGGCGGCGTCCCTGCAGTCCACCTTCGTCTCCCCGGCCCGCACCATGCTGGCCATGGGCTACTACGGGGCGCTGCCGGGGAAGTACGCCCGGGTCACCCCGCGCTTCCAGTCCCCGGGCTACGCCACGATCGCGGCGGCCGTCATCGCCTCCGGCTTCTACGCGGTGATGCGCGTGGTCTCGGAGAACGTGCTGTGGGACACGATCACCACGCTCGGGATGATGGTGTGCTTCTACTACGGGGTCACCGCGCTGGCCTGCGTGTGGTACTTCCGGCGCGAGGCGTTCCGCGGGGTCGGGTCCTTCCTCACGAAGTTCCTGGCGCCGCTGCTCGGCGGGATCCTCCTGCTCGTCTTCTTCGTCCAGACGTCCTACGACTCGATGGACCCGGAGTACGGCTCCGGGTCGGCGATCGGCGGGGTGGGCCTCGTGTTCGTCCTCGGAGTGGGCATCCTGCTGCTGGGCGTCGTGATGATGCTCCTGCAGTACCGGCGCAACCCGTCCTTCTTCCGGGAGCGCTTCGAGACCACGGAGCTGCCGGTCCTCGACTGAGGCTTCCGCCCCGCGCGTCCGGTAGGGGACGCGGCCGCCGGCCCCGCCACGCCGGTGACGTCACAGAGCGGGCGGTGCTCGGCGCCGTGGTCCTCCTGTTCCAGGATGAGCCCACGGCGTCGCACCGGCATCGCACCGGCGGCAGCCGGAGGCCAGTCGAGGAAGGGGGGGCGCATGCGCCACGAGGACCCGCTCCCACCGCCCGCCGCCCGGCGCGCGCGGGGGGAGGCCCGCAGGCCGATCGGACGGCGGGCCGCCCTGGGGCTGGGCGCGGCGCTGGGCGTGCCGGCGCTCCTGGGCGCGTGCGGGGCGCTGCCGGGTCCGCGGCCGCGGGAGGCGGGGGAGCCCGTCCGGGTCCCCTACGCCCGGGCCTCCGCACGGCAGTTCGGCCACCTCCACCTCCCGCCGGGGACGGGCGAGGACAGGACGCGTCCCCTGCTCCCCGTGGTCGTCGTGGTCCACGGCGGCGGCTGGTCGAGCGGCTCCCACCTGACCGGGACCACCGACATCTCCCGGGACCTCGCCTCGCACGGGGCCGCGGTCTGGAACATCGAGTACCGGGGGGACAGCGGCTTCGGCAGCTGGCCGCGCACCTACGAGGACGTGGCCGCGGCCGTCGACTTCGTCCCGCTGCTGGGCGCGTTCGCCCCCTTCCGGCCCGACGTGGGTTCCGTCCACGTCACCGGCAACAGCGCCGGCGGCAGCCTCGCGGCGTGGGTGGCCTCCCGCACGGCCCTGCCCGCGGGCGCGCCCGGGGCCCGGGTCCGGCAGCGGGTCCACAGCTGCGTGCCCCTGTGCGGGGTGTACGACCTGGCGCTGGCGTACCGGGAGGGCGACCGGTACGTCCGCAGCCTGCTCGGCGGGACGCCCGAGGAGCGTCCGCTGGAGTACCGGCTCGCCTCCCCGGCGGCCCACGTCCCCACCGGCATCCCGGTCACAGTGCTGCACGGGCGGGAGGACGACGTCGTGCCGGTGCGCCAGGCGGAGACCTACGCCCGGGCGGCGCGCCGCGCCGGCGACCCCGTGGAGCTGGTGCTGATGGACGGGGTCGGCCACGGCGGCTGGACGGACCTCGGCTCCCCGGTCTGGGAGGCGTCCCGGGCGGCGATCCTCGGCCACCTCCGGCGGTGACCGGCCCGCCGGCCTACCAGATGTGCACGCGCTCCTCGGTCGCCAGCCACAGCCCGTCCCCGGGCCGGGTGCCGAACGTGGCGTGGAAGGCGTCCATGTTGCGCACCACGCCGTTGCAGCGGAACTCGTCCGGGGCGTGCGGGTCCGTGGCCAGGCGGTTGACCAGCTCCTGCTCGCGGGCGGTGGAGCGCCACAGCGCCGCGTACGCGTAGAAGAACCGCTCCCGGCCCGTCAGCCCGTCGAGCACCGGGGCGGTCTCCAGGTCCAGGCCCTGCTCGAGCAGGGACATCCGGTACGCCACCAGGGCGATCTCCAGCCCGCCCAGGTCCCCGATGTTCTCGCCGACGGTGAAGGCGCCGCTGACGTGGTGCTGCGCCGGGTCCAGGCCCTGGGGGACGCAGCCGTCGTACTGGGCGACGAGGGCGGCGGTGCGCCGGGCGAACTCGGCCCGGTCCTCGTCCGTCCACCAGTTCGCCAGGTGGCCCGCGGCGTCGTACTTGGCGCCCTGGTCGTCGAAGCCGTGGCCGATCTCGTGGCCGATGACGGAGCCGATCGCGCCGTAGCAGACGGCGTCGTCGGCCGCGGCGTCGAAGAACGGCGGCTGCAGGATCCCGGCGGGGAAGACCACCTCGTTGAGCACGGGGTGGAAGTAGGCGTTGACCCAGTGCGGGTAGAGGAACCACTCGCCGCGGTCCACGGGCGTGCCCAGCTTCCCCACGGTCCGGTCGTGCTCGAGCGCCAGGCCCGCCCGGACGTTGCCCAGCAGGTCCGCGGGGTCCAGGCGCAGCGACGAGTAGTCCCGCCACGCGTCGGGGTAGCCGACCTTGACGGTGAACGTGGACAGCTTCTCCAGGGCCCGGGCCCGCGTGGCCTCCGACATCCACTCCAGGCGCCCGATCCGCTGCCGGTAGGCGGCCAGCAGGTGCTCCACGAGCTGCTCCACCCGCGCCCTGTGGGCCGGCGGGAACCAGCGGGCCACGTAGGCGCGCGCCACGTCGTCGCCCAGGACGCGGGTGACGAGGAACTCCGCGCGCTTCCAGCGCTCCCGGGGGCGGGTGATCCCGGACAGCGCGGTGCTGTAGAAGCGGAAGTTCTCCTCGACGAACGGCCGGGGCAGGAAGGGCGCCCGCTTGGAGACCACGCGCCAGGACTGCCAGATCCGCACCTGCTGCTCGGTCCACTCCTGCCACAGCGCCCCGAGGCCGGCCACGAACGAGGGCTGGCGCACGATGATCCGGTCGAAGACCTCCGCCCCGCGCCCCGGGGTGGTGCCCTCGAGCCACGCCCGCCACGGGAAGCCGGGCGCCATGGCCTCGAGGCCGGGGACGTCCACGGGGTTGTACATCTCCTCGACGTCCCGTGCGGCGACCGGGTCCCAGTGGGCGGCGGCCAGCTGCGTCTCCATGGCCGCCACGGTGGCGGCGGCCTCCGCGGCCGGCACGCCCCAGCGCTCCGGGAGGCCGGCGAGCTCGAGCATCGCCGCGACGTGGTCCGTGAACGCGCTGCGCAGCCGCTCGTGCACGGGGTCGGTGTAGTAGGACTTCGCGGGCAGGGACAGCCCGTCCTGGCGCAGGAAGAAGGAGTAGCGGGAGGAGTCGCGCGAGTCGTTCTCCACGAAGAAGGACAGCGGCCCGTCCACGCCGGTGCGGTGCAGGGCCGCGCAGGCGCGGGCGAGGCCGTCCTTGCCGTGCGCGGTGTCGAGCACCGCGAGGTCCGGGTCCAGGGCGGCGAGGCCCCGGCGCTCGACCTCCTCCTCGGCCATGAACGACCGGTACAGCGCGCTCATCCGGGACCCCTGCGGGGCCTCCTGGACGATCCCGTGCACCCGCTCGGTCGTGAGGTCCGTGAGGATCGCGGACGCCCCGTCGAAGGCGCGGTCCTCCGGCAGCCGGTGCGCCTCGATCCAGCCGCCGTTGACGTGCCGGTAGAGGTCGTCCTGCGGGCGGACCGCGGGGTGGACGTGCTGGAGCTCGAGGCCGGAGGAGGTCGTTACTGGCTCATCCGTCACGGGCTCATCCCCTGTCGTCGTGGGCGTCGTGCCCGCCGCGGGACCGGCGCCGGCCCCGTGCCCAGCCTACGGACGGCGACGCCGTGGCCCGCCTCGCGCGGGCCACGGCGTCCGTGGCGCTCGTCACACCGCCCGGCGGTGTGCGGGCCCCGGCCCTCGGCCGGCTCAGCCCTCGGTCGGCTCGACGCTCGCCGAGCCCGCGGCCTCCCCGGTGCCCAGCCACTTCGCCTCGAGCTCCTCGAGGGTGCCGTCCTCGCGCATGGATGCCAGCGACTCGTTGACCTGGTCCAGCAGCGCGGTGTTGCCGGTCTTCACGGCCAGGCCCAGCTGCTCGCCCGTCTCGATCTCCTCGACCAGCTTCAGCTCGGGGTTGTCGGTGATGGCGGGGCCCGTCACCGAGATGTTGCCGATCACGGCCTCGACGTCGCCGGTGTTGAGACCCTGGATCATCAGCGCCGAGTCCTCGTACTGCACGACCTCGGCGCCGTTCTCCTGCGCCTGGGTCTCGCCCGTGGTGGCCTGCTGCACGCCCACGCGCTTGCCCTGGACGTCGGCCACCGACTGGATGTCCGAGTCGGGGGAGACCAGCAGGGCGAGGTTGTCGTCGAGGTACGGCTCGGAGAAGTCCATGACGGACTCGCGCTCCTCGTTGATGGTCATGCCCGAGGCCGCGAGGTCGCACTGGTCCGAGTCCAGCGCCACGCCCGACTGGATGCCCTCGAAGGCGGTGCGGATGAACTCCGTCTGCACGCCCATGTCCTCGGCGATGCCGTTCACCAGGTCGATGTCGAAGCCGACGGTCTCCCCCTCCTCGGTGTACTCGAAGGGCCGGTAGGGGATGTCGGAGCACACCGTGAGGACGCCGGGCTTGATCAGGCTGACCTCCCCGCCGCCCGCCTCGCCGCCGGACTCCTCGCCGCCGCCGGTGCTGGTGCACGCGCTCAGGGCCAGCGCGGAGACGGCCAGCACGGACAGGGTGGCCGCCCCGTGGAACCTGCTCTTCATGGATCTGTCCTTCCCTCGGGCGAGGCCGGCCGGCGCGCCCGGCACGGCGACGTGCCCGGGCGGTCGGGAGGCCGCTGAATGTGCCTCAGTGTAGGGGCAAAACCGTTACCGCTGTGTTGCAGGCCACTCGTCGGTAGCAAATTACGGGCAGCGCGTTCTGCGTCCCCTCCGGCATCCGGGCGGGGACCCTGCGGCGGGGGTCCGGCACAATTTCGGCACAATGGAGCGCATGACCCGGACCGACGACCCCCAGAGCCAGGCGGCCTCCCCGCGCGCCGCCGCGCCGGCGGACGGCGGCGACGCCGTCCGCCCGCTCCACCCGCGGTGGGCGGCGTGATGGCCGCGGCGGCCCCCGCGAGCGTGCGCGTGGACGTGTGGCTGTGGGCGGTGCGCGTGTTCAAGACCCGCTCGGCGGCGACCACCGCGTGCCGGGCGGGGCACGTGAAGATCGACGGGGTCTCCGTCAAGGCCGCCCAGCCCGTCCGGCCCGGCCAGCGCGTCGCCGTGCGCCGGCCCGGCCACGAGCAGGTCCTGGAGGTCGTGCAGCTGCTGACCAAGCGCGTGGGCGCGCCCGTGGCCCAGGCCGCCTACGTGGACCACAGCCCGCCCCCGCCCCCGGCCCAGCACGCGGCGGTGCCCCGCCGGGACCGCGGCGCCGGCCGGCCCACCAAGAAGGACCGGCGCGAGATGGACCGCCTCCGCGGTCTGTGACACGCCACCCCGACCTGCGTTCCGGGTGGTCTCCCAGGAAGCCGCAGAATAATCCCGAGCGACGATGTGTCGCAGGTCACCGCCCCGGGGCGGGGCCGCGCCCGGGACGAAGGAGAACGATCGATGGCACTGCTCGACTCACCGGTGTGGACCGGCAAGATCTATGTCAACGGATGGCGTGAGGGGCGCGGCGGCACCGAGGACGTGAAGAACCCCTCGACGGACGAGACGATCGCGCAGATCGGCTTCGCCTCCCCGGAGGACGTCTACGAGGCGGCGGAGAGGGCCGCGGCGGCCCAGAAGCTGTGGGCCGCGCTGAAGCCCTCGGAGCGGGCCGGCGTGCTGCGCCGGGCCGGCGACCTGTTCCAGGAGCACACCGAGGAGGTCATGGACTGGGTGGTCCGGGAGAGCGGGGCGATCCAGCCCAAGGCCGGGCTGGAGGCCTCGGTCGCCGTGGCCGAGTGCTACGAGGCCTCGGCCCTGCCGACCCACCCGCACGGGGAGTACCTGCCCTCGGACGCCCCGCACTGGTCGCTGTCCCGCCGGGTGCCGGTGGGCGTGGTCTCGGTGATCTCCCCGTTCAACTTCCCCCTGATCCTCTCCATCCGCTCGGTGGCCCCGGCCCTGGCCCTGGGCAACGCGGTCCTGCTCAAGCCGGACCCCCGCACCTCGGTGTCCGGCGGGGCGCTGATCATGCGCGTGTTCGAGGAGGCCGGCCTGCCCGAGGGCGTCCTGCAGCTGCTGCCCGGCGGCGGGGACGTCGGCGCCGCGACGGTCGAGGCCCCGCAGGTCCGGGTGGTCTCCTTCACCGGCTCCACGGCCGCCGGCCGCCACGTGGGCGCGGCCGGGGCCCAGCACCTCAAGCGCGTCCACCTGGAGCTGGGCGGCAACAACGCCGTGATCGTCCTGCCCGGCGCGGACGTGGACCTCGCCGCCGGGGTGGGGGCCATGGGCTCCTTCTTCCACCAGGGCCAGATCTGCATGACCACCGGGCGGCACCTGGTGCACGAGGACCTGCACGACGAGTACGTGGAGAAGCTCGCGGCCAAGGCCGAGGCCCTGGTCGTCGGGGACCCCTCGGCGGGCCAGGTGCACATGGGCCCGATCATCGACGAGCGCCAGCTCAAGGCCATCGACGCGATCGTGCAGGAGACCGCCATCGCCGGGGCCCGGGTGGTCGCGGGCGGCTCCCACGACGGGCTGTTCTACCGGCCCACGGTGCTGTCCGACCTGACCCACGAGATGTCGGCGTGGAAGGACGAGATCTTCGGCCCCGTCGCCCCGGTGATGAAGGTCTCCTCGGCCGAGGAGGCCGTGGAGATCGCCAACGCCTCCGAGTACGGTCTGTCGGTGTCCATCATCGGCGACGTCGGGGAGGCCATGAAGGTGGCCGACCGGATCAACTCCGGCAAGATCCACATCAACGAGATGACCGTCGCGGACGAGGCCAACGCCCCCTTCGGCGGCACCGGCTCCTCCGGGACCGGCTCGCGCTTCGGCGGGCCGACGGCCAACATCGACGCGTTCACCGAGACCCAGTGGATCACCATCAGCCCGGACGTCCCGCGGTACCCCTTCTGAGCGGCCCCCGCTGAGCCGCCGCGGCCGGCGGGGGGACGTCGGTAGCCTGGTCCGGTGACGACGACCTCCCGCCCCCGCGACCTCAACCGGCAGATCCTCGCCCTGGCCGTCCCGGCGTTCGGGGCGCTCGTGGCCGAGCCGCTGTTCCTGCTCGCGGACTCCGCGATCGTCGGGCACCTGGGCACCCCGCAGCTGGCCGGCGTCGGCGTGGCGGCGACCGTGGTGCAGACGGTCGTGGGTCTCATGGTCTTCCTCGCCTACTCCACCACCCCGGCGGTGGCCCGCCACCTGGGGGCCGGCCGGCTCGCCGAGGCCGTGGCCGTGGGCCGGGACGGGCTGTGGGTCGCGGCGGGGCTGGGCGTCCTCCTCTCGGCGGCCGGCTGGACGCTGGGCCGGCCGCTGCTGGAGCTGATGGGCGCCCGCGGCGAGGTGCTCGAGCACGCCACCACCTACCTGTACTGGTCCCTGCCCGGGCTCACCGCGATGCTGCTGGTCCTCGCCGCCACCGGCGTGCTGCGGGGCCTGCAGGACACCCGGACCCCGCTGCTCGTCGCGGCGGCCGGCGCGGCCGCGAACGCGGTGCTCAACCTGGTGCTCGTCCACGGCGCGGGGCTCGGCGTGGCGGGCGCGGCGCTCGGCACCTCGGCCGTGCAGTGGACCATGGCGGGGGCGTACCTGCTCATGCTGCGCCGGCTCGCCCGCGCGCACGGCGTGGGCGCCGCGACCTCGCGGGCCCGGCTCCGCGGACACCTCACCGTGGGGTCGTGGCTGATGCTGCGCACCCTGTCCCTGCGCGTGGCGATCCTGGCGACCGTCCTCGTGGTCACCGCGCAGGGCGCCCAGAACCTCGCCGCGCACCAGCTGGTGATGACGGTGTTCAACTTCCTGGCGTTCGCCCTGGACGCCCTCGCCATCGCCGCGCAGGCGCTGCTGGGCCGGGACATGGGCGCCCGCGACCTCGCGGACCCCGCCGAGCGGCGGGCGATCCGCGGGCTCGTGGACCGGCTGGTGGCGTGGGGCCTGGGCTTCGGGGTGGCCACGGGCCTGCTCGTGGGCGTGCTGGTCGCCCGGCTGGGCTTCCTGCTGAGCCCCGACCCGGCGGTGCAGCGGCTGTTCGCCGCGGCCCTCGTCGTCGTGGCCGTGGGGCAGCCGCTCGCCGCGTACGTCTTCGTCCTCGACGGCGTCCTCATCGGCGCCGGCGACGCCCGCTACCTCGCGGTGGCCGGGGTGCTGAACCTCGTGGTCTACCTCCCCCTCCTGGGCCTCGTCGCGGCGCTCGCCGGCAGCGGGACCCCGGGGCTGGTGTGGCTGTGGGCCGCCTACGCCGGCGGCTACCTGGGGGCCCGGGCGCTCACCCTCGGCCTGCGCGCCCGGGGCGACGCCTGGCTGGAGATCAAGGCGCGGTAACAACCGCGATTCCCCGGGGCAACGTGGTCTGCATCACCTACGATTCGAGTATGAACAGTGAGCTCCGCACAGAGAACCAGCCCGCTGACGCCGCCGAGGGGCACGATGTCGTGCTCGTCGGCATCGACGGCTCCGACCAGGCCCGGCACGCCCTCGAACGGGCGATCGGCGAGGCCAAGGCGCAGAACCTCCGGGTCCGCCTGATCGGGGCCTATCCCGTCATCGGGGTCGGGGACCCGGGTCTCGAGATGCGCTTCACCGAGGCCGTGATGAAGGAGAACGCCGAGCACCTGGCGGAGGCCCGGCAGACCGCCGAGGCCGCGGGCGTGCAGGTCGAGGTCGTCGAGGCCGCCGGCGACGCCGCGAAGGCCGTCGTCGAGCAGAGCGCCGACGCCAAGCTGATCGTCATGGGCAAGCGGGGGCGCGGCGGCGCGCTGCGCGGCCGCCTCGGCTCCGTGTCCGCGGCCGTCGCCGCCCACTCGAAGTGCCCTGTGATCATCGTCCCCGACACCGCGGAGGCCCGCCACACCGAGCGCCAGGGGGGCGGCTCGACCGACTTCGCGCTCGAGGCGGAGGGCCCGGTCAAGGCGAGCGAGATCGACTTCACCGGCCGTGTGGTCGTGGGCCTGGACGCCCTCGGCTCCCGCAACCCCGCCCTGTGGAAGGCGGTGGAGTACGCGCAGCAGCACGGGCGCAAGCTCGCCCTCGTCTCCGTCAACGGCGTGCTGTCCGGGACCCCCAGCTGGTTCCAGGACGAGTTCAACCAGGCGCGCTACTTCCGCGAGGCGGACGACAAGCTCACCTCGATCTCGGACGAGATCGCCGCCGAGCACCCCGAGCTGGTCGTCGAGCACCACATCTTCGTGGGCCGCCCGGCCCGGATCCTGATGAACGCCTCCCCCGCGGCGGAGCTCGTCGTGGTCGGCTCCCGCGGCATCGGCGGGTTCCGCGGGCTGCTGCTGGGCTCGGTCTCCCAGGCCGTGCTGGAGAACGCCGCCGGCCCCGTCATGGTCGTGCCCTCCGCCCGCCGCGACTGAGCCCGCACCGACAGCACGCGCCCGACCGCACGGGAGGAAGCAGCACAGCACATGGCAGAGCAGATCGTCGTCGGCTACGACGGCTCCGAGTTCAGCGACCGCGCCCTCGACTGGGCGGTCCAGGAGGCGGCCGCGCTGTCGGCGGACCTTAAGGTGGTCGTGTCCACCGGCCGGCCCGTCGCCGTGGACCCCAGCCTCTACGGGCCCTTCCTCGAGGCCATCGAGGAGGAGGCGGACAAGGTGGCCGAGACCGCCGTGGCCCGGGCCCGGGAGCACGGGGTCCAGGCCGTCGGGCTCGTCGAGCGCGGCGACGCCGCCGGGGTGCTCGTCTACGAGTCGGAGCGCGCGTCGGTGCTGGTGCTCGGCAAGCGCGGCCACCACGGCGTCCGCGGGCGCGTGGGCTCGGTCTCCGCCGCCGCGGCGGCCCACGCCAAGTGCCCCGTGGTCGTGCTCCCGGACCGGTGGGACCCCCGGGCCCGGGAGGGCCGCACCGACGGGGGGACCTTCGCGGGGCGCGTGGTGGTCGGCGTCGACAAGCTGGGCAGCGACAACCCGGCGGTGCTCGCGGCCGCGCAGTACGCCGAGCGGCACGGGCTCGGCCTGGGCCTGATCACGGTGGTCCCGGAGGCCAGGAGCGTGCCCACGGGCTCGGCCGAGCTCGACCGCGCGGTGCGCGAGCAGCTCACCGGGCCCGCCCAGGCCATGGTGGAGAAGGTCGCGGAGTCCGTCCGGGCCGAGCACCCGGGCCTGGCGGTCGAGGCGCACGTGCTCTCCGGGATCCCGGCGGACCAGCTCGTCGAGGCCAGCCGCTCCGCGGAGCTCGTCGTGGCCGGCAGCCGGGGCTACGGCGGGTTCCGGGGCCTGCTCATGGGCTCCGTGTCCCAGGCGGTGCTCAACGAGGGCGAGAGCCCCGTGATGATCGTCCCCACGCGGAAGAAGGACTGACGCCCGTTCCGCAACGCGGACGGACGCGAGACGGTCCCGTGCCGCAGGGCACGGGACCGTCTCGCGTCCAGGTGCGGGGCCGGCTCAGGCGGGCAGGCTCCGCCGCGCCTCGGCGAGCTGCAGCAGGCGCTCGTGCACCGTGGTCTCCCCGGTCAGCTCGGGGTGGAACGAGATCCCGATGACGCTGCCGCTCGCCACCGCGACCACCACGCCCCGGTGCCGGGCGAGGACCTCGACGCCCTCCCCGACCCGGGTCACCACCGGGGCCCGGATGAACGCGGTGCGCACGACGGCGCCGTCGTCGCCCCACGGCAGCGTCACCTCGGCCGAGTCGACCTGGGAGCCGAAGGCGTTGCGGGCGACCGTGACGTCCAGGACCTCCAGGGTCTGCTGGCCCGGGGCGGGGTCCTCGATCCCCGAGGAGAGCAGGATCAGCCCCGCGCAGGTCCCCAGGGTGGGCAGCCCGCCCAGGATCGCGTCCCGCAGCGGGTCCCGGAGGCCGAACAGGCGCAGCAGCCGGTCCAGGGTGGAGGACTCCCCGCCGGGCAGGACGACGGCGTCCAGCCCGGCGAGGTGCTCCGGCGTGCGCACGAGCACCGGCTCGGCACCGAGCTCCCGCAGCATGGCCGCGTGCTCGGCGACCCCGCCCTGCAGGGCGAGGACGCCCACGCGAGGGGCGGGGGAGGGGTTCACCAGCCGCGCTCCGCGAGCCGGTGCGGGGCGGGGAGGTCGCCCACGTTGATCCCGACCATGGCCTCGCCCAGGCCTCGGGAGGCCTCGGCGATCCGGGCGGGGTCGTCGTAGAACGCGGTGGCCTTGACGATGGCCTGCGCGCGGGCCGCGGGGTTGCCGGACTTGAAGATCCCGGAGCCCACGAACACGCCGTCGGCGCCGAGCTGCATCATCATGGCGGCGTCCGCGGGGGTGGCCACGCCGCCCGCGGTGAACAGCACGACCGGCAGCTTCCCGGTGCGGGCGACCTCGAGCACGATGTCGTACGGCGCCGCGAGCTCCTTGGCCTTCACGTAGAGGGCGTCGGGGGAGACCTTGTAGACGGCCTGCAGCTCGGCGATCTGGCCGCGGATGGTGCGGATGTGCTTGGTGGCCTCGGAGACGTCGCCGGTGCCGGCCTCGCCCTTGGAGCGGATCATGGCCGCGCCCTCGGCGATCCGGCGCAGCGCCTCGCCCAGGTTGGTGGCCCCGCACACGAACGGGACGGTGAAGCGCTGCTTGTCGATGTGGTTGACGTAGTCGGCGGGGGAGAGGACCTCGGACTCGTCGATGTAGTCGACCTTCAGGTGCTCGAGCACCTGCGCCTCCACGAAGTGGCCGATGCGCACCTTCGCCATGACGGGGATCGAGACGGCGGCCTGGATGCCCTCGATGAGGTCGGGGTCGGACATGCGGGCCACGCCGCCCTGCGCGCGGATGTCCGCGGGCACGCGCTCGAGGGCCATGACGGCCACGGCGCCGGCGTCCTCGGCGATGCGGGCCTGCTCCGCGGTGACGACGTCCATGATGACGCCGCCCTTGAGCATGTCGGCGAGGCCGCGCTTGACGAGCGGGGAGCCGGTGAGAGGGGTCGCGTCGGAGGCCGTGGGCTGGGCAGGGGTGGTCTGGAGATCGGTCATGGACTCCATCCTCCGTCCCGCCGGTGGACCAGCAACAGGTCCACCGGCGATAGGATTCGTTGGACCACTTCCGGAGCCGAGGAGGGAGGAGGGCCGTGCGCCACCCCCAGGACGTCGAGCTGCCCGTGCGCGTCGACCGCGCCGACCCCGCGCCGCTGCCCGCCCAGCTCGTCCGGCAGCTGCGCGCCCTCGTGGTCTCCGGGACCCTCCGCCCCGGGGACCCGCTGCCCTCGACCCGCGCCCTCGCCGCCCGGCTGGGGATCTCGCGCGGCTCCGTGGTCACCGCCTACGACCAGCTCCACGGCGAGGGCTACCTGCACGCCACCCGCGGCGCCACCGTGGTCCACCCGGACCTCGCCCGCACGCGGGCCGAGCACCCGGCCGGGCGGCCCGGCGCCCCGCGCCCGGCGGCGCCCCGGCGCGCCCCGCGGGGGCGGCCCATGATCGACCTCACCCCGGGGCGGCCCGACACGGGCCGCCTCGCCGGCCCCCAGTGGCGGGCCGCGTGGCGGGACGCCGCGGCCGCCGCCGGGACCGCCGCGCCCCCGCCACAGGGCTCCGCCGCCCTGCGCGAGCAGATCGCCGAGCACCTGCGGCTGATGCGCGGCGTGGTCCGGGACCCCGACGACCTGTTCGTGACCGCCGGCGCGCGCGACGGGCTCCAGCTGCTGCTCGCCGTCCTCCACGGCCACGCCGGCCGGCCGCTGCGGATCGCCGTCGAGGACCCCGGCTACCCCTCCCTGCGCCGGGTGCCGGAGCGGCTCGGCCACGAGGTGCTGCCCGTCCCGATCGACGACCACGGGCTGGACCCCGCCCGCCTGCCCTCGGGGGCGTGGGCGAGCGCGGGGCACTGGGAGGTCGAGCGGGCCCCGGACGCGGTGGTCGTGACCCCGAGCCACCAGTACCCGCTGGGCGCGTCGATGCCCGCGGCCCGCCGGCTGGAGCTGCTGGGGTGGGCCCGGCGGCACGACGCCCTGGTGGTCGAGGACGACTACGACTCCGAGCTGCGCTACGTGGGCGAGCCGCTGCCCGCCCTCGCCTCCCTCGACCGCCCGCCCGGGACGGACCCGGCCCCGCCCTCGCCCGGGCGGCTGCTGGGCCACGGCGGGCACGTGGCCACGCTGGGCTCCTTCACCAAGGTCCTCGCGCCGGGCCTGGGCGTCGGCTACCTGCTGGCCCCGCCCGCGCTCCGCGAGGACCTGCTGCGGCTGCGC
Source organism: Kocuria dechangensis (assembly GCF_014636775.1). GTDB lineage: Bacteria > Actinomycetota > Actinomycetes > Actinomycetales > Micrococcaceae > Kocuria > Kocuria dechangensis. The sequence goes on from NZ_BMEQ01000003.1 coordinate 22,307, forward strand.
ACCGACCTCGGCAACCCCGCCTCCGCGGTGGTCCAGGACGCGATGGAGCGCTTCCTCGCCGGGGGCGGGCTGCGCCGGCACACGGCCCGGATGCGGCGGGAGTACCGCCGCCGCCGGGACCTGCTCACCGCGACCCTCGAGGGGGTGCCCGGGGTGCGGGCCGTGCCGATGGACGGCGGGCTGCACGCGGTCCTGGAGTTCACCGGCGAGGTCCCGCTCGAGGAGGGGGACGTGGTGGCGCGGGCCGCCGCGGCGGGGGTGAAGGTGGCGGCGCTGGGCTCCTACTGGGCCCAGGGCGCCGAGGGCGGGCGGCGCGGCGTCGTCGTCGGGTTCGGCGCGACCGGGACGGCCCGGCAGCCCGACGCCCTGCCCGACGCCCTCGAGGTCCTGGCCCGCGTGCTGGGCGAGCAGGGGCCCGACGGCCGGGCCGCGTCCAGGCCCGGTCGCTAGACTGTCCCCGGCCTCCGAGCCCCCGCACCCCTCCCGAAAGGCGCATCGTGCACCCCGACCCGAGCACCGGCATCCACCGCGACCTCTTCGCACCCACGCTGGTGCGCGCTCTCGTGGCGCTGGTCTTCGCCGCCGTGACCATCTTCTGGCAGGAGCCCTCGCTCACGGTCGTGGCGTGGGGCGTGGGCCTGTACCTGCTGCTCACGGGAGCCGCGAGCGTCTTCCTGCAGCTGCGGCTCAACGGCAACGACCACGTCGACATGGGGCCCAGCCGCCAGGTCCCGCAGTCCTACGGAGTGCTCTACATCCTCGGCGGGGTCTTCACGGTCCTCGGTGCGGACAGCCCCTCCTGGCTCGTGGTCTACGCGGCGTCCGTCATGGGCCTGGCGGGGATCACCGAGCTGGCGCTCGGGCTGAAGTTCCGCACGAGCTTCCCGCTGGGCCGGGACTGGACCATCGCGGGCTTCGTCACGGTGCTGGCCGCCACCGGCCTGGTGCTCGTCGTGGACCTCGGCGCCAAGGCGCTCTTCGGCGTGGTGGGCGGGGCCGCCGTGGTCATCGGGGTGACCCACCTCCTGGCGGCGCTGACCCTCCGGCACGAGGACCGGCGGGGCCGGGCGCCCGCGCCGACCGCGTAGACTGGACCATCGCACGGCGGGGCCCGTCCCGCCGGCGACCACCTGCTCACGAGGAGGACGAGTGGCACAGCGCAAGGGTTCGCGAGACGGCTTCCGGGCCGACGTCAAGGGACCCCTCATTCTCTCCGCGGTGATGGCGGTGGTCGCGTTCGTGGCCGTGGCCGTCTTCGCCAGCGGCGGCACCGCCAACACCCTCCGCCTCGACCTCGCCTTCATCGCCGCCGGCGTGGTGTTCATCGTGACCGTGGTCGTCAGCGCCACCCTCATGATCGTCGAGAAGCCCAACGACACCCACCTCGGCGAGGGCACCGGCGTCAACCGCTCCTCCGCGAAGCTCTACGCCGAGGCCCGCGCCAAGCGCCAGGCCCAGGCTCAGGCTCAGCGCACCGACGAGGCCGAGTTCGGCCAGCGCGTCCGCCCCGACACCGAGGGCGAGGACCTCCTCGGCCGGCGCTCCCCGGCGGACGGAACACCCGACGACGGGCCCGCCGCACCGCGCGCCTGACCCGGCGGGCACCCTCCCCGACCGGACCCCTTGGCCGCCGGTCGGCCGGTCAGTAGATTGGACCCGTCCGAGCAACAGGAACGGACCGCGCCCCGCGCGGGACCGGATGACGGGAGCCAGCATGAGCAACCAGTCGACCCCACCCACCGACTCCTCCGGTCAGCCGGAGGGCATGGACGCCGAGGGCTTCGAGCAGGCCGTCGACCGGCGCCTGGGCGAGCAGCACGACGGGCAGGAGACCACCGGCGGCGAGGTGGCGCAGGAGGAGAACAAGACGGAGCTGCCCCGGCTCGAGGAGCAGGAGGACAGCCCGGCGACCCCCGGCACCGCCGACGCCTGAGCCGCGCCCCGCAGACCGCGACGCAGACCACGACGCCCCGGGAGAGACCGCATGTCTCTCCCGGGGCGTCGTCCGTCGCCGGGGTGCGGGTCAGCGGCCGAAGCCGCGCAGCCGCAGGGAGTTCAGCACCACGAACACGGAGCTGAAGGCCATGGCCGCCCCCGCGATCACCGGGTTGAGCAGGCCCGCGGCGGCCACGGGGATGGCCACCACGTTGTAGGCGAACGCCCAGAACAGGTTGGACTTGATGATCGCCAGGGTCCGCCGGGACAGGGCGATCGCGGTGGGGACCGACCCGACGTCGTCGCGCACGATCGTGATGTCCGCGGCCTCGATGGCCGCGTCCGTCCCCGAGCCCATGGCGATCCCGAGGTCCGCCTGGGCGAGGGCCGCGGCGTCGTTGACGCCGTCGCCCACCATGGCGACCACCCGGCCGTCGTCCTGGAGGTCGCGCAGCACGGCGACCTTGCCCTCCGGGGACACGTCGGCGACGACGTCCTGGGCCGGGATCCCGACCTCGGCCGCCACGGCGCGGGCCACCGGCTCGTTGTCCCCGGTCAGCAGCACGGGGCGCAGCCGGAGCTCCCGGAGCCGGGTGATCGCCTCGCGGGCGCCGTCCTTGACGGTGTCCCGCAGGTCCACGAAGCCGGCGAGCACGCCGTCCACGGCCACGAGGATCGTGGTGAACCCGCCCTCCTGGGCGCGGCGCAGCGCCTCCCGCTGGTCGTCGTCCAGGCGCACCCCGTTCTCCGTCAGCCAGGTGGTGCGCCCCACCACGACCGAGCGGGAGCGCATCCCGTCCGCCACGTTCGCGCGGACGCCGCCGCCCGGGGCGGAGACGAAGCCGGTGGTCGCGAAGCGGTGCGGGGTGGCCGCCGCGACCGCCCGGGCGATCGGGTGCTCGGAGTACTGCTCCACGGAGGCCGCGAGGTCCAGGACCTGGTCCTTCGAGTACGCGGACACCGCGGTCACGGCGACCACCGACAGCTGCCCGCTGGTGACGGTGCCGGTCTTGTCGAGCACCACGGTGTCCACGGTGCGGGTGTCCTCGAGCACCTCGGCGCCCTTGATGAGGATGCCGAGCTGGGCGCCGCGGCCGGTGCCGGTGAGCAGGGCCGTGGGCGTGGCCAGGCCCAGGGCGCACGGGCAGGCGATGACGAGCACGGAGACGGAGGCCACGAAGGCCGCGTTCACGTCGCCGGTGAGCACGAGCCAGCCGATCAGCGTGAGCAGTGCGACGCTCATGACCACCGGGACGAAGACCCCGGAGATCCGGTCGGCGAGCCGGGCCACGGGAGCCTTGCTCGCCTGGGCGCGCGAGACCGTCCGGCCCATCTGGGCCAGCGTGGTGTCCGCGCCCACGCGGGTGGCCTCGACCAGGAGCCGGCCGTTGGTGTTGATCGTGGCGCCGGTGACGGCGTCGCCGACCTCCACGTCCACGGGCAGGGACTCGCCGGTCAGCAGGGAGGCGTCCACGGCGGAGCGGCCCTCGACGACCACGCCGTCGGTGGCGATCTTCTCGCCGGGGCGCACGACGATGCGGTCCCCGGGCTGCAGATGCTCCGCGGGGACCCGGACCTCCGCGCCGTCCCGCAGGACGGTCGCGTCCTTGGCGCCGAGGTCCAGCAGGGCGCGCAGCGCCTCCCCGGACCTCGCCTTGGCGCGGGCCTCGAGCCAGCGGCCGAGCAGCAGGAACGTGGTGACGAGCGCGCCGGCCTCGAAGTACAGCTGGTGCCCGCTCATGTCCATGGCGTGGCCGAGCATGGCGCCGCCCGTCATGCCGGGGTCGCGGAGCAGGTTCCACAGCGAGAACAGGTACGCGGCGGAGACGCCCAGGGAGACGAGGGTGTCCATCGTGGAGGTCAGGTGCCGGGCGTTGACGGCCGCCGAGCGGTGGAACGGCCACGCCGCCCACGTCACGACCGGCAGCGCCAGCAGCGCGGCCGCCCAGCCCCAGTGCGGGAACTGCAGGCCGGGGACCATCGAGATCAGGAACACGGGGAGGGAGAGGACGGCGGCCACCAGGAGCCGCCTGCGCAGGGCCTCGGGCGAGCGCAGGGACGAGGCCTCCCGGCCCGCGACCCGCTCCATGGCGGCGGAGCCCTCCGCGGCGGGGGCCCCGTCGTCGGCCCGGGGGCGGGGGGCGTTCTTGAGGACCGCCCCGTAGCCGGCGTTCTCGACGGTCCGGACGATCTCCTCATCGCTCACGCCCTCGGGGACCCGGACGGTCGCGGACTCGAGGGCGAGGTTCACGGAGGCGTCGACGCCGTCGAGCTTGCCCAGCTTGCGCTCGACCCGGCTGACGCACGAGGAGCAGGTCATGCCCGTGATGTCGAGCTCCAGGGTGCGCAGGGGGCCGGCGACCTCGGCCGGGACGGCGGTGCGGGTCTCAGGCAACCGAGTACCCCGCTTCCTCCACGGCCTCCGCGATCTCCTGCTCGCCCAGCTCGCGGGAGGAGGTCACGGTCACGGGGGAGACGCCGCCGGCGACCAGCTCGACGTCGACCGACTCGACGCCCTCCAGCTCGGTCAGCTCCTCGGTGACGGAGGCGACGCAGTGGCCGCAGGTCATGCCGGACACGTTGACGGTGGTCTTCACGGTGTTCTCCTCGAGTGGTTCGGTGGTGCGGTGCTGGAAGATGGTGGTCAGCTCTTGAGCAGGCGGGCGATCGCGGCGGACGCCTCCTGGAGCTTGTCGTCGATGCGTGCGGTGTCCCCGGACTCCTGGGCCGCCTCGACGGCGCCCGCCACGCAGTGGCCCAGGTGCTCGTCGAGCAGGCCGAGGCTCACGGCCTTCAGCGCGGACTGGATCGCGGAGATCTGGGTGAGGACGTCGATGCAGTACTTGTCCTCCTCCACCATCCGGTGGATCCCGCGCACCTGGCCCTCGATCCGGCGGAGCCGCTTCAGGTACGCGTCCTTGTCGTGGGTGTAGCCGTGCGGGGGAAGGTTCTCGGTCATGCGTCCTCCTCGGGGTCCTGCCGCCACTCTATACCCCCAAGGGGTATGTGTCGAGGGGGTGGCCGCCCGATGTGCGAATCTTGACGCATGGCTTCACTGATCGAGGACTACGCCCTGCTCTCGAACATGCGCACGGGTCCGCTCGTCTCCCGCACCGGGTCGATCGACTGGCTGTGCGCGCCCCGCTACGACTCGCCCTCGGTCTTCGGCGCCCTGCTCGGGGAGGCCGACCACGGCCGGTGGCTGCTCGCCCCGGCGTGCGCCGTGCAGGCGGAGGGCGGTGCCGACGCGTCCCCCGACGAGGACGGCGGGGCGCAGGTCGCCGAGCGCTTCTACGTGGAGAACACCTTCGTCCTCCAGACCGTGTGGGTCACCGACTCCGGCTCCGTGCGCGTCACCGACTTCCTGCCCCTCACCTCCCGCACGGACGTGGTGCGCCGCGTCGAGGGGCTCACCGGTGAGGTGGAGATGTACCAGGAGCTGCGGATCCGCTTCGGCTACGGCGCCGTGGTGCCCTGGGTCAGCCGCTTCGAGGGCGAGCTGGATCCCGAGGGCGAGGAGTCCGCGCCGCCCATGCTGGTGGCCATGGCCGGGCCGGACGCCGTCGTGCTCCGCGGCGAGCCCCTGCCCGAGGCCGCGGACGACGACGACGAGCGCCGCCACCGCGGGACCTTCAGCGTCTCCGCCGGCCAGGCGCGGGACTTCGTCCTGACGCACTTCCCCTCGCACCGGACGCCGCCCGCGCCGATCGACGTCAACGAGCAGCTCAACCGCACCATCGAGCTGTGGCAGGAGTGGTCCGGGCTGTACTCCCCGGCGGAGGGCGCGGCGGGGGAGCGGGTGCACATCGTGCCCGTGCGCGGGCACGCGGTGGCGAAGCGCTCCGACATCGTGCGGCGCTCGCTGCTCGTGGTGCGGGCGCTGATGCACCAGGAGACCGGCGGCCTCGTGGCGGCCCCGACCACCTCCCTGCCGGACGTGGTCGGCGGGGAGCGCAACTGGGACCACCGCTTCTCGTGGCTGCGCGACGCCGCCATGGGCCTGGAGGTGATGCTCGACCACGGCCACGACCGCGAGGCCGCCCAGCTGCGCAACTGGCTGCTCCGCGCCGTGGCCGGGGACCCGCACGACCTGCAGAACCTCTACGGGGTCTCCGGGGAGCGGCGCGGGCGCGAGCACCAGCTGGACCTGCCCGGCTACGAGCGCTCCCGCCCCGTCCGCGAGGGCAACGGCGCCGCGGGCCAGCACCAGACCGACGCCGTGGGCCACGTCATGGTCGTGTTCGAGAAGCTGCGCCGCCGCGGCGCCGTCGAGGACCACCTCTCCTGGCCCCTCCAGCAGGCGATGCTGCGCTCCGTCGTCGACAACTACGAGGTCCAGGACCAGGGCCTGTGGGAGATGCGCGGGGAGCGGCAGTACTACACGCACTCCCGCGTGCTCATGTGGGCGGCCCTGCAGTCCGGCGTCGACGCCGTGCGCGTGCACGGGCTGCCCGGGGACGCGCCCCTGTGGGAGCAGCTGCGGGACGCGCTCGCCGAGGAGATCTGGACCTCCGGCTACGACCCCGAGGCGGGCTCCTTCGTCCAGTACTACGGGTCGAAGGCCGTGGACGCGTCCCTCCTGCAGCTGCCGCAGGTCGGCTTCGTGGCCTACGACGACGAGCGGATGCTGGGCACCGTCCGGCGGATCGAGGAGGAGCTGCGCCACCCCTGCGGGCTGATCCACCGCTACCGCAACGTGCTGGGCCCCGTCGACCCGGAGGACCCGGACGCATACGCCGGGGTGATCGGGGCGGACGGGTTCGTGGGCCAGGACCACCCCCACCTCGGCGCGTCCCTGTGGCTGGCCGCCCAGTACGCCCGGTCCGGGCGGGTGGACAGCGCCGAGAAGCTCGTGGACCTGGTGCTGTCCAAGGCCAACGACCTCGGGCTGCTGTCCACCGAGTACTCGCCCGAGGAGCGCCGGATGACCGGCAACTTCCCGCAGGCCTTCGCCCACCTCGCCCTCGTCCAGGCCCTGGACGCGCTCGACGCCGCCCAGGGCCGGCGGACGGCCCCGGCGCCCGCCGGCGTCGCGGAGGGTGCCCGGTGAGCCATGCCGTCCCCCGGCCCCTGCGGTCCTCGCCGGGGGTGCGGATCGGGGTGTCCGTGGCCCTGGCCACCGGCCTCTACGGCATCTCCTTCGGCGCCCTGTCCGTCGCGGCGGGCCTCACGTTCTGGCAGACCGTGGCCCTGTCCGCGCTGATGTTCACGGGCGGGTCCCAGTTCGCGTTCGTCGGCGTGGTCTCCGGCGGCGGGGCCGGGGCCTCCGCCCTCGGCGCGGCCACCCTGGTGGGGCTGCGCAACGCCGTGTACGGGATGAACATGAACGCCCTGGTCCGTCCCCGCGGGTGGCGCCGGCTCCTCGCCGCCCACGTGACCATCGACGAGTCCAACGCGACCGCCTCCTCGCAGACCGACCCGCTCGAGGAGAGGCGCGGCTTCTGGGCCGCGGGGCTGGGCGTGTGGGTGCTGTGGAACTCGTTCACGGTCCTCGGCGCGCTGCTCGGCAACGCGCTGGGGGACCCCGGCCGGTGGGGGCTCGACGGCGCCGCCGTCGCCGCCTTCCTGGGCCTGCTGTGGCCGCGGCTCAGCGGGCGGGAGCCGGTGGCGGTCGCGGCCGTCTGCGCGCTCGTGACGGCGCTGGCCATCCCGGTGCTGCCCGCCGGCGTCCCGATCGTCGTGGCCGCCGTGGTGGCCGCCCTGATGGGCCGGTCCCGGCGGGACGGCGGCCGCGACAGGGTCGCGTCCGGCGGCGGGACGGAGGCCGCGGCATGACGATGTGGTCCTGGGTGCTGGCCGCGTGCGCGCTCGCCTACGCCCTCAAGCTCGTCGGCTACCTCGTCCCGGGCCGGTGGCTGGACGACCCCCGGGTGGGGCGGATGGCCGGGACGGTGACCGTGGGCCTGCTGGCGGCGCTGGTCGTGATGAACGCCTTCGGCTCCGGGCAGGCGCTGGCGGTGGACGCCCGCCTGGGGGCCCTGCTCGTCGCGGCCGTGGCCCTGTGGCTGCGGGCCCCGTTCCTGCTCGTCGTGGTCCTGGGCGCGGTCGCCGCGGGTCTCCTCAGGCTGCTCGGCGTGCCCTGAGCCGGGGACGCGCGAGCCGGTGGCGCCGGCTCAGGCCAGGGGCAGGACGGGCGGGATGATCCCGTCCTCGACCGCCCGCTTGTAGAGCTCGAGCTTGGTCCGGGCGGGGCGCTCCACCAGTGCGTACTTCCGGCGGATCCGCTTGAGGTGCTCCTCCACCGTGGACTCGGCGATGTGCAGCTCGGCCGCCACCTCCTGCTCCTGCATCCCGTCCACGTAGAGGCCGAGGACCTCCCGCTCGCGGCGGGAGAGCTTCGCGGGGGCCCGGCTGGGCAGATCCGCCAGCGCCACCTGGATCCGGTCGCTGAGGAAGTGGCCGAGCTGCCTGGTCAGCCGCAGGGTGCGGAAGACCGTCCTGAGCGACTCGCACTTGCACACGGCGCCGGAGGCTCCGAAGGCGAGCGCGGAGCGCACCCGGAGGACCTCGGCCGGTGCGGTCAGCATGACCACCGTGTGCTCGTGGGCCACCAGGTCGGCGACGTTCTGCGCGAGGGTCCGGCCGTCCTCGGTGCGCATGCTCAGCAGCACCACGGTCGGCTCGGTCCCGCCCTGGGCGAGGAACTGCGGGACGGTGGTGGCCACCGTCCCGATCCGCACGCCGTGCTCGGGGTGGTCCATGGCCTCGCGCTGCATCGCGATGCGTGTCATGGGCTGGGGGCTGATGACGGCGGCGTTCAACATGCTGGGACTCCTGGGTTCTTCCCGTCGGTGAGCTCGGCGGGTCCTCCGGGGCCGGTGGATCGCCCGGCCGGTTCCGGCGGTCGGGGTCCGGCGACGGCGGCCGGATCCCTCCGGTCCATCGTATGCCGTTCGCGGTATGCGAGGGTGGCCGGGGGGAGGCCGACACGTCGCCCGGGTCCCCGGGCGGGTCCGCCGGCGGAGATGGTGCGCTGTGTGGTTCCAGGTTCCCGGACGGCCTCGCGCGCGGGCAAGCGAATTCTGTGCGAACCTCCAACTCCGCACACGGCTCCCCGGCCCACCTGACACGATGCCTGCGGCGACCGGCGGGCAGGAGGCGTCCGGGGGAGTCTGGAACAATGGGCACGCCCACCGTCCGGAGCAGAAAGCGGTCCAGCATGCGCGTAGCGGTTCTCAACGACATCGGCCAGCCGGTCTATCACGTCGGGGACGAGGCGATGGCGCACGCCGCGGTCGCGCAGCTGCGGCAGCGGGGGGTCGAGGACGTCCTGCTCCTCACCCGGGACGAGGCGCACACGCGGGCACGGTTCGGCGAGGGGGTCTCGACGGCACGGGCGCCGGAGTTCCCCTGGGCGCCGGAGGACCGCGAGCGCTACCTGCGGGAGATCAAGGCCGTGGTCGCCGGGGACGCCGGGGCGCTGCCCGAGGACGACCAGGCTCACGCCCTGATCGAGACCCTGCGCACGGTGGACGCGCTGCTCGTGGCCGGCGGCGGGAACCTGAACTCCGCCTACGGGTGGCTCCTGCACGAGCGGGCCGCCGTGGTCCACATCGCCTCCGCGCTCGGCAAGCCCGTGGTGGTCAGCGGGCAGACGCTGGGCCCGGAGCTGTCGGAGGCCGACGCGGCGACGCTGCGGGACCTGCTGGACGCCGCCGCCCTGGTCGGGCTGCGGGAGTCGCGGTCCCTGGCCCTCGCCCGCCGGCTGAGCCCGGGGCACCCCGCGCTCCACGGGTGCTACGACGACGCCACGTTCCTCGCGGACGACGCGGGGGGCGCCGCGCCCGCCGCCGGCGACGCCGGGCGTCCGGCGGGGGACGGCTCCGGGGGGGGCCCCCGGATCGTCGCGACCTTCGCGCCGGGCAACGGTCCCTTCGGGCCGGAGGAGGCGGCCCCCGTCCACGCCGCGCTGCTGGACGCCCTCGTGCACCGCACCGGAGGCACCGTCACGTTCCTGCCGCACATGGCCGAGCCGGGGCGGCACGACGGGGACGAGGCGTTCCACGCCCGGGTCGCCGCGCTCATGGTCGCGGAGGCCGAGCTGCGGGAGATCGACGACGCGCGACGCACGGCCGAGCTGACCGCGGCGGCCGACTACGTCGTCACGTCCCGGTACCACCCCGCCGTGTTCGGGCTGGCGGGCGGGGCCACCGTGCTGCCGGTCGCCGTCGACACATATTCCGAAACGCGCATACAAGGGGTGCTCGACAACTGGGGCCTGGCGGAGCAGGCCGTGCCGCTCGCCGCGCTCCTGACCCCCGGGGACGCGGCCTGGGACACCCGCGCCGCGGTGCAGCAGTGGGCCACGGAGGCCGTCGAGCGGCACGAGGCCGTGCGGAGCGCCCTCGCGGAGGCGGCCCCGCACGTGCGCGCCGGGTTCGCGCAGTGGTGGGACGCCGTCGTGGCCGCCCTCGGCGGGGACCGGCCCGCCGGCCTGCCCGAGGCCGTGCACGCCGATCCCCGCGGGGTGGCCCCCGAGTTCCCGGCCGCGCTGCGCCGGCGGTACACGGCGCCCCGGGTGCCCGCCGAGCGGCGGACCGTGGCGGTCGTGATGCGCACCAAGGACCGCCCGGTCCTGCTCCGTCGCGCCCTCGACGACGTCCTGGCGCAGACGTTCGCCGACTGGCGGCTCGTGGTGGTCAACGACGGCGGGGCGCCCGGGCCCGTGGACGAGCTGGTCGCCCGGCGGGAGGACGCCCTCGCGGGGCGCGTCACGGTGCTCCACCACCGCCGTTCCGTGGGGATGGAGGCCGCCACCAACCGGGGCCTGCGTGCGGCGGAGTCCGAGTTCGTGGCCGTCCACGACGACGACGACCAGTGGCACCCCACCTTCCTGCAGCGCACCGTGGCCCACCTCGAGGACCCCCGCACCACCGACGACGGGGTGATGGTGCGCACGGAGATCGTCTACGAGCGGGTCGAGGGGGACGTGGTCCGGGAGGAGGGGCGGGAGTTGTTCTGGGCCGACCTCCACGAGATCACCCTGACTGACCTGCTGAAGATCAACCGGGCCGTCCCGATCTCCTTCCTCTACCGCCGCGCCGTGCACGGGGTCCTCGGCGACTACGACGAGTCGCTGCCGGTCGTGGGGGACTGGGAGTTCCACCTGCGGTTCCTGCAGACCTTCACCGTCGGCTTCCTCGACGGCCGGCCGCTGGCGTTCTGGAACCAGCGACCCGGGCAGGCGGGACCGCTGGGCAACTCGGTCACCGACCTCACCGACGCCCACCGCCGGTACGACCTCCTGGTGCGCGAGCGCCACCTCAAGCAGTGGACGGCGGAGAACGGCATCGGGCTGCCGCTGTACCTGACCAAGGCCCTGGAGCGCGAGGCGCAGGACCTGCACCACCGCCTGGACCGCTCCGAGGAGCTCGCGCGGGAGCTCGTCGACCTGGTGCGCCTGCAGAACGAGCGGATCGCCGTGCTCGAGAACGTGGTCGCGGACAACAGCTTCTTCGGCTACCTCAAGCGCACCTGGCGGAGGCTCCTCGGCCGCTGATCCCGGATAGCAGGTCGGCGGACGGGCCTCCACTTCGTGACGGACCGGCGCTGTCCCCACATGTGCGGGTTCACAAACGCATCGTTCTGGATTGAACTGTTCACGAACGCAAAAGGCGTTTGCATCAGCATCGCCATGGGGAACCGGCAGGCGGTGGGCAGAGCGGATCGGGCGATCCGCGCGCGCCGGTATCAGCAGCGAATCGGGGGAGTCGCATGTATCAGCAGGGAAGAAAGACGTCCGGGGCCGTCAGGATCGCCACGGGAGCGGTCGCGGTCACCATGCTGGCGGGGTTCGTCCCCGCCGTCGCGGCGCCCCAGGCGCCCGCGGCGGTGCCGCAGTCGATGGTCTCCATCGCGCGTGCCGTGCAGCTCAGCGACATCGCGGGCAACCCCTACCAGGTCCAGATCCAGTGGCTCGCCGACAGGGGCATCACCACCGGCTGGCCGGACGGCACTTTCCGCCCGTACCAGCCCATCAACCGTGACGCCATGGCCGCGTTCCTGTACCGGATGAACGGCTCGCCCGCCTACGATGCGCCGGCCCAGTCCCGGTTCAAGGACGTCCGCCCGGGCCAGCAGTTCTACAAGGAGATCCACTGGCTCGCCGAGAAGGGCATCACCACCGGCTGGCCGGACGGCACCTTCCGCCCTGTGCAGCCCATCAACCGTGACGCGATCGCCGCGTTCATGTACCGCTACGCCGGCAAGCCCGCCTACACGGCGCCGGCCACGTCGGTGTTCACGGACATCCGCCCCGGTCAGGACTTCTACAAGGAGATCCACTGGCTGGAGTCCAAGGGGATCACCACCGGCTGGACCGAGTCGGACGCGACGCGCACCTACCGTGCGCTGCAGCCGCTCAACCGCGACGCGATGGCCGCGTTCCTCTACCGGTACGAGAACCCGGCGAACGGCACTCCGACGCCCCTGACGGCCCTGGTCCCCACAACCGAGAGCACGGACTTCGTCTCCTGGGGGGACGCCGGCGTCAACGGGTCCACCTACGCGAACTCGGTCATGACCACCGCGCTCAACGACGACGACCCGCGCTCCATCTCGTACGACCTCGCGGCCAAGTACAACCGCTTCCAGGCCGTGCTGGGCGTCAGCGACATCAGCCTCAGCACCGAGGGCAGCTTCAAGTACGAGGTGTTCGGGGACGGCAGGCTGCTGGCAACCCAGCAGGTCGCCTTCGGCGCGACCGTGCCGGTGGACGTCCCCGTGACGGGCGTGAAGACGCTCGAGATCAAGGTGACCCGCCTGCTCGGCGGCGAGAGCAGCTCCGCGGGCGTCCTGGGCGACGTGCGCCTCGTCGTGGGCGTGCTCCCGCTGCCCACGGCGGCCGTCGAGGAGGCCCCGGCCGCGGGCTACCTCGCCGAGCTCGAGCGCGTCGTGGACGGCATGTTCCTCAACGGGGCCTACTCCATCAACGGCACCGCCTACCCGAACGCGATCACGCAGGCCATGACGGCGGAGAACTCCACCGCCACGGCGGAGTACAACCTGGGCCGGGACTACTCGACCCTCAGCGGCCGCCTGGGCCTGGACGACGAGCTCACCACCGACACCTCGGCGCGCTACACCGTGAAGTTCATCGTGGACGGCGTGGAGAAGCTCAGTCGGGAGGTCGTGGCGGGCGCCGGCGCGGACTTCTCCGTGGACGTGAAGAACGGCCTCCGGCTCAAGATCGAGGTCACCCGCACGGGCGGCGGCACCGGGGACTCCGTGCTGGTGCTCGGGGACCCGCGCCTCACGCCCTGACGGGCCGCGCGGCGCAGCGACGGAGGGCGGGGACCGGGTCCCCGCCCTCCGTCGTCGTGCTCCCGTGCCCTCGTGCGCCCGCCCCCCGGGGGCCTACCGATCGTCAGCACACTGTGAGATGCTTCACCTTCGTGCAGAGGGAGATCCTGGCTCAGCGCCGTCCCTCGGCCTGTCCGGCCGCAGCGCGTCGACACGAGGAGTGGGTCCATGGGATGGCTTGATCGTCAGCACACGGTGGCGCCGCCGGGCTTCAACCGCTGGCTCATACCGCCGGCCGCCCTGGCGGTGCACCTGTGCATCGGCCAGGCCTACGCGACGAGCGTCTACAAGACCGCCCTGGTCCAGCACTTCGACGCGAGCCTGACCCAGATCGGGATCATCTTCTCCATCGCGATCGTCATGCTCGGGCTCTCCGCCGCCGTCTTCGGCACCTGGGTGGACACCAACGGGCCCCGGAAGGCCATGTTCGCCGCGGCCCTGTTCTGGACGGGCGGCTTCCTGGTCGCGGCCGTGGGCATCTTCACCCGCCAGCTGTGGCTGGTCTACGCGGGCTACGGGTTCATCGGCGGCATCGGGCTCGGCATCGGCTACATCTCGCCGGTGTCCACGCTGATCAAGTGGTTCCCCGACCGCCCGGGCCTGGCCACCGGCATGGCCATCATGGGCTTCGGCGGCGGCGCGCTGATCGCCAGCCCCGTCTCCTCCGCCCTGCTCGGCCTCTACGACCCGAACTCGGGCACCGAGGGCTGGGTGGCGAGCGGGGACGCCGTCGGCAAGCTGTTCCTGACCTTCGCGGTCGTCTACTTCGCCTACATGATGTTCGGTGCGTTCACCATCAAGGTGCCCGCTCCCGGCTGGCGGCCCGAGGGCTTCGACCCCTCGGCGGTCAAGAAGCAGGCGCTGGTGACCACCAACCACGTGTCCGCCCGCAACGCGATCCGCACCCGGCAGTTCTGGCTCGTGTGGGTGGTGCTGTTCTGCAACGTGACCGCGGGCATCGGGATCCTCGAGCAGGCGGCCCCGATGATCCAGGACTTCTTCCGCCAGGCCGACGGCGCCTCCCTCGTGACGGCCGCCGTGGCCGGCGGGTTCGTCGGGCTGCTGTCCATCGGCAACATGGGCGGGCGGTTCGTGTGGTCCTCGACCTCGGACCTCGTGGGGCGCAAGCGGATCTACCTGATCTACCTGGGCGTGGGCGCGGTCCTCTACACCGTCCTGGCGCTGTTCGGCTCCGCCTCCACGATGCTGTTCGTGCTCCTGGCCTTCGTCATCATCTCGTTCTACGGCGGCGGGTTCGCCACGGTGCCGGCCTACCTGCGGGACCTCTTCGGCACGTTCCAGGTCGGGGCGATCCACGGCCGGCTCCTCACGGCGTGGTCCGCGGCCGGCGTGGCCGGGCCGCTGATCGTCAACGCCTTCCTCGACGCCCAGGGCACCCCCGGCGAGCTCACGGCCCAGGCCTACCAGCCGGCCCTGCTCACCATGGTGGCGCTGCTCGTCATCGGCTTCGTGGCCAACCTGCTGATCACGCCCGTCGACGCCCGCTACCACGAGCCCGTGGACCCCGCCACCGGCGCCCCGGTCCTCGCGAAGGAGAACTGACATGAGCCGAGCACGACTCGCCCTGGGCTGGGTGCTGGTGGGCGTCCCCCTCGCCTACGGCGTCCAGCAGACCCTCACGAAGGTCTTCGCCCTCTTCGGCGGGTAGGGCCCGTCAGGGATCAGGGATCAGGGATCAGGGATCAGGGATCAGGGATCCGGGGCCGCGGCAGCGGCCGGCGCTCCGGCCCCCGCGCCGGCACGGGCGCCGGCTGCGCAGAGCGGCTGCGCTCAGCGGGCCATCTCCTCCCGCAGCGCGTCCACGAAGCCCTGGACGTCCCGCGGCGAGGTGTCCCAGGAGCACATCAGCCGCACCTCCCCCGTGGCCTCGTCCCACACGTAGAAGGCGTAGCGCTCCTGCATCCGGGCGGTGACGTCCGCCGGCAGCACGGCGAAGACCGCGTTGGCCTGCGGGGCCTGGGTGACCCGCACCCCCGGCACCTCGGCGAGGCCGTCGGAGAGGCGGTGCGCCATGCTGTTGGCCCGGCGGGCGGCCGTGACCCACAGGTCCCCGGAGTACAGCGCGAGCAGCTGCGCGGAGACGAAGCGCATCTTGGACGCCAGCTGCGTCGAGAGCTTGCGCACGAACCGGGCCTGGCGCACCGCGTCCGGATTGACGACGACGACGGCCTCCGCCCCCATCAGTCCGTTCTTGGTCCCGCCCCAGGAGACGACGTCCACGCCGGCGTCGGTGGTCAGCTCCCGCAGCGGGACGTCGAGGGCGGCAGCCGCGTTGGCCAGGCGCGCGCCGTCGAGGTGGACGGTCATGCCCTTCCCGTGGGCGTGGTCGCACACCGCCCGCAGCTCCTCCGGGGTGTAGAGCGTGCCCAGCTCGGTGGACTGGGTGACCGTCACGACCCGCGGCTGGGCGTGGTGCTCGAAGCCGAAGCCGTGGGCCTCGCGGTCGACCAGTTCGGGCGTGAGCTTGCCGTCCGGGGTGGGCACGGGGAGCATCTTCACGCCGCCGACCTTCTCGGGGGCGCCGCACTCGTCGACGTGGGCGTGCGCCGTGGCCGTGCAGATCGCCGCGTCCCACCGGTCCGTCATGGCCGAGAGGGCGACGACGTTCGCGCCGGTCCCGTTGAACAGGGGGTAGCAGACGGCCTGCTCCCCGAAGTGGCGCCGGGCCACGTCCTGCAGGGCCTCGGTGTAGGGATCGGCGCCGTAGGCGCCCACGTGTCCTTCGTTGGCGGTCGCCAGCGCCTGGAGCACCTCGGGGTGGACCCCGGCGTAGTTGTCGCTGGCGAAGCCCCTGCGGGCGGGGTCGTGCAGGCGGGGAACGGCGGGCTCGGTCACAGGCATCCCTTTCGGACGGTCGGCGGTGCGCCGGACGGGCTTCGCACTCTATCGGAGCCCTCCGACCCGCGGTCCGTCACACCCGGACCGCATTGCGGTTCCCCTCTGCCGTCCCGGTGCCCGCTCGGCTACCGTCAGTGGTCCCAGGGCTGCCCGTCAGGGGCGGCCGGGGCACCGGACGGGGGAATGATGAGCGCGGAACAGCAACGGAGCATCCCGGGCTACGACTACGGCTCGGACGAGCTCGCGGCGTCGCCCGTGACGCTCGAGGACCTGGAGCTGCTCAAGCAGGCGGTCCTGTTCACGGGGGAGGACGAGCGGTACCTGAGGATGGCGGGCGACGTCCTCGAGAGCCGGACGGAGCAGGTCCTCGACGTCTGGTACGGGTTCGTCGGGGGCCACCCGCACCTGCTGCACTACTTCACCGACACGACCACAGGCGAGCCGGACGCCGAGTACCTGGCGCGCGTGCGTGAACGGTTCGCCCAGTGGATCCTCGACACCTGCCGACGCCCCTACGACCAGGCGTGGCTGGACTACCAGCACGAGATCGCCCTGCGGCACACCGACAAGAAGAACCGGACCGACGGTGCGCTCGGCACCCCGCCGCTCGTCCCGCTGCGGTATCTCATCGCCTTCGTCCACCCCCTCACGGCCACCATCAGGCCGTTCCTGGCGGAAGGGGGACACCCCGCCGACGAGGTCGAGAAGATGCACGGCGCGTGGTTCAAGGCGGTGACGCTCCAGGCGGCCCTGTGGAGCCACCCGTACGCCCGGGAGGGGCGCTTCTAGCGGTGCACCGGCGGGCCGGCCCGCGCGCGGGGCCCGGCACCGGACCATCCGGGCCGGGGGACGGTCAGTGCTCGGGGACCGTGGCGACCGCCTCGATCTCGACGAGAGCGCCCGGTCGTGCCGGTGCGACGGCCAGGACGGTCACGGCGGTGCGGCGGCCGCCCCACACCGACCCTGTCGCGGCGTAGGCCGCTCCGGGGTCGACCCCGGGGGCCAGGCAGATCGTCAGCTTGGCGACGTGCTCGGGGCCCGCCCCGGCCTCGGCGAGCACGGCGAGCACGTTGCGCAGGGCCTGCTCCGTCTGCGCCTCGAGTCCCTCGAGCAGGGCGCCGGCGCTGTCCGTGCCGTTCTGCCCGCCGACGTAGAGCGTCGGCCCGGCCGGGGCGATCATGCCCTGGGCGAAGGCGGGGCTGCGGTGCAGCTGTGGCGGGTCGACCGGCGTGGGCTCCGCGGCCATGGTGGTGTCCCTTCTCTCGGATGCTCCCCGAGTATCCCGCCGGTCACCGGCGCCGCACCACCCCTCAGCGGGGCCGGGCGGGAGCACCGCGGCCGGCCGTCCCGGGCAGGGCCCTCACCGGCCCGGCCGTCCCGGGCAGGGCCCTCACCGGCCCGGCCGTCCCGGGCAGGGCCCTCACCGGCCCGGCCCGGGACGGCCCACCGCGGCGGCGCCGTCACGTCCGCACGGGCGTCCTCTCCCTGTCGGCGGCCGCCGGTCCGCCGGTGGCGCACCCGGCGCCCACGAGGGCGGTGAGGAGGATGAGCGCCGTCAGCGTCGGCGACGACAGGGGCGGCACCGGTCCGTGGCGGACGACCTCCTCGCGGAGGGCCGGGCTCCCGGGCACGACGGTCGCGGCGGCGCCGTTCACGACGTCCCCGGCCGCGATCCTGACGTCCCCCGCGGTCGCCGGAGCGGCGGCGGCGCGGAGGACCTGGTGGTGGACGGCTGCCCCTGCCCAGGGGGCGGGCTCGGCGGCGCTCGCCGCGGAGGAGCCGGAGGCCGCCGTCCCGGCGGCCAGCACGAGGCCGCAGAGGCCGCGTCGGATGTCCTTGCGCATGGTTGAACTCCTGAGGTGCTGAGGGGTGCCCGGCCCTCAGGGCCGGGCGAAGGACTGCTGCTGCCGCTCAGAGGGCAGGGCAGTGCTCATCAGTCAGGAGTGCATCCGGGGTCGGAGGCGGGCGGAAGCGGAGGCTCGTCGGCGCCCCGGGCGCGGGCGGGCTCCCCGTCGGCCGCGGTCCCGCCGCAGAACTGCACGGAGAAGCGGTCCGCGGGCATCCCGGTCCAGGGCCCGGTCTCGGCGTCCCCGGACGGGGAGCCGGAGCCGCCGGAGGACGCCCCGGCCGGTCCGGGGAGGGACGTGCTGCCGGCCCCGGGACCGGATCCGGGGCCGCCGTGGAACGGCGCGGCCGCCGCGGCCCGGTCCGCCGGCGGGTCGGGGACGGCGCCGGCCGGCGCCCAGGCATGGCCGGGCGGGAACGCCGGCTCGACCACCGGGCGGTCCGCGGCCGTCCCGAGGGCCGCGCGGGGAGAGGACGGGGGAGCCGGGGGAGCCGGGGGTGCGGCGGGGTCGGCGCCGTCGACGCCCTCCGGGCCGGTGAGGGCCGGCGGGCCGGGCGCCCTGCCCCCCGCCGGAGCAGCCCGGGGCTCCAGATCGGGCTGCGTCCCGGACGGCGTCGTCGGGCCCCCGGCCGTCGGCGCCGCAGGGGCCGGGCCCGCGGGGACGTCCGGGAGCCCGATCGTCGGCGGCGACGGCGCTGCGGGCGGCACCGTGGCCGGAGGCGGCGACGGGACCACGTCGCCGAGGACCGGCGGGACGACCTCCCGGACGGCGGGCTCGAGGACGTCCTGGGCGACGGGTTCGACGACCTCCCCGACGACAGGCGCGGTGACGGTGTCGTCGACGACCGCCGTGACCGGGGCCGTGACAGCGCGGACGCCGTCCGTGACGTGGTCCGCGGTCTCCAGCGTGTCCCGGACGGTCGTGGCGGTGGGAGCGGGAGGCAGCATCTCCCGGACGACCGGGGCCGTGCCGAGGGTCTCGTCGATGACGGCCGTGACCGGTTCGGCGACGGCACCGGCCGTGCCGGTCGCCTCGTCGACAGGGGCCGGCGGGTCCTCGAGGAGATCCCCGGCGTCATCCCCGGCGTCGCGGACGGTCGAGGTGGTGGTCTCCGGAGGGACGACGTCCTCGGCGACGTCCTCGGCGGCGGGCGCGGAAGGCACGACGTCCTCCACGGCCGCCGTGACCGGCTCCTCCGCCGGAGCCGGGACCGGGTCCGGCACCGGGTCCAGGACGGGGCGCACCAGCTGGGTCACGGAGTCCTCGGCGGGCGCCGGGCCTGGGAGCTCCGCGGCGTCGGCACCCGTGGCGCCGACCAGCAGCCACCCCGCGGCGGCCAGGCCCGAGGCCGCCGCCAGGCGCAGGGAGGCTGCGAAGGAACGGCGCTTCGGGCTCTTCACTGCGGCACCTCCTCGGGGGCTCGGCGCCCGTCGGGCAGGACGGGGGTGCTCCCAGGCTATGAGGGCGCCGACCGGAAACTCAATGTGGTTCGATCCACCGGTGTGCAGAAGACAATCCGTGACTCCGGGACGGCCTGCGCCGGGCTCTGCTAGCTTCGGCCCATGCGCACCGTCCTGGCCGCCGCCGCGGTGATCACGCGCGCGGACGGCAGCCTGCTGCTGGTCCGGCGCGGGAAGGCGCCCCAGCGGGGCCGGTGGACCGTGCCGGGCGGCTCGGTGGAGATCGGCGAGACCCTCGAGCAGGCGGCCGCGCGGGAGGCGTTCGAGGAGACCGGCGCCCGGGTGCGGGTCGAGCGGGAGCTCGGCACCGTCCTGGTGCCCGGAGGGGCGGACGTCGTCTACGAGGTGCACGACTTCGCGGCCACCTGGACGGGCGGCGCCGTGCGCGCGGGCGACGACGCCGACGCCGTCCGGTGGGTGCTCCCGGAGGAGCTGCCGCTGCTGGAGACCACCGACGGTCTGCTCGGCCACCTCCGCCGCTACGGCGTCCTGCCCGGCTGAGCCGGCCGCCCCGGCGCGCCGGGCGGAGTGTCCGCCGAGAACCCCTCGTTCCGACCGCGAACGCGTGCTTGGATGGGCGCATGGCACAGACACGCGGCTTCTACGTCGACACCGTCGAGCGCACCACCACCGCGGGACAGGACGCGGTCTGGGCGGTCGTCGAGGGCATCGGCGGCGAGCGCGGCTGGTACAGCACGGACCCCGTGTGGTTCGCCCGGGCCGCGGCCAACCGGCTGCACCTGCCGCCCTCACGGCTGCGCCACCGCGCGGACCCGGACCGCCTCGCCGAGGGGGAGCGCCTCGACTGGTGGACGGTGGAGGCCGTCGAGCGCCCGCGCCGGCTGCGGCTGCGCTCCGTGGTGCGGATGCCGGGCCAGGCCTGGCTGGACATCAGCCTCGAGCCCGGCCCGGACGGCACGCTCGTCTACCGCCAGACCACGGTCTTCCGGCCCGCGGGCGCCGCCGGCCGCGCCTACTGGTACGCGCTGCTGGCCCCGCACCGGGCGGTCATGGCCCGCCTCGCGGCGGACATCCTGCGGCACGCCGAGGGCTGAACCTCTTCCCCGCGGGTCCGCACGGTCGTAGCGTGGACGCACCGGCCACGCTGACGCCCGGCGCATGCGGCCGGCGGCCGAGGGAGTGCCTCGTCCCCGCCGCCGGGCGGACCCGCAGGAGAGTGCCGCCATGCCCGCCGACGCCCCGTCCGATCCCCGCGCCCTGGCCGACGACGCGGCGGCCCTCGTCCGGCAGTGGCTGACCCGCGCGGACCACGGCCGCCGGCGCCGGGACGCCGCCGCCGACCGGCTGGCCACCGTCCTGCAGGACCCGCACGGCCTGGAGTTCACCGTCGGCTTCGTGGACCGGGTGGTCCGCACGGAGGACGTGCGCGCCGCCGCGCGGGCCCTGCACGCGCTCGCCGGGATCGTCCCGCACGCCCTGACCACCGCGGACCGCGCCCAGATCCGCGCCGGGGCGGCGCTCGCCCACACGGCCCCGCACGTCGTCGTCCGCGCGGCCCGGGCGCGCCTGCGCGCACTGGTGGGGCACCTGATCGTGGACGCCCGGTCCAAGCCCTTCGGGGAGGCGGTCCGGCGGCTCACGGCGGAGGGCCACCGGCTGAACATCAACCTCCTCGGCGAGGAGGTGCTCGGGGCGAAGGAGGCGGACAAGCACCTCGAGGACGCCGCGGCCCTGCTGGCCCGGGACGACGTCGACTACGTCTCCCTGAAGGTCTCCTCCGTGGTGCCGCAGCTGTCCCACTGGGGGTTCGACCGGACCGTGGAGCAGGTCGTGGAGCGGCTGCTGCCCGTCTACCGCACCGCGGCCTCGGCCCCCGGCGGCGCCAAGTTCATCAACCTGGACATGGAGGTCTACTCGGACCTGCACCTCACCGTCGAGGTCTTCACCCGGCTGCTCGAGCACCCCGAGCTGCGCGGCGTCGAGGCCGGCATCGTGGTGCAGGCCTACCTGCCGGACGCGCTCTCGGTCGTGCAGCGGCTCTCCGGGTGGGCCGCGGAGCGCGTCGCCGCCGGCGGGGCGGGGATCAAGGTCCGGCTCGTGAAGGGCGCCAACCTGCCCATGGAGCGCGTCGACGCCGAGCTGCACGGCTGGCCGCTGGCCACGTGGCCGTCCAAGCGCGAGACGGACACCAACTACAAGCGGGTGCTGGACTGGCTGTTCGTGCCCGAGCGGATGACCGGGCTGCGCCTCGGGGTGGCGGGGCACAACCTCTTCGACATCGCCTTCGCCCACCTGCTCGCCGAGCGCCGGGGCGTGGCGGAGCGGATCGAGTTCGAGATGCTCCAGGGGATGGCCGTCGAGCAGGCCCGGGCGGTCAGCGCCGACGTCGGGGACCTGCTCCTCTACGTCCCCGCCGTGCGCCCGGCCGAGTTCGACGTGGCCGTCTCCTACCTGGTGCGCCGGCTCGAGGAGAACGCCTCCCACGAGAACTTCATGTCCGGGATCTTCGAGCTCGCCCCGGACAACGAGATCTTCCACCGCGAGGAGCAGCGCTTCCGCGCCGCCCTCGAGGCCCTCGACCCCGGCGGCGCCGCCCCGGCGCCCTTCCGCGTCCAGGACCGCTCCGCGGCCGGCGCCGGTTCCGCCCACCTGCCCCTGGACGAGCCGTTCCACAACGAGCCGGACACCGACGTCTCGGTGCCCGCCAACCAGCGGTGGGCCGCCCGGATCGCCGCGCAGATCGCGGACCGCGCCTGGTTCGAGGCGCTGCCCGTCCCGGACCCGCTGGGACCGGAGGACGTCGAGCGGGTGGTCGCCACCGGCCGGGCCGCCGCCGAGCAGTGGCGCGCCCGCGGAGCCCGCGAGCGCGCCGAGATCCTCAACCGCGCCGCCGACGTGCTGGCCGAGCGCCGCGCGCACCTGCTGGCCGTGGCCGGCGCGGAGGCGGGCAAGACCCTGGACCAGGGGGACCCGGAGGTCTCCGAGGCGATGGACTTCTGCCGCTACTACGCCCGCCGCGCCCTCGAGCTGGAGGAGGTCGACGGCGCCCGCTTCGTCCCGGACCGGCTCGTGCTGGTCACCCCGCCGTGGAACTTCCCGCTCGCGATCCCCACCGGCTCCACGGTCGCGGCGCTCGCGGCGGGCGTCGCCGTGGTGCACAAGCCCGCGCCGGAGACCCGGCGCTGCTCGACCGCCGTGGTCGAGGCGCTGTGGGAGGCCGGCGTCCCGCGCGACGTGCTCCAGCTCGTCGACTCCGTGGAGGGGGACACGGGCCGGGCGCTGGTGGCCCACCCCGGCGTGGACCGGATCGTGCTCACCGGCGCCTACGAGACCGCCAGGATGTTCGGGACCTGGCGGGCGGGCCGTGCCCTGACCGCGGAGACCTCCGGCAAGAACGCCATGGTGATCACCCCCAGCGCGGACCGGGACCGGGCCGTGTGGGACCTCGTGACCAGCGCCTTCGGCCACGCCGGGCAGAAGTGCTCGGCCGCGTCCCTCGGCATCCTGGTGGGCAGCGTGGCCACGTCCGCGCGGTTCCGCCGGCAGCTGCTGGACGCCGCGTCCTCGCTCGTCGTGGACTGGCCGCAGAACCTGCAGGCCAAGGTGGGGCCGGTGATCTCCGAGCCCGGGGACACGCTCCGCCGTGCCCTGACCACCCTGGAGCCGGGGGAGCAGTGGCTGCTCGAGCCGGAGCCCCTCGACGGCACCGGGCGGCTGTGGCGGCCGGGGATCAAGACCGGCGTGGCGCCGGGCTCCTTCTTCCACCGCACCGAGTGCTTCGGGCCGGTCCTGGGGCTGATGGCCGCCCGGGACCTGCCCGAGGCCCTCGCGCTGCAGAACGCCGTGGACTACGGGCTCACCGCGGGGCTGCACTCCCTCGACCCCGAGGAGATCAGCGCCTGGGTGGACCTCGTGCAGGCCGGCAACCTCTACGTCAACCGCGGCATCACCGGCGCGATCGTCCAGCGCCAGCCGTTCGGCGGGTGGAAGAAGTCCTCCGTGGGGCTCGGCGCCAAGGCCGGCGGCCCCAACTACCTCGCGCAGCTCGGCACGTGGGAGAAGGCGCCCTTCGACGAGCGCGCCGGCACCGGCGCCCGTCCCACCGACGAGATCCTCCAGCGGCTCGAGGAGCTGCGCCCCCTGGTCCCGGAGCCCGACCACGACTGGCTCACGGCCTGCGCCCAGCAGGACCAGGCGTGGTGGGAGCAGGAGTTCGGCCGCGCCCACGACCTCACCGGCCTCGAGCACGAGGCGAACGTGTTCCGCTACCGCCCGCGCGACGTCGTCGTGCGCGCCGCCGAGGACGCCCCCCTCACGGACGTCGTCCGCGTGGGCCTGGCGGCGGTGCGCTCGGGCTCGCGGGTGGTCCTGGTCCCCGCCACCGATCTGCCCGGGGAGGTCCGCGAACTGTTCCGCTCCGTCCTGGACCCGTGCTCCGACGCGGCGTTCGCCCGGGTCGCGGCGGACTGGGCGGATCCCAGCGGCGCGGGGCGGATCCGGGTGGTCGGCACCGCCCCCGGGCTGGCCGAGGCGCTGGCCGAACGACCGGAGATCGCCCTGCTGGCCGGGCCGGTCGTGGGCGCCTCCCGCGTGGAGATGCTGCCGATGCTCGCGGAGCAGGCGGTCTCCGTCACCATGCACCGGTTCGGCAACCCGTCGGCGGACGCCGAGACCGTGGTGCGGCACCTCATCGCGACCACGCAGCCCGTGGGGGCGCCCGCGCAGCCGGCGGCGACCTGAGCGCCGCTCCGGCCGGGACCACGGCGCCGGTGCCGGCCGGCGCCGGCTGCGCCCTACGCTGGGACCAGACAGCGGTCCCCGGACCGTCCCGCCGGACCCAGGAGGAGACCGTGTTCAGCCACGCCCCCGCCGAACGCCCCAGCCCGTCCGACGCCGCCCCCGGCAGTCCCGCCCTGGACGCCCGGTGGCGCGCCGCCACCGCGGGCTGGCGCCCGTCCTCGATCCGGTCCGTGGACCAGGACCGCACCTGGGCCTGGGCGCGCCACGCCTGGGAGGGCGTAGTCGTCCCCGCCCCCGGGGCGGAGGACGACGACGCGGACGCCGGTGCCGGCGGCGGGGACCTCGCCGCCGGGCCGGACCAGCGGGTGCGGGACCTGACGACCGTGGCGGCGCTGCTCGAGCTCCAGCGGCGGTTCCTGGCCGTCGCCGCGGGCGACACGCACGAGGACGAGGTCCCCGACCCCCGCCCCGACGGCGCCCCGCTCGGGGACGACGAGGCCCTGGCGGTCGTGCGGGGGACGTGGGAGATCGACCCGCAGGAGGCCGAGGCGGACCCGGAGGGGTTCGCGGCGGAGGTCTCCGGGTTCCTCCAGGACCACCTGGCCGAGCTCGCCGAGGACGTCCGCGAGCGCCTGCTGGCCCTGCGCGGGCCGACGCAGGTGTTCGCCGAGCTGTGGAGCCTCGACCACGGCGACGAGCTCGAGCCGGCGCCGGACGGGCAGGCCCGGGCGCCGTTCCCCCTCTCCACGGACGACATCGCGTGGATCGTCAGCGGCGTCCCCGGGCCCGAGAAGCACACCGCCTGGGAGTGGCTCATCCGCTGACCCGGAATAAGGAGGCGCACCGGCAGCTTTTATGGATAAGTCAACAAAATCGCGACCAGGAGCGCTCCATGACCATCCAGCTCGGCCTCAACACCTTCGGCGACATCTACCCCGGCCCCGACGGGCAGATGCTCAGCGGGGCGCAGGTGATCCGCAACATCGTGCAGGAGGCCGTGCTGGCCGACCAGGTGGGCCTGGACTTCTTCGGGATCGGCGAGCACCACCGCGAGGACTTCGCGGTCTCCTCCCCGGAGACCGTCCTGGGCGGCATCGCGACCGTCACGGAGCGGATCCGCCTCGGCTCGGCCGTCACCGTGCTCAGCTCCGACGACCCGGTGCGCGTCTACCAGCGGTTCGCCACGGTCGACGCCCTCTCGGGCGGGCGGGCCGACGTCATCCTGGGCCGCGGCTCCTTCACGGAGTCCTTCCCGCTCTTCGGCTACCCGCTCGACGAGTACGAGGCGCTGTTCGAGGAGAAGCTCCAGCTGTTCGACCAGCTGCGCACCGAGGGCGTCGTCAACTGGTCCGGCAGGCTGCGCGCCCCGATCAAGGACCTCGAGGTCTACCCCAAGACCGAGTCCGGGGCGCTGCGCACGTGGATCGCCGTGGGGGGCTCCCCGAACTCGGTGGTGCGCGCCGCCCACTACGGGCTGCCCGTGATCTTCGCGATCATCGGCGGCCGGCCCGCCGCCTTCGGGCCGTTCGCCGACTACTACCGCGAGGCCCTCGCGCACTTCGGCAAGGAGCCGCAGCCGGTGGCCTTCCACTCCCCGGGCTACGTGGCCGAGACCGACGAGCAGGCCCGCGAGGAGTTCTTCCCGCACCAGGCCTACACCCACGCCAGGATCGGCCGGGAGCGGGGCTGGGGCCGGCTGAGCCGTTCGGAGTTCGACGCCATGTGCGGGCCGGAGGGCGCCTACTTCGTGGGCTCCCCCGAGACGGTCGCGCGCAAGATCGTGGCGTCGGCGACGACGCTGGGCGCCTCCCGCTTCGACCTGAAGTACGCGGTGGGCACCCTGGACCACGCCCGGATGACGCGCAGCATCGAGCTGTTCGGCACCGAGGTGCGCCGCTACGTGGACGACATGACCGCGGACCTCCCGGAGGACGCCACCGCCGGCTGAGCCGGTGCCCCGTGGCCCGGCTCAGCCGCGGAGCCGGGCCACGGCGTCGGCCTGGTCCAGGATCTCCTGGCGCATCTCGTCCGCCAGGAACGCGAGCAGGGCGCGGGACAGCTCCGGGTTCTCGGAGGCCACGGAGTCCCGGGCCACGGCGGCGCGGAAGTTGTGCGCGAACGCGTCGACGGCGGTCTGGGACACGCAGCTGTGCGTCGAGATCCCGCAGAGCATCACGTGCGTCACGCCCAGGTTGCGGAGCCGGGCCGCCAGGTCCGTGTCGAAGAACGCGCTGTCGCGGGTCTTCACGAGCCCCACGCCGCCCTCGGTGTCGAGGCCGGCCACGTACTCCGCCTGCTCGGTGCCGGGGAAGGCGAAGCCCTCGCCGTCGTCGTGCATGTTCACGGTCCACGTGGAGCGGTCCCGCTCGTGCTGGGTGCGGATCAGCACGATCGGGCAGTCCCCGGCGCGGGCGGCGCGGATCAGCTCGTTGACCTTCCCCGTCACGGACTCCCGCTGCTCCTCGAGCTCGGGGAACTCGAAGTAGGAGTTCTGCATGTCGACGACGAGCAGGGCCGTCCGGCCCTGGGAGCGGTGCTGGTTCATGGGGCCCTCCTCGGCGCGGGCGGATGAGCGGTCCGGTCGGTGCGCTTGCTGCCTCCCCAGACTACGGGCTCACCCCGCAGGACGGCTCGGGTAGCCTGAGGCGCATGGCTTACCACGCGGACGCCCTCGAGCTGGAGGGCAAGGAGATCCTGACCTGGGAGGGCTTCGGCGAAGCGACCCAGGAGCTGGCCCGGACCGTCGTCGAGAGCGGCTTCGTGCCGGACATCATCATCGCGGTGGCCCGCGGCGGCCTCCTGCCCGCCGGCGCGCTGTCCTACGCGATGGGGGTCAAGCTCTCCGACGCGATCAACGTCGAGTTCTACACCGACGTCCACCAGACCCTGCCGGACCCCGTGCTCCTCGCCCCCATGCTGGACACCGAGTCCATCGCGGGCCAGAAGCTCCTCGTGGTCGACGACGTCGCCGACTCCGGGCGCACCCTGGCCCTGGTGCTCGAGCTGCTGCGCGAGTTCGGCGCCGAGGCGAAGTCCGCGGTGATCTACAGCAAGCCCCGCTCCGTCGTCGAGCCGGACTTCATGTGGAAGGCCACCGACGAGTGGATCGTCTTCCCGTGGTCCGCCGAGCCGCCGATCACGGCGTCCTCCGCTCCCGCCGGGGCGTAGCGGGCGAACACACGCCGCAGGGGCGGTGCCGGCCGAGGATCCACGGGTCCTCCGCCGGCACCGCCCCTGCGGCGTGCGCGGGCCGGGTGCTACGGGGTCTCGGTGCCCTCATCGGCCGGGTCGTCCGTGGGCTCGTCGGTCGGGTCCTCGGTGGGCTCGTCCGTGGGGTCCTCGGTGGGCTCGTCGGTCGGGTCCTCCGTGGGCTCGTCCGTGGGGTCCTCGGTGGGCTCCTCCGTCGGTTCCTCGGTCGGCTCGTCCGTGCCGTCGACGACGGTGAAGCCCTTGTCGTCGAAGCGGTAGAGGAACGCGGCCATCGCGTCGCGCTTCACGGGCTGGAGGGGACGGAACGTCTTGTCCTCCGGCCAGCCGGTGGAGATGCCGGTGTGCGCGAGCCACGCCACCTCCTCGTAGTGCTGCTCACCGAAGTTGATGTCGGCGAAGGGGGAGGTCTCGGGAGCCGCGAACTCCGGGGAGCCGGCGAGGCGGTAGAGGAACGCCGCCATGGCGTCGCGGTTGATCGGCTGCAGCGGGCGGTAGGTGCGGGTCCCGTCGTCGGCGGTCCAGCCGTTGGCGATCTTCTGATCGGACAGCCAGGCGACGGCCTCGTAGTGCTGGTCGCCGGGGTGGATGTCCTCGAACGGGGACTCCTCCGGCGCGGTGTACTCGGGGGAGCCGGCCAGGCGGTAGACGAAGGCCGCCATCGCGTCACGGTTCACCGAGTTGAACGGGCGGTAGGTGCTGGTCCCGTCGTCGGCGGTCCAGCCCTTGGCGATGCCGTTCTCGGCGAGCCACAGGATCTCGGCCCGGAACTGCAGGCCCTCGGGGACGTCCGTGAACTGGACGGGCTCGTCGGTGGGCTCGTCGGTCGGGTCGTCGGTCGGGTCCTCGGTGGGCTCGTCGGTCGGGTCGTCCGTGGGCTCGTCGGTCGGATCCGGGGTGGGGCTCTTGGTGGGCTTGGCCTTCGTGGTGACGGACTCGGGAGCGGTCTGCTCCGCGTCCACGGCGTGGGCGGCGGGAAGGGCGCCGCCCATCAGCAGAGCCGCCAGGGCCGCGGCGGTGTACACGTTCTTGGGGGTCATAGGATCTCCTTGGGGGAATGCGAAAGCAAATACGTGCTTCCGTCCCAAGGACTACCAACATCGTCCTGCCCCGCGCCAGGGTTCCGCCCGGGAGCGCCCACCCGAGGCCTGCGGCGTCACGTCGCCGCAGGTGGGAAAGGCCTGGCCGGAGGACGGGCCCCGATCGGCGGTCCGTCATGCGACGCCGCAACAGCCGGCGGGCGCGGGCGGACGTCCACCCGGGCGGGGACACCCCGAGGCGCGCTCCTCGGGTCCCCGGACCGTGCTGCGGGCCGGACGGTCAGCGCAGCGCGGCGCGGACTCCCGGCTTGCTCGCCACCACGAGCCAGAGGACGTTGACCGCCACGAGCAGCAGGGTGCTCAGCCCGACCAGCAGGCTGCCGCCCAGGAGGTAGACGATCAGGCTGAACGCGTCACCGAGCACGGCCAGCGAGCAGAACACGAGGCCCAGCACCCAGCCCCACTGCCGCTGCTCCCGCAGCGGGAAGTACACGAGCGCGTAGAGCCCGGCCGTGAGCAGCACGCCGAAGAGCGTGGCGACCAGGGCCAGGCCGGTGTCCTGGAGACCGGGCACCTGGCCGAAGCCGTCCAGCCCCGGGATCGTGGTGGGCGCCGCGAAGACCTCGATCACGCTGTTGAGGACGCTCAGCCCGAGGGAGACGAGCGTCAGCCTGAGCAGCAGCCGCAGCTGAACGGTCATCGGGGGGCGGGGCGGGACCGTCATGCCGCCCGGAGTGCCGGGCCACGGCGGCGGTCCGCCCGCGCCCGGGTGGCGCGGGGGCTGCCCGGGACCGGGACGCCCGGGGTCCGGGGAGCCGTCGGGGTTCTGGGTCATCGCTGGTGCCTCCTGGTGCGAGCACGGTACGGAGTCCTGCCGCCGAACCTACCGCTCCTGGGTCGTGTCGGCACGGGGTGACGCCACAGTGGGGACGGGCCTGCCCGGCGATCGCGGGGCCGGGTAGTGTTGTGGCACACAGGACCGACGGGGCGCCCGGCCGTCGGTCGTGCGCGCCCTCCGTACGACTTCAGAGTCAGGGGATCGACCATGACGCCGCACGACCGCTCTGCCCGCCCCACCCCCAGCACCGCCGGAGTCATCGACGCGCCGCTGCGCGCGGACGTCCGCCGGATCAGCACCCTGCTCGGCGAGACCCTGGCCCGCCAGCGCGGCCCGGAGCTGCTGGAGCTGGTCGAGCAGGTGCGCCTGCTCACCAAGGAGGCCAAGACCTCCGGGGACGACGACGACGCCCGCCGCGTCCGCGAGCTGCTCGGCTCCCTGCCGCTCGAGCAGGCGACCGACCTGGTGCGGGCCTTCGCCCACTACTTCCACCTGGCCAACGCGGCCGAGCAGGTGCACCGCGTGCGCGTGCTGGCCCGCCGCCCCGAGAAGGAGGGCTGGCTCGAGGAGGCGGTGGCCCACGTCGTGGAGGAGGCCGGCACGGAGGCGCTGCGGGAGGCCGTGGACCGGCTGGACGTCCGGCCGGTGTTCACGGCCCACCCCACCGAGGCGTCGCGGAGGTCCGTGCTGACCAAGATCCGCCACCTCTCCGACATCCTCGCGCAGGAGACCCCGGCGGACACGGCCGCGCGCCGTCGCCAGGACCAGCGGCTCGCAGAGCTGATCGACCTGCTGTGGCAGACGGACGAGCTGCGGCAGAACCGCCCCACGCCGCTGGACGAGGCCCGCAACGCCCTGTACTACCTGCGGGAGGTGCTCACCGAGACCATGCCGGTGCTGCTCACCGACATGGAGGACCTGCTGGCGCAGCACGAGGTCCACCTGCCGGCGGGCGCCCCGCCCCTGCGCTTCGGCTCCTGGATCGGCGGGGACCGGGACGGCAATCCCAACGTCACGCCCGAGATGACCCGGCAGGTGCTGCGGCTGCAGGGGGAGGCCGCCGTCGACGTCGCCCTCGGGTTCCTCGACCTGCTGGTCTCCCGGCTGTCCTCCTCGACCGCCATCGTGGCCGTGGAGCAGGAGCTGCTGGACTCCGTGGCCGAGGACGTGGCGCACCTGCCAGGCCTGGACCCGCGGGTCCTGGAGCTCAACGCGCAGGAGCCGTACCGGCTGAAGCTCACGTGCATCAAGGCGAAGCTGCTCAACACCCGCCGCCGGATCACCGAGGAGACCGCGCACGAGCCCGGCCGCGACTACCTCCGCACGAGCGAGCTCGTGGCCGACCTCGACGTGGTGGCCCGCTCCCTGCGGGAGCACGGGGGCGGGCTCGCCGCCGACGGCTCGCTCGCGGCCGCGACCCGCACCATCGCCGGCTTCGGGCTGGGTCTGGCCACCCTGGACGTCCGCGAGCACGCCGACGCCCACCACGAGGCCGTGGGGCAGCTGATCGACCGGCTGGGGGAGCGGGAGGGCTCCTACGCGGACCTCGCCCGCGACGCCCGCACCCGCGTGCTCTCTGCGGAGCTGGCCGGCCGCCGCCCCATGGCCCCTCCCGGGCTGGCGACCGGCGCCGTGCAGCTGGACGGGGACGCCGACCGGACGTTCGCGGTCTTCCGTGAGATCGCCCGGGCGCAGGAGACCTACGGCGAGGAGGTCGTGGAGACCTACATCGTGTCGATGACGCGGGGTGCGGACGACATCCTCGCCCCCGTGCTCCTGGCCCGCGAGGCCGGCCTGGTGGACGTCACGGGCGAGGAGGCGCGCGCGACGATCGGCTTCGCGCCCCTGCTGGAGACCGTGCACGAGCTGCGCCGCTCCGCGGAGGTGATCGACGAGCTGCTCTCCGACCCCGTCTACCGCGAGGTCGTGCGGGCGCGCGGCGACCTCCAGGAGGTCATGCTCGGCTACTCGGACTCCAACAAGGAGTCCGGGGTGCTGACCAGCCGGTGGGAGATCCACCGGACGGAG
Source organism: Kocuria dechangensis (assembly GCF_014636775.1). GTDB lineage: Bacteria > Actinomycetota > Actinomycetes > Actinomycetales > Micrococcaceae > Kocuria > Kocuria dechangensis. The sequence continues at coordinate 53,523 of NZ_BMEQ01000003.1, forward strand.
CGGCGGCTGCGCGACGTCGCCGCCCGCCACGGGGTGCGGCTGCGGCTGTTCCACGGCCGTGGGGGATCGGTGGGCCGCGGCGGCGGTCCCACCCACGACGCGATCCTCGCCCAGCCCAGCGGGGTCCTGGCCGGGGAGATCAGGTTCACCGAGCAGGGCGAGGTGATCAGCGACAAGTACTCCCTGCCCGCGCTGGCCCGCGAGAACCTCGAGCTGTCCCTGGCCGCGGTGCTGCAGGCCACCGCCCTGCACCGGGACCCGCGCTCCACGGAGGAGGAGCTGGCCCGCTGGGGCGAGGTCATGGACGTCGCCAGCGACGCCGCCTACGCGGCGTACTGCGGCCTCGTCGAGGACCCCGACCTGCCCGAGTACTTCGTGGCCGCCACCCCCGTGGAGCAGCTGGGCGCGCTGAACATCGGCTCGCGCCCGTCCAAGCGCCCGTCCTCGGAGAAGGGGCTCTCCGGCCTGCGGGCCATCCCGTGGGTCTTCGGGTGGACGCAGTCCCGGCAGATCGTGCCCGGCTGGTTCGGCGTGGGCTCCGGCCTGCGGGCCGCCCGGGAGGCGGGCCGGGAGCAGGACCTGCGCGACATGCTGGAGCGCTGGCACTTCTTCCGCTCCGTGGTCTCCAACGTGGAGATGACGCTGGCGAAGACCGACCTGGAGATCGCCGCCCACTACGTCCGGGCGCTGGTCCCGGAGCGGCTGCAGCACCTCTTCGACACGATCCGCGAGGAGTACGAGCTCACCCTCGACGAGCTGGCCCGGCTCACCGGCCAGGAGCGGCTGCTGGACGACAACCCGAGCCTGAAGCAGACCCTGGCCGTCCGCGACCAGTACCTCGACCCCATCTCCTACCTGCAGGTCGAGCTGCTGCGCCGGATCCGGGAGGCGGGCGGGGAGCCCGACGAGCAGCTGCAGCGGGCCATGCTGATCACCATCAACGGGGTGGCCGCCGGCCTGCGGAACACCGGCTGACCCGCGGCCGGGACGCGGCGGTCAGCGCGCGGGGCGGCCGCCGTGCCGTTCCACGAGGGCCGCCGTGGCCTCGGCGATCGCCCGCTCCTCGTCGGTCGGCACCACGAGCACCTCCAGGGCGGATCCCGGCGCCGAGATGCGGCGCACCTCCTGCGACCGGACGGCGTTGGCGTCGTCGTCGACCCGGACCCCGAGCGCGCCCAGCCGGTCGCACACGCGGCGGCGGAAGGGCGCGGCGTTCTCGCCGATGCCCGCGGTGAACGCGAGGGCGCGGGCGCCGCCCACGGCCACGTGGTAGCCGCCGACGTACTTCGCCAGGCGGTAGGCCGTCATCTCCAGGGCCAGCTCGGCGCGCTCGTCGCCGCCGTCCGCGGCCTCCTGCACGGTGCGCATGTCGTGGTCGCCGGCGATCGCCTTGAGCCCCGACTCCTTGTTGAGCATCGCGTCCAGCTTCTCGGGGGTCATCGAGGGGTCCCGGCGCATGATGGCCGTGACCACGGAGGGGTCGAGGTCGCCGGAGCGGGTGCCCATCACGAGGCCGGCCAGCGGGGTGTAGCCCATCGACGTGTCGTAGGAGCGGCCCCCCTTGATGGCGGTGACGGACGCGCCGTTGCCGAGGTGCGCGACGACGCCGTCGAACTGCTCGCGCGGGACGCCCAGGAACTGCGCCGCCCGGCCGGTCACGTAGTCGTGGGAGGTGCCGTGGAAGCCGTAGCGGCGCATCCCGTAGCGGACGTACATGTCCTCGGGGATGGCGTAGCGCCAGGCGTGCTCGGGCATGGTCCGGTGGAACGCGGTGTCGAACACGCACACCTGCGGGAGGCTCGGCCACTTCTTCTGCACGGCCCGCAGCCCCAGCACGTGGGCGGGGTTGTGCAGCGGCGCCAGCGGCGCGAGGCGGTCGATGGCGCGGATGATCTCGTTGTCGACGAGCACCGGGGCGGAGAACCGCTCGCCGCCGTGCACCACGCGGTGGCCCGCGGCGTCGATCGTGCGGCCGCCCAGCTCGTCCCCGAGCCGCCCGGCGAGCAGTTCGAGGGCCTGGGTGTGGTCCCGGATCGCGGGCCCGCCGATGTTCTCGATCAGCCCGGACGTCAGCACCTCCCCGCCGGTCCCGCCGGCCGGGGCGGGGACCACCTCGCGGACCTGGTACTTGAGCGAGGACGAGCCGCAGTTGACGACGAGCACGAGCATGGGCGGGAACTCCTGGGACGAAGGGGGCGGGGGCGGGCAGGGGCGCGGGCTACATGCTCTGGGCCTGGATCGCGGTGATCGCGACGGTGTTGACGATGTCGTCGACGGTGCAGCCGCGGGAGAGGTCGTTGACGGGCTTGCGCAGGCCCTGCAGGACCGGGCCCACGGCCACGGCGCCGGCCGACTGCTGGACCGCCTTGTAGGTGTTGTTGCCGGTGTTCAGGTCCGGGAAGACGAACACGGTGGCCTGCCCGGCCACGGCGGAGCCGGGCAGCTTGGACGCGGCGATCGAGGCGTCCACGGCGGCGTCGTACTGGATGGGGCCCTCGACCTCGAAGTCCGGGCGCATGCTCTTCACGATCTCGGTGGCGGCGCGCACCTTGTCCACGTCCTCGCCGGTGCCGGAGACGCCGGTCGAGTAGGAGAGCATGGCCACCTTGGGCTCCACGCCGAACTGGCGGGCGGTGCGGGCGGAGGCGAGCGCGATGTCCGCCAGCTGCTGCTCGTCCGGGTTCGGGTTCACGGCGCAGTCGCCGTAGACGAGCACCCGGTCCTCCAGGAGCATGAAGAAGACGGAGGAGACGATCTTCACGCCCTCGGCGGTCTTCACGAACTCGAGGGCCGGGCGGATCGTGTTGGCCGTCGTGTGGGCCGCGCCGGAGACCATGCCGTCCACGTCGCCCATCTGCACCATCATGGTCCCGAAGTAGGAGCCGTCCAGCATCCGCTCCAGGGCCGTCTCCTTCTGCACGCCCTTGTGCGCGCGCAGCCGCACGTACTCGTCGGCGTACTTGTTGCGCAGCGCCTCGTCGTGCTCGAAGTCGATGAGCGTCAGGCCCTCGTCGTCGAACTCGAGGTTGATGCCCTCGGTCTGGCACAGCTGGGCGATCCTCTCGGGGTCGCCCAGGATCGTGAGGTCGCAGAAGTTGCGGCGGTGGATCATCTCGGCGGCGCGCAGGATGCGGGGGTCCTCGCCCTCGGGCAGGACGATGTTCTTCCGGTCCGCCCGGGCGGTCTCGACCAGCTCGTGCAGGAAGCGCAGCGGGGTGCGCTTCACGGGCCGCGGCAGGTCGAGGCGGCTCACGAGCTCCTCGCCGTCCACGCGCCGGGCCCACTCGCCCAGGGCGGCGGCGACCTTGCGCGGGTGGGCGCCGGAGAGGGTGCCGCGGGAGCGGGAGACGGCGCGGGCGGCGTGGTAGGTGTCCAGCTCCGTGGTCAGCACCGGGAAGGGCGCCGCGGCGGTGAGGTCCTGGATCCGGCCCTCGGTGGCGAAGCCCCCCGTCAGCAGCATCCCCGAGGGGACGGGCAGGGAGGGGGAGAGCGCGGAGGCCAGGGAGGCGACGACGATGTCCGCGCGGTCGCCCGGCGTGATGACGAAGTCGCCGTCGGCCAGCTGGTCCAGGTAGTGGCCCACCGTCATCGCGGCGACCTTCACGCCCTTGACGTCGCGGTCCATGGAGACCTGGGCCGGGCCGCTGCCGAACCCGTGCCGGTCCCGCAGCTCCGCCACGGTGGGGGCCGCCACCGCCGCGTTCTCGGCGATGACGTAGACGGGAAGCCCGCGCACGCCCCGGGCGGCGTTGTGCTCGATCCGCTCGACCCAGTCGGGCCGGGCCCGGTTCACGATGACGGCGAAGATGTCGCACCGGGCCTGGTGGAGCTCGGCGCGGGTGACCTCGATCGCGTTGAGGACGTCCTCGGGGCTCTCGGACTCGTCGGCGCCGATCACCGCCAGGACGGAGGCGCCCAGGTTGTTGGCCATCCGGGCGTTCATGTCGAACTCGGCGGTGGCGGCGTTGTGCGCCAGCAGGTCGGTGCCGTCCACCACGATCACGTCGCAGTGCCGGGCCATCTCGGAGTAGACGGTCACGGCCATCGCGTCGAGCTCGTCGTGGTCCCCGGCGGCCAGCAGCTGCCGGGTCCGGGCGAGCGGGAGGCCGCCGCGGCAGCGCTCGTCCTTGAGCCCGAAGTTGCGCTTCATCAGCTGCACCATGGGGTCGTCCGCCGGGCTCTCGCCCAGGTGGACGGGGCGGAAGTAGCCCAGGCGGTCGGTCTTGCGGAACAGCGAGTCGGCCAGCCCGAGAGCCACCAGGGACTTCCCGGACTGCGGCGTCATCGCGCTGACGTAGATGCCTTGGGTCATGGTGGGGCGTCCTCCGGGGCGGCTCGGGGCTGGGATGCTCGTCCCCAGTGTATGGCCGCCCTCCGGAGGCCCGGGCGGGCCGGGAATCAGGCCGCCGCCCGGACCGTTGACCGGGGCAGGAGGATCGGCCCGGGCCGGCCGGTCCGGGCCGATCAGGCCAGGGAGAGGAACATCTTCTCCAGCTCGGCCTTGTCGAGGGCCGGGTTCTCGGAGCGCAGGCACTGGTCGAGGCCCGTGGCGATGATGCTGAAGCCGGCCTTGTCCAGGGCGCGGGACACGGCGGAGAGCTGGGTCACCACGTCCTTGCACTCGCGGCTCTCCTCGAGCATCCGGATGACGGCGCCGAGCTGGCCCTGGGCCCGCTTGAGGCGGTTGATGGTGGCGGTGAGGTCCTGGGGGTCGAGTTGCATCGGGAGCTCCTGGGTGAGTGGGTCGGCTGAGAACATTCTATACCCCCCGGGGGATCTTGCATACCCCTGGGGGTATGGTGCACACTGGTGTCACACGCTTCGTGACGAAAGGAACTGCCCCATGACCTCCAAGGTCTCCCCCGCTGAGCTGAAGTCCTGGATCGAGTCCGGCGAGGAGGTCGCCGTCCTCGACGTGCGCTCCGCCGCCGAGTACGCGGCCGAGCACATCGACGGCGCCTACAACGTCCCCGTCGACCTCGTGGCCGACCACGCCCGGGACATCGCCGCGGCGCTCGGCGGCAAGGTCGCCCTGATCTGCCGCTCCGGCGCCCGGGCCTCCCGCGCCCAGGAGATCCTCTCCGCCGTGGGCACCGAGAACACCTACGTCGTCGACGGCACCGTGGACGAGTACGAGAAGGCCGGTGGCGCGGTCGTGCGCGGCGGCTCCACGTGGGCCATGGACCGCCAGGTCCGCATGGTCGCCGGCTCCCTGGTGCTGGCGAGCGTCGTGGGAGGCCAGTTCGTCTCCCCGAAGCTGCGCGCGGTCGCCGCGGGCGTCGGCGGCGGCCTCGCGTACTCCGCGCTGTCCAACACCTGCGCCATGGCCGGCGTCCTGTCGAAGATGCCCTGGAACCAGGGCGCGAAGGACCCCTCCAAGGACGCCGTCCTGGAGCAGCTCTCCGCCAAGTGAGCCGCTGAGCCCGCGTCCGGCCCCGCCGCCACGGTTTCCCGTGGCGGCGGGGCGGGCGTCGTGCCCGGGGTGTCGCACGACCGGCCGGGGTGGGAGACTGGGGGCATGCTGGTTGCTTTCTCCGTCTCCCCGTCCGGTGGCGACAACCCGAGCGGCTCCGTCCACGACGCCGTCGCCGCCGCCGTGCGCGTGGTCCGCGAGTCCGGGCTGCCCCACGAGACCGACGCCATGTTCACCACGATCGAGGGCGAGTGGGACGAGGTCATGGACGTCGTCAAGCGCGCCACCGAGGCCGTGGGCGCCTTCGGCCCGCGCGTCTCCCTCGTCCTGAAGGCCGACATCCGCCCGGGCCACACCGGCGAGATCACGGGCAAGGTCGAGCGGCTCGAGGCCGCGATCCGGCGGCAGGCGACCGGGTCCTGAGCGTTGCCCCCGCCGCGGTCCGGATCCTGCCCGCGGACGACTCCGACGCGCCCGCGTGGTCCGCCCTGCACCTGCGCTGCCTCGACGAGGCCTACCGGCCCATCTTCGGCGACGCCTTCGCGGACCGGCAGCGCGCCGCGGGGGACCGCACGGCCGGCTACGACCGTGCCCTCCTCGCCGACCCGGCGGTGCGCACGCTCCTGGCGGTCGACGACGACGGGACCGCCCTCGGGCTGGTCGCGGCGGGACCGGCCCCTGCCGCCTGGGAGGAGCGCGCAGGGGTGCCCGCGCCGGTCCTCCCGCTGCAGCTGTTCCAGCTCTACACCCTGGCCCGCACCCACGGCACGGGTCTGGGCGCCGTCCTGCTGGAGGCCGCCATCGGCCCCGCGGACGCGTACCTGTGGATCATGGACGGCAACGCCCGCGCCGAGCGGTTCTACGCCAAGCACGGCTTCCGCCCCCTCGCCGAGTCATTCCCCGCCGGCGGGCCGTGGGCGGGACAGCACATGCACCGGATGGTGCGTGCCGCAGCCGGCGGGGCCGCCGGGGGCACCGCGTGAGCCGGCGCTCCCGCCGTCCGCCGCGCGGGGCCGAGCCCGCCGCGCCCGGCCCGTCCGCCGGTCCCTCCGCCGGGCGCTTCGAGATCTCCACCGGCACCGCCGAGCTCGTGCCGGACGAGTACGCCCCCGGTTCCTGGGTGCTGCACGTCAACGGCGTCCCGTCGTCCCACGTGGACCCCGAGCACCCCGAGCGGCTGGACTTCGAGTACATGCGCTGGATCGCCGCGCTCGTGGACACCCACGTCGGCGCCCACCTCGACCCCGGCCGGCTGCGGGTGCTGCACCTCGGCGGCGGCGCCTGCTCCCTGGCCCGGTGGGTCGCGCACGCGTACCCGGCGGCGCGGCAGGTCGTCGTGGAGCTCGACGGCCGGCTCGCCGAGCTGGTCCGGACCTGGTTCGAGCTCCCGCGCGCCCCGCTGCTGCGGATCCGGGTGGGGGAGGCGCGGGAGGTCACCGAGTCCCTGACCCCGGCCACGCGGGACGTCGTGGTCCGGGACGTCTTCGCCGGTGCCGTCACGCCCGAGCCGCTGACCACGGTGGAGTTCACCCGTCACGTCGACCGGGTCCTGGCCCCGGGCGGGCTGTACGTGCTCAACTGCGGCGACACCCGCGACCTCGCCGGGGCACGGGCCGAGCTCGCCGCGCTGTCCGAGGTGTTCGAGCACGTCGCGGCCGTGGCGGACCCCGCGATGCTCAAGGGCCGCCGCTACGGCAACATCGTGCTGGCCGCCTCCCACGCCCCGCTGCCGCTGGAGGGCTCGCCCGAGGCCGCCGCCCTGACCCGGCAGCTGCTCGGCGGGGCCGTCCCGGCGCAGTACAAGGACGAGGCATGGGCGCGCTCCTTCGCGGGCGGCACGCCGCCGCGCCGGGACCCCTGACCCGCTGCCCGGCGGGCCCGGTCGTGCCCGGACCTCCTACGACGCGGTGCGGCGGCGCGGCGCGGTGCGGGGGACGAGGTCGAGGCTGCGGGACAGCGGGGTGTGCAGGACAGTCGCCGCGTCCAGGAGGTAGTTCTGCCGCACCCGCCACGGCCGGCGGTCGCCCTGGCGCGGGAACGCGGCGATGGAGCGCAGGACGTAGCCGGAGCTGAGCTCCAGCAACGGGTGCCCGGCCATCCGGGGAGCGGTCTTCGGCACCACGGCGACGGCGTCGTGGCGGTCCATGTGCCGCAGCACCTTGCAGACCAGCCGGTGCGTGAGGTCGGCCCGCAGCGTCCAGGACGCGTTGGAGTAGCCGAAGCACAGCGCGAAGTTCGGCACGCCCGTGAGCATCGCACCGTTCCACACGAACTGCTCCGACAGCTCCACCGGCGTCCCGTCCACCGAGACCGCGACCCCGCCGAGGGGCAGCAGCCTCAGTCCCGTGGCGGTGACCACGACGTCGGCCTCGAGCACCCGGCCGCTGCCGAGCCGGATCCCCTCGGGCACGAAGGTGTCGATCGTGTCGGTGACGACCTCCGCCCGCCCCTTCCTCAGCGCCGTGAAGAGGTCGGCGTCCGGGACGGCGCACAGCCGCTGGTCCCACGGGTCGTAGGACGGGGTGAAGTGCTCCGCGACGAGCTCCGCCGAGCCCAGGGCCCGGGCCGCGCGGCGGGTGAGGAGGGCGCGGGCGGCGGCGGGGCGGCGCCGGCAGAACTGGAAGAACGCCGTGCTGAACAGGATGTTCTTCGCCCGGATCGCCCGGTGCGCCAGCGCCGGGGGCAGGACGCGGCGCAGCGCGTCCGCCCGCCGGTCCCGGCCGGGGACGGCGGCGACCCAGGTGGGGGAGCGCTGCAGCATGGTCACGCGGGCGGCGCCGGCGGCCATGGCGGGCACCAGGGTCACGGCGGTGGCGCCGCTGCCGACCACCACCACGCGGCGGTCCGTCCAGTCCAGGTCCTCCGGCCAGAACTGCGGGTGCACCACGCGGCCGCGGAACGAGTCGATCCCCGGCAGCTCCGGGGCGTGGCCCCGGTCGTGGTCGTAGTACCCGGCGCACGCGTAGAGGAACGAGCAGGTCAGCGTCCGGCCGCGGACCGACCCGTCCTCGGCGCGCTCCTCGACGCCGAGCGTCCAGCGGGCGTCCGCGGAGGACCAGTCGGCGGACACCACCCGGGTGCGCAGGTGCACGTGGCGGTCGACGCCGAACTCCCGCGCCGTCTCGTGGATGTAGGCCAGGACGGACGGCCCGTCGGCGATGGACTGCGGGTCCCGCCACGGCTTGAACGAGTAGCCCAGGGTGAACATGTCCGAGTCGGAGCGCACACCGGGGTAGCGGAAGAGGTCCCAGGTCCCGCCGAGGCGGTCGCGGGCCTCCAGGAGGGCGAAGGAGCGGCCGGGGTGCTCGGCCCGCAGCCGGCAGGCCGCACCGATCCCGGACAGGCCGGCGCCCACGACGACGACGTCGAGGTGCTCCGGCGCGGTGGCGTCCCCGGACGGGGAGAGGTGGTCGGACATGGCTCCAGGATCGCCGACGAACCTGGGCGGTGTGCGGGCGGCCGGCCCGGGGGGCGTCACGGCGCCCGGCCGATGACGCGGTCCCGGCCCACGCCCAGGGAGAAGCCGCACAGCGCCAGCATCAGGCCGGCGGTGACGACCAGCGGCAGCTCCCAGCGGCCGCCGGCGTCGTAGAGCGCGCCGAAGACGGCGGGCCCGGCCGCGGCCAGGGCGTAGCCCACGGACTGGGCCATGCCGGAGAGCGCGGCGGCCTGACGGTGGTCGCCCGAGCGGAGGCTGAACAGGGACAGCGCGACGACGATGAGGCTCCCGCAGCCCACGGCCCCCAGCAGGATCCACAGCAGCATCAGGCCCGGCGCGGCGGCCAGGCCCGCGAAGGTGACGAGCGCCAGCACGCTGCCCGCGAGGGCCACGGGGCGCTGGTCGCGGAACCGGCCCAGCAGCGAGCCCGTGGCCAGGCTCGCGGTCATGCCGACCACCAGGAACAGCGCCATGTGGGTGCCGGCGGCCGTGGCGGAGACGCCGTGGCTCTGCTCGATGCTCGGCAGCCAGGCCATGAGGACGTAGAACGCCACGGACTGCAGGCCCATGAACAGGGTCACCTGCCACCCCAGCGCCGACCGCCAGGGGGACCGGACGGGGCGGGGCTCCTCGTCGTGCGGTCCGGGAGGGGCGGCCCTGCGCCGCACCCAGGGCGAGAGCACCACCAGCGCGACCACGGCGAGCGCCGCCCACACCACCAGGGCGAGCCGCCAGCCGCCCGGACCGGCGTGGGCGATGGGGACCACCAGGGCGGATCCGGCCGCGGCCACCGCGCCCTGGACCGCGGTGTACACCCCGGTCACCTGGCTCACCCGCAGCGGGAACTCCCGCTTCACCAGCGAGGGCACCAGCACGTTGAGGAAGGCGATGCCGATCCCCACGACGGCGGTGCCGGCCCACACCGCGCCCTCGACCGGGGCGGAGCGGCCCAGGATCCCCGCCGCGAGCAGCAGCAGGGACAGCCACAGGGCCCGGTCCAGGCCCGTCCGGGCCGCGACGGCGGGGGCCACCGGGGAGAACAGGGCGAACATGGCCAGGGGCAGGCCGGTCAGCAGCCCCGCCTGGCCGGCCGAGATGCCCAGGTCGCGGCTGATCTCCTCGAGCAGCGGACCGACGGTGACGAACCCGACGCGCAGGTTCACCGCGACCAGCACGACGCCCACCCAGCCGAGAGCGGGGCGCAGCCAGGGGCGGGGAGCCGCCGAGGTGTCGATGAGCACGTGAACCTCTCTCGGGACAGGGCGCCGCGGCCCCGGTGCGGGCGCAGACCCGCCCTGCTGCGGGCGGGCACGGTGACTGCTTGGGACCCTAGCCCGCCCCCTCGCGGAGGGCCAGCCCCGTCCCCGCCGGCCCGTCCTCTCCCGGGGCCCTCCGCGGCGAGGAGTGCCGCGCACCGGCGGCGTCGTGCCGCCGGTCGGGCGCCGTGCCGCCGGGACACCGCAGACTGGAGTCGGCGCGTCGTCACCGGATCCACTCTCCCCGACCTCAGGAGCAGCTCATGGCCACTTCCGCACCCTTCCGCTTCCCCGGCTCGACGGCGGTGCTCACCGGCGCGGCCTCCGGCATCGGCGAGCAGCTGGCCTGCGCGCTGGCCGGCCGCGGCACGCACCTGGTGCTGCTGGACCGCGACGCGGAAGGCCTCGCCGCCGTCGCCGCCGCGATCCGCGACGGGCACCCCCGGGTCGCCGTGTCCACCGTGGTGGTGGACCTCGCCGACCTCGACGCGCTGCCCGGCGCCGTGGAGGGGATCCTGGCCGAGCACCCGCGGATCGACCTGCTGGTCAACAACGCCGGCGTGGGCCTGGGCGGGCTCTTCGAGCAGGTCACCGCCGACGAGTTCGACTGGCTCATGGACGTCAACCTCCGGGCGCCGGTGGCGCTCACCCGGCTGCTGCTGCCCGCCCTGCTCAGGTCCCCCGGCGGGCATCTGGTCAACCTCTCCAGCCTCTTCGGGCTCATCGCGCCGCCCGGCCAGGTGGCCTACGCCACGAGCAAGTTCGCGCTGCGCGGCTTCTCGGAGGGGCTGCGCCACGAGCTGGCCGGCCGCGTGGGCGTCACCGTGGTGCACCCCGGGGGCGTCCGGACCCGGATCGCGCGGTCGTCCCGCACCGCCGCGGCCGTCCCGGAGGAGGAGGCGCAGGCGGGCCTGGCGGCCTTCGAGGCCCTGCTCAGCTATCCGCCGGAGAAGGCGGCGGCCGAGATCCTCCGGGCGGTCGAGCGGCGCCGCGGCCGGCTGCTGATCGCCCCCAGCGCCGTGCTGCCGGACGTGCTGGCCCGGCTGCTCCCGGGCTCGTACTGGCCGGTCCTGCAGGCCGCCCTGCCGGTGCTGCTGCGGCGCTCGGCCCGGCGCGGCCCGCGACCGGGTCTGGCGCCCACCGGGCGCCGCTCCGTAGGCTGACGGGCATGACCAGCATCCTGTCCTCGGTGGTCGTCGACTCCCGCGACCCCGCCGCGCTCGCCCGCTTCTGGAGCGCCGCTCTCGGGTACGCCGTGCTCGAGGCGGACGAGGAGGGCGTCACCATCGGCCCCGCCGACGGCTCCTGGCCGGTGATCGACTTCGTGCCCGTCCCGGAGCCCAAGACGGTGAAGAACCGGCTGCACCTCGACCTGCGCGCCGACGACGGCGACCAGGCGTCGGAGGTCGCGCGCCTGGAGGCCCTCGGCGCCCGCCGCGCGGACGTGGGACAGGGCCCCGAGGTCAGCTGGGTGGTGCTGGCCGATCCCGAGGGCAACGAGTTCTGCGTGCTGCGGCTCTCCGCCGCCGAGGCCCGGGCCGAGATCGCCGCTGTGACCGGCGCCGGGACGAGCCCCGGCGGCGGCGCCGGGGCGGGGGCTCAGCCCAGCACGCCGTCCACGTAGAACCAGCGGCCGTCCTCGCGCAGGAACCGGGAGTTCTCCCGCTGCGCGCCCCTGGTCCCGCTGCCGGGGGCGCCGCGGTGGTGGGCGGTGAAGTCCACCCAGCCCTCGTCGTCGAAGGGGCCGCCGCGGCTGACGCCGTGGACGTCCAGCCGGTACCAGCGCAGCGAGGGGTCCAGCTCCAGGGACTCCCGGCGGGTGCTCGGGTGCCAGGTGGCCAGCAGGTGCTCGGCGTCCCCGGCGGCGAACGCGCTGAAGCGGGAGCGCATGAGCAGCTCGGCGGTGGGCGCGGCGGAGCGCCCGCCGTGGAACCGGCCGCAGCAGGCCCCGTAGGTCTCGCCGGTGCCGCAGGGGCAGCGGGCGTCGTCGTCGATCATGCTCCCGATCCTCCCACCCGGGCCCGCTAGGCCAGCCAGCCCTCGACCACGCCCTTGCCGAAGAAGACCACGAAGGCCGCCGCCACGGCGTACATCAGGGGGTGGACGTCCCGGCCGCGGCCCTGCACCAGGCGGATGAAGACGTAGGAGACGAAGCCCGCGCCGATGCCGTCGGCGATCGAGTAGGTGAAGGGCATCACGGCGAAGGTCAGGAAGGACGGCACGGCCACGCCCCAGTCCTCCCAGTCGATGTGCACGACCTGCTTGGCCATGAGGAACCCGACCACGACCATGGCGGGGGCCACCGCCTCGAACGGCACCACGTTGACGAGCGGGGTGACGAACATCGCCAGCAGGAACAGCACGCCGGTGACCACGTTCGCGAGGCCCGTGCGGGCGCCGTCGGCGATGCCGGTGGAGGACTCCACGAAGATCTGGTTCGAGGACACGGAGCCCGCGCCGCCGGCGATCGCGCCCGCGGCGTCGACGAGCAGGACGCGGTCCACGTTCTCGATCTTCCCGTCCCGGTCGACGAGCCCGGCCTGCTGGGACAGGCCCACCATGGTGCCCATCGCGTCGAAGAAGATCGACAGCAGGATCGTGAACACGAGCAGCGTCGCGGCGAGCACGCCGAGGTCGCGGAAGGCGGCGAGGGGGGCGGCGGAGCCGACGAGGGAGAGGTCCGGCAGGGCGAGCAGCGACTCGGGGGCCGCCGGCACGACCAGGGACCAGCCGGCGGGGTTGTCGACGGAGGACCCCGACGGCAGGAACGCCTCGAGGACGTGGGCGAGGACCGTGGTGAGGACCACCGCGATGAGGATCGCGCCGCGCACGTTGCGCACCATCAGCGCGACGGTCACCAGGAGCCCGACGACGAACGTCAGCGTCGGCCAGCCGAGCAGCGTCCCCCCGTTGCCGAGCTGGACGGGGACGGTGGTGCCGGCGGCGTCGGGGATGCGGCGCACGAACCCGGCGTTGACGAAGCCGATCAGGGCGATGAACAGGCCGATGCCCACGACGATCGCGGTCTTCAGCGAGGCGGGCACCGCGTTGAACACGGCGGTGCGGAAGCCGGTGAGCACGAGCACGAACATGATCAGGCCCGCCCACACGACCAGGCCCATCACCTCCGGCCAGCCGAGGCCGGGGTTGGTCGCGATCGTCACGGCGAGGAACGCGTTCACGCCCAGGCCGGTGGCGATGGCGAAGGGGGCCTTCGCCACCACGCCCATGAGGATGGTCATGACGCCGGCGACCATCGCGGTGACGGCCGCGACCCGCTCGGCGCCCAGGACGTTGCCGTCGCCGTCGGGGCCGTAGCCGAGCACGAGCGGGTTCAGGACCACGATGTAGCTCATCGCGATGAACGTGGCCACGCCGCCGCGCACCTCGCGGGGCACGGAGGAGCCGCGCTCGCTGATCCGGAAGAACCGGTCGAGGCCGTTGCGCGGCGGGCGGGAGCGGTCGGTCTCGACGGAGACGGGCGTGGAGGAGGCCATGGCTGTCCTTCGGACGGTCGACAGGGAGGGCGGGCGCGACGGCGGGCCCCCCCGAGTGTACGACCGTCCCCGCGGCCCCCGGTAACGGGGCCGGGCGTCACTCCTCGGCGCTGGCCTCCACGTCCCCGCCGGACTCGACGTACTCGTCGGGGTCCTTGTCGACGACCTCGACGCCCTCCAGGTGGTGGTTCATGAAGCCGGCGAAGCGCACCGCCATCTCGTGGCGCTCCTCGAGGGTGAAGTGCGTCCGCACGTCCGCGAGGCCCTGCCGCTCCTCCTCGGCCATGTGGTCCCCGTTGACCTGGTCGAGCTTCTCCACGGCCGCGAACCAGGAGGGGCTGGCGAGCTCCTGCTCGTCGACCATCCGGCCGGCGTCGCGGATCGCGTTGTGGTCCTCGATGGCGTCCTCGGTCTCCTCCTCGGCGCTGTCCGCGTCCGCGGCGCCCCGGCCCTTCCGCAGGAGCTCGGGGTAGAAGTACTGCTCCTCGGCCTGCGCGTGGGCGTCCAGCAGGTCCCGCAGCCGCCCCCAGACGGCCACGAGGGAGTCCGGGTGGCCGGGGCCGATCTCCTGGATCATGGCGAACAGGCGGCGCTGCTCGGCGTGGTCCTCGAGGATGAGCTGGGCGATGTCCATGGGGTGTCCTTCCGTCGGCGCGGCCTGTGGCGCGGGTCTCCAGGGTACGACCGCCCGCGGAGCGGGGCGCCCCGGGAAACGTCCCGGGAGATGTCCCGGGAGATGTTCCGGGCCGGAACACGTCCGCGTCACGGCGTGTTAAGCCTGGCGACGGACCATGGGGGTCCGACGCACCCGCGCGGCTCCCCGCAGAGCAACAGGAGTGATGCACCCATGAGCCAGCCCTCCCCGATCCCTCCCACCGCCTCCGGCAACTACCGGGTCCTGCGCACCGTGACCACCTACGACGAGGCGCAGCGGATCGTCGACACCCTCTCCGACGCGGGGTTCCCCGTCGAGCACGTCCGCGTGGTCGGCACCGGCCTGCGCTCCGTCGAGCAGGTCACCGGCCGGCTGACCAACGGCAGGGCCGCCCTCTACGGGGTGGCCTCCGGGGCGTGGCTGGGACTGTTCGTCGGCCTGCTGCTGGGCCTGTTCGCCGTCTCCAACTGGCTGACCGTGGTCATGTGGGGCCTCGTCCTGGGCTCCGTCTGGGGCCTGGTCTTCGGCCTGATCGGCCACGCCGCGACCGGCGGGCGCCGCGACTTCCGCAGCATCCAGGGCTTCGAGGCGGACGCCTACGACGTCCTCGTCGAGGCCGAGTACGTCGACGAGGCCGCCGCCAAGCTCTCCGGGGCGCGGCCCACCGCCTGACCCCGTGTCCGGCGGGCCCGCCCGGGCCCTCCCGCGCAGGCCCCTGCCGCCCGTGGCGCACGGACGGCAGGGGCCTGCGCATGCACAGTCCGGCCCCTGTGTCAATCCTCGTGACAGGGGATGACCCTTCATGGCGGTTTGTGACGCCCGGCGTGACGGGAGGGCGGAGCGGGCGAACAATCGAAGGCATGACTCAGACGACGCGCGCGCCCCGTGCTGCCCGCAAGCCGAAGCCCGAGGGGCAGTGGAAGGTCGACGGCCGGGAGCCGCTGAACCCCAACGAGGTCTTCAAGCAGGCCGACGACGGGCTCAACGTGCGCGCCCGGATCGAGGAGATCTACTCCCGGGAGGGCTTCGACTCGATCGACCCCAACGACCTCCACGGCCGGTTCCGCTGGTGGGGCCTCTACACCCAGCGCAAGCCGGGCATCGACGGCGGCAAGACCGGCTCGCTGTCCGACGCCGAGCTCGAGGACAAGTACTTCATGATGCGCGTGCGCCTGGACGGCGGTGCCCTCACCCGTGAGCAGCTGCGGGTCCTCGGGCAGATCTCCGCGGACTTCGCCCGCGACTCGGCCGACGTCACGGACCGGCAGAACATCCAGTACCACTGGATCCGCGTCGAGGACGTCCCGGAGATCTGGCGCCGGCTCGAGGCCGCCGGGCTGGACACCGTCGAGGCCTGCGGCGACGTGCCCCGCGTGGTCCTCGGCTCCCCGCTGGCCGGCGTGGCCGCGGACGAGATCATCGACCCCACCCCCGTGATCGAGCAGATCAAGCGCGAGTTCATCGGCTCCCCGGAGTTCTCCAACCTGCCGCGCAAGTACAAGACCGCGATCACCGGCCACCCGTCCCTGGACGTGGTGCACGAGATCAACGACTGCGCCTTCGTGGGCGTCGTCCACCCCGAGCTGGGTCCCGGCTACGACCTGTGGGTCGGCGGCGCCCTGTCCGTGGTGCCGTTCCTCGGCAAGCGCCTGGGCGCCTTCGTGACCGAGGAGCAGGTGCCCGAGGTGTGGAAGGGCGTCACGAGCATCTTCCGCGACTACGGCTACCGGCGGCTGCGCAACCGCGCCCGCCTGAAGTTCCTCGTCCAGGACTGGGGCCCCGAGAAGTTCCGCGCGGTGCTCCAGGACGAGTACCTCGGCTACGAGCTCGCCGACGGCCCCGCCCCCGCCCGCTCCGCGACGCCCGGCGACCACGTCGGCGTGCACCGGCAGAAGGACGGCCGCTTCTACATCGGCGTCGCCCCGCGCGTGGGCCGGGTCTCCGGGCAGAAGCTGCTCGCCCTGGCCGACGTCATGGCGAAGTACGGCTCGGACCGGCTGCGCACCACCCCGCACCAGAAGCTCGTGCTGCTGGACATCGAGGAGGCCGACGTCGAGAACGCCGTCGCCGACCTCGAGGCGCTGGACCTGCAGGCGAGGCCCTCCGCCTTCCGCCGCTCCACTGTGGCCTGCACGGGCATCGAGTACTGCAAGCTCGCGATCGTCGAGACCAAGCAGACGGCCTCGGACACCATCGACGAGCTCGAGCGCCGGCTCGACGGCGTGGAGCTGCCGCAGCCGATCTCGCTGCACATCAACGGCTGCCCCAACTCCTGCGCCCGGATCCAGACCGCGGACATCGGGCTCAAGGGCCAGCTGCTGCCCACGGACGACGGCGGGCAGAGGCCCGGCTACCAGGTCCACCTGGGCGGCGGGCTCACCGACGACACCCGCGCCGAGGCCGAGCTGGGCCGCACCGTGCGCGGCCTGAAGGTCTACGCCGACGACCTGGCCGACTACGTGGAACGGCTGGTCCGGCGCTTCCTGGCCCAGCGCACCGACAACGAGACCTTCGCCGAGTGGACCCGCCGGGTCGAGGAGAGTGAACTCGCATGACCGCCACCCCCACCGGACCCCGCGCCGGGTCGCACGCCGTGACGGGCCCCGCCCCCGAGAGCGGGCTGCGCGACGAGCAGGCGCTGCGCGAGCTCGCGGCCGCCGGCGCCGCCGCGATGCACGCCGAGCTCGACGACGAGGGCCGGGTGCCCGCCGACGGCGAGGCCTCCACCACCGAGGTGATCCGCTGGGTCGCCGAGAACTTCGACCTGCGCAAGGTCGCGGTCGCCTGCTCGATGGCCGACGCCGTGCTGCCCGCCCTCGTGGCCGAGCAGCTGCCCGGCGTGGACGTGCTGTTCCTCGAGACCGGCTACCACTTCCCCGAGACGCTGGGCACCCGCGACGCCGTCGCCCACGTCCTGGACATCAGCGTGGTCGACGTCCTGCCCGAGCTCACCGTGGCCGAGCAGGACGCGCAGCTGGGCAAGGACCTCTTCTCGACCGACCCCGCCCGGTGCTGCGGCATCCGCAAGGTGGACCCCCTCGCGAAGGCCCTCAGCGGCTACGAGGTCTGGTTCACCGGCGTGCGCCGCGACGAGTCCTGGACCCGCACCAACGCCCCCATGGTCTCCTTCGACGAGACCCACAAGCTGATCAAGGTCAACCCCATGGTGCGGTGGACCCTCGACGAGCTCGTGGAGTACTCCGAGAGCCACGGCGTGCCGGTCAACCCGCTCATGTCGGAGGGCTACCTCTCCATCGGCTGCGCCCCCTGCACCCGCCCGGTCGCCGCGGGCGAGGACCCCCGCGCCGGCCGCTGGGCGGGACAGAACAAGACCGAGTGCGGGATCCACCTGTGAGCGCCACGACGGACCGCGCAGCGAGCACGACGACGGACGGGACCATGAACACGACGACGCACAGCAGCCTCGACGCGCTCGAGGCGGAGTCCATCCACATCATCCGCGAGGTCGTGGCGGAGTTCGACCGCCCGGCCATGCTCTTCTCCGGCGGCAAGGACTCGGTGGTGATGCTCCACCTCGCGGCCAAGGCCTTCTGGCCCGGGCGCGTGCCCTTCCCGGTGCTGCACGTGGACACCGGCCACAACTTCCCCGAGGTCCTCGACTTCCGGGACCGCACCGTCGAGCGGCTGGGCGTGCGCCTGGTCGTCGCCGGCGTGCAGGACTACATCGACGACGGCCGGCTGCTCGAGCGCGCCGACGGCACCCGCAACCCGCTCCAGACCGTCCCGCTGCTCGACGCCATCGTCGAGAACAAGTTCGACGCCGTGTTCGGCGGCGGCCGCCGCGACGAGGACAAGGCCCGCGCGAAGGAGCGGATCCTGTCCCTGCGCGACGAGTTCGGCCAGTGGGACCCCCGCAACCAGCGCCCGGAGCTGTGGAACCTCTACAACGGCCGCCACACCGCCGGCCAGCACGTGCGGGCGTTCCCCATCAGCAACTGGACCGAGCTCGACATCTGGCGCTACATCGAGCGCGAGAACATCGAGCTGCCGCCCATCTACTACGCCCACGAGCGGGAGGTCTTCCGCCGGGACGGGATGTGGCGGGCCGTGGGCGAGTTCTCGATGCCCACCGAGGCCGAGGACGTCGAGCGGCGCACGGTGCGCTACCGCACCGTGGGCGACATGTCCTGCACGGGCGCCGTGCTCTCCGACGCAGCGACCGTGGCCGACGTCGTGGCCGAGGTCGCCGTGTCCACGCTCACCGAGCGCGGGGCCACCCGCGCCGACGACCGGATCTCCGAGGCCGCCATGGAGGACCGCAAGAAGGACGGGTACTTCTAGACATGACTTCCACCGACACCACTCCCGCGCCCGCCCCTGTGCCCACCACCGGGCAGGACACCGCGCACGCCCCCACCATCGACCCCGGGTCGCTGTTCCGCTTCGCCACCGCCGGCTCCGTCGACGACGGCAAGTCCACGCTCGTGGGCCGGCTGCTCTACGACGCGAAGGCGATCCTCGCGGACCAGCTCGAGGCCGTGGGCCGCACCTCCGCCGAGCGCGGCTTCGGCGGCGGCTCCGGGCGGCTGGACCTCGCGCTGCTCACCGACGGCCTGCGCGCCGAGCGGGAGCAGGGCATCACGATCGACGTGGCCTACCGCTACTTCGCCACGGACCGCCGCTCGTTCGTCCTGGCGGACTGCCCCGGCCACGTCCAGTACACGAAGAACACCGTCACGGGCGCCTCGACCGCCGACGCCGTGGTCCTCCTCGTGGACGCCCGGCACGGGGTGTCGGAGCAGACGCGGCGCCACCTCGCCGTCGTCGCCCTCCTGCGCGTCCCGCACGTGGTGGTCGCCGTGAACAAGATCGACCTCGTCGACTACTCCCGGGAGGTCTTCGAACGGGTCTCCGCGGACGCCCACGACGTCGCCACCCGGCTCGGTCTGGAGGACCTGCACGTGGTGCCGGTCTCCGCGCTCGAGGGGGACAACGTCGTCGAGCGCTCGGAGCGCACCCCCTGGTACGAGGGCCGCCCCCTGCTGCGGATCCTCGAGGAGCTGCCCACCGTCGACGAGTCGGGCCGCGGCACGCACCGCCCCCTGCGCTTCCCCGTCCAGTACGTGATCCGCCCCCAGGGCGGGCTCGTGGCGGGCGTGGACCCGGAGGAGTACCGCGACTACCGCGGCTACGCTGGCCAGATCGCCTCGGGCACCGTGGCCGTGGGCGACGAGGTCGTGGTCCTGCCCTCGGGCCGGCGCACCACCGTCACCGGGATCGACGTGGCCGGCACCGCCGCCTCCGTGGGCGGCCCCCTGCCCGGCGAGCAGCTGCCGGAGGCCGCCGCCCCGAGCTCGGTCACGCTGCGCCTCGCCGACGACATCGACATCGCCCGCGGCGACCTCATCGCGGGCACGGGCGACGACCTGCCCCTGCCCACCCAGGACCTCGCGGCCTCCGTCGCGTGGCTGGGGGAGCGGCCGCTGCAGCCCCGCGCCCGCGTGCTCGTCAAGCACGGCACCGCGACCGTCCAGGGCATGGTGCAGGAGATCGAGGGCAAGCTCGACCTCGACGAGCTGACCGTCCAGGACGCCGGTAGCCTGGAGCTCAACGACCTGGGCCGCGTCCGCATCCGCACGGCCTCCCCGCTGCCCGTGGACAGCTACGGGAGCCTCCGGCGCACCGGCGCGTTCCTGCTCATCGACCCGGTCACCGGCGCCACGCTGGCCGCCGGGCTCGTCCGGGACGCCTGAGGTGGCGCGGCGTCGTCGGGCCGGGGGCTGGACGCTCGTGCTCGGCGCGCTCGCGGTGCTGGCCGTCCTGACGGTGGCCGCCACCGTGCTGCGCGCCAACGGGACGCTCGAGGCCTGGGAGCAGGCCTCCGTGGAGACCTCCGACGCCTCCGAGCTGACCCTGGGCTACTTCGGCAACCTCACCCACGGCCCGGCCCTGGTCGGCGTGCAGGAGGGGCTGTTCGCCCAGGAGCTCGGGGACACGCAGCTGTCCACACAGGTCTTCAGCAGCGGCCCCACCGCCATCGAGGCGATGAACGCGGGAGAGGTCGACGCCGCGTTCGTGGGCCCGAACCCCGCGATCAACTCCTTCATCCAGTCCGGGGGCGAGTCCCTCACCGTGGTGGCCGGGGCGGCCTCGGGGGGCGCCCAGTTCGTGGTGTCCGGTGACGTCGCCGGGGAGGACGACCTCGGGGGCCGCACCTTCGCGACCCCCGACTTCGGCGGCACCCAGGACGTGGCCCTGCGGACGTGGCTCGCCGACCACGGGTACGCGGCCGACGGCGACGGCGAGCGCGCGGTCGGCATCACGCCCATGCCCAACGGGCAGGCCCTCCAGATGCTGCGCCAGGGCCAGATCGACGGCGGCTGGCTGCCCCAGCCCTGGGCCACCCGCGCGGTCCAGGAGGAGGGCGCGAAGGTGCTCGTGGACGAGAGCGAGCTGTGGGCGGACGGCCGGTACCCCACCACCGTGCTCGCGGTGCGCCAGGACTTCCTGGAGCAGCACCCGCAGACCGTCGAGAAGCTCCTGTCCGGCCTGGACGAGTCCGTCGGCTGGCTCCACGCGCACGAGGACGACCCCGTGCTGGTGGCGGACACGCTCAACGCCGCCCTCGAGGCCGCCGACACCGACCCGCTGCCGCAGACCACGGCCGTCGGGGCGCTCGGGGCGATCGAGTGGACCGTCGACCCCCTGGCCGACACCTACCCGGCGCTGCTCGAGCACGCGGTGCGCGCCGGCACCACCCAGGAGGCCTCCGTGGAGGGACTCGTGGACACCACCCTCCTCGACCGCGTCCGCTCCGGAGAGGAGGACCGATGAGCACCAGCACGACGCCCGCCGCCGGGCGGACCGCCGCTCCCGGCCCCGCCATCCGGCTCGAGGGCCTGACCAAGACGTTCGCCGAGGCGGACGGGCCGGTGCTGGCGGACGTGGACCTGGCCGTGGAGCCCGGTCAGTTCGTGGCCCTGCTCGGCGCGTCCGGCTGCGGCAAGTCGACCCTGCTGAACATCGTGGCGGGCCTCGAGGAGCCCACGGACGGGACCCTCACCGTGCCCGACGAGGGCGCGGCGCTGATGTTCCAGGACGCCGCCCTGTTCCCCTGGCTGACGGCCCGGCGCAACGTGGAGCTCGCCCTCGAGCTGCGCGGCGTGCCGCGGGCCGAGCGCGCGGGCCGGGCCCGGGAGCTGCTCGAGCTCGTCCGGCTGCCCCACGCCGAGCACAAGCGCCCCCACGAGCTCTCCGGCGGCATGCGCCAGCGCGTGGCCCTGGCCCGCGCGCTCGCCCAGGAGCGGGAGGTGCTGCTGATGGACGAGCCGTTCTCCGCGCTCGACGCCATCACCCGCGACCTGCTCCACGAGGAGCTGCTGCGGATCTGGCGGGCCACCGGCCGGACCATCGTGTTCATCACCCACAACGTGGGCGAGGCCGTCCGCCTGGGGGAGCGCGTGCTGCTCATGTCCTCCCGGCCGGGCCGGATCGTGGAGGAGTGGGACACCCGCCCCTGGAAGGACCCCGACGCCTACGGCTTCGAGGGCAACGCCCAGTCGCTCGACGAGACCCTCGGCGAGCTGACCCGCACCATCACCGGACGCCTCCGGGAGGAGATCAGCCGCCATGCCGCCTGAGACCGCCGCCCTGCCCGCCGTGGCCGGCACCCGCCCCGGCCCCGCGCCCACCACCGCCCCCGCCCAGGCCCGCCCGGCCGCCGCGGGGGACGAGCTCGCCGGGCTCGACGCCCTGCAGACCGAGCGGCCCCGCCGCGCCCCGGTCGGCCAGATCCTCCGCACCAAGGTGGCGCCGCCCCTGGTCGCCCTGCTGTTCGGGCTGCTGACCTGGCAGCTGTTCGTCGCCCTGCTGGACCCCCGCCCCGACGTCGTGCCGGGACCCTTCGACGTCGCCCGCCAGCTCGGCGTGCTGCTCGCGGACGGGACCCTGTGGGGGGCGCTGGGCACCAGCCTGTGGCGCGGGATCAGCGGCTTCCTGATCGCCGTCGCCGTCGCCACGCCGCTGGGCCTGCTCGTGGCGCAGCGGCAGGGGCTGCGCAACGCCGTCGGCCCCCTCATCTCGGGGCTGCAGGTGCTCCCGTCCGTCGCCTGGGTGCCGGCGGCGATCATCTGGTTCGGCCTCTCCGACGCCACCGTGTACTTCGTGGTGCTCATGGGGGCGATCCCGTCGATCGTCAACGGGATGCTCGCCGGCGTGGACCAGATCCCGCCGCAGCTGCGCCGGGCCGGCCAGGTGCTCGGCGCGTCCGGCTGGACCATGGCGGCCAAGATCGTCCTGCCCGCCGCCCTGCCCGGGTACGTGGCCGGGCTCAAGCAGGGGTGGGCGTTCTCGTGGCGCTCCCTCATGGGCGCCGAGCTGATCGCGATCGGCGGCTCCATCGGCTTCGGCCTGGGATCGCTGCTCGAACAGGGGCGGACGGTCTCCAACATGGCCGTGGTGATGGCCGCGGTGCTCGCGATCCTCGCCGTGGGCATCCTCGTGGAGCTGCTGTTCTTCAACCCCGTGGAACGGCGGCTGCTGCGGGGGCGGGGGCTGCTCGGCCCCCGCTCCTGAGCCTCGTCCCGACCCCTCCCCGTCCAGGAAGTTCTGCGCCGACTTCACTACCCTGGGACCCGGTCCCGCCGCGCACGGTGCACGCCGTGCGCGCTGTCGAAAGGAAACCCGTGGCTGACACCACCACCCGCCCCCTGCGCGTCGCCGTGATCGGCGCCGGCCCCGCCGGCATCTACGCCGCAGACATGCTCACCAAGTCCGAGGCCGTGAAGAGCGGCGAGCTCGAGGTCAGCATCGACCTGTTCGACCGCTACCCCACCCCCTTCGGGCTCATCCGCTACGGCGTGGCCCCCGACCACCCCCGCATCAAGGGCATCATCACCGCGCTGCGCTCGATCCTCGGCCGCGGCGACATCCGGTTCTTCGGCAACGTCGAGTACGGCACCGACTTCACGCTCGCCGACTTCGGCGCCCACTACGACGCCGTGATCTTCGCCACCGGCGCCGTCTACGACGCCCCGCTGAACATCCCCGGCACCGAGCTGGAGGGCGTGTACGGCGCCGCGGAGTTCGTCGCCTGGTACGACGGCCACCCCGACTTCCCCCGCACCTGGCCGCTCGAGGCCAAGGAGGTCGCGGTGATCGGCAACGGCAACGTGGCCCTCGACGTGGCCCGCGTGCTCTCCAAGCACGCCGACGACATGCTCGTCACGGAGATCCCCGCCAACGTCTACCAGGGGCTCAAGGCCTCCCCGGTCACTGACGTGCACATCTTCGGCCGCCGCGGCCCCGCCCAGGTGAAGTTCACGCCGCTCGAGTTGCGGGAGCTCGCCAAGTCGCGGGACGTCGACATCGTCGTGTACGACGAGGACTTCCAGTACGACGAGGGCTCCGAGCGGGCCATCGCCGAGAACAACCAGGCCAAGGTCATGGTCAAGACCCTCGAGAAGTGGCGGGCCGACGACTCCCCGAAGACCGCCTCCCGGCGCCTGCACCTGCACTTCCTGCAGAGCCCCCGCGAGGTGCTCGGGGAGGACGGCAAGGTCGTGGGCCTGCGCATGGAGCGCACCCGCCTCAACGGCGACGGCTCCGTGTCCGGGACCGGCGAGTTCGTCGACTACCCGGTGCAGGCCGTCTACCACGCGGTCGGCTACCTCGGCTCCCGGCTGCCCGAGCTGCCGTTCGACGACGGCCGCGGCGTGATCCCCAACGTGGAGGGACGCGTGGTCGCCGACAACGGCGCCGTGCTGCACGGCCTCTACGCCACCGGCTGGATCAAGCGCGGGCCCGTCGGGCTGATCGGCGCCACCAAGTCCGACGCCCTCGAGACCGTCACCCACCTGCTCGAGGACCGGCCGCTGCTGCCCGCCGCCTCCTCCCCGGACCCGCAGTCCGTCAACGACGTGCTCGAGGCCCGCGGCGTGCAGTACACCACGTGGGAGGGCTGGCTGGCCCTCGACGAGTACGAGCAGGGGCTCGGCCAGTCCTCGCACGACGCCGAGGGCAACCCGCGCGAGCGCGTCAAGGTGGTCGAGCGCGAGGAGATGGTCTGCGTCTCCCGCGAGGGCGTGGCGGACCCCGTCGCGACCCACGCCTGACCGGCGCCCCTTCTCTGACCGCGAGGGGTCGTTTTCCAACGGAACAAGTAGCTCATTCGGCCTGGAAACGACCCCTCGCGGTGCTGTGGGCCCTGAACGCGACCCCTCGCGGCGTTGTGGGCCCTGAACGCGACCCCTCGCGGCGTTGTGGGCGCTGAGCGCCACCCCCCGGGGCCGGAGCCGGCGGTGCAGCGGCGCCGGAGCGGCAGCTGCTGGGCCGTCAGAGGCCCAGCAGCTGCCGGGTGTGGTCGTTGAGGAGGACGCCGTCCGGGTCCACCTGGGCGCGGGCGTCGAGGAAGTCCTGGAACCGCGGGTACACGGAGTGCAGGTGCTCGGCGTCCTGCGTGTGCACGGTGCCCCAGTGCGGCCGCCCGCCGTGGGCCACGAAGATCTCCTCCGCGGCGGCGAAGGCGGTGGGGTCGTAGCGGCGCCAGTACTGCCGGAGCGCGATCCAGCCGGTGGCCCGCCCGTGGGCGGGGGAGAGCCAGGGATCCTCGGCGGCGGAGCAGCGCACGTCCACCGGGAAGGCGAAGTCGTCGCCGCGGCGCTCGATCAGCGCCTGCAGCTCACGGAACGCCACGGCCAGCTCCTCCACGGGCAGCGCGTACTCGGTCGAGACGAACCGGACCCGCTTCGGCACGGCGAACACCCGGAAGGAGAGGTCGCTGTAGGCCCGCGGGCTGTTGGTGAACGAGTCCAGGCGGTTGACCCCCGGCGTGGAGCGCGGCAGGACCGTGGCCAGCTGGTTGAGCCCGGCCGTGAGGGTGTTGCGCAGCAGGGCGTCATCGATCCGGCGGACGGCGCGCGCCACCGGGGAGCCGGGCCGGGTGTAGGAGTCCGGGAGCTTGTGCAGGCGCGTGAGGATGCGGGTCTGGGCGGTCGTGGTGCCCGGCATCCAGAAGAACTCGAAGTGGTCGGCCCCCTCCATGCGGCTCCCGAGGGAGTCGACGAGCGGGCCGAGCGGCTCCTTGATCTCCGCGGCGTGCAGCCGGAACGCCGGCTCGCACTGCAGGGTCACGGTCGCGAGCACGCCGACGACCCCCAGGCCCACCCGGGCCGCCTGGAAGAGCTCGGGGTGCTGCTCGGCGGAGCACTCGAGGAGCTCGCCGGCCGGGGTGACCAGGGTGAGGCCGACCACCTGCCCGGAGAGGGACTCGAAGCCCAGGCCGGTGCCGTGGGTGCCGGTCGAGACCGCGCCGCCCACCGTCAGCCAGGTGCTGTCCGGGAGGTTGGTCACGGCGAGGTCGTGCTCGTCGAGGGCCTTGTTGACGACGTCGAGCGTGGTGCCCGCCAGGACGGTGGCCCGGTGCCGGGTCGTGTCCACGCTCAGCACCCCGGACAGGCGGGTCATGTCGAGGTGGACGTCGGGCGCCAGGGGCAGGGCGGAGAAGCTGCACCCCGACCCCACGGGCCGCACGCCCAGGCCGCGCTCTGCGGCCGCGGACACGGCTCTGCTGAGCTCCGGCACGGAGGAGGGGCGGAGCACGTGCCGGGGAGTCACGGAGTGCGTCCTCCCCCAGGTGGCCCACTCCCTCGTCCCGGTCTCCCCGGGCAGGGTGTCGGGCAGCGAGACCTCGCTCATCGGCGGGACCGTCCTTCCTCGCAGGCGGGTGCGCTGTGCGTGCTCATCTTCTCACCCCGGAAGCGGATCGTCCGCCGCGCGCGCCGCGGATCCCGGTGCGTCCGCGCGTACCATCGGAGGCACAGCTCGCGGCCGGGTCCGCCCGGGCCGGGGCGAAGCCCTGAGCACAGGAGGCAGCACCATGACCGACCGACCGTCCCCGGACCGCGACGAGCGCCACGAACCCACCCTGGGGGAGGAAGCGGTGCGCCGCCGGAGGCCGGCCGGCGGCGAGGGCGCCGCCCTGGACGCCACGGGCGAGATCGTCGTGGGCGTCGACGGCTCCGAGCAGAGCCTCGGCGCCCTGCGGTGGGCGGCGCGGGAGGCCGTCCGGCGCGGCCGCGCCGTGCGCATGGTCACCGCCTACAGCCTGCCGGTGTTCTCCGGCTCCGGGTTCGACACCGGCTACGCCACCGTGGACGAGGCCGCCCTCACGAAGGGCGTCGAGGAGATGCTGGACCACGCCGCGGCGCAGGTCCGGAGCACCGGCGTGGAGCTGCGGGCCACGGTCGAGACGGGGGACCCCTCCGGGGCCCTGCTCGAGCTGAGCCGCACGGCCGAGCTGCTCGTCCTGGGCTCCCGCGGCCGCGGCGGCCTGCTGGGCCGGCTGCTGGGCACGGTCTCGACGGCGGTCCCGGCGCACTCCAGGTGCCCCGTGGGCGTCGTGCCCCGCCCGTGGGCCGAGGCGCACCTCGGGGAGGAGTCGCTCACGAGCACCGTGGCGCTCGTCGAGCGCGTCGTCGTGGGCTCGGACGGCTCCAGCCAGGCACGGGCCGCTATGCTCTACGCCGCGGAGGAGGCCCGCCTGCTGGGCGTGCCTCTGACCGTGGTCTGCGCGCTCCCTCCCGCGAGCGGGGCCCTCGCGTGGATGCCCACGTCCGTGGACTTCGAGGCGATGTACGACGACGTCGCGCGCGCCCTGAACGGCGGGGTCGCCTGGCTCAGGAGCTGGTTCCCGGACCTCGAGATCGGCTCGGAGCTCGCCGACGGCGCGCCCGTGCAGGTGATGGTCGAGCAGACCCGCCGCAACCGCCTCGTGGTGCTCGGCACCCGGGGCCGCGGCGGCTTCGCCGGGATGCTGCTGGGCTCCACGTCCCAGGGGGTGCTGCACAACGCCGCCGGGCCCGTGATCATCGTCCCGGACCGCCCCGACGAGCGGATCGAGACCCGCAAGGACTTCGACTTCGACGACGTCCGCCCCTGGGACGCCTGAGCGGGCCCGGCGCGGGGCTCAGCCCCAGCCGAGCTCGTGCAGGCGCTCGTCGTCGATGCCGAAGTGGTGGGCGACCTCGTGGATGACGGTCACGGTGATCTCGTCCACGAGCTCGTCGCGGTCCCGGCACATCCGCTGCAGGGGACCCCGGTAGACGAAGATCCGGTCCGGCAGGGAGCCCGCGCCCCAGCCGCCGTCCCGGGCGGTCAGGGGCACGCCCTCGTAGAGGCCCAGCAGGTCGGGGGCGTGGGCCGGGGGCTCCTCCTCGACGAGGATCACCACGTTGTCCATGGCCCGGAACAGCTCGTCCGGGATCAGGTCGATGGCGTCGTCGACGGCGCCCTCGAACTCCTTGCGCGTCAGCTCGATCACACCCCATTCCTACCCCACCCCCGCCTCACCGCGGGCCGCGCCGCTCCCGGCGGGCGCTGGGGGCGGGGGCGGAGAATTGTGGAAAACCGGGCCTGCCTCTAAGCTGTACTCGGTTTCTCCCGTGTCCAGATCGTGGCCGTCCAGGTCCTGGTCGTCGATGCGGGCGTTCTGGCCCCCATCGTCTAGCGGCCTAGGACACCGCCCTTTCACGGCGGCGGCACGGGTTCGAATCCCGTTGGGGGTACGCGAGGAAGTGGCTGGACCACCGATTTGCACAACCGGTGAGGATTGCTGGTAAGATCAATCCTCGTTGGAAACAGCAAGGCCCTGTAGCGCAGTTGGTTAGCGTGCCGCCCTGTCACGGCGGAGGTCGCGGGTTCAAGTCCCGTCAGGGTCGCTCAGGCGGCGTTCACATCGGAAGATGTTGCGCCGTCGCGGCATATCCGCTGCGGATGCGCCGGGCTCTGTAGCTCAGTTGGTAGAGCGTACGACTGAAAATCGTAAGGTCACCGGATCGACGCCGGTCGGAGCCACCACCGGAAACCGCCGGCCCCCAGGGGCCGGCGGTTTTTTCGTGCCCGGGGGCACCTCGTGCGTTCCCCCGGGCGGCGCCGGGGCGGTCCAGGGGCTGCTGCCAGCGGACGCCGAGGTTGCCGCCCTAGCCTGGGACGCGTGATCCGTCTGCCTCGTCGTCCGAGCCCCCGCGGGGCGGCGTTCGTGCTGTCCTGCCTCTGCCTGCTGGCCCTCGCGGGCTGCGGGTCCGGCCAGCAGCCCCGCGGCCTGGTCCTCGAGTCGGCGACCGGCACCCCCGGGCCCACTCCGTCCGCCGAGCCCGCCGCGGCCGCGGACACCTGCTTCGACGTCGCCGGCGCCTACACGGCCATGACCCTCCTGCCCCTGTCCACGGACGACGCCGACCCCGACTTCCACGCCCACGAGACCGTCTCCTCCGTGCGGGAGCTCGCCTCCCGGATGCCCGCCGAGCTGCGCCCCGCGTTCGACGACGCCGTGGTGGCGCTGGAGTCCGCCGGCGGCTCGGTGCAGCCGACCGAGCTCGCCGAGGTGCAGCGGGCCCTCGCACCCGTCGACGACTGGCTGGAGCGCCGGTGCTCGGAGCCCGTCCCGGGACGGTGATCCGCCCCTTCCTATACTGGGCCCACCACGCCCCGTCCAGGGGCCCGGAACGGAGGGAGCGACCATGAGCGGGAAGGACGACACCGCGAAGCACACTGCGCAGGATGCTGTGAAGGACACCGCGAAGGACGCCGTGAAGGACACCGCGCAGGAGCCCGAGCGGGATCTCGCGGAGGGCCAGCGCGAGGACGGCCTCGTCATCGAGCCGGGCGAAGCGCTGGACCGCGACCTGCGGGAGCACGAGCTGCCCGACAGGGCGGAGCAGGGCTGACGGCCCCCGCTCCCCGACGCCGCGGCGGCCCCGGCGGGAGCCGGGGCCGCCGCAGGACCTGAGGGCGGGCGCCCCGGGCGGGGCCAGGCGCAGTGCACCGGCCCCCGCCCGGCGTCGTCAGCGGACGAGCGGGGCCAGGCGCACCCACGCGGCGGACTCGGGCCCCAGGGCGCCGTCCGTGACGGCGCCCTCACGGCTGGTCACCAGCAGCTCGCCCTCGGGCAGGGCAACGGGCTCCTCGCCCATGTTCGCGGCCACCAGGACGCGCTCCCCGGCGGGGGTCGTGGTGACGAAGGCGAGCAGGCGGGTGGCGGCGTCGTGGGCCTCGTGCCAGGCGAAGTCCCCCCGGCCCAGCCCCAGCTCCCGGCGCAGCCGGATCGCCGTGCGGTACAGCGTGTGGGTCGAGTCGGGCACCCCCACCTGCTGGTCGGCGGCGAGCGCCGCGAAGGCCTCCGGCTGCGGCAGCCACGGGTCCTCCCCGAAGCCGTGTCCCGGTTCCCCGGCGGCCCACGGCAGGGGCACGCGGCAGCCGTCGCGGCCGATCTCCTCGCCCTGCGTGCGGGCGAAGGCCGGGTCCTGGCGCAGCTCGGCGGGCAGACCGGTGTGGTCGGGCAGGCCCAGCTCGTCGCCCTGGTACAGGTAGGCGGAGCCCGGCAGAGCGAGCTCGACCAGCGCCGCGGAGCGGCCCCGTGCCAGGCCCTGCTCGTGGTCGGGCTGCTCGTGCCCGGCGTCGATGCCCTTGGGGTAGGCGATCGGGTCGGAGAGGCCGAAGCGGGAGACGTGCCGGACGGTGTCGTGGTTGGAGAGCACCCAGGTGGTGGGCGCGCCGACCTTCGCGGACTCGGCCAGGGAGTCCTCGATGGCCCGGGACATGCGGGCCCAGTCCCAGCCGGCGATCAGGAAGTCGAAGTTGAACGCCTGGTGCATCTCGTCCGAGCGCACGTACATCGCGAGCCGGTGCGCGGGCTCGACCCAGGCCTCGGCCACCATCATCCGGTCGCCGTCGTACTCCGCGAGCACGCGGTGCCAGTCGCGGTAGACCTCGTGCACCCCGTCCTGGTCGAAGTACGGGCTGGTCCCGTGCATGGGGGTGTCGGGCTCGTCGTGCTCGGGGGCCTCGAACTCGCCCTCGACCATGTGCACCTGGTGGTCCCAGTCGGGCAGGCCCTCGGCCTTGACCAGCCCGTGGGCCACGTCCACGCGGAAGCCGTCCGCGCCGCGGTCCAGCCAGAAGCGCAGGACGGAGCGGAACTCCTCCCACACCTCCGGGTTCTCCCAGTTGAGGTCCGGCTGGGTGCTGTCGAACAGGTGCAGGTACCACTGGCCGTCCGGCAGCCGGGTCCAGGCCTCCCCGCCGAAGATGGAGCGCCAGTTGTTGGGCGGCAGCTCGCCGTCCTCCCCGCGGCCGTCGCGGAACATGTACCGCGCCCGCTCGGGGCTGCCCGGCCCGGCGGCCACGGCGGCGCGGAACCACTCGTGGTCGCTCGAGGTGTGGTTCGGGACGAGGTCCACGATGAGCCTGAGCCCCAGCTCGTCCATCCGCGCCCGCATCCGGTCGAAGTCCTCGAGGGTGCCGAAGCGGGGGTCGATGTCCCGGTA
This sequence comes from Kocuria dechangensis, assembly GCF_014636775.1. Taxonomy (GTDB): domain Bacteria; phylum Actinomycetota; class Actinomycetes; order Actinomycetales; family Micrococcaceae; genus Kocuria; species Kocuria dechangensis. Next base: position 84,066 of record NZ_BMEQ01000003.1, read on the forward strand.
GTCGGAGACGTCGTAGCCGGCGTCGTTCTGGGGGGAGACGTAGAACGGGGACAGCCACAGGGCGTCCACCCCGAGGTCGGCGAGGTAGTCGAGCCGCTCGATGATGCCGGGGATGTCCCCCATGCCGTCACCGTTGGAGTCGTTGAAGGAACGCGGATAGATCTGGTAGATCACCGCGTGGCGCCACCACTCCCCGTCGTCGGTCGCGGGGGGCGTGTTGACCTGTTGCGTCATGTGGTCTTCCTTGGGTCTTCCTGGTCGGAGGATGTGCGCACCCACTCAACCACGTCCGGGCGTGGGAGGAAACGGCCGCCCGGGGCCACGGCCGGCGCAGCGCGGAGACTGCGGGAGACGGCACGGAGACTGCACGGAGACGGCGCGGTGCCGCCGGACGCGGGCCCCGGCTCAGCTGGCGCTCTCGAGGTGCGCCAGGGGCAGCCACCGGTGCATGAGCCGGCGGAACGCCACGGCCGCGCTGTGGGGGTCCTGGGAGGCGAGCAGCTCCACGGCGTCCTGGAAGTCCTGGGGGCTCTCGTCCGGCTGGAAGCGGTCCGCGACCGCGCCGTAGTGCAGCACCACCAGGGAGTTGGCGGAGAACGCCCCCAGCCACCGGCCCAGGTGCGTGAGGTCCTCGGCGAGCTCCTCGAGGTCCTCGCCCCCGGCGTCCTCGACGACCTGGGCGGCGCGCACCACCCGGCGGGTCGCGACGTCGACCGGCACCGCGCACCGGTGGACCCTGTTGCCGTGGTGGAAGCTCTCGACGTGGTCCTGCGCGGTGAACAGCGCGAACCACGCCATGGGCACCGTGAACGCGGACTGCCGGGCGTGCACGGGCGTGAAGTGCTCCCGGGCGATCCGCTCGCCCGCGGCCCGGATGGCGTCCTCGGGGATCAGGAGGTTCGGCAGCGGCTCCCCGCCCTCCTCCTCCGCGAGGGCCACGAGCCGCAGCGACCGGCGCAGCCGCTGCGGGGGGTGGTAGACGGGGAAGTCCCCGATCCCGGCGGCGAGCATGTCCCGGCCCCGGGGCGCGGCGGAGAACGGCAGGGTCCACAGCGGCTCCACGGCGGGCGGCAGCGGGTCGTCACCGGGCTCGGCGAGGCGGGCGAGCTGCTCGGTCAGCTCGTTGACGCCCGCCTCCTCCGGGGACAGCGCCCGGGGCAGGAGCGGGGCGTACAGGGCGTCGAGCTCCTCGGCGGGCACGTAGACCCGGAGGGCGAACTGGTGGGGGATCCCCGTGGCCGAGCGGAACGTCCGCCCGACCTGCAGCAGCTGGGACACGGCGGCTCAGGCGATCTCGACGACGACGGGGGCGTGGTCCGAGGCGCCCTTGCCCTTGCGCTCCTCGCGGTCGATCACGGCGTCCGTCACGCGCGCGGCCAGGGCGGGGGAGTAGAGCTGGAAGTCGATGCGCATGCCCTCCTTCTTGGGGAAGCGCAGGCCCTTGTAGTCCCAGTAGGTGTAGACGCCGGGGCCGGGGTGCCGCGGGCGGACCACGTCCTGGTAGCCGGCCTCCTCCAGGAAGGCGCGGAACGCGGCGCGCTCCGGCTCGCTCACGTGGGTCAGGCCGTTGTCGAGGAAGAACTGCATGTCCCACACGTCCTCGTCCTGCGGGGCCACGTTCCAGTCGCCCACGAGCGCCACCTGCGCCCGGGGGTCCTCCTCCACCCAGCGGCGGGCGTGGTCCTTGAGGACGCGCAGCCACTCCAGCTTGTACGGCATGTGGGGGTCGTCGAGCCCGCGCCCGTTCGGGACGTAGAGGGACCAGACCCTGATGCCGTTGCAGGTGGCGCCGATCGCACGGGCCTCCTGGACGGGATCCTGGCCGGGCTTGCCGAAGGCGGGCTGGTCCGGGAAGGTGCGCTGGACGTCCTCGATGCCCACGCGGGAGGCGATCGCCACGCCGTTCCACTGGCTCACCCCGAAGTGGGCGACGTCGTAGCCCATGAACTCGAACAGCTCCCAGGGGAAGCCCTCGTCCTTCGTCTTGGTCTCCTGCATGGCCAGGACGTCCACGTCCGAGCGCCGCAGCCAGGCCTCCACACGGTCGGCGCGGGCGCGGACGGAGTTCACGTTCCAGGTGGCGATCCTCATGGGTCCCACGTTACCGGCTGGCCCGCACGGGGGGGCTCGCGCCGGGCCTCCCGCGGCGCCACCCCTCTCGTATGCTTTTGCATAAATCAGTCCCGGGCCGGACCGGCCGGCCGGGACGAGAGCCACGGAGGACGTCATGCGGTGGATCCCCGGGCGAGCGCTGCTCGCCCTCCTGGTGACGGCGTCCCTCGCCCTGGGCGCGGTGCCCGCCGCCGGAGCGGCGGAGCGGGACGCCGGCCCCACCGGGAGCTCCGCCGCCCGCCCCCTGCAGGCGGACGCCCTGAGCGGCGGCAGCGCCGCCGCGTCCCCCGGGGGAGGCGGCGGCACCGGCGGCGCGGCGGCCGTGGACCCGGCCGAGGCCTCCGATGCTGATGCTGCTGCGGCGCCCGCGACGGCGTCAGCGGCCGCCGCGGCGGTGACGGGCTCCCTGCCGACCACGGCCGCGCAGGTCGCCGAGGCCTTCAGGATCGTCAACGACCACCGCCGCCAGGCCTACCGGGCCCCGCTCGCCTACAACTCGTCGCTCTCCGCGACCGCGCAGCGGTGGGCGGACACGACGGCGAGCGCGCGGACCCCCCTGGAGAGCCCGGTCCCCTTCCGCGACGTCCCGGCGGGCGCCCACCGGATGGACCAGTACTTCGGGAAGGGCGAGTTCACCGGCCAGTTCGCGGGCGCCGACGCCGTGGAGGCCATCACCCACTACCTGCTGGACTTCTTCCCCCGCAACGGCACCGACCAGTTCGCCCGGGACCTCACCCACGTGGGGATCGGGGTCAGCAGCGTCGCCACCACGGGCCCGGCGGGCCCGGGGTGGGAGACCTACGTGACGATCTGGTTCTACGCCTACCCGGCGGGCCAGGCGGTGCCCGGCACGTCCACGGACCCGCTCCAGGCGTTCGTCCGGCCCTGGGCCCCGCCGGCGGTGTCCCCGTTCCGGGACGTGTCCACCGGGCAGCTGTTCTACAAGGAGATGGCGTGGCTGGCGGCCCACGGCGTCTCCACGGGCTGGCGCGAGCCGGACGGGTCCCGCACGTACCGGCCGGGGCAGCCGATCAACCGGGACGCGATGGCGGCGTTCCTCTACCGGGCGGCCGGCTCCCCGGCCTACGACCCGCCGCCGGTCTCCCCGTTCGCCGACGTCTCCCCGGACCAGCGCTACTACAAGGAGATGGCGTGGCTGGACCACCGCGGCATCTCCACGGGCTGGCGCGAGCCGGACGGCACGAGGACCTACCGGGCGCTGCGGCCGATCGACCGCGACGCGATGGCGGCGTTCCTCTACCGGGCGGCCGGCTCCCCGGCCTACGACCCGCCGAGCACCTCCCCGTTCCGGGACGTGTCCACCGGCCAGCAGTTCTACCGGGAGATGGCCTGGCTGGCGCGCACAGGCGTCTCCACCGGCTGGACGGAACGGGACGGGACCCGGACCTACCGGCCGTGGCAGCCGATCGCCCGGGACGCGATGGCCGCGTTCGTCTACCGGGCGGACCCGGTGCTGTGACCGGGGACGACTAGCTCCGCCACCAGTCGTCGAAGAGGGTGACGGGCGTCGTGCGCTTGTGCCGGGTCCTCAGGTACTGCGCCTCGAGCCGCTCGGCCACGGCGTCGCCGACCTCCCGGCCCTCGAGGTAGTCGTCGATGTCGTCGTAGGCCATGCCCAGCTCGGCCTCGTCGGTCTGGCCGGGCTTCTCGTCGAGCAGGTCCGCGGTGGGCGCCTTGGCCCACAGCCGCTCCTCGGCGCCCATGGCCTGCAGCAGCAGCCGGTTCTGCCGCTTGTTCAGCCCGAACAGCGGCAGGATGTCCGCCCCGCCGTCGCCGTACTTGGTGAAGAACCCGGTCACGGACTCGGCGCCGTGGTCGGTGCCCACCACCAGCAGGTTGTGCTCCCCGGCGATCGCGTACTGGGCGATCATCCGCATGCGGGCCTTGATGTTGCCCTTGTTGAAGTCGGAGATCTCGCGGTCGGTGGCGCCCTCGAAGCCGTGCTCGAAGCCGTCCACCGCCGGGGCGATGTCGTAGGTGATGGTGCGGTCGGCGGCGACGAAGCGCAGGGCCGCCTGGGCGTCCTCCTCGTCGTGCTGCTTGCGGTGGGGCAGCCGCACCCCCACGAACTCCGCCTGCTCGCCCTCGGCGCGCAGCCGCTCCGCGGCCAGCTGCGCCAGCCTGCCGGCGAGCGTGGAGTCGAGGCCGCCGCTGATGCCGAGCACGAAGCCCTTGGTGCGGCTGGCCCGGAGGTAGTCGCAGAGGAACTGGACCCGCGTCTCGATCTCCTGCTGCGGGTCGATCTCGGGCTTGACGCCCATCTCTTCGATGATTGCTGCCTGGAGTTTCCGCATGCACCCATGCTAGCCGCGGGGCCTCGCCGGGCGGCAAGGGGCCCGCGGCTACGATCGGGCCATGTCCTTGCGAGACGCCGCCCCCGACGACGCACCACGACCCCAGCAGACCGGACCAGGAGACCAGGCATGAGCGAGAGCACCAGCGACCAGCACGACACCGTCCTCGTCGAGACCCGCGGGCGGGTCGGGATCATCACCCTGAACCGGCCGAGGGCGCTCAACGCCCTCGACGCCGCCACCCTGCGCGACGTCGTGGCGGCCGCCGCCGCGTTCGACGCCGACCCCGCGATCGGCGCGATCGTGCTCACCGGGTCGGAGAAGGCCTTCGCGGCGGGGGCGGACATCAAGGAGATGGCCGCCCGCAGCGGCCCGGAGATGTTCCTCGCGGACTGGTTCGCGGGCTGGGACGCCTTCACCCGGGTCCGCACCCCCGTCGTCGGCGCGGTCGCGGGCTACGCCCTCGGCGGCGGGTGCGAGCTCGCCATGATGTGCGACGTCCTGATCGCCGCGGACACCGCCCGCTTCGGCCAGCCCGAGATCAACCTCGGGGTGATCCCCGGGATGGGCGGGTCCCAGCGGCTGACCCGGGCTGTGGGCAAGGCCAAGGCCATGGACATGGTCCTCACCGGCCGGCAGATGGACGCCGCGGAGGCCGAGCGCTCCGGGCTGGTCTCGCGCGTCGTGCCCGCCGCGGAGCTGCTGGACGAGGCGCTGCGCACGGCGGAGACGATCGCGGCCAGGCCCCTGCCGGCGACCCTGGCCGCCAAGGAGGCCGTGAACGCCGCGTTCGAGACGACCCTGGCCCAGGGCGTGCTCTTCGAGCGCCGGCTCTTCCACGCCCTGTTCGCCACGGAGGACCAGAAGGAGGGCATGGCGGCCTTCGCGGAGAAGCGCGAGCCGCGGTTCACGCACCGCTGAGCGGGGCCCTTCGCTCCCGCTACCGTTGTCCCATGGTGAATCCCTCGTTCGAAGCCCGGGACTGGCAGGTCCGGGAGTCCTCCCTCGACCCGGACGCGCTCGGCGTCGTGGAGTCGGTCTTCTCGCTCGCCAACGGCCACGTCGGGGTCCGGGGCGTCCTCGAGGAGAGGCAGCCGAGCACCTCCCGGGGCACCTTCATGTCCGGCGTCTACGAGCACCACCCGCTGTCCTACCCCGAGGGCGGCTACGGGCACCCGGAGAACGGGCAGGCCATCATCGGAGTGGCCGACGGCACCGCGATCCGCCTGCTGGTCGACGGCGTCCCCCTCGACGTCCGGGAGACGCCCCCGGAGCGCCACGAGCGCACGCTCGACCTGCGCGCGGGCACGCTGCACCGCGAGACGGAGTGGACCACCCCCGGCGGCCGCCGGATGCGCCTGACCTCGACGCGGCTGGTGTCCCTGGTCCAGCGCTCGGTCACGGCGATCCGCTACGAGGTCGAGGCGCTCGACTCCGCCGTCCAGGTCGTGGTCCGGTCCGACCTGATCGCCAACGGCACGCCCCCGCAGGTGGAGAACCGCGACCCCCGCGTGGCCGAGGCCCTGGCGCGGCCGTTCCGCGCCCGCATCAGCCGCTGCCACGACACCGGCGGCGTCCTCGTCCACCGCACCCGCAACAGCGGGATCGGCGTGGCCGCGGCCGTCGACCACGCCCTGGACCTGCCCGGGGGCGCCGCCGTCAGCACCCAGTGCGACGACGACGAGGTGGTCACCACCGTGGTGGCCGACCTCCGGCCCGGGGAGCGCGTGGGCCTCGTCAAGCACCTCAGCCACGCGCGGTCGCCCCAGGACCCCGCCGACGACCTGCGGGACCAGGCGCTCGCCGCGCTGGACGGGGCCCGGCGGCGCGGCTGGGACGGCCTGCTCGCCGAGCAGCGGGCGCTGCTCGACGAGTTCTGGGACGGCTCCGCGGTGGAGCTCGACGGCGACCCCGAGCTGCAGCTCGCCCTCCGCTTCGACCTGTTCCAGGTGCTGCAGTCGGCGGCCTGCCTCAGCGGGGCGCCGATCGGGGCGAAGGGGCTGACCGGCTCCGGCTACAGCGGGCACACCTTCTGGGACATCGAGGGCTTCGTGCTGCCGGCGCTGGCGCTGCTGCGTCCCCTCGACGCGGCCCGGGTGCTGCGCTGGAGGGCCTCGACCCTCGAGCCGGCCCGCGAGCGCGCCGAGGTGCTCGGCCTGGCCGGGGCCTCGTTCCCCTGGCGCACCGTGGACGGGTGCGAGGTGTCGGCCTACTGGCCGGCCAGCACCGCGGCCATGCACGTCAACGCCGACATCTCCCGCGCCTTCCGCCTCTGGGCCGACGTCACGGGCCAGGACCTCACCGCGGTCGGCGGGGTCGAGGTCCTCGTGGAGACGGCGCGGGTGTGGGCCTCCATGGTGCACCGGGACCACGACGGCGCCGTCCACCTCCTCGGCATGACCGGGCCCGACGAGTACACCGGCGTGGTGGACGACAACGTCTTCACCAACCTCATGGCGGCGCGCAACCTGCGGACGGCCGCCGAGGCGTGCGAGGCGCACCCGGAGCGGACGGCAGAGCTCGCCGTGGCGGCCGAGGAGCTCGGGCGGTGGCGCGCGCTGGCCGACGCCGTGCACGTCCCCTACGACGCCGTGCTCGGCGTCCACCCCTCCAACGACGGGTTCACGACCTACCGGGAGTGGGACTTCGAGTCCCGCCAGGACGAGTACCCCGTGGAGAAGCACGCCCACTACGCGAAGATCTACCGCCGCCAGGTCGTCAAGCAGGCCGACCTCGTCCTGGCCCTGTGGTGGTGCTCCGACGCCTTCACCCCCGAGCAGACCGCCCGGGACCTGGACTACTACGAGCAGCGCACCGTGCGCGACTCGTCGCTGTCCGCCGCGGTGCAGGCCGTGGTCTGCGCCCGGGTCGGCCACCTCGACCTCGCGCTCGCGTACCTGCGCGAGGCCGCCCTCGTGGACCTGCGGGACATCCAGGACGACTCCGGGCAGGGGCTGCACCTGGCCTCCCTCGCCGGGGCATGGCTGGCGCTGGTCTGCGGGTTCGGCGGGCTGCGCACGGACGGCGAGACGCTGGAGCTGGCCCCGCGCCTGCCGGAACGGCTGACCCGGATCGCGTTCCGGCTCCGCTGGCGCGGCCGGCGCGTGGGCGTCGAGACGACCCGCGAGGGCACCGTGGTGCGCCTGCTCGACGAGGGCGACGGGGAGCTCCCCGTCCGGGTGGACGGGCGGGCGGTGACGGTGACCTCGGCGCGCCCGGCGACGGTGCCGCTGACGGTCCCCAGGCCCGCGGCGCCCACGCCCCGCCAGCCCCCGGGCCGCGCCCCGCGCGCCTGAGGGCCCCGCCGCCCGGACCTCCCCGTCCGGGGCGGCGCCCCGCACCGGCTACCCTGGCCGTGTGGGGACGACGTGGAGCGGGGCCGAGCCGCCGCCGGAGGGCCGGGCCGGGCGGGCTGCGGAGGATCCCGGGGAGCGGCACGGCCCGGGAGCGGCCCGGCCCGCGCCGCTCGAGGTGCTCACCCGCGTCTGGGGCTACGACGCCTTCCGCGGGCAGCAGGCCGAGGTCATCGACACGGTCGTCGGCGGCCGGGACGCGCTCGTGCTCATGCCCACGGGCGGAGGCAAGAGCCTCTGCTACCAGGTCCCCGCGCTCGTGCGGGAGGGCACCGGGGTGGTCATCAGCCCGCTCATCGCGCTCATGCACGACCAGGTCGACGCCCTCGAGCAGCTGGGCGTGCGCGCCGCGTTCCTCAACTCGACCCAGACGGCCGAGGAGCGCCGCGCCGTCGAGCGCGGCCTGCTGGCCGGCGAGCTCGACCTGCTCTACCTCGCCCCCGAGCGGCTGCCGGCCGTGGCCGGGCTGCTCGACCGCGCCCGCATCGCGCTCTTCGCCGTCGACGAGGCGCACTGCGTGGCCCAGTGGGGCCACGACTTCCGCCCCGACTACCTGGGGCTGACACTCCTCCACGAGCGCTGGCCCGGGATCCCGCGCATCGCGCTCACCGCCACCGCCACGGCCCAGACGCGCGAGGAGATCGTCCGCAACCTCCGCCTGGAGGACGCCCGCGTCTTCGTCTCCAGCTTCGACCGGCCCAACATCCAGTACCGCGTGGGCCCCAAGCAGGACGCCCGCCGCCAGCTGCTGGAGCTCGTGCGGACCGAGCACGAGGGCGAGGCCGGCATCGTCTACTGCCTCAGCCGCGCATCGGTCGAGCGCACGGCCCAGTGGCTGGCCGCCCAGGGCGTCCCCGCGCTGCCCTACCACGCCGGTCTGCCCGCCGAGCTGCGCCGGCACCACCAGGCCCGCTTCCTGCGCGAGGACGGCGTCGTCATGGTCGCGACCATCGCCTTCGGCATGGGGATCGACAAGCCCGACGTGCGCTTCGTCGCCCACCTCGACCTGCCCAAGAGCATCGAGGGCTACTACCAGGAGACCGGCCGCGCCGGGCGCGACGGGCTGCCGTCGACGGCGTGGCTGGCATACGGGCTGCAGGACGTCGTCCAGCAGCGGCGGATGATCGAGGACGGCGAGGGGGACCGGCAGCGCAAGCGCGCCCAGACGCTCCACCTGGACGCGATGCTCGCGCTGTGCGAGACGGTCCAGTGCCGCCGGCAGCAGCTGCTGCGCTACTTCGGCGAGGAGAGCGGGCCGTGCGGCAACTGCGACACCTGCCTCAGCCCGCCCGAGTCCTTCGACGGGACGGTCCCGGCGCAGAAGCTCATGTCCACGATCGTGCGGCTGGCCCGGGAACGGGGCCAGCAGTTCGGCGCCGGACACCTGGTGGACATCCTGCTCGGCCGGCGGACCGAGAGGGTGGTGCGGATGGGTCACGACGAGCTCACCACGTTCGGCATCGGCACGGAGCTCAGCGAGGCGCAGTGGCGCGGGGTGGTGCGCCAGCTGCTCGCCCAGGGCCTGCTCCAGGTGCAGGGCGGGTACGGCGTCCTCGCGCTCACCGACGCCGCAGGGGAGGTGCTGCGCGGGCAGCAGGAGGTGCGCCTGCGGCGCGAGACCGAGCGGGAGCCGTCGCCGCGCAGGCCACGGGCCGGTGCCGCGCGCCCGGTCCTCGACGAGCCCCAGCAGGAGCTCTTCCAGCACCTGCGGGCCTGGCGCGCCGCCACGGCGAAGGAGCAGGGCGTGCCGGCGTACGTCGTGTTCACCGACGCCACCCTCGCCGCCATCGCGCAGGCCCGGCCGGGCTCGCTCGAGGAGCTGCGCGGCCTCTCCGGCATCGGCGCCGCCAAGCTCGAGCGCTACGGCGAGGCCGTCCTCCGGGCGGTCGAGAACCCCTGACGGTCCGCATCTGCGGGTGTCACAAGGGTTTTCCGCCGCAGAATCGGATAGCGTTGGACCATGACAGAGCTCAGGATCGCCGATGCCGCCCGGTTCCTCGGCGTCAGCGACGACACCGTCCGGCGCTGGATCGACCAGGGCACGCTGCACAGCACCAGGAGCGGGACCGGACAGCTCGTAGTGGACGGACTCGAACTGGCCCGGCTGCTCAAGGAGCGCTCCGTCCGGCCGGAGGACCCCGCGCGGGTGGCCAGCTCGGCGCGCAACCGGTTCGTGGGGCTGGTCACCGACGTCGTCTCGGACACCGTGATGTCCCAGGTGGAGCTGCAGTGCGGGCCGCACCGGGTGGTCTCGCTGATGAGCACCGAGGCCGTCCGGGACCTGGGGCTGGAGCCCGGCGTCGTGGCCACGGCCGTCGTGAAGTCCACGCACGTGGTCGTCGAGACCCCGGGGACGTGAGGCCGGATGCGCCCCAGGACGGGCGAGGCCGTCGTCCGCGGCGGACGGGTCCGCGCATGACGGCCCCGTCGCGCCGCTCCCCGCGGGCCCGCGCCGCGGCCCTCGTCGTGGCCCTGCTGCTGACCAGCGCCTGCTCCGCCGCGCCGCCCGCGCCCGGCGGGACCGGTCAGGAGATCACGGTCGCGGCCGCCTCCGACCTGAAGTTCGCCCTGGACGAGGCGGTGGAGGTCTTCGAGACCGAGCACGACGGTGTGGAGGTGGAGGTCACCTACGGGTCCTCCGGGACCTTCGTCCAGCAGATCCGCAACGGTGCGCCCTTCGACCTGTACCTGTCGGCCGACATCTCCCTGGCCGAGCAGCTGGCCGAGGAGGACCGTGCCCGCCCCCAGGACGTCTTCGGCTACGCGGTCGGCCGCCTGGTCGTCTGGGCCGCCGAGGGCTCGACGGCCGACCCCCGGAAGGGCGTGGCCGGACTGGCCGAGGACGCCGTCACCACGGTGGCCATCGCCAATCCCGAGCACGCGCCCTACGGCCGGGCCGCCGAGGCTGCCATCCGCACCGCCGGAGTGGAGGAGGAGCTGGAGGGCAAGCTGGTGCTGGGCGAGAACATCGCCCAGGCCGCCGAGTTCGCCCGGAGCGGCAACGCCGACGCCGGGATCATCGCGCTGTCGCTGGCCCTGTCCCCCGGGCTGCGCGACGAGGGGACCTACAGCGAAGTGCCCCTCGAGGACTTCCCCACCGTGGAGCAGGGGGGTGTCGTGCTGGAGGGCGCGCCGCAGGAGGCCCGGGACCTGGCCGCCTTCCTCACCTCGCCCGACGGGCGTGGGATCCTGGCCGAGCACGGGTTCCACCCGCCCGCCGGCGCGGAGGGCTGAGCCCCCGTGGACTGGGACGCCGTCGCACTGAGCGTGCGCCTGGCCTCGGCCACGACCCTCGTCCTGCTCGTGGGGGCGGTGCCCCTGGCCGCCTGGCTGGCGTTCTCGCGCCGCCGGTGGACGGTGCTGGTCGAGGCGGTGGTGGCGCTGCCCCTCGTGCTGCCCCCCACGGTCCTCGGGTTCTACCTCCTGGTGGCGCTGGGGGAGGGCTCCCCGGTGGGGCGGTGGTGGTCGGAGACGACCGGCTCCCCACTGGTCTTCACCTTCAACGGCCTGCTCGTCGCCTCGGTCCTGCACAGCCTGCCCTTCGCGGTCCAGCCCCTGATGGCCTCCTTCGCCGGGGTGGACCGGCGTCTGCTGGAGGCCTCCTGGATCCTGGGCCGCTCCCAGGCCGCGACCGTGCTGCGGGTGGTGCTGCCGCTGTCCCGCCCCGGCCTGGTGACGGCGGCCGTGCTCAGCTTCGCCCACACGATCGGGGAGTTCGGGGTGGTGCTGATGGTGGGCGGCAACATCCCCGGCCGGACCCGCACGGTGGCGATCTCCGTCTACGACAGCGTCCAGTCCTTCGACTACGCCACGGCGGCCCGGACCAGCGTGCTCCTGCTGCTGTTCTCCCTGGTGGTCCTGGTCGCCACCTACGCCCTCAACCGCAGGGGAGGACCCGCGTGGCCCCGACCCTGAGCCTGCGGCTGCGCCACCAGGTCCTGGACGTGGACCTGAGCCTGCCCCTGGAGGCCGACGCCCCGGTCACCGTCCTGTTCGGCCCCTCCGGCGCGGGCAAGACCACCCTGCTGCGCTGCGTGGCGGGCCTGGACGCCCCCGCGCCCCCCGCGCGCGTGGTCCTGGACGGGGAGGTCTGGAACGAGGGCCGCCGCCGCGTGAACGCCCGCCGGCGCGGCATCGGCTACCTCTTCCAGGACCACGCCCTCTTCCCGCACATGGGGGTGGACGCCAACGTGGCCTACGGCCTCACCGGGCTGCCCCGTGCCGAGCGGCGTGCGCGCACCGCCCAGGCCCTCGCCGACGCCGGCGTCGCCCACCTGGCCGGGCGCGCGACCAGGGGCCTGTCCGGCGGCGAGGCCCAGCGCGTGGCCCTGGCCCGCGCGCTGGCGGTCCGCCCCCGCCTGCTGCTGCTGGACGAGCCCCTCTCCGCGCTGGACGCCCCCACCCGCACGGGCCTGCGCGCCGGCCTGCGCGCCGTGCTGGCGTCCTCGGGCACCCCGACCCTGCTGGTGACCCACGACCGGGCCGAGGCCCTGGCCCTGGGCGACCGGCTCGTGGTGCTGGTCGACGGCCGGGTCCACCAGCAGGGCCCGGTCCAGGAGGTCTTCTCCCGCCCGGCCACGCCGGAGGTGGCCCGGGCGGTCGGGACGGAGAACGTCCTGTCCGGCCGGGTCGAGTCCCGGGCGGGCGGGCTGGTGCGCGTCGGCGTGGCGGCCGGGGCGCTCGTCGCCCCCGACCCCGGCGGGCTGGTGCCGGGCGGACGCGTCCTGGCCTGCGTGCGGGCCGAGGACGTGGCGCTGGAGACGGAGGCGGCGCGCGCCGCGAGCCCGCGCAACCGCGTGGCCGCGACCGTGACCGCGATCGTGCCCGAGGGCCCGCTGGAGCGGGTGGAGCTGGACGCCGGCTTCCCGCTGACGGCCTACGTCACCCGGACGTCCCGGCACGAGCTCGGACTGGTCCCCGGATCACGGGTCCGCGCCGTCGTCAAGGCCGCCGCCGTGCACCTGATCCCCCGTACCTGAGCGGGGACGCCGACCCGGGGCGCCGGAGCGGCGGTCCTCCGCGCCCGGTGAGGTGGCTCACAGTACGATGTGCTCACCACCGTACGGTTCGACCCGGCCCCCACGACCACCCTCCGTGCCGGGCCGACGAGAGGACACACCATGACTCCGGTCCTGCGCGGGGAATCCCCGTCCGTGGAGCACGCCGTCGGCATCCCCTTCCCGGACGCCGACCTCTTCTCCTTCGCCTCCCTCCTCCAGCCGCCCGAGCGCGAGCGGCTGGAGGTCCTCCACGACTTCCTCCAGACGGAGATCCGCCCGGTCGTGGGGGAGTTCTGGGACCGGGAGGAGTTCCCCGCCCACCTGCTCCCGGAGCTGGCCGCCCACGGGCTGGGGGAGCTGGAGCTCTCCGGGGCCAGCAGGCTCTTCCGGGGCATGGCCTACGCGGAGGTCGCCCGGGCGGACGTGTCGCTGAGCGCCCTGGTCGGGATCCACAACGAGCTCATCGTCGACCTGATCGACGCGCTGGGCTCCGCGGAGCAGAAGGCCCGCTGGCTGCCCGACCTGCGCCGCTTCCGGGCCCTGGGCGCGTTCGCGCTCACCGAGCCCGAGCACGGCTCCGACATCGCCGGCGGCCTGGCCACCACCGCGACCCGCGACGGCGAGGAGTGGGTGCTCACCGGGGCCAAGCGCTGGATCGGCGCCGGGACCATCGCCGACGTCGCGATCGTCTGGGCCCGCGACACCGCCGACGGGAAGGTCAAGGGCTTCCTCGTGGAGACCGACCGGCCCGGGTGGTCCGCCACCAAGATCGAGCACAAGATCGGCCTGCGCATCATGCAGAACGCGGACATCGTCCTGGACGAGGTCCGGATCCCGGCCGCCGGCGCGCTGCCCGGGGCGCATGACTTCGCCGCGGCCAACGTGATGCTGCGCAACTCCCGCGCCTGGGTGGGCTGGCAGGGCGCCGGGGTCCAGCTCGCGATCTTCGACGTGGCCCGCGACTACGCCCTGGCCCGGAAGCAGTTCGGCCGCCCGCTGGCGAAGTTCCAGCTCGTGCAGGAGCCCCTGTCCCGGATCCTCGGCAACGCCACCGCCTCGCTGGGCCTGATGGCCCAGATCGCCCGGCTCCAGGAGGAGGGCGGCTTCGACATGCCCCACGCCGCGCTGGCCAAGGCCACCACGACCTCCCTGGCGCGGGAGTCCGCCGCCGCCGGGCGGGCCCTGCTCGGCGGCAACGGCGTCGTCACCGACCACGAGATGGCCAGGCTCTTCAACGACGTCGAGATCCTCTACACCTACGAGGGCACCTACGAGATCAACGCCCTCATCGTGGGCCGCGCCGTCACCGGCGTCTCCGCCTTCGTCTGAGCCGCCCGTCCGGCTCCCCGTCCGAGCCACCGTCCAACTCCCTGTCCGAGCCACCTCGTCCCCGAAAGGACCCCGCATGGACCTCACCGGCACCTCGGCCCTCGTCACCGGCGCCGCCTCCGGCCTGGGCGCCGCCACCGCCGCGATGCTCGCCGGCCGCGGCGTGCGCGTGACCGGCCTCGACCTCCCCGCCGGCCTCGAGAGGGCCCCCGCCGTCGACGGCGTCAGCTATGTGGCCGCGGACGTGACGGACCCCGACCAGGTGCGCGCCGCCGTGGACGCCGCCGCGGACGCCGGACCCCTGCGGACCGTCGTGAACTGCGCCGGCATCGCCCCGTCCGCCCGCATCCTGGGCCGGAAGGGGCCGCACGACCTGGCGCTGTTCGAGACGGTGGTCCGGGTCAACCTGCTGGGCACCTTCACCGTGCTGACCCTCGCCGCCGAGCGGATCGCGGCCACCGACCCCGTCGACGACGACGGGCAGCGCGGCCTCGTGGTCAACACCGCCTCCGTGGCCGCGTTCGAGGGGCAGGTGGGCCAGGCTGCCTACGCGGCGTCCAAGGGCGGGGTGCACAGCCTGACCATCACCGCCGCACGGGACCTGGCCGGCTCCGGGATCCGGGTCAACACGATCGCGCCGGGCGTCCTGGAGACCCCGATGCTCGCCACCCTGGGCGAGGAGTTCCGGGCCGGGCTGGCCGCCGGCGTGCCCTTCCCGCACCGGCTGGGCCGCCCCGAGGAGTTCGCCCGGCTCGTGGGCTCGTTCGTCGACAACGACTACCTCAACGGGGCCACCGTCCGCCTGGACGGTGCCCTCCGCATGGCCCCGCGCTGAGGGGTCGTCCTCGGAGCGGCTCCGGTCCGGCGGGTCGCGTCCTGCCGGAAAGAGGCTTTCTTTCTGGCGGGACGCGACCCTTCGCGGTGGGGGAGTGCAGGACGCGGCCCCTCGCGGCAGGGGCGGGCGGGGGCAGGCCCGTGCGGCCCATAGACTGGGGCCCATGACCACCGACTTCTCGCCCGTCGACCTCGAGACGGCCCGCGAACGCCTCCGCCAGCTGATCATCGACCTCGCCGTGGTGCGCGGAAAGGTGACGCTGGCCAGCGGCATCGAGGCCGACTACTACGTGGACCTGCGCCGCGTGACCCTCCACCACGAGGCCTCCCGCTACGTGGGGCAGGTGATGCTGGCGATGCTCGACGAGGCCGGGATCTCCTTCCAGGCCGTGGGCGGGCTCACGATGGGCGCCGACCCCGTGGGCCACTCCATCATGCGCACGGCCGGGGACCAGGGCCGGGCCGTGGACTCCTTCGTGGTCCGCAAGGCCCAGAAGAGCTACGGGATGGCCCGCCAGGTGGAGGGCCCCTCGGTGGAGGGCCGCGACGTCGTCGTCGTCGAGGACACCTCCACGACCGGGGGCTCCGCGCTCACCGCGGTGGAGGCCCTGCAGCGCGCGGGCGCCAACGTGGTCGCCGTGGCGATCATCGTGGACCGCCGGACCGGCGCCAAGGAGCGCATCGAGGAGACCGCGGGCGTCCCCTGCCTCTACGCGTTCACGAAGGACGAGCTCGGACTTGACTGACCCGGCGGCCGGGACGCCCGGGGCGCAGGCAGGGCCCGCCCCGGAGGTCGGCGTCGGCCCGTGGGAGGGCCCCTGGCCCGAGGGCGAGCAGTGGGACCCCGAGCTGCTGGCCCACGGGGACCGGCGCAACGTCGTGGACGCCTACCGGTACTGGACGATGGACGCGATCGTCGCGGACCTCGACACCCGCCGGCACGGCTTCCACGTGGCCGTCGAGAACTGGCAGCACGACCTCAACATCGGCTCCGTGGTGCGCACCGCCAACGCCTTCCTCGCCCAGGAGGTGCACATCGTGGGCCGGCGCCGCTGGAACCGCCGCGGGGCCATGGTCACCGACCGCTACCAGCACCTGCGCCACCACGCCGGCGTCGAGGAGTTCGTGGCGTGGGCCCGCGCCGAGGGCCTGCCGGTCATCGGGATCGACAACTTCCCCGACTCCCGGCAGCTCGAGACCTACGACCTGCCCGAGCGCTGCGTGCTGGTGCTCGGCCAGGAGGGCCCGGGGCTGAGCCCCGAGATGCACGCGGCCGCCGAGGTCACCCTGTCCATCGCCCAGTTCGGCTCGACGCGCTCCATCAACGCCTCCGCCGCGGCCGCCGTGGCCATGCACGCGTGGGTCCGGCGGCACGTCTTCGGCCAGCCCGTCGGGTGACCCGGCGCGTTCGGTCGTCGTCCACCGGCGTGCCTTTGACTAGAGTGGGACCCAGGCCACACCCGAACCGAAGGAGCCAGCATGCCCATCGCAACCCCTGACGTCTACGCCGAGATGATCGACCGCGCCAAGGAGAAGGGCTTCGCCTACCCGGCGATCAACGTCACCTCCTCGCAGACCCTCAACGCCGCCATCCGCGGCTTCGCCGAGGCCGGCTCGGACGGCATCATCCAGGCCTCGACCGGCGGCGCCGCCTACTGGTCCGGCTCCTCCGTGAAGAACATGGTCACCGGCTCGCTCGCCATGGCGGCGTTCGCCCGCGAGGTCGCCAGGAACTACGACGTCAACATCGCCCTGCACACCGACCACTGCCCGCAGGACAAGCTCGACAGCTTCGTGCTGCCGCTGCTCGAGGAGTCCGAGAAGGCCGTGGCCCGCGGCGAGGACCCGATCTTCCAGTCCCACATGTGGGACGGCTCCGCGATCGAGCTCGACGAGAACCTCAAGATCGCCCAGGAGCTCCTGGCCCGCACCAACAAGGCCAAGATCATCCTCGAGGTCGAGATCGGCGCCGTCGGCGGCGAGGAGGACGGCGTCGAGGCCGAGATCAACGAGAAGCTCTACTCCACCGTGGAGGACGGCCTGAAGACCGTCGAGGCGCTCGGCGCCGGCGAGAACGGCCGCTACATCACCGCCCTCACCTTCGGCAACGTGCACGGCGTGTACAAGCCCGGCGGGGTCAAGCTGCGCCCCGAGCTGCTCCAGCAGATCCAGGACGAGGTCGGGCGGAAGATCGGCAAGGATCGCCCCTTCGACCTCGTCTTCCACGGCGGCTCCGGCTCCTCCGCGCAGGAGATCGCCGACGCCGTCTCCTACGGCGTGATCAAGATGAACGTGGACACCGACACCCAGTACGCGTTCACGCGGCCGATCGCCGGGTTCATGTTCCAGAACTACGACGGCGTCCTGAAGGTCGACGGCGAGGTCGGCAACAAGAAGAAGTACGACCCCCGCGTCTGGGGCGCCCTCGCCGAGGAGTCCATGGCCGCGCGCGTGGTCGAGGCCTGCCAGAACCTCGGCTCCGCCGGGACCTCCGTCAAGTAGGTCCACCCGCTCCGCGGCGCCGGAGCCAGACGGCGGCGTCCTGCCCGAGGCGGGGCGCCGCCGTCGTCCTCCCCGCACGACCTCCCCGCGCCACCTCCCGGGCCGCCGCACCGCCGGCCCGCACCGTCTTCCGCACCGAAAGGACCCCGATCCATGAGCCTCGCCGGCAAGAACCTGCTCGACGGCCCCGAGCCCACCCTCCTCAGCGAGGACCCCGGCCTGTCCGAGCGCATCGCGGCGGGGGACGAGGCCGAGGACCTCGCCGCCCGCTTCCCCAAGGCGCCCCTGGCGTGGGCCATGTGCGCCGAGGAGGCCCTCCGCGAGGGCCGCACCCTGGAGGGCTACGCCTTCGCGCGGGTCGGCTACCACCGCGGCCTCGACGCCCTGCGCGGCCACGGCTGGAAGGGCCACGGCCCCATCCCGTTCGCGCACGAGCCCAACCGGGGCTTCCTCCGGGCCCTCGCGGCCCTGGGCCGGGCGGCGGCCGCGATCGGCGAGTTCGACGAGGCCCAGCGGATCCAGAAGTTCCTCAACGACTCCGACCCCACCGCCGCGGAGCAGCTCTCCCGCTGACCCGCCGCCCCCGCACGCCCCGGCGGGCGGGGGCGCCGTCCGGCTCGGGACCCGCCGGAGCGCCGTCACAGGTGCCCTTCCCGCGGGGACGGGAGCATGATGGCGTCCATGGACGCATCCCCGAGCCCCGCCCGCCCCGAGGCCTCCGACACCGCAGCCACCGCGGCCACCGCAGCCCCAGCCGGGGCCGCTGACCGCCCGGACGTGCTCGGGCGCCTGGCCGCCGCCGGGGTGGCCGCCGACGCGTCGCCGCGCCGGCTCGCCGAGTACTCCTACGACGCCTCCAACTACCGGGTGCCGCCGCTGGCCGTCGTGTTCCCGCGCACCGTGGAGGACGTGCTGGCCGCGGTCGCGGCGTGCCGCGGGACCGGCACCCCGCTGACCGGCCGGGGCGGCGGGACGTCCATGGCGGGCAACGCGATCGGCCCCGGCGTCGTGCTGGACTTCTCCCGGCACATGACCCGGGTGCACGCCGTCGACGAGGCCGCGGGCACGGTCGACGTGGACCCCGGGGTGGTGCTCGCCGACCTCACCCGCGAGGTGGAGCGTGCCACCGGGGGCCGGCTCACGTTCGCGCCGGACCCGTCGTCGAAGAACCGCGCCACTGTGGGCGGGTCGCTGGGCAACGACGCGTGCGGCAACCACTCCGTGCGCCACGGCCGGATCTCCGACCACGTGGTGGAGCTCGACGTCGTCACCTCCGACGGCGCCCGGCTCACGGCGACGGGCACGGGCCTGCGCGCCACCGATCCGGCCGACGACGCGTCCGCGGCCCGGGCCGCGGAGCTCGCGGACTCCCTGCGCGCGCTGGCCCGCGAGAACCTGGCCGCCTTCCGGCTGGAACTGGGCCGGATCCCGCGCCAGGTCTCCGGCTACCACCTCGAGAACCTCCTGCCGGAGAGGAAGTTGAACATCGCCCGGGCCCTGGTGGGCACCGAGGGCACCTGCGCGGTCGTGGTCCGCGCGCGGATGAAGCTGGTGCCCAAGCCGGCCAGCGCGCTGCTGGTCTGCCTCGGGTACGCCGACGTCGTGGACGCGGCCCGGGACGTCACGACGATCCTGGAGTTCTCCCCGGCCGCCGTCGAGGGCACGGACGAGGCCATCGTGGAGACCATGCGCTTCCGCCGCGGGACGGACTCCGTGCTCGGGCTGCCCGAGGGGCGGGCCTGGCTGTTCGTGGACCTGGACGGCGACGACCCTGCCTCCGTCGCGGCCGAGGCCGACCGGCTGCTGGCCCGGCTGGGGGAGAACGGGCGGCTCGTGGACGGCCGCGCGGTCCCGGACCTCGTGGAACGCGCCTCGCTGTGGCGCGTCCGCGAGGACGGGGCCGGGCTCTCGTCCCGGCTCGCCTCCGGCGGGGAGTCCTGGCCCGGCTGGGAGGACTCCGCCGTCGCCCCGGAGGACCTGGCGGACTACCTGGCGGACCTGCGGGTCCTCATGGCCGAGCACGGTCTCGGCGGCGTCATGTACGGCCACTTCGGCGCCGGCTGCATGCACATCCGGATCACCTACGACCTGCGCACTGAGGAGGGCCGCGCGGTCCTCCGCCGGTTCACCCGCGAGGCGGCCGAGCTGGTAGTCCGCCACGGCGGCTCCCTGTCCGGGGAGCACGGGGACGGCCGCGCCCGGTCCGAGCTGCTGCCGCTCATGTACTCGCCCGGGGTGCTCGCGGCCTTCGCGCGGTACCGCCGGCTGTGGGACCCCGCCGGCATCCTCAACCCCGGCTCGATCACCGCCCCGGACCCCCTGGACGCGAACCTCGCCCTCGCCGGGATCCCGGCCCGGGAGTGGCGCACGAGCTTCGACCTGCGCCCCCTCGGCGCCGGCGGCGGGTCGCTGGCGGAGACCGACGACCCCGCCCGCGCCCACGGTGCCGGCACGGACCCCTGGGTGCACGCCGTGCAGGGCTGCATCGGGGTGGGCCGCTGCCGGGCGGACACCGGCGGCGTGATGTGCCCCAGCTACCGCGCCACCCGCGACGAGAAGGACTCGACCCGGGGCCGGGCCCGCGTGCTCCAGGACATGGTCCGCGGAGCGGCCACGGTCCAGGAGGGGTGGCGGTCGGAGGAGGTGCGCGAGGTCCTCGACCTGTGCCTGTCCTGCAAGGCCTGCTCCACCGACTGCCCGGCGGGCGTGGACATGGCCACCTACAAGTCCGAGTTCTTCGACCACTACTACCGGGGCCGGCTCCGGCCCCTGTCGCACTTCTCGCTGGGGTGGCTGCCGCGCTGGCTGGCCCTCACGGGGCGGATCGCCCCGCTGGTCAACGCGGTCCTGGCGACCCCGCTGGCCAAGGCCGCCGCCGTGGCCGGCGGCCTCACCACGCGCCGCGCGATGCCCCGCTTCGCCGGGGCCGGGGAGTGGCGCCGCGAGGCCGCCGCCGCGGGCGTCCTCCCGCCCGGCGACCCGGCGGGGTCGGTGGTGCTGTTCGTGGACACCTTCACCCGGGGCTTCCGCCCCCAGGTGGCCGGGGCGGCGGCGCGCGTCCTGGCCGGGGCGGGCGAGAGCGTCGCGTGCTCCGCCGACGCCTGCTGCGGGCTCACCTGGATCTCCACCGGCCAGCTGGACACCGCGCGGAGGCTGCTCTCCCGGGCCGCGCAGGCCCTCGACGACGGCACGGAGCGGCCCATCGTCGTCGTCGAGCCCAGCTGCGCCGCGGCCCTGCGCAAGGACCTGCCCGAGCTCGTCCACACCGAGCAGGCCCGGCGGGTGGCGGCCCGCGTGCGCAGCTTCGCGTCCCACGCGGCCGACCTCGCCGCGGCGGGCTGGACCCCGTCCCCCGCGCAGCCCCTCCCCGGCCGGGTGGTGCTGCAGACGCACTGCCACGAGTACTCGGTCTTCGGCGCCGGCACCCAGCGCACCGCGCTGGCGGCCGCGGGGGTGCCCGAGGTCGTCGACGCCACCGGCTGCTGCGGCGTGGCGGGCAACTTCGGCTTCGAGCGGCAGCACTACGAGGTCAGCATGCAGGTCGCCGAGAACGCCCTGGCCCCGGCCCTGCGGAGCACCCCGCCGGGGACCGTGGTGCTCACCGACGGGTTCTCCTGCGCGATGCAGGTGGGCCAGCTCGACGCGTCCCGGGCCGGCCGGCACCTGGCCGAGCTCCTGGACCCGGGCCGGCCGGCGGAGGCCGGCTCGCCCTGACCGGCGGCCTGCCGCCGACGGCGGGCGGTCCCGGGGCTCACTTCCGGATGAGCGCCCGGGGGAACGAGGTCAGGGCCTCCACCCCGGTGCCCGTGACGCGGATCGACTCGGAGGCCACGTAGCCGACGCCGGTCATCCACATGCCGCAGATGACGTGGAGCGTCATGTTCTCGGCGAGGACGGTCTCGTCCTCCGAGCGGATGCTGACGGTGCGCTCGCCCCAGTCCGGCGGGTAGCCGATCCCGACGGAGTAGCCGAGGCGGCTGTGCTTCTCGAGGCCGTACCCGGCCAGCGTCCGGTTCCACGCACCGGCGAGCTCACGGGTGGGGACCCCGGCGGCCGCGGTGTCCAGGACGGCCTCCAGCCCGGCCGCCACCGCCTCCTCCAGGTGCAGCAGCGCGTCGGAGGGCGTGCCCAGCAGGACGGTGCGCGCCAGCGGCGCGTGGTAGCGGCGGTGCGCCCCGGACAGCTCCACGACCACGGCGTCGCCCTCCCGGAGCACGCGGTCCGACCAGGTCAGGTGGGGGGTGTCGGCGGAGGCCCCCGTGGGCAGCAGCGGGACGATCGCGGGGAAGTCCCCCCAGGCCTCGCCGACGCCCTCGGCCTGCGCCCGGGCGATCCGGGCGGCCACGAGGTGCTGGGCCGTCCCGGGCTCGACGGCGTCGATCGCGGCCTGCATCGCCGCCGTGGTGACCCTCGCCGCGGCGCGCATGCACCGGATCTCGGCGTCCGACTTCACGGCCCGCACCCAGTTCACCAGCTCGAAGCAGTCGACCAGGGTCCACTCGGGGAGGGCGTTCACCAGGGCCCGGTACCCCTTGGGGGAGAAGAAGTGGGCGTCCATCTCGAGCCCGACGCACCCGCGGGCGGCGGGCGCGATCCGGCCCCGCCGGCGCAGGTCGAGCGCGACCCAGTCGAAGGGGTGCAGGTGGGGGCGCTGCACGTACCGCTCGGGGTAGCCGATGATCTGCTCGGGGGGCAGCCACGACGTCCTGAAGGCGCCGTTCGCGTCCATCTCCCGCAGGAACAGCAGCATCTCCCCGTCCTCCGGCACGAACAGCAGCTGGGGGGAGTAGAAGGACCAGGCGTCGTAGCCGGTCAGGTAGAACAGGTTCGACGGATCCGTCACGAGCAGGGCGCTCAGGCCCTGCTGCGCCATCCGCTCGCGCACCGCTCGCAGCCGCCGGCCGTACTCGGCGGGGGAGAACAGCGCGGGACGGACGTCGGGGTCCTCCGGACACGGGGCCGAGGTGGTCATGGTCCATGATGGGAAGCGGAGCACGGATCGTCAACGACCGGGGCGGGGCGTACGGTGTCGGCATGAGCCGTGCGCGACGGCGAGGAGACCGCCCCGCACCGGCTGGGCCCGCCCGGCGGGCCCCGACGAGAGGAGAGCGGGCACCATGCGCGTAGCAGTTCCGACGGAGATCAAGCCGGCCGAGCGCCGGGTGGGGCTGGTGCCCGCCGGGGTGACCCAGCTCGTGCGCCACGGCCACGAGGTCCTCGTGGAGAGCGGGGCCGGGACGGGCTCCGGGTTCGACGACGACGCCTACGCCGCCGCGGGGGCCGAGGTGGTGGACCGGGAGACGGTGTGGGCGCGGGCCGAGCTGCTGGTCAAGGTCAAGGAGCCGGTGGCCGAGGAGTACGGCTTCCTGCGCCCGGACCTCACCCTCTTCGCGTACCTGCATCTCGCGGCCGACCGGCCGCTGACCGAGGCCCTCGTCGCGGCGGGCACCACGGCCGTGGCCTTCGAGACCGTGCGCTCCGGGCGGATCCTGCCCCTGCTCCAGCCCATGTCCGAGATCGCGGGCCGGCTCGCGGCGCAGTCCGCCGCGCACCACATGCAGACCAACGCCGGCGGGCCCGGCCTGCTGATGGGCGGGGTCCCGGGCGTCGCGGCGGCGAAGGTCGTGGTGGTCGGCGGCGGCACCGTGGGCACCCAGGCGGCCCTGATGGCCTCGGGCCTCATGGCGGACGTCACCGTGCTGGACGCCAACGGCGCGCGGATCCGCGAGCTGAACGACCTGCTGGGGCACCGGGCGCGGGTGCTCATGAGCGACGAGCACGTGCTGGAGGAGGAGCTCGCCGGCGCGGACGTGGTGATCGGGGCGGTGCTCATCCCCGGGGCCGCCGCGCCGAAGCTCGTGCGCCGCGAGCACCTGGCGGTCCTGCACGACCACGCCCTGCTCGTGGACGTGGCCATCGACCAGGGCGGCTGCTTCGAGACCTCGCACCCCACGACCTACGACGACCCCACGTTCGAGGTCGACGGCATCACCCACTACTGCGTGGCCAACATGCCCGGCGTCGTGCCGCGCACGGCGTCCCGGGCCCTGGCCAACGCCACCACGCCCTACCTGGTGCGCCTGGCTGACGGCGTGGAGCAGGCGCTGGCCGCGGACCCGGGCTTCGCGGCCGGGCTCAACGTGGCCGGCGGGACGATCCGGCACCCCGGGGTGGCGCAGGCGTTCCCGGACCTCCCCGCGCAGCCGGCCTGACCGCGCTGCGGGCCTCCGGCGCGGGGGAGCCCCGGTGACCACGCGGGATCGTGGTCACCGGGGCTCCCCCGGGTCGGCCGGCGCTGGGGTCAGGCCTGCACCCCGTGCTGGACCTGCAGCGGCGGGCCCGCCGGCGCGGCCAGCTGCTCGCGCGCGGTCCGGGCCGCGGCCACGAGGTGCTCGAGCGAGGCCCGGGTCTCGGCGTAGCCGCGCGTCTTCAGGCCGCAGTCCGGGTTGATCCACAGCGTGTCCGCGGGGACGTGGCCGAGGGCGCGCTCCACGAGCTGCTCGATCTCCTCCTGGGAGGGCACGCGCGGGGAGTGGATGTCCCACACGCCCGGGCCGATGCCGCGGGAGAAGCCGGCGGCCTCGAGGTCGGTCAGCACCTCCATGCGGGAGCGGGCCGCCTCGATGCTCGTGACGTCGGCGTCCAGGCCGTCGATCGCGGAGACCACCTCGCCGAACTCGGAGTAGCACAGGTGCGTGTGGATCTGCGTCTCGTCCCGCACACCGGAGGTGGCCACCCGGAAGGCGCGCACCGACCAGTCCAGGTAGGCGGGCTGGTCCTCCCGGCGCAGGGGCAGCAGCTCCCGCAGCGCGGGCTCGTCCACCTGGATGATCCCGATCCCGGCGGCCTCGAGGTCCGCGACCTCGTCCCGCAGGGCGAGCGCGACCTGCTCGGCGGTCCGCCCGAGCGGCTGGTCGTCGCGCACGAAGGACCAGGCCAGGATCGTCACCGGGCCCGTGAGCATGCCCTTGACCGGCCGGTCGGTGAGGGACTGGGCGTGGCCGATCCACGGGACGGTGAACGCCTCGCCGCGCACCCCGTCGCCCTCGCGGCTCACGTCGCCCCACAGGATCGAGGGGCGGGTGCAGCGGGAGCCGTAGGACTGGACCCAGCCGTGGACGGTGGTGGCGAAGCCGTCGAGGTGCTCGGCGAAGTACTGGACCATGTCGTTGCGCTCCGGCTCGCCGTGCACGAGGACGTCGAGGCCGAGCTCCTCCTGCAGCCGCACCACGCGCTCGATCTCCTCGCGCAGGAACCGGTCGTAGCCGGCCTGGTCCAGCTGCCCGGCGCGCGCCCTGGCGCGGGCGGAGCGGACCTCGGGGGTCTGGGGGAAGGAGCCGATGGTGGTGGTCGGCAGCGGGGGCAGGGGGCCGGAGGCCGTGAAGGACCGGCCCTCCTGCGCCCGGCGGCGCACCTCCGCGGGCGCCCGCCCGATCTCGGCGTCGGTGAGCGAGTCCGCCCGCTCCCGGACCGCGGCGTCACGGACCCCCGGCGCCTCGGCACGGGTGCCCCGGGCCTCGGCGGCCGCCTCGAGCTCCCCGGCCACCGCGTCCGGGCCCTGGGCGAGGCCGCGGGACAGGGTCACGATCTCGGCGACCTTCTGGTCCGCGAAGGAGAGCCAGCTGCGCAGCACCGGGTCCAGCTGCGTCTCCTCCTCGACGTCGTGGGGGACGTGGAACAGCGAGGTGGAGCTCGCCACGGAGACCTCCACCCCGGCGCGGGCGAGCTCCTCGAGCTGCGCGAGCCGCCCGGCGAGGTCGGCGCGCCACACGTTGTGCCCGTCCACCGCGCCGGCGACGAGCACCGGGGCGTCCTCGTCGCGGAACAGCGCGAGCTCCTCGGCGGAGGGGACCGCGCCCTTGACGAGGTCGAGGTGCAGGGCCTCGATCCCCGAGCCGGCCAGCGTGTGCAGCAGCGGGCCGGGGGAGCCGTAGGAGGTGGTCACCAGGAGCTGCGGGCGCCCGGCGGCGGGGGCGGTGAGGGCGGTGTAGGCGTCCCACACGGCCTCCGCGAGCGCGGCGCCGGGCACGTCCTGGTCGGCCACGAGCGCCGGCTCCTCCAGCTGCACCCACTGCGCCCCGGCGGCGGCCAGCTCGCGCAGCAGCTCGGCGTACACCGGGACGAGCTCGGCCAGGCGCTGCAGCGGGTCGAAGCCGGCGGGGGCGTCGTCGTCGGCCTTGGCGAGCAGCAGCCAGGAGACGGGGCCCACGAGGACGGGGCGGACGGCGAAGCCGTCCTCGGCGGCGCGGCGGACGTCCGCGACGAGCCGCTCGGGGCGGGCGCGGAACGGGGTGGCGGGGCCGATCTCGGGCACGAGGTAGTGGTAGTTGGTGTCGAACCACTTGGTCAGCTCGAGCGGCGGGCGCCCGGCGTCGCCGCGGGCCAGCACGAAGCTCGCGTCGAGGTCGAGCCCGCCGTCGGCGCCGGCGAGGTCCGCGAAGCGCGACGGGACGGCCCCGAGCGCGGTGGTGGTGTCCAGGACCTGGTCGTAGAGCGGAAACGCGGCCGGCAGCGAGGAGTCCTGGGCGCCCAGGCCCAGCTCCACGAGCCGGCGGTAGGTGGCCAGCTGCAGGTCGGCGGCGGCCGTCTCCAGCTCCTGGCGGCTGGAGCGCCCGGCCCAGTAAGCCTCGAGGGCCTTCTTGAGCTCGCGGCGGCGGCCGATGCGGGGGTAGCCGGTGATGGTGGCGGCGGGGAACGGGACGGTGGTCATGCGGATCTCCTGGAAGGTCTCGTGAAGCTGTCGAAAAGCGTCGGAAGGTGTCGGACGGTCTGGAGCGGTGGCTTCGGGTGGTGCGCGCGGCCGCTCAGGCGGGGAGCAGCAGGTCGTCGAGCGGGACGGGCTCGTGCGGGACGCGGGGGAGGTCCACGCGCTCCAGCAGGTCGAGCGCGGCCCGGTGCTCGTTGAAGGTGTAGAGGTGCAGCCCGGGGGCGCCGGCGTCGAGGGCGGCGCGGGCGAGCCGCGCGGCGAAGGCCACGCCCGCGCGGTGCCGCTCGGCGGGGCCGGAGGCGTCCTCGAGGGCGGCGGCCAGGCCCGGGTGGGGCGCGAGACCGGCCAGCCGGCACAGGGTCTGCAGCCGCCGCGGGTCGGTCACCGGCATGATGCCGGGGACGATCGGGATCGTCACCCCGGCCGCGCGGGCCGCCGCCACCAGGCGCTCGTAGCGCTGCGGGCGGAAGTAGACCTGGGTGATCGCGAAGTCCGCCCCGGAGCGCTGCTTGGCCAGCAGCACCTCGACGTCGTGCCGGAAGGACGGCGACTCCGGGTGCCGGGTCGGGTAGGCGGCCACGCCCACGGCGAGCCGGCCGGCGGCCAGCGCCGCGCTGTGGCGCCGCTCGACGTCGCGGACGAGCTCCACGAGCTCGCCGGCGTACCGGAGCTCGCCCCGGTCCGTCCCGGGGTCCTCCGGCAGGTCCCCGCGCAGGGCCAGGACGCCCCGGACGCCGCGGCGGACCAGCGCGGCCACGGTGTCCTCCAGCTCGGCCCGCGTGCTGCCCACGCAGGTGAGGTGCGCCAGGGGCCGCAGGGTCGTGCGGGCGATGAGGTGGTCGAGCAGGGCGAGCGAGCCGGCACGGCGGGCCTCGTCGCCGCTGTACGTCACGGAGACGTGGTCGGGACGGGTGGGCTCGAGCTCCTCGATGGTCCGCAGCAGCGTGTCGGCGCTCGCCGCGCTGCGCGGCGGGTAGAGCTCGTAGGAGAGGGACGGCGGCGGGGCCGTCCGCTGGGGTGGTGCTGTCACATGTCCTCCTGGGGTCACCCCGAGGGAGGGCGGCAGAGAGCACGGGCTGGACCCGGGCAGTCTGCGGCTGCTCCATCGGTCCTGGCGGGAGCACCGTTCCGGCCCCCCGAGCGTTCTCGGGCGGGCGGATGGTTGCTGCGGCGTCGACGAGCCAGGTCTCTCGGCCGCTCTGGATAGATGCACTGCCCATTTGACCGGTTCCGCGCCGGAAAGCCAACCCGGGCCGTCCGGAAGACGCTCGTGGCAGGACTGTGACGTGGCGGCCGTCATGTTGCGACACATGACGGGCGCCGGGGCGGCGCTCCCGTGTTGGGGCGGGACGGCGCGTCGGGAATAATGGGCGGAGCCCGCCCCCGACCCCCAGAAACGAGTGCCCCATGCCCTCCGCACCTCGCATCGTGGCCGTCGTGCCGTGCCACAACGAAGAAGCGGCGATCGCCAAGGTGGTCTCCGACCTGCGCACCACGGTGCCGGGCATCGAGGTCTACGTCTACGACAACTGCTCGACCGACAACACGGCCGAGGTCGCCCGCCGGGCCGGCGCGCACGTGCGCTTCGAGCACGAGAAGGGCAAGGGCAACGTGGTCCGCCGGGCCTTCGCGGACCTGGACGCCGACGTCTACCTCCTCATCGACGGCGACGACACCTACGACGTCGCCGACGCCCCCGCCATGATCGAGACGCTGCTGTCCGGGCCCTACGACCACGTGCTCGGCGTCCGCCGGCAGGCCTCCGCCACCGCGTACCGCTCCGGCCACGAGTCCGGCAACCGGTTCTTCAACTCCCTGGTCAGCTTCGCGTTCCGCCGCCAGGTCTCGGACATGCTCAGCGGGTACCGCGTGTTCTCCCGCCGCTTCGTCAAGTCCTTCCCCGCGCTCTCGCGCGAGTTCGAGATCGAGACCGAGCTGACCGTCCACGCCGTCAACGCGCGCGTGCCGCAGACGGAGCTGGAGGTCGGCTTCCGCGACCGCGCCGAGGGCACGGAGAGCAAGCTGCGGACCTACCACGACGGCTTCCGGATCCTCGGCATCTTCGCGCAGCTGCTCTTCCACGAGCGGCCCTTCCTCGTCACGGGCGCGATCTCCGGCCTGCTGTTCCTGCTGGGCCTGGGCTTCGGCATCCCGGTGGTCGTCGAGTACGCGACCACCGGCCTGGTGCCCCGCTTCCCGACGGCGTTCCTCGCCTCCGCCCTCGTGATCCTCTCCGGGGTGTTCCTGCTGATGGGCGTCCTGCTCAGCGGCCAGGCCAAGATCCGCCGCGAGGCCACCCGGCTGTTCTACCTCCGCCTGCCCGCCCCGCCGCCCGTCGAGGCGCTCGCGGCTCCGGAGGGCCCCGGGCGCCTCGACGGCTCGAGCGCCGCGGCGCGCCGCCCCGCCCCGGCGGAGGAGAGCCGCTGATGCCCGCGTCGACAGCGCAGGCGGCCCGTCGCTGGTGGACGCCCTGGGCCAAGGGCCTCGGGGCGCTCGTCGGCCTGCAGCTCCTCCTGTTCGGCCTGCTCGTCGCCGGGCAGGCGGTCCCCGACGAGCCCATCGCCGAGAACCTCGTGGCCTCCGTCGAGGCCGGCACCTACGGGCCCAGCCAGATCCCGGACCGGATGGGCACCCCCTCGGACACCTTCACGGAGTGCGTGGTGGCCGGGACCGGCCTCGGGGCCTCCCCCGAGGAGTCCGCCCTCAGCCGGGCCGCCCGGATGCCGCGGATCGGCAACTGCGACGGCGGGGCCGAGGACGTCCGGGCGGTCGCCGACGGCAAGGTCTTCGAGGACCAGAACTACTACAAGTACTGGGCCGGCTACACGGTCATCACCCGCCCCGCCCTCGCCCTGGTGGGGCTCGAGGGCCTGCGGATCCTCTCGGGGGCGCTCATGGTCGCCGCGCTCGTCGGGGCGCTGCTGGCCGTCCGCGCCCGCACCTCCACCGCTGTGGCGGTCGCGCTCACCGCCCCCTACCTCGTCGGGACGAACATGCTCTCGACGCCCTCGACCTCGTTCAGCCAGTCGATCTCCATCGCGTTCATCTTCCTCTCCGTGCTCCTCACCGCGGTGGGCGCCCGGCGCTCGCGCGACGCGGGACTGCTCGGCGCCGCGGTCGGCGCCGCGCTGTTCTGCTACGTCGACCTGCTGACCACGCCCTCCGTCCCGTGGGCGATGTCGGCCTTCGTCCTGGCCGCGGCCGTCTGGTACCGCACCCGTGACCTCCGCCGGAGCGCCGTGGCGGGGGTCCTCGCCGGGGCGGTGTGGCCGGTGGCCTTCGCCGTGACCTGGGCCTCGCGCTGGGCCTTCGGCGCCCTGTTCATGGGGGTGGACGAGACCGTCGCCATGGTGCAGCAGAACGTCGGCTTCCGCACCGCCGGCGCCCACGACGGGGTCTCCGACGCGTTCGGGGCCGGGGTGACCAGCAACGTCTCCTACTGGTGGGACCTGGTCCCGACGTCCGGGGCGGTCCTCCTCGCGTGCGGGATCGCCACGGCGGTGGGGCTCGTCCTGGCGGTGCTGCGCGGTGGGGCGCGGCGGCTCGTCGTCGCCCTCGTCCTGGCCCTGCCCGCCGTCGTGGTCCCCGTCTGGTACGTCGCACTGAGCAACCACTCGCAGATCCACGAGTTCTTCGTCAACCGCGGGGTGCCCACGGCCCTGGCCGTGATCACGGCCGCCGCGCTGGCGGCGGCCGTCCCGCCCCGCCCGCGCGCCGACGAGGCCGCGGCGGGGGAGGAGCACCCGGACGCGGTGCCCGACGACCAGCGCGTCCTCGTCTGACGCCGCCCCCGCCCGGTCTGCGGCGGGGGCCCGGGACCGTCCCTGTCGCCCGGGACGGCGGCTCCCTCCTCAGGCGGAGGACTTCAGCCGGGCCGTGTGCGCGGCGGGCGCCTGGCGGAGCGGGACGGGCCGGGCGACGGCGTCCTCCTCGCCGAGGACGGCCCGGACGGCGTCCAGCAGCACCTGCGTCCCCTCGAGGAGGTCCGCCCGGGAGATGTTCAGGGGCGGCATCACCTTGAGCACCTCGTCCTTCGGGCCGGAGGTCTCCACCAGCAGGTGGCGCTCGAACGCCGCGCCGGCGATCCTGCCCGCCAGCCCCGGGTCGGGGAACCAGACCCCCGTGAGCAGCCCGCGCCCCCGCCGGACAGCGCCCTCGACCAGGGCCGCGATTCTCCCCAGCTCCTCCTCGAGCTCCCGCCCCCGCTGCCTGACCTCCTCCGCGAACGTCCCGTCGGACCAGTACTTCTCCAGTGCCGCGGTCGCGGTGACGAACGCGGGGTTGTGGCCGCGGAACGTGCCGTTGTGCTGGCCGGGCTCCCAGACGTCGAGCTCCGGGCGGAACAGGGTCAGGGCCATGGGCAGGCCGTAGCCCGAGATGGACTTCGACAGGCACACGACGTCCGGCCGGATGCCGGCCTCCTCGAAGCTGAAGAAGGTGCCGGTCCGGCCGCACCCGGCCTGGACGTCGTCGACGATGAGCAGGACGCCGTGCTGACGGCACAGCCGCTCGAGACCCTGCAGCCACGCGGCGCGCGCCGCCCTGAGCCCGCCCTCGCCCTGGACGGTCTCCACGATGACGGCCGCGGGGACGTCCAGGCCGGAGCTGCTGTCCTCCCAGGCCCGGCCCAGCCACGTGAGCGCCGCGTCCGGGTCGTCGAGGTAGCCGTCGTACGGCGCCGTGATCGTGAAGGGCAGCGGCACGCCGGCGCCCGCGCGCTTCGTGGCGTTGCCGGTGGCCGCCAGGGCCCCGAGGGTCATGCCGTGGAAGGCGTCGGTGAAGTGGACGATCTCCCGCCGTCCCGTGGCCAGCCGGGCGACCTTGAGCGCGGCCTCCACGGAGTTGGTCCCGGTCGGGCCGGGGAACTGGACCTTGTAGTCGAGGCCGCGGGGCCTGAGCACGAGCCTCTCGAACGTCTCCAGGAAGCGGCGCTTGGCGGACGTGTAGGTGTCCAGCGAGTGGACGATGCCGTCCGCGGAGAGGTGGGCGATCAGCTCACGCTTCAGGTCGGGGTCGTTGTGCCCGTAGTTGAGGGCGCCGGCGCCGGAGAAGAAGTCGAGGTAGACCTGTCCGTCCTCCGCGTACTGCCGGCACCCCCTGGCCGACTCGAAGACGGCGGGCCAGTGGCGGCAGTAGCTGCGGACGTCGGACTCGAGCGTCTCGAAGATAGTGGTGGACATGGTGGATCCTCCTCCACGAAAAGTGTGGTGTAGGCGGCAGCTCCCGGCCGGATCCCCCTCCGACTAGGTGCTTAAGTCACGAGGGTAGACCCGGACGTGACCGGGGGCACCCGATTCGCAGGGATGGCGGGAACATGACGGCGGTGATCACGATCCGGGAACAGTGCTCGCCGGATACGGCCCCAGGGCGTACCGTAGAGATCAACCAATTGGTTGATCAAAGGATTGGTTGACAAGCACCGTGGACGACGACGATCTGCTCGACAAGGCCTTTCTGGCCCTCGCCGACCCCGTCCGCCGCAGCATCGTCGCCCGGCTCAGCCGGGGCCCCGCCACGGTCACGGAACTGGCGGAACCCTTCGCGATCAGCAAGCAGGCGGTCTCGAAGCACATCCAGGTCCTCGAGCAGGCGCAGCTCGTCACGCGCACCCGTGACGCCCAGCGCCGGCCCGTCCACCTGGACCCCGCACGACTGGAGGCGCTCACCGCCTGGATCGACCGCTACCGGCTGGTCCGCGAGGAGCAGTTCCGCCGCCTCGACGCCGTGCTCGGCACCCGAGCCGCAGACCGCGGCGAGCACGATCAGGAACCACCATGAGCAACGCACTGCACCTCACCGCCCCCGAGGGCTCTCTCCTCGTCGACTACGTCCGGGAGTTCGACGTCCCGGCGGCCGAGCTGTTCCGGGCCCACGCGGACCCGGAGCTGTTCCGGCGCTGGATCGGCCCGCGCGGCCTGGAGACCCGCATCGATGCGTACGACTGCCGCGACGGCGGGACCTTCCGCTTCGTGCAGCGCGGCCAGGACGGCGGCGACGAGTACGCCTTCCGCGGCGTCTTCCACACCGTCCGGGAGAACGAGCTCGTCGTCCAGACCTTCGAGTACGAGGGCTGGCCGGACGTGGTCACCCTGGAGTACTCCCGCTTCGAGGATCTGCCCGGCGGCCGCAGCCGGCTCACCGGCCGGTCCGTCCACCCGTCCCCGGAGGCCCGCGAGCGGTACCTCGCCACCGGCATGGAGTCGGGGATGGCGCAGGGCTACGACCAGCTCGAGGAGCTGCTGGCGGCCCGGGCCGCGCACCGCTGAGCCCTCGCGACCGGTCCCGCCCGCTCCGGGCGGCCGACGGCTTCATGGTCGCCCGGAGCCCGCGGTCAGTCCCGGGCCGGCTGCTCCGAGCGGCCCCCGAAGACCCTGGCCGCGAGCGCGATGAGCAGCACCAGGGCCCCCGTCAGGGCCAGCTGGACCCGCACGGCGTCGTCGAGCAGGCCCAGCAGCACGATCCCGGCGAGGATCGCGAGCGCCAGGTAGGACAGCCAGGGGAAGGCCCACATCCGCAGGGGCAGCCGGGCGCCGGCGCGGTCCGCGCGGCGGCGCAGCACGATCTGGGAGACCAGGGCCAGGCCCCAGACCGCGAGGCACGTGGCGCCCACGGTGTTGAGCATCCACAGCAGCACGGTCTCGGGCCACAGGTAGTTGAGCACCACGGCGGCGAAGCCGAAGACCACGGACACGACGACGGCGGTGCGCGGCACCCCGCGGTCCGAGACGTCGGCGAAGGCGCGCGGGGCGGAGCCGCGGCGGGCCAGCGAGTACAGCATCCGCGAGGAGCCGTAGATGTTGGCGTTGAGGGCCGAGAGCAGGGACAGGATGATGATCACGGCCATCACCGCGTCCGCGCCCGGGACCCCGGCGGCGTCCAGCACCGCGACGAACGGGCTCACGGAGAGCTGCTCGTCGTCCCAGGGGAGGACGAGCACCATGACGGTCACGGCGCCCACGTAGAACACGAGGATGCGGACCAGGATCGTGCGGATCGCGCGCGCCACGTTGCGCTGCGGGTCCTCGGTCTCGGCCGAGGCGATGGTCACGAGCTCGGTGCCGCCGAACGCGAAGATCACCACGAGCAGCGCCGCGGCCACCCCGGTCAGGCCGTTGGGCATGAACCCGCCGTGGGACGTGAGGTTGCCCAGCCCCGGGGAGGGCGCGGGCAGCAGCCCCAGCAGCAGGGCCAGGCCCACCCCCAGGAACGCGAGCACCGCGAGCACCTTCATCAGCGCGAACCAGAACTCCGTCTCGCCCAGCGTCCCCACCTTCACGAGGTTGACCGCCGTGAAGAGGGCCATGAACACGAGCGCCAGGACCCACTGCTCGGCGAGGGGCCACAGCTCGGTGAACAGCTGGGCGGCCGCCGTGGCCTCCGCCGCGACCACCACCACGATCTGCGCCCACCACAGCCAGCCCAGGGTCTGGCCCACGGTGCGGCCCATCGCCTTCCCCGCCCAGGTGGAGAACGCGCCCGGGGACGGGTCCGCGGCGGCCATCTCGCCGAGGGCGCGCATCACCAGCACAAGCAGCACGCACGCCACGAGGAAGGAGAGCAGCACGGCGGGTCCCGCCGTGCGGATCGCGGCGCCGGTGCCGATGAACAGTCCCGTGCGGGGCGCGTCCGCGGCGGGAGCACCGCGGACCGGTAGACTTGTCCGGTACGAGCCCCTGGGCCTCCACCTGCCGGAGCGGCGCCGCCGCCGGCGCACGGACAGGAACGACGCAGGGGCGTTGTCGTGTCCCGGTCGGCGCGCAGCGCCGCCGGGCGCCGCGGGACCGTCCCGCACCACCCAGGCAGGAGAGTCGTTCAATGCCAGCAATCGTGATCGTCGGAGCCCAGTGGGGCGACGAGGGCAAGGGCAAGGCCACCGACCTGCTCGGAGGCCGTGTCGACTACGTGGTCAAGCCCAACGGCGGCAACAACGCCGGGCACACCGTGGTCGTCAACGGCGACAAGTTCGAGCTCAAGCTCCTGCCGGCGGGCATCCTGAGCCCCAACGCCGTCCCGGTGATCGGCAACGGCGTCGTGGTCAACCCCCAGGCCCTCTTCGAGGAGATCGACGGTCTGGAGGCCCGCGGGGCCGACACCTCCCGGCTGCGGATCTCCGCGAACGCCCACCTCGTGGCCCCGTACCACCAGACCATGGACCAGGTCACGGAGCGCTTCCTCGGCAAGCGCGCGATCGGCACCACGGGCCGCGGCATCGGGCCCGCCTACATCGACAAGGTCGGCCGGCTCGGCATCCGCGTGCAGGACGTCCTGGACGAGTCGATCCTGCGGCAGAAGATCGAGGGCGCGCTGCGGCAGAAGAACGAGCTGCTCGTGAAGCTCTACAACCGCCGCGCCATCGACGTCGAGGAGGTCGTGGAGTACTTCCTGGACTACGCGGACCGGCTCGCCCCGATGATCGTGGACTCCACCCGTCTGCTCAACACGGCGCTGGACGAGGGCAAGGTGGTCCTCATGGAGGGCGGCCAGGCGACCTTCCTCGACGTCGACCACGGCACCTACCCGTTCGTGACCTCCTCCAACCCCACGGCGGGCGGCGCGTCCGTGGGCTCGGGCATCGGCCCGACCCGCATCACCCGCGCCATCGGCATCATCAAGGCGTACACCACCCGCGTGGGCGCCGGGCCCTTCCCCACGGAGCTCTTCGACGAGATGGGCGAGCGGCTGCGCACGACCGGCGGCGAGTTCGGCGTGAACACCGGCCGGCCCCGCCGCACCGGCTGGTACGACGCCGTCATGGCCCGCCACGCCTCCCGGATCAACGGCTTCACGGACTACTTCCTCACCAAGCTCGACGTCCTCACCGGCATCGGGCAGATCCCGGTGTGCGTGGCCTACGACGTGGACGGCGTGCGCCACGACGAGATGCCCATGACCCAGACCGAGTTCCACCACGCGAAGCCGATCTTCGAGTACTTCGAGGGCTGGAACGACGACATCACCGGCTGCCGCACGCTCGAGGACCTGCCCGGCAACGCCCGCGCGTACGTCGAGGCGCTCGAGGCGATGAGCGGCACCCGGATGTCCGCGATCGGCGTGGGCCCGGACCGTGACAACACCATCGTGGTGCACGACCTGATCGACTGAGCCCTCACCCCACCCCGGGCGGCTCCTGCCCGCCCGGGGGCGGAGCGGTCCTCACGGCCGGACGAGGACCAGCACCACGTAGAGCCCCAGCGCGCCCAGGGCCACCACAGCCGTGGCGGTGGCCAGCACCGCCCCCACCTCCGGCGCGGACTCCTCCTCGGCGATGCCGCGCGCGCTGCGGGTGTAGCGCGGGCGCTGGGTCAGGTAGATCGCGACGGCCGTGACCACGGCCAGCCCGAAGAGGACGAGGACGAACGGGCCGTGGTGGGGCAGCCAGCGCAGGAACACCGCGGAGACCACGACGAAGGACATCAGCGTCCGGCCCCACGCCATGCTCGTGCGCTCGGGCTGCAGGCCCGGGTCCCCGTGCGGCGGCGGGGCCGGGTCCCGGGGCGGGCGGCGGATCGGGGGGCGCGGAGCGGGCATCTCAGTCCTGCAGGACGACGACGACGAGCACTCCCGCGGCGATCGCCCCGCCCACCGCGAGCACCGGCGCGATCAGGGGCAGGGGCAGCGGGCTCTGCTGCCGCATGCTCCGCTCCACCCCGAGCCAGCGGAACGCGGCGCCCCCGCTGACGAGCATGCTCAGGACCAGCAGCACCACCGACAGGAACGTGCGGACCGGCTCGTCGAAGACGTCCCCCGTGAACGCCTCGACCGCGATCCCGCCGGCCAGGAACGCCAGGGACGTGCGGATCCAGGCCAGGAACGTGCGCTCGTTGGCGAGGGTGAAGCGCGGGTCGGGGTCCTCGCCCCCGCCCAGCAGCCGTTGCGCGACCCGGCCCCGGTGCGGGGTCCCCGACTTCTCACCCATGGCCTGCCCTTCGCTGCCGCGGCCCGGCCGGCGCGGTCGCCGGCCGTGTCCGGTTCCATCCTGGCACGGTCCCCGGGCCCCGGACCGCCCGCGCCGGCCCCGGCGGTGCCCGCGGCGTGTCCGTGGTGCGGGTCACGTCCCTGGCCCAGCCTGTGAGCACCTCACACATCCCCTCACGAGGAGCCCCCTGATGCGACGACCCCCCGCAGCCCCGTCCCTCACCGCCCCGTCCCTCACCGCCCCGTCCCTCACCGCCCCGTCCCTCACCGCCCCGTCCCTCACCGCCCCGTCCCTCACCGCCCCGTCCCTCACCGCCCCGTCCCTCACCGCTCTGGCCCTCACCGCTCTGGCCCTCACCGCTCTGGCCCTGGCCGCCGCGCTCACGGCCGGAGGGGCGCTGGCCGCGCCCGCCCTGGCCGTGGGCGAGGGCCCGAACCCGGGCAACGGGCAGTTCACCACCGCCCACCTGCGCACCTACGACGACGTCGTGGCGGAGCTGCAGGAGCAGGACGCCCGCCAGGACGCCCTCGAGCTCGAGGTCATCGGCCGGTCGGTCAAGGGCCGCGACCTCTACCTCGCGAAGTACGTCTCCGACCCGGACAACCCCACGATCCTCTACCTCACCCAGCAGCACGGCAACGAGCAGCTGACCACGGAGGGCGCCCTCGAGTTCATCAAGCACCTCGGCACCCAGAAGTCCGGCGGCCTGCTGGAGGACGTCAACATCCTCGTGGTCCCCATGCTCAACCCCGACGGCGCCATGGGCGACGTCGACTTCTCGCTCGAGGACTACCTCGCCAAGGACCGGAACCTCACCCGGTACAACGCCAACGAGATCGACCTCAACCGGGACCACGTCACCCGCACCCAGCCCGAGACGCAGGCCCTGCACGACAACGTCCTCGGCGCCCACGACATCGACTACATGATCGACCTGCACCACCAGGGCACGCAGTCCGAGGTGGACGGCGAGCTCGTCTCCGGGTCGATCCTCTACCCGACGACGCCGAACGCGGACCCCGAGCTGGTCGAGCGCTCCAAGCGGCTCGGCTCGGTGGTGCACTCGGCGATCGACCCGACCGGCTGGGGACACCTCGGCAGGTACGTGGGCGGCACGGCCGAGACCATCAGCCGCAACGGCATCGCCGTCGAGTACGGCGTGGCCACCCTGCTGTTCGAGATGCGCGGGATGTCCGACCACTACCGCGAGGACTACATCCTGGGCGGACGTAGCAACGGCTACCTGGTCCGCCAGACCGTGCTCACCATGACCGAGACGGCCCGCGCGATCGGGGACGGCTCGATCGAGACCGCGGACACGGGCTTCTGGGAGACCCTGCCGGAGCAGAACACCCGCACCGAGTGACGGCCCGCGCCCGCCGCGCAGGGTGACGCGCACGGTGCAGCGCATCGTCCGCCGCCGCGGACGTGGCGGCGGACGTGGCGGCGGATACAGTGGGAAGCCCCGGCCCGGTCCCGCCGGTCCCGGGGCGGGCCCGCCCCGCCGCCACGTCCCGTCGTCACATCCCGCCGAGGAGAACTCCCATGAAGATCGCCGTCGGACAGTTCGCGCCCGCAGCCGACCCGGACGCCAACCTGCGGACCATGCGCCGCCTGGCCGAGCAGGCCGCGGCCGGCGGGGCCGAGCTCGTGGTGTTCCCGGAGGAGGCCATGTTCTCGGAGCGGCTCGTCGGCGACGGGTTCGAGGACCTCGTGGCCCGGAGCTGGTCCGGCTTCGTCCAGCGGCTGTCCTTCCTCGCCGCGGAGACGGGCCTCGCCGTGATCGCCGGCGGCTACGAGAGCTCCGCCGACGGCCGGCCCTACAACACCCTGGTGGCCGTGGACGCGCAGGGCGCGATCCTCGGCACCTACCGCAAGCTGCACCTCTACGACGCCTTCAGCCACCGGGAGTCGGACCGGATCCGTCCCGGGGACAAGGGCGTGACGGTCGTGCGCATCGGGGAGCTCACGGTCGGCATGATCACCTGCTACGACCTGCGCTTCCCCGAGATCTGCCGGGCGGTCGTCGACGCCGGGGCGGAGCTGCTCACCGTGCCGGCCGCCTGGTTCGCCGGCGAGCACAAGGTCGACCACTGGCAGGCGCTGCTCAAGGCCCGCGCCATCGAGAACACCGTCTGGGTCGCGGCCGCGGACACCTGCTCGGAGCACACGGTCGGCCGCTCCGCGGTCCTGGACCCGATGGGCGTCGTCGTCGCCGAGGCCGGCGAGGACGAGGCCGTGGTCCTCGCCGACGTCACGCGGGAGCGGATCGACGAGGTGCGCGAGACCGTGCCCGTGCTCGCGAACCGCCGCTTCGGCCCCGCCGAGCTCCTCGCGGCGGAGCAGGACTGACAGCTGCGGCCCGGGCCCACACCCGCGGCCGCCACCCGCCGCCTCACCGACCACCGACCACCGACCACCGGAGGACACCGTGGACGAAGACCGCTCCGAGCCCCAGCCGCACAGGCCTGCCGCCCCGTACGACGCACGTCAGCATGCTCCCGGTCAGCCGGGTCAGCCGGGTCAGCCGGGTCCCGGTCAGCCCGGTCCTGGTCAGTACCGTGGTGACCAGCGCGGTGGCGACCTGCACGGCGGCGGCCCGTACGGCCCGCCGCCGTGGGCGCCGTTCCCGCCCTGGCAGGAGGACCCGCGCGTCCTGGGCCGCAGCCGGGCCGAGACCGCCCTGGTGCTGGGGATCCTCAGCGTCGTGACGCTGCCCCTCCTGGGCCCCTTCGCCATCTGGCAGGCCAACGAGGCCGAGAAACTGGGGGTCCCGGCCCCCGCCGGCCGGATCCTGGGCTGGGTGGGCACCGTCCTGCTGGGCCTGATGCTGCTGTTCCTCGGCATCTGGATCACCGCGATGCTCTTCTTCGTCACCTCGAACGGAGGCTGATCCCCGCGTCCCTGCCTCTCCGCGCCGGGACGCGGGGACGCGGGGACGCGGGGCGCGTCACCAGATGCTGACGCGCTCCACCTTCGGGAGCCACAGGGCGTCCGACGGGAGGACGCCGAACGCCTCGTAGAAGGCGTCGATGTTGCGCACCACCTGGTTGGCGCGGAACTCGTTGGGGGAGTGCGGGTCCGTGGCGATGCGGTGGCGCAGGGCCTCGTCGCGGGACTTCTGCTGCCACACGTACGCCCAGGACAGGAACAGCCGCTGCTCGGGGCTGTAGCCGTCCACCAGCTCCCCGGGACCGAAGGCGCTCGTCGCCTCCCGGGACATCCTCCACGCCTTGTGGGCGATGGACAGCCCGCCCAGGTCCCCGATGTTCTCACCGAGGGTCAGCTCGCCGTTGACGGTCGTGCCCTCCTCCTCCAGCTGGTGGGGGATGAGCCGGTCGTACTGGCGCACCAGCTCCGCGGTGCGCTCCTCGAAGGCCCGGCGGTCGGCGTCGGTCCACCAGTTGCGCAGCCGGCCGTCGCCGTCGCACGTCGAGCCCTTGTCGTCGAAGCCGTGGCCGATCTCGTGGCCGATGACGGAGCCGATCGCGCCGTAGTTCACGGCGTCGTCCGCGGCCTCGTTGAAGAAGGGCGGCTGGAGGATCGCGGCGGGGAAGACGAT
Source organism: Kocuria dechangensis (assembly GCF_014636775.1). Lineage (GTDB taxonomy): Bacteria > Actinomycetota > Actinomycetes > Actinomycetales > Micrococcaceae > Kocuria > Kocuria dechangensis. Next base: position 123,696 of record NZ_BMEQ01000003.1, read on the forward strand.
CTCGTTGCGCAGCGGGTGGTAGTAGGCGTTGACCGTCTGCGGGGTCATCAGCCACTCGTGCTCCTCCATCGGGCTGCCGGCCTTGCGGACCAGCTCGGCCAGGCGGAACCCCGTGGTCCGCACCCGGTTGCCCACGAGGTCGTCGGGGCGGATCTCCAGGGAGGAGTAGTCCTTCCACTTCTCGGGGTAGCCGATCTTCGGGGTGAACTGGGAGAGCTTCTTCAGCGCCTCCTGGCGGGTCTCCTCCGTCATCCAGTCGAGCTCGGTGATGGAGACCCGGTAGGCCTCGAGCAGGTTCGCCACGAGCTCGTCCATCCGCTCCTTGGCCGAGGCCGGGAAGTGCGCCTCGACGTAGAGTTCGCCCACGGCCTCGCCCAGGACGCCGTTGACCAGCTCGACGCCGCGCTTCCACCGGTCCTTGAGCCGCGGGGTGCCCGAGATGACGGTGCCGTAGAACGCGAAGTCCGCCTCGACGAACGCCGAGGACAGGTAGGAGGCCCGCGCCGAGACCAGGTGCCACCGGGCCCAGGACCGCCACGCCGGCAGCAGGTCCTCGGTCAGCAGCTCCTCGACACCGGTGAAGAACGTCGGCTGGGCGTTGACGACCGTCCGCAGCGCGGAGGCGGGGAGCTCCGCGCCCTCGGCCAGGAGCCGCCAGTCGAGGGCCTCGGTGGTGGCGGCGAGCTCCTCGAAGCCCATGGGGTTGTACATCTTCGTGAGGTCGCGGACTGTGACCTTGTCCCAGTGGTGGGCGGCGATCCGCGTCTCGAGGGCCACGGCCGCCCGGGCCTGCTCGGCGGCGTCGGCGAAGCCGGCCAGGGCGAGCATGGTCTCCACGTGGGCCAGGTACTGCTCGCGGATCCCGGCGTGCTGATCGGCCCGGTAGTACTCCTCGTCCGGCAGGCCCAGACCGGACTGGCCCACGAAGGCCAGGTACCGCTCCGGGTCGCCCGGATCCGAGTCCACGTCCACCTCCACGAGCCCGCCCACGCCTCGGCGGATCATCCGGCCGAGGTGGCGGACCAGCCCGGGGACGTCGGCCACGGCGTCGACCTCCTCGAGGTCGGGGGCCAGGGGGGAGGCGCCGAGCGCCTCGATCCGCTCCTCGTCCATGAAGGACGCGTAGAGGTTCGCGATCTTGGACTCCACGGCGTCCGGGTCCCCGGCGCGCGCGGTGGTGATGAGCTCGCGCACCGCGGCCTCGGCCTGGTCCCGCAGCTCGATGAACGCCCCGACCGAGGGCTTGTCGTCGGGGATCTCGGTGCGGCTCAGCCACGCGCCGTTGACGTGGCGGTACAGGTCGTCCTGGGGGCGGACGGAGCGGTCGAAGCCGTCGAGGTCGAACACTGAAGAGGTCACCGTAGATGTCATGGGGACCACATTAACCGCAGGCCCCGGCGCACCGGGGGACGGACGGGGGCTGTTCCCCGACCGCTTAACCCCGGACCACCCCGGTGGCTCAGCCCTGACCGCTCAGCCCCGGCGGCTCGACCCCGGCGGGCTCAGCCCCGGCCGGTGAACTGCGGCTTGCGCTTCTGCTGGAAGGCGGCGAAGCCCTCGGCGTAGTCGGCGCTGCGGCACAGCTCGCCCTGCACCCGGTTCTCGTTCTCGACCGACTCCCACAGGCCGATCCGCTCGTCCCGGATCTGGGCCACGAGCTCGCGGGAGGCGAGGAATGCGCCAGTCGCGCCCTCGGCCACCGCGGCGGCCTTGGCGCGGGTGAGGTCGAGCAGCTCCTCGGCGGGCACGGAGCGGCTGAACAGCCCCGAGCGCACGGCCTCCGCGCCGCTCATCAGCTCGGCCGTGTAGATGAGGTCGAGCGTGCGGTGGGCGCCGAGCCGTTCGGTGAACAGGGCGTGCCCGCCGGAGTCGAGGGTCGCGCCGAGGTTGGCGAACGGGGAGCCGATCTTGGCGTTGTCCGCCACGTAGACCACGTCCGTGGCGATCGCCAGGCCCAGGCCCACGCCCAGGCAGGCCCCCTGGACGGCGGCGAAGGTGGGGGCGGGGAAGCGGCTCATCTCGCGCAGCAGCGGGGTGACCTTCCCGGCGAGGTACCCGTAGGCGTCGTCGGTGGCGGGCTGCACGGCGGAGATGTCCCGGCCGGCGCAGAAGCCGCGGCCCTCGCCCCGCAGCACCAGGGCGCGGACCCCGGCCCGCTCCGCCTCGGCGTAGGCTTCGCCGAGCTCGGCGAGGCCGGCCTCGCCGAGGGAGTTCATCTTCTCGGGCGCGTTCAGCACCACTTCGGCCACGGATCCGTCGATGGTCAGGTCGATCACTGCTGCTCCTCTGTGCGGGGCGGGGACTGGGCTGGGGAGCTCCGCGAGGGGAGCTGGGAAGTGGGGAACCGGGGCGGAGCAGTGCGGGAGCCCGGCGCCGTGCCGGCACCGGGCTCCCGCACCGTGGCTCAGGCGTCGAAGTCGACGACGAGCTCCTTGGAGGTGGGGCGGGTCTGGCAGGTCAGGACGTAGCCCCTGTCGACCTCGTCCTTCTCCAGGGCGTAGTTCTCCTCCATCACGAACTCGCCGGAGACGACCTTCGCGCGGCACGTGCCGCACACGCCGCCGGCGCAGGCGAACGGGACGTCCGGTCGGACGCGCAGCGCGGCGTTCAGGACGGTCTCGTGCGAGCTCTTGGGGGACTCGACGGTGCCGGAGAGGCCGTCGAGGTTGAAGGTGATCGCGTAGTTCTCGCCCCTCGGGTCGGCCTCCACCACGCGGCCCTGCTGACCCTGCGGGGTCTCGGGCCGGCCGGTGGAGAACAGCTCGAAGCGGATCTTCTCCTCCGGGACGCCGCGCTCGGCGAGGGTGTCCCGGCACAGCTGGACGAGCTCGAAGGGCCCGCAGAGGAACCACTCGTCGGTCGTGTCCACCTGGATGACCTCGTCCAGGATGTCGTTGAGCTTGTCGGCATCGATCCGCCCGGACATCAGGGGACTGATCCGCTGCTCGCGGGAGAGGACGTGGTGGACGGCGAGCCGGGCCGGGTACTTGTCCTTGAGGTCGCCCAGCTCCTCCGCGAACATCACGTCCATGGCGGAGCGGTTGGCGTAGACGAGGTCGAACGTGGAGGAGTCCGAGGCGCGCAGCACGGCCTTGGCGATGGCCATGATCGGGGTGATGCCCGAGCCCGCGGCGAAGGCCACCAGGTGCACGGAGCGGTTCCGGGCGACCTCCTCGGCGGCGAGCTTCTCCGGGTCGTTCATGGACGTGACCTGCAGCTTGGACGTGAAGGCGCCCTGCGGGTTCATGACGTCGAGCCGGTCCCCGGCCTTGAGGAACTCGTTGGCCCAGGTCGAGAACACGCCGCCGATGTCCTGCTTGATCGCGACCCGGATCTCGCCCGGCCGCGGCTCGGCGCAGATCGAGTAGGAGCGTCGCACCTCGTGGCCGTCGATGTGGGCGCGCAGCGCCACGTACTGGCCGGGGAGGTAGTTGTAGTCCTCCACGAGCTCCGAGGGCACGGCGAAGGCGACCTCGACCGAGTCGGCCGTGAGCTTGCGGACCTGGGAGACCTCGAGGGTGTTGAACGTGGCCCGGCGCTTGGCCGCGGGCTGTGCGGTGGTATCGGTCATCAGTGCACCTTGAAGTAGTCGAAGGGTTCGAGGCACTCGTTGCAGACGTAGAGCGCCTTGCAGGCGGTGGACCCGAAGCGGGTCATCTCGCGGGTGTTGAGCGAGTGGCAGTGCGGGCACTTGACGGTGAGCCCCAGCCGGACGGGGCCGGCGGCGGCCCGGCCGGTCGGCGGGGCGATGCCGTACTCGGCGAGCTTGCGCTTGCCGTCCTCGCTCATCCAGTCGGTGGTCCAGGCGGGCTGCAGCACGAGGTCGACCCGCACGTCCTGCCACCCGTGCGCGTTGAGCGCGCGGGTGACGTCCGTGGTGATGGTCTCCATCGCCGGGCACCCCGAGTAGGTCGGGGTGATGACGACGACGGCGCGCTCGCCCTCCGCCCGGGCGTCCCGCAGGATGCCGAGGTCGGCGATGGAGAGCACCGGGACCTCCGGGTCGTTCACCGTGGCGGCCACGTCCCAGATCCGGGCAGACTCCGGGTCGCTGGGCCGCAGCTCCCGGCCGGTCACCTGCGTGGTGCCCGCCGGCTCGTGCTCGGTCATCGTCATCGCCCCGTCACCAGGTGGCGCCGGGGTGCTGGCGGGCCAGCACCTGCATCTCGGCGAGGATGTGGCCGCGCTGCTCGCTGAACTCCCCGGAGCGGTCCCCGCCGTAGGCGCCGGCGACGTCGGGGACGTCCAGGCCTGCCTCGTCGAGGATCTCCGCGATCCGCCGGTCGAAGTCGGCGCGCAGGGAGGACGGGAGCACGGCGACGTCCCCGAGGGACTCGATCAGCTCGTCGTCGTGGAAGAGCTCGTCCACGTAGGGCCACATGTAGTGCAGCCCGTCCTGGACGCGGCGCTTGGACTCCTCCGTGCCGAGGCCCAGACGCAGGATCCACTGGCTCGCGTGGTCCTGGTGGTACTCGACCTCCTTGAGCGCCTTCTCGGCGATGGCGGCGAGGGTCGGGTCCGAGGAGCGGACCAGCCGGCGGTAGAGCTCGTACTGGTAGAAGGAGAAGATCAGCTGCCGGGCGATGGTCTGCCCGAAGTCCCCGTTCTCCTGCTCCACCAGGCGGCAGGAGCGGAACTCCTCCTCGTCGCGGAAGTACGCGAGGTCGTCCTCGGTCTTGCCCCACGCGCTGCCCGCGTAGGTGAGGAAGAACCGGGCGTGGCCGAGCAGGTCCAGCGCGATGTTGGCCAGCGCGATGTCCTCCTCGAGCTCGGGGGCGCGGGCGATCCACCAGCCCAGCCGCTGGGCGAGCATCAGGGCGTCGTCGCCCAGGTACAGGGCGTAGCGGGCGACGTCCTCGGGCGCCTTAGAGCCGCCCTCCCGGATGTCCTCCGCGGTGATGGCGTTGCCGGCGCTCTGCTTGGTCGCCGAATCGTGGGACGCGAAGCTCACAGGTGCTTCACCCCTTCGCTCTTGGTGTAGTACGTGGCGTGCCGGTAGCTCTTGCCCTGCGCGGACTCGAAGTACCCGCCCTTGGAGTCGGGGTCCGACGCCGTGACGGCCTCGGAGGGGACCACCCACACGGAGGTTCCCTCGTTGCGGCGGGTGTAGAGGTCGCGCGCGTTGCGCACCGCCATGGTGGCGTCCGGGGCGTGCAGGGAGCCGGCGTGGACGTGGGACAGCCCGCGCGACGAGCGCACGAACACCTCCCACAGGGGCCACTCGGCCGACGACCCGCCGAGGCCGGTCACGTTGTTCTCGTTGTTCTCGCTCATTCTCAGGCTCCGATGAGTTCGGCGGAGGCGCGCTCCGCGGCGGTCTTGCGGGCATAGGCGGCGGCGGCCTCGCGGACCCAGGCGCCGTCCTCGTGGGCCTGGCGGCGGCGCTGCATGCGCTGGACGCTGCACGGGCCCTTGCCGGAGACCACGGCCTTGAACTCGTCCCAGTCGAGGGGTCCGTAGTCGTAGTGGCCGCGGTCCTCGTTCCACTTCAGGTCCGGGTCCGGCAGGGTCAGGTCCAGGGCCTCGGCCTGCTCGACGATCATGTCCACGAAGCGCTGGCGCAGCTCGTCGTTGGAGAAGCGCTTGATGTTCCAGGCCATCGACTGCTTCGAGTTGGGGGAGTCCTCGTCCGGCGGGCCGAACATCTGCAGGGACGGGCCGTAGAAGCGGTTCACGGCGTCCTGGGCCATCTGCTTCTGGGCGGGGGTCCCGTGGGAGAGCTCGTAGAGGATCTCCCAGCCCTGGCGCTGGTGGAAGGACTCCTCCTTGCAGATCCGCACCATGGCGCGGCCGTAGGGGCCGTAGGAGGCGCGGCACAGCGGCACCTGGTTGGCGATCGCCGCGCCGTCCACGAGCCAGCCGATGGCGCCCATGTCGGCCCAGGTGCGGGCGGGGTAGTTGAAGATCGAGGAGTACTTCGCCCTGCCGTCCAGGAGCTGCTGGTTGAGCACGTGGCGCGGGGTGCCGAGCGTCTCGGCGGCGGAGTAGAGGTAGAGCCCGTGGCCGGCCTCGTCCTGCACCTTGGCCATGAGGATGGCCTTGCGCTTCAGGGAGGGGGCGCGGGAGATCCAGTTGCCCTCGGGCTGCATGCCGATGATCTCGGAGTGCGCGTGCTGGGAGACCTGGCGGACGAGCGTCTTCCGGTAGGCCTCGGGCATCCAGTCGCGCGGCTCGACGCGCGAGTCCTCCGCGATGATGCGGTCGAAGTGCTCCTGGCCGGCGCGGTCCTGCTCGGCCTGAGCGGCCGGGTCGGCCGCGGGCACGGCGTGGAGCCCAGGGGTCTGCGTAGTCATGGTGTCCCTCTTCCGAACGAGATGGCGTCACGGGTCCGGTGCGGCTCCACGTGACTAACTGACCGTTCGTTCAGAATATGCGGACCGAGGCGGCGGCGTCAACACATTTCGCCCCATTGATCACAAGCAGGCTCAGGGTTGACACGACGGCCGTTCTGGGATTGTCTACTGACCATTCGGTCGTGAATTGTGAGGAGAAGCACATGCCCCAGGAGCACCCCATTCTCGCGGGGGACCACACCTCCCGGTGGATGGGCATCGAGGTGGACCGGGCCGACTACGGTCATGCGCAGATCCGCATGACCCTGCGCGAGGAGATGCTCAACGGCTTCGGGATCGCCCACGGCGGAATGATCTTCGCCTTCGCGGACACCTGCTTCGCCCTCGCCTGCAACGACCCCGCAGGGGACGGGAGCACCATCACGGTGGCCGCCGGCGTCGACATCAACTTCATCTCCTCCGCCCGGCGCGGCCAGACCCTCGTCGCGGTCGGCACCGTCCGGGCGCAGGCCGGGCGCAGCGGGGTCTACGACATCCGCGTCACCACGGACGACGACGTCCTGGTCGCCGAGTTCCGCGGCCGCAGCCGCACCATCCCGAATCCCGCCCGAAAGCCCGTTCTCCAGTCCGCCCAGCAGTCCGAGGAAGCCTGATATGACCGTCACCTCCGTGCCGAACCCCTACTCCCCCTCTCCCGCTCCCGCGGACCGGTCGCAGCCGGACCCCGAGGAGACGATGAGCCGGGACCAGATCGAGTCCCTGCAGGTCGAGCGCCTGCGCTGGACCCTCCACCACGCCTACGAGAACGTCCCCGCCTACACGGAGCTCTACGACGAGCACGGTGTGCACCCGGGAGACTTCAAGGAGCTCGAGGACCTCCGCCTGTTCCCGTACACGGACAAGGACTTCCTGCGGAAGAGCTACCCCTTCAAGGCCCTCGCGGTGCCGATGAGCGAGATCCGGCGCATCCACGCCTCCTCCGGCACCACCGGCCAGCCGACCGTGGTGGCCTACACCGAGAACGACCTCCTGACCTGGGGCACGCTCGTCGCCCGCTGCTTCCGGCTGGCCGGGGTGCGCCCCGGGGACAAGGTGCACAACGCCTACGGCTACGGCCTGTTCACCGGCGGCCTCGGCGCCCACTACGGCGCGGAGCGCCTGGGCTGCGCCGTCATCCCGATGTCCGGCGGGCAGACCGAGAAGCAGGTCCAGATGATCCGCGACTTCGAGCCGCAGGCGATCCTCTCGACGCCCACCTACCTGCTGACCATCGCCGACGGCTTCAGGAAGCTCGGTCTCGACCCGCGCGAGACCTCCCTGCGCACCGCGGTGCTCGGTGCCGAGCCCTGGACGGAGGAGATGCGCCGCGAGATCGAGACCACCTTCGGCATCGACGCGTGCGACATCTACGGCCTGTCCGAGGTCATGGGCCCGGGCGTGGCGGGGGAGTCCGCCGTGACCAAGGACGGGTCCCACATCTGGGAGGACCACTTCCGCCCCGAGATCATCGACCCCACCACGGACGAGGTCCAGGAGACCGGACGGCCCGGCGAGCTCGTGTTCACGGCGCTCACCAAGGAGGCGCTGCCGATCATCCGCTACCGCACCCACGACCTCACCCGGCTGCTGCCGGGCACCGAGCGTCCCGGGCACCGCCGGATGGGCCGCATCACGGGCCGCTCGGACGACATGATCATCCTGCGCGGGGTGAACCTGTTCCCGTCCCAAATCGAGGAGCTGGCCCTGCAGATCCCCGAGCTGAGCCCGCACTTCACGCTCGAGATCACCCGGCCGAACCGGATGGACCAGATGACCATCAACATCGAGCGCCGCGAGCAGGTCACCATGGAGGAGGCCGAGGCCGGCGGCAAGAAGCTCGTGCACGCCATCAAGACCAAGATCGGCTCCTCGGCGGCGATCCGGATCGCCGAGCCGGGCAGTCTCGCCCGCTCCTCCGGCAAGCTGCGCCGCGTCTTCGACCACCGCAAGGACGCGTGACGGGGCGTCCGCCAGAGACACCGTGACCGGCCCCCGAGATCGTTCGGGGGCCGGTCACGTTATAGAATCATGGCTTTCTGTTCACTTACCGTTGAAATCGAGGATTCATGTCGTACGCATCAGTGCTGCCCCCCGCGGCAGGCGGGTCGCCGCGCCGCGGCCGGCCTGGGTACGACCGTGAGACGCTGCTGCGCATCTGCGTGGACGTGTTCAACGTCCACGGCTACGACGCGACGTCCATGGGGACCCTCTCCAAGAACCTGGGGATCTCCAAGTCCGCGATCTACCACCACGTGGAGTCCAAGGAGGAGATCCTCGAGCAGGCGCTCTCCCGGGCGCTGGACGCCCTCGAGGAGGTCGTCCAGGGCGGCGAGGCGATGGCCGCGCCCGCCGTGGACCGGCTCGAGGACGTGATCCGGGGGACCGTGCGCGTCCTGGTGGAGCAGATGCCGTACGTGACCCTGCTGCTGCGGCTGCGGGGCAACTCGGAGGTCGAGACACGGGCGCTGGAACGCCGCCGCACCATCACCCGCCGGGTGGGACAGCTCATCGCGCAGGCCCAGACCGAGGGCGCGGTGCGCGACGACCTCAGCGCCCGCTCCGCGTCCCGCCTGCTGCTGGGCATGATCAACTCGATCGTCGACTGGTACAAGCCCGATGTGGAGACGTCCGCGGAGACGTCCACCGCCGCACTGGCGGACACCGTGGTGGCGCTCGCCTTCTCGGGCCTGCGCACGTCCTGACCAGCGGCCCCGGCCAGAGTCCTTCCCGCCTTTCCCACCGAGTCCCCATGTGACTGGCCTGGCCGCCCGCCGAGCCCCCACGACGCACGCAATCCCCCACGCTGCTGCGTGGGGGATTGCGCCGCTCGTGGGGACTCGGCGGGCTGGTGCCGGTCCGGGTGGGGGCTCGGCGGGCCAGGGGCGAGCCGGCCCGCTCAGGTGCTCAGGCGGTGGGCCAGGTCTTCGCGACCAGGGTCAGCACGTCGTAGGTCGCCACGACCTCGTCCTTCTGGTTGTGCAGGACCGCGTCCCAGCGCACCTCGCCGTACTCGTCGGTCACCCGCGGGGTGATCTGCTTGGCGGTCAGGGTCACCCGGATGGCGTCGTCGTAGGTCACCGGAGTGATGAAGCGCAGGTTCTCCAGGCCGTAGTTGGCCAGCACGGGGCCGGGCGCGGGCTCCACGAACAGGCCGGCCGCCCAGGCCACGAGCAGGTAGCCGTGGGCCACGCGCCGCGGGAAGAACGGGTTGGCGGTGGCGGCCTCCTCGTCGGTGTGGGCGTAGAACGTGTCGCCGGTCTTCTCGGCGAAGGCCGTGATGTCCTCGAGGGTCACGGTGCGCAGGTCCGAGGCGAGCTGGTCGCCGATGCGCAGGGTCTCGAGCGACTTGCGGAACGGGTGCTCGCCCGTGCCGTTCTCCACGTCCTGACGGGTCACGGTGTTCGCGGCCGCTCCGCGGTGCCACACCCCCGTCACGGCGGTGAGGGTGTCCGGCGAGCCCTGGATGGCCGTGCGCTGCATGTAGTGCTTGACGCCGCGCACGCCGCCGAGCTCCTCGCCGCCGCCGGCGCGGCCGGGCCCGCCGTGGACCAGGTGCGGCATGGGCGAGCCGTGGCCGGTCGAGGACTTGGCGTCCTGCCGGTTCAGGAAGTGCATGCGGCCGTGGTGGGCGCCCAGGCCCGCGGCGATCCGGGCGGCAGTGGGCCCGTCGTTCGTGCACACGGTCGCGACCAGCGAGCCGCCACCGCGCACGGCGAGCCGCACGGCGTCGTCGACGTCCGTGTAGCCGAGCACCGAGGTCACGGGGCCGAAGGCCTCGACGGAGTGGACCTCCGGGGTCTCCGGGTCGTCGAAGGACAGCAGTGTCACGGGGAAGAAGGCGCCCGTCTCGGCGCCGGGCAGCTCGAGCAGTGCCTCGGGCCCGCCCAGCCGCACCGTGCCACCGGCGTCGACCAGGCTCTGCACGGCCTTGCGGACCTCGTTCTGCTGCTCCTTGGACGCCAGCGCCCCCATGGTGACGCCCTCGGTGCGGGGGTCGCCGATGACCACGCGCTCCTGCACCCGCTGCGCGACCGCCGCCACGACGTCCTCCACGCGCTCATGCGGCACGATCACGCGGCGGATCGCGGTGCACTTCTGGCCGGCCTTGGCGGTGATCTCCGTGAACACGGCCTTGACGAACGCCTCGAACTCGGGGGTGTCGGGAGTGGCGTCGGGGCCCAGGATCGCGGCGTTGAGGGAGTCGGTCTCGGCGGTGAAGTGGACCCCGCCGTTGACGACGTTGTCGTGCTCGCGCAGGGTCCGGGCGGTGGCCGCGGAACCGGTGAACGCCACGTGGTCGCGGTAGTCGAGGGGGTCCAGCAGGTCGCGGGCGGAGCCGGAGATCAGCTGCAGCGAGCCCTCGGGGAGGATGCCGGACTCGATCATCAGGCGCACGCAGGCCTCGGTGACGTAGCCGGTGGGGGTCGCGGGCTTGACGATGCTCGGCACGCCGGCGAGGAAGGCCGGAGCGAACTTCTCGAGCATGCCCCACACCGGGAAGTTGAAGGCGTTGATCTGCACGGCCACGCCGGGCAGCCGGGTGTAGAGGTGCTCACCCAGGAAGGAGCCGTCCTTGGAGAGCTGCTCCACGGCCCCGTCCACGATGGTGTGGGCGTTGGGCAGCTCCGCACGGCCCTTGGTGGAGAAGATGAACAGGGTGCCGATCCCGCCGTCCACGTCGAGGAAGTGGTCCTTGAGGGTGGACCCGGTCGCATAGGAGAGCTCGTAGAGCTCCTGCTTGTGCGCCGTCAGGTGCTGCGCGAGCTCCTTGAGCTTGAGCGCCCGCTCGTGGATGGTGAACTCCCCGAGGGAGCGCTGGCCCACCGTGCGGCCGTACTCGACGGCGGAGGCGACGTCGAGGCCGTCGGTGGACACCTGGGCGACGACCTCTCCCGTCGAGGCGTCGGTGACGTCCACGACCTTCTGAGGGGTCTCGGGGATCCACCACCGGCCTCCCACGTAGCTGGGGAGAATCGTCTTGGTCAGTACTGCCATGGTCCGGGTCCTTTCGGGACTTCGGCTCGTGCCGGAATCTATTCCTGAACGATCGGTCGGTATGTAAGTCGAGTTAACACTACTTCACAATCGATCCAGTGAGAAGTCCGGGCCGGTGCTGGACCACCTGCGACGAGGGCCTACGGGGGTCGGCGCGGACGATGCCCCGGAAGTCCTCGGGGAACGCAGAGGAGCAGAAAAGGCAGCCGCCGCCACAGGTGAAGACCTGTGGCGGCGGCTGCCTGCTCCGGTTCCGCGGAAAGGTTCGGCCGAGAGGTTCGGCCGAGAGGTTCCGCGGAAAGGGCCGGCGGAAGGGTAGGACCCTAGTGGGCCGCGATCCGCTGGCTCGGCGGGACGCTGGCCGGATCGCCCGGGTCGATGCCCGTCGTGGCCTGGAAGCGGATCCGGTCGAACAGCAGGTCGGCCTCGACCTTGTCCTCGTTCCGCGGCTGGGTCGCCAGCGACACCAGCCACATGACGAGGAACCCGACGGGGATCGAGATGAGGCCCGGCGACTTGAGCGGGATGAGGGCGCTCTCCTGGAGGAAGATCGGGCTCACCAGGATCATCCCCACCGCGGTCACCAGGCCCGCGATCATGCCCCACATGACTCCCTTGGCCGTCGCCCTGCGGGCGTACATGGTGAAGAGCAGCGCCGGCAGGTTGGCCGAGGCCGCCACGGCGATGGCGAGCGTGGCGAGGAACGCGACGTTCTGGTTCTGCACCAGCAGGGCGACGAGCATGGCGACGACCGCGCTCGAGACGGTCGCGATGCGGGCCACCTTGAGCTGCTGGGTGTGGTCCACGGCGCCCTTGCGCAGCAGCTTGCCGTAGATGTCGTGCGAGATCGCGCCGGTCGTGGCGATGACCAGACCGGAGAGCGCCGCGAGGATGGTCGCGAAGGCGACGGCCGAGACGAACGCGAGGAGCAGGTCGCCGCCGAGGGTCGACGCGAGCAGCGGCATGGTCATGTTGCCGCCGGACTTGGCCGCCGCGGCGAAGCGCTGCTCGTCGATGAGGAGCAGGCCGGCGTACGCCAGGACGGGCAGGGTGATGAGGAAGCACGCGAAGATCCAGATCGACGTCACGGCCGAGGTCCGGGCCGCCCTGGAGTCCTTGACTGTGAGGAAGCGGATCATGACGTGCGGCAGGCCGAGGACGCCCAGGGTCACGCCGAAGATCAGCGAGAACTGCTCCCACTGGGCGGCGGCGCCTGCCCGCGTGGGCTGGAGCATCTTGCCGCCGGTCGCCTCGTCGACGCGGCGGAAGACCTCCAACGGGTTCCAGCCGAACTGCGCCAGGACGAACATGAGGAGGAGGATGCCCGCGAGGAGCAGCAGCACCGTCTTGATGATCTGGATGTAGGTCGTCGCGAGCATGCCCCCGACGAGGGTGTAGAGCGTGGTGAGGACGCCGATGATGACGGCCGCGACGACGTAGTCCAGCCCGAAGAGGAGCTGGATGAGCAGTGCCGCGCCGACGAACTGGGCGACCATGTAGAGCAGCGAGACGACGATCGAGCTGGTCGCGATGGCGCCGCGCACCCCGTCGCCGCGGAAGCGGGTGGCGAGCACGTCACCGAGGGTGAAGTGGCCGAGGTTGCGCAGGGGCTCGGCGATCAGGAGCATGGCGAGCAGGAAGGCGATGGGGATGTAGACGGCGAGGTAGAAGCCGTTGAAGCCGCCCAGCGCGATGGCGCCGGTGGTGCCGAGGAAGGTCGCCGCCGAGATGAAGTCGCCGGCGATGGCGACGCCGTTCTGGCGGCCCGAGATCGACCCCGTGGCGACGAGGTGGGACTCCACGGACTTGTTCCGCTTGCCGGCCCAGTAGGTGATGTAGAGGGTGATCGCGACGAATACCGCGAAGAGGACGGATGCTTCGGTGCTCACGGGCGGGTCTCCTTGTCGTGCTGGGTCGGGGTCTCGTCGACCGTGCCGTGCGCACGGGATTCCGCGTGCGACTTCTCCTCGTCGGCGAGCTCGGCCTCGAGCTGGGCCTCGTGCTTCTCCCACTCGGTCCAGTCCTCGTAGTGGGCGGCGGTCTCGTCGAGGTGGGCGGGCCGCAGCTCGTCCTCGACCTTGTCCATCGCGCGCTTGTAGACCGTCGTGAGGACGACGACGAGGAAGAACAGCGCGAAGGCGTAGAGGTAGGCCCACGAGAGGCCGTCGGCGGCGAACCCGTCGAGAACGCTGGTGAAGTTGGTGAGCACCTGCTGGAGGAAGAAGGCCACCAGGGTGATGATCACGAGGGGTCGGACGATCCGACGGCGTACGGCTGTCATCCCCTCGTAGTACTCCCGAGAGGCATCGGCGTTGGCGGTGGTGCTGTTCTGGATTTCCATTCCACGATCCTTTCTGGGGGGAGCCGTCCGGTGTCCGGCGTGCTCCGTCCCCGTTCCGGCCCCGGGGCGGGGAAGCCCGCACGCCCGGAAGCGGGCATGCGTGACCTCCACCCGGTGGAGTCGCCTCCTCCCGGGTGCCGGGGGCTTGTCGTGCTCGATGTGTGGTGGAGTGCCGGAGCGGCACCGCAGCTGGTGCGGGGTGCCGCTCCGGCGGGGCTCACATGTCCATGCCGCCGTTGACGCTCAGGACCTGGCCGGTGATGAACGACGACTCGTCGGCGGCGAGGAAGTGGACGGCCCGGGCGATCTCCTCCGGGTCCGCGAAGCGGTGGGCGGGGATCTGGTCGTAGAGGTTGTTGCGGATGGCCTCCGGGATGGCCTGGACCATCTCGGTGTCGACGACGCCGGGGCTCACGGTGTTGATCGTGAGCCCGACGCCGGCGTCGAGCTTGCCGCTGCGCTTGAGGAGGAAGGACACCTCGCGCGCCAGGCTCTTGCTCATCCCGAACAGGCCGGCCTTGGACGCGGCGTAGTTGGTCTGGCCGATGTTGCCGATCTCGCCGACGATCGACGAGACGTTGACGACCCGGCCGGTGCCGCGCTCGAGCATGTGCCGCAGCGCCGCCTGGGACATGAAGAAGGCGCCGGAGAGGTTGACGTCGATGACCTTGTGCCACTCGTCGTCGGTCATCTTGAGGAAGGTCTTGTCGAGGGTGATGCCCGCGTTGTTGACGAGGATGTCCAGCCGCCCGTGCTGCTCCAGCACCTCGGCGACGACCCGCCGGCAGTCCTCCGGCTGACCGACGTTGCCCTTGTGCACCGAGAAGGTGCCGTCGGGGTACGTCTCGCGGAGCTCGCCGAGGAACTCCTGCGCCGCCTCGTCGTTGCCGCTGTAGCCCGCCGCCACGACGGCGCCCTGGGACGCGAAGCTCCGGCAGATCGCCGCGCCGATGCCCCGGGTGCCGCCGGTGACCAGGGCGACGCGGCCGTCGAGCCTGCTCGTGCCGAGGCGGTCGCCCTTGCTGATCGCGTTCATGAATCTCTCCGTTCGATTGTGCGGGAGGTACCACGGAACTGTGCGATCAGTATGCCCCTGTCGTTGTGGACCTCGACGTCGTAGAGCCCGTTGCGGCCCCACCGGCTCGTCTCCCGCGCGGTGGCCGTGAGGAGGTCGCCGGCGTGCGCGGGCGCGATGTAGTGGATCTGCACCGATGCGGCGACGGTCACCGGGCCGTGGGAGTTGCAGGCGCACGCGAACGCGGTGTCGGCCACCGTGAAGATGTACCCGCCGTGGCACGTCGCGTGCCCCTGCAGCATCTGGTCGGTCACCCGCATCGTCACGGTGGCGGCGCCGAGACGGAGCTCGGTCACCTCCATGCCGAGGGCCGCCGAGGCGACGTCGTCACGGATCATCCGCTCCGCCGCGGTGAAGTCGATCTGCGGGTCGGTGCGGGGCATCGTCATGACCGGGGCCCGGTCCTGCGCCGCGCCGGGCGTCATGCTGTCGCTCATCAGCCGTTCCGCAGGTCGACGAGCCGCTTGGCCTTGCCCTCGGAGCGCGGCAGGCTCAGGGGCAGCAGCACCTCGGTGTGGACGCTGACGCCGATGACGTCCTTGATCCGTCCCTTGACCTGCTTGGCCAGGGTGTGGCGGTCCTGCTCGCCCTGGGCGACCTCGCGGCACTCGACGAGGACGTCGAGGCTGTCCATGCGGCCGTTCTTCTTGAGCTTCAGCTGGTACTGCGCGGTGAGACCCGGGATCCCGAGGATGATCTCCTCGATCTGGCTCGGGAACAGGTTGACCCCGCGCAGGATGATCATGTCGTCGTTGCGACCGGTGATCTTCTCGATGCGGCGGAAGGAGCGGGCCGTGCCGGGCAGCAGCCGGGTGAGGTCCCGGGTCCGGTACCGGATGATCGGGAAGGCCTCCTTGGTGAGGGAGGTGAAGACGAGCTCGCCCTCCTCGCCGTCGGGGAGCACCTCGCCGGTGACCGGGTCGATGATCTCCGGGTAGAAGTGGTCCTCCCACACGTGGAGGCCGTCCTTGGTCTCGACGGTCTCGCACGCGACGCCCGGGCCGACGACCTCGGAGAGGCCGTAGATGTCGATCGCGTGGATGTCGAGCTTCTGCTCCATCTCGCGGCGCATCTCTTCGGTCCACGGCTCCGCGCCGAAGATGCCGACCTTGAGCGAGGTGGAGCGGGGGTCGATGTTGAGCCGCTCCATCTCGTCGAGGAGGGTCATCATGTAGGAGGGCGTGACGACGATGACGTCGGGCTTGAAGTCCTGGATGAGCTGGATCTGGCGCTCGGTCTGGCCCCCGGACATCGGCACCACGGTGCACCCGAGGCGCTCGGCGCCCGCGTGGAGGCCGAGGCCGCCGGTGAACAGGCCGTAGCCGTAGGCGTTGTGGACCATCATCCCCTTGCGGACGCCGGCCGCACGGAGGGAGCGGGCGACCATGTCGGCCCACATGTTGAGGTCGTTCTGGGTGTAGCCCACGACGATCGGCTTGCCCGTCGTGCCGCTCGAGCCGTGGATCCGCTTGACCTCGGGGAGGGGGACCGCGAACATCCCGAACGGGTAGGTCTTGCGCAGGTCGTCCTTCACGGTGAACGGGAACCGGGCGAGGTCCTTGAGCTCCGTGATGTCACCAGGGTGGACACCGGCCTCGTCGAAGCGCTGCCGGTAGAGCGGAACGTGCTTGTAGGCGTGGTTCAGCGACCACTTCATCCGCTCGAGCTGGACTTCTTCGATCTCGTCGCGGGACGCGCGCTCGATGGGCTCGAGATCGATGGTCCGGGGAGAGAGGTCCTGCATGGGTGGTATCCTTTCGGGACGACATTGTCAGTGAGCGGATAATCAGTGAGCGGATGATCGGATTCGGAGCGGGCTGCGGGGCCCGCGTCCTGTTCCTGCGGGGAAGATGCTCCGCCGCTCAGCACGGCGGGACGTACGAGGCCCGAGAATGCCGGGCACGACGGCATGGACGAGGAAATGGTCGGACTGCGCAGAGCACTCCCGGCCTCATCTGTGACGGACGCTAACTGACCGACCGTTCGGAAGTCCAAAACCTCCACGTCACGCAATCTCACACGGCGTAATGCTGTCGACGCCCCGCGACGAGTCGCCCCGTCCGCGTCCGCGTCCGGTATCGCGTCCCTCTGAACGGACGCAGAGCCCCCAGGGACCCCTCCGTTGCGGTGCCGGACTGCGGCAATGCACCGGGGGCGCCGTCTGTCAATCCCCCTCCCCAACTCACTCGAATGTGACCCCTGCCCCCTCTGCTCCTCGGGGGCCGGCTGTATAGTTCTGATCGAACGGTCGGTCAGCAATTCCCTCCCACCGTGGCCCTCGTCACGGGCGGCCGGAGGGAGTCCGCTGTCCGGCGCACCGCCACGGCGTCGTCGATGACGACGGAGGGAGGCAGCACCTGGTGACCCGATTCGTCGTGACCTACCGCATGCCGGCGAGCGCCGACGCCGCCGCCCGCTTCGAGGCGGACTACCGCAGCAACCATCTCCCCCTGGTGGCCCGCACCCCCGGCCTGACCCGCGTGGAGATCTCCCGTGTGACCAGGACGGTGGCAGGATCCCCGGCGCCGATGCTGGTGGCGGTCCTCACCTTCGCCGATGCAACCGCGATGCGCGACGGCATGCGGAGCGAGCAGTGGGCCGCGTCGGGCCGGAACCTGGCCGAGATCGGAGGCCTCGAGCTGGCGACCATGTTCACCCTCGACGAGCCCGAGGTCCTCGACCTGGGGCGCTGACGAACTACCCGAACCACCGCCCCGGCGCCCGCCGGGCCGACCCAAAGGAGTGTCTCCCCGTGAAGGCAGCTTTACTCGAATCCGCACCCGGTGAACTGGTCATCGTCGACGACGTCGAGCACGACGCCGTCGGCCCCCGCGAGGTGCTCATCAAGACCGCAGCCGCCGGCGTGTGCCACAGCGACCTGCACTACATGCAGGGGAAGTACCGCACCCGCACCCCAACCGTCGTCGGGCACGAGGCCTCCGGCGTCGTCCTCGAGGTCGGCTCCGACGTCACCTACGTCAAGCCCGGCGACCACGTCGTCACCTGCCTCAGCGTCTTCTGCGGGGTCTGCGAGTACTGCCTCTCCGGCCAGCTGGTCCTGTGCTCCAAGCGGGCCACCCGCCGGGGCCGTGGGAAGCCGCAGCGGCTCAAGCGCGGGGGCGAGGACATCAACCAGTTCCTCGACGTCTCGGCCTTCGCCGAGCGCATGCTGGTGCACGAGAACGCCGTCGCCAAGGTCGGCACCGACCTCCCGCTCGACCGTGCGGCCCTGCTCGGCTGCGCCGTCACGACCGGTCTGGGAGCGGTGATCCGTACCGCCAAGGTCGAGGCCGGTTCGACCGTCGCCGTCATCGGCTGCGGCGGCGTGGGCCTCAACGTCATCCAGGGCGCCGCCCTCTCGGGCGCCGCCAAGATCATCGCGGTCGACCGGCTCACGGACAAGCTCGAGATGGCCAAGGGCTTCGGCGCGACCCACGTCATCGACGCCTCCGACGCCGACGCGGTGCAGGCCGTGAAGGACATCACCGGCGACGGCGTCGACTACGCCTTCGAGGCGATCGGCCTGAAGCCGACGACCGAGCAGGCCTTCGCGATGCTCCGCCCCGGCGGCACGGCCGTCGTCGTCGGCATGATCCCCCTCGGCACCTCGATCGAGCTGCCCGGCGTCGACTTCATGTACGAGAAGAAGCTGGTCGGCTCGCTCATGGGCTCGAACCAGTTCCGCACCGACATGCCCCGCTACGCGGAGCTCTACACCCAGGGCCGGCTCAAGCTCGACGAGCTCGTCTCCGCCCGGCTCCCCCTGGAGCAGGTCAACGAGGCGTTCGCCGAGATGGAGCGCGGCTCCGTCGCCCGCAGCGTCATCGTCTTCGACTGACGGCCGGCGGTTCCCGGCCGACAGGGCCACCAGGCACACCATCCCACTAGAGCGCAGGAGTCACCCATGGCGATCATCAAACGGATCCGCTATTCCACGATGGAGGACACCTTCGTGCGGATCATGAACCTCAAGGTCCGCATCCGGCGCCAGGAGAACCCTGGCATGCCGCTGCTGCTCATCAACGGGCTGGGCGCCTGCCTCGAGGCCTGGGAACCGCTGACCCGACGCTTCCAGGGGCGGGACATCATCGCCGTCGACCACCCGGGCACCGGGCTGTCGAGCCCGCCGAACCATCTCCTCACGATGGCCGAGCTCGCCGAGTTCTACACCGCGGTGCTCGACGCCCTCGGGGTCAAGCGGGCGGACGTCCTCGGGTTCTCCTTCGGCGGCACGATCGCGCAGCAGCTGGCCAAGGACCACCCCCGCTACGTCAACTCGCTCATCCTGGCCGGCACCGCCCCCGGGGTCGGCGGCATCCCCGCAGACCCCCTCACCATCATGACGGCGGCCAACCCGATGCGCTACTTCATCCCGCTGGTGCGCGAGATGGCGGCGCCGATCATCTACCGCGGCCGCTGCGGCCGGTACCCGCGCCTGTTCGAGGACGAGCTGTCGGGCTGGGACGCGCACCGCACGACCCTGGTCGGCGTCAGCGCCCAGATCGCGGCCTTCGCCGGGTGGTCGTCGCTCCCGTGGCTGCCGCTGATCAACAAGCCGACCCTGGTCCTCTGCGGGGAGGAGGACCCGATGGCGCCGGTGGCCAACAGCCGCCTCATCGCCTCGATCATTCCCCGCGCCGAGCTGCACGTGGTCGAGGAGGGCGGGCACCTCTTCCTGTTCGACCTGCCCGACCACGCGGCCCCCCGCATCCTCGACTTCCTCGCCCGGGTGAACGACACCGACGTCGCCGTTGCCTGAGCAGGCGCACTATCTAGGAGAACCGTCCACATGAGCACCGAGACCGAACTGCCCGACGAGGAGCAGGCCCTCGAGGCCGCGGCCGACGCCGCGCTCGGCGGAGAGCTGCTGTCCACTCTCGACCCCCTCCTCCTGATGGAGTCGCTCGCGCGCACGCTGACCCCCGCCGGCCTGTTCCGGGTCAGCGCGTCCCTGGCGCAGCAGATCCCGCTCATCGCGCTGGGGCTCCAGCCCGCCGAGCTGCCGGCCAAGGACCTCCGGTTCGCCGACGCGACGTTCGGCGAGAACCAGTTCTACCGGCGCATCGCGGCGGTGTACTCGGTCTGGGAGAAGGAGATGATGGCCCTCGTCGAGGAGGGCGACGTCGACTGGCGCACGCGGGAGCGGGCACGGATGGCCATGTCGGCGATCACGACCGCCCTCGCCCCCACCAACACGCTGCCCGGCAATCCGGAGGCGCTCAGGCTCGCCGTCTCGACGGGCGGGATGTCCCTGGTCAGCGGCCTGATGAACTTCGTCCGGGACCTGACCACGAACCGCGGCTACCCCGCCCAGGTCGACAAGAGCGCGTTCGAGGTGGGCCGCAACCTCGCCGTCACCCCCGGCTGGGTCGTGCACCGCACCGAGATGTTCGAGCTCATCCACTACACCCCGACCGAGGCCCAGGTGGGATCGGTGCCGATGCTGCTGCTTCCGCCGCCGGTCAACAAGTACTACTTCTGGGACCTCGCGCCGGGCCGGAGCATGATCGAGTACGCCGTGGGCCGCGGCGTGGACATGTGGACCATCGTCTGGCGCGACCCCCGGGAGGACAACGGGGACTGGGGCGTCGAGTCCTACCTCACGGCGTGCCGGGAGGCCGTCGACGTCGTCCTCGAGGTGACCGGCAGCGACGACCTCCACATGTTCGGCGACTGCTCCGGTGGCATGCTCCTCACGATGCTCCTCGCCCACCAGGCGGCGATCGGCGAGCGGCGGATCCGCACCGGGACGATGGGCGTCACGGTAGCCGACTTCGGGGAGCCCGGCGGCATCGGCGCGACCGCGTCGGACCGTGGCCTGGAGAAGGTCCGCGAGCGCGCCGAGAAGAAGGAGGTCATCAGCGCCGACGACATCGCCAAGACCTTCGCGTGGATGCGGCCCAACGACCTCGTCTGGCGCTACCTCGTCGACGAGTGGCTCCTCGGCAAGAAGCCGCCGGTCTTCGACATCATGTACTGGAACTCGGACGGGCAGGGCATGCCGGCGCAGTTCGCCTACGACATGACCCGGATGTCCCTGGACAACAGCCTGATCCGGCCCGGTGGGATGACCGTGCTGGGGACGCCGCTCGACCTGGGGGCGGTCGACGTCGACACGTACCACGTCGCCGGGCTCACCGACCACATCTCGCCGTGGAAGGGCTGCTACGCCGGCGCCCGGGCGATCGGCGGGGACGCGACCTTCGTCCTGACCCCCACCGGGCACGTCCAGTCCATCATCTATCCGATGGGCAAGCGCCGGGCGGCCTTCTGGAGCGGCCCGAAGGTCGACGTCGAGGCCGAGGCGTGGCACGCCGCCGCCCAGCGCACCGACGACTCCTGGTGGGAGCACTGGGTGGACTGGGTCCTCGAGCGCAGCGACGGCACCCGGGAGGCCCCCGCGGAGCCGGGGAACAGCAAGTACCAGCCGATCGTGCCCGCACCGGGCCGCTACGTCCATGGAGAGTGAGCACACTGTGGATCGTTTGACCGTCATGGACGCCTCGTTCGTCTACAGCGAGGACGGACTGAGCCACAACGACGTCAGCATGGTCCTCATCTTCGACGGGCCCGCGCCGACCCGCGTGGAGATCATGCAGGCCATCGCCGACCGCATCGCCCTCGTGCCGCGCTTCCGCCAGAAGATCCGCCACCTGCCCTTCGCCGTGGGTCTGCCGGTGTGGGTCGACGACGTCTCCTTCGACATCGACCGGCACGTCAAGGTCCGTCCCGCCCAGGCGGCCGAGGACCCGGTCGGCCAGGCGGTCTCGCGCATCATGTCGGTCCCCATGGACATGACCATCCCGCTGTGGCAGGTGCACCTCGTCCCCGGCCTGCCCGACGACCGCTGGCTGCTCGTCGTGCGGATGCACCACGCGATGGTGGACGGCGTGAACTCCACCGAGATCGTCCGGCTGCTCCTCAGCCCCGATCCCGAGGGCGAACCGCCCGTGCTCGACAACTGGGTGCCCAAGCCGGACGTGCCCGACCACGTCCTGCTCCAGCGCCACGCGCAGGACGCCTGGAGCGACTCCGTCAAGGCGTGGAACGACCTGGTGCAAGGCAACGTCCAGTGGCCCACCGTGCCCGAGACGTTCGACCCGAGCCCCTTCATGCAGTCGGGGATCCCGGTCAACCCGGTGGTGATGAACGGGCCGATCGGGACCGGGCGGCACTACGGGATGGGCTCCGTGCCCCTGTCGACGCTCAAGGAGATCCGGGCAGGGCTGGGCGGCACCATCAACGACGTGGTCCTCGCCGCGTGCGGCTACGGCTACGGCAAGGCGCTGCACGAGAACGTCGACGCCGAGGTGCAGGGCCGCACGATGCGCACCATGGTGCCCGTGTCGCTCAACAGCAACCGGGACGTCGTGGGCGGCAACGAGATCGGCGCGATGGTCGTGGAGATCCCCCTCGGGGACATGCCCGCGGTCGACCGCCTCGCGCGCATCCACGAGCAGACGGGCGCCTTCAAGTCCCTGAAGGACGCCATGCCGGCCGACGCCATCAACCCCGGGTCGAGCCTGATGAGTCCCATGATCCTCATGCTCGGCACCCGGATGGCGGCGAGCGCGCCGACCTTCGTCAACACGGTCATCACCAACGTCCCGGGGCCGCAGACCCCGCTCTACCTCCTGGGCCGCAAGATGCACCGGCTCGGGGCGTGCATCGCGCTGTGGGCGCCGCTGCGCATCGCGATCTCCGTGATGTCCTACGACGGCATGGCGACGATCAACGTGGTGACCGACGAGGGCACCTTCCCGACGGTCACCCCCCTCCTGGACGCGATCCAGGAAGGCTTCGACGACCTGCTCGCCGCGGCCCGCGCGGCCGCCTGACGCACCACCTGACAGAAGCACCGGTCCGCGCGGCACGAACGGGCGCGGACCGGCCTGACTGCCCACGGGCGGATTGGACGGACATGACACACAGGGTCAGCAGCTATGTGGCAGGACAGTGGCACACCCCCACGGGAGAGAACGGACTGAGGGTGACGGACCCGACGAACGGGGAGGTCATCGCGCTGGTGAACGCCGAGGACGTCGACGTCGACGCCGCGGTCACCACGGCGCGCACCGAGGGCGGGCCCGCGCTGCGGGCGATGACCTTCCACGAGCGGGCGCTCCTGCTCAAGAAGCTCGCGAAGCACCTCGCCGCGCAGGCCGACGAGCTCGTGGGCGGATACACCCGCTCGGGCGTGACGGTCGCCGACGCGCGCATCGACGTCGACGGCGGCACCCAGGTGCTCGCGGCGTACGCCAGGATCGGCCTCAAGGAGTTCCCGGCCGACAACGTCCTGGTGGAGGACGAGGCCCAGCCGCTCATCGGCAATCCGAACTTCGTGGGCCAGATCATCTACACCTCGCGGCCCGGTGTCGCCCTGCACATCAACGCCTTCAACTTCCCCATGTGGGGCATGCTCGAGAAGCTCGCGACGAGCTTCCTGGCCGGGATGCCGTCCATCATCAAGCCGGCGTCGCAGACGTCCCACCTCGCGGAGGCGGTGTTCCGGCGCATCGTCGAGTCGGGGATCCTGCCCGAGGGCACGGTCCAGTTCATTGCCGGCCACCCCCGGGGCCTGCTCGACGGCCTGGGGGTCGGTGACCACATCGCGGTGACCGGTTCGGCGCGGACGGCTGCGACGCTGCGCACCCACCCTGCGGTGGCCGAGCGCGGCGCCGTGCTCAACGCCGAGGCCGACTCGGTCAACGCGACGATCCTGGGCACGGACGCCGGCCGGGGCACCGACGAGTTCGCGCTCTTCGCCAAGAGCATCGTGCGCGAGATGACCTCAAGGAGCGGGCAGAAGTGCACGGCGATCCGGCGGGTCCTGGTGCCCTCCCAGCACGTCGACGCCGTCGTGGAGGAGCTCACCGCCCGGCTCGGCAAGGTCGTCGTGGGCGACCCCCGCACCGAGGGCGTGCACATGGGGCCGCTGGTCAGCGCCACGCAGCGTGCCGACGTCGCGGCGGCCGTGCGGGAGCTGAGCGGGGGAGCGCGGATCGTGGTCGGGGGGCCGGATGCGCCGGCCGCGCCCGAGGGCGCGGCCGAGGAGAACGGCTTCTTCGCCCCCACGCTCCTGGTGGCCACCGATCGGCGGCACCCGGCGGTGCACGGTGTCGAGGCCTTCGGGCCCGTCGCCACGGTCATCCCGTTCGACAGCCCGCAGGAGGCCGCCGAGCTCGCGGCCCTGGGCGAGGGCAGCCTCGTGGCGTCGGTGGTCAGCAACGACGGCGGCTTCATCCGCGACGTCGTCCGTTCGATCGCGCCGTGGCACGGCCGGGTGCTGGTGCTGAACCGGGAGATCGCCCGGGGCGCGACGCCGCACGGCGCCGTGCTGCCGCAGCTCATCCACGGCGGCCCGGGCCGGGCCGGCGGCGGTGAGGAGCTCGGCGGCAAGCGGGGCGTGCTCCACCTCATGCAGGCGACGAGCGTTGCCTCGTCGGCGAACATGAACGTCGCGCTCACCGATCGGTGGAACCCCGGGGCGGACCAGCTCGACCCCGGAGTCCACCCCTTCCGGCTCTACCTCGAGGACCTGCGCCTGGGCGACACCCTGCACACCGGCCGCCGGACGATGACCGAGGAGGACGTCCAGCACTTCGCGGAGTTCACCGGTGACACCTTCTACGCCCACGTCAACGAGGAGGCCGCGGCGGCGAGCCCGATCTTCGAGGGACGGGTCGCGCACGGGTACTTCATCCTCGCGGCCGCGGCGGGACTGTTCGTGGACCCCGAGCCGGGGCCGGTCCTGGCGAACTTCGGCCTGGAGAACCTCCGGTTCGTCCAGCCCGTCTACTTCGGCGACGAGATCAAGCTGCGGCTGACGGCCAAGCACAAGAGCATGCGCGCCGGCACCGGGTGGGGCGAGGTCACGTGGAACGTCGAGGTCACCAACCAGCGCGACGAGATCGTGGCGACCTACGACCTGCTGACCATCAACGCCTCGAAGAACGCCTGAGTCCCTCCCGGGGCGGGTCGGCGGACCCGTCCCGGGAACCGCGCACCCTGCGCAGATCGGCCGATCTGATGGTTGACATACTGAACAGCAGTTCAATATACTGAACATGTAACGCGGCACCACCCCACTCGAAGGAGATCCACCATGAGCATTCCCAACGTTCCCGGCACCCCCCAGGAAGCCGTCCAGGCCATGCAGGCTCAGGCTCTCGAGGCGATCCGCAACGGTCAGGCCGCCACTCTCGAGGCCATCAAGCGCTGGAACGAGGGCATGACCCAGTTCTCCGCCGGCATGCCTGCCACTCCCGAGGTCCCCGAGGAGGTCCGCAGCGCCTTCGGCGAGCCGGAGCAGATCGTGGACTCCGTCTACGACTTCGCCTCCCAGCTGCTCGAGCTCAACAAGCAGTTCGTGCACCAGCTGCTCGAGGCCTCGACCCCCAAGAAGTAGTTCTCGGCCTTCCCAGCCCTTTTCCGCCCGGAGCCGCATCCCGAGATCGGGGTGCGGCTCCCGGCATCGTGCACGGCGCGGTGCCGTGAAGAAGAGAATGAGCCCATGAGCGACCCCGAAGCACCCGCATCACCCCATCCCTGGGAGCAGCAACGACAGGCGATGGGGGCGTTCATCCGTCACCAGCGCGAGCTCGCCAACATGTCGCTGCGGCAGCTGTCCCAGGTGACGCGGATCTCCAACGCGTACCTCTCGCAGATCGAGCGGGGGATGCACGACCCGACCGTGCGGGTCCTGTTGCAGATCGGTGACGCCCTGCACCTCTCGCTCGAGGAGATGCTCCAGAAGGCGGAGGAGACCCAGGGCGCCGAGGACTCCGTGCTCTCCGTCGAGGCCGCCATCGCGGCGGACACCGTGCTCACGACCGAGGAGAAGAAGGCGCTCCTCGCGGTCTACCGCACCTACGTCAGCGCGCACGCCTGACCTGCGACGCATTGTCCGGATCTGGTTGTCCCAGTGGACAGTGACGCGTATCGTCAATGACTGAACGGTCGGTCACTTTATCGGCTCGGCGACGACGCCGGCAGGCCCCCCTCGGCGATCGGTCGGCCCTTCTTCCCGACAGAAACAGGAGTCACAGCCATGGTGCTCACCTTCGAGGACTTGGTCCGCAGTTCCACCGATCAGATGCTCACCGTCCTGACCAGCTGGCAGCAGGGCACGATGGAGGCGTACGCCGCCTGGATGAAGTCGATCGCCCCGCTCATCCCGGACCTGAATCTCTACCACGAGATGCCGACCGCCGTGCAGGACCTCCTCGGCGACCCCGAGAAGATCATCGACGACCTCTATCAGTTCGCGATCGCGGTCCTGAGTCTGCAGCACGAGTTCGTGAAGGAAGTCTTCCGCTCCTCCTTCATCGCCCCCCTCACCCCCTACGTGCCGAACCAGGTCTGACCGACCCGGTTCTTCCCGCACGGTTCATGACGTGCAGGTGATGGAAATAGTGATCACCCGCAAGATATATTGAGCAACGTGCCGTGGGCGTGCTCCACGCAACGGTGGACGCACGGCACATCGGATGGCCCAGGTGCGGCACCGCTGCCGCACAGCCAGGACGCCCCCACTGCAGAGTGGGAGAGAACGAGGTTTTCCATGAACACACCCCAGGACACCGTCGCCACCCTGCAGGAGCAGACGCTCCAGCAGGTGCGGACCATGCAGATCACCGTGGTGGAGGCGGTCCGCCAGTGGACCCAGCAGGTCTCCTCCCTGAGCCCGGACGGCCCCCACTACGCCGGGCTGTTCGGCGTGACGGAGGACGCCCAGGAGGAGCGCCGCGCCGCTGTCGAGTCGTCGTTCGCCTTCGCCGAGCAGCTGCTCGAGGCGAACCGCGACTTCGCCCACAAGGCCGTCGAGCTCGCCGCTTCTGCCCCCCGGCCCGCGATGCCGTTCGCAGGCTTCCCCGGCCTGCCCGGCCTGTCACCCTTCGGGATGCCCAGGATCGACATGTCGGTCTTCGACCCGGCGAAGACGCCGGACCTGCCGGCCTTCCCCGACTCGACGGCCGTCGTCGAGTCGATGGTGAACGCCGCGAAGATCGCCGCCGAGACCACGGCCGCCATGGTGAAGACGATGGCGCGTGCCGGCACCGCGGCGACGACCGGGGCCGCTGCCCACGCCCCGGCCCCGGCCCAGGCCGCGGAGCAGGCCAGCGCGGAGGAGACCGCCCAGGTCAAGGCTGCCGCTGACAAGGCCGTTGCTGAGAAGGCCGCCGCTGAGAAGGCTGCCCAGGTCAAGGCTGCCCAGGTCAAGGCTGCCGCCGACAAGGCTGCCGCTGAGAAGGCTGCCCAGGTCAAGGCTGCCGCCGACAAGGCCGCCGCTGAGAAGGCTGCCGCTGAGAAGGCTGCCCAGGTCAAGGCCGCAGCCGACAAGGCCGCTGCTGAGAAGGCTGCCCAGGACAAGGCTGCCGCCGAGCAGGCGACCAAGGCCAAGGCCACCGCCGCCAGGGCTGCTGCTGCCAGGGCGGCCTCGGCCAAGACGGCCACCGCGCCGACGCAGGTCGAGGAGGTCGCCGCCAAGGCGGTCGAGCAGGCCGAGCAGGCGTCCGCCAAGGAGTCCAGCACCTCGGGCTCCGCCGGTTCGGCGTCCGCCCCGCGGACGAGCGCCGCCCGGGGCAAGCAGGCCTCCGTCAAGAAGGGTCCGGGCACCACGAGCCCGACGACCTCGAACTGATCGCCTGCTCTCCACCGGCACGAACCCCGAAGCCCCCGGTCAGCTCCTGCTGGCCGGGGGCTTCGGGGTTCGTGCGGCAGGGGTCAGGGGGCCGGGAGGTCCACGCCGCCCAGCCGGCCCTCGGCGTACTGCCGCCGCAGCTCCACCTTGTCGATCTTGCCGACGCCGGTCCGCACGATCGAGGGCACCGCGAGCACCCGGTCGGGCACCTGCCACCGCGCCATCGAGGCGCCGAGGTGGGAGTGCACGTCGGCCAGGGTGAGCCTGGCGCCGGGGCGCACCGTGACCAGGGCGAGGGGGCGCTCGCTCCACTTCTCGTCGGGCACCCCGATGCACGCCGCCTCGACGACCTCGGGCAGCTCGCTCAGCCGGTCCTCGATCTGGGTGGAGGAGATCCACTCGCCGCCGGACTTGATGAGGTCCTTGGACCTGTCGGTGATCTTCATGGCCCCCGCGGCGTCGACCGTGCCCACGTCGCCGGTGCGCAGCCATCCGTCGTCGAAGTGCTCCGCGCCCCGCCCGCCGTGGTAGCTGCCGGTGACCCAGGGCCCGCGCACCTCGAGCTCCCCGACCGAGCGCCCGTCGCGGGGCAGCACGGCGCCGTCCTCGCCGACCGCTCGCACCTCGACCCCCGGCACCGGCCGGCCGGTGCGGGTGCGCCAGTACCACTCGTCGCGGCCCCGTGCGTCCGCAGGGGGACGGGCGATGGCGGCCAGCGGCGAGGTCTCCGTCATCCCCCACGCCTGGTACATCTGCACCCCGAGGCCCACCCAGTCGCGCAGCAGCGACTCCGGCACCGCAGAGCCCGCGCACGAGATGACGCGCAGGGAGGTGAGGTCGGCTCCGGCCTCCCGGGCGTGGTCGTAGACCCCGCGCCACACGGTGGGCACGCCGCCGGAGACCGTCGGCCGCTCGGACTCGATGAGCCGCACCAGCGACGGCGGCGTGAGGTCGCGCCCGGGCAGCACCAGCCCGGCGCCGGCGAGCATCGCGGCGTAGGGGAACCCCCAGCCGTTCGCGTGGAACATCGGCACGATCTGGAGGACCGTGTCGGAGTCGCTGATCCCGAAGCCCCCGGCGAAGAGGTTGGCCGCGGCGTGGAGGTAGACCGAGCGGTGGCTGTAGACGACGCCCTTGGGCTGCGACGTCGTCCCGGAGGTGTAGCACATGGCGGCCGGCGCCCGCTCGTCGGCGACCTCCCCGACCACCGGCTCTCCCGAGGCGAGGAAGTCCTCGTACGACGTCGCCGCCACCGGCAGCGCCCCGAGGTCGACCGGCCCGACGTCGCCGCACACGACGATCAGCTCGACGGACGGGCACTCCGGCAGGACATCGACGATGACGTCCAGCATCGAGGCGTCGACGAGGAGCAGCCGGTCGGCCGCCTCACGGACGATGAAGGTGATCTGCTCGGGGAAGAGCCGCAGGTTGATCGTGTGCAGCACCGCCCCGGCGGCGGGAACGGCGAAGTAGGCCTCCAGGTGCGCCAGGGTGTTCCAGGCGAACGTGCCGACGCATTCCCCCGGGCGCACCCCCCAGGCCCGGAGCGCGCCGGTCAGCCGGTGGACCCGATCGGCCACCTCGGCGACCGTGACGTGCCGTGTCCGGCCGTCCTCCACCAGCGCGACACGCGCCTCCCCGTGCAGCGCCTCCGCGTGGCGCAGGATCATCGGCACCGTCAGCGGGAAGTCGTCCTGCATCGTCGAGGCGATCAAAGGGCCACCTTCGCGTCGACGGTGCCGGAGTCGACCCGGGCGGTGTGGGCGAGCATCGTCTCGACGAGCTCGTCGGTGGCGTCGGTCATGAGGATGTGGCCCGCGCCGTGGACGACGCGCACCTCGACGTGCGACAGGCGCTGGGTGAGGACCTGCACGTTCTCGACGGGCACGATGAGGTCGAGCGAGCCGTGCACGACGAGGACCGGCCGGCGCCACATCCACAGCCGGTTCGCGGCACCGTGGTACTTCCCGATCGCCGCCATCTGCCCGGCGTAACCACGCCGGCTCGTCGGCACCTGCATGCGCACCGCGATGTCCGCCTGGATCTCCTCGTGCGGCGTGGTCTCGGCGTAGCAGACCTTCGCCGCCTGCCACGCGGCCTTCTCCGCGGACAGGTTGCCCCAGTCCACGAACTGCTGGGCGACCTTCTGGCGCATCGGGACCGCGTCCTTGCCGCCCGGGGAGGTGCAGCCGAGGGTGAGCGAGCGGACGAGGTCGGGCCGGGTCAGCGCGAGCTCCTGGGCGATGAGACCGCCCATCGAGAAGCCCGCCACGTGCGCCGGGCCCATCCCGGCGGCCTCGATGGCGACCGCGGCGTCGCGTGCCATGTCGGCGATGATCCACGGCCGCTCGGGGACGTCGCTACGCCCTGTTCCCCGGTTGTCGAGGAGGATGACGGTGTGCTGGGCGGCCAGCGCCGGAAGGATCCGCCACGAGGCGTCGGAGGGGTAGCCGAGGCCCTGGATGAGCAGGAGGGGGCTGCCTTCCCCCTCGGTGTCGCACCAGATCTTGGCACCGGAACGCTGGAGATACGGCAAGGGTCACTCTCCTAGAGGATGGGCTCGGACGACTCGGCGGTCTCGCTCCGGGCACCGTCGACGGCAGCTGGTCACCATGGGAAGAAACCCTGACCGGACTTCTTGCCGAGCTTGCCCTCGGCCACCATCTGCTTCAGCAGCGCCGGCGGTTCGAAGCGCTCGCCGAGCGCTTCGTGCAGGTACTCGGCGATGCCGAGACGGACGTCGTGACCGACGAGATCGCCGAGCCGGCACGGGCCGATCGGGTAACGGTAGCCGAGAACCATGGCCTTGTCGATGTCCTCGGGGCTCGCGACGCCCTCCTCGACCATGCGGACCGCCTCGAGCCCGACGAGGACCCCGAGGCGGCTGGTCGCGAAGCCGGGGGAGTCGTTGACCTCGATCGGCTCCTTCTTCAGGGCGCCGCCGAGGGCGTGGGCCCTCCGCAGCGCCTCCTCGTCCGCGTGGGGTGTCCGGACGATCTCGAGGAGGGGCTGGGCGGGGACGGGGTTGAAGAAGTGCATGCCGACGAACCGATCGGGGTGCGCCAGGGATCCGGCGAGGGAGCCGAGGGAGAGCGAACTCGTGTTCGTCGCGAGGAGGGCCGTGTCCGGGATCTGCCGCTCGATCGAGCCCAGCACCTGCTTCTTGAGCTCGGGGTTCTCGGGGACCGCCTCGATGACGACCTCGCACGCCGCGAGATCCTCGTAGCGGGTCGAGGCCGTGAGCCGGGCGAGCGCGTCGTCGACGCCCACCTCGAGCTTGCCGCGCCGGGCGGAGTCGTCGAGGCTCTCGCGCACGAGCTCCAGGCCGCGGGCGAGCGAGGCGTCGTCGACCTCGACGAGCACGGTGTCGATGCCTGCTGCGAGGAGGACGTGGACGATGCCCGAACCCATCGTGCCGCCACCGACCACCCCCGCGGCGGCGGGGAGCGGCGCGGCGTCGGCCGCGTGCGCGTCAGCGTTCATGACTGATGGTGCTCCCGTCATCGCTCCTGGCCGTGGCTGCAGTCGCCGTTGCAACCGCAGCTGTAGCCGTAGCTGTAGCCGTAGTAAAGCACGACGATGTCGGTCCGCACGAGAGGGCTCGCCCACCCGGTCGATGTGCGCAGCGCACGTCCCGCCTCCGCGCGAGGACGGGGCTCATACGGCGCTGGTCTGCCCGGCGAGGGAGCGGTGCACCGCGGACGCCATGGCCTCCCCGCCGGCCCGGCTCAGCACGATCGTGTAGTGGTTGACCCGGGGCACCGGGTGCACCTCGATCTGCGGATACCGATCGCTCCAGTGCTGCACCAGCTCCGGCGGGTACAGCCCCGGCGACTCCCCGAGCAGGCCGCGGGCGGCCGTGAGCCACTGCGTGGGGTGCGCGAGCTCGTCGAAGGCGGCGCGCAGGTCCGCGCCGAAGAGGGTGTCGTCGGAGTCGGCGCGCATGGCCTCCGTCCGCGCCCTGGAGCGCAGCCGGGGCGCCTCGCCTCCGAGGTCGTAGACCGCGTAGTCGTGGACGACGGACGACCACTCGTTGCGGAACGCGGGGTGGGCGCGCCACAGCGCCACCGCCTCGTCCGCGGACCGGAAGGTCATCGCCAGGCGGCGCTCCAGCTGCCGGGTCGCGCCGGCCGAGACCGCCGCGGGGTCCTGGGGGACCTCCTGCGTCATCGGCAGGCCGCCGTCGACGAGGACGAGCGAGTGCACGCGGCTCGGATGCCGGTGCGCCGTGACAGCGGCCACGAAGCCGCCCATCGAGTGCCCCACGAGCACCGCCTGCTCGATGCCCAGGGCGTCGAGCAGGCGCACCATGTCGTCGGCGTGGGCGGCGAGACCGAACGGCGGGCCCACCGCGGCCGAGCCACCGCGTCCCCGGAGGTCGGGGCCGACCACGCGGGTGTCCTGCAACGAGTCCGCGAGGTACGACCAGCACCGGTGGTTGCCCGTGATGCCGTGGATCGCGAGGACGGTCGGCGCGGCGGGCCCGTCGAGGGCCGAGCGTGGCTGCCACACGCCCACGGCGAGCTCGCCTCCGGGTGCGGGAACGGTGGCGAGCCGATAGCGGCGGTGCGCCGGGAGGACGGGCTCGAACATGGGCGACTCATCTGGAGAGGGGGCGAGGGATGCTCACACTGTTGCACAGCCGGGCGGTGCGGCGGTACGCCGTGGCGCCAATGTGTCGCCCGCCGGAGGAGCCGGTCGGGACCCCCACGGCCGGCTGCGGCCGGACGGCGCGGAGCGCCCGCCCGGTCCGCCCGGAGGGGCGCGGGCCGGGGCGCGCCCGGAACACGGTATAACTGGCCTGGGACGCCGACGTCGAAACCAGGGCAGGGATGCAATGAACGCACGATTCAGTGGTCAGAACGTGGTCGTCACGGGTGCCGGGCAGGGGATCGGGGCGGCCACGGCGCGCAGGTTCGCCACGGAAGGGGCGTCGGTGGCCGTGGTGGACCTCGACCTGGACCGCGCGGAGCGGACCGCCGAGGAGCTCAACGCGGACCCCGGGGTGGTCTCTGCCGGAGGGTCCGTCCGCGCCTGGAGGTGCGACGTCACGGACCAGGCGGCTGTCGAGGACGTCTTCGCGGGGATCATCGAGGTCCACGGCGGGCTGGACGTGCTGGTCAACAACGCGGGCATCGCCCGCGACAACCTGCTCTTCAAGATGGAGCTGAGCGACTGGCAGGCCGTCCTGACCACCAACCTGACCAGCGCCTACCTCTGCGCCCGGGCCGCGCAGGCCCACATGGTGGCGAAGCGCCACGGGAAGATCGTCAACCTCAGCAGCCGCTCGGCCCTGGGCAACGTGGGCCAGGCCAACTACGCCGCCGCCAAGGCCGGGATCCAGGGGCTCACCGCCACGCTGGCGATGGAGCTGGGGCGGTTCAACATCAACGTCAACGCCGTCGCCCCCGGCTACATCGCCACGTCCATGACCGCGCAGACCGCGCAGCGGGTGGGCAGCACGCCCGAGGAGCACCAGCAGGCGGTGGCGGCCCGGACCCCCCTGGGGCGCGTGGGGCAGCCCGAGGAGGTGGCCTCGGTCATCGCCTTCCTCGCCAGCGACGACGCCTCGTACGTCTCGGGGCAGACCGTCTACATCAACGGCGGCGCCCGATGACGGGGCGCACGGACGCCCGGCGCGGACGGGCGCGGTCGGCTGCTCCTTCCGGCTGAGCGTGCCGCCTAACGGCGCCGGTGAAGGGTCCCGCCCGACATCCCGACCGATCGATCAGTACCATGGCTCCGGTACGCACGTTCCACCCGGGCGGCCGGGCACGGCGTTCCCGCCCCGGCGGGACGCCCCTGCCCCGCGCCGCCGAGCACACCGAGGAGTTCCATGACCGAGAGCGCACCCCACCAGCCATGGCGCATCGTGCTGGGGGAGCTGGACGAGAAGATGGGCGTCGAGGTCCTGGAGCAGTCCGCGGAGCGGGTGGTCGCCACCATGCCCGTGGAGGGCAACCGGCAGTCCCTGGGCCTGCTGCACGGGGGAGCGATGGTGGCCATCGGCGAGGCCGTGGGCTCCTGGGCGGCCGTCATCCACGCCTCCACGATGGGCAAGGTCGCCGTGGGCGTGGACGTCAACGCCACCCACCACCGGTCCTCGACCGCCGGCACCGTCACCGCCACGGCCACCGCGATCCAGCTCGGCCGCTCGCTGACCTGCCACGAGGTCGTCGTCGAGCACGAGGACGGCTACCGGCTGTGCACCGTGCGGATCACGAACTTCATCAAGGACCGGCCGGTCCGCTGAGCCGCCGGCGCAGCGCGGACAGCTCCCTGTCCGTGAGGCCTGCGGCGCGCAGGTAGGCCACGGCGTCGAACCCGGCGGCCAGCTCGAGCAGGGCCGCCCTGCGCCCGGCCAGCAGCCGGGCGAGCTCGTCCTCCCCGTGGTGGCGCTCGACCGGGTGCGGCACGGGGGAGACCCGGTGCCACTCGTTGATCCCCCGGGCCGCGGCCTCGTCCTGCGCGACGACCCGGGCCGCGTCCGCGCCGGCGAGCCGGAGCAGCAGCAGGGCCAGGACTCCGGTGCGGTCCCGTCCCGCGGAGCAGTGGACGACCACCCCGCCCTCGGCGGTCGCGACCGCCCGCACCGCCTCCGCCACGAGGTCCGGGAAGAGCCGCAGGTAGTCCCGGTAGCCCCGCGGGTGGTTGAGGTACGGGGTGCCCACCAGCGGGAACTCGGGGTGGGACGGGTCCTCCGTGGGCCGGTGCAGCACGGTGATCCCCGTGCGGGCCGAGGGCTCGTCGACGGGATCCGTGGGCCGGCGGCGCCGCTCGTCCGCGTTGCGCAGGTCCACGACCGTGCGCACGCCGGCCGCCGCGGCGGCCCGCCACCCCGCGGCCGTCAGCCGTTCGGAGCGGCCCATCCGGTAGACGTCCCCGGCCAGCCGCCGGGCATTGATCGCCCCGTCCCACGCCACAGGGTCCCCGGGTGTCGGTTCCATGGCTCTACGGTACGACGCCGGGGTGACGACGACGGGGCGGGCGGTGCCGGCGCGGGCTGCGCCGGTCAGCCGTCGTAGCTGAAGAAGCCCTTGCCGGTCTTGCGGCCCAGCTCCCCGCGGGCGACCATGTCCCGCATCAGCTGCGGGGGCGCGAAGCGCTCGCCCAGGGTGGACTCGAGGTACTCCGCGATGCCCAGGCGCACGTCCAGGCCCACGATGTCGGTCAGGGCCAGCGGGCCGACCGGGAACTTGTAGCCCAGCACCATGGCGTTGTCGATGTCCTCCGGGGACGCCACGCCCTCCTCGACCATGCGGATGGCCTCCAGCGCGATCGCCACGCCCAGGCGGGAGGAGGCGAAGCCGGGGGCGTCGTTGACGACCACCGGGGTCTTGCCCAGGCCCTCGACCCACTGCACGGAGAGCTTCTTCAGCTCCTCGCCGGTGTGCTTCGAGATGACGACCTCCACGAGCTTGGACGCCGGCACCGGGTTGAAGAAGTGCAGGCCGCAGAACCGCTCCGGGCGCTGCAGCTGCTCGGCGAGCCCGTCCACCGACAACGAGGAGGTGTTGGTGGCCAGCCACGCGGTCTCCCCCAGGTTGCGCTCGACCTCCTGCAGGGCGGAGACCTTCAGGTCCCAGACCTCCGGGACGGCCTCCACGACCAGGTCGCACCCGGCGAAGTCGGCGTATTCCAGGGACAGCGTCAGGTTCTGCGACCACTCGTCCAGGTTGCCGTCCACGGTCCCGCGCTCCAGGGACTTGGCCAGGTCCCGCTCGATCCGCTCCTGCGCGGCCTCGGCGGCCTGCCCGTCGCGCTCCACCACGGTCACCTTCGACCCGGCGAGCAGGAAGGCGTGGGCGATGCCCGCGCCCATGCGGCCTCCGCCCAGGACGCCGACGACGGCGGGGACGGTGCGTTCGTGCTTCTCGCTCATGCGTGCTGCTCCTGTGCTCGGTTGCTGCTGACCAGTTCTGCTGCCTGGTTCAGCTGCTCAGTTCTGCTTCTTGGTCTTCTTGCGGTCCAGGAACGCCTGCATGCGGTCGAACTTGGCCTGGGACTCGAAGAGCACGGCCTGGGCCAGCTCGTCGATGTGCGGGTGCGCGGCCGGCGGGGCCGCGAACACGCGCTTGGAGATCCGCACCGCCAGGGGGTCCTGCGCGGCGATCCGGTCCGCCAGCGCGTGCGCGGCGGCCACGAGCCCGGCGGGCTCGTGCAGCTCGGTCACCAGGTGCAGCGCCAGGGCCTCCTGGGCGTCCAGGATCCGGCCCGCCAGGAGGATGTCCAGGGCCACGGGCTCGCCCACGAGCTCCTTGAGCCGCCACAGCCCGCCGGCCGCGGCGATGATCCCCAGGTTGGTCTCGGGCTGGCCGATCTTCAGGTGCGCGGTGGCGATGCGGAAGTCGGCCGCGTAGGCCAGCTCCGCGCCGCCGCCCAGGGCGTAGCCGTCGATCGCGGCGATCACGGGCATGGGCAGCTTGTGGATGCGGTCGAAGATCTGGGAGTTGATCCCGGCCAGGGCGTCGTCGCGGCGGCGCTCGCGCAGCTGGGCGATGTCCGCCCCGGAGGCGAAGATCCCCTTCCCGTTCACCTCGGTGCCGGAGAGGATCAGCACCTTGGGGTGGCGCTCCAGGTGGGCGCACACCGCGTGCAGCTCCTCGACCATGGTCGCGTCGATCGCGTTGCGCACCGCGGGGCGGTCCAGGACCACGTGCAGCCGGTCCTCGCGCTCCTCCAGCCGCAGCGCCGTGAAGTCCTCGCCCAGGATCCCGCTCGGGCCCGTCATCAGATCTTCTCCACGAGCAGCGCGGTGCCCTGGCCCACGCCCACGCACATGGTGGCCAGGCCGCGGTCGGCGCCCTCGCGCTCCATGCGCCCCAGCAGGGTGACCACCAGGCGGGAGCCGGAGGAGCCGAGCGGGTGGCCGAGCGCGATCGCTCCGCCGTCGTTGTTCACGATGCCCTGGTCCAGGCCGAGGCGCCGGATGCAGGCGAGGGACTGGGTGGCGAACGCCTCGTTGAGCTCCACGGCGCCGAGGTCCTCGATGTTCCAGCCGGTGCGCTCGAGCACCTTCCGCGTGGCCGGGACCGGGCCGATGCCCATGATGTGGGGCGGGACGCCGGCGGAGGCGCCGTCGACGATCCGGGCGCGGGGGGTGAGCCCGTACTTCTCGACGGCCCGCTCGGAGGCGACCAGGATCGCCGAGGCGCCGTCGTTGAGGGAGGAGGAGTTGCCGGCGGTGACGACCGTGCCGTGGGCGACCACGGGTCGGAGCTTGGCGAGGGCCTCCATGGTGGTGCCCGGGCGGGGGCCCTCGTCGGTGTCCACGACCGTCTCGGCGCCCTTGCGGCCCTTGACGGTCACGGGGACGATCTCGGGGGAGAAGCGGCCGGCGTCGATCGCGGCGATCGCCTTCTCGTGGGAGGCCACGGCGAACGCGTCGGCGTCCTCGCGGGAGATGCCGTCGACGATCGCGACCTCCTCGGCGGTCTCGGGCATCGAGTAGGTCATCTTGTCGATGTGGTGGAACTTCGGGTTGACGAAGCGCCAGCCGATCGAGGTGTCGAAGACGTCCCCGGGCTTCGCGAAGGCCTTGGCGGGCTTCTCCATCACCCAGGGGGCGCGGGACATCGACTCCACGCCGCCGGCGACGACGAGGTCCGCCGCCCCGGCCTTGACCATGTGGGAGGCCATGGTGATGGCGCTCAGGCCGGAGGCGCAGAGCCGGTTGACGGTGATGCCGGGGACCGTGTCGCCGAAGCCGGCCAGCAGCCACGCCATGCGGGCCACGTTGCGGTTCTCCTCGCCGGCGCCGTTGGCGTTGCCGAGGATCACCTCGTCGACGTCGTGCGGGTCGATCCCCGCGTCGGTCACCGCGTGCCGGACCACCAGGGCGGCGAGGTCGTCGGGGCGCACGGTGGAGAGCGCGCCGCCGTAGCGGCCCACCGGGGTGCGCGCCCCGCCGACGAGGAAGGCCTGAGGGGTTGAGGACATGTGGGAACTCCTGTCGCGACGGGGAGTGGCCGGCATCCGGGCATCGTCGCCCAAAATTTACTGACCGATCGTTCATCAAACAATCCCACGTGCGCGCCCGTGCGGTCAACAGCGGCGGCGTCCGCAGTGCGGTGTGCGCTGCTTCACAAAACGGCTCCGGGGGTCTACCTTTGAAGTAGTACAACGTTTGACCATCCCGGGGGCGTGCCTCCCGGGCCGGCGATCACGGGGCCCGTCCGGGCCCAGGAGGAGAGACCATGAGCACTCAGAAGTCGTTCGCGTCCTCGGCGGACCTCGGCGAGAAGCAGAAGACCCTCGAGGTCCTGGCCGAGGGCGTCTACGCCCTCACGGCGGAGGGCGACCCGAACATCGGCGCGATCGAGGGGGAGGACTTCCTGGTCTGCTTCGAGGCCCTCGCCACGCCCGTGGTGGCGGCCGAGTGGCTGCAGGAGCTGCGCAAGCACACGGACAAGCCGATCCGCTACCTGGTCCTCTCGCACTACCACGCCGTCCGAGTGCTGGGTGCCTCCGCGTTCGGCGCCGAGTCGATCGTGGCCCACGAGAACACCTACGACCTGATCCTGGAGCGGGGCAAGGAGGACTGGGCGTCCGAGTTCGGCCGCATGCCGCGCCTGGCCAAGGGCGCCGACACCGTGCCCGGCCTGACCTGGCCCACGGTGACCTTCGAGGACAAGCTGACCATCGACCTCGGCGGGGACCGCGGGGACCTGGTGCTCCAGCACTTCGGCCGCGGCCACACCGAGGGCGACGTCGTCGCGTGGCTGCCGAAGCAGAAGATCCTCTTCGCCGGCGACCTCGTCGAGGCCGAGGCCGCGCTCTACACCGGCGACGCCTTCCACCGCGACTGGGCCAGCCACACCCTCGACGCCGTCAAGGCCCTCGGGGCCGAGCAGCTCGTGGGCGGGCGCGGGGCGGTCTCTCGCGGCCGGGAGGCCGTGGACGCGGCGATCGAGCAGACCCGCCGCTTTCTGACCGTCATGATCGAGGAGGTCGGGGCCGTCCAGCGCGACGGCGGCACCCTGAAGGACGCCTTCGAGGCCGTGCACACCGCCCTCTACGACGACTTCGGCCACTGGCCGATCTTCGAGCACTGCCTGCCCTTCGACGTCTCCCGGCTGTGGGACGAGCTGTCCGGCATCGAGCGGCCCGTCATCTGGACCGCCGAGCGCGACCGCGAGGTCTGGAACCAGCTGCAGAACGGCTGAGCGAGCAGCCCGAGAACGGAAGAGGTACGACAGATGCGACGATTCGACTCCGGCAAGGTGATGGTCCTGGGCAACGGCCCCGTGGGCCAGACCGCGGCCCTGCTCCTGGCGCGGTGGGGCATCCCCGTCACGATCCTGGACGCGCGCGCCGAGCGCGACCCCATCGGCTCGAAGGCGATCTGCCAGCAGCGCGACGTCCTGGAGATCTGGGAGTCCGTGGGCGTGGGCAAGCAGGTGGCGGAGGAGGGCGTGACCTGGGACATGGCGCGCACCTTCTACCAGGACAAGGAGCTGTTCGCCCAGCCCTTCCGGGACAAGGGCCAGTCCCCCTTCCCGCCCTTCGTGAACATCTCGCAGACCCGCACCGAGGAGCTGCTCGCCGCGAAGATCGCCGCCGAGCCGCTGATCGAGGAGGTCTGGGGGCACGAGATCGTCTCGATCGCCCAGGACGAGCGCTCGGTCACCGTGACCTGCCGGCTGCTCAGCGGCGAGACGGCCGAGATCGTGGCCGACTACGCGATCGCCGCCCTCGGGTCCAAGGCCCGGGAGCTGCGCCGCCAGCTCGGCGTGACCTTCGGCGGGCGCTCCTTCGAGGACAAGTTCCTCATCTGCGACATCCGCACGGACATGCCCGGGTGGGCCACCGAGCGCCGCTTCTACTTCGACCCCGAGTGGAACCCGGGCCGGCAGGTGCTCGTGCACCCGTGCCCGGACTCCACGTTCCGCATCGACTGGCAGGTGCCCGGCGACTACGACCTCGAGGCGGAGGAGGCCTCCGGGGCGCTGGACGCCCGGATCCGCCAGGTGATCGGGGACAAGGACTACGAGATCGTCTGGAAGTCGGTCTACCGCTTCCACGCCCGCCTGGCCTCCCGCATGCGGGTGGGCCGGGTCCTGCTCGCCGGGGACTGCGCGCACATCGTCTCCCCCTTCGGGGCCCGCGGGCTGAACTCCGGGGTGGGCGACGCCGAGAACGCCGCCTGGAAGCTGACCTCGGTGCTGCGCGGCAACGCCGACGAGGCGCTGCTGGAGTCCTACGACGTCGAGCGCCGGGCCGCGGCGATCGAGAACCTCGAGGTCACCGAGGCCACCATGGACTTCCTCGTGCCGCAGAACGAGGAGCAGCTGGCCGAGCGGCTGGCGAAGCTGGAGCGGGCGATCGGCGACCCGGCCGCGTCCACCTACGTGGACTCGGGCCGTCTGGCCGAGCCGTTCTGGTACGTCGACTCGCCGCTGACCACGCCCGACCCGGACCGCCCGTTCACCGGGCGCCCGCCCAAGGGCGAGGTCCCCGACCCCGTGCCCGGCGTGCTCATGCCGGACGTGCCCGTCACGGTGCCCGGGATCAGGGCCGACCGGATCCGCGAGCTCGCCCGCTACGGGATCCTGCTGCTCACCGGCCCGGAGGTCGACACGGAGTCCGTGCGCCGGACCGCCCTCGACGCCATCACGTCCCCGCTGCGGATCCACCGGCTCGAGGACATCGACGCCACGGGCCTGCTGGGCCAGGCCCTGAGGCCCGGCCCGTGCGACGTGTGGATCGTCCGCCCGGACTCGCACATCTCGGCCGTGGTCGACGGCGCCGACCCCCGCGCCCTGCGCGAGGCCCTGCGCAACACCATCGCGGCCCCCGGCTCCGAGGCGGCCCGTGTGCTGGCCGCCCGGGAGGTCCCGCCGGGACCGCCGCTGCCGCCGCGTGAGCCGGCCGGGCCCGCGGGGCGGAAGGAGCCCGTCACCGCCTGACACGGCCGGTCTCCCGTGACATCCTGGCGTCCAGATCGCAGTCGATCCGGCGCGTCCGCCGGGGCAGCCGGAGGTGCGCATGTCGTTCCAGGAGACCATGGAACTCGTCGGGGAGGCCGTCGACGCGGCAGGGGTCGTCGCCATCGTCGTCGGGGCGGTGGTGGCGACCCTCCTCGCAGCGCGAGCCCTCCTGCGCCCCCGCCACGGGCGGCCCGACGTCTACGGGGAGTACCGCCGCCGGCTGGGGCGGTCGATCCTGCTGGGCCTCGAGCTGCTCGTGGCCGCCGACATCATCCGCACCGTGGCCCTCACCCCCACCTTCGAGTCGGTGGGGGTGCTCGCGCTCATCGTCCTCATCCGCACGTTCCTCAGCTGGTCCCTCGAGCTGGAGATCACCGGCCGGTGGCCGTGGCAGAAGGAGCCGGGGGAGAGCGCCCCCCCTGCCCGAGCGCGCCGTGTGAGGAGCCCGCGAGCCCGGGTCCGCCCCGGCCGGCACGACGACGCAGGGGCGGTCGCGGAGCCGTGCGGGTGAGGACCGCGGAACCGGGTGTGCCGCTACCTGCTGCGCCGGGCCGTCCTGACGCCGAACGCCACCGTGCCGGCGACGATCAGGACGCCGAGGAACTGGAGGCCCGGCGAGTCGTCGGCCTCCCCGTACACGACGGCGGCGACGCCGACCGCGATGCCGAGGGCCACGGCCAGGGCGAGGAAGTACTTCACGAGGTGTCCTTTCGGTGCTCGCCCCGATGGCCGATCCGGCCGGCGAGCGGGCCGGGGTGGTCGAGGTCCGCTGTGCGGGGCACGCGGTGAGGCGTGGGGGAGGGTCAGTCCTCGACCCACTCGAGCAGGTCCCCGGGCTGGCACTGCAGCACCCGGCACATCGCCTCCAGGGTGGAGAACCGCACGGCCTTGGCGCGGCCGTTCTTCAGCACGGCCACGTTCGCAGGAGTGAGCCCGACGCGTTCGGCGAACTCGCCCACGCTCATCTTGCGCTTGGCCAGCTCGACGTCCAGGCGCACGACGATGGGCATCAGATCACCGCTTCCATGTCGGTCCGCAGCGTGGTGGCCTGCCGCAGCAGAGCGCGCATCACCACCATGAGCAGGCCGAGCACCGTGACACCCGTCAGCATCAGGAACAGCAGCAGCGGCAGCCCGGGGTCGTCCGCGCGGAAGCCGACCCAGAGGAAGACGCCCAGCAGCACCGCCCACGCGGCGCCGATCGCCCACACGATCGCGTCCACCCAGGTCAGGGACGCCTCGCTGAAGATCCGGTCGTTCTTGACCAGGGTGAGCAGCTTCCAGGTGCACACGACCACCACCTGGACGCACAGCACCCAGAACACGGCCACGGCTGTCAGCGGCCACCGCAGGTGCGCCTGCTCCGGGGACTCCTGGGCCATGTGGGCGAACTGTCCGGGCAGCGACATGACCTGGAGCACCACCAGGATCCCGAACAGCAGCACGAGGAAGACTCTGAGGGCGGCAACCGCCCGCCGTTCTGTGACCATGCATCGAGCATCGGCTATTATCTATCGAATGTCAATCGACAAGGATGGACTGTCGTTGGTAAGGACGTAGTCGGAGGCCGTCGGGGTCGAGGCTCAGCCGGCGACGCCGGTGCCCGGCACCGCCGCGGCGCGGCCGCAGCCGTGCGGGACGGAGGCCGGGGAGGAGCGCTCAGATGTTGGAGCCGTCCGGGGGCAGGTCGGCCGGCGGGCGCGAGGACCCGCCCTGCTCGGACCCGTGGGGGCAGTCCATGCCCAGGGTGTAGGCGGTCATCGACAAGGACCCGTAGGAGTAGCCGTCGACGAGCACGCCGGTGTCCGTGGAGCCGGCGGCCCCGGCGAGCCCGGCCAGGTACAGGGAGGGGATGAAGTGGTCGGGGGTGGGCACGGCCAGGCCCCAGTCGCGGTGGGCGTCGAGGGCTGCCAGCTCCGTGGGGTCGGTGAGCATCCGCTCCTTGGCGTCCTCGTTGAAGCGTCGCGCCCAGTCGTAGCCCTCGTCGGTGAGCTTCCAGTCCATCCCGCCCAGGTTGTGCACGATGTTGCCGCTGGTGATGATCAGCACGCCCTGGTCCCGCAGCGGCGCGAGGCGGGCGCCGAGGTCCAGGTGGTAGTCCAGGGGCTTGTCGGCGTTGATGCTCATCTGCAGCACCGGGATCGAGGCGTCCGGGAAGGCGTGGGTGAGCACGGACCAGGTGCCGTGGTCGATGCCCCAGCTGTCGACGTCGGCCCCGACCCAGGTCGGGTGCACGGTGTCGCTGATCTCCTCGACGAGCCCTGGCAGCCCGGGGGCGGGGTACTGCACGTCGAACAGCTCCTGGGGGAAGCCGTAGAAGTCGTGGATGGTGCGCGGGGCCGGCATGGCGGTGACCGCGGTGGCGTTGATGTACCAGTGGGCGCTGACCACCAGGATCGCCCGCGGCCGGGGCACCGAGGTCCCGAACGCCCGCCAGGCGCTGGTGTACCGGTTGACCTCCAGGGCGTTCATCGGGTTGCCGTGCCCGAAGAACGCCGCGGGCATCGTGGTGGTCGGGACGGGGGTCTCCGAGCTCATTGCAGCTCCTCGGCACCGGCCCTCGGGGAGCCCGGTCGTAGTGGGTCGTTGGGCTCATCCTGCCCCGGCGGTGAGCGCTTGCCAAGGAGCTGGCCCGGCCCCCTCGGGGGCCGGGCCAGCTCGGGACCTACTTGGCGGCGACCAGGGCGCCCGCGATGGCGGCGAGGAAGGCGTCCTTGGACAGCGCGGTGCCGGCCTCGGAGGGGCGGATGCCGTCGGCCTGGGTCATCGCCTCGTTGCGGAAGTACATCGAGAGCAGCCCGGCGGAGAACGCGCCCAGGGCCAGCCCGGCCACGCGGTTGGGCACGAACGGGGTGAGGAGCGCGGTGCCGATGCCCAGCTCGGAGGCGGCGATGAACTTCCCGAAGGTGTCGGGGCTCATCTTCTGGAGCTGCGGGATGCCGGTGGCGGCGAACTGCTGCAGGCCCGCGGCGGCCTCGGTGGGGAGGTTGCGCTTGCCGTAGCCGGCCTGGAGGAGGTAGGCGCCGGTGACGCCGCGCAGGATGGCGGTGGAGACAGACATGGGGTGGTCCTTCCGGGTCGAGCATATTGGTGACGTATCAACAAAGATAGCACGGGTTCCCCCGTACGGCCAGGCGGTATGAGGCGGCCCACACGGGATCAGGGCCATGGGGTGACAGGACGTCCCCGCTTCCGGCGGACCCGCTGGCGGAGGAGCCGGACGGGTTCCCTGGCCCGCGGACCCGGAGGGTGCCTGGCCTGGGACCGGGCGCGCCGTCGGGGCCGCAATGACGATCGGCGGTCCCCGTCGCGCCCGGCATCACCGACCGGCATCCCATCCCAGGAGGTACGTCATGACCTGCACCGTCGGAGTGTCCATCGGTTCGCTGTCCAAGGACTCCATCAACCGCAAGCTCGCCCACGCCGTCGAACGGCTCGCCCCCGACACCCTTCAGCTGCGGGAGATCGGAATCGGGGACCTGCCGCTGTACAACCACGACTTCGACGCGGACTTCCCCGAGGCCGGCCGGGCCTTCAAGAAGGCGGTGGAGGAGGTGGACGCGCTGATGTTCGTCACCCCGGAGTACAACCGCTCCATCCCCGGGGCGCTGAAGAACGCCATCGACTGGGGGTCGCGGCCCTGGGGGTCGAACT
Organism: Kocuria dechangensis; assembly: GCF_014636775.1. Taxonomy (GTDB): domain Bacteria; phylum Actinomycetota; class Actinomycetes; order Actinomycetales; family Micrococcaceae; genus Kocuria; species Kocuria dechangensis. The sequence goes on from NZ_BMEQ01000003.1 coordinate 167,664, forward strand.
CGTTCGCGCACAAGCCCTCGGCGGTGATCGGGACCTCACCGGGCAAGATCGGCACCGCCGTGGGCCAGCAGCACCTGCGCTCGATCCTGAGCTTCGTCAACTCCCCGGAGCTGGCCCAGCCCGAGGCCTACATCCAGTTCACCGAAGGACTCATCGCCGCCGACGGCGAGGTCCGCGACGAGTCCACCCGCGACTTCCTGCTGCGGTGGCTGGAGACCTTCGAGGTCTTCATCGGCAAGGTCGTCAGGGCCAACCGTCCCGCCGTTCCGTAGTCCGTCACCGACCACGAGCGCGGACCGGGCCGCGGGCGCCCGGTCCGCGCTCCGCGACCCCCGGCCGGTGACGCACAGGAGCAGGGCCCGGCCGGTGTGCTCGGAGCACCAGCCGGACCCTGCCCCCTGCCGGTCCCGTCATGCGGCACCGGGTGACGGGCTCACTCCTCGTTCTCGTCGTCCTCCTCGTCGTCGTGGGTGAAGGCGATCAGGGCGCCGGGGTCCTCGAGCTCGGTGGTGGCGTCGCCGTCGGTGCCGCGGGCCAGCCCCGCGGAGTCGGTGACAACCCAGACGGTCTCCCCGTCGTCGCTGATCGCGGTGTCGCGGTAGCGGTTGACCGAGCGCCACAGCGGCTGGGACTCGCCCAGGGTCTCGCCATCCTCGCCGACCTCCACCCGGTAGACCGTGCCGTCCTTCAGGGTGGGCATCAGCAGCGAGTTCTCCCATCCGGGGATCGCGTCGTGGCCGTAGTGCTCGAGGGACGAGGGCGCGATGGTGGGGTAGCAGATGAACCAGAACCCCGAGGGCGCGCAGGCGTCACCCTGGAAGTCGTGGTTGGACGGGACGGTGTAGTAGGTCCGCAGCGGGGCCGTGAAGTTCGTCGGCCGGAAGTCGTGCTCGGCGTACTGGGGCACCGTCTCGGGGATCACGAACGCGTCGTAGGGCACCGTGGTCCCGCACCCCTCGACGGCCGACCAGTCGCCGAAGACGTAGCCGCTGTCGTCCTTGAACCCGGCCACATAGGGCCAGCCGTAGTTGCCGCCGGGCTCCAGGAGGTTGATCTCGTCGTCGCTCTTGGGCCCCTGCTCGGAGGAGTACAGCCGGCCCCCCTCGCCGAAGGTCAGCCCCTGGGCATTGCGGTGGCCGTAGGTCAGCACGTGGCTGCGGACCCCGTCCAGGCGCGGGTTGTCCCCGGGGACCGACCCGTCGAGGTTCAGCCGCAGGGTCTTGCCCTGGTAGGCGTCCCAGTCCTCCTCCTCGACCTCCTCGGCGGTGGGCAGGCGCTGGGCCTCGTTGGCCCGGCAGGCGTTGAGGTCCTGGTTGTTCCCGCGGTCCCCGATCGTGTAATACAGCTTGTCGTCCGGGCCCAGGACCAGGCGCCCGGAGTTGTGGTCGTCGGAAGCCAGCAGCCCCTCGAGCAGGGTCACCGGCTCCACCAGCGTGTTCGTCTCGTCGTCGAAGGTGTACCGGACCAGGCGCTGGCGCCGGTCCGGGGCCGCCGCGGTGCCCTCCCCGCCGTCGTAGGTGTAGGACAGGTACACCCAGGGGTGGCGTCCGCCCTTCAGCACGTCGGGGTGGAAGGCCATGCCCAGCAGCCCGTCCTGCTCGCCCTCGGTGGCCAGCACCTCGTCGATGGTCAGGATCGTGGTCTTCGCCCCGGTGCCGGGGTCCACCTGGGTGACGCGCCCTGCGGTGCGCTCGGTCACCCACAGCAGCTCGTCCGGTCCGGTCAGGACCTCGAAGGGGTTGGCCAGCCCGGTGGTGAGCACCGTGCGGGTGAAGTCCTCGGAGACGGCCGGGGCTTCTGTGTCGCCGGCGCCTCCGTTCTCGGGTGGATGAGCCGTGGCGGCGGTGGCAGGAGCGGCCCCGGCGAGCAGGGCGAGGGTGGCCAGGGCGGCCGGGAGCGATCGACGACGTGTCATGGTGAGGCCTTCGGAAAAGGGAGTCCCGGCGTGTGCCGGGACCCGGCAGATACCGTCAGGGCCGGATCCTCATGCCCGGCGGGGCATGGCCGAACCCCGCTGCGCTCCGCGCGAGGGAGCTCGTGACCCCGGTGTCACCCCCGCAGGACGGGCCGGGGTGCAGGCTGTGCGAATGCCGTGAAGACGCTCCGACTCTAACGCCGCACCACCGAGGGCACCACTGTTTTTGCAGGTGGGAACAGGGTGAGGGTCTCAGGAGTGCCCGTGCCCGAGGGCGCCTCGGCAACGGCACGACGCGCTCCACCCGTGGGGCGGCCTTCGACCCCTCAGTCGTGCGAGGCGCTCAGGTGCTGGAGGTGGGCGGTCTTGAGCCGTCGGTAGTACGGCATCAGATCCGTCGGGGAGTAGGTGGCGGTCGCGGTCACCGGGGTGCCGGGACGGCCGTGGTCGGCCAGCACCTGCTCCAGGTCGCGCTCGTGCTGGGCGAGGATCACCTGGTTGAAGTATCCGTGGTGGAGCAGGGCGGCGATCCCGGCTGCGTAGGCCCAGGTGGGGGAGCCCTCCTCCAGGGGAGCGCGGGGGTCGTCCCAGTCGGAGGGCCCGCCGGTGGAGGCGAGTTCGGCGGCCAGCATGTTCTCCAGCACGTCCTGGCGGAAGGACAGGGAGAGCTCGGCGACCTCGTCGACGATCTCGAACCGGTCCACCTGCATCCCGGTCGGAGGGCGGGCCTCGATGAGACGCCGGACGTCGGTCAGCATGTCGGGGGTGTTCATCCTGGTGTCGCTTCCTGGGGGGGGGGG
>NZ_BMEQ01000003.1:170410-262051 GCF_014636775.1 Kocuria dechangensis
GGGGGGGGAGAAGCTGATGTGCGGCTTTTCATCAGGGTACTGCGGACCGCTGGACTGACGGTGTCCGGCGCCGTCCCCATAAAGGCCCACAAAACAAAGGCCCACAAAACAAAGGCCCACAAAACAAAGGCCCACAAACCGTCGGGGCTCAGCGCAGGCGGCCGTCGCGCATGGTCACGGACCGGTAGGCGAGCGGGACGAACTCGGTGTCGTGGGTGACCACCACCGTGGCCGTGCCGAAGCGCCGGGTCGCGTGCACGAGCAGGTCGACGACCTCCAAGGCCCTGTTCATCTCCGAGGCCACGGTCAAGACGCACCTGGTGCACATCTACGACAAGCTCGGCGTGGACAACCGCACCCGGGCGGTCGACCGGGCCCGCGCCCGGCGCATCATCTGAGGGGGCGACCGGAGAGGGTGGCGTCATATCCCGGACCGCTTCGCCGTGTCTATGTACTTTCGTCCATTTGCAATGAAAAATACAGGAGGAACGAAGGGAGAAGGCATGCGCGTCACGGTGTTCGGAGTCGACAACCCGGTGGGGCGAGCGGTCGTCGACCACCTGTTCTGCCGGGGGTTCGAGGTGCAGGCGTTCGTGGTCGATCCGAGGTCCGCCGCGGGCCGGTGGGGGAGCGACGTGCGGGTGACGGTCGGGGACGTCACGGACCCGGCCGCGGTGGCCGAGGCCGTGGCCGGGAGCGAGGCGGTGATCAACGCCCTGGACCCCCGCCTGGACCGTCCTACCGCGGACGGGGCCCTGGTGCGGGCGACCACCCACATCGTCGCCGCGATGCAGGCCCGCGGTGTGCGCCGCTACATCGGTCTCGGCGGCCCGGTCACGGGGATCTCCCCGAACGAGCGGCCCTCCACGTGGCTGCGGGTCCACCGGTCCGTCATGGCGGCCCTCCATCCCCGGCGGTACCAGCAGAAGGAGCAGATGCTCGCCGTGGTCACCGGCGCCGACCTGGACTGGACGATCGTGCGGTTCGTCCACCGTGCCCCGGGCGCGGGGCACGGCGTGGGGTACGTGGGGCGCTTCGGGCACGACCACGTGGGCATGTGGACCACCGCCGCCGACATCGCCGGCTTCGCCGCCGCCCAGGTCCTGGAGCACCGCTTCATCGGTGCCGCCCCGGCCATCAGCCACTGAGGTCGCCGACGGTCCGGTCCACCGCCTGCACAGGGTCACAATGATGCGTGCCGCCCGGCCGCTCTGGAGAATGGACGCTGTGAGCTGGACCCGCGCCGGGTGCGGCCCGAGCGGAAGGCGGTGCCGTCCCATGGGTGGAGTGTTCCGCCACGAGCTCACGGTCTCGGACACGGAGGTGGTGGCCGCGCTGGGGGACCGGACCGGGATGCACTTCGGGTACAGCTCCACCGATCCGCGGTTCTCCTATCGTCTGTCCCGCGCCGGGGACGAGCGGATGGCCGTGTCCCAGGTGCACGTGGGCGGGGTGATGTCCCTGTGGGGGGACACCGGGACCTTCACGGTGGCCGAGGTGCACGGGGTCCGGTACGACTGGCAGACGCGGGAGGAGGCCGGCGCCGCCGCCGCGGGGTCGTCAGTGCTGTTCCGTCCCGGCCATCCGGCCCTGGCGGTGATCGAGGACGCGGACGTGACCCTTGCGCACCTGCCGGTGGAGCTGGTGCAGGAGACCGCCGACACCGTGTACGGCACCGACACCCCGGTGGCCTTCGCCTCCTCCGCCCCGGTCAGCGCCCGGCTGGGACAGTACTGGTCGCAGGTGGCGCACTGCGGGATGGGGCTGCTGGGCACGCAGGCCTTCGACGAGCCGCTGGTGCGCAGCCAGATCACCCGCCATCTCTCCGTGGGCCTGCTCGAGTGCTTCCGCCTGGTCGGGGACCGTCACGAGCGGTACCTGTCCATGGAGGCCCAGGCCCACCGGTACCGGCTCGCGGTGCAGTTCTTCGACGACTCCGCCCCGGACCCCATCACCGTCGAGGACGCCGCCCGCGCCGCCGGGACCACCACGCAGGCGCTGGTGCGGGCGTTCCGCGCCAACCACCCGCTGGGGCTGACCCCTGCGCAGTACCTCCGCCGGACCCGTCTGGACGCCGCCCACCGGGACCTGCAGGCCGCGGACCCCACCGCCGGGGACACCGTGAAGAAGATCGCAGCCCGCTGGGGGTTCGCCCACCCGGGCCGCTTCGCCCAGTACTACCGGCAGATCTACGGGGTCAGCCCACGCGACACCCTCTGCCGCTGACCGCTGCCCCGCCGGCCGGGCCCTGGTCCTCCCGGTGACGCGGCCGGCCACGCCGCGGACACCGAGAACCCCGAGACCGAGGAGCCACGACATGACCCCCGTCATCCGAGCACGCGGACTGGTGAAGGACTACGGCCCGGTCCGGGCCCTGCGCGGGGTCGACCTGGAGGTCCACCCCGGGGAGGTGTTCGGCTTCCTGGGCCCCAACGGGGCCGGCAAGTCGACCACCATCCGCCTGCTCGTGGACCTGCTGCGCCCCACGGCCGGCACCGTCGAGGTATTCGGTCTCACCCCGGCCGCGGGTGGAGCCGAGCTGCGGATGCGGATCGGGTACCTGCCGGGCGAGCTGGCCTTCCCGGCGCGCCTGGACGCCGGTGAGTACCTGAGACATCTCGCGGCCCTGCGCGGCGGGCGCGGGAGGCCCCGCATCGATGAGCTCGCCCAGCGGTTCTCCCTGGACCTGTCCCGTCCGCTGCAGGCACTGTCCAAGGGCAACAGACAGAAGGTGGGGCTGGTGCAGGCCTTCATGCACGAGCCGGACCTGCTCGTCCTCGACGAGCCGACCAGCGGCCTGGACCCGCTGCTCCAGCGGGAGTTCCGCCTGCTCGCCCAGAAGTCGGTCGCCCGCGGCGCCACGCTCTTCCTGTCCAGCCACATGCTGGGGGAGGTCGAAGAGGTCGCCGGGCGCGTGGCGATCATCCGTGAGGGCCGGGTCGTCGACGTCGACGACGTCAGGGCCCTGCGCGCCCGCGCAGGCCAGCAGGTGCTGCTGCGCTTCGCCGAACCGGTGTCCCTGGCGGAGTTCGACAGCCTGCCCGGGGTCCAGGACGCGGTCCTGGACCCCTCCGACGGGGTGAGCCTGAGCTGCCTGCTCCGCGGTGATCCCATGCCGCTGCTCCTCGCGGCCGCCCGGCACCGCGTGGTGCGCTGGCAGGTCCAGGACCGTGAGCTGGAGGACCTGTTCCTGGACTTCTACCGCGCACCGGACCGCACCCCCCCGCGGGACAGCGCGACGTCGGGTCCCGCCGGCACGGAGACCGGCACCGAGACCGGCACCGAGAAGGAGGCCGCGCGATGACCGCCCGAGAAGGAGGCCGCGCGACGACCGCCCCAGCAGGCACCGTGCTGACCGGTGTGCTGAGAACCCGTCGTCGGTCCCTGGTGCTGTGGGCGGTGGCCGTCTCGGCCGTCGCGACCCTGTACACCGCGTTCTACCCCAGCATCGGCGGGGACAAGATGGCGGTGATGATGCAGTCCATGCCGCCCGGGTTCATCACCGCGATGGGCTTCGACAGCATCTCCACCGCGGCCGGGTACGTCTCCTCGACGGTGTACTCCCTGCTCGGGGCCATCCTCACCCTGGTGTGCGCGATCGGGCTGGGCGCACGGCTGATCGCCGGCGACGAGGAGGACGGGACGCTCGAGCTGGAGCTGAGCGCACCGGTCTCGCGCCTCCAGCTCTACCTCGAGCGCCTGGCCGTGCTGTGGGTGGGCGTTCTCGTGCTGGTCGTCGCCCTCAGCACGGTCCTCGCCGTCCTCTCCGTGCTGCTGGAGCTGGAGCTGTCGCCGGTCAACCTGATCGCGGCCGGCACCGGTCTGCTGCTCTTCGGCGGCGCCCTGGGCACCGTGGCGTTCGCGACCGGGGCCGCGACCGGCCGGCGCGGGACCGCCCTCGCCGTGTCCGCGGCAGCGGCCGTCGTGGCCTATCTGCTCAGCTATCTCGGCCCGCTCGTGGACGCGCCCTGGATGGAGGATCTCTCCCCGTTCCACTGGTACATCGGTGGCCGTCCCCTGTCCACCGGCTTCGACTGGTCGGGCCTGGGTCTGCTGGCCGCCCTCGCCCTGGTGGCCGCCCTGGGCGGAGCCGCATCCTTCACCAGGCGCGACCTCATGGTCTGAGCCGCAGGGATCCGCGGGCGGCCCGGTCGGTCGGGGACGGAGCTCAGCCGCGCTTCTTCTCCGCGGCCTCGGCGGCCTCAGCAGCTTTCGCCGCCGCGAGGATCTCGGCGGCCTCGGGGTGCTCGGCGACGTAGTCCTCGTGCACCTCCTGGACGTTCAGGTCGATGCCCTGGATGTTCTTCGGGACCAGGGACACCGCGATGAGCGAGACGGTCGCGATGCCGGCGATGTACACGCCGATCGTCCAGGACATGCCCGTCTGGTTGAGCAGCAGCTGGGCGATCATCGGGGCGAAGGCACCACCGATGATGGAGCCGAACGCGTAGCCGATCGAGACGCCGGAGTAGCGCACCCGGGCCGGGAACATCTCGGCGTACAGGGCGGACTGCGGGCCGTAGGACGGGCCGAGGCCCACGGTCAGGATCACGATCGCCAGGGCGAACAGGGGCAGCGAGGCGGTGTCGAGCAGGAACCACATCGGTACGGCCCACAGGATGATGATCGCGTAGCCGATCTGGAAGGTGCGCACGCGCCCGATCTTGTCCGAGATCCAGCCGCCGAACATCGTGAAGACCAGCCAGCCCACGCCGCCGATGAGGGAGGCGACGAGGGTCTGCGAACGGGGCATCCCCAGGACGTTGGCGCCGTAGGAGGCGAAGAACGCGATGACCAGGTAGCCGGCCGCGTTGTTGGCCGCGAAGATCAGGGCCGCGAGCGTGACCTGCTTGGAGTTGTGCTTGAAGAGCTGGCCCAGCGGCGCCGAGGACTCCTTCTTGCGCAGCTGCATCTCCTTGAACACCGGGGACTCGTCCACGGTCTTGCGGATCAGGTAGCCCACGACGATGAGCACCACGGAGGACAGGAACGGGATGCGCCAGCCCCAGGCCGCGAAGTCCTCGGGGGACATCGCGGAGGTCAGGGCGAACATGAAGGTCGTCGCGAGCAGCATGCCCAGCGGCACGCCGATCTGCGGGTACGCGCCGAAGAGCCCGCGCTTGTGCCGCGGCGCGTGCTCCACGGCCATCAGCGCCGCGCCGCCCCACTCGCCGCCGGCGGAGAAGCCCTGCATGATGCGCAGGAGCACCAGGAAGATCGGGGCCCACACGCCGATCGCGGCGTAGGTCGGCAGCAGGCCGATCAGCATGGTCGCCGCCCCCATGCCCACGAGGGTGAGGACCAGGACGATCTTGCGGCCGTACTTGTCGCCCAGGTGGCCGGCCACGACCGCGCCCAGCGGACGGAACAGGAAGCTGATGCCCAGGGAGGCCCAGGCGACGACCTGGGCGAGGCCGGCGTTGTCCTCGGACAGCGGGGAGAAGTACAGCGGTGCCAGGACGAAGGCGGCGGCCTGGGCGTAGATGAAGAAGTCGTACCACTCGATGGTGGTGCCCACGAGGGTGCCGGCGAGGACCTTGCGCTCCTCGTGGGACATCTCGTGCCGCCCGGCGGGGGCGGAGGTGTCGTGCGCCATGGGATCTCCAGTGTGATCGGGGACTGACGTGTCCTCGGGAGCCGAACGCCTAGTGACCGAACGTTCGGTATTGGGAGTGATACTACGGGCGGAAGTGAACTGTGTCACCACTCGGGCCGGATGATCAAAGGATGTATCAGAATTGTGACACAGGGCACCCTCCGCGCAGAACATGACGGTCGCCCGCCGGGAGACGGGGAGCTCCGGCGGTGCGGGGACCGCAGAACGCCGCAGGGCCCGGTCCTCGGGAGGACCGGGCCCTGCGGCGTGGCGGGGGCGTGAGGGGCGGGGGCTCAGCGGTAGAGCCGCTCCGTGGCCAGGCGCGCGCCCTCGACGAGGGACTCGAGCTTGGCCCAGGCGATCTGCGGGTGCAGGCGCCCGCCCAGCCCGCAGTCGGTCGAGGCGACGACGTTCTCGCGGCCCACGACCGCGGCGAACTGCTCGATCCGGTCGGCCACCAGCTCCGGGTGCTCCACGACGTTCGTCGAGTGGGAGACCACGCCGGGGATGATGACCCGGCCCTCGGGCAGCGTGTGGTCCTTCCAGACCTTCCACTCGTGGGCGTGGCGGGCAGAGGCGCCCTCGAAGGTGTAGCCGCCCGCGTTGATGGTCAGCATCAGGTCCACGAGGTACTTCAGCTCGAGGTCCGTGGTGTGCGGGCCGTGCCAGGAGCCCCAGCACAGGTGGAAGCGGACCTGCTCCTCGGGGATCCCCCGCAGCGCGTGGTTGAGCGCCTCGACACGCAGCTGCGTGAACGCCAGGTAGTCCTCGACCGTGGGCTCGGGGTTGATCTGGTCCCAGGACTCCGCGATGGAGGGGTCGTCGATCTGCACGACCAGCCCCGCTCCGGTGATCGCCAGGTACTCCTCGCGCATCGCGTCGGCGCACGCGTAGACGAGCTCCTCGTCGGTCCTGTAGTACTCGTTCGTCACGCGCGCCGCGGAACCGGGGGAGAGCGCGGCGACGAACCCGGTCCCGCCGCCCGTGGCCTGCAGGGCGGCCTTGAGGCTGCGGATGTCCGAGGCCACGGCCTCCTGGCCGGTGTAGCTGAGCGGCCCGGTGATCTTGGGCTGCTTGGTCGAGGACCGTCCGGTGAGGATGCCCGACGCCGGGTCCTCGTACGCCTCCCGGAAGCGCTCGCGGTCCCGGCGGTCCGGGAAGCTCGTGAGCACGATGCTGCCGGGGGAGGAGCGCTTCTGCTCGGTGGACGCCCATCGGTCCTCGTCGGACGGGGTGAGCCCGCCGAGGCGGCCGAAGGAGTAGTTCCACCAGGCGCCGTAGTCCACGGCGCTGGACATGGTGTGCCCGTACTCGCCGTCGTTGACGACGTCCACGCCGATCTCGCGCTGCCGGCGCACCACGTCCTCGACGCCCGCGGCGAGCTCGTCGGTGAGCTGCTCGAACGTGATGGCGCCGTCGGCGTACTGCTGGTTGGCCTCCAGCAGCCGCGGGGTGCGCGGCAGGGAGCCCACGTGGGTGGTCTGCACGTGGTCGGTGTTCTGCATGGTCATGCGTTTCCTCCTCGGGAACGGCGGGAAAGACGGGGGAGCGCCGGGCGGGCCGGGCCGGCGCCGGTCAGGACCAGAGGCGGCGGGAGGCGAGCTCGGCGCCGCGGGCGAGGGTCTCGAGCTTGGCGGCGGCGATCTGCGGGTGGATGCGCCCGCCCAGTCCGCAGTCGGTCGAGGCGATGACGTTCTCGCGGCCCACCTGGCGGGCGAAGCGCTCGATGCGGTCGGCCACCAGCTCCGGGTGCTCCACGACGTTGGTCGCGTGGGAGACGATCCCCGGGATGATGACCTTGCCCTCGGGCAGCTCGTGGTCCTGCCAGACCTTCCACTCGTGCTCGTGCCGGGCGTTGGCTGCCTCGAAGCTGTAGCCGCCGGCCCGGATGGAGAGCATGAGCTCCACCAGGTGCTCGAACCCGAGGTCGGTGGTGTGCGGGCCGTGCCAGGAGCCCCAGCACAGGTGGAAGCGGACCTGCTCCTCCGGGATGCCCTCGAGGGCGTAGTTGAGGGCCTCGACGCGCTTGCGGGTGAACGCGAGGTAGTCCTCCACGCCGGGCTCGGGGTTGACCTGGTCCCAGTTCTCCGCGATGGAGGGGTCGTCGATCTGCACGACCAGCCCGGCGTCGGTGATCGCCCGGTACTCCTCGCGCATCACCTCGGCGCAGGCGGCCAGGACCTCGTCCTCGTCCGCGTAGTGGGTGTTCTCCAGCCGGGCGCAGGAGCCCGGGGACAGTGCGGCGAGGTACCCCTCGCTCGCCCCCGTGGCCTGCAGGGCGGCCTTGAGGTTGCGGATGTCGGCCTCCACCGCCGCGTGGCCCGTGTACTCCAGCTTCCCGGTGATCTTCGGGAACGGCGCCTGCTTGCCGGTGGTGATCCCCGAGGTGGGGTCCGTGTAGGCGTCGTTGAAGGTCTGGCGGTCCCTGCGGTCCCCGAAGCTCGTCAGGACGACGTGGCCGGGGGAGGAGCGCTGCGGCTCCTGCTCCCACAGCCCCACCTCGCCGGGGGTCAGCCCCGAGATCCGGGCGAAGACGTAGTGCCACCACGCGCCGTAGTCGACCTCCGAGGCCATGACGTGGCCGTACTCGCCGTCGTTGACCACGTCGATCCCGGCCTCGCGCTGCCGCCGGACCACGTCGACCACGGAGTCCTGGAGGAGCTGGTCGTACTCCGCCTCCGGGACGCTGCCCTTCGCCCGGTTGGCCTCGAGCAGCGCCGGGGTGCGCGGGAGAGACCCGGCGTGGGTCGTGAGGATGCGCTCGGCGCTGTGCAGCATGGGGTGCTGTCCTTTCCATCGGTTCTGGCGGTAGCACCGGGGGCGCCGGACAGGGGTCCGTGCGCCCGGGTTGCTGCGGCGTCGTCGAGCCAGGTCTCTCGGCCGCTCTGGATGGTGACGTTGTCATCCAATCGCACGCGTCCGTGTTGCGCCATTCGGCGCCCGGATGACGGACATGACGCCGTGTGACGCGACCCGGTGCGCTCTCCCGGGCGGCACTGTCCTTCGCGAACATGGCCTGGATCACATACCGTGGCGGTGATCCGTGCCCCTCACCCCGCGGGCACGACGGACCAGAGGAAGGACCCCCATGTCCCAGACGCCCCAGCAGCAGGACCTCGAGGGCCGCACGGCGCTCGTCACCGGCGGCGCGAGCGGCATCGGCCTGGCGGCGGCCCGGGCCCTCGCCGGCTCCGGCGCGCACGTGGTCGTGGCCGACGTCGACGAGGCCGGCGCGCAGCGCGTCGCGGACGAGCTCGGCGGCCGCGCGTGGGCCGTCGACCTGCTCGACACCGCGGCGCTCGCGGACCTCAGCCTCGAGGTCGACGTCCTCGTGAACAACGCCGGCATCCAGAAGGTCGCCCCCATCCAGGAGTTCGATCCCGCGGACTTCCACCGGATCCTGGTGCTGATGCTGGAGTCCCCGTTCCTGCTGGTCCGCGCCGCGCTGCCGCACATGTACGAGCGGGGGTGGGGGCGGGTCGTCAACGTCTCGTCCGTCCACGGCCTGCGCGCCTCGCCGTACAAGAGCGCCTACGTCTCGGCGAAGCACGGCCTGGAGGGGCTGTCCAAGACCATCGCGATGGAGGGCGCGGCCCACGGGGTGACCAGCAACTGCGTCAACCCCGGCTACGTGCGCACCCCGCTCGTCGAGAAGCAGGTCGCGGACCAGGCGAAGGTGCACGGCATCCCCGAGTCCGAGGTCGTGGAGCGGATCATGCTCGGCGAGACGCCGATCAAGAAGCTCGTGGACCCGGAGGACGTCGGCAGCCTCGTGGCGTGGCTGGCCGGCCCGCACGCGGCGATGGTCACCGGCGCCTCCTACACGATGGACGGCGGCTGGACGGCGCGCTGAGGGCCCGGGGCCGGTGGCCCGCTCAGCGGTGGCCCAGCTCGCGGGAGAGCCGGTGGGCCTCCGCGAGCAGCGCCCGGCCCAGCAGCGCCCGGCGCTCGCCGGCGAACCGCGGCTCGATCCCCGTGAGGCTCAGCGCGTAGACGGGCCTGCCGGTCGCGTCGAAGACGGCCGCGGCCATGCCCCAGCTGCCCTCCACGATCATGCCCGGGTTCACGGCGTAGCCCTGCCGTCGCACGTCCGCCAGCAGCTCCCGGATCCGCTCCGGGGTGTGCAGGGGGCCCCACTCGGCGCGCGCCTGCGCGCCGGCGGCGAGGACGCGCTCCACCTCGTCCTCGGGCAGGTGCGCGAGGATCGCGAGGCCCGCCGACGCCACGCCCAGGGGCAGCCGCAGGCCCTCGTAGAGCACGTGGGAGCGGATGGGGAACGCGCCCTCCACGCGGGCCAGGCACACCGTCTCGGGGCCCCGGCGCGCCGACAGGAACGCGCTCTCGCCCGTGGCCTCCGCGAGCCGGCGCAGGGACGGGCCGGCGAGCTCCCGGATGGGGTAGCGGTGGGCCGCGACGGCGCCCAGCACGTAGAGCTCCGGGCCCAGCTGCCACGTGCCGGTCTCGGCGGAGCGGTCCACGAGGCCCTCCGCGGCCAGGCCCGTCAGCAGCCGGTGCACGGTGGGGCGGGTCAGCCCCGTGGCCGCCGCGAGCTCGGCGGCCGTGCTGCCCTGCTCGCGCCCCGCGATGGCCTTCAGCAGCCGCGCGGTCCGGTGCACCACCTGGGTGCCGGAGCCGCCGGCGGACTTCTCCCCGGTCTTCCCCGTCATGTACTCCACTATATGGACACTCGGCACCGCTTTGGCCGGATGCTGAGCGGATCGCCCGCAATTGCGGGGGAACCGTTGACCGGTATGTGGTGGGTTCCTAGATTGAGTGGTAGGTCGACATTCACCGACAGGAAGGGACGAGGGTGTCCAAGGTCAGAGAGAACGCCGCACAGCTGCTGGCGGAGCACTTGCAGGACGGCATGACGCTCGCCGTGGGCGGGTTCGGGCTCAGCGGGATCCCGCGGGACCTCATCGAGGCGGTCCGGGACTCGGGGGTCACCGACCTCACGGTGGTCTCGAACAACATGGGCGTGGACGGCAAGGGTCTCGGCATCCTGCTCGAGAACCGCCAGGTGAAGAAGGTGCTCGCCTCCTACGTGGGCGAGAACAAGCAGTTCGCCCGGCAGTACCTCGACGGCGAGCTCGAGGTCGAGTTCAACCCGCAGGGCACCCTGGCCGAGCGGCTGCGCGCCGGCGGCGCGGGCATCCCGGCGTTCTACACGAAGACCGGCGTGGGCACCCTCGTGGCCGAGGGCAAGCCGCACGCCGAGTTCGACGGCGAGACGTACGTCCAGGAGCGCGGCATCGTCGCGGACATCGCCCTGGTCCACGCCTGGAAGGGCGACCGGGACGGGAACCTCGTCTACCGCTACACCGCGCGCAACTTCAACCCCGTCGTCGCGACCGCCGGGAAGGTGACCTTCGCCGAGGTCGAGCACCTCGTGGAGGTCGGCGAGCTCCACCCCGACCACGTCGTGACCCCGGGCGTCTTCGTCCAGCACGTCGTGCAGTACAGCGGCGCGCCCAAGGACATCGAGCAGCGCACCGTCCGCCCCCGGCCCGTGGCGGCCGGGCAGTCCCACCAGCAGAACGGAGGCCAGGCATGAGCTGGACCCGCGACGAGATGGCGGCCATCGCCGCCACCGAGCTCTCCGACGGCGACTACGTCAACCTCGGCATCGGCATCCCCACCCTCGTGGCCAACAACCTGCCCGAGGGCGTCAACGTGGTGCTGCAGTCCGAGAACGGGGTGCTGGGCATGGGCCCGTTCCCCTACGAGGGCGACGAGGACCCCGACCTCATCAACGCCGGCAAGCAGACCATCACGCTGCTGCCCGGGGCGTCGATCTTCGACTCCGCCACCTCCTTCGGGATGATCCGGGGCGGGCACGTCAAGGTCGCCATCCTGGGCGCCATGCAGGTCTCCGGCACCGGCGACCTCGCCAACTGGACGATCCCCGGCAAGATGGTCAAGGGGATGGGCGGGGCCATGGACCTCGTCGCCGGCACGCCGCGCGTCGTCGTCCTGACCGACCACGTGGCCAAGGACGGCTCCGCCAAGATCAAGACCGAGTGCGACCTCCCGCTGACCGGCGTGGGCGTCGTCGACCGGATCATCACCGACCTGTGCGTCTTCGACGTCGAGGAGGACGGGCTCGTGCTGCGCGCCCTCGCCCCCGGGGTCACCGAGGACGAGGTCCGCGAGAAGACCGAGGCGGCCTTCCGCACCGACCTGCAGGACGTCGCCCCCGCCTCCGTCCCCACCGAGACCGCCGCCGCGAGCGGCGCTGAGGAGAACCGATGAGCACCGCCACCGAAGTCGTCATCCTGTCCGGGGCCCGCACCCCGCAGGGCAAGATCCTGGGCCAGCTCGCCTCCTTCACGGCGGCCCAGCTGGGCTCCCACGCGATCAGCTGCGCGCTCGAGCGCGCCGGGGTCGCCCCCGACCAGGTCGACTACGTCCTCATGGGCCACGTCCTGCAGGCCGGCGCCGGCCAGAACCCCGCGCGCCAGGCCGCCGTGGGCGCGGGCATCCCGCTGAACGTCCCCGCCGAGACGGTGAACAAGGTCTGCCTGTCCGGGCTCGTCGCGATCACCAACGCGGCGCGCATGATCCGCGCCGGGGAGGCCGAGATCGTCGTCGCCGGCGGCCAGGAGTCCATGACCAACGCCCCGCACGTCGCCATGGGGGTGCGCCAGGGCAAGACCTACGGGGACCTCAAGCTCGAGGACTCAGTGGCCAGGGACGGCCTGGTCGACGCGGCCGCCTCGGTGTCCATGGGCCAGCTCACCGAGTCCGGCAACACCGAGCGGCAGATCTCCCGCGAGGAGCAGGACGACGTCGCCGCGAAGAGCCACCAGCGGGCGGCCCGGGCCACCGACGAGGGCGTGTTCGAGCGGGAGATCGCCCCCGTGTCCGTCCCGCAGCGCAAGGGCGACCCGCTCGTCGTCGACATCGACCAGGGCGTGCGCCCCGACTCCAGCGCGGAGTCCATGGCGAAGCTGCGCCCCGCGTTCGAGAAGGACGGCACGATCACCGCCGGCAACTCCTCGCCGCTGTCGGACGGCGCCGCCGCGGTGGTGCTGACCACCCGCGAGTACGCGGAGCGCAACGGCCTCGAGTGGCTCGCCGTCGTCGGCGCCCCCGGCCAGGTGGCCGGTCCCGACACCTCACTGCACTCCCAGCCGTCGCGGGCGATCGAGGCGGCCGTGGCGAAGGCCGGCTGGTCCGTGCAGGACCTCGACTTCATCGAGATCAACGAGGCGTTCGCGTCCGTGCTGATCCAGTCCCTGCGCGACCTCGACTACCCGCTGGAGAAGGCCAACATCCACGGCGGCGCCGTGGCGGTGGGCCACCCGATCGGCGCGTCCGGGGCCCGGCTGGCGCTGCACGCGGCATTCGAGCTCTCCCGCCGGGGGTCCGGCAAGGCCGCGGTGTCGCTGTGCGGCGGCGGCGGGCAGGGCGAGGCGCTGCTGCTCTACCGCGACTGAGCCCCGCTCCGCCCGGCGCGGACGGCCCCGGTTCCCTCAGGAGCCGGGGCCGTCCGCGTCCGCCTGCTCCCGCTCCTGTTCCTGCTCCTGTTCCTGCTCCGCCCGCGAGCGCGCCAGGTCCAGGAACGCCTGGGCCGCGCGGCTCAGCGGGGCGGCGCCGCTCCAGGCCGCCACGACGCGGACCGGCGCGAGAGCGGGGAACCCGATCTCCCGGACGACGACCCTAAGCCCCTCGTGGGTCAGGTCCGTCTCCGGCTGCTGGAGCGTGATCGCCCAGCCGAGGCCCCGCCCGACGAAGGAGCGGACGGTCTCGAAGTTCTGGGACCGGTAGCGGATCTGCGGGCCGGTGCCGGCGGCGCGGAAGACGGAGTCGACGTGCTGGACGGCGAGCGGGAGGTCCAGCGAGACGAAGGGCTCGGCGGCCAGCGCCCGCAGGTCCACCGGTCCGGGCTCCCGGGCGGCCCAGTGGTCCTCCGGCAGCATGACGCCGGCGCGGCAGGAGGCGAGCGGCAGCCGCTCGAGCTCCGGGGGCACGCCGATGTCGTAGGTGAGCATCAGGTCCAGGGTGCCGGCGACCACGTCCGGGGCCAGGCGGTCGAGCTGGTCCTCGCGGAAGTGCAGGCGCGCCTCGGGGTGCGCCGAGAGGAACGCCTGCAGCAGCGAGGGCATCAGCGAGGGGCCCAGGCTGGAGAAGCAGCCCACCGACACCGCCCCGCGGACCACGCCGTCGCCGGAGGCCTCCTCGTAGAGCGACTGCGCCTGGGCCAGGATCGCGCGGCACAGGGGGGCCACGGACTGCCCGGTGGGCGTGAGCTGGATGCCCTGGGCGCGGCGGCGCACCATGAGCCGGGCCCCGAGCGTCCGCTCGAGCTGCGTCACGGCCAGGGAGACGGCCGTCTGGGAGATCCAGAGCCTGCCGGCGGCCGCGCTGATGGACCCGGCGTCGGCCACCGCGAGGAAGATCTGCAGCTGCCGCAGGGTGAAGGGCGGTGCGCCGGTGGGCCCGGGCGGGTCGGCTCCCTCGGGGGCGTCGTGGTCGCGGATGGTCACCTCCGGGGTCGGGGCGGGAGGGGTCAGCGCTGCTGCGCGGCCAGGTCGAGGGCCTCCTGGATGGCGGCGGGCTCGGGGTGGTTCATGGCGAGCAGCAGCACGGCCTTGGCCAGGAACGCGATCCGGCCCGCGTCGTCCTCGGCGGCGTCGAGGCCCTCGCTGATGCCGCGCCAGACCGTCTCGACGGTCTCGGCCTCCGGGTCCGGGGTGCGGGTGCGGCGCTCGGTCACGTGCCGGCTGCCGGTGCGGCCGGCGGCGACCCCGGCGGCGATCGTCGCCGGGTCGGTGGTCTCCTCCGGGGCCAGCACCGCGACGACGAGGCCCTCCGGGCGCACGACGACGACGTGCTCGCCCTCGATGCCGAGCAGGCCCCGGTCCGCGGCGCTCAGCTCGAGCGCCGTGGCCCCCTCGGCGGGGAACTGCGCGGCGAAGGCCTCGGCGGTGCGCCGGGCGAGCCCGGCCGTCGCCGGGGTGCCGATGACGGTGAACCCCGGGCCCGTGGCGTGGTACAGGGTGCTCCCGAGATCGGGCAGGCGAGTGTCCGCGACGGGGTCGCCGGGGTGGACGCCGGCCTGCGCCCCGGGGGTGCCCCAGTTGATGGCCGCGCCGCGGGCGTGGGTGGCCGAGGACTGCCGGGGGTCCACCAGGTGGCGCAGCTCCGGGCGGAAGCCGATCAGCGGCAGGACCGCCTCGCGGGAGGCCTTGTAGCCGAAGCTGCCCGGGGTCATGAACAGCGTGCTCAGCGTGGCGTTGGAGATGTTCTGCTCCCACGCGTACCGGCGCTCCGCGGCGTAGTCGTCCAGCAGCGCGGCGTCCGCGGAGCCGGTGACGACGGCGGCCAGCTGCCAGGCGGCGGTGGCGGCGTCCTCGAGCCCGGAGTTCATCCCGCGCACCCCGAAGATCGGCACGAGGTGGGCGGCGTCGCCGACGAACAGGACGCTGCCGTGGCGGAAGCTCTCCAGGGCCAGCGCGCGGGCGCTGTAGAGGCTGGACCAGACCATCTCCCACTGCGCGTCCTTCTCGCCGAGCCACTCCAGGTGCTCGGTGATGCGGGCGCGGATCACCTCGGGGCGCTGCTCGTGCTCGGCGTCGTCCTCGTCGCGCAGCTGGTAGTCGATCCGCCAGATGTCGTCGGGCTGCTTGTGCATGATGATCGTCGAGCCGCGGTTGGACTCGGGGTCGAACCACACGAAGCGCTCCGTGGGCCAGTCGTTGACCCACTTGATGTCGGCGATGACGTAGCGGCCCTCGTAGCTGGTCCCCTCCAGCCGCAGGCCCAGGGAGCGGCGCACGGCGCTGCGGGCGCCGTCGGCGGCGGCGACCCAGGAGGTGGTCAGGGTCCGCTCGCCGTCCGGGGTGGCCACGCTCAGCTCCACGAGCCGGTCGCTGCCGTTGACCGGGGCGTCCGCCGGGCGCTCGCGGACACCGGTCACCTCGCACGAGGTCAGCACCGTGGCGAGCTCCTCGGCCAGCAGCGCCTCGTAGAGGTACTGCTCCACGTCCGCCTGGGAGAGGTTGACCATCGGGGGCCGGACGAACTTCTCGTCGTTGGGCATGACGAACTCGAGCACCTGCTGGTCCCGGTAGAAGCTCTTGCCGCGGTCCCAGACCAGGGACCGGTCCTGGACGCGGTCCCCGACACCGAGCCGGTCGAGGATCTCCAGGGAGTGCCGGGAGGTGCAGATCGCCCGGGAGCCCACCGAGACGGTGTCACGGGCCTCCACGAGGACGACGGGGACGCCCCGCTTCACGAGCCCCAGGGCGGTGGCCAGCCCCCCGGGCCCGCCGCCGACCACGGTCACCGCGTGCACCTCGTCCCAGAACCCGGGCGCGGGCGGGGTGTGGGGGACCGAGAAGGAATTGAGGGCGCTCATGGGATCTCCTGGTAGAGGTTCTGCTGCCAGACCGATGTTAGGCGCGCCACATCAACATAATCAATGGTTGAATTACTTGGGAAGAACCACAGTTCTGCTTGTCCGCCGGGCCCGGTGGTCCTGCGGCGCCGCCGGTCTGCCCGGCTACTTGCGGGTGCGCGCGCCGATGCGCTCGCGCTGCTCCATCAGCTTCTCGAGCAGCCGGACGAGCGTGCGCTGCTCGTCGTCGGTCAGGGCGGCCGCCCACCGGCTCTCCCGCTCGTTCTGCTCCCGGAAGGCGGTGCGGATCCGCTCGAGGCCGGCGTCGGTGAGGTGCAGCGTGACGGAGCGCCCGTCGTCGGGGGAGGCCTCCCTGTTGATCAGGCCCTTGCCGACGAGCGTGGCGGTGAGGTTGGAGACCGCCGCGCGGCTCATCCCCGTCAGGCGGGCGGCCTCGTTGGGGTTGAGGGGGCCGGCCACCCACAGGGCGAGGAGCAGCCGGAAGCTCGACCAGGTGCCGCCGGCGGGGCGGTGGATCGAGGACTCGAAGTCGTAGGTCGCGGTGCTCGAGGACCGGTTGAGGGAGAGGAAGACCCGGTTCGCCATCAGGTCGGCGTCCGGGAACTCCTGGGAGATCCGCCGCTGGGCGGCGTCGACGAAGGACCAGTAGTCCGGCAGGGCGGCGCGGGTCGACGTGTCGTCGGCGTCCGGGCGATCGGTGGAGGGCATGGCGTCGATCCTATCCTTGGGGTTGCCGAAGATAGTACAAGCATTTACTATCTGAGGAGAGCTGGATCACAGACCGCCACACGCAAGGAGATGGTCATGGCCTACTACCGCCGGATCGGCGCCGTGCCGAAGCACCGCCACACCCTGTTCAAGGACGACAGCGGGAACATCCTCTACGAGGAGCTGATGGGCGAGGAGGGCTTCTCCTCCGACTCGTCGCTGCTCTACCACAAGCACATCCCCTCGGCGATCGTCGGCACCCGGCCGTGGGACCTGCCGGACCAGACGCTCACGCCCAACGACCCGCTGCTGCCGCGCCACCTCAAGCTGCACGAGCTCTTCACCGAGGAGCAGGTGCCGGAGACCGACGCCGTGACCGGCCGCCGGCTCGTGCTGGGCAACGGGGACGTCCGGCTCTCCTACGCGCACGTGGGCAGCACGTCGCCGCTGTACAAGAACGCCGTGGGCGACGAGTGCGTCTACGTCGAGCGCGGCTCCGCGCTGGTCGAGACCCAGTTCGGCCCGCTCGAGGCCGCCGAGGGCGACTACGTGATCATCCCGCGCGCCACGGTCCACCGCTGGGTGCTGCGCGAGGGCGAGTCCGCCCGGCTCTACTTCGTCGAGGCCAACTCCCACATCGGCCCGCCGCACCGCTACCTGTCCAAGTACGGCCAGCTCCTGGAGCACGCCCCGTACTGCGAGCGCGACCTGCACGGACCCACGGAGTCGATCCTGCGGGACGAGGCCGACGTCGAGGTCTACATCAAGCACCGGGGCCGCGGCCCGTCGGGCCTGAGCGGGACGGTCCACATCCTGCCGCAGCACCCCTTCGACGTCGTGGGCTGGGACGGGTGCCTGTACCCGTACACCTTCAACATCAAGGACTACATGCCGATCACCGGCAAGGTGCACCAGCCGCCGCCCGTGCACCAGGTCTTCGAGGGGCACAACTTCGTGATCTGCAACTTCGTGCCCCGGAAGGTCGACTACCACGAGCTGGCCGTGCCGGTGCCGTACTACCACTCGAACGTGGACTCCGACGAGGTCATGTTCTACGTGGACGGGGACTACGAGGCGCGCAAGGGCTCGGGCATCGGCAAGGGCTCGGTCTCCCTGCACCCGGGCGGGCACCCGCACGGCCCCCAGCCCGGGGCGATCGAGAAGTCCCTGGGCGTGGAGTACTTCGACGAGACCGCGGTCATGGTCGACACCTTCCACCCGCTCGACCTCGGCGAGGCCGGGCTGGCCGGCGACGACGGCAAGTACGCCTCCTCCTGGACCCCCGGTCGCGAGTGGACCGGCGGCCTGTGGTCGAACTCGTGAGGGCCGCCACGACCGGGGGCGCCGCCGCGCAGGCCGTCCCGGCGCAGTTCGCCCGGTTCTTCGACGACGCCGCGACGTTCCCGCCGGGGCTCGCCCCGCTGGAGAAGGCGGTCACGGACCACGTGGCGCGGTGGGCGAACCCGCTCGCCGCGGCCGTGGGTCCCGCCGTGCTCACGCTCGAGGACCTGCCCCAGGCCCGCCGGATCGCGGCGGGCCTGGAGCGGGGGGACCGGCCGGTGGAGGTCTCCGCCGTCGTCCCGGCCGGGCAGCTGGGGGCGGCGCTGGACGCCGCCCGGCAGATCGGCCCGGAGCTGCGGATGGTCTCGATCGAGCTCAAGACCGACGCCGGGGACCAGGACGTGTGGTCGGCGCAGATCCGCGAGGCCGCCGCGGCGCACGGGATCCCGGTCTACGTCGAGCTGACCGCGGACCAGGTCCGCGGCGGCGCCCTCGAGCTGCTGGAGAGCACCGGGCTGCGCCTGAAGCACCGCACCGGGGGGATCGAGGCCCGCCTCTTCCCCAGCCCCGAGCAGCTGGCCGCGGTGCTGGTGGAAGCGGTGGCCGCGCGGATCCCGTTCAAGCTCACCGCCGGGCTGCACGAGGCCGTGCGCTACACCAGCCCGGAGACCGGCTTCACGCACCACGGCTTCCTCAACATCGCGATGGCCACCGAGGCCGCCCGCGACCACGAGCCCGCCGAGCGCGTGGCCCGGCTGCTCACCGAGACCGACCCGGCGCCGCTCGTCGAGCTCGCCCGCGCCTCCGACGGGTCCTGGCGCGAGTCCTTCACGTCCTTCGGGACGTGCAGCGTCGGCGAGCCCGCCGAGAGCCTCGAGCGGCTCGGCCTCTTCCCGCACGGCCTGGCCTGAGCCGTTGCGTCCTCCCGTTCCCGCGGCACCGGGAACGGGAGGGCGCCGCCGTCTTCCGCTGTCCCCCGCCCCGAAGGAGATCCACCCGTGAGCACTGCCGCCGACCGCTTCGCCACCGAGGGCTTCGGCCCCGAGAACCTGCCCTACGCCTCCTTCTCGCCCACCGGCGGGGACCCCCGCCTGGGGGTGCGACTGGGGGACCGGGCGATCGACCTCGCGGCCCTGGCCGCCACCGTGGAGGGGCTCGACGACGCCGCGCGCGCGGCGGCCTCGGCGCCGAACCTGGACGCGCTGCTCGCGGCCGGCCACGAGACCTGGACCGCGCTGCGCCGCTGGCTCGTCGAGGTCGTGACCGCCGACGGGCTCGACGAGGCCGTCGATCAGGCCTCCCACCCGGTCGGCGGGATCACCCTGCACATGCCGTTCACCGTGGCCGACTACGTCGACTACTACGCCTCCGAGCACCACGCCTCCAACGTCGGGAAGATCTTCCGCCCCGACCAGGCCCCGCTGCTGCCCAACTGGAAGCACCTGCCCGTGGGCTACCACGGCCGCTCCGGCACCGTCATCCCCTCGGGCCGCGACTTCCCGCGGCCCAAGGGCCTGCGCCCCGAGCAGTCGGGCACGCCGAGCTTCGGCCCGTCCCGCCGCCTGGACATCGAGGCGGAGATGGGCTTCGTGCTCGGCGGCTCCGCCCCGGCGGGAGAGGTCTCCCTTCAGCAGGCCGCGGCCGAGCACGTCTTCGGCGTGGTGCTGTTCAACGACTGGTCCGCCCGCGACATCCAGGCCTACGAGTACGTCCCCCTGGGCCCGTACCTGGGCAAGTCCTTCGCGTCCTCCGTCTCCCTGTGGGTGGTGCCCTGGGAGGCCCTGGCCGCCGCCCGGGTCCAGCCCCCGGCGCGGGAGCACGAGCTCGCCCCGTACCTGGACGACACCGGCGCGGAGCCGTGGGGCCTGGACATCACCATGGAGGTCGTGGTCGACGGCCAGACCGTCTCCTGCCCCCCGGTCCGCACCATGTACTGGACCGCCCCCCAGATGGTCGCGCACATGACCGTCAACGGCGCGTGCCTGCGCCCCGGGGACTTCTTCGGCTCCGGCACGGTCTCCGGCCCCGAGAAGGACCAGCGCGGCTCCTTCCTGGAGCTCTCCTGGGGCGGGAAGGAGCCGTTCACCCTGCCCGACGGCACCGAGATGAGCTTCCTGCAGGACGGGCAGACCGTCACGCTCAAGGGCACCGCCCCGGGGCCCGGCGGCTCGGTCATCGACTTCGGCGAGTGCACCGCCACGATCCTGCCGGCCACCTGAATACTGGACCCGGCACGCCCGGGTGACCACGATCACCCGGGGTGACCACGGCGCGCCGTGGTCACCCCGGTGAGGGCGTGGCCACCCGCCGACGTCCGTCTCCCGTCCAGGAGGTCCTGCCATGAGCACCCGCACCCGTGAACCCGCCGTCGCCCGGGCCATGCGACCCGTCAACTCGGTGGTGGAGCGGTTCATCCCGAGCGCCCTGAACTTCGCCATCCTCCTGAGCGTGGCCGTCGGGCTCATGGCGCTCCTGCTCACGGACGCGGGCCCCGCCGACGTGCTGCGCGGCTGGGGCGAGGGGCTCGCCGGGCTGCTCGCCTTCATGACGCAGATGGCGCTGATCCTGCTCCTGGGCCACGCCCTGGCCAACACCCGGCCCGTGCGGCGGCTGCTCACCGCCCTGGCCGACGTCCCGCGCACCGCGGTCCAGGCGTACGTGTTCGTCTTCCTCGTGGCGGCGGTCGCGTCCCTCGTCACGTGGGGGCTCGGCCTCGTCGTCGGCGCGCTGCTCGCCCGCGACGTCGCCGCCGCCGGGGACCGACGCGGCCTGGAGCTCAGCTTCCCCATGCTCGTGGCCTCCGGGTTCTCCGGGTTCGTCGTCTGGCACATGGGCTACTCCGGGTCCGGGCCCCTGACCGCGGCCACCCCCGGCTCCTTCATCGAGCAGCAGATCGGGCGCACGATCCCCATCTCGGAGACCACGTTCTCCCTCTGGAACATGACCGCCGCGGTCGTCACGGTGGTGGCCCTCGCCCTCACCCTCTGGCTCATCGCGCCCCGGGCGGTGAACCCCGCGCACCGGATGACCGCCGAGGCCCTCGCGGCGTCCGAGCAGACCGTGGCCGAGGAGGAGGTCGTCACGCCCGCCGACCGGCTCGACGCCAGCCGGATCCCCACCCTGGTGGTGGGCCTCGCGCTCGCCGGGTACCTCGTGCTGCACTTCGCCGAGGGCGGCACCGTGACCCTCGACATCGTCAACTGGATGTTCCTGGCCCTGGTCTTCCTGCTCTCCCGCAACGCGTTCGAGGTCATGGGCCTGGTCAAGAACGCCGCCGCGAACGTGGGGGACATCCTCCTGCAGTTCCCGCTCTACGCCGGGATCATGGGCATGATGGCCGCGACCGGGCTGATCCAGGTGCTCTCCGACTCCGTCGTGGCGGTGGCCTCGCCCCAGACCCTCGGTCTGCTCGCGTTCCTCTCCGCCGGGCTGGTCAACTTCTTCGTCCCCTCCGGCGGCGGCCAGGTGGCCGTCCAGGCGCCCATCCTCCTCGACGCCGGCGAGCGGCTCGGCGTGGACCCGGCCGTGATGATCATGGCCATCGCCTACGGCGACCAGTGGACCAACATGATCCAGCCCTTCTGGGCGCTGCCGCTGCTCGCGATCGCCGGGCTGAAGATCCGCGACATCCTCGGCTACACGACCGTGGTGCTCGTCGTCTCCGGTCTGGTGTTCGGCGCGACGCTGCTGCTCGTCGGGGCGGGCTGAGGCGGTCCGGCGCGGGCCGGACGCCGCCGTCAGGCCCGGGCCAGGCCCCGCAGGATGATCGCCAGACCGGCCTCGAAGTCCTTCTCGTCCGCGCTGTCCTGCTCCGGTGTGCTCCCCGAGACCGCCGTGCGGGTCTGCTGGGCCGCCACCGAGCCCAGGGCGAAGCGGACGAGGGCGAGCGCGCCGTGTCGGGCGTCGTCGTCGTCCAGGCCGTCGGCGCGCAGGCGCGCCGTGAGCTCCGCGGACGGGGGCAGGGTCTCCGGGGCCAGGGCGTGGGCCACGGCGACGACGTCGGCGCCGTCCCGCACGGCCAGGACCGCCCGGCGCAGCGCGCGCACCAGGTCCGCGGGGGAGGCCGGCCCGGTGACGGATGCCAGCATGCGCTCGGCGAGGGCGAGCAGCAGCGCCTGCTTGTTGGCCACGTGCCAGTAGAGCGCGCCGGGCTGGACCTCCAGCTCCCGCGCCAGCCGGCGCATCGTGAGGTCTCCCAGCCCGTAGGTCCGCAGCAGCTCCCACGCCGTGTCCACCACGGCGGTACGGCTCAGGGCCACGGGGTGCCTCCTCGGGGACTGTAGGACCGCTCCAGTGTACGGCGGGGTCCGACAGGCCCTGCGGTCCCGCCCCGGTGCGCCGCCGCTCGCGGGCGCCGCGCCCGGGGCCGCGCTGGAGGGCACGACGGAGGGCGGCACCCGGCGGGGTGCCGCCCTCTCCTCCGGTGCGGCCCGGGGAGCCCGGTGCCGGGCTCAGCGGCTCAGGCCGCGCAGACCACCCACACGGTCTTGGTCTGGTTGGCGTTGCCCCCGAAGGACACCGCCCAGCCCGTGGGCGTGGTCCCGTCGGCGCCCAGGACGGGGGCGGACGCCGTGGCCGCGTTGTTGTTCTCGGAGGAGTAGCCCCCGCCGGTGGCGGCGCTGCCGGCCGGGCAGTCGGCCCGCACCGTCGCGCCCCCCGCCGTCCGGCTGTGCGTGGACACGACCTGCATGGCGTCCTTGCCGTCGACACCGTCGGCCCCGTCGGCTCCCGGAGCGCCGGTGGCTCCGGTCTCGCCCTTCTCGCCCTGCGGGCCCTGGACGCCCTGGGCACCGGTCTCACCCTGGGGACCGGTGGCTCCGGTCTCCCCGGCGTCACCCTTCTCACCCTGCGCTCCGGCGGCGCCGGTGGCGCCGGTGGCTCCGATGTCGCCCTTCTCGCCCTGCGCTCCGATCTCGCCCTGGGGGCCGGTGGCTCCGGTCTCTCCGGTGTCGCCCTTCTCGCCCTGGGGGCCGGTCTCGCCCTGGGCGCCGGTCTCTCCGGTGTCGCCCTTCTCGCCCTGGGCGCCGGTGGCGCCGATCTCTCCGGTGTCCCCCTTCTCGCCCTGCGGGCCGGTCTTGCTCCACGAGACGTAGGACTCGTTCGTCTTGCAGTCGTTCTTGCCGGAGACCACGCGCAGATCGCCCTTCTGCGTGTAGACGCAGGCGTGGATCTCGTCGCCGGCCGTGGCGTCGGCGGTGGCGGCGTAGGCCGCCGCCGTCCCCGTCCCCAGCAGCAGCACGGCCGCCGCGGCGACCGTCTTCGGGCGCGAGCCCAGGAACCGATGTGTGTTCATTTTTCTCCCCGATGAGCGAAGCGGATCACTTCTGATTGCGATAGCAAAAGACTAAATTGAACATGCGTTTGCATGGTCGTAGAAGGTGCAATCCGCGTGTGGCCTCTTTGGGCCACAGACACGTGCTGGGTGTTCGGCCCACGGGCGTGCTATTCCGTCCCGGCGGTCGTCGGGTCCCCGCCCATGCCCGTCCCTGTGCGCCGGAGCCGCCGGCGGGCACACTGGTGCCGGTGAGCCTCCTCGGTGGGCCGGCACAGTGCCGGGGGAGGGGCGCAGAGCAGATTCCCTCGCCGGTGACCTCACGTTCGCGCGCTCCCGAGCGTCTACCAGGTGATGACGACGAAAGAACCCTTCGAGAGAGTGGTCTCGGACCACGGCGCCACGGTGCTGCGGGTGTGCCGGGCCGTGCTGGGGGCCCACCCCGACGCGGAGGACGCCTGGTCGGAGACCTTCCTGGCCGCCCTGCGCGCCTACCCGGACCTCCCGGAGGGCGCGAACGTCCAGGCGTGGCTGGTGACCATCGCCCACCGCAAGGCGATCGACATCACCCGTGCGCGGGCCCGGCGGCCGGTCCCGGTCGAGGAGCTGCCGGACTCGTCGTCGTCGCTCGGGATCACCTCCGGCGCGGACCACGGCCTGTGGGAGGCGCTGGGCGCCCTGCCCGACAAGCAGCGCAGAGCGGTGGCCTACCACCACCTGGGCGGGCTGCCCTACCGGGAGGTCGCCCTCCTCCTGGGCGGGACGACGGAGGCCGCCCGCCGCGCCGCCGCCGACGGCATGAGGACCCTGCGCGCGGTCCTGACGGACACCCCTGCGAAAGGAGCCACCCGATGAGCGCCCCCACCGACGGCCTCGACCTCGCCCTCGACCTCGCCCTCGACCTCGCCCTCGGTGGGCCGGGCCCGTCCGCCCTGCTCGCCCGCACCGCTCCCGGCGACCGCGCGCTCGCCGCGCTGCACCGGAACCTGGAGGCCCTCGCCGACGAGGCCGGGATCCTCGACGTCGCCTACACCACGACCGGCACCCCGGTGGGGACGCTGCTGCTCGCCGCGACCCCGACGGGCCTCGTGCGGGTGGCCTACGAGCGGGAGGGCCACGATAGGGTCCTCGCCGAGCTGGCGGAGCGGATCAGCCTCCGGGTCCTGCGCGCCCCGCACCGGCTGGAGGCGGCCGTCCGGCAGCTCGAGGAGTACTTCGCCGGGGAGCGCACCGGCTTCGACCTCCCGCTGGACCTCACGCTCTCCCGCGGCTTCCGGCAGAGGGTGCAGCGGCACCTGCCGCAGATCCCCTACGGGCGCACCAGCTCCTACGGGGAGGTCGCGCGGAGCGTGGGCAGCCCGCGGGCCGTGCGGGCCGTGGGCACGGCGTGCGCGACGAACCCGCTGCCCGTGGTCGTGCCCTGCCACCGCGTGCTGCGCGCCGACGGAGGGCCCGGCGGGTACATCGGCGGCCTGGACGCCAAGACCGCCCTCCTGGAGCTGGAGCGCGCCGCCTGAACCGGACCGCGCCACCCGGCGGTCTCGCCGCCGCGGGCCGGCCGAGGGCCGGGCTCACGGGGGCCCGGCCCGCGCCGCTCGCAGCGCCCCGGCGCCGAGTGCCGTCAGCCATCCCATCCCCACCGAGATCGAGACGCGCTGGAAGAGCCCGCCGAGGTGCACGAGGGCCGGCGCCTGGGCGAACCCGGCGCCGGCGAGGACGAACGCGAGGAGCACGGCCGCGGCGCACCCGGCCGAGCCCACCGCCCACCCCTGCCGGCCCCGGCGCCGGAAGGCCCGGGCCCACAGCAGCATGGCGACCGGCAGCCCCAGGAAGACGGGCGCCGAGGAGAGGTCGTGCAGGAGGGCCGCGGGCCCGCTGCGACCGGTCATCCGGTCGGGAGTGCCCGGCGGGTAGCCGCTGACGGGATCCGTGGGGAAGATCCCGGCGCCCACGAGCCCTGCCGCCGTCGCCGCCACGAGGACGATGCCCGCCCGCGTGGCGGCCCACGGGCCGTGGGTGCGCCACAGTCCCGCCGCGAACGCCAGGTAGAGCAGGCCGCTGACACAGAAGTTCACCGACTGGACCCACCCGCCGGGGCCCAGCGCGAGCAGGCTCACCGGGTGCCGCAGGGGGTCGTAGGCGGGCCGCAGGGCGCCGGTGAGCAGGAACACGCCCACGAAGAGGGGTCCGGCCACCACGCCGCACCCGAGCAGCACCCGGTCCATCCCCTCATGGTCCACCCGGGGCCGGTCCCCCGGAAGGGCAGCGTCGGAGGTCCCGGAGTTGACGGATCCCTGAACACCGTTCAATGATTGAACGGTGTTCAAGAACTATGCGGCGCTCGCCGACGACGTCCTGGCCGGTCACGCGCTCACCCGTGACGAGGCCCTCGCCCTGCTGAACTCCCCCGAGGAGGAACTGCTGGACCTCGTCGCCGCCGCCTCCCGGCTGCGCCGCCACCACTTCGGCACGAGCGTGAAGGTCAACTACCTCGTCAACCTCAAGTCCGGGCTGTGCCCCGAGGACTGCGGGTACTGCTCGCAGCGGCTCAACGCCGGCACCGGGATCCTGCGCTACTCGTGGCTGAGCCCCGAGCAGGCGGTCGAGCAGGCCGAGCACGGCATCCGCGGCGGGGCCTCCCGGGTCTGCCTGGTGGCCAGCGGCCGCGGCCCCTCGAACCGCGAGGTCGGGAAGGTCGCGGGGATCGTCGAGGCGCTCAAGACCGAGCACCCGGGCGTCGAGGTCTGCGCCTGCCTGGGGCTGCTCAAGGACGGCCAGGCCGAGGCCCTCGGCGCGGCCGGGGTGGACGCCTACAACCACAACCTCAACACCGCCGAGGCCAACTACGAGGACATCTGCACCACCCACACCTTCCAGGACCGCGTGGACACCGTGCACCGGGCGCAGGAGGCGGGCCTGTCCCCGTGCTCGGGGCTGATCGTGGGGATGACCGAGACGGACGAGGAGCTCGTGGACGCCGTCCTCGCGCTGCGGGACCTGGGCTCCGACTCGATCCCCGTCAACTTCCTCATCCCCTTCGACGGCACCCCGCTCGAGGGCACCTGGGAGCTGACCCCCCAGCGCTCCCTGCGGATCCTGGCCGTGGTGCGCTTCGCGTGCCCCGGCCAGGAGCTGCGCATGGCCGGCGGGCGGGAGATGCACCTGCGCTCCCTCCAGCCGCTGGCCCTGCACGTGGTCAACTCCCTGTTCCTGGGCGACTACCTCACCAGCGAGGGCCAGGCCGCCGCGGCGGACCTCGAGATGATCCGCGACGGCGGCTTCACGGTCCTCGGCCAGGAGGCCACGGACGACGGCGACGCCGCGCCGGCCGCCGCGGACGCGGAGCAGCCGGCGCTGCGGCGGCGCGGGGCGGGCACGGAGCTGGCCCCGAATGCCTGAGCGGGGCGGGCTCGCGCAGCGCGACCACGGCCTGCTGTGGCACCCCTACGAGGCGCTGGACGGGGAGCTGCCGTACGCCGTCGAGCACGCGCAGGGCGTCCGGCTGGGCCTGCGCGCCCCGGACGGGCGCGCCCTCGAGGTGCTCGACGGGATGTCCTCCTGGTGGTGCGCCGTCCACGGCTACCGCAACCCCGTGCTGGACCGCGCCATGCTCGAGCAGGTGCAGCGCTTCTCGCACGTGATGTTCGGCGGGCTGACCCACGCGCCCGCCGTGGAGCTCGCGGAGCGGCTCGCGGCGCTCACCCCCGAGGGCCTCGACCACGTGTTCCTGGCGGACTCCGGCTCGGTCTCCGTGGAGGTCGCGCTCAAGCTCGCGGTGCAGTACCAGGCGGCCCGCGGACGGCCGCGGCGGCGCAAGATGCTGACGGTCCGCGGCGGCTACCACGGGGACACCACCGGGGCGATGGGCGTCTGCGACCCCGTCGACGGGATGCACGCGCGGTTCTCCGGGCTCGTCGCCGAGCAGGTCTTCGTGGCCGCGCCCCCGGCCGCCTCGGTGGCCGCCGACGGCACGTGGACCACGGACGAGCAGGCCGTCGCGCGCTGGGCCGCGCAGGTGCGGGACACCGCGGCCGCCCACGAGGGGGAGCTGGCCGCGGTCGTCGTCGAGCCGGTCCTGCAGGGGGCGGGCGGCATGCGCGTGTACGCCCCCGAGTGCCTGCGGGTGCTGCGCGAGGTCGCGGACCGGCACGGGCTGCTGCTGGTCGCCGACGAGATCGCCACCGGCTTCGGCCGCACCGGCCGCTGGTTCGCGTGCGAGCACGCGGGCGTGGTCCCCGACGTGCTGTGCGTGGGCAAGGCCCTGACCGGCGGCTACCTGTCCCTGGCCGCGGTGGTCGTGGCGCGGCGGGTGGCGGACGTGATCTCGGCGTCGGAGCTGCGGGCGCTGATGCACGGACCCACCTTCATGGGCAACCCGCTCGCGTGCGCCGTGGCCTGCGCGTCGCTGGACCTGCTGGCCGGCTCGTGGCAGCAGGACGTGGCCCGGGCGGACGCGGCCCTGCGGGCGTCCCTGGCCCCGGCGCGGGAGCTGCCCGGCGTGCGGGACGTGCGGACGATCGGGGCCGTGGGGGTCGTCCAGCTCCGGGCCCCCGCCGACCGCGCCGCGCTGACCCGCGCCGCCCTCGAGCACGGGGTCTGGCTGCGCCCGTTCCGCGACCTCGTCTACACGATGCCCCCGTACGTGGCGACGGCCGAGGAGGTCCGGCAGATCGGGCGGGCGGTCGTGGCCGCCGTGGCCACGGCCGCCCCGGAGCCCGCCCTCCCGCACGGCGCCGCACCCGACGAGCTGCCCGGCGCCGCACCCGACGAGGCTTCCGCTGCCGCGCCCGGCACGGTGGCCGCCGGGGCCGCCCGGTGACCGCGCTCGGGGCGTGGCTCGCCGACCGGGCCCGCGTCCGGCGGGCCCGGAGCATGGTCCGGGAGGACCGCCCGGCGCCCGAGGGCGCGCTCGACCTCGCCTCCAACGACTACCTCGGGCTCTCCCGGGACGCCCGCGTGCTCGCGGCCGCCCGCGAGGCCCTGGACCGCTTCGGCGCCGGGGCCCGGGCGTCACGCCTGGTCGTCGGCACCACCCCCGTGCACCGGCGGCTCGAGGGCGAGCTGTGCGAGCTCACCGGACGGGAGTCCGCGCTGGTCTTCTCCAGCGGCTACGCCGCCAACACCGGCCTGCTGGCGGCCCTGGGCGATCCCGGCACGCTGCTGGTCACCGACGCCCACGTCCACGCCTCGCTCGTCGACGGCGCCCGGCTCTCCCGCTCGCCGGTGACCGTCGTGGGCCACCACGACGTCGCGGCGGTGCGCGCGGCGCTGGCCGGTCGCCGGGAACCCCGCGCCGTGGTGGTGGTCGAGTCCGTCTACTCCGTGCTCGGGGACGCCGCTCCGCTGGCCGAGCTCGCCGCGGCGTGCCGGGAGCACGACGCGCTGCTCGTCGTCG
This sequence comes from Kocuria dechangensis, assembly GCF_014636775.1. GTDB lineage: Bacteria > Actinomycetota > Actinomycetes > Actinomycetales > Micrococcaceae > Kocuria > Kocuria dechangensis. The sequence continues at coordinate 199,026 of NZ_BMEQ01000003.1, forward strand.
ACGAGGCGCACGGGCTGGGCGTGGCCGGGAACGGCCGGGGTGCCGTGCACGCGGCCGGGCTGGCCGGGGACGAGCACGTGGCGGTCACGGTCACGCTCTCCAAGGCGCTCGGGGCGCAGGGCGGCGCCGTCCTGGGCCCGGAGGCGCTGCGGGAGCACCTGGTGAACACGGCCCGTCCCTTCGTCTTCGACACCGGCCTGGCCCCGGCCCCGGCCGCCGCCGCCGCGGCGGCGTGCCGGGTGGTCGCCGCCGAGCCCGCCCTGCCCGCCGCCGTGCACCGTCACGCCCGGACCATCGCCGCCGGGTGCGGGACGGAGGTCTCCGCCGGCGCCGTGCAGTCCCTGCCGATGCCCTCCGCGGCCGCCGCGGCCGGGGCCGCGGAGCGGCTGCGGGCCCGCGGGGTCCTGGTCGGGTGCTTCCGCCCGCCCTCCGTGCCCGACGGCGTGTCGCGGCTGCGGCTGACCGCCCGGACCGACCTCGACCCGGACGCCCTCGCCGCCGCGCTGGGCGCCGTGCGGGAGGTCGTGCGGGAGGCCGTGGCGGACGCTCCACGGCAGACCCTGCGGGGGGTCCGCCCGTGATCCGCTACCACCACGTGCACGACCCCGACCTCGTCCGCGAGGTCCTGCGCCGCGCCGACGCCTTCGAGCCGACCAACGCCCTCACCGCGGTCGAGCCCCTGTGCCCCGAGGCGCTGCGCGTCCTGGCCCGGGCCGGGTTCGCGCTGCCGCCCGTCCTGGCCAGCGCCACGGGCCAGTCGCACCGGTCGGTGCGGCGCGTCGTCGCCCGGTTCTTCTCCCCGGCCCGGGTCGCGGCGCAGGAGGAGTCCGTCCGGGAGCTCACCCGCGCCGCGGTGGCGCGCGAGCTGCCCGGGGGGAGCGGGGACCTGGCCCGCGTGGGCCGGTCCGTGCCGGCCGCCGTGCTCGCCCGGACCACCGGGATCGGGCCGATGCCCGACGACGGCACGCTGCACCGCTGGAGCCTCGACGGGCTGACCCTGTTCTGGGGCCGGCCCGCGCCGCAGGAGCAGGTGGAGCTGGCCCGCTCCGCCGCCGCCCTCTACGGCTGGCTCCGCGAGGTCGTGGAGGACACCCGCGAGGACCCGGGCACGGTGTTCGGGGCCCTCGCCGCCGCGGGCACCGACACGGCCCGGCTGCGCTCGCTGGCCTTCTTCCTCGTGATCGCCGGACAGGCCACCACGGGCCTGCTCGTCAACACCGTGCTGCAGCGGGCGCTGGCCGAGCCGGACTCGTGGCGGGCCGCGGCCGCCGACGCCTCGGGGCCGGTGCGGGAGGCCCTGGCCCGCGACTCCTCCGTGCCCACTTGGCGGCGGGCGTGCCCCGCCGCGACGAGCCTGGGCGGGCAGCCGCTCCCCGCCGGCACCGAGCTCCTGCTCCACCTCTCCGGCCACGGCGGCGGCCCGGAGCTCGCGTTCGGCCACGGCCTGCACCGGTGCCTCGGGGACCGGCTGGCGCGGGCCGAGAGCGCCTGGATCGTCGAGGAGGTCGCCCGCGCCCTGCCGGACGCCCGGCTCGCGGGCCGCCCCGGCGACGCGCCGCGGCTCGAGCTGCTGTCCTTCGCCGCGCCGCTGGCCGTCCCCGTCCACAGCCCGCCCGCGCGCCGGGGGAGGGACCGGTGAGCGCGCCCCCGACCCGTGCCTCCCCGTGGCTGGACCCGCGGCGCGTGGCCGCGCTGCCGCGCGTCGTCCTGGTGACCGGCACCGACACCGACGTGGGCAAGACGTGGACCGTCGCGGCCCTCGCCGCCGCCCTGGCCCGGCTCGGCCGCTCCGTCGCCGTGCACAAGCCCGTCCAGACGGGGGTGGGGCCCGACGAGCCCGGCGACGCCGCGACGGTGCTGCGGCTCGTGGAGCGGTTCGGCGCGGGCGCCGGCTCCGTGGTGGTGGGGGAGGGCCAGCGTCTCACCGAGCCCATGGCCCCCCGTCCGGCCGCGGCGCTGGACCGCGTCGGGCTGCTGCCCCTGGAGGCGCACGCCGAGCGGGTCGCGGAGCTGGCGCTCCGGCACGACCACGTGCTCGTCGAGGGCAGCGGCGGTCTGCTCGTGGAGCTGGACGAGGACCGGCGGACCCTCGCCGACCTCGCCCTGCTGCTGCGGGAGCAGGGGCAGCCGGACAGCGGCGTCGTCGTCGTGGTCCGGGCGGGCCTCGGCACCCTCAACCACACGGAGCTCACGCTCGAGGCGCTCGCCGCACGCGGGCTCGACGCCCTCGGCACGGTCCTGGGAGCGTGGCCGGCGGAGCCGACGCCGGTCGAGCGCGGCAACCGCGCCCACCTGGCGGAGCTGGCCGTCCCCCTCCTGGGGGCCCTGCCCTCGGGCGGGACGGGTCAGCGGACGAGCGCCCCGTAGAGCTCCTCGAACCGGGCCCGGGCGCCGCGGTAGTGCTCCGCCCGCTCCGCGACCGGGCGGTGCTCGTCCCCCTGGGGCGGGTCGGCCGCCGGCACGCCCACGGCCAGGGTCTCCAGGGCCAGCATCGCCGTGCCCCGCAGGGTGGCGCGCTTGAGGTCGGCGCGGACCACCGGGGTGCCGAGGACGTCCGCCAGGAGCTGCAGCATCCCCGGCATCTCCCGCGCGAGCCCCCCGGAGGTCACGACCCGCTCGATGCCAGGGGCCGCCTCCGAGAGCTGGTCGGCGACCCGCCCGTAGGAGACCGCGATGCCCTCGAGCACGCCCCGGGCGAGGTCGGCGCCGCCGTGCGAGGCGGTGACGTCGGCGAGCACGGCCCGCGCCCCGCCGGCCCAGCCGGTGGAGCGCTCGCCCGTGAAGAAGGGCAGGACCGCCGGCGTCCCCGCGGCGACGTCGGCCGACGCCACGTCCTGGAGCGTCGTGCCCTCCGGCAGCGCGACGGTCCGCTCCAGCCACTGGACCGCGCGCCCGACGTCGTTGAGCGCCCCGCCCAGCAGGCAGCGCCGGGCGTCCACGCGGTAGCACCACAGCCCGGTCGGCAGCCGCTCGGGGATCTCGGGCAGCAGCACGCGCACCGCGCCGGAGGTGGCCAGCGAGACGACCATGGTGGAGGGCCCGGTGCCGCCCGAGCCCAGGTTCGCGCTCAGGCCGTCGGCCACGGGCGGGAACCAGACGGCGCCGCGCAGGGCCGGCCAGCGCCGGGCGGCGGACGGGCCGACCTCGAACAGCGGGTCCTGGGGGTCCGCGATCTCGTTCAGCCGGGAGGGCTCCAGCCCGCACGCGGCGAGCAGGGCCTCGTCCCACCGGCCGGTCCGGCGGTCGAGCAGCCCGGTCCACGCGGCGACGGAGGTCCCCGCGCGGGCCGTGCCCAGCAGGCGCAGGTGCACGTACTCGCCCAGGGACATCCAGCGGCGCACCCGGGACCACGTGCCGGGGTCGGTCTCGCGCACCCAGCGCAGCCGCGGGGCGAGGTAGGAGGTGTGCAGCCGCGCGCCGGTGCGCTGCTGCACCTCGGTCTCGTCGAGCTCCTCGCGCAGGGCCGCGAGCTGGGGCGCGCACCGGGAGTCGGCGTAGGTGAAGCACGGGGTGAGCGCCGCGCCGTCGTCGCCGACGCCCACGAGCGAGGAGGAGAAGGTGTCCAGGGCGACCCCGGCCACCCGCCCGGCGAGCGACGGGTCCGCCAGGACCAGGTCCAGGATGCGGGCGATCTCGTCGACCACCTGGTCCGGGTCGATCACCGACGTGCCGTCCGCGGCCGTCGTGAACTCGTGCTCGACCTTGTGCCGCCAGCCGCGCACGGGGGTGCCGGTCGCGTCGAAGAGCCCGCCGCGGCTGCCGGTCGAGCCGACGTCGAGGGCGAGCACGAGCGGGTCGAGGGCCTCCTCGGCCCGGACGCCGAAGCCTCCCCGCTCCAGGTCCCGGGGTCGTGGCGGAAGTGGTGCGGTGCTCATGGCGTCCCTCTCGGCCGACGGTGGTCCGCCCCAGTCTAGGAGGCCCCGCAGGGGACCACATGGTGAGACGGGCGTCCAGAAACAGATGCGTCGCGATCGTGAGGCGTATTCTCGGGAACGGACTCCAGGCGGCCGAGACCGCGTCCCCGGGCCCCGTGCGGGCCCGGCCGGCCGGCCGCGTCCCGACCCTCACGCAAGGAGAACGAGCACCGCCATGCCCCAGCTGCGCTCCCGCACCTCGACCCACGGCCGCAACATGGCCGGCGCCCGCGCCCTGTGGCGCGCGACCGGCATGGGCGACGACGACTTCGGGAAGCCGATCATCGCGATCGCCAACTCGTACACCCAGTTCGTCCCGGGCCACGTCCACCTCAAGGACATGGGCGACCTCGTCTCCTCCGCGGTCCGCGAGGCCGGGGGCGTGACCAAGGAGTTCAACACGATCGCGGTCGACGACGGCATCGCGATGGGCCACGACGGCATGCTCTACTCCCTGCCCTCCCGCGACATCATTGCGGACTCCGTGGAGTACATGGTCAACGCCCACCGCGCCGACGCCCTGGTGTGCATCTCCAACTGCGACAAGATCACCCCGGGCATGCTCCTGGCCGCCCTGCGCCTGAACATCCCCGTGGTCTTCGTCTCCGGCGGCCCCATGGAGTCCGGCGAGGCCGTCGAGGGCGTGGTGGAGCACCGCCTCGACCTCGTGGACGCCATCGCCCTGGCCGCCGACGAGTCCATCACCGACGAGCAGCTGGGCCAGATCGAGCGCAACGCCTGCCCCACCTGCGGGTCCTGCTCGGGCATGTTCACCGCCAACTCCATGAACTGCCTCACCGAGGCGCTGGGCCTGTCCCTGCCCGGCAACGGCACCACCCTGGCCACCCAGGTGGCCCGCAGGGAGCTGTTCCTCGAGGCCGGCCGCCGCGTGGTGGACCTGTGCCGGCGCTACTACGACCAGGACGACGAGTCCGTCCTGCCCCGCAGCATCGCCACGAAGGCCGCGTTCGAGAACGCCATGGCCCTGGACATCGCCATGGGCGGGTCGACCAACACGATCCTGCACATCCTCGCCGCCGCCCAGGAGGGCGAGGTCGACTTCACCCTGCCGGACATCGACGCCCTCTCCCGCAAGGTGCCCTGCCTGTGCAAGGTGGCGCCGAACTCCACGAAGTTCCACATCGAGCACGTCCACCGCGCCGGCGGCATCCCCGCCATCCTGGGGGAGCTGCGCCGCGGCGGGCTGCTCAACGAGGACGTGCACACCGTGCACGCCCCGGACATGGCCACCTGGCTCGACGAGTGGGACGTCCGCAGCGGCAGCTCCTCCGAGCGCGCGCGGCGGCTCTTCCACGCCGCCCCCGGGGGGGTGCGCACCACCCAGGCGTTCTCCACCGCCAACGAGTTCGAGTCCCTGGACCTCGACGCCGAGAACGGCTGCATCCGCTCCGTGGAGCACGCCTACACGAAGGACGGCGGGCTCGCCATCCTCTACGGCAACATCGCCGAGGACGGCGCCGTCATCAAGACCGCCGGCATCGACGAGGAGCTGTTCCACTTCGTCGGCCGGGCGTTCGTGGTGGAGTCCCAGGACGAGGCCGTGTTCGAGATCCTCTCCAAGAACGTGCAGCCCGGGGACATCGTGGTGATCACCCACGAGGGCCCGAAGGGCGGGCCGGGCATGCAGGAGATGCTCTACCCCACGTCCTACCTCAAGGGCCTCGGCCTGGGCCGGGAGTGCGCGCTGATCACCGACGGCCGCTTCTCCGGCGGCACCTCGGGGCTGTCCATCGGGCACATCTCCCCGGAGGCCGCGGCCGGCGGGGCCGTGGGCCTGATCGAGACCGGCGACCGGATCGAGATCGACGTCGCCCGCCGGGTCCTGCGGGTCGACGTCGACGACGCGACCCTCGCCGCCCGCCGCCAGGCCAAGGGCGAGGCGCCGTGGGCGCCCACGAAGCCGCGCGAGCGCCAGGTCTCCAAGGCCCTGCGCGCCTACGCCTCCATGGTGACCTCCGCTGACAAGGGAGCGGTGCGGGTCGTCGACTGACCGATCCCCCGCTCCGTCCCGCGCCGGGGTCGGAGACGTGCGTCACCTCCACTAGGCTGTGCCGATAGCGCGCCCAACAGGGCGTCCCTGTCGTTCACGCGGCACCCGCAGACCCGCGTCCGGGGCCGCGTCCGTCACAGTTCGGAGTTGGAATGGATCTCTTGACCGAGTTCGTGGGCACCCTCGGCGGCTGGGTGTGGAACGTGGTGTTCGCCGTCCTCATCGGGGTGGGTCTGTACCTGACCGCGCGCACCGGCGTGGTGCAGCTGCGGTCGATCCCGGAGATGTTCAAGGTGCTCAACGACAAGCCCGGCCTGGCCGAGGACGGCAAGAAGGGCATCTCCGCGTTCCGCGCCTTCACCGTCTCGGCGGCCTCCAGGGTGGGCACGGGCAACATCGCCGGCGTCGCGATCGCCATCAGCCTCGGCGGGCCCGGCGCCGTGTTCTGGATGTGGGTGATCGCCGGCATCGGCGCGGCCAGCGCCTTCGTGGAGTCCCTGCTGGGCCAGCTCTACAAGATCAAGGCGCCCACCGGCTACGTGGGCGGGCCCGCCTACTACATGGAGCGCGGCATCGGGGCCCGGTGGATGGGCCTGCTGTTCGCGGTGATCATCACCATCACCTACGGCTTCGTGTTCAACTCCGTGCAGTCCAACTCGATCGTGGACGCCCTCGGCGGGTCCTTCGGCGTCGACATGGCCGCCACCGAGACCCTGTGGTTCCGGATCCTGGTCGGCGCGGTGCTCGTGGGCCTGACCGCCGCGATCATCTTCGGCGGCATCCGCCGGATCTCGGCGGTCTCCGAGATCGTCGTGCCGATCATGGCGGTGCTCTACATCCTGCTCGGGCTGCTCGTGGTCGTGCTGAACATCGGCGAGGTCCCCGCGGTCCTCGGCCAGATCCTCGGGGGCGCCTTCGGCATCCGCGAGTTCGTCACCGGCGGCCTGATCGGGGTCATCATCCAGGGCATGAAGCGCGGCCTGTTCTCCAACGAGGCCGGCATGGGCTCGGCCCCCAACGCCGGCGCCACCGCCTCCGTCTCCCACCCCGCCAAGCAGGGCTACCTCCAGGCCCTGGGCGTGTACTTCGACACCTGGATCATCTGCTCGATCACCGCGTTCATCGTGCTGCTGTCGAACCCCGAGTTCGGGGGGCGGGAGGGCGCGTCCCTGACGCAGTCCGCGCTGGCCCTGCAGCTGGGCGGGTGGGCCGTCCACTTCCTGACGGTCGCGATCTTCCTCTTCGCCTTCACCTCGGTGATCGGCAACTACTACTACGGCGAGTCCAACATCCGCTTCCTCAGCGGCTCGAAGGCCGTCATGACGGGCTACCGCCTGCTGGTGCTGGTGTTCGTCTTCGGCGGCGCCGTCGTGGCCCTGGACCTCGTCTGGTCCCTGGCGGACCTGTTCATGGCCTTCATGGCCACGATCAACCTCGTCGCGCTGGTCCTGCTCGCGGGCGTCGCCACCCGCGTGCTGAAGAACTACGAGGCCCAGCGCGGGCAGGGCGTGGAGCCCATCTTCCACAGCGGCGACGTCCCGGGCCTGTCCGGGCTGGGCGCCTGGGACGGCACCGACGTGGTGACCACCCGCGCCTACTGGGACGAGCTGGCGCTGGAGAAGACCCGGTAGCTCTTCCCCCGAGCACGCAGAGGCCACGAGAAGAGCGCCACCGGGATCCTCCCGGTGGCGCTCTTCGCACGGGCGCTCACCCGGCCGAGGGGGGGAGGCCGCTGGGGATACAGCTAGGCGAGGACCTGCCGCTTCGAGGAGATCACCCCGGTGTTGAAGCCGGCCAGGTGCAGGCCGCCGTGGAAGCGGGCGTGCTCGATCTTCACGCAGCGGTCCATGACCACGTCCAGCCCGGCGTCCTCCGCGATGCGCGCGGCGTCCTCGTTCCAGGAGCCCAGCTGCAGCCAGAGGGTCTTCGCGCCGGCCTCCGCGGCCTCCTGGGCCACGCCCGGCAGGTCGTCGTGCTTGCGGAAGACGTCGACCAGGTCCGGGGTCTCGGGGAGGTCGGCGAGGGACTTGTACACCGGCTGGCCCAGGATCTCGTCGAGCACCGGGTTGATGAAGTACACCCGGTACGGCGAGGAGGACTGGAGGTAGGTCGCCACGAAGTACGACGCCCGCGAGGGCTTGTTGGAGGCCCCCACGATCGCGATCGACTCGGTGCGGCGCAGGATGCTCAGCCGCTCCGGGGCGGAGGGGCCGTTCCACGTGCGGGTCTCGACGGTCATCGGAGCGCTCCTTCGGCGGTGGCGTCGGTGGCCTCCCGGGAGAGCCCGGTGGCCGCGGTGAGGGCCTGGTCGAGGTCCCAGAGGATGTCCTCGGGGTCCTCCAGGCCCACGGAGATGCGGATGAGGTCCTCGCCCACGCCGCCCTGCAGCAGCTGCTCGGCGGTGAGCTGCTGGTGGGTGGTGGACGCGGGGTGCAGCACCAGGGTGCGGGCGTCCCCGATGTTGGCGAGGTGGCTGGCCAGCTGCAGGTTCTCGATGAACCGCGCCCCGACCTGACGCCCGGTCAGCTCGCCGGTGGCGGTCACCCCGAAGGCGAACACGGAGCCCACGCCCAGGGGGAGGTACTTCCGCCCCCGCTCGTGGTGCGGGTGCTCGGGCAGGCCCGCGTAGTTGACGTAGGAGATCCGCGGGTCCTCGCTCAGCCACCGGGCCACGGCCTTCGCGTTGAGCAGGTGGGCGTCCATGCGCTGCGGCAGCGTCTCGACGCCCTGCAGCAGGTTCCACGCGGACTGCGGGGACAGGGCCGGGCCGATGTCCCGCAGCTGCTCCGAGCGCAGCTTGGTGAGGAAGCCGTACTCGCCGAAGTTCCCCCACCAGGAGACGTTGTTGTAGGACGCGACGGGCTCGGTCATGGACGGGAAGTTCCCGTTGCCCCAGTCGAAGCGCCCCGACTCGACGACGACGCCGCCCAGCGTGGTGCCGTGGCCGCCCAGGAACTTGGTGACGGAGTGGATGACGATGTCCGCGCCGTGCTCCATCGGCCGGATCAGGTACGGCGGGGTGAGGGTCGCGTCGACGACCAGCGGGACGCCGGCGGCGTGCGCGACCTCGGCGAGGCCCTCCAGGTCGGCGATGTCGCCGGAGGGGTTCGCCACGATCTCGGTGTAGACGGCCTTCGTGTTCGGGCGCAGGGCGGCCCGGTAGTCCTCGGGGTCCGTGCCGGGCACGAACGTGGTGTCCACGCCGAAGCGGCGCAGCGTGACGTCCAGCTGCGTGACGGTGCCGCCGTAGAGCTGCGCGGAGGCCACGATGTGGTCCCCGGCCTGGGCGAGCGCCGCGAAGGTCAGGAACTCGGCGGCCATGCCGGAGGCGGTGGCCACGGCGCCGATGCCGCCCTCGAGGGAGGCGATGCGCTCCTCGAGCGCGGCGACGGTCGGGTTGCCGATGCGGGAGTAGATGTTGCCGTACTTCTGCAGCGCGAACAGGTTCGCGGCGTCGTCGGCGTCCTTGAAGACGAACGAGCTGGTCTGGTAGATCGGGACCGCGCGGGCGCCGTGCTCGGCGTCGGGCGTGCCGCCGGCGTGCAGGGCGCGGGTGCGGAACCCGAACTGGTGGTCGGCCATGGAGAGGTGCTCCTCGTGCGAGTCGTGCCGCTGGTCGGTCCCGGGCGGAGGAGGGCCCCGGCGGGGGTGCCGGGCGTGCGCTGCTCCATCGGTCCTGGCGGTAGCACCGTGCGGCCTGCGACGTCGGCCTCGGTTGCTGCGGCGTCGTCGATCCAGGTCTCTCTGCCGCTCGGGATGGCTGGCATCCATTGTCGCCGCCCGGACCGTTTCGCGCCAACCGGGGGTGACGCCCGGTGACCGCGATCTGACACGCCCCCGCGCCGTGGCCTAGTCTGGTCCCCGGTTCAACGATCATGAGACCCGGCGCGAAGCTCTGGCTGGCCGGGCGGCAACCCTCTCCCGTAGCGGGGTGCCCCAGATGAGGATCGGGCCGCAGCGCACACCGCCTGCGGCAAGTACGGCGCCCTCCCGCGCCGGATCTGCACGGCGCCCCCGGACGGGGCTCCGGGCCACGGGGCAGATCAGCTCAGGAAAGGCGCACCCCGCCCCATGACCCAGCCCGGTCCCGCCACGCTCTGGACGCCCCCGGACTCCGCCTTCAGCGACTCCGCGCTGGCCCGCTTCGCCCTCGCCAACGGGTTCGACCCCCGCCGCTACGACGAGCTGCACGGCTGGTCGGTGTCCCGGCGGGACGAGTTCTGGGACGCCCTGTGGGACTTCACGGGCGTGCTCGGGGACAAGGGCGACGTCGTGGAGCAGCCGCCCCGGACCGAGGGCGCCGACCTCGACCAGCTGCCCTCCCTGCGGCACGGGCGCATGTTCGGGACCCGGTACTTCCCCCACGGGCGGCTCAACGTGGCCGAGAACCTGCTGCGCGGCGAGCCCGGCCGGCTCGCGGTGCTCGCCGCGGACGAGACCGGGATCCACACCCGCCTCACCGTGGCGCAGCTGCGCGGGCGGGTCGCGGCCGTCCAGGCCGGGCTGCGGGCGGCGGGGGTCGGCGAGGGCGACGTCGTGGCCGGCATCCTGCCCAACACCGTCGAGAACCTCACCACGATGATCGCCACCCTGTCCCTGGGCGCCGCCTGGGCCGGCTGCTCGCCCGACTTCGGGGTGGCCGGGCTGGTCGACCGGATCGGCCAGGTGGCCCCGTCCGTGGTGGTCGCCGCGCAGAGCTACGCCTACAACGGCCGCGACTTCGACGTGCGGGCCAAGGCGGAGGAGGTCGTCGCCCGCCTCGGGACGGCGCCCGACCTCGTCCTGGTCGGCTCCCCGCGGTGGGACGAGCAGTTCACGGACGAGACCTCCGCCCTGACGCTCGAGCGCTTCCCGTTCGACGCCCCGGGCCTGATCATGTTCACCTCCGGCACCACGGGCCTGCCCAAGGCCATCGTGCACAGCGCCGGCGGGGTCCTGCTCCAGCACCTCAAGGAGCACGTCCTGCACGGGGACGTCCGCCCGGGCGACGTGCACTCCTGGTTCACCTCCACCGCCTGGATGATGTACGCCTGGGTCGTGTCCGTCCTGGCCGCCGAGGCGGCCGTGGTGCTCATCGACGGCAACCCCTCGCCCCGCCTCCCGGACGGCACCGTGGACTGCGGGCACCTGTGGCGGATGGCCGACGACGCCGGGCTCACCCACTTCGGCACGAGCCCCCGGTACCTGAGCGGCCTCATGGACGCCGGGTACGCGCCCCGCGAGCACCACGACCTGGGCGCCCTGCGCTCGGTCCTCTCGGCCGGGGCCCCCGTCTCCGCGGAGCAGTACGACTGGCTGTACGCCGAGGTGAAGCGGGACATGGTCTTCGCCTCCATCTGCGGAGGCACCGAGATCCACGGCTGCTTCCAGCTCGGCTCGCCCCTCCACCCGGTGCGCCGGGGGGAGATCACCTGCGTCGCCCTCGGGCACGCGGTGAGCGTGCTCGACGACCGCGGCGCGCCGGTGGTGGGGGAGAAGGGCGAGCTCGTGTGCACCGAGCCCTTCCCGTCGATGCCCCTCACCTTCCTCGGCGACGGCGGGCTGCGCCGGTACCACGACACCTACTTCGCCGAGCGCCCGGACGTGTGGACCCACGGCGACCTCGCCGAGCTCACCCCGCGCCGCTCCGTCGTCGTCCACGGCCGCTCGGACACGACCCTCAAGCCCAACGGCGTGCGGATCGGCACCGCGGAGATCTACCGGGTGGTGGACCAGCGCCCCGAGATCGCCGAGTCCCTCGTCTTCGGGCACACCGCCCGCACCGACGAGGAGGTCGTGCTGTGCCTCGTGATGGCCGAGGGCCACGAGCTGACCCCCGGGTTCACGAAGGAGCTGAAGGCGGACATCCGCGCCCAGGCCTCGCCCCGGCACGTCCCCGCCCACGTCTTCGCCGTCTCCGAGGTCCCGTACACCCTCAACGGCAAGAAGGTCGAGGGCGCCGCCCGCACCGCCGCGGGCGGCGGGACCGTCAAGAACGAGGCGTCGCTGGCCAACCCCGGCTCCCTCCACGAGTTCCGGGCGCTGTTCGCATGAGCCGCGGCACCGGAGCACCGCGCGGCACGATCGTCGGCGTGGGCGAGCTCGAGCCGGTCCGCCGGACCGAGGGCGTCACGACCATGGGCCTGCTGGGCCGGGCGGCGAGGCTCGCCGTCGAGGACGCCGGCATCGGCAAGGACGAGATCGACGGGCTGCTGATGGGCCCCCAGGTCGGCGAGACCCCCCAGCACGTCCCGGCGATGCTCTCCGAGTACCTCGGCCTGCAGCCCCGCACGGCGAACGTGGTGGACCTCGGCGGGGCCACCGGGCCCGGCATGCTCTGGCGGGCGGCCGCCGCGATCGACGCGGGCATGGCCGAGGTCGTGCTGTGCCTGGTCGGCAACCACCGCAACCCCGTGCCGCCGCGCTCGCCGAACCGCAACCCGATCCGGGAGTTCGACGTCCCGTTCGGGGCCTCCGGCGCCAACACCTCCTACGCCTTCCTGAAGACCGCCCACATGGACCGGTACGGGACCACCGACGCCGACTTCGCGCGGATCGCGGCCGTCTCCCGGGCCAACGCCCAGCACAACCCGCACGCGATCTTCCACGGCACGCCCGCCACCGTGCAGGACGTCCTCGACTCGCCCTTCATCGCCGAGCCGCTGCACCTGCTGGAGATCGTGATGCCGGTGGCCGGGGCCACCGCCGCCGTCGTCGTCAGCCCCGAGCGGGCCGCCGCGATGGACCTCCCGCACGCCCCGGTGCACCTGCTCGGGGCGGGGGAGAAGCTGACCCACCGCGCCATGAGCCAGTCGCCCTCCCTCACCAGCGGGCCGCTCAAGCCGTCCATGGAGCAGGCCTACGCCCAGGCCGGGATCACCCCGGCGGAGCTGGACGTGCTGTCGGTCTACGACTGCTACACCGTGATGGCCGCGATCACCCTCGAGGACGCGGGGGTGTGCGGGCCCGGGGAGTTCGCGCAGTGGATGCAGGGCAGGGACCTCTCCCACACCGGCCCCGTCGCCTACAACCCGCACGGCGGCCAGCTGGGCTGCGGCCAGGCCGACCTCGCCGGCGGCATGAGCCACGCCATCGAGGCCGTCCACCAGCTGCGCGGCACCGCCCACGGGCGCCAGGCCGCGGACCCGCACCTCGCCCTCGTCACGGGCAACGGGGCGACCATGAGCGAGGCCGTCGCCCTGGTCCTCGGCACCCAGGAGGCCGCACGATGACCCTCTCCCGCGAGACCCGCGTGCTGACCGCCGCGCAGCTGTCCGCCCTGACCGTGCCCCCGCCCACCCCGACGGGGGAGACCCGGCACTTCTGGGACGCGTGCGCCGAGGGCCGCTTCGAGCTCCAGCACTGTCCCGGCTGCGACCGCTGGGTCTTCTACCCGCGCGCCCTGTGCCCGCACTGCTGGGGCCAGGACCTGCAGTGGCGGGAGGCCTCGGGGCGGGCCACGGTCCGCAGCTTCACCGTGGTCCACAAGCCCGGGCACCCCGGCTGGGCCGACGCCGCCCCGTACGTCGTCGCCATCCTGTCCCTCGCCGAGGGGCCCACGATGCTGAGCGTGCTCCGGGACGTCGCCCCGGCGGACGTCGCCGTGGGCCTGCCCGTCAGGATCTCCTTCACGACCGTCGGCGAGTACGCCCTGCCCACCGCGGCCCCGGCGGGAGGGCCCCGATGAGCGCCCCCGCCTACCTGCTCGACGGCGTCCGCGTCCCGTTCGGGCGCACCGGCAGGGCCCTCGCGGGCCTGACCGCGACCGAGCTCGGGGCGCTGCCGATCGCGCAGCTGCTGCACCGGCACCCGGACCTCGCCCTGGACGCCGCCCTGCTGGGCGTCGTCGTCCAGGCGGGGCTCGGCCAGAACCCCGCGCGGACGGCGGCGCTGGCCGGCGGCGTGGACCCCGAGGTGCCCGCGCTGACCCTCAACAGCGTCTGCCTGGCCTCCCTGGAGTCGGTCTGCGACGCCGCGCGCCGGATCGCCGTCGGGGAGGGCGCCGCCTACCTCGTGGGCGGGTTCGACTCGATGTCCACCGGCGGCCGGCTCGGCGGGGACGTCGACGTCGTCCTCCACGACGGACTGCTCGACGTCGCCTCCGGCCGCTCCATGGGGGTGGTCTCGGACCGGGTCAACGCCGAGCTCGGCATCACCCGCGAGGACCAGGACGCCTGGGCCCACGGCTCCCACGCACGGGCCCTCGCCGCCCGCGACTTCCTGCGCGGCGAGACCGTGCCCGTGGCGCTGCCCGACGGCACCTCCCACACCGACGACCAGGGCGTGCGGGCGGAGTCGTCCCCCGAGGCGCTCGCCGGGCTGCGCCCCGCGTTCACCCCGGACGGGACCATCACCGCGGGCAACGCCTCGCAGACCGCCGACGGCGCGAGCGCCGGCCTGATGGTCTCCGGGGAGGTCCTCGACCGCACGGGGGCCGTGCCCCTGGCACGGATCGTGGACTGGGCGTTCGTGGCCGGTCCCGACACCAGCCTGCACCTGAAGCCGGCCCGGGCCGTGCGCAAGGTCCTCGACCGCCAGGGCCTGGGCCCCGCGGACGTCGACGTCTACGAGATCAACGAGGCGTTCGCCGGGGTCGCCATCGCCTCCGCCCGGGACCTCGGCGTGCCCGGCGACGTCGTCAACGTCCACGGCGGGGCCGTCGCCGTCGGCCACCCGCTGGGCGCCAGCGGCTTCCGGCTGGCGCTGACCGCGGCCCGGGCCCTGCGCGCCCGCAGCGGCCGCCGCGCCGTCGCGACCCTGTGCGGCGGCGGAGGGCAGGGCCTCGCGGTCCTCCTCGAGACCGTCTCCTGACCACCGCTCCCCTCCCGTTCCGATTCCCATCCCGATCCCCGTCCCGATCCCCACCCCGAGAGCAAGGCGATCCATGAGCACCACCACGTCACCGTCCCCCTCCGCACCGCCCGGTCACGCACCCCTGGACACCCGGCGGGAGTCCCGCAAGGTCGCCGTCGGCAGCTTCGTGGGCACCACCATCGAGTGGTACGACTACTACCTCTACGGCACGGCCGCCGCGCTGATCTTCCCGGCCGTGTTCTTCCCCGGCGACGACCCGGCCATCGGGGTCGTCAAGGCCTTCGCCACCTACGCGGTGGGCTTCGCGGCCCGCCCCCTGGGCGGATTCATCTTCGGCCACTACGGCGACCGGATCGGCCGCAAGACCATGCTGATGCTCTCCCTGATCCTGATGGGCGTCAGCACCTTCCTGATCGGGCTGCTGCCCTCCTACGACGCCATCGGCCTGTGGGCCCCGGCGCTGCTGTGCCTCATGCGCCTGATCCAGGGCTTCGCCGTGGGCGGGGAGTGGGGCTCGGCCGTGGTGATGGCCGTCGAGCACGCGCCCGAGGGCCGGCGCGGGCTGTTCGGCAGCTTCCCGCAGCTCGGCGTCCCCGCCGGCCTGCTCATCTCCTCCGGGGTCTTCGCGCTGGTCAGCGGCGGCCTGGGCCAGGAAACGTTCACCGAGTGGGGCTGGCGCATCCCGTTCCTGCTCTCGGCCGTGCTGATCATCGTCGGGATCGTGATCCGGATGTCGGTGGCCGAGTCCCCCGTCTTCCAGGAGCTCGTGGACACGGACACCCGGGCCGAGAAGCCCTCCCGGGACGTCATCGTGCACCACTGGCGCAACCTGCTGCTGACCATCGGCATGAAGATGTTCCAGAACGCGGTCTTCTACATCTACACGGTGTTCATGCTCGCCTACATCCGGGACACCCTGGAGATGGACTACCAGGTGGGGCTCAACGCCGTCATGTTCTCCTCGGTGGTCGGCTTCCTCACCATCCCGGGCTGGTCCTGGCTCAGCGACAAGGTGGGGCGCAAGCCCGTCTACCTGGCCGGGTGCGTGCTGGGCACCCTCTACTTCCCGTTCAGCTTCGTCATCGCGGACACCCAGAGCGTCCTGTGGCTGACGGTGGGCATGGTCATCGGCGCCAACTTCCTGCACGACATGGTCTACGGCCCGCAGGCGGTGTACTTCTCCGAGCTGTTCGGCAGCAAGGTCCGGCTCTCCGGCACCTCGATCGGCTACCAGATCGGGGCGATGCTCTCGGGCGGCCTGGCGCCGCTCATCGCGGCCTCCCTCCTGGCCGCGCAGGACGGTGCGACGTGGGGCATCAGCCTCTACATCGTGGCGCTCGGCGTGATCTCCACCGTGTGCACGCTGCTGGCGCGGGAGACCTTCCGCGAAAAGTTCTGAGCTCCCCGTCCCCGCCGGCCGTCCCCGCAGCCCGCGGGGACGGCCGGTGAGCCGTGCATAGCACAGGAGCCGCGGAAGCCGAAGTCCGCGCATCTCCATGACGCCCCTTGTCCCGCCGAGTGGATCTCAGGGTTAGGTGTGCCTTACCTTTCCCGGGGGATTTTCTCGATCATTCACATGTCGTCCCCGGATGATCCGTCCGGGGACGTTGAACTTAGGTGGTTCTGTGCGCGCTGTGCTCCGGGCGTCGGTCTCAATGGGTCTCGTCGCCGCTCTCGCCCTGTCAGGGTGCGGCTTCACCGGTGGGAACGGGGGGAGCGAGCAGGTGGCGGACCTCGACCAGCGGATCGTGGTGGACAACTTCCGCGCCCCGGTCGCGGACTGGGCCCTGGAGAGCGACGCCGCCTACATCCTCTCCCTGTCCGGGTGCCTGGAGACCCTGACCCGGTACGACGAGACCGCAGGTGAGATCGTGCCGTCGCTGGCCACGGAGTGGAACCAGGTCTCGCCCACGGAGTGGGACTTCACCCTGCGGGAGGGCGTGCAGTTCCAGGACGGCACCGAGCTCACGGCGGAGACGGTGGTGACGTCGCTGCAGAACGTCCTGGACGCGGAGGTCCCGGCCCGGGCCTTCAGCCCCACCGTGGTCAGCGGCGTCGAGGCGGTCGACGACCGCACGGTGCGGATCACCACCCCGGCCGAGAGTCCACTGGTTCCCTATCGCCTGGCCAGCGTCAACACCGGCGTGCTGGCTCCGGGCGCCTTCGAGGGCGAGGCGGTGGACCCGTTCGGGCACTGCACCGGGCCGTTCACCCCGGTCTCGGAAGAGCCCAAGCAGTCCCTGACACTGGACCGGAACGAGAACTACTGGGGCGGTCAGGTGCAGCTGGCCGGGGCCGAGGTGCGCTTCATCACCGACGGGGCGACCCGGGCGACGCAGGTGCAGACCGGTGAGGCCGATGTCTCCCTGTCCATCCCGGTCGCCAACCTGCCCGCGCTGGAGGCGGACTCGAACGTCGAGGTCCTCAAGACGGACTCCCCGCGGACCGCGACGCTGTACATGAACAACGGGAGGGCCCCGTTCGACGACGTGGACTTCCGGAAGGCCGTCAGCTCGGCGCTGGATCTGGAGGCCCTGGCCGACAGCGTCTACGAAGGGGCGGCGCTGCCGGGGACCGGGCCCTTCGCCTCGTCGGAGCCCTGGGCGGGTGAGAGCGCGGAGACGCCCCAGCAGGACGTGGAGGCGGCCAAGGAGCTGCTGGCCGCGTCCGGGTACACCGCGGAGCGGCCCCTGGAGATCATCGCGATCGTCGAGCGGGCGGAGTTCGCCGACGTGGCCACCGTCGTCCAGGAGAACCTGAAGAGCATCGGGGTGCCGGTGACGATCCGGACCGCCGAGTATGCCGCGGTGGAGCCGGACCTGCTGGCCGGGGACTACGACATGGTGCTCAGCCAGCGCAACCGCCTGATCGACATCGCCGACCCCATCGGCTTCCTCACCGCCGACTACACCTGCGACGGCAGCTACAACATCAGCCACTTCTGCGACAAGGAGTACGACAGGCTCATCGCCGAGGCCGCCGGGACCGCCGACACCGAGCAGCGCTATCAGCTCTACGCCCGGGCGGGGCAGATCCTCCAGGAGCAGGCCGCGAACGTGTGGCTGGTCAACGAGCAGGCCATCGACGCGGTCCGCACCGACCTGCAGAACCACGCCCAGGATCCGCTGGCCCGGTACGTGCTGCGGGCGGAGACGACGAAGCCCGCCTCGTGACCCCGGCCGGCACGTCGATGGCATCGGCAGCACGCGGAATCTCGATGATGCTGTTCCTCGCCCGCAGGGCGGCGACCCTGGGGGTGACCGTCCTGCTGGCCTCCTTCCTGGTCTTCCTCATCCCCTACGTGACCCCGGGCGATCCTGTGCGCAAGATCATCCGGTCGCGGGTGGCCGGTGAGGTGATCGACGACTCCGTGCTCCAGGGGCTGACGGCCCAGCTGGGCCTTCAGGACCCCTTGGTGGTCCAGTACCTGCGGTGGCTGGGTCGGCTGGCCGGAGGGGACATGGGACTGTCCTACGCCAGCCGCACACCGGTGGTCGAGCAGGTGGTGCCCGCCCTGGTGGTCACGCTGAGCCTGGTGGTCCTCACCCTGGGGACCGCGGCCGCGGTCTCCGTGGTGCTGGGGATCGTCGCCGCGCTGCAGGAGGGCCGCCCGGCCGACCGGGTGATCACCACGGTCACCCAGGCCTTCATCGCGATGCCCGAGTACTGGCTGGCACCGCTGCTGGTGCTGGTCTTCGCACTGAACCTCTCCCTGCTGCCCTCGGCCGGATGGGAGGGCCCGGCGTCCGCGGTCCTGCCCGTGACCGTTCTGGCCCTGCGCCCGATCAGCTACTTCACCTCCGCGGTGCGCGAGGGGATGCTCGACGCGCTGGGCGCCGAGCACGTCGTCGCGGCCCGCGCCCGTGGGCTCAGCCACTTCCACACCGTCCGCAAGCACGTGATCCCCAACGGCCTGCTGCCCCTGACCACGCTGGTGGCCGTGTGGTTCGCCGGTCTGCTGGGCGGCTCCGTCATCGTCGAGGTCGTCTTCGCGATCCCCGGCATGGGGCGGCTGCTGTACGACGCCGTGCTCAACAGCGACATCCCGCTGGCACAGGGCGGCGTGGTCGTCGTGGTGGGACTGGCCGTCGTCCTGACCACCGCCGCGGACCTGATCCACGGGCTCCTCAACCCCCGGATCAGGGGGCACCATGCGTGACCGGCCGGTGTTCGTCCGGGCCGCGACGGGGATCCTGGTCCTCGTCGTGGTGGCCGTGGCCGCCTCGCCCTGGATCGCACCGTCTTCACCCGCGGAGCAGGACCTCGCGGCCCGGCTGCTGCCGCCCGGCTCGGCCCATTGGCTGGGCACGGACCACCTGGGGCGGGACACCCTGAGCCGGCTGCTGGACGGCGGGAGGTTCTCACTGGTCATCGCCTCACTGGCCACGCTGCTGACCGGCGTGATCGGCACCGGGATCGGCGTGCTCAGCGCTCGCCGCAGGGGCTGGCTCGACGAGGTCCTCACCCGGACCAACGACGTCCTGCTGGCGCTGCCGGAGATGGTGGTGGCACTGTTCCTGGTCGCCGTGCTGGGGCCCGGCTTCCTGTCGCTGGTGCTGGCTCTGACCGTCACGGGCTGGACGCCCTTCGCCCGGCTGGCCCGCGCCCTGGCCTACGACGTCTCGGCCCGGGGCTTCGTCGAGTCAGCCCGTGTGCTGGGATGCTCGACGACCTTCATCGTCTTCCGGCACATCCTGCCGCACCTGGCCGGGCCGTTGCTCGGGCAGGCCGCGCTGCGGTTCGGGCAGTTCCTGATCACCGTCGGCGCCCTCTCCTACCTGGGGCTGGGGGTGCAGCCGCCGCAGTCGGACTGGGGGTCGATGCTGGCCGCGGCCCAGCCCTACGCCGCCCGGGCACCGGTGGGGATCCTGGCCCCGGGCCTGGTGGTCTTCACCGTCGCGCTGTGCGTGACCTTCCTCGGCCAGCGCCTGGCACGCATGAGCAGCACCCGGATGGTGCTGAACCCGGCCTCCTCGGGGGCGGTGGCGGATGCCTGAGGGCCTGGTCGTCGAACACCTGCACGTCAGCCACCGGGCGCCCGAGGCCGCCCCCGGTTCCGGCACCGGTTCCGCGGGCGGCAGGGGCGGCCACCCGATCCTGTCCGGGGTCGACCTCGCCGTGGCCCCGGGGGAGTTCGTGGCCCTGGTCGGTGCCTCCGGGTCCGGCAAGACCATGACGGCCATGTCCGTGCTGGGGCTGCTGCCCCCGCAGGTGCACCTCGACGGCGGGACGATCCGCCTGGGCGGGACGGACCTCGCCCGGGCCCGGGAGACGGAGCTGAACCGGGTGCGCGGCGGCCGGATCGGCATGCTCTACCAGCAGCCCAAGCGCATGTTCAACCCGCGCCGGACCGTCGGCAGCCATCTGCGGGAGCCGCTGAAGCTGCACGGGGGCCTCCGTGGGGCGCGGGCCGGGGCGCGGGCGCTGGAGCTGCTGGCCGAGGTGGGGTTCGAGGACCCCCGGTGGTGCGCCCGAGCGCATCCCCACCAGCTCTCGGGAGGCATGGCCCAGCGGGCCATGGTGGCCCTCGCCCTGGCCGGGCGACCGGAGCTGCTGCTGGCCGACGAGCCGACCTCCGCCCTGGACACGGTGCTCGAACGGCAGATCCTGGAGCTGATCGACCGTGAACGGCGTGATCGCGGGGTGGGGATCCTCTACATCACCCACAACCTGGCCACCGTCTCCGCCTATGCCGACCGGGTCATGGTGATGGACACCGGGCACATCGTGGAGTCCGGTCCGGCCGGTGCCGTGCTCAACGCCCCGCAGAGCGCGTGCACGAAGGCCCTCCTGGACGCCGCGGCCCTCAACCCCGCCAGGACGGCACCTTCCGCCACCGAGGCGCGCCCCGTGGTGGTGCTGGACAGCATCACCAAGCGCTTCCCCTCGAACGGGCGTGAGGCCCGTCCCGCCGTGGATCAGGTCTCCCTCGACCTGCGGGAGGGCGAGATCCTCGGCGTGCTGGGGCAGTCGGGTTCCGGCAAGAGCACCTTGGCACGGCTGATCGTCGGGCTCGAGACGCCGGACAGCGGACGCATCACCGGCACCCTGGGCGCCGACGCCGATGGCACAGGCGCGGCGGGCTCGCACGTGCAGCTCGTCTTCCAGGACCCCCACGACTCCTTCGACCCCCGCATGCGGCTGCGCACCAGCCTGGAAGCCCCTCTGCTACGGCGTCGGGATACCACGTCCGAGCAGCGGCGGATGCGCATCCACGAGGTCGTGCAGGAGGTGGGCCTGGATCCCGGGCTGCTGGACGGATTTCCCGGGCAGTGCTCCGGTGGCCAGCTGCAGCGGCTCACCATTGCCAGAGCGCTGCTGCTGGAACCGACGGTGCTCATCTGTGACGAGGCCACATCGGCCCTGGACGCGGTGACCCAGCGCACCGTCCTGGACCTGCTGCTGCGCCTGCACCGGAACCGGCGCCTGTCCCTGGTGATGATCTCCCACGACCTGAGCGTCATCCGCTACATGAGCCACCGGGTCGCCGTTCTCTTCCAGGGGCGCCTGGTCGAGCTGGCGGAGACCGAGGATCTGTTCACCGGTCCCCGGCACGAGCACAGCAAGCAACTGGTGGCAGCGGCACTGCCCCGGGTGTGCGCGATCCTGGACGCCCACCGTCTGCCCCAGGAGCAGGTCGATGCCCTTCCGTGACTATCCGCTCGAGACGCGCACCCTGCTGGGCGCGCAACTGGTGTTCAACATCGGCTTCTACGCCGTCGTCCCGTTCCTGGCGGGGGCCATGGCTGCCGACTACGGGCTGGACGCCGCGGCCATCGGCCTGGTGCTGGGAACACGGACCTTCAGCCAGCAGGGCATGTTCCTGCTCGGTGGGATGCTGGCCGACCGATGGGGTGCCCGCAGGGCCATCCTCACCGGCTGTCTGGTGCGCATCGCCGGCTACGCCACGCTGGCGATGGCATCGGGATTCCCCCTCTTCCTCCTGGGCGCGGTGCTCACCGGCGCCGGAGGCGCCCTGTTCTCCCCGGCGCTGGAGTCCCGGCTCTCCCACTCCGACCAGCCGTCCGGGAGCGGGGATCCGGGTCGGGAGAGGGGGCGGCGCCGGTCGGTGTTCGTGTGGCTGGCGATCACCGGAGAGATCGGCGCCGTGCTGGGCCCGGTGCTGGGATCGGCCCTGCTGGGGTGGGGGTTCGACGCGGCCCTGACCGCCGGCATCGGGGTGTTCGCCGTGGTGACGGTTCTGCTGTGGTGGCTGCTCCCCGCCGAGCGGGCCCCCCGGCCCCAGGACCAGGGGGGCGAGGTGCCCGCCGCCGCACCCTCTGCGGCCCGCGTCCGGTGGGCCTGCCTGCGCGACCGTCGCTTCGTGGTGTTCTGCGCGCTGGCCGCCACCAACATGCTGGTCTACAACCAGCTCTACTTCGCCGTGCCCGTCGAACTGGGCCGACGAGGCCTCGACGGCGCCTGGCTGGGCGCGCTGTTCCTGCTGGCCTCTGTCCTGACGCTGGCCCTGCAGCTGCCGGCCTCCACGGTCGGTCAGCGCCTGGGGCCGGGACGCGCCCTGACGCTCGGCTTCGTGCTGGAGGCCTGCGCGTTCACCATCGCCGCCCTGACCTCGGTGCACCCGGGGTCGGCCACCGGGTCGATGGCGCCTCTGACGGCCGCCGTCGCCGTGATGATCATGGGCCACATGCTCCTCACCCCCACGATCCTGTCCCTGATCCCGCGGTTCGTACCTGCGCAGGGGGCCCCGAGGGGACGCGGCGCCTACTACGGACTGGCTGCCACCTGCGGCGGCATCGCCGTGCTGGCCGGCAACGCCGTGCTCGGGCGGCTGCTCGACCTGACCGACCGGCACCACTGGTGGCCCGGCACCCCCTGGATGCCGGTGATCGTGCTCGCACTCCTGGCTTCTGCGGCCCTGCCGGTCGTGCTCCGCGGGCAGAGTCCCCTCCGGCCCGCTGACTCGTCATCAACCACAGCGCCCTCCAGCAGAGCCCGCTGACGATCCACCAGCGACTCAGCACGGCGTCCCTCCTGCTCTTGATGGCACTGTGCCCAATGCAGAAGAAAAATCTGGGCACAGTGCCATGGTCCGGGTCCGATAGCTTGACGTCATCGGAAGGAAGCGTGCGGGAACGTCCCCGAATGCTTCCTTCCGGGTCCACCATCTCCCGCCACCCTCGATGGTGGAGGACTGCGCGAGGCCTGCCGACGACGGGTAGTCCCACCGTCGACTGATCTCCTCGAGTCGGGTCCGTTGCCGCACCATCCCCGACACCGGCACCTTCTGGTCTCTCAGGGGGGATCGTCCTGCCACCCGGGACGGTCCCGCTCTGCGGAGCGGGGGCGGTGCCGACGGCGTGGGCCTGCAGCCGGGATCTCACGATGACCGCCCCGAGGCGCAGCAGCGCCGCCTGCCGGCGGTTCCTGCACGAGGTGGAAGGAGCCCGTCGAGGCGGGGAGATCGTGGGGATCACCGACGACCTCTCCTCCCACCGCAGCCGCACCACCCGCACCTGGCGGGAGGGCCCCCGCATCCTGCGGGGAACGGAGCACTAGATGATCAGGCCCAGGGCGAAGGGCCCGATCAGCACGGTGAACAGCGTGATCAGGATGACGCCCACGATGTTGAGCACGAGGCCGCCGCGCACCATCTCGGTGATCTTGACGTGCCCGGTGGCGAAGACGATCGCGTTGGGCGGTGTGCCCACGGGGAGCATGAACGCGCAGGTGGCGGCCAGCGCCGCCGGGATCAGCAGCGTCATGGGGTCCACCCCGATCCCGACGGCGACGCCGCCCAGGATGGGGATGAAGGTCGCCGCCGTCGCCGTGTTGCTGGTGATCTCGGTGAGGAACAGCACGATGAGCACCACCGCGGCCAGCAGCAGGATGATCGGCAGCGCGCCGAGCCCGCTGACCTGCTCGCCGAACCAGGCGTCCAGCCCGGTGCCCGCCACGGCGGCCGCGAGGGAGAGGCCGCCGCCGAAGAGCAGGAGGACGCCCCAGGGCAGTCCCTCCTCGGCGTCGTTCCACTCGAGGGTCATCCGGCCCTGCTGGTCGCCCGGCAGCAGGAAGAGCAGCACGCCGGCGCCGATGGCGATGACCGTGTCGTCGAAGAGGTCCAGCCAGGGCAGCTGCTCGCCCAGGTCGCCGATCCCGGACAGCAGGCCCGGCACGATCCAGAAGAACGCCGCGGCGACGAACACGCCGAGGACGGTCTTCTCGCCCTGGCTCATGGGGCCCAGGGCGGCGATCTCCTCCTCGATCAGCTCCTTGCCGCCCGGCACCTCCTCCAGGTCGAAGCGGAAGATGAGGCGGGTGATGAGCAGCCAGGCGATCCCGAGGAAGACCACGACGATGGGCACGCCGAGCATCATCCACTGGGCGAAGCCCACGGTCCTGTCCAGCTCCTCGCTGATGTAGCCCGCGACGATGGCGTTGGGCGGGCTGCCCAGCAGGGTGCCCAGACCCCCGATGGAGGCGGCCCAGGCGATCGCCAGGACCAGCGCCACCCCGAAGAGCCGCACGTCCCGGTCCGCCACGACGTCGCTGATGGACTTCCCGGAGCGCAGGTCCTCGTTGGTCTCCGCGGCCTCGGCCCTGGTGCCGGTCTGGCGGCTGTTCTCCACCACGAGGGTCAGCACGCTCAGGCCGATGGGCAGCATCATCAGCGTGGTGGCCGTGTTGGAGACCCACATCGACAGGAACGCCGTGGAGATCATCATCCCCAGGATGATCTGGCGCGGGTGGGTGCCGACGCGCCGCAGCGTCAGTAGCGCGATGCGGCGGTGCAGGTTCCACTTCTGCATGGCGATGGCGATCAGGAAGCCGCCGAGGAACAGGAACACGATCGGGTTCGCGTAGGGCGCGGTGGCCTCGGCGATGGTGAGCGCGGTGAGCACCGGGAACAGCACGATCGGCAGCAGCGACGTGATGGACAGCGGCACGGCCTCCGTGATCCACCACACCGCCATCAGGACGCCCACGGCGGCGACGATGCGGGCGTCGCCGGAGATCTCCGCGCCGCCGAGGAGGAACCACACGACGAGGGCCAGCAGCAGCCCCAGGCCGCGGAAGAGCCAGGTCTTCCCCGCCGCACGGGGCGGCTCGCGGTCCTCCGGTTCGTAGTCGAACTCACCCTGCTCGGGGACGACGCCCCGGGACCGCTCAGTCATCTGACTTCCTCCGCACGTCCTCGTGTGATGCAGGGCACGTTAGCAGTCGCTTATGGGCGCGGCAAGGGACGCGGGGCGGGGGCGCTACCTTCCCGTCGGTGTGTCCTGGGTCCTCCGGGGGAACCGGTTGCGCAGGTTCTCGCGCGCCACGGCGGAGAGGTTCTCGACCGGCAGCCCGGCGGGGCACACCTCGACGCAGTCGCCCAGCAGGGAGCAAGGGCCGAACTCGTCCTCGGACGCGGCGAGGACCTTGGCCGAGCGCTCCCGGCGCTCGTCGTCGTCCCTGGCCAGCGGGGGCAGCTCCTTGAGCAGGGTGCCCACGAACAGCTGGCCGGAACCGTTCGGGCAGGACGCCACGCAGGCCCCGCAGCTGATGCACCCTGCGGTGTTCAGCGCCTTCATGGCGACGGGGAACTTGGCCTCCTTGGCCACCCGGCGCAGGGCCTTCTTGTCCACCGACAGGTCCTGCTTGACGGGGAAGGACGCGGCCCGCAGCGGCTCGATCCGCACGCGGTCCCCGTCGCGGTACGCGCCCAGGTGCTGCATGCAGCTCGCGGCGTTGCGCTCGGGGCCGTGGGCCACGCCGTCGACGGTCACCCCGCACTTGCCGCAGACGCCCTCGCGGCACCCGTCGTCGTAGGCGATCGGGTCGGCTCCGGTGGCCGCGAGCTGCTCGTTGATCCGGTCGATGAGCTCGAGCACGGTCATCTCCGGGCTCGCGTCGGGGACGTCGTAGGCCACGAAGTCCCCGGGCTCGTCCGGGGAGGGCTGGCGCCACACGTCGACGGTCAGGGCGAAGGTCGTCACTGGAGGGGTCCTCGGGTCGGGGGCGTCAGCGGACCGTGCGGGTCAGCACGGCGAGCGGGATGGTGGTGTTGCCGGCGGCCACCACGGCGCCGAAGGCGTTCGCGGCGATCCGCAGCCGTCGCTGGAACTGCTGGTCGCCGCCCGCGCCGACGTCGTTGGCGATCTCCGGGATGCCGTGCACCAGGTGCGCGGCCAGGGCCGCCATGGACAGGGCGTAGGCCGCGGCCACGGGCGGCCGGGAGAGGCTGGCCACGAGGTTGGCGTGGGCGTCGCCCGGCGCGAACCGCTCGGAGGCCGCCGGGCGGGCGCCCAGGGTCAGGTCCAGCACGTGGAAGACGGTGAACAGCCCCAGCACCCCGCCCGTGCTCCGCATCGACCGCTTCGCGACCTGCCACGGGGAACGACGGCGCCCCCGCGGGCGCCGCGACCGCCGCGGCAGCAGCGACCCGTTGGCCTTCCAGGCGCGGCCGGTGAGCACCGCCGCGCCGCCCACGTGCGCCACCAGGCTCGTGGCGAGCACGCCGCGGGCCGCCCAGAGCACGGTCCCGCGCGGCAGCACCGGGGCTCCCGCGGTGCGCAGGAGCTCGGCGTAGGCGTTGAACTTCTCCGGGCCCTGGTAGACCTTGAGGTTGCCGAGCATGTGCGCCAGCACGTAGCCCGAGAACAGCGCGCCGGAGCCGGCCATCGCGAGCTTCACGGTGGCGGTCGAGAGCTCCGGGAGCTCGGGGAGGGCGGGCCGGGACTGCTCGTCGGGGCGGGCGGGGGAGGCATTCACGGCATTCATCCTAGATGTCGTTCCGATCGAGACGTCACAACTCTCAACGTCCTTGCGCGGGCCGTCACGGGCCGTCATGCGGTGGCGCCGGAGCCCTGCCGCCGCGCCGCCAGGACCTCGGCGATGTGGTCCAGCGCCTCCTCGTTCTGCAGCGACGAGCGGTCGCCCAGCGGCGCCCCCTCCCACAGCTGCGCGAGCAGGCGGCGGGTGATTTTCCCGGAGCGGGTCTTGGGCAGGTCGGGGACCGCCACGACCGCCTTGGGCTTGGCGATCGGGCCGATCTCGTGCGCCACGTGCTCCCGCAGCGCGGCGGTCAGCTCCTCGGCCGGCCGGCCCTGCGCGCCGGGGGCCAGCACCACGTAGGCGAGCACCGCGTGCCCGGTCAGCTCGTCGCGCACGGGCGCCGCGCCGGCCTCCAGGACCCACGGGTGGGTGACGAGCGCCGACTCGATCTCGATGGTGGACAGCCGGTGCCCGGAGACGTTGATGACGTCGTCGACCCGCCCGAGGATGTAGATGTCCCCCTCCTCGTCGTAGCGGGCGCCGTCCCCGGCCAGGAACCAGCCCTGCTCGGCGTAGGCCTGCCAGTAGGAGGTGAGGTAGCGCTGCGGGTCGCCCCACACCGTGCGGGCCATCGAGGGGCCGGTCCGGTCCACCACCACGAAGCCCTGCACGCCGGGCGGCACGGTCTGCCCGGCCTCGTCGACCACGCGGGTCGAGATCCCCGGGACTGCCCGGGTGGCGCAGCCGGGCTTCAGGGCGGTGTGGGGGGCCCCGTCGTCGAAGGTCCCCGGGGGCGCGAACTGCGGGTCGTGCGGGCGCGGGGACATCACGGTGGAGCCCGTCTCGGACTGCCACCACGTGTCCACGAACGGGACCTCGTCCCGGCCCACCTGGGCCCGCAGCCAGCGCCACGCCTCCGGGTTGATGGACTCGCCCACGGAGCCGAGCAGCCGGATCGAGTTCAGGTTGTAGAGCGGCGGGACGCCCTTCGGGAACGCGCCCATGAGGGAGCGGATCAGCGTGGGGGCGGTGTAGTAGTTGGTGACCCCGTAGCGCTCGATGACCTCGAAGTGCCGGCCCCAGTGCGGGGTGTTCGGGGTGCCCTCGTAGATCACCTCGGAGACGCCGTTGACCAGGGGCCCGTAGATCTCGTAGGTGTGCGCGGTGACCCACGCGAGGTCGGCGGTGCACCAGTGGACGGTCGAGTCCACCTTCGCGGGGTCGTTGACGGTGGCCAGCTCGTCCGGGCGCAGCTCGCCGTCCTCGTCCTCGACGTCGGGCAGCAGGTCGAACAGCAGCGCGTGGGTGTAGGCGGTCTGCACGAGGTAGCCGCCCATCGTGTGCACCAGGCCCTTGGGCTTCCCGGTGGTCCCGGAGGTGTAGATGATGAACAGCGGCGTCTCGGCGTCGAACGCCTCGGGCTCGTGCACGTCGGGCTGGTCGGCGATCAGCTCGTGCCACCACACGTCGCGCCCGCGCGTCCACGGGACCGCGTCCTCGTCCTTGGAGTGCGTCCCCCGGGTGCCCCGCGGCAGGTCCGTGCGGCCGGGCCGGGAGGTGCGGCGCACGACGACGACGTGCTCGATCGCGTTGTCGCCGCTGCAGGCCTCGTCGGCGTTGGCCTTCACGGGCACCACGGCCCCGCGCCGGTGCTGCCCGTCCGTGGTCACCAGGACCTTGGCGCCGGTGTCCTCGACGCGGAACTTCAGGGCCTCGGCGGAGAACCCGCCGAAGACCAGCGAGTGCACCGCGCCGATGCGGGCGCAGGCCAGCGTGATGATGACGGTCTCCGGGATGACCGGGAGGTAGATCACCACCCGGTCGCCCTTCTCCACGCCCAGGGCGAGCAGGGCGTTGGCGGCGCGGGAGACCTCCCGCTGCAGGTCGGCGTAGGTGTAGACCAGCCGGTCGCCGGGCTCGCCCTCGAAGTACAGGGCCACGTGGGCGCCGCGGCCCGCCTCGACGTGGCGGTCCACGCAGTTGTGGGCGACGTTGAGCCTGCCGCCCTCGAACCACGCGATCTCGGGGACCGACCAGGTGGGACTGCCCTCCTCGTCCTCGCCGATCCGCCGCGGACCCACGAAGCGGTGGGCCGTCGTCCACGGCTCGGCCCAGTCCAGCCGGGAGGCCTGGCCCTCCCAGAAGGCGATCCGGGCCTCCTCGGAGACCAGCGCGGGGTTCGGGGTGGGGGAGTGCGGGTCGCTCCAGCTGAAGCTCACGGTGTCGGTTCCTTCGTCGTCGTGCGGGGTGTGGTCTCCACCGTCGCAGATGGGTGTGTCACGGGCGTTGCCTCAGGCCCACTTCTTGACGGCCCACTTCTCGAAGACCCCCAGCAGCGCGTCGGAGAGCTTGCCCAGCACCGCGAGCAGCACGATGGCGAGGAGGAGGCGGTCGGTGCGGCCGTTGTTCTGCGAGTCCGTCAGCAGCCAGCCCAGGCCCATGGACGCGCCCAGCAGCTCGGCGGCCACGAGGAACAGCCACGCCTGGGCCAGCGCCAGGCGCAGGCCCGAGACCACCGACGGCATGACCGCCGGCAGCTGGACCTGCGTGAGCAGGCGCAGGCCGTCGAGGCCGAAGGCGCGGGCGGCCTCGACGAGGTTGCGGTCCACGTGCCGCAGCGCCGAGGCGACCGTGGTGTAGACGGGGAAGAACGCACCGATGGCCACCAGGGTCACCTTCGAGTCCTCGCCCAGGCCGATCCACAGCAGCAGCAGGGGCACCCACGCCAGGGAGGGCACGGCCCGGAACGCCCCGATGGTGGGGGCCACCAGGGCCGAGCCCCAGCGGGAGAGGCCGATGAAGGACCCGGCCGCGAGGCCGAGGCCCGCGCCGATCAGGAAGCCGAGGGCCACCCGCTGGGTCGAGATGCCCACGTGGGTCCACAGGTCCCCGCCGGCCAGCAGGCCGATCCCGGCCTCGAGGACCGTCAGCGGCGGGGGCAGCTGGACGTGGCTGAACACGCCGGCCGTGGAGAGCACGTGCCACAGCGCCAGCAGGACGGCGGGCAGGGCCAGGCCCAGCCCGGCGCGCAGCAGCGGCCGGGACCGGGGCGCCGTCGGGGGAGCGGGCGCGTCGGCGTCGGGCGCGGCGGGGAGGCCGCCGTCCAGGGGTGCGAGCTTCTGCGTCACTTCTGCTCCTCGATGGCGCCGGCCACGCGGGAGGCGTCCGCGTTCTCGGCGTAGGCGGGCTCCACGATGGTCGCGAGCGCGTCGTCGACCTGCTGCTGGTCGGCGACGTCGTCGGACTCGACGAAGATCGGGCCGACCTTCTCCAGCACGTCCAGCTGCTGCCGGCCGGGGACGGGGTTGATGTCGAGCTGGGTGCGCTCGAGGACCTTCTCGGCCACGGGCAGCTCGATGGAGGCCGTCTCGGAGAGGATCCGCGCGGTCTCCTCCGGGTTGGCCAGGGCCCAGTCGCGGGCGTAGGCGTAGACGTCCACCACGGTCTGGGCGGCCTCCGGCTGCTCCTCGAGGAAGGACTCGTGGGCGTTGAGGAAGCCGTAGGTGTTGAAGTCGATGTTGCGGTAGAACAGCTCGGCGCCGTTCTGCTCGGCGGCGGCCATGATCGGGTCCAGGCCGGACCAGGCGTCCACCTGGCCGTTCTCCAGGGCGGCGCGGCCGTCCGCGTGCTGGAGGTTCTGGACGGTCACGGACCCGGGGTCCACGCCGGCCTCCTCGAGTGCCTGCAGCAGGAAGAAGTACGGGTCCGTGCCCTTGGTGGCCGCCACCGTCCTGCCCTCGAGGTCCGCGACCTCCTGGATCCCGCTGTCCGCCGTGGTGACGAGCGCGGACCACTCGGGCTGGGAGTAGAGGTCGATGACCTTGATGGGGGAGCCGTTGCTGCGGGCCAGCAGGGCCGCGGAGCCGGCGGTGGACCCGACGTCGATCGCCTCGGCGCGCAGGGCCTCGTTCGCCTTGTTCGACCCGGCGGACTGCACCCACTCCACCTCGGTGCCGCTCTCGGCGAGCGCGGCCTCGAGCCAGCCCTTCTCCTTGATCACCAGGGACAGCGGGTTGTAGGTCGCCCAGTCGACGACGACCTTGTCGTCGGCGGCGCCGGACCCGGCCTGCGCCTCGCCGGAGCCCTCGCCGGCCATGCAGCCGGTCAGGCCGAGGGTCAGGACGGCGGGGAGGGTGCAGAGCTTGAGGGCGGGGAGCTGGGGCATGGCAGGGCCTTTCGTGGGCGGGCCGGGCGGGTCCTCGGGGCGCGGGTGCGCGCCGCCGACGGACCCGGCCCGGGGCGTGCGGGTCGGGAGCGGGGAGCGGGCCGCGTCAGCGGGTCGCGGTGTTGTGGTGGGCGTCGACGCCCAGGTGGCCGAGCAGCCGGACGCGCAGCTCGGCGAGGATCTCGGAGGCCCGGTCGCGGGGCCGCTCGCCCGGGACGTCGAGCACCGTGGTGATGGACGCCGGCCGGTCGGCGGCGGCGCCCGGCGCGCGGCCCAGGACGATGATCCGGTCGGCGAGCTGCAGGGCCTCGTCGACGTCGTGGGTCACGAGCAGGACCGTGGTGGGCTGCGCGGCGTGGACCGTCAGCAGCAGGTCCTGCATCTTCAGGCGGGTGAGGGCGTCGAGGGCGCCGAACGGCTCGTCGAGCAGCAGGACGCCGGGGTTGCGGGCCAGGGCCCGGGCCAGGGAGGCGCGCTGCGCCATGCCCCCGGAGATCTCCCGCGGGCGGTGGCCGGCGTGCGCGGTCAGGCCGACCAGGCGCAGCAGCTTCTCCACCACCGTGCCGCCCTCGTCCCTGCCCCGGCCGTCGGGCAGGCCGAGCCGGATGTTCTCGCGCACGGAGCGCCACGGGAGCAGCCGGGGCTCCTGGAACGCGACCGCGCACCGCGGGTCGATCCCGGACACGGGGGTGCCGTCGATGAGGACGCGGCCGGAGGAGGCCGTGTCGAGACCGGCGGCGGCCCGCAGCAGCGTGGACTTGCCGCAGCCCGAGGGGCCCAGGATCGCCACGACCTCGCCGGGGCGGGCCGTGAAGTCGACGTCGTGCAGGACGTGGTGGACGTCGCGCCCGGACCCGAAGGACTTGCCGACGTGCTCGAAGGACACGGAGAACGCGCGCTTGGGGGCGCCGGGGTCGGACGCGTGCAGAGCGGGGCCGGCCGAGGACGGCTCGGAGCTCAGCAGTGAACTGCTCATGATCAACTCCATCGGTCCTGGCATTAGCACCTCGCACGGGGGATCGGGAGTGTCCGTGCCGGTTGCTGCGACGTCGACGAGCCAGGTCTCTCAGCCGCTCCGGATGGTTACGCGCTCATTCAACGACGCCCGCGGGTCCCGTGGCAAATCCGTGCGGCGCGAGGTGTCGCGGGAGGTGGCGGCAGAAATCTGTGGCCCCCGGGGCGATCGTGGCCCACCATGGACCCATGACGAGCCGG
This sequence comes from Kocuria dechangensis, assembly GCF_014636775.1. GTDB lineage: Bacteria > Actinomycetota > Actinomycetes > Actinomycetales > Micrococcaceae > Kocuria > Kocuria dechangensis. The sequence goes on from NZ_BMEQ01000003.1 coordinate 230,845, forward strand.
AACACCCCGAGCCGGGCCGAGCTGGTGCGGGAGGCGTACACCGCCTTCGGCGCGGCCCTGGAGGAGCTCGGCGAGGACGACTCCTGGGCGGCCACCGGGTGCACCGGGTGGTCCGTGCGGGACCTGACCTACCACTGCGCCATGGACGCCCTCCGCGGGCTCGTGGCCCTGCACACGCCCACGACCGCGCGCCCGGACCGGGACGCCGCGACCTACTGGGGCGACTGGGGCGGGGACCCCGCGACAGCCGCCGAGGCGCGGCGCTGGGCCCGGGTGTCCGCGTCCATGTTCCTGGACTGGGGGCCGGTGCGGGAGCTCCACCACGAGAGCGCGCGGGCGGTCGTGCACGCGTCGGAGCACCGCCCGCCCGGCGGGGCGGTGCGCACGCAGGGGCACGTGCTGACGGTGGAGGACCTGCTGAGCACCCTGGTGGTGGAGGCCACGGTCCACCACCTGGACCTGATCCGGCACCTGGGGGGCAGCACGGGGCCGTCGGCGGCCGGTCTCGCGGAGACCCGCCGCGTCCTGACCGAGCTGTGGGGGCGCGAGCCGCTCGAGCACTGGAGCGACGAGCACTTCGCCCTGGTCGGCACGGGCCGGGCCGACCTCTCCGCGGAGGACCGCGCGGTGGTGGGCCCGGAGGCGGAGCTGCTGCCCCTCTTCTCCTGACCCGCCCCGCCCGCCGGAAGCCCTCTCCGGAGAGACTCTCCGGAGGGAGCACGAGGGGGCACGGGGAAATCGGGGGAGAACCCGGGGAGCATTCCGGGCCGTTCGGTGCCAGGCTGGTGGCATGAGCACCGAGCGCCGCGTCAACGACCCCGCCGTGATCGACCGCCTCCTCGCCGGCTCCGGCCGGTGGGCCGTGGTGGGCCTGACCCAGAACCGCATGCGCCCCGCGTACTCCGTGTCGCGGCGGATGCGCGACGAGCTCGGCCTGACGATCGTCCCCGTGAACCCGAAGGGCGAGGAGGTGCACGGCGAGCCCGGCCACCGCACCCTCGCGGAGGTCCCCGGGCCGATCGACGTGGTGGACTGCTTCGTGAACTCCCGCAGGGTCGGCCCCGTCGTGGACCAGGCGATCGCCGCGGGCGCGCGGGCGGTGTGGCTGCAGCTGGGGGTCGTGGACCGGGCCGCCGCGGACCGGGCGCTGGCGGCCGGTCTCGACGTGGTCATGGACACCTGCCCGCTGATCGAGCTGCGGGAGCGGCTCGATCGGGGCTGGACCTGCGAGCCCGGGCGGACCCCGCCGCTGGCCCCGCCCGCCTGACCCGGGGCTGCCGGGTGCGGGAGCCCGCGCCGCCGGCACGAGGGTCCCGGTGCGGGGCCGGGGAGCAGTGCGACCGGGTGTGACGGGGATTGCGCGGCCCCCCGGAGGACCCGGTAGACTTCCGGGCGGACAACGATGACGAGATCCGACGCGAAGCTCTGGCTGGTCGGACGGCAACCCTCTCCCGTAGCGGGGTGCCCCAGATGAACATCGGGCCGCGGGGGCAGTGCCCCGTGGCAAGTACGGCGCCCAGCACAGTGCGTCGGATCCGCGAGGAGACCGCACGCCGTGCGGCGCACGGGACGCGGATCGCAATCGATCCGAGAGGTCCCCATGAGCAAGCGCATCGCCCTGAACGCCTTCGACATGACCTGCGTGGGCCACCAGGCCCCCGGCCTGTGGAAGCACCCCCGCTCCCGGGCGGACGAGTACAACACGATCGAGTACTGGACGGACGTCGCCCAGGTCCTGGAGAAGGGCCTGTTCGACGCGCTGTTCCTCGCGGACGTCGTGGGGTACTACGACGTCTACCAGAACTCCGCGGCGCCGGTGATCCGGGACGCCACGCAGATCCCGGTCAACGACCCCTTCATGCAGATCTCCGCGATGGCGGCCGTGACGAAGCACCTCGGCTTCGGCGTGACCAGCGCGATCACCTACGAGCAGCCGTACCCGCTGGCGCGGAAGTTCGCGACCCTCGACCACCTGACCCGGGGCCGGATGGGCTTCAATGTGGTGACCTCCTACCTGAAGTCCGCGGCCGAGAACCACGGGCTCAAGGACCAGATCTCCCACGACGAGCGGTACGAGATCGCCGAGGAGTTCATGGAGGTCTGCTACAAGCTCTGGGAGGGGTCCTGGGAGGACGGCGCGGTCAAGCGCGACCGGAAGAACGGGATCTTCGCCGACCCCGCCCTCGTGCACCCCATCCAGCACCACGGCAAGTACTTCGACGTCCCGGGCATCGGGCTGACCGAGCCGTCCCCGCAGCGCACCCCGCTGATCTTCCAGGCCGGGGCCTCCTCCCGCGGGCGCGCGTTCGCCGGGCGGCACGCGGAGGCGGTGTTCGTGGGCGGCATCCGCCCGGACCTCACCCGCGTGGTCACCGACAAGCTGCGCGACGAGGCGGAGGCCAACGGCCGGAACCGGGAGGACCTCAAGATCTTCGCGATGCTGCACGTGATCGTCGACGAGACCGACGCGAAGGCCGAGCAGAAGCGCCGCGACTACGAGCAGTACGCGGACACCGATGGGGCGCTGGGCCTCGTGGGCGGCTGGTCCGGCGTGGACCTGGGCCGCTACGACGAGAACGACGTCCTGGAGTACATCAAGACCGAGTCCATCCAGTCCTTCCTCACGCCGTTCACCACCGCGGACCCGCACAAGAAGTGGACGGTCAAGGAGGTCGCCAAGCACATCTCGATGGGCGGCATGGGCGTGCCGATCGTCGGGTCCCCGCAGACCGTGGCCGACGAGCTCGAGCGGTGGATCGACGACGGCGGGCTGGACGGGATCAACCTCGCCTACCACGTGTCCCCGGGCTCGTTCGAGGACTTCGTGGAGTGGGTCGTGCCGGAGCTGCAGAAGCGCGGCCGCTACCGCACCGGGTACGAGGGCACCACGCTGCGCGAGAACCTCTACGGCAAGGGCCACACCAAGGTGCTCGACACCCACCCGGCCGCGAGGTACCGGGGGGCCTACGCGGGCAAGCCGTCCGCGGCGGACACCCCCGCCCGCGAGCTCGTCTGAGCCCCCGGACGGCGACGCGGGACCGGGTGCGGGAGACTGTCGCGCCCGGCACCCGCTGACACCGGGACCTCGGTCCCCTCACGACGACGGCTCCCCCGCGGACGCGGGGGAGCCGTCGTCGTCCTGTGAAGGATCACTCGGCGGAGGGGGCGGACCTCCAGCGCAGCAGGGCCGCGACGTCCACGCCGTGGGGCAGGGCTCCCGGCGGGACGAAGACCGGGCGGCCGTCGGTGAGCACCGCGGCGCGGACCAGGGCCGCGTCCGCGGAGACCTTCCCGAGCACGTCGGCGCCGACGGCTTCGGACTCCTCGAACGCGATCCACGGCTCGCGGTCGAGGGCGATGAGCTCCTGCTCCCCGTCGAGGTGGGTGTCGTCGATCAGCAGGGTCTCGGCCTGCGCCTGCTGGAGGGCGCCGACGACGGACTGCAGCCCCGTGACCGCGGTGGGCTCCGGGCGGCCCTCCTGCTCCGCGAACCGCTCCAGCAGCAGATGCTGGCGGCGGGCGATGACCTCGGCGACGCGCTCCTCCACCTGGTGGTCGAAGTCGGCGGCCTCGCTGCCGCCGGCACGGGTGTTGGCGTCCACCACGCTCACCATGGCCCGCACGGCCTTGGACAGCTGCTCCTCCACGAGCCCGCGGGCGCGTCCGTCACCGGCGAGGACGACGAGCCGCGCGCCGCTGTCCGCGACGACCTTGTCGATCTGCTCGGCCACCTGCTCCGTGTTGCGCCGCCACACGTCCTCGGTGTGCCGCTGCCACCGCGACTGCGACCAGCCGCCGCCGGGGAACTTCTTGAGGTGCTCGGTCTCGCCCTCGATCTGCTGCTGGTCCCCGCCGCGCGCCCGGCTGGCGTACTGCAGCTGGATCTCGCCCCCGTCGCGGCCGACCTCGGCCACCACGTAGGGGAAGTCGTCGGGCCGGTGGCGGAACAGCGGGGTGAGGTCCGGGACCTCGTCGACCCGGATCACGCCGTTGCCCGCGACGGGACCGGGGAGCACCTCGTCGATCTCGACGGTGCCCTCGCGGACCAGCAGGTAGCGGCACACGGGGTCGGGGACGCCCGGGGCGGGCCGGACGGCCTTCTCCACGGCGGCGAGGTCCTCCTTGCTCGCGCCCTGGGCCTCGAGCTGACGGCAGATGTTCTCGGGCAGGACGTCGATCGAGTGCAGGGAGTCGACGGTGCCGGTGCTGATGTCGGTGTACACGGTGCACCACGGTCCCTTGCGCTTGAACAGCTCGGCGTAGGCGTGGAATCGGCTCGTCATGGTGGGAGACCCCCTGATCTGAAGCAACGGTCCTGCGGTGATGCACCCCACGTTATCCGAGGCCGGTGGCGCTGGGAACAGTGCTCCGTGGCGCTGGCGTCCGGCCGGGTGCCGATCACTAGACTGGGGGCTCCGTCGGTCCCACGACCCAGGAGGTACCCGTGAGCGAAGCACCCGGTTCGAGCAGTGAGTACGACGAGGCCGACCGCCTCGAGCAGTCGATCGACGCCGAGGGGCCGGAGATGGACGACGAGGACGACGAGGCCCCCGCCCACCTCCGGGACCGGGCCGCGGAGTCCTCCCTGGAGGCCAACCCCGCCGACCTCGAGGAGCAGGAGCAGGAGGTCGTCCTCGAGGAGCCGGAGCAGGCGTCCACCCTCGAGCAGGAGTGACCGGCCCCCGTCCCGGCACCGACCACGGCGCCCCGCCCCTCACGGTGCGGGGCGCCGTCGTCCGTCCGGAGCGGTCCGGGGAGGGGCGTCCGGGGGAGCGTCGGGGACCGTCCGGAAGCGTCCGGAAAAAAATGTGACCTGCTGCATCCACGGGCGGGTCCACGGCGGTAGTGAGGGTGCAAGGTCGATTCCGCCTCCCACGGGAGCCCGTTCAAGGAGCAGTCATCATGCGCAAGACCCTCTCTGCAGCAGCAGTCCTCGGCCTCGGTGCCGGTGCCCTCAGCATGACCCCGGCGTTCGCCGCCGAGCACGCGGAGCTGTCCGTGCTGCACGGCGTGCCCGACACCGTGGTGGACGTCTACGTCAACGGCGAGCTGACGCTCGACGACTTCGCTCCGGGCACGCTCGCGGGCCCGCTCGAGCTGCCGGCCGGCAGCTACGACCTCGCGATCACGGCCCCCGACGCCGCGGACGCCTCGGCGCCGATCATCGGGCCCGTGACCGCGCAGCTCGAGACCGGGATGAACTACACGGCCGTGGCCCACCTCGACGCCGCGGGCAGCCCCACGGCGGCGCTGTTCACCAACGACATGTCCGAGATCGAGGCCGGGAAGTCGCACCTGACGGTCCGGCACGTGGCCGCTGCCCCGGCCGTGGACGTCCTGGCCGGCGGCCAGCCGATCATCCAGGGGCTCGAGAACCCGAACGAGGAGACGCTGCCGGTGGACGCCGGCACGGTCTCCGCCTCCGTGGCGGCCGCGGGCACCACCGACCCGGTGATCGGCCCGGCCGACCTCAACCTGGCGGAGGGCACCCACAACATCGTCTACGCGTGGGGCTCCCTCGAGACCGGCAACCTCCAGCTCGCGGTCCAGACCCTCGAGGGCATGGAGCAGGCCCCCGGCGCCGTGCCGGGCGGGCAGTCCGGTCTGGCCGCCCAGGAGCAGAGCACCCTGCTGAGCACCGGCCTCGCGGCCGGCGGCGCGCTGGGGCTGATCGGCGTGGCGATCGCGGCGCAGCGCACGATCTCGTCCCGCCGGCAGTTCGCGCAGGACCGCCAGCGGTGACATCCCACCGCCGGCACGGGCCGGGTGCGCGGCGGGCGGCGGCCCACCGCGCACCCGGCTCCCCGACTCCCGGTCCCCCGCGCCGCCGGACGGCGGCGCTGGGGGCCGGGGCCCTCGCCTCGACCGCCCTGATCGCCGCCGCGGCGGTCGTGGCCGTCCTCCCGGCGGAGGGAGGGCAGGGCGGGGCTGCTCCCTCGGCGGCCCCGCCCGCCGGGGCGGTGGTGACGGCGGCGTCCCGGGGCAGTCTCTTCGCGGGGCAGCCGGTTCCGGAGCAGCGGGTCGTGGGTCGCCCCGTGCCGGACAGGTCCCTCCCGGAGCGCCCCGCTCCGGGTCCCGGGGCCGTGCCCGACCCCGGGCAGGTGCCCGTGGCGCCTGCCACCCAGGCACCCGTCGCGAAGGTGCCCGCCCCGGTGCGGGTCGTCGTGGGCGGGACGCCGATCGACATGCCGGTGGTCCCCGTGGGGATCGAGGACAACGGCGCCATGGTCCTGCCGGACAACCACGTGGAGCTCGGCTGGTACCGGTACGGTCCGGCGCCGGGGGCCCCGGAGGGCGCCGCCGTCGTGGCTGGCCACGTGGACACCCTCACGGAGGTGACCCCGATGGCCCGGCTGAAGGACGTCCCCCCGGGCACGGAGGTGACCGTCGAGCGGGCCGACGGGTCGGTGCAGCGCTACCGCACCGAGTCCGTGGAGCTGGTGCACAAGCGCAGCCTCGAGGACGCCGACCTCTTCCGCCGGACGGGCGATCCCGCCCTGCACCTCGTGACGTGCGGGGGCGAGTGGCTGGAGGAGATCGGGGACTACGAGGACAACGTGGTCCTGCGGGCGGTTCCCGTGGGCTGATCACGACGGAGCAGGGCGAGCGGACGGAGTGTGCGATGGCAGGACCGCCGGTGTGCACTAGGCTGAGCACGACCCGACGGGCGCCGCCCGCGACGATGACCCCGACGATGCCTGCTTCGAGGAGCCGTCCCACGATGCCGATGCCGCCCCCGGAATGGGGACCCGAGCTCGACACCGCGTTCGCCGCGGGGGACGAGCACGCGCTCGGCGCGGCGTACCGGCACTGCGCCGGGATCGTGCGGTCCCTGGCCCTGCGGGCCCTGCGCGACGACGCGGCCGCCGACGACGTGGTCCAGGAGGTCTTCATCCGGGCGTGGAAGTACCGCTCCGGCTACCGGCCGGAGCACTCCTCGGCCCCCGCCTGGATCATCGGCATCACGCGCAACTGCATCGCCGACGCCGCGCGGACCGCCGGCCGGGAGGCGGACCGCCGGGCCGCGGCCGGGATCGAGACGGACCGGGAGCCGCGGCACGAGGAGGCGGACCTGCTGGTGGACCGGCTCGTCGTGCGGACGGAGCTCGAGCGGCTCGGCCCACCGCGCTCGACGATCATGGCGCTCGCGTTCTACGAGGAGCTCACCCACCAGCAGATCGCCGAGCACCTGGACCTGCCCCTGGGCACGGTCAAGAGTCATCTGAGGCGCGGCCTCACCCACCTGCGGACACGATTGAAGGACGGCCATGGCACACCTGAGTGAGGAGTCGCTGGCACTCCTGGCTCTGGGTGAGCCCCTCGACGCCCAGAGCCAGGACCACCTCGCGGACTGCCCCGACTGCACGGCGGAGGTCGAGTCCCTCCGGCACGTCGTGCTGGCGGGGCGCGCGGAGCCGCCCGCCCCCGCGGCGCCCGGCCCGCAGGTGTGGGCCGCGATCCACGCGGGACTCGGACTGTCCGAGGACGTCGCGGAGGACCCGTTCGCGTCCCCCCGGGGCGCCGCCCCGGACGGCGCCGAGACGAACGGGGCCGAGAAGAGCGGCACCGTGCACAACTCCGCCGGGACGGCCGGCGCCGGGAGCGACGCCGGGGCCGGGGCGGGCAGCCGCTCCGCCGTCGTCGACCTCGACGCCCGCAGGCGCCGCCCGCGCCGGGGGGTGCCCTACCCCCTGGCCGCCGCCGCGGCCGCGGCCGCCCTGCTGGCCGGCGCCGGGGCGATGTGGGCCGTGCAGCGCCCCGGCGCGGAGCCCGCCCCCACCCTCGTGGCCCGCGCGGAGCTGGAGCCCCTGGCCGGCTACACGGCCCGCGGCGCGGCCGAGGTGGACGTGCGCCCCGACGGCACCCGGCAGCTCGTGGTGCGCACGGACCCCGCCGACGTGGACGGGTTCAAGGAGGTCTGGCTGCTCGCCCCGGACGCGACGGGCATGATCAGCCTCGGCGTGATGGCCGGGGACGAGGCCGTGTTCGTGCTGCCCGAGAACGTGGACGTCTCGCAGTTCCCGGTGGTGGACGTCTCGAACGAGCCGGTCGACGGCGACCCCACCCACTCGGGGGACTCGATCGTGCGCGGCACCCTGGAGGCCTGAGCGCCCCCGCCCGGCGGGGCGCGGGGCTCAGAGGAGCGCGGAGGTCAGCCGGGCCACGTTGTCCAGGTACTTGTGCCACAGGGGCCGCCGGTTCCACTCCTGGATGTCGAGCAGCGTGCTGGCCGCGTGGAACTCGGCGACCACCTCGTCCATCCTGCGGCGGAAGTCCCGGTCCACGATGTAGACGGAGACCTCCAGGTCGAGGGCGAAGGAGCGCTCGTCCATGTTGGAGGAGCCGATGACGGAGACGTGGTCGTCCACCAGCACGAACTTGGCGTGCAGCACGGTGGGGGCCTTGTACCGGTAGATCTTCACACCGGCGGCCACGAGCTCCTGGTAGTAGGAGTTCTGCGCGTGGTAGGGCAGGAACTGGTCGGAGGTCTCGCCCACGAACAGCTGGACATCCACCCCGGACTGCGCCTCGGTGGTCAGCGCGTGCATGAGGGACTCGTCCGGCACGAAGTACGGGCTGGAGATGATGATCTGATCGTTGGCGTTGTAGATCAGGTGGTTGAACAGGCGCAGGTTGTTCTCCGTCTCGAACCCCGGGCCGGAGGGCAGCACCTGGGCGAAGACGGGCCCCTGGACGTCGGGCAGCTCGCGGCTCGCCTCGTCGAGCAGCAGGTCACCGGTCTCGGAGTACCAGTCGCTGGTGAACAGCGCGTTGAGCTCGGCGACCACCGGGCCCGTGCACTCGATCATCAGGTCCTTCCACTCCAGGCCCTTCCGCACGTTCCTCCGCTTGTTGTAGGAGCGGTGGATGATGTTCTGGGAGCCGGTGTAGGCGAGCACGCCGTCGACCACGAGGATCTTGCGGTGGTTGCGCAGGTCGGGGCGCTGCCACTCGCCCTTCCAGGGGCGCAGGGGCAGCATGCGCCGCCAGGGCAGGCCGATGCGGTCGAACTCCTTCACGAGCACGGCGTAGCCGGGGTAGCCCACCGAGCCGAGGTGGTCCACGAGCGCGCGCACCCGCACGCCCCGGCGGTGGGCGCGCACGAGGGCGTCGAGCAGCACGCGCGAGGCGTCGTCGACCGCGACGATGTAGAACTCGAAGTGCACGTAGTCCTCGGCCCGGTCCACCGCGTCCGCCATGACGCGCATGGCCTCGTGGCTGTCCGTGAGGATGTCGAAGCGGTTGCCGCCGACCATCGGCAGGGCGCCGAGGTTGTAGTTGAGCTCGGCCGTGGACAGGATCCACTCGGGCAGCTCGTCGCCCACGTTGCCGAGGATGTAGGACGGCGGGGTGTTCTCCCGGATGACGTCGTTCATCTTGGCCTGCATCGCCATCCGCTTCCGGGGCAGCTTGGCCGAGCCGATGGCGAGGAAGAGGATCACGCCCACGATCGGCAGCAGGAAGATGGCCAGCAGCCATGCGAGGGCCACCGACGGGCGGCGGTTGTGGGGGATCCAGCCCAGGGCCGCGATCCGCAGCGTCCAGTCGAGGACCACCAGGGACACCACGATCCACTCGGGCAGCCCGTAGGGCGCCAGCAGGTCGAACGGGAAGATCGCGATGTCCACCGCTTCAGCCTATCGACGGGCCGTCCGGCCCGCGGTCACGCCGGGCGCGGCAGGAAGTAGTCGGTCTCCAGGCCCGGGGTCTCCCGCTGGACGAAGCCCAGGGCGATGAGCACCTGCTCGGCAGGGGTGTTGTCCCCGGGCACGCTGGCGCGCACGCCGTGCACCGCCGCGTCCGCGAAGGCGACCCGCAGCAGCGCGTCGAGCCCCTCCTGCGCGTAGCCCCGGTTGCGGCGGTCGGCGGTGAGGGAGCCCACCACCTCCAGCTCGTCGTCGATGGGCGGGCCCACGAAGCCGGCCGTCCCGACGATCTCCCCCGTCTCCTTCTCCACGATGGCCATCCGGGCGTACACGGACTCCGTGAAGAAGTAGCCCCCGGCGAGCAGGGACTCGCGGGCGAAGTCCATGTCCTCGGCGGCGGGGAAGCCGGCGGCGAAGTGCTCCGCCGGCTCGCCCGCCGCCACGGCGTCGAGCTCCTCCGCGGTGAAGGGCCGGATGAGGAGCCGCTCCGTCTCCAGGACGGGGGCGGGGCGGAGGGCCTCGAGATCCTCGGTCATGCGATGCTGCTTTCCTGCGTGCGCCGGGGGCGCCTGCCGACAGTGGGAGTGGAGCGGTGCGTGCGGTGCTGCGGGCTCAGCCGAAGTGCTTCGGCAGGGTGCCCTCGTGCGCGGTGCGCAGCTCGTCCAGGCCGATGGCGAACTCGCTCTGGACGTCCAGCGCCCGGTTCTCCGCGTCCACCACGCCGATGCGGGTGAACGGGTAGCTCCGCATGGTGCACATGTCCTTGAACCGTACTTCCTCGCTGCGCGGCACGGCCACCACGGCACGGCCCTGCGTCTCGGAGAACAGCATGGTGAACAGGTCCACGCCGTCGCGCTCGCAGACCTCGCCGAGGCCGATGCGGGCGCCGGTGTCGAAGCGCAGCGCCATCTCGGCCAGGGTCGCGGCGAGGCCGCCCTCGGCGACGTCGTGCGCGGCGTCGATCATGCCGTCACGGGACATGTTGATCAGCAGGTCGCCGAGCAGCTTCTCCTGGGCGAGGTCCACGGCCGGGGGGAGCCCGCCCAGGTGCCCGCGCAGGTTCGCCCACTCGGAGCCGTCCAGCTCGTCGCGGGTGGTGCCGAGCAGGTAGATCGCCTGCCCGTCCTCGCGCCAGCCCGACGGGGTGCGCCTGCGGACGTCGTCGAGCACGCCCATCATCGCGACCACGGGGGTCGGGTGGATGGCCACACCGCCGGTCTGGTTGTAGAGGGACACGTTGCCGCCGGTGACCGGGACGCCGAGCTCCTGGCAGCCGTCGGCGAGGCCGCGCACGGCCTCCGCGAACTGCCACATGGTCTCGGGGTCCTCGGGGGAGCCGAAGTTCAGGCAGTCGGAGACGGCCACGGGGCGCGCCCCGGCGGTGGCGACGTTGCGGTAGGCCTCGGCCAGGGCCAGCTGCGCGCCCTGGTAGGGGTCCAGGTAGGCGTAGCGGCCGTTGCAGTCGGTGGACAGGGCCACGCCGAGGCCGGTCTCCTCGTCCACGCGGACCACTCCGGCGTCGTCGGGCATCGCCATGGCGGTGTTGCCCTGCACGTAGCGGTCGTACTGGGCGGTGACCCAGTCCTTGGCGCACAGGTTCGGGGAGGCCATGAGCTCGAGCACGGCGTCCTTCAGCTCCGCGCCCGAGGGGCGGGAGGCGTCCGCGGGGGAGCCGGCGAACCGGTCGGCCTGCAGCCGGTCCTGGTCCGCGGGGCGGGTGTAGGGGCGCTCGTAGACGGGGCCCTCGTGGGCGACGGTGCGGGGGTCGACGTCGACGATGACCTCGCCGTCCCACTCGATCACGAGCCGGCCGGTGTCGGTGACCTCGCCGATCCACGAGTACTCGACGTCCCACTTCGCCATGACCGCCTCGAAGGCCTCGGCCTTCTCCGGGGTCACGACCGCCATCATGCGCTCCTGCGACTCGGACATGAGGATCTCGCCCGGGGTCAGGGTGGGGTCGCGCAGCAGCACCGAGGACAGGTCCACGTGCATGCCGCCCTCGCCGTTGGAGGCCAGCTCCGAGGTGGCGCAGGAGATGCCCGCGGCACCCAGGTCCTGGATGCCCTCCACGAGGGAGTTCTTGAACAGCTCGAGGCAGCACTCGATGAGCACCTTCTCGGCGAACGGGTCGCCGACCTGGACGGCCGGGCGCTTGGACGGCTTGGCGTCGTCGAAGGACTCCGACGCGAGCACGGACGCGCCGCCGATGCCGTCGCCGCCGGTGCGGGCGCCGAACAGGACCACCCGGTTGCCGACGCCGGAGGCGTTGGCCAGGCGGATGTCCTCGTGGCGCATGACGCCCACGGCGAGCGCGTTGACCAGGGGGTTGCCCTGGTAGACGGAGTCGAAGACGACCTCGCCGCCGATGTTGGGCAGGCCCAGGGAGTTGCCGTAGCCGCCCACGCCCGCCACGACGCCGTGCACCACGCGCGCGGTGTCCGGGTGGTCGATCGCGCCGAAGCGCAGGGGGTCCATCACGGCCACCGGGCGCGCGCCCATCGAGATGATGTCGCGGACGATCCCGCCCACGCCCGTGGCGGCGCCCTGGTAGGGCTCCACGTAGGAGGGGTGGTTGTGGGACTCGATCTTGAAGGTCACGGCCCAGCCGTCCCCGATGTCGGTCACGCCGGCGTTCTCGCCGATGCCCACCATCAGGTTCTTCTTCATCTCCTCGGTGACCTTCTCGCCGAACTGGCGCAGGTGGACCTTGGAGGACTTGTAGGAGCAGTGCTCGGACCACATGACCGAGTACATCGCGAGCTCCGCGGCGGTCGGACGGCGGCCGAGGATCCTGCGGATCTCCTCGAACTCGTTGTCCTTGAGGCCCAGCTCGGCCCAGGGCAGCTCGGTGTCGGGGGTGGTCGTCGCGTGCTCGACGGTGTCCAGGTTGAAGTGCTTCTCGCTCATGGGTGTCCCGTGTTCCTTACTTGACCAGTGCCTTGAGGACGGAGACGAACAGGCCGAGCCCGTCCGTGCCGTCGCGCATCCCGACCTCGCCGACGGCGGAGGAGTCCGCGCCGAAACCGGGCTCCACCGCGTGCTCCGGGTGCGGCATGAGCCCCACCACGTTGCCGCCGGCGTTGCAGATGCCGGCGATGTCCCGGCGGGAGCCGTTCGGGTTGAAGCCCACGTAGCGGAACACCACGCGGCCCTCGGCCTCGAGGGCGTCGAGGGTCCTCTCGTCGGCCACGTACTGGCCGTCCTGGTTCTTGAGCGGGACCACGATCTCCTGGCCCTGCTCGTACTCGGTGGTCCACGCCGTGGTGCTGTTCTCGACGCGCAGGCGCTGGTCCCGGCAGAGGAACTTCAGGTGGTCGTTCTTGATCATGGAGCCCGGCAGCAGGTGGGACTCGGTGAGCACCTGGAAGCCGTTGCAGATGCCCAGCACCGGCAGCGGCGAGGAGCCGGAGGTGCCGGCGGCGTTGGCGCCCTCGATCACCTTGTCCATGATCGGCGCGAACCGGGCGATGGCACCGGCGCGCAGGTAGTCGCCGTAGGAGAAGCCGCCGGGCAGGATCACGGCGTCGACGTCCTGGAGGTCCTCGTCCGCGTACCAGAGGGGGACGGGGGTGCCGCCGGCGAGCATCACGGCGCGGGCCGCGTCCCGGTCGTCGAGGGTGCCGGGGAAGGTCACGACGCCGATCCGGGCGCCGGCGAGCGCGGCGTCCGGGGCGGGGCCGGAGAGGTCCGCGATCAGCGGGGTCTCGAAAGCGGCCACGCTCAGTTCTCCTCGTCCAGGACGGCCACGCGGACGACGTCCTCGATCACCGGGTTGGACAGCAGCCTCTCGGCGGCCTCCCGGGCCTGGGCCAGCACGTCCTCGGTGGCCTCGCCGTCGACGGTGAGCTCGAAGCGCTTGCCCTGCCGCACGCCCGCGAAGCCGGCCAGGCCGATGCGGGGCAGTTCGTTGGCGATCGCCTTGCCCTGCGGGTCAAGGATCTCGGGCTTGGGCATGACGTCGACAACAATGCGGGCCATCGGGGAACTCCTCGGAGGGGTCGAGCGTGGTGCCGGGATCCGGCGAACGCGTCCCAGTCTATCGGTTCGGACACGCCCTCTCCGGCCGCACCGGGACCGGCGCCCTGCGTGTGGTAGATGACACGCCGGCTCCGCCCCGGCTCGTGCCCCGCCACCGACCACGGAACGCCCGGCCGACCGCGGGATCCCTGGTCGGCCGGCGCCGGGTCAGCGGGCGCCGGGGTGGTCCGTGCCGGGGCGGCCGGCGAGCTCGTCGTCGACGAACCGGGGGGCGGCGGCCACGAGTCCCGCCCCGATCAGGATTACGCCGGAGGCGGCCAGGGCGACCAGCGGCACGGTCCAGCCGCCGGTGAGCTCGTGCAGCGCTCCCACGGCGAAGGGGCCGGCCGCGGCCAGCAGGTAGCCCACCGGCTGGGTGAACCCGGACAGCTGCGCGGTCACGTGCGCGTCGCGGGAGCGGGCGACGATCAGCGCCAGGGCGGTGGGGAAGGAGAAGCAGCCGACCCCCAGCAGCAGCGCCCACAGCCAGGGCAGGCCGGAGGGGGCGAGCAGCAGCCCAACGTACCCGGCGGACATGCAGGCACCCAGCACCACGACCCACGTCCGCAGGTGCTGCGACCGGGCCACGACGGCCGGCATGAGCAGGCCGCCCGGGATCCCCATGGCCGCGAGCAGCGCCGTCATCAGCCCGGCCTGCGTCTGGTCCAGGCCTCCGTCGCGGTAGATCTGGGCGATCCAGCCGAACTGCACGTAGGCGTGCATCGACTGGATCCCGAAGTAGAGGGCCAGGGCCACGGCCGTGCGCGAGCGGGTGATCCGCGTCCGCGGGTCCCGGAGCAGCACCCGTGTCCCGGCGGCGGCCTCCCGCCGGTCGCGCGCGGCCACGACGACCCAGAGGCCGAAGGCCGCGACGGCGGCGAGCCCCCACAGCCCGAGCGCCGACCGCCACCCGCCGGGTCCGTGCTCGGTCAGGGGTCCGGCCGCGAGCAGGGGCAGGGTGGCGCCCACGGCCAGGCCGGTGGTGTAGACGCTGTTCAGCGCGGCGGTTCGCTCGCCGCCGTGGCGCTTGACGAACGCCGGCACCAGGATGTTGCCGATCCCCATCCCGATCAGCGCCAGCACGGACAGCGCCAGGAACACCGGTGCCGACGTCACGAGGCTGCGGCCCAGGAGCCCGGCGGCCACCAGGGCCAGGCCGCAGGCGATGGCCCCGCCGATGCCCGTCCGCCGCGAGAGGGCCACCGCGCAGGCCCCGGCCACCGCGAACGTCAGGCCGGGCAGCGCGGTGAGCGCTCCGGCGACCGTGGCGCTCAGGTCCAGGTCCCGCTGCAGCTCGGCCAGCACGGGCCCGATCGAGCTGGCGCCGGGGCGCAGGTTGACCGCGACCAGTACCACCGCCGAGACCACCAGCCACCACGGCACGCGGCCGGGGGAGGAGGGAGATGCCGGCGGCGGGGAGGCGGTCGTCCTGATCACCGGGCCGTTCTATCACGACCGCACGGACGCGGTGGCTCGGCCGTCCACCGGGGGCGGGTCCACGACCGCCTCGACCGCCGTCCGCCGGTCCGCGGGCAGGGCCGCGGCCCGGGCGCCGCCGTCCCTCCGCCGAGAACGGCCGGACGGCGGCGTGTCACGGGGGAGGACCCCAGGCATTTCCCAGGGTGGTTCCGCTGTACCCGGACCGTATGAAGAACATGCCGCTGCTGCCCCTCGCCCCCGCCCACCGACCCGTGCTGACCGAGGGGCTCGGCAGGCACGGCATCTCCCCGGAGCAGCCCGACCGGGTGCGCCGCGCCCTCACGGTGGAGTGAGCGACGTGCCGGACACCGTGGGGACGCACCACGACACCGTGGAGCTGGTCTCCGTCTACCGCCGTCTGCTGACCTGGCTGGGCATCGGCACCGCGCTCGGGGCCTGCGCCGAGCTGGCGACGCTGCGGCCTCGCCCGTTCTCGCTCCCGGCATGGTCGGGCTGGCCGGGGCGCTGCTCTGGCTCGGCGCCCTCCGCTGGCGTCCCGGGGGTTCCTGAGCCCGCGGCGGGCGGTGCACCGGACCCCCGGCGGCCGGGAGGGGACACGGCGGTGCCGCCCGCCCTAGGCTGGGCGGTGCGCTGATCATCGAGCGGCGGTCGCCGCCTCCGGTGCGTGCACCGTCCCGGGCGACCCGTGAAACCCCCACGACCCGGAAGGACCACGTCATGAGCCAGCCAGAGCAGCAGCAGGAAGTCCCCGGCGTCCAGTCGGCGATGACCCCGGTCCCGGACTGCGGCGAGCAGACCTACCTCGGCTCCGGGAAGCTCGAGGGCAGGGCCGCGATCGTCACCGGCGGGGACAGCGGCATCGGCCGCGCCGTCGCCATCGCCTACGCCCGCGAGGGCGCCGACGTCCTCATCGCCTACCTCAGCGAGGACGACGACGCCGAGGAGACGGGCCGCTGGGTCGAGGAGGCCGGGCGGCGGGCGGTGCTCGTGCGCGGGGACCTCTCCGAGCCCGCCCACTGCCGGGCCGTCGTGGCGAGGGCCGTCCGGGAGTTCGGCAAGGTCGACGTGCTCGTCTCCAACGCCGCCTACCAGATGAGCCGGGAGAGCCTCGACGAGATCAGCGACGAGGAGTGGGACTACACCTTCCGGCTCAACGTCGGCGCGATGTTCCACCTCGTCAAGGCCGCGCTGCCGCACATGGGCCCCGGCTCGGCCGTCATCGGCACGTCCTCGGTGCAGTCCGACCAGCCGTCCCCGCAGCTGGCGCCCTACGCGGCCACGAAGGCGGCCATCGCGAACTTCTCGGCGGGTCTGGCCCAGATGCTGGGGCCCCAGGGCATCCGCGTCAACAGCGTGGCGCCGGGACCCATCTGGACGCCGCTGATCCCGTCCACGATGCCGCCCGGGAAGGTCGCGTCCTTCGGCGACGACACGCCGCTGGGCCGCGCCGGGCAGCCCGCCGAGCTCGCCCCCGTCTACGTCCTGCTGGCCTCCGACGACGGCAGCTACGTCTCCGGCGCCCGGGTGGCCGTCACCGGCGGCAGGCCGATCCTGTGACCGCACGGCCCGGGGCCGCGCCGCCCCGGGAAGGCGTCTGGGAGGATGGCACCATGACCCAGCACCCGCCGACGACCACCCCCGGGCTCAGCGGCCGGGACGCCGAGCGCCTCGCCGCGGCCCTCGGGTCGCGGGACGTGACGGTCTTCGTGGACGGCACCTCCCTGCGCCTGCCCGAGGGGGCGCGGGACGCCGTCGTCGACCTCCTGTCCCGGCTCACCCGCGGGGAGACCGTCACGGTCGCCTCCGCCGAGGAACCGCTGACCGTCTCCGGGGAGCTGCTGACCACCTCGCAGGCGGCCGCGCTCGCGGGGATCTCCAACACCTACCTGCGCAACCTCACCACCCAGGGCGTCATCCCCGTGCAGTACCGCGGCAGCCACCGGCGGATCCGCCGCGCCGACGTCGAGGCATGGCTCGCGGGGCAGGCGGCGGCCGGTCCCGCCGAGGACGCGGCTCCCGGCGCGGCGGCCCCCGCCGGCGAGCTGCTGACCACCTCGCAGGCGGCCGCGCTCGCGGGGATCTCCAACACCTACCTGCGCAACCTCACCACCCAGGGGGTCATCCCCGTGCAGTACCGCGGCAGCCACCGGCGGATCCGCCGCGCCGACGTCCAGGCCTGGCTCGCGGGGCGCGGCGGGGCCGCGGACGACGACGCCCCTCCCGGCGAGGCCTCTGCCGGGACGGAGCAGGCGTGAGCGCGGCCCGGACCACGGCTCCGCGAGAAGAGGAGGCCCCGCGACCACGCCGTGAGCACGGCGTGACCGGGGAGGCCCGGCGGCCGGCGGCGGCTCAGCCGAAGCGGGCCACGACCCACCCGTCGACCACGTCGGCCTCCGCCGCGGGCAGGTCCTTGGCCGGGTCCGGCGGCGCCTCCCGCCCGGCGGCGAGGGCCAGGCGCGAGCCCAGGAACCGCCCGTCGGGGGCGAACACCCAGTAGTGGTTGGGGCACTCGAACGTCTCGGCGCGGCCCGACGCCGCCCGGCAGACCGTGGCCTGCTGGTGCGTGCAGGTGTTGGCCAGGACGTGCAGGACGCCCCCGGCGTCCCGGGCGACGATCGCCTGGCCGGTGCTCGACGGCGCGGTCACGAAGTCGAGCGGGCCCGGCACGGCGGAGGCCTCGACGATCCGCTCCCACTCCCCGGCGGGCGCCCCGCTCACGCCGCCGCTCCCTGGGTGGCGCGGCCGGGGTCGAGGACCTCCAGCGCCGCGGCCAGCCGGCGGCGCAGCGGCGCGGCCCGGCGGGCGAAGTCGCGCTGCCGGCGCACGTACTCGGCCTTGCCCTCGGGCGTCTCGATCCGCACGGGCTCGTAGCCCCATCCGGAGAGGTCGTAGGGCGCGGCCCGCATGTCCGTCTCGCGGACGTCCCACGCGAGCTCGAAGCAGTCCATCAGCAGCTCGGAGGGGATCGCGGGCACGAGCTTGTACGCCCACTTGTAGAGGTCCATGGTGGCGTGCAGGCAGCCGGGCTGCTCCAGCCGGCGCTGCGCCTCCCGCGTGGGCTGCAGCTCGTTGAGCGGGACCGCCTGCGGCTGGAAGAACCGGAAGGCGTCGAAGTGGGTGCAGCGGATGCGGGAGGACTCGACCACGGCGTCGGTGCCCCCGGCGCCCAGGCGCAGCTCGAGGTACTCGTGGCGGAGGTCGTTCTCCGCGGAGCGGTAGGCCATCGCCCACTCGTGCAGGCCGAAGCAGCCGAAGAATCCGGGGTTGACGGCGTGGGCGCCCAGCACCGCCCGGGCGAAGTCGACCGCGGCGGCCCGCCGGTCCCGGAAGGCGTCGTCGTCGACCGTCACGGCGCCGGCCTCCGGGCCGAGGCCCAGGGCGGTGCGCTCGTCCTCCCGCAGGGGGCGGTAGAACTTCTCGGCCGCCCGCTCGGCCGCGTCCAGGAGCACGGTGCCGGCACCGGGGTGCCAGCGCTTCAGCTGCGCCGGCTTGAGCGTGTAGTAGGTGAAGAGGAAGTCCTCCACCGGGTGCTTGCGCCCGCGGTGGCGGCGCTCCACGAACGGGTCCGCGTAGCGGGCCGCCCGCCGCTCGTGGGCGAGCGCGCGGGGCGCCCACTGGGCGCGGGACAGGACGGCGACGGGGCGGGTCGTTGGACCCGACCCGTCGTCCCCGGTGGGGGAGGGCTCGAGGCTCAGCGGCCGGTCCCCGCGTAGACCGTGGCCTCCTGGTCGGAGTCCAGGCCGAACGCGGTGTGCACCACGCGCACGGCCTCGTCGAGGCGGTCGGCGGACGTGATGACCGAGATCCGCACCTCCGAGGTGGAGATCATGTCGATGTTGATGTTCGCGGCGGCGAGGGCCTCGAAGAAGGTGAAGGTCACGCCGGGGTTGGACTTCATGCCGGCGCCCACGAGGGAGAGCTTGCCCACCTGGTCGTCGTACTCCAGGGCCTCGTAGCCGATCTTCTCCTCCGCGGCGCGCAGCAGGCTCATGGCGAGCTCGCCCTGGGACTCGTCCAGGGTGAAGGAGAGGTCGGTCTGCGGGTGGTCGCCCGTGGAGACGTTCTGGACGATCATGTCCACGTTGACCTTCGCCTCGGCGAGGAGGCGGAAGATCCGGGCGGCGATGCCGGGCCGGTCGGGGACCCCGACGACCGTGACCTTGGCCTGCGAGCGGTCGTGCGCGATGCCGGAGATGAGCGGCTGTTCCAACGGGATCTCCTTCGGTGAGGTGGCGACGTCTTCGGGGCTGGGGATGACCCAGGTGCCCTCGTTCTGGGTGAAGGACGAGCGGACGTGGAGCTTCACGCCGAAGCGGCGGGCGTACTCGACGCAGCGCAGGTGCAGGATCTTCGCGCCGTTGGCGGCGAGCTCCAGCATCTCCTCGCTGCTGACCTGCTCCAGCTTCCGTGCCTTGGGCACGATGCGGGGGTCGGCCGTGAACACGCCGTCGACGTCGGAGTAGATCTCGCACACGTCGGCCTTCAGCGCGGCGGCCAGCGCCACCGCGGTCGTGTCCGAGCCGCCGCGGCCGAGGGTCGTGATGTCCTTGGTCTGGCGGTGCACCCCCTGGAACCCGGCGATGATCGCGATGTTGCCCTGGTCCAGGGACTCGCGCACGCGCTGCGGGTTGACCTCCACGAGGAGGGCGGCCCCGTGCGCGCCGTCGGTGACCATCCCGGCCTGGGAACCGGTGAAGGACTGGGCGGGCGCGCCCATCCCGGAGACGGCCATGGCCAGCAGGGCCATCGAGATGCGCTCGCCGGCGGTCAGGAGCATGTCGAGCTCGCGCGCCGGGGGTTTGCGGGTGACCTCGTGGGCGAGGTCGAGCAGCTCGTCCGTGGTGTCGCCCATGGCCGAGACCACGACGACGACGTCGTGGCCACGGTTGCGCGTCTCGACGATCCGCCGTGCAACACGGCGGATGCCGTCGGCGTCCGCGACGGAGGATCCACCGAACTTCTGCACGATCAGGCTCATGGGTTCTACTCCTGTGGTCGGGTGGGGGCCGTGTCCGCCCGGAGAGCTGCCCGGGCCCGGCCCCCCGACATCCTACCCGGGTGCGTCAGGCGACGACCGTGCGGCCCTCGAACGCCCGGCCGAGTGTGACCTCGTCGGCGTACTCCAGGTCCCCGCCCACCGGCAGCCCGGAGGCCAGGCGGGTCACCCGGACGCCGAGGGTCTTGAGCATGCGGGAGAGGTAGGTGGCCGTGGCCTCGCCCTCCAGGTTGGGGTCCGTGGCGAGGACGACCTCCTGGACGGTCTCGTCCGAGAGCCGGGTCATGAGCTCGCGGATGCGCAGCTGGTCCGGGCCGATGCCCTGGATGGGGCTGATGGCGCCGCCCAGGACGTGGTAGCGGCCGCGGAAGCTGCGGGTGCGCTCGATGGCCATGACGTCCTTGGACTCCTCGACCACGCAGATCACGCTGGGGTCCCGGCGGGCGTCGCGGCAGATCGCGCACTCGTCCAGCTCGGACACGTTGCCGCAGATCCGGCAGAACTTCACCTTGTCCTTGACCGCCGTCATCGCGTCGGCCAGCCGGCGGACGTCCTCCTTGTCGGCGTCGAGGAGGTGGAAGGCGATCCGCTGCGCGGACTTCGGCCCGACGCCGGGCAGCCGGCCCAGCTCGTCGATCAGATCCTGAACAGCGCCTTCGTACACGTTCTCCTCGATTTCCGGGCCGGTGGGGGCCCTCTCCTCGTCCACGTGCCGCGCCCGTCCACGTCGCGGGATCGCTGCGTGGTCCGGGCCGGCCGGTCTCTCCGGTCACCGCCCCGAGCGGTCACTCCCCGGTGTGGAGGTCACGCTCCTCGATGAGCATGCCGCCGAGGATCCGCTCGATCGCGGCCCGGCCGTAGAGGGTGGAGTCCTCCAGCGCCTCGTCGTCGGAGCTCGGGACGAAGGAGTCGTCCCATTCTACGCCGTCGTCCTGCTCCGGGGCGGGGCGCTCGGGGGCCTGGCGCCCGGCGGCGATCTGGGCCGCGTGGCGCTCCCGGAAGCTCAGGCGCTGCCGCGCGGCGGCGTCCTCGGCGGCTTCCACCACGGTCGGCCGGGCGGTCGTGGCGGAAGCCGTCCCGGCGGTCGGCCCGGCGGTCGTCCCGGCGCGGGCCGCGCCCGGACGGGCCTCCGCGGAGGGACGCGCAGAGGGCTGCGCGGGGGCCGCGGCGGCCGGTGCGGGGTCCTGCCGGGCCGGGGGGCTGGGGCGCCACTGCTCGGGGGGCGCCTCGTCGAGGTCCGCGGGCCCGTCCGGGTACGGGGGCTCGTCGTCGGGGTAGGGAGGCTCCTCGGGGGGCGGGACGTCGTCGAAGGGCGGCGGGGCGTCACGGTCCTGCGGCCCCGCGGCGGCACGGGCCGGGCCGGACCCGGACGAGCCGGCCCGGGCGGCCGGGACGGCGGGGTCCCGCGGGGCCTCCCGGGCCGGCTCCGGCCGGGGCGCGGACGGAGCGGGGCGTGTCCGCGGTGCGGTCTGCTCCGGGGCCGCGGCGCGCGCGGCGGGTTCCGCCGGGGGAGCAGGGGCCTCGGCGTCCCCGGCCTGCGGGATGACGGCCACCGACCAGCTGCGCACGGGCTCCTCGGCCCACGCGGGGTCGGTCCACTCCGGTGCGGCGTCCGTGGCGGGCCGGCCGTGGGCGCCCCACGCGTCCTGGCCCTCCCCGTCCGGGCCGCCGGCGGAGGCTCCGGGTCCGCCGGCGGGCGCTGGGCGTCGCTCCTGGTGCGCCGGGGCCGGCGGCCGGGACTCCTGGCGGGCCCGTCCCTGCGGTCCCTCGTGGCCGGGCTCCTGGTCACCGCGGTCCTGGTCGCGGCGCTCGTGGTCGCCGCCGTCCCGCTCGCGCCGGTGCGGCTCGCTGCGACCCTGGGGTCCGCGGTCGGGGGCGTCGGTGCGCGGCTCCGGGCCCCGGCCGGCCGGGGGCGCGGAGGGCTCGGGAGCGCGCGGGGCGCCGCCGCGTCCGTGCCCGCCGCCGTGCCCGCCACCGGGCGGGACGGCCTCGGCGCGGCAGTCGATGCCGAGGACCTGGTGCACCGCCCGGCGCAGGTCGTCCTCGAAGCGCGGGAAGTTCATGAGGTCGCCCTCGGCGTCGAACATGATCCGCAGGACCCTGCCGTCGAAGGACTGCGGGGTGCCGCGCTGGACGGTGAACCACGCGACGCGGCGGATGTCCGCCAGCGCATTGACGATCTCGGGCCAGGAGGCGCGCAGCAGCTCGATCTCGTTGCCGGCGGCGCCCGGTGCGCGAGGGGTGTCCTGGCGGGGCGGCTGCTCGGCCGGCCGCGCGGGGCCGGCCCCGCGCTCCTCGGGCCGCCGTGGCTCCTCGGCCTGCTGGGAGGGTTCGGGCCCCCGTGCCGCTGCGGGGCGCTCGGGCTCGGCGGCGGGTCGGGGACGGTCGGCCTGCCGCGGTTCCGCGGGCGGCTCCGCGGGGCGCCCGGAGGCGGCGGCCTCCGGTGCCGGGGCGGCGGGCGCGGGCGCCGGGGCCGGCTCCGGTGCGGCGGGGAGTGCGGCCGAGGGTCCCGCGTCCGACGGGGCGGCGACGACGGGGGCGGCTCCGGCGTGCTCCTCGTGCCCGGCGGCCGGGGCGGTGCCGCGGGCGATGCTCAGCCGCCGCTCGATGCGGTCCACGCGCGCGGTGACCCCGCGAGTGGTGTCCTCGGAGGAGGGCAGCAGGATCCGGGCGCACAGCAGCTCGAGGTGCAGCTGCGGGGAGGTGGCCCCGGTCATCTCGGTCAGGGCCGTGTTGGTGATGTCCGCGGCACGGGAGAGCTCCGCCGCTCCCAGCTGGGACGCCTGGTTGCGCAGCCGGGAGACCTGGTCCTGGGGCATCCCGTGCAGGATGTTGCCCGCGGACTCCGGCACCGCGTTGACGATGATGAGGTCCCGGAACCGCTGGAGGAGGTCCTCCACGAACCGCCGGGGGTCCTGGCCCGTCTGGACCACCCGGTCCACCGCGCGGAAGACCGTGGCGGCGTCCCCGGAGGCGAAGGCGTCCACGACGTCGTCGAGCAGCGCGCCGTGCGTGTAGCCCAGGAGGGCGACGGCGAGGTCGTAGGTGATGCCCTGCTCGTCGGAGCCGGCCATGAGCTGGTCGAGCACGGAGAGGGTGTCGCGGACGGAGCCGCCGCCGGCGCGGACCACCAGCGAGAGCACGCCCGGGGCCACTGCCACGTGCTCCTCGGCGCACAGCTGCTCGAGGTAGTGCATGAGCGGCTCGGGCGGGACGAGGCGGAACGGGTAGTGGTGAGTGCGGGACCGGATGGTCGTGAGGACCTTGCTCGGCTCCGTGGTGGCGAAGATGAACTTGATGTGCTCCGGGGGCTCCTCGACGATCTTGAGCAGCGCGTTGAAGCCCTCGCGCGTGACCATGTGGGCCTCGTCGATGATGAAGATCTTGTACCGGTCGCGGACGGGCGCGAACGTGGCGCGCTCCCGGAGGTCGCGGGCGTGGTCCACGCCGCCGTGGCTGGCGGCGTCCATCTCGATCACGTCGAGGGAGCCGGCGCCGTCCCGGGCCAGGTCCCGGCAGCTGTCGCAGTGCCCGCAGGGGGTGGCCGTGGGGCCCTCCGCGCAGTTGAGGCAGCGGGCCAGGATGCGGGCGGACGTGGTCTTGCCGCAGCCGCGGGGGCCGGAGAAGAGGTACGCGTGGCTGACCCTGTCCTTGCGCAGCGCCGTCATCAGCGGCTCGGTCACGTGCTCCTGGCCGATGACGTCCTCGAAGGTCTCCGGGCGGTAGCGGCGGTACAGGGCGGTAGTCACAGAAGCCACCTTAGCGACGGAATCCGACAGGCGGACGGGCGGCGTGCGGCTGGGGAGCCGGCCTGCCCGGAGGGGATGAAAAGACCCCTCGCGCACCCGCCAGAGCCCGTCTACCCTTGCTACCTTCCGGTCCTGGGGGAGTTCGACAGGATGACGCCACGCGAGGGGCTGTCACATACTCTAGCGGATCCTCGCGGAGGGTCGAAACCGGGCCGGAACCGGGCCGGGGACGCACGGCGATCCCCGCCGGATCCCGGCAGGGGCCCCGTGGAACCCTCCCGGCGTCCCCGTGGTGCGCCGGTGGGGCGGGGGGTCCCTCCGGATCGATTCGGCAATGCCCGGAGCTTCGGTTATGCTGGACCCCGCATGTTCGAGCACCCACCGGTGCCTCGGCATGCGTGCTTGGAGGATTCGCCTAGCGGCCTATGGCGCACGCCTGGAACGCGTGTTGGGTTAACGCCCTCGGGGGTTCAAATCCCCCATCCTCCGCACCCGGGATGTCCCGGTCCGTCGATCGACGGGCCGGGACATTTCATTTCCGGCGGTCCGCCCGCCGCCGCGCCCGCGCCCCCGACCCGGGCCCCTCCCGGAGGTGGTCCCAGGAGCACCGCATGATCTTCAAGGCCGTGGGGGACTCCCGCCCCTACCCCGACCACGGTCTCGTGACGCCCTCGGACTGGTCCGGTGTCGCTCCCCGCCAGGTCCGGCTGGACCAGCTGGTCACGACCAAGACCACGCTCGACCTCGCGACCCTGCTCGACGCCGACTCCACGTTCTACGGGGACCTGTTCCCGCACGTGGTCCGCTGGAGCGGGGAGCTCTACCTCGAGGACGGCCTGCACCGGGCCCTGCGCACCGCCCTCCACCACCGCACGGTGCTCTACGCGCGCGTGCTCGAGCTCGACCGGAGGTAGCCCGGCCCGCAGCCCCGGCGTCCCGCGGGGAGAGGGGCGTCCGGTCAGGACGCCGCGCTGAGCGTGGGGCGCTGCGGGGTGAGCCGGACGGGCCGGCCCTCGGTGTCGAACCGGGCGCCCAGGCCCTGCTGGATGAAGCGGACGGTGGAGCGGATGTGCTGCTCCCGGTCCTCCCGGTCCTGGTCCGAGTTCTGGCCCCGGTCCGCCGCCGCGGTCAGCGAGCCGTGCACCAGCGCGGCGAGCTCGGCGATGTCCCCCTCCGGCAGCCAGTGGTCCTGGATGGCGTCGCGCAGGATCGCCGCGAGCAGGCCCTGCAGCTCGCCCACGTGCTCCCCGAGCTTCTGGTAGTCCTCGGGGGACAGCACCGTGCGCATGGTGGGGCCCGGCGGCAGGTGGCGGCGGGTCAGGTCCTCGATCTGGGCGCGGATGTACACGGCGAGGCGGTCCACCGGGTTCTCGACGCCGTCCAGGTCCCGGCGCAGGTCCATCATGAAGCGCTCGGTCTCGTCCAGGGCGTAGGCCACGAGCAGCTCGCCCATGTCCGCGAAGTAGTTGTAGACCGCGGTGCGGCCCACCCCGGCGTTCTTGGCCACGTGGGTCATGGTCAGCCCGGTGAGGCCGCGCTGGTAGAGCAGCTGGCCGAAGGAGTCGAGGATCGCTCGCTTGGTGTTCTCGCGCTGCGCGGCGTTGGTGGCAGCAGAAATGCGGGGCATGATGACACCTTTTCTCTATCTGTCATCAAATTATGCACACTGCACTGAGCCTTGATGACGGTATGTCCGACTATGACAACACCGATCCGGCCCGTTCGGTTCCCGTTGCAGGAAGATCAGAGGCAACGTCCAGGTAACGTCCGAGCAGGGTTCAGACGTCGCAGCCCTCCGGGCCGCACGCCGGCGCGGCGCCACCCAGCCCCACCAGAGGGTGGGTCTCCGCCCACACCTGCTCCAGGGCCTGCTCGAACGCCTCCGTGGGCTGCGCCCCGGAGATCCCGTAGCGGCCGTCGAGGACGTAGAACGGCACCCCCTGGATCCCGAGCCGCCGGGCCGCCGCCACGTCCTCCTGGACCGCCCGGTCCAGGGCCGGGTCGGTCAGGGCCTCCCGGGCGGCCGCCTCGGGGAGCCCTGCCTCGACGGCCAGGGCGGCCAGGGCGTCGTCGTCCCCGATGTCCAGGCCCCGTTCGAAGTGGCCCGTGAGCAGGGCCTCCTTCAGCCGGGCCGCCACGGAGGCGCCCGCCGCGCCCCCGTCCGCACGCCGGGCCGCGTGCAGCAGCCGGTGGGCCTTGAGGGAGTTGGCCACCACGAGGGCGTCGAAGTCGTAGTGCAGCCCCTCCTCGGCCGCCACCGTGCTCACCTGCGCGAGCATCTGCCGCACCTGCTCCGGGTCGAGGCCCTTGACCTGCGCCAGGTAGTCGGTCTCCCTGCCGTTCCAGGACTCGGGCAGGGAGGGGTCCAGCTGGAAGCTCCGGTAGGTCACGCTCACCTGGTCCCGGTGCGGGAAGGCCGCGAGGGCCCTGTCGAAGCGGCGCTTGCCGATGAGGCACCAGGGGCAGGCGATGTCGGACCAGATGTCGATCTGCAAAGTCATGTCCGTGTCAACAAAAAAGCGCCCCGGCCCATTCCGGGACGGGGCGCCTCTCCGGCTCAGCGCTCGGCGGCGGCCCCGCCCTGCCACAGGGAGTCGAACGGGGCGCGGGAGCTCAGCCGCTGCCGGATGCCGGCGGAGACGAACGCCTTGGCCGCGCGGGCGGCCTCGAGGGGCTCGGCGCCCTTGGCGAGCTCCGCCGCCACGGCTGCGGCGAGGGTGCAGCCGGCCCCGGCCACGGGGACCTCGCCGACCTTGGGCTCGGCGAGCACCTCGAGGGTGGTGCCGTCGTAGTAGACGTCGACGGCCTCGGGTCCGGACAGGCGGACCCCGCCCTTGGCGAGCACCACGGCCCCCGAGGTCTCGTGGATCCGGCGGGCGGCCTCCTCGAGGTGCTCGACGGTGCTGATCTCGTCCATCCCGGACAGGGACAGGGACTCGAAGTGGTTGGGGGTCACGAACGTGGCCAGCGGCAGGATCCTCGCCTTGAGCGCCTCGTCGGTGTCCAGCGCGGCGCCGGGCTCCTGGCCCTTGCAGATCAGGACCGGATCGAGGACCAGGTGGCGGGGCTGCAGCCCGGCCAGCACCTCGGCGGTGGTGGCGATGGTCTCGGGGCTGCCGAGCATGCCGATCTTCACGGCGTCGAGCGCGTGGGCGGCCGTGATCGCCTCGAGCTGCTCGCGCAGCACGTCCTGCGGCACCGGGAACAGGCGGTGGCCCCACTCGGCCGCGGGGTCGAAGGAGACGATGCAGGTCAGGGCGAGAGAGCCGAAGACCCCGAGCTCCTGGAAGGTCTTGAGGTCCGCCTGCGCGCCGGCGCCGCCGGTGGCCTCGGAGCCGGCGATCGTCAGGGCGACGGGCGGCTGGGCGGCGGACTGGGCGGCGGGGGAGGAAGCGGTGGAGGAGTCGGTCATGGGAGCCATTGTGCGCCCCGTCCCGCGCACGGTGCCAACCGCGGTGCCCGCCCCAGGGGCACCGCGGCCCGGTCGTGCGTGCCCGGTGGGCCCCGCGGGCCGGGCGGGCGCGGCGGTAGACTGTCCGACGGCCTCCGGCCGCCGCGACGTCCCCGCACGGGGTTCCGCGGCGCCGGTGGCGGGAGCCCGGGTGGCAGGCGGGCGTCCCGCGCTCCCGCCCGGATCGAGCCGCAGCGCCCGGCCCGCGCGGCCCCGGCCTCACAGATCGAACCACGGCGCCGTCCCGGCGTGCGCCGCGTCAATACAGATTGGTGACCCACCGTGTCCTCTCCCGCAACGCCTGCTCCCGCACCTGCTCCGGCGGGGTTCGCCCGCCGGCCCCGCACCTATTTCGACCTCATCGTGGCCGCCTACTGCGTGGTGCTCGTGCTCTCCAACGTCGCGGCCACCAAGGGCGTCGCCTTCGGCCCGGTGCTCACCGACGGCGGCTTCTTCCTCTTCCCGCTCGCCTACGTCCTGGGCGACGTCGTCTCGGAGGTCTACGGCTTCCGCTCCGCCCGCCGGGCCATCGTCACGTCGTTCGCGGCGGGGCTGTTCTCCTCCGTGGTGTTCTGGCTCGTCATCGCGCTCCCCCCGGCGGACTTCTACGAGGGCCAGGCGGCGTTCGAGGCCGTGCTCGGTCCCGTCCCGCTCATCGTGGCCGGCTCCCTGCTGGGCTACCTCGCCGGGCAGCTGCTCAACGCGTTCGTCCTGGTCAAGGTCAAGGCCCGCACCAGGGAGCGGCACCTGTGGGCCCGGCTCATCGGCTCGACCCTGGTGGGCGAGCTCGTCGACACCGTGATCTTCTGCGCCGTGGCGGCCCCGATCATCGGGATCAGCACGCTCGGCGACTTCCTGAACTACGTGGTGGTGGGCTACGTGTACAAGGTCCTGGTCGAGGTGCTGATCATGCCGGTGACCTACGCCGTGATCGGCTGGCTCAAGCGGCGGGAGCCGACCTACGGGGAGGCCGGCGTCCCGGCGGGGGCTCCGGCGCCCACGCGCTGAGCGCCGACCGGCCCGGGCCCGGTGGACCCTCCGGGGTAGGCCCGGCCCGGCCCTAGGATGTCCGCATGGACCTCCTCACCGGCACCGGTCTGGCGGCCTCGGCCGGGCTGAACGCCTACGTCCCGCTCGTGGTGCTCGGCCTGCTGGACCGGTACACGCAGTTCGTGGACCTCGGCCCGGGCTTCGCGTGGCTGTCCGACGGGTGGGTGCTCGGCATCCTCGCCGTGCTGCTGGCCGCGGAGGTCGTCGCGGACAAGATCCCGGCGGTGGACTCCGCCAACGACCTGCTGCAGACCTTCGTGCGCCCCACCGCCGGCGGCATCGTCTTCGGCTCGTCGGCGACCTCCCAGATCGCCGGGATCGGGCTGGGCGGGCAGACCGCGACCGTCACGGACCCGGAGGCGTTCTTCGCCTCCCACGCCTGGGTGCCCGTGCTCACCGGCGTCGTGATCGCCCTGGTGGTGCACGTGACCAAGGCCGTGTCCCGCCCCGCGGCCAACACCCTGACGGCGGGGGCCGCCGCGCCGGTCGTCTCGACGGCCGAGGACGTCTCCGCCCTCGCGCTCTCCCTGGTGGCGGTGTTCCTGCCCCTGCTCGTGCTGGGGGTGCTGGCCGCCGTCGCGGTCCTGCTGTACGTCCTCTACCGCCGGCTGCGGGGGCGCCGCCGGCCCGGTGCCGGGGGCGACCGGCGGGACCGGGCGGCTCAGAACCCCAGGTAGGCCAGCTGCGCGCCCACCGACAGCCGGGCGGCGGGCAGCACGTTCGGCGGCACGTCGTGGTAGATCCGGGCCGTGATGGCCTCGAGGGTGGCGCCGCGGCCCAGGGACCGCACGGCCTCGCGCACCTCGGCGAGGCGCTCCATGCGGTGCTCGAGCAGCTCCTCGCAGGTCCTCTCCAGGTCCGGGCGCACCTCCGCGTGCCCGGGCAGGACCAGTGCCTCGCCCAGCACCGCGAGCCGGTGCAGCGAGCGCAGGTAGGCGCCGAGGGTCCCGTCCGGGTGGTCGAGGACCGTGGTGCCGCGGCCCAGCACCGTGTCCCCGGTCAGCACGCTGCCGCGGGGGACGCCGTCGGCGTCGTGGTCCCGATCGTCGTCCCGGCCGTCGTCCGTGCGGGGGAGGGGGGTGTCCTCGGGCAG
Organism: Kocuria dechangensis; assembly: GCF_014636775.1. GTDB lineage: Bacteria > Actinomycetota > Actinomycetes > Actinomycetales > Micrococcaceae > Kocuria > Kocuria dechangensis. Next base: position 260,291 of record NZ_BMEQ01000003.1, read on the forward strand.
GTGGAGGCACACCGAGTCCGCGGTGTGCCCGGGGGTGTGGAGCACCCGGATCCGGACCCCGGCCGCCTCGATCGTCTCGCGGTCGGCCAGCGGCTCGGCGTCGCGGCAGAGCTCGGGCAGGAAGGCGCGCACGGGCGCGCCGGTGAGGGCGTGGAACTCGTCCACGGACCCGGCGTGGTCGGCGTGCCGGTGGGTGATCAGCGTCAGGACCGTCCGGCCCGCGGCGGCGAGGGCCTCGAGGTGCCCGCGGTCGGCGGGGCCCGGGTCGACGACGACGACGTCCTGCTGCCCCGGCGCCCCGACCACCCACGAGTTGGTGCCTTCCAGGGTCATGGGGCCGGGATTGGGCGCGAGCAGCCGCCGGGTGAGCACGGTGGTGCGGGTGGGGTCCGTCATGCGGGCAGACTATCCGAGCGCGGCCCGCCCGGGCATCCGAGGACCCCCGGTCAGGGGCGGGCGAGCAGGGCGTCGAGCTTGACGAACGAGCTGCGCCATCCCGCGGCCGCGCCCGCGTGGACCGCGGGCGGCAGGGGCCCCTGCGTGACGACCAGCAGGGTGCCGCCGTCCCCGGTGGGCAGGAACTCGGCGCGCATCAGCACGAAGGTCTGCGTCGGCCTCCCGTCGGGGCCGGGCAGCGCCTCGCGGCCCTCGAGCAGCGCGTCCTGCTCCACGCGCACGTAGGTGGCGTGCACCGGCGAGACCTGGGCGGGGTCGGCGTCGCTGACCATCCGGAAGCGCTGCCGGCCTCCGGGCCGGACGTCGAGCTCCACGGAGTCCCGGGGCACGCTCCAGCCCTGCGGCCCGAACCAGCCGGCGAGCCGGTCGGGCTCGGTGAACGCGGCCCAGACGGCCGCCGGGGGGTGGGCGAGGTCGTGGGAGACGGAGAAGACCTCCGCCGGGTCCAGGTCGGTGACGTCCATGGCTCCATTGTCCTCCCGGATCGTCTGTCCTCCCGGATCGTCCTCACGCCTTCCCGTGCCCGCCCCCGCCGGTGGGTACAGTGGCGCTCGTGAGCACGGAACCGGCACGGGACCCTGCGGACGCCGGCGGCGGCAGCGCCCGGCCCCCGGCGTGGCTCACCGCGCTCAAGGCGAGCGCACTGCTGCTCCTGCTCGGGCTCGCGGCCTGGTACCTCCTCTCCCAGGAGCTGCCCACCGTGGACCAGATCCGCGCGTTCGTGGAGCGCTTCGGGGTGTGGGCCCCCCTGGTCTTCGGCGCCGTCTACGCCCTCGTGGGGGCCACGCCCATCCCCGTGACGATCATGGCCGTCTCCGGCGGCTTCCTCTTCGGCATGGCCCAGGGCAGCGTGCTGGGCATCCTCGCGTCCACCGGCGGGGCGTGGCTGGGCTACTGGATCGCCCGCTTCCTGGGCCGCGACGCCCTGTACCGGATCGCCGGGCCCCGCCTCGGGACGGTGGAGGGCAAGCTCGAGGGCAAGGGCTTCCTCACGGTCCTCGTCCTGCGCCCGGTGGTGCCCCACTGGGCCCTGAGCTACGGGGCCGGGCTCGTGCGGATCCCGCAGCGCGACTACCTCGGGGCCACCGTGCTCGGGGGGATGCCCGGCCAGATCAGCTTCGCGGCCATCGGGGCGTTCACCTCCCGCCCGTCGTGGCCCGCCCTGGCCGCCGTCGCGATCTCCTGGGCAGTGGTGATCGTCGTCGGCACCATCACCTGGCGCCACTCCCGGCGGGAGGAGTCCGCGGACGGCGGCCGGGACGGGCCGGCGCCGTAGCGGGCCGGGACTCCACCCGGGGGGGGGGG
>NZ_BMEQ01000003.1:262076-303352 GCF_014636775.1 Kocuria dechangensis
GGGGGGGGGGGTTGACAGCCGCTGTGAGGCACGTCATGCTCGTGACCATGAACCTGTCAGACAGCCGGACAGCAGGACAGCCCATTGCCCGCGTCAGTGCCGCCGAGGCCGTCTTCAAGGAGCTCCTCGCGGAGATCCAGGAGGGCCGCCTCGCGGTGGGGGACAAGCTTCCGTCCGAGGCCACCCTGGCGCAGCGGTACGGCGTGAGCCGGTCCGTCGTGCGGGAGGCGCTGCGCTCCTGCGCGGCCCTGGGGCTGACCGTCAGCCGCACCGGCAAGGGGACCTTCGTCGTCTCCCGGCGGGTGGCGAAGGACCTCACCCTGGGCGAGTACTCGGCCCGGGACCTGCACGAGGCCCGGCCGCACATCGAGATCCCCGCGGCCGGTCTCGCCGCCCGCCGCCGCTCGGACGAGGACGTGCGGTTCCTGCGCGACGTCGTGGCGGAGATGGCGGCCGAGGACGATCCGCAGGCCTGGGTCGAGCTGGACATCAGCTTCCACGCCGCCATCGCCCGGATCAGCCGCAACCGGGTGTTCGAGAAGGTCATCGCCGACATCCGCCAGGCCCTCTCCCACCAGTCCGAGACCCTCAACGTGGTGGCGGACCGCCAGCCGCGCTCGGACGAGGAGCACCTGCGCATCTTCCGCGCGATCGAGAAGGGCTCGGCCGACGAGGCCGAGGCCGCCATGCAGGACCACCTCGCGGCCGTCCGCGACGCCCTCGGCGCCATCACGGGCGGGTAGCCCGCCGCTCCCGCACCCTCCCGCGCCGCGCACCCGCGGCGCCGTTCCCGCACGCCGTCCACCGCCGGCGCCGCCCGCCTCTCCACCCGCCCACCCACAGCAAGGATCAGCATGACCACCGTCGCCCCCGACGTCCCCCTGCCCGTCGCCCGTCCCCGGCACGCACCCGTCGCCGAACTGGTGCGGGACGGCCTCGTCGAGAGCGTCCACCACGGCTCGGCCGTCGCCACGGACGCGTCCGGCCGGGTCCTCCTGTCGGTGGGCGACCCGCTGGCGTCCTTCTACCCCCGCTCCGCGCTCAAGCCGCTGCAGGCCGTGGCCATGCTGCGGGCCGGCCTCGACCTGCCCCCGGAGCTGCTCGCCCTGGCGGCGGCCAGCCACTCGGGCGGCCCCGCGCACCGGAGGGGCGCCCGCCGGATCCTGGAGCTGCACGGCGCGGACGAGGGAGCCCTGGAGAACGTCCCCGACCTGCCGTACGGCGCCGCGGAGCGGGACGCGGCCCTGCGCGCCGGCGAGGAGCCCTCGCGCCTGGCCCAGAACTGCTCGGGCAAGCACGCCGCCATGGTCGCCACCTGCCGGATCAACGGCTGGCCCGTCGCCGGCTACACCGACCCCGGGCACCCGCTGCAGCTGCTGGTCGCCGAGACCGTCGCCGAGCTCACGGGCGAGCGGGCGCACGGCAGGAGCACGGACGGGTGCGGCACGCCCCTGTTCGCCGTCTCCCTGCGCGGGATGGCCGTCGCCTTCGGGAGGCTGGTCTCGGCCGCCCCGCACACCCCCGAGGGCCGGGTGGCGGAGGCCATGACCGGTCATCCCGAGCAGGTGGCCGGCGCGGACCGCGACGTGACGGCGCTGATGCGGGCCGTCCCCGGCCTGCTGGCCAAGGACGGCTTCGAGGGGCTCCAGCTGGTGGGCCTGCCGGACGGCCGGGCCGTGGCCGTGAAGATCGCCGACGGGTCCGACCGGGCCAGGATGCCCGTGACCGTCCACCTCCTGGAGCGCCTGGGCGTCGACCCGCAGGCGCTCGCGGGCCTGGCCGCCGTGCCCGTGCTCGGCGGGGGCCGCCCCGTCGGGTCCCTGCACGCGGTCGACACCGCCCCCTGCCGCTGACCACCCCGACCGTTCCCGACCGTTCCCGATCACTCACGACCGAACACCCGATGCCACGGAGGACACCATGACCACCCCTGAGTTCCGCGTCGAGCACGACCTGCTCGGCGACCGCCACGTCCCCGCCGAGGCCTACTGGGGCGTGCAGACCCTGCGGGCCGTGGAGAACTTCCCGATCACCGGCCAGCCGCTCGGCGGGCACTCGCACCTGGTCCGGGGGCTCGCGGCGGTCAAGCTCGCCGCCGCCCGCGCGAACCACGACCTCGGTCTGCTCGACGGCCCGCGCGCCGAGGCCATCGTCGCCGCCTGCCAGGAGCTCCTGGACGGCCGGCTGCACGACCAGTTCCGCGTCGACGTCATCCAGGGCGGGGCCGGCACCTCCTCCAACATGAACGCCAACGAGGTGATCGCCAACCGGGCCCTCGAGCTGCTCGGCCACGCCCGGGGCGAGTACTCCCGGCTGCACCCCAACGACCACGTCAACCTCAGCCAGTCGACCAACGACGTGTACCCCACGGCGGTGAAGATCGCGACGGTCCTCGGCGTCCAGGAGCTGCTCGAGGCCCTCGGGGTCCTGGAGCAGGCCTTCGCCGAGAAGGCCGCCGAGTTCCGCGTCGTCGTGAAGATGGGCCGCACCCAGCTGCAGGACGCCGTGCCGATGACCCTGGGCCAGGAGTTCGGCACCTACGCCGTCATGATCCGGGAGGACCGCCAGCGCCTCGCGGAGGCGAGCCTCCTGATCCACGAGATCAACCTCGGGGCGACCGCCATCGGCACCGGCCTGAACGCCCCCGAGGGCTACGCCGAGGCGGCCTGCCGCCACCTGGCCGCCGTGACGGGCCTGCCCCTCGTCACGGCGGTGGACCTCGTCGAGGCCACGCAGGACGTGGGGGCGTTCGTGCACCTCTCGGGCGTGCTGAAGCGGGTCGCGGTGAAGCTGTCCAAGATCTGCAACGACCTGCGCCTGCTCTCCTCCGGGCCCCGCGCCGGTCTGGGCGAGATCAACCTCCCCGCCGTCCAGTCCGGGTCGTCCATCATGCCCGGGAAGATCAACCCGGTCATCCCGGAGATGGTCAGCCAGGTGGCCTACGAGGTGATCGGCAACGACGTGACGATCACCATGGCCGCCGAGGGCGGGCAGCTTCAGCTCAACGCGTTCGAGCCGATCATCGTGCACAGCCTGCACAAGAGCGTCTCCCACCTGCGCGCGGCCTGCGACACCCTCACGGAGCGGTGCGTGCGGGGCATCACCGCCAACGAGGAACGGCTGCGCCTCGGCGTGGAGCACTCCATCGGGCTGGTCACCGCGCTGAACCCGCACCTGGGCTACGCGACCGCGACGGCCATCGCGCAGGAGGCGCTGGCCACCGGCCGCGGGGTCGCCGACCTGGTGCGCGACCGCGGCCTGCTGACCACCGAGGAGCTGGCCCGCATCCTGCGCCCGGAACGCCTCGCCAACCTCACGAAGTGACCCGTCCACGAGCTCTTCCCTCCTCCGCACCCACTTAGGACACCCATGACCGTCAACCATCCGGACCGGCGCCACGCCACGCCCGCCCAGCCGCCGACCGCCGCCCTCGACCTCCTCCACGCGGAGGACCAGGGCTACCACAAGAGCCTGACGCCCCGGCAGATCCAGATGATCGCCATCGGCGGCGCCATCGGCACCGGGCTCTTCATGGGCGCCGGCGGGCGGCTGGCCGCCGCCGGCCCCGCCCTCGTCATCACCTACGCCGTCTGCGGCTTCTTCGCCTTCCTCATCCTGCGGGCGCTGGGGGAGCTCGTGGTGCGGCGCCCGTCGTCGGGCTCCTTCGTCTCCTACGCCCGCGAGTTCTACGGTGAGAAGGCGGCGTTCTTCACCGGCTGGCTGTACTGGCTGAACTGGGCCATGACCGCGATCGTGGACATCACCGCGGTGGCCCTCTACATGAGGTTCTTCGCCCGGTACTGGGCGCCGATCGGCGACGTCCCGCAGTGGCTGTTCGCCCTGGCGGCGCTGCTGCTGGTCCTCGGCCTGAACCTCGTCTCGGTCAAGGTCTTCGGCGAGCTCGAGTTCTGGTTCGCGCTCGTCAAGGTCACCGCGCTCGTCGTCTTCCTGCTGGTGGGCATCTACCTGGTCCTCTTCGGCGCACCGGCCGCGGGCCACGAGGTCGGTCTCACCCTGATCGCCCAGAACGGCGGGCTCCTGCCGAACGGCCTGCTGCCGGCGGTCGTGGTGGTCCAGGGCGTCGTGTTCGCCTACGCCTCCATCGAGCTGATCGGCACGGCGGCCGGCGAGACGGAGCACCCCGAGAAGGTCATGCCCCGGGCGGTGAACACGGTCATCCTGCGGATCGCCGTCTTCTACGTCGGATCCCTGACCCTGCTGTCCCTGCTGCTGCCCTACACCGCCTACAAGGCGGGGGAGAGCCCCTTCGTGACGTTCTTCGGCTCCATCGGCGTGGCCGGCATGGACACCGTGATGAACCTCGTGGTGCTCACCGCGGCGCTGTCCTCGCTCAACGCCGGGCTCTACTCGACGGGGCGGATCCTGCGCTCCATGGCCCTCGCCGGATCCGCTCCGCGCTTCGCGGGCCGGATGAACCGCGCCGGCGTGCCCTACGGCGGCATCGTCCTGACCGCGGCCGTCGCCGTGCTGGGCGTGGTGCTCAACGCCCTGGTGCCCGCCCAGGCCTTCGAGATCGTGCTGAACATCGCCTCCGTCGGCATCATCAGCGCCTGGGCCATGATCATCCTCTGCCAGCTCAGGCTCGTCTCCTGGGCGCGGCAGGGGCGGGCCGAGCGCCCGGCCTTCCGCCTCCCGGGCGCCCCCTTCACCGGGTACCTCACGCTGGCGTTCCTCGTGGCCGTGGTCGTGCTGATGGCCTTCGACTCCCCGGTGGGCACGTGGACGGTGGCCTCGCTGCTGCTCCTGGTCCCCCTGCTCGTCCTGGGCTGGTACCGGTGCCGGGACCGGGTGCACGAGATCGCGGCGCTGCGCGCCGTCCCGGGCGGAGCGGCCCCGCAGGCCTCGCCCGCGCGGGCCGAGCTGGTCGAGGAGACCGCGCGGTAGCCCGCCGCGGCGGACCGTGACGAGGCCGGTGCCCGGAGGACGGGCGCCGGCCTCGGCGCGCGGCGGTCCGGGACCCGGCCCGCCGCGGGCTCAGGACCGGCCGGCGTAGTAGCGGCCCAGGAACTCGTCCCGGTACTCGAAGTACGTCCCGTCGGCCATCGCCTCCCGGGCGCCGTCGACCATCCGCACGACGAACCGCTCGTTGTGGATCGACGCGAGCGTCGCGGACAGCCGCTCCTTCGCCTTGAACAGGTGGTGCAGGTACGCCCGGGTGTAGTGCGTGCACGTGTAGCAGTCGCAGCCGTCGTGGACGGGGGAGAAGTCGGTGCGGAAGCGGGCGTTGTTGACGTTGAACCGCCCGTCGGGCGTGTAGACCGCGGACGTGCGGGCCACCCTGGTCGGCGAGACGCAGTCGAAGGTGTCCGCGCCGTTCTCGAGGGCCGTGAAGATGTCGTCCGGCTCGGAGATCCCCAGCAGGTGGCGGGGCCGGTCCTCCGGCAGTTCCTCGTTGCACCAGCGCACGATCGCGCCCAGGTTCTCCTTCTCCAGCGCCCCGCCGATCCCGTAGCCGTCGAAGTCCATGGCCCCGAGGTCCCGGCAGGCCGTGCGGCGCAGGTCCTCGTACTGGGCGCCCTGGATCACGCCGAACAGCGCCTGGTAGGGCCGGTGCGCGCGCTCCTCGGTGAGCCGGGCGTGCTCGGCGACGCAGCGCTGCGCCCAGCGCCGGGTCCGCTCGAGCGACGCCTCCTGGTAGCCGCGGGAGTTGTGCAGGGTGGTCAGCTCGTCGAAGGCGAACATGACGTCCGCGCCCAGCTGGTGCTGCACCCGCATCGAGATCTCGGGGGTGAAGCGGTGGACGTCCCCGTTGATGTGGGACTTGAACGTGACCCCGTCGTCGTCGACGTGGGCCATGCGCTCCCGGCCGGCCGCGACGTCGTCGTCGCCCGCCGCGGAGGCCTCGACCGTGGACATGTCGATGACCTTCTTGAAGCCCGAGCCCAGGGACATCACCTGGAACCCGCCCGAGTCCGTGAAGGTGGGCCCGTCCCAGTTCATGAACGCGCCGAGCCCGCCGGCGGCGTCGAGGACGTCCGCGCCGGGCTGGAGGTAGAGGTGGTAGGCGTTGGCGAGCAGGGCCTGGGCGCCGAGCTCGCGCATCGACTCGGGCAGCACCGCCTTCACGGTCGCCTTCGTGCCCACGGGGACGAAGGCGGGGGTGCGGATCGTCCCGTGGGGGGTGGTGACGGTGCCGGTCCGCCCCAGGAACCGCCCGCCGTTGGCCTCGACGCGCGCGCCGGGGATCCGGGCCGTCTCCTCGAGCCGGTGCTCGACCTCGAAGCCGAAGGCGGCACGGGCGGCGGGGAACGGGGAGGCCTCGGCGGGTGCGGTCATCCGACCATTGTGCGTCACCTCCCGGCCCGCGCCGGGCGGGCGGGCAGGCCCCTGTGAGTGATCTCATGGCCCCTGCCCGGAAGACGGGCTGGTACCGGGGCGTTGCGAGGTCGTGGGACCGCACCCCGGGTGCGGCGCCCCCAGCGCCCTCCGGCGCCCGACGACGGGCGGACGCCCGCGCCGCCCGCCGCGGCCGCCCACGACAGAGAGGTGGTCCCCGACCGCGTGAGCACGCTCCGGAACTTCTTCGCCCTGCACCCCGCGCAGCGGGACCACCTCCCCGCCGCCCGCATCGCGCTGTCGGTGGCCGTCCCGCTGGTCGCCGTCATGGCCGCCGGCCGCGCCGACCTGGCCATCTACGTGGCGTTCGGGGCGTTCACCTCCATCTACGCCCGGCTCGAGCCCACCCGGGCCCGGGCCCGGCACCAGTCGCAGGCAGGCGTGCTGCTGACCCTGTGCGTGGCGCTGGGCGCGCTGCTCAGCGGCGCCCCGGAGGCCGTGGTGCTGGCGGTCACGGCGGTCCTGGCCGGGCTCGGCGCGATGGCCGCGGCGTACTGGACGCTCAGGCCGGCCGGGTCGGTCTTCTTCATCTTCGCGGTGGGCGCCATCGGCTCCCTCGAGGACGCCGCGCCGGTGTGGCAGGCCGCGGCGCTCGCCGCCGCCTCCGCGGGGTTCTCCGTGGCGCTGGGGCTCGCGTCCCGGTGGGCGGGGGAGGGCGTCACCGGGCCGGTGGCCCCCGTGCCGGAGCACCACGGGCTGAGCACCGGGCAGCTGTGGGCGCACGGCGGCCGGTTCCTCGCGGCGACGTCCGTGGCGGGTGCGCTCGGCATGGCCAGCGGCCTCTCGCACAGCTACTGGGCCATGGGCGCGGCGGCGGCGCCGATCGCGGCCCCCGACCTCGAGGCGCGGATGCAGCGCGGTGCCCACCGCATGGTGGGCACCCTGGGCGGCGTGGGGGTCACCGCGGCGGTGCTGTCCGTGCCCCTGCAGCAGTGGCACATGGTGGCGCTGGTGATCCTCTTCCAGTTCCTCGCGGAGATGTTCGTGGGCCGCAACTACTCCCTGGCCCTGCTGTTCATCACCCCGCTGGCCCTGCTGATGACCCAGCTGGCGGCCCCGAGCGCTCCCGGCGAGCTGCTGCAGGCCCGGGCGGTGGAGACGGTGACCGGCGCCGTGTGCGGGCTGGCGGTCGTCCACCTCACCCGGAGCGCGGCGGAGCGGGGGCTCAGCGGCCCCAGCCGGCGTGGGCGACGGCCTGGCGCACCAGATCCCCGCGGCCCCCGGCGAACTCCGCCTGCACCTCGGGGCTGAGCGCCTCCTCCGGGCTCATCCAGGACAGCTGCAGGGCGTCCTGGCGGGGGTTGCACTCGCCGCGCACCGGCACGATGTAGCTGAGCGCCACGGCGTGCTGGCGGTCGTCGGTCAGGCCGGTCTCGGAGGGCGACGGGAAGAACTCGGCCACCGCGAAGGGCGTCGTGGACACCGGCAGCTGCGGGAAGGCCATGGTGCCCAGGTCCTTCTCGAGGTGGCGCAGCAGCGCCGCCCGGATGGTCTCGCGGTACATCACGCGGCCGGAGACGAACGTGTACATCATCTCGCCCTGGGGGGTGGCCTGCACGAGCAGGCCGAGCTCCGAGAGGTAGCCCAGCGGGTCGAGCCGCACCGGGATGGCCTGCACGTAGACCATGGGCAGGTGGCGCCGGGCCTCGCTCAGGTCCTCCTCGCTGAGCCAGCCGGGGTTCGGATCGGGGGTGCGCAGGAAACTCATAGTGCTGTTCTATCCCACGGGCCCCGCTCCGGCCACGGTTCCGGGCGCCTGCGGCGGCCGGTTCAGCGCACAGCGGAGAACCCGGTCAGGACGTGCCCAGGCGGGCCGCGGCCTCCAGCACGGTCCACGCCTGCACCTGGGTGGAGAGCTCCACCTGCACCCCGGGCCGCTGCGCCTCGTTGGCGTGCCGGGCGGGCTCCGGGGAGAAGATCGCGACCGTCTCGCCCGCGACCGTCGACGCGGTGGTCCCCGGCACGCCGAAGTCCACCGCCGGGTCGAACTCGCGCCGGCCCGCCCACAGGGCGTCGGCGGTCGCCTCCACGAGCTCCGCGGCCGTGCGCCGCGCGGGCGCGGGCAGGAGCGGGTGCCGCGCCGCCTCGGCGAGGTAGCGGGCCAGGATCCCGGTGAACAGCCCGCCGTCCCCGCCGCCGTGGGCGGCCAGGACGGGACGCCCGTCGAGCTCGCGGGTGAACGCCTCCGCGGCGCCCCCGACCACCTCGGCCGCCGCGCGCGCCAGGCGCTCGCTCTCCTCCGGCCCGGTGGAGGGGTCCTCGGCCAGCTCGAGCAGCGCCGCGAGCACCGGCCCCGAGCTGTAGCTGAAGACGGCCTCCTCGAGCCGGGTCACCTCGGAGCCGGAGCCCGCCGCCACCAGGCGCACCCCGTCCCGGTAGACCCGCCGCCCGGGCTCCCACAGCACGTCCTCCATCCACCGCAGCACCGCCGCGGCCCGGTCGGGCCGGTTCGTGCGCACGAAGGCGAGCGCCGCCGGGGCGGAGGACGCCGCGTTCTTGAAGTCGTGGGCGGTGTTCCAGAAGACCCCGCCGCCCATGTCCCCGGTGTGGCCCTGCTCGAGCCGGGCGAGCAGCGCGCTGCCCGCGTCGAGGCACGCCACGTCCGCCCGGCCCGTCAGCTCCCGGTCCAGGGCGCTGAGCCGCCCCACGGCGAGCAGCAGCCAGGCCATGTCGTCGTAGAAGGGGTTGGCGGCCACGCGGCCGGCGCTGCGCAGGGTGATGCCGCGCAGCAGCCGGTGCCCGTCCAGGCGCGCCGCCCGCGCCCGGTCGAGGTCCCCGGCGGCCAGGTGCCGACGGCCGGCGTCGACGACCGCGTCGAGCAGGTGCGCCTGCCACCAGTAGTGCCACGGGGCCCGGCGCGACCGGGGGCGCGGGTGCGCCGGGGCGCCGAGCAGGGCGCCGGGCACGCCCAGGGGCCGGTGCACGAACAGCTCGCGGACCGAGTGGGCGGCCTTGTCGGCGCGCGCGGGGGCGGGGGCGGTGGGCATGGCGGCTCCTGTGCTCGTGGGGCGCTGCGCGGGTGGACGGGAGGTGCCCTACGAGCCTAAGGGCTGGCCGAGGTGCAGCCGCCGGTGCACGGCCTCGGCCGGGCCCGGCAGGGAGCGGCGCTCCAGCAGGACCGCGCCGAGCAGCGTGACGAGCCACACGGCCGTCCCGATCAGCAGCGCGCCCGTCGGGGTGAGGGCGCGGCCGAGGCCCAGGGCGAACGGCGGGAGCAGCACCGTGCAGAGCACCGACTGCGCGAGGTAGCCGCTCATCGACCGCCGGCCCAGCGCCTGCAGCGCCAACAGTACCGGGTGCTCGCGGGCGCCCACCGGGCCGGCGCCGCGCCCCGCGCGCTCGCAGGCCAGGGCGATGACGAAGGCGTAGCCGATGCCCTGGGCGGCGCCCGCCACGGCGTCCGCGCCCGTGAGCGCGGCGTGCACCGGTGGCGGCGGGTCGATCATGCCCGTGGTGAGCAGGCCCGTCCCGGTGCCGGTGAGCAGGCCCAGGCCGATCCCGCCCGCGGCGGCGAGCAGGAGCGACCGCCGCCGCGGGGCGGGGTCCTCCAGGACGCGGTACCGGCTGAGCGCGAGCCCGGCCAGCATCATGGGCAGCAGGCCGAGGAGCTGGAACGGGGCGAAGAGGACCACCACGAGCCCCTCGAGCAGTCCGCTCGCGAACCGCTGCTCGACGGTCTCGGCATGCAGGCTGGGGAAGGCCGCGGAGGCGTCGGCGACCGCCCCGTCCGCGGCGCCGTAGAGGAAGACCAGGACGGCGCCGACGGCGGCGACGCCGACGAGGAGGCGGGTGGAGTCGGCCACGAGCAGCGCCAGGACGAGCCCGCCCACGGCGTAGGCCGTGATGATGTCCCCGGGGAACAGCAGGCAGGCATGCAGGGCGCCGATGGGCACCAGCCACCCGTAGCGGCGCAGCAGCAGCCCGCGGACCACGGGCGGGGGCGCGCCGCGGGCGGTCTCCCGGAGGGCGATCTGGCCCACCCCGTAGCCCACGAGGAACGAGAACAGCGGGAAGCCGCGGCCGTCCACCAGCGCGGACATGGCCGTGTTGACGACGTCGTCCGCGGTCCAGCCCGTGCTCGTCGCACCCTCTCCCAGGGGGCGCTCCCGGGGCCCGCCCACGGGCCCGGGGAGCCAGATCCACACGGTGATGTTGGCGACCGCGATCACCCACAGCATGAGTCCCCGGGCCACGTCGGGGCCCAGGGCCCGGGTGCGGGTGGGGGCGGGCCGCCACGGCGGCGGGACGCTCACGCGGCCGTTCCGTCGAGCAGGCGGCGCCGGCTCTCGAGCACGAGGGGCTCGCCGGTGAGGGGGTGGACCAGGGACACCCGCCGGGCCAGCAGCTGCAGCGGCCGGCCCGGGTCCCAGGCCGCGGCCGGGAGGACCTCGGGATAGAGCGGGTCGTGCCGGATCGGGGCGCCGAGCGAGGCCAGGTGCACCCGGAGCTGGTGCGTCCGGCCCGTCTCCGGGCGCAGCGCGTAGCGCGCCCACGTCCCGTCGGCGCGCGTGAAGGGCGCCCCGGCGCGCTCGACGAGCGTCCGCGCGTTCACGGGCCCGGGCACCTCCCGGGCCTGCAGGGACGTGCGGTCCTTGACGATCCGGGACGCCACCGTCCGCGGGAGCGCGAGACCGGGGCGGTGCCGGGCCACGGCCTCGTACTCCTTGGCCACGGCCCGCTCCTGGAACAGCGTCTGGAACCTCCCGCGGGTGGCGGGGTCGCGGGAGAGCAGCAGCACCCCGGCCGTGCCGCGGTCGAGCCGGTGCAGCGGCGAGAGCCGGTCCTCCCCGCGCGCCCGGCGCAGCTTCACGAGCGCGGTCTGCGCCACGAAGCCGCCGCGCGGGGTGGTGGGCAGCCCGTGCGGCTTGTCCACGGCCAGCAGCCACTCGTCCTCGAACAGCACGGGCAGGTCGCCGGGCAGGGCGGGCTCGTCCGGCAGCGCCCGGTGGTACCAGACGGAGCCGCCGGGCACGAGGGGGGCGTCGTGGGGGAGGGGCCGTCCGGCGTCGTCGACGATCCCGCCGGACGCGAAGAGCCCCTCGAGCTCCGCCGCCGAGGCGGGGAAGCGGGCCAGGAGCCAGTCGCGGACGGTGCCCGCGCCGTCCTCCGGCAGACGCACCCGCACCGGGTCCACGCCGTCCCGGAGGGGCAGGGGGGAGGCCGCGGGCCGTCGTCGTCGCATGGGTGTGATCGTGCTCCGCGCCCGCCCCGTTGTCCACCCGGGCGCCGCGGGGCCCGCCGCGTTCCGTTCTCCCGGACCGCCTGCGAGAATGAGGGTCACCCGCCCGCCCCCGCCCACCGGAACGAGGCCCATGGCACCCGAAGAAGTCGTCCTCCTCGACGAGGCGCACCGCCCCGTCGGCACCGCGCTGAAGGCCGAGGTGCACACCACGGACACGCCCCTGCACCTCGCGTTCTCGTGCTACGTCCTCGACGACGACGGGCGCCTGCTGCTGACCCGCCGCGCCCTCGCCAAGAAGACCTGGCCCGGGGTGTGGACGAACAGCTTCTGCGGCCACCCGGGGCCGGGCGAGCCCTTCGCGGAGACCATCGCGCGACGGGCGAGCGAGGAGCTGGGCTTCGCGGTCACCGGCGTCGTCGAGGTGCTGCCGGAGTTCCGCTACCGGGCCGTGGACGCCTCCGGGATCGTGGAGAACGAGTTCTGCCCCGTCTACGTGGCCCGGGCCACCGGGCAGCCCGCGCCCCTGGCCTCCGAGGTCGCCGAGACGGCGTGGATCACCCCGGAGCAGCTGTTCACGGCCGCCGAGGCCGCGCCGTTCCTGCTGAGCCCCTGGCTGCTCGAGCAGATCGCCGACGCCCGGCTGCGCCGCGCCCTGCTCGAGCCGGTCCCCGCGCGGGGCTGACGCGGCCCCTCCGCTCAGCCCGCGGTCGCGGACGGCACCCAGCTGCGCGAGGAGGCCACCTCCTCCAGGACCTCGCGCACGGCCAGGATGGCCGGCCGGTGCGCGCTCGCCTCGCGCACGGACGTGAAGACGGTCCGGTGCGGCGCACCGGGCAGGTCGAGCAGCCGGCACGGGGCGCTGCCGGCGGTCCAGATCAGATCCGGCATGAAGCCCACGGCGTTGCCCGAGGCGATCAGGCGGGTCTGGGCCTGCAGGTCGGCCGTCTCGAAGCGGACGTCCGGCTCGAAGCCCGCCAGCCGGCACGCCTGCTCCGCCCAGTGCCGGGACGCCGCGCCCCGGGGCTCCATGACCCAGGGGAGGTCCCGCGCCATCTCCAGGGTGAAGCTCGGCCACCGGTCCGAGCTCGGGGGCACCGCCAGCCGGATCGCGTCGGCCGTCAGCCTCCGGCGGTCCAGCTCGGGGTGGTGGGCCGCCGCGTGGCCGGGGTACTGCTCCGCGACCACGAGGTCGAAGTCCCGCGTCCAGGTCTCCCGCAGGGCGCCCTCGGGCTCGCGCTGGTACATCTCGATGCGCACCTCGGGGTGGCGCCGGGCCATGGCCGTCAGCGCCTCCGGCATCAGGGCCAGCGCCGCGGACTGGAAGACGGCGACCCGCACGGTGCCCGCCACCGTCGTCAAGGACGCGGCGAGGTCTGACTCGGCCCGCTCCAGGGTCCTCAGCAGCTCCGCGGTGTGCTCCACCAGGATCTCCGCCTGGGGGGTGAGCTGCACCCTGCGGCCGGAGCGGCGCAGCAGCTCCACCCCGGCCTCCTTCTCCAGCTGGGCGAGTTGCTGGGAGACGGCCGAGGGGCTGAAGCTCAGCGCCTCGGCCACCTCCGCCAGCGTTCCCCGGAGCTTCAGCTCGCGCAGCAGGCGCAGCCGTCTGACATCCAGCACGGGGCCCCTCCATTCATCAGTTCTACTGATGATTGATCCTTGGAAAACATCACTTTATCTAACACAAGGGGCGGCGCATAGTGAGGGAGTACCAGGGCATCCCACACCACCTTCTTGGAGAACCGCTCATGACCACCATTTCCGCTTCGCAGGCCGCGCCCACCCCCGCCGAGCCCGAGGCCGGCGGCACCGCCCCGCACTCGCCCCTCCCCGGGTCCCTCTCCCAGGCTCTCTCCGAGGCCCTCCCCGAGCAGGTCGTCGCGACGGTGCGCCGCTGGCTCACCGAGGCCGGGCAGTTCCCCAAGGACGCCTCGGGGGAGCAGCTGGCCGGCGTGCTGAAGGACCCCAGCGGACTGGACTTCACCGTCGGCTTCGTCGACGGCGTCGTCCGCCCCGAGGACCTCCGGGTCGCCGCCCGCAACCTCGCCCGGCTCGCGCCCGGGGTCCCGGCCTTCCTGCCCTGGTACCTGCGCTCCGCCGTGCGCGCCGGCGGGGCCCTGGCGCCCGTCGCCCCGCAGGTCGTCATCCCCGCCGCCCGCAGGGCGCTGCGCCGGATGGTCGGCCACCTGATCGTCGACGCCACCCCGGACCGGCTCGGGAAGTCGATCGCGAAGATCCGCACGGACGGCGTCCGGCTCAACGTCAATCTCCTGGGCGAGGCCGTGCTCGGGGACCGGGAGGCGGCCCGCCGCCTGGAGGGGACCCACGACCTGCTCGCCCGGCCCGACGTGGACTACGTCTCCATCAAGGTCTCCTCCACGGTGGCCCCGCACTCCGCCTGGGCCTTCGACGAGGCCGTGGCCGAGGTCGTCGAGACGCTCACCCCGCTCTACGACCGGGCCGCCTCCTTCGACACCCCCAAGTTCATCAACCTGGACATGGAGGAGTACAAGGACCTGGACATGACCCTGGAGGTCTTCACCCGGATCCTGGACCAGCCCCGCTTCAAGCACCTGCAGGCCGGGATCGTGCTGCAGGCCTACCTCCCGGACGCCATGTCCGCGATGATCCGCCTCCAGGAGTGGGCCGGCGCCCGCCGGGCCGGCGGGGGCGCGGCGGTCAAGGTGCGCGTGGTCAAGGGCGCCAACCTGCCCATGGAGCAGGTCGAGGCCTCCCTGCACGACTGGCCGCTGGCGACCTGGGGGACCAAGCAGGACTCGGACACCAACTACAAGCGCGTGATCGACTACGCCCTGACCCCGGAGCGCATCGACGCGGTGCGGATCGGGGTGGCCGGGCACAACCTCTTCGACATCGCCTTCGCCTGGCTGCTGGCCCAGGAGCGGGGCGTCGCCCACGGCATCGACTTCGAGATGCTGCTGGGCATGGCCACCGGCCAGGCCGAGGCCGTCAAGCGCGACGTCGGGTCCCTGCTGCTCTACACCCCCGTGGTGCACCCGGCCGAGTTCGACGTGGCCATCGCCTACCTGATCCGCCGCCTGGAGGAGGGGGCGTCCCAGGAGAACTTCATGTCCGCGGTCTTCGAGCTCGCGGCCGACGAGGAGCTCTTCGAGCGCGAGAAGCAGCGCTTCCTCGCCTCCCTGGCCGCCCTCGACGGCACCGTCCCGGCTCCCCACCGCGTCCAGGACCGGAACCTGCCCGAGCCGCCGGCCCCGCGCGAGGGCTTCTCCAGCACCCCGGACACCGACCCGGCGGTGGCCGCCAACCGCGCCTGGGGCCGGGCCGTCCTCGAGCAGGTGCCCGCCTCCCGGGCCGGGGTGGAGACGGTCGCCGCCGCCGCGGTGCGGACCGAGGAGCAGCTCGACCGCGTCATCGACGCCGCCCTGGAGCAGGGCCGCGGCTGGGCCGCCCTGAGCGGCGCCCAGCGCGCCGAGGTCCTCCACCGCGCCGGCGACGCGCTGGCCGCCCGCCGCGCGGAGCTGCTGGAGGTCGCCGCCGCCGAGGCGGGCAAGACCCTCGACCAGGCCGACCCGGAGATCAGCGAGGCCGTCGACTTCGCCCACTACTACGCCGAGCGCGCCCGCGAGCTCGACGACGTGGACGGCGCCGTCTTCGTGCCCTCCCGGCTCACCGTGGTGACCCCGCCGTGGAACTTCCCCGTCGCCATCCCCGCCGGCTCCGCGCTGGCGGCCCTGGCGGCGGGCTCCCCGGTGGTGTTCAAGCCCGCCGGCCCGACCAGGCGCTGCGGCGCCGTGGTGGCCGAGGCCCTCTGGGAGGCCCTCGACGCCTCCGGGATCTCCCGCGACGTCCTCGCCCTCGTGGACCTCGAGGAGCGGGCCCTGGGCCGGCAGCTGATCAGCCACCCCGCCGTGGACCGGCTGATCCTCACCGGCGCCTACGAGACGGCGGAGCTGTTCCGCTCCTTCCGCCCCGACCTGCCCCTGCTGGCGGAGACCTCGGGGAAGAACGCCCTGATCGTCACCCCGAGCGCGGACTTCGACCTCGCCGCCAAGGACGTCGCCTACTCGGCCTTCGGCCACGCCGGCCAGAAGTGCTCGGCCGCGTCCCTGGTGATCCTCGTCGGCTCCGTGGCCGAGTCCCGGCGCTTCCGCAACCAGCTCGTGGACGCCGTCACCTCCCTCACGGTCGATTACCCCACCAACCCCGCCGCGCAGATGGGCCCCCTCACCGAGCCCGCCGAGGGCAAGCTGCTCAAGGCCCTGACCACGCTCGACGACGGCGAGTCCTGGCTGGTCGAGCCGGAGCAGCTCGACGGGAGCGGGCGGCTGTGGAGCCCGGGCGTGCGCACCGGCGTGAAGCGGGGCTCGGAGTTCCACCACGTCGAGTACTTCGGCCCGGTCCTCGGCGTGATGACCGCCGAGACGATCGAGGAGGCCGTGGCCATCCAGAACGAGGTCGAGTACGGCCTCACGGCGGGGCTGCACTCCCTCGACCCGCAGGAGATCGGCTACTGGCTGGACACCGTCCAGGCCGGCAACCTCTACGTCAACCGCCACATCACCGGGGCCATCGTCCAGCGCCAGCCCTTCGGCGGCTGGAAGAAGTCGGCGGTCGGTCCCGGCACCAAGGCCGGCGGCCCGAACTACCTGATGGGCCTGGGCGAGTGGGAGCCGGCCGCGCTGCGCGGTGCGGGACGGCCCGTGGCCCACGCGGCCGTCACCGAGCTGCTGGAGGCCGCCCGCTCCGGGACGGCCGGCCTCACCGCGGACGAGGCGCAGGCCCTCGAGCAGGCGCTGCGCAGCGACGAAGCCGCCTGGGCCGCGGAGTTCGGGGTCGCCCAGGACGTCTGCGCCCTCTACGCCGAGCGCAACGTCTTCCGCTACCTGCCCCTGCCCGTGACCGTGCGCCTGTCCGAGGGCGAGCGCCCCGCCGACCTGCTGCGCGTCGTCGCGGCCGGTCTGCGGGCCGGCTCCGACCTGACCGTCTCCTCGGCGGTCGAGCTGCCCGCCGCGGTGGGCGCCGTCCTCGCCGCGCGCGGCGTGCCGGTCCGGACCGAGGACGACGCCGCCTGGCTGGCCGGCGCCGCTGCGCTGCGCTGCGACCGCGTCCGCCTGATCGGCGGGGACCGCGCGGCCTTCATCGCCGCCACGGGCGCCCGCCCGGACCTGGCCGTCTACGCCCACCCCGTCACCGGGGCCGGCCGGGTCGAGCTGCTGCCCTTCCTGCACGAGCAGGCCGTCAGCATCACCGCCCACCGGTTCGGGACCCCGAACCACCTCACGGACGGGCTGATCTGACGCTCCTCTCCCAGGGCTCACCGGCAGCTCTCCCGCGGCGGCCCCGGACCGTGGCCCCCCTCCGGTGGGCCGCGCCCGGGGCCGCCGGGCTGTGGGGGCCGGATGCCGGATCGGATCGGCGGGTCCGCGGACGCCGGGCCCGTGTCCTGATACCAGGGGGTAACACGGCCGGTATAGGCTCGCTCCCACCGAGGCCCGGGCGGGCGGTGACCCGCCCACGCCGGCCTCGCCCGGGCCCCCCGGCACGCCGGGCTCTCCCGGTCGCCCTGCGGCCGGGCGCCGGGGCCCACGACGTGAAGGAGGCAGCATGGACGGCGTCCGAGTGACGGTCAACGGCCGGGTCCGCGACCTGGCCGCGGCCGGTCCCCACACGCGGCTGCTCGACTGGCTCCGGAGCGAGGGCCTGACCGGCGCGAAGGAGGGCTGCGCCGAGGGGGAGTGCGGCGCCTGCGCGGTCCTGGTGGTCCGTCCCGACGGCGCCGACCGCAGCCGCTGGACCTCCGTCAACGCGTGCCTGCCCCCCGCCGCGGCCTTCGACGGCCAGGAGGTCGTCACCGCCGAGGGCCTCGGCACCGCGCCGGGGGCCTGCGCCGTGGAGGCGCTGCACCCCGTCCAGCGCGAGCTGGCGCAGCGCGGCGGCTCCCAGTGCGGATACTGCACCCCCGGGTTCGTCTGCTCCATGGCCGCCGAGTACTACCGCCCCGGCCGGGCCGCCCCCGCCGCCGCTCCCTCCGCCGCTCCCTCCGCCGCCCCCGACGATCCGGCCGGCCCCATGGATCCCGCTCTCCCCGCCGATCCTGCCGGCCCCGCCGGCGAGCCGCGGACCGGGACCGCCGTGACCGGCGAGGAGCACGCCGCCGGCCACGAGCACGGTCCCAACGGCTTCGACCTGCACGCCCTCAGCGGCAACCTCTGCCGGTGCACCGGCTACCGGCCCATCCGCGACGCCGCCTGGGCCCTGGGCGCCCCCGGGGACGCCGACCCCCTGCTCCGCCGCCAGGACCGGCCCGCGCCGCCCGCCGGGGCCACCCGGACCGGGACGGACGGCGCCCGGTTCGTGCGCCCGGGGTCCCTCGAGGAGGTGTTCGAGCTGCTCGCGCAGCACCCGGAGGCGCAGCTCGTCGCCGGGGCCACCGACGCCGGCGTGGAGGTGAACATCCGGCACTCCCGGCCGCCGCTGGTCCTCGCCGTCGACCGGCTCGGGCCGCTGCGCACCCTCGAGCTCCGCGACGACCGGATCGAGCTCGGGGCCGCGCTGAGCCTGTCGGAGCTCGAGCGCGGGCTCGCCGGACGCGTGCCCCTCCTGGACCAGCTCTTCCCCCAGTTCGCCTCCCGGCTGATCCGCAACGCGGCCACCCTCGGCGGCAACCTCGGCACCGGCTCGCCGATCGGGGACTCCGCCCCGGCGCTGCTGGCCCTGGACGCGTCCGTGGTGCTGGCCTCCGCGGAGGGCGAGCGCGAGGTCCCGCTCGCCGAGTACTACACGGGCTACCGGCAGAGCGTCCGCCGGCCGGGGGAGCTCCTCCGGGCCGTGCGGATCCCGCTGCCGCTGGCCGAGCTCGCGGGGTTCCACAAGATCGCCAAGCGGCGCTTCGACGACATCTCCAGCGTGGCCGCGGGCATCGCCGTGCGGCTCGACGGGGGAGCGGTCGCCGCCGCGCGGATCGGCCTCGGCGGAGTGGCCGCCACGCCGATCCGCGCCCGGGCCGCGGAGGACGCGCTGACCGGCCGGCCCTGGACCCGCGAGACGGTCGCCGCCGCCGCGGCCGTGCTGGCGGGCGAGGGCACCCCGATCGACGACCTGCGGGCCAGCGCCCGCTACCGCTCGGCCGTGCTCGAGCAGGTCCTGCTGAAGTTCTGGGCGCAGCCCCGCTCCGCCCCCGTCCCGGAGGCGATCCGATGAGGTCCCTGGCAGAGCGGCCCGTCGACCCCGTCGTGGGCGTGCCGGTCCCGCACGAGAGCGCCGCCCTGCACGTCACGGGCACCGCGCTGTACACCGACGACCTCGTGGCGCGCGCCCGGGACGTCCTCCACGCCTGGCCCGTCCAGGCCCCCCACGCGCACGCCCGCGTGCTGGCGCTGTGCACCGGAGCAGCACTGGACGTGCCCGGGGTGGTCCGCGTCCTGACCGCGGCGGACGTGCCGGGCGTCAACGACAGCGGCACCAAGCACGACGAGCCGCTGTTCCCCGAGGAGGTCATGTTCCACGGCCAGGCCGTGTGCTGGGTCCTGGGGGAGACCCAGGAGGCCGCGCGCCTGGGCGCGGAGGCGGTCGAGGCCGGCTACGAGCCGCTCCCGTCCGTGCTGACCCTCACGGAGGCGATCCAGGCGGGCAGCTTCCAGGGGATGCGGCCCACCGTCAGCCGCGGTGACGCCGACGCAGGCCTCGCCGCCTCGGCCCACCGGTTCAGCGGTGAGCTGGAGCTCGGCGGGCAGGAGCACTTCTACCTCGAGACGCACGCCTCCCTCGCCCACGTCGACGAGGCCGGCCAGGTCTTCGTCCAGTCCAGCACCCAGCACCCCACGGAGACCCAGGAGATCGTCGCGCACGTCCTGGGCCTGCGCAGCCACGAGGTCACCGTCCAGTGCCTGCGCATGGGCGGGGCGTTCGGCGGCAAGGAGATGCAGCCCCACGGCTTCGCCGCGGTGGCGGCCCTCGGCGCCGTGCTCACCGGCCGGCCCGTCCGGCTGCGCCTGAACCGCACCCAGGACATCACCCTCACCGGCAAGCGCCACCCCTTCCACGCGCGCTGGGAGGCCGGCTTCGACGACGACGGGCGGCTGCGGGCGCTCCGGGCCACGCTGACCAGCGACGGCGGGTGGAGCCTCGACCTCTCCGAGCCGGTGCTGGCCCGGGCGCTGTGCCACGTCGACAACGCCTACTGGCTGCCGGACGTGCAGGTCCACGGGCGGATCGCGCGGACGAACAAGACGTCCCAGACCGCGTTCCGCGGCTTCGGCGGGCCCCAGGGGATGCTGGTGATCGAGGAGGTCCTCGGCCGGTGCGCGCCGCTGCTCGGGCTGGACCCGGCCGAGCTGCGGCGGCGCAACTTCTACGCGCCGGGCCAGAGCACCCCCTACGGCCAGCCGGTCCGGCACGCCGAGCGGCTGCACGCGGTCTGGCACCAGCTGCTGGAGCGCGCCGACGTCGAGCGCCGCCGCGGGCGGATCGCCGCGTTCAACGCCGCGCACCCGGACGTGCGCCGCGCGCTCGCGGTGACCCCGGTGAAGTTCGGCATCTCCTTCAACTTCACGGCGTTCAACCAGGCCGGCGCCCTCGTGCACGTCTACAAGGACGGCTCCGTGCTCATCAACCACGGCGGCACGGAGATGGGCCAGGGCCTGCACACCAAGATGCGGCAGGTGGCGGCCACGGCGCTGGGGGTGCCCCTGGCGTCCGTCCGGCTGGCCCCCACCCGCACGGACAAGGTGCCCAACACCTCCGCGACGGCCGCCAGCTCCGGCTCCGACCTCAACGGCGGGGCGGTCAAGAACGCCTGCGAGCAGATCCGCGACCGGCTGGCCGAGGTCGCGGCCCGGCAGCTCAACATCCACCCGGACGACGTCCGCTTCGTGGCCGGCCGGGTCACGGGGATCGGCTTCCACGACCGGGACATCGCCTTCGAGGACCTGGTGCGGGACGCCTACTTCCAGCGGGTCTCCCTCTGGGCCGCCGGGTACTACCGCACCGAGGGCCTGCACTGGGACAGCTCCCGGATGCAGGGCGAGCCCTTCAAGTACTTCTCCTACGGCGCGGCGGTGTCCGAGGTGGAGGTCGACGGGTTCACCGGCGCCTACCGGCTGCTGCGCACCGACATCGTCCACGACGTGGGCGACAGCCTCTCCCCGCTGATCGACGTGGGGCAGATCGAGGGCGGGTTCGTGCAGGGCGCGGGGTGGCTGACCCTCGAGGAGCTGCGCTGGGACGTCTCCGACGGGCCGCAGCGGGGCCGGCTCGCCACGCAGGCGGCCAGCACCTACAAGCTGCCCAGCTTCTCGGAGATGCCCGAGGAGTTCAACGTCCACCTGTTCGAGCAGGCCACCGAGAGCGGCGTGGTCTACGGCTCCAAGGCCGTGGGCGAGCCGCCGCTCATGCTCGCCCTCAGCGTCCGGGAGGCGCTGCGGGAGGCTGTGGCCGCGTTCGGTCCCGGCGGCCGGAGCGTCGAGCTCGCCAGCCCGGCCACCCCGGAGGCCGTGTTCTGGGCGGTCCGGGAGGCGCGCCGCGCCGAGCCGGCGGAGCAGGAGCCCGCCGGGGCCCGGGCCGCGCCGGGGCCGGCGCGGCCCGGCAGCTGACGTGGACTGGCTGGACGCGCTGCAGCACCTGCGCTCGACCGGCGCCCCCGGGGTGCTCGCCACGGTGACCGAGGTC
Organism: Kocuria dechangensis; assembly: GCF_014636775.1. Classification (GTDB taxonomy): domain Bacteria; phylum Actinomycetota; class Actinomycetes; order Actinomycetales; family Micrococcaceae; genus Kocuria; species Kocuria dechangensis. Next base: position 283,261 of record NZ_BMEQ01000003.1, read on the forward strand.
CGCGGGCACGCCCCCCGGGAGGCCGGGGCGAAGATGGTGGTCGGCGCGGACGGGACCTGGGACAGCATCGGCGGCGGCAACCTCGAGGCGACGGTCGTGGCGCGCGCCCGCGCCCTGCTCGCGGCCGGTGCCGCCGAGCCCGAGTCCATGACCTTCTCGCTCAGCGAGCACGCCGCCGTCGAGCACGGGCGGCAGTGCTGCGGGGGCGTCGTCGGGGTCCTCCTCGAACCCCTGCGGCCGCGCCCCGTGGTCGCGGTGTTCGGCGTGGGCCACGTGGGCCACGAGCTGGCCCGGATCCTCTCGCGGCTGCCCCTGGAGCTGCACCTGGTGGACAGCCGGGCGGGCCGGCTCGACCCGCCGGTCCTCGCCGATGTCACCGGTGGGCCGGCGCGGGTCCACCTGCACCACAGTCCCGTCCCGGAGGCCGTGCTCGGCGGGCTCCCGCCCGGGGCGCGCGTGCTGATCATGAGCCACGACCACGCCGAGGACTTCGTGCTGTGCGACGCCGCGCTGCGCCGGGAGGACCTCGGCGGCGTGGGGCTGATCGGCTCCCGGGCCAAGTGGGCCCGCTTCCGGCAGCGGCTCCTGGCCGAGGGGCACGCGGAAGCCGTCGTCGACCGGATCCGGTGCCCCATCGGGCTCCCGGACCTGCCCGGCAAGGCCCCCGCCGTGATCGCCGTCGGCGTCGCCGCGGAGCTCCTGCGGGACCTCGCGGTGCCGGAGCGCACCCGGCAGGGGCCCCAGGACCTGTCGGCCGGTGTCTGCTGAGGCCGTGCCGGGCTCTGCCGGCCCTGGCCACCCGCCGCCCGGGACCGGGCAGGTCCTCGGGCGGCGGGTGGCCAGGCGGTGGCGGGTCAGGCGTCGATGACGACGACGGTGACCAGCGGAGCCCTCCGGTAGGAGCGCTCGAGGTGGCGGGTCACGGTGTCGGCGATGATCGCCTCGAGCTTGTCGAGGTCGGCGACCTTGGCCGTGGCCGGCTTCGCCAGGGCGTCCTTCACCTTGGTGGCGACCCCGTCGAAGATGTGCTCGTCGTGGACGAAGCCCTTCGCGATGAACTCCAGCGGTTCCGCCAGGGCGTTGGTGTCGGCGTCGACGATCGCTACGACCGTGACCACACCGCCCTCCTGCAGCATCCGCCGCTCGACGAGGGTCTCCTCGGTGACCTTGCCGACGGTGTGGCCGTCGACGTAGACCAGCCCCGCCTCGACCTGGCCCGAGATCCGCGCCCGGCCGTCGACGAGGTCGATGGTGGTGCCGTCGCGGGCGATGAGGATGTTCTCAGGGTCCACTCCGGTGCGGGCGGCCAGCTCTGCGTTGGCGTGCAGGTGCTTGGACTCCCCGTGCACGGGCATCACGTGGGTGGGCCGCACGATGTTGTAGCAGTAGACCAGCTCCCCGGCGGAGGCGTGGCCCGAGACGTGGACCTTGGCGTTGCCCTTGTGCACGACCTTGACCCCGAGATCGGTGAGCTTGTTGATGATCCCGTAGATCGCGTTCTCGTTGCCCGGGATCAGCGAGCTGGCCAGGAGGACGGTGTCGCCCTCGTTCAGCTGGATCTGGTGGGTCTGGGTGGCCATCCGCGAGAGCGCGGCCAGGGGCTCGCCCTGGGAACCGGTGCACACCAGTGCCACCTTGGCGTCGGGCATGGACCGGAGCTTCTTGAAGTCCACGACCAGCCCGCGGGGGATCTTCAGGTAGCCCAGGTCGCGGGCGATGCCCATGTTCTTCACCATGGAGCGTCCCACGAAGGCGACCTTGCGCCCGTGGGCGTGGGCGGCGTCGAGGACCTGCTGGATGCGGTGGACGTGGCTGGCGAAGCTGGAGACGATGATCCGCTTCGGCGCGGTGGCGAAGACCTGGTCGATCGCCGGGGTCAGCTCGCGCTCGGAGGTGGTGAACCCGGGGACCTCGGCGTTGGTGGAGTCCGTCAGGAACAGGTCCACCCCTTCCTCGCCCAGGCGCGCGAAGTGGCGCAGATCGGTGATGCGCTCGTCCAGCGGGAACTGGTCCATCTTGAAGTCCCCGGTGTGCAGGACGAGCCCGGCGTCGGTGCGGATGGCCACGGCCAGCCCGTCGGGGATCGAGTGGTTGACCGCGACGAACTCGCACTCGAAGGGTCCGGCCCGGTGGCGGTCCCCGGCCTCGACGTGGACCGTCCTGGGGGTGATCCGGTGCTCGGTGAGCTTGGCCGTGATGAACGCCAGGGTCAGCTCGGAGCCGATCACCGGGATGTCCGGGCGTTCCTTGAGCAGGTACGGGACGCCGCCGATGTGGTCCTCGTGCCCGTGGGTGAGCACGATCCCGACGATGTCGGCCAGCCGGTCCCGGAGGGAGGTGAAGTCGGGCAGGATCACGTCGATGCCCGGCTGGTGCTCCTCGGGGAAGAGCACCCCGCAGTCGACGATCAGCAGTTTTCCGGCGTGCTCGAAGACGGTCATGTTCCGCCCGATCTCCCCCAGGCCTCCCAGCGCGGTGATGCGCAGACCCGACCTGGGCAGGGGCGGCGGGGAGGTGAGTGGGCGTGCAGCAGTGGGCAATGGGTCTCGCTTCCGTCGTCGGTCAAGGGTGGCCGGCCCACCTTCTCGGCGCCGACCGCGGGGCGGGGTGTCCGCCGGGGATCTGATCAAACTCTAACGTCCCCCGAAGGACGGGGGACGGGGGTGCGGGGCATGGAAGGGGGCGGAAACAGGAATCGCCACCCGGGAGACCGGGTGGCGATTCTCTGGACGACGTCGCAGCTCAGCGGCCTGACGTCGGGGATCTCAGGTGAGGATCAGCGCGATCTCACGCAAGAACGGTGATGTTCGCGGCCTGGGGGCCCTTGGGGCCGTCCTGGGTCTCGAACTCCACGCGCTGGTTCTCCTCGAGGGAGCGGAAGCCGCCCGAGTTGATGGCGGAGAAGTGCGCGAACACGTCCTTGGAGCCGTCCTCGGGGGTGATGAAGCCGAAGCCCTTGTCGGCGTTGAACCACTTCACGGTGCCAGTAGTCATGGGTGACCTGCCTTTTCTGGAGAAACGGAGCGTCCCCGGCGATCGGGGTGCTCGGGCGTTGCGATGCCTGCCATAAACGTCTTCTCAGAAAAAGTGCTGCACCCGGGAATCGGGCGAACTGCTCCAAATGCAAAAACGAAACTTCAACAACTGGTACTGACTGTACACGCAACCACGGGATGTCGCAGTGGTGCCGCTCACAGTGCGGTCCTGCCCGCCGGCGGGGAGCGGGCCGGCGGCACGTCGTGCGCAGCGCGGTCACCGTTCCGGCCGCGTCAGAGGGGCGCCTCCTGGAGTGGGAGAATTGTCGGCATGAGTCCAGCCGTCGCGTACCAGGGTGAACCGGGGTCGAACTCCCACATCGCCTGCACAGAGGTCTTCCCGGACTGGAGCGCTGTTCCCTGCGCGAGCTTCGAGGACGCTTTCGCCCAGGTGGTCTCCGGGCGGGCCGAGCGCGCCATGATCCCCATCGACAACTCCATCGCAGGACGGGTGGCGGACATCCACGCGCTGCTGCCCGACACCGAGCTGAAGATCGTCGGTGAGCACTTCCTCCGCATCCGCTTCGACCTGCTGGGCATCCCCGGCACGGCCCTGAGCCAGGTGCGGGAGGTGCACAGCCACATCCACGCCCTGGGCCAGTGCCGTCGACTCATCCGGGACCACGGGCTGGTCCCGGTCATCGCCGGTGACACCGCCGGATCGGCGCGGGAGGTCGCCGAGTGGAACGACCCGACCAAGGCGTCCCTCGCACCGCCCGCGGCCGCGGAGCTCTACGGGCTGGAGGTGCTGGCCACCGAGGTGGAGGACGACCCCACGAACACCACACGGTTCGTGATCCTGGCCGACGAGGACACGTTCCCGGCCCGTGACCAGCTGCCGGAGCAGGTCGTGACCAGTTTCGTGTTCCAGGTGCGGAACGTCCCCGCGGCGCTGTACAAGGCCCTGGGCGGGTTCGCCACCAACGGGGTCAACATGACCAGGCTGGAGAGCTACATGGTCGGCGGGCAGTTCGCCGCGACGAAGTTCATGGTCGATGTGGAGGGTCATCCCGAGGACACGGCGCTGCGCCACGCCTTCGACGAGCTCGCGTTCTTCACCGAGGACGTCAGGATGCTGGGCGTCTACGCCGCCCACCCCTTCAGGGCGCACGTCCCCGCCGGGCACGGCCGGCGCTGATCGCGCCCCCTGCTGAGGGGCTTCCCGAGGCGGCACGGACAGGTTCCGCGGTCCGGGCCCACGGCGCCGGTCGCCCGTGGTGAGCACGGCAGTCCGACGGGCCTCCCGCTTCGACTCGGGCATGCGCACGGCGCGGAGTGTTCCACAACGGAACATTCTGTGATGGTCGTCACACCCTACGGTGGCGAAGGTCAGCGGCCGTTCCGTCAGTAGGACGGCCGAGTCAGCGTGCGGACGGTGCCATGCATCCCGGCTCCGCTCCCCGTAGGAAAGGTCGCCATGAAGGTTCTCGACACCGCTCCACAACGAGTGAGCACGGTGGTCACCCAGCGTGTGAGCACCGCCGTCCAGCGGTACCTGCCCGAACCGTTCGTCATCGCCATCGGCCTGACCGTCGCCGTCTTCGCCATGGCCATGCTGATCGAGGGCACCGGCCCGATCGAGACCGTCCGTCTGTGGGGCGACGGCCTCTGGGCGCTGCTGTCCTTCTCCATGCAGGTGACGGTGCTCCTGCTCACCGGTTACATGCTGGCGAACACCCCGATCGTGCAGCGACTGCTGGACGGCATGGCCGGCAGGGTCACCGACCCGCGCGTGGCGGTGGCGCTGGCGTCCCTCATCGGTCTCCTCGGGGCGTGGTTCAACGCCGGGCTGGGCATGGTGCTCGGCACGATCATCGCCCAGCGCCTGGCCTGCCACGTGAGGGGAATGCACTATCCGCTGGCCGTCGCCGGCGGCTACGCGGGCTTCTGCATCTATGGCATCGGCGTCTCGGGCACCGTCCCGCTGTCCATCGCCACACCGGGGCATCCCCTGGAACCGCTCATGGGCGTCGCCCCGCTCTCGGCGACCGTCTTCCACCCGGTCATGCTGGGCACGTCGCTCCTGGTGGCCGTCGCGCTGCCTCTCTTCGTGGCGCTGCTCCATCCCCGTACGCTCGACGGCGTGATCGAGGCCGATCCGGCGACCCTGCCCGCCCCGGCGGGGGCCGTCACGGACGCCGGTCCGCGCCCCGAGTCGCTCTCGGACAGGCTGAGCCACAGCCGGGTGCCGGGCTGGGTCATGGGCATGATCGGCCTGACCTACTCGGTCGTGTACGTGATGGACGGCGGTGCCATCAACTTCGACAGCATCAATGCCCTCTTCCTCTTCCTCTGCATGCTTCTGTACGGTCGCCCGTTCGCCTTCCTGAAGTCCCTGCGGGAGAGCACCCCCATGATCAGTGCCGTCCTGGTGCAGTACCCCATGTATGCCGGCATCATGGGCGTCCTGGCCGGGTCCGGCCTCATGGCGACTCTCGCCGGTGTCTTCGTGGCCACCTCGAGCGCTGAGACCCTGCCCTTCTTCAGCTTCGTCTCCGGCGGCTTCATCAACATCCTCGCCCCCTCGACCGGTGCCCAGTGGGCCATCCAGGGCCCGGTCATGGTGGAGGCGGCCCAGCGGATGGGCGCGGACATCGCGGCCACGAGCATGGGTGTTGCGATGGGCGACCAGTGGACCAACGCGATCCAGCCGCTCTGGATCCTCCCTGCCCTCGCGATCTCCGGGATCAAACTGCGGGACGCCATGATCTACCTGCTGTACATCACGGTGTTCCTGGGGGTCATCTACGGCGCCGCCATGCTGCTGTGGGGGTTCACGGCCTGATCGGCCGGCAGGAGATGGTGGCGGCCGGCGGGCGGCAGCTTCCGGGACTTCCCCGAGCTCCATCGACAGGCCCCGTAAGAAAACGCGGCCTGTTCCCACGCCTGAGCCGTGCGGATAGGGTGAGCGCGGGCGGTGTCGATGATGGACTGCCCCGCCCGGTTCGGCGGTCAGGTGCCGGTATCGGAGCCTGATCCTGGTCATCCAATTCTCGGGAGGAACCATGACTGATCCGCAGCAGGATCCGAGCCAGCAGGAGGGCCCGGCGGACGGTGGCGCGGCCGGGGTCCCGGGCGTCCACGACGGCGGCGCCGACGGCGGTGCTGACGGGGGAGCCGAAGGTCCCGCGGACGGCGGTGCGGCCGGGGTCTCGGGTGTCCACGACGGCGGTGCTGACGGGGGAGCCGAGGGTCCCGCGGACGGCGGTGCGGCCGGCACCCCGGGCGTCCACGACGGCGGCGCCGACGGCGGTGCTGACGGGGGAGCCGAAGAACGAGGCAGCTGAGTGTGAGCACCACCCGCACCGACTCCCAGGACCCCGGCGCCCCGGAAGGCGCCGGGGTCCTGGAGACACGCCTGATCGACATCGGTCGCGAGGAGTTCGCCCGTGACGTCTGGGGGCGCACGGCGCTGCTCACGCGCGGTACCGGTGACTTCTCCGATCTGTTCTCCGCCGAGGCCGTCGACGAACTGATCTCACGCCGTGGGCTGCGCACACCCTTCCTCCGCGTCGCCAAGGACGGCTCCACGTTTCCCGACTCGTCGTTCACCTCCCCGGCCGGGGTCGGCGCCACCATCTCCGACCAGCTCGACGACACCGCGCTGTGGCGCCGGTTCGCCGACGGCGCCACCCTCGTCCTGCAGGCTCTGCACCGCACGTGGGCGCCGGTCTCGGACTTCAGCACCAGGCTGAGCACCGAGCTCGGGCATCCGGTGCAGGCCAATGCCTACATCACCCCGCCCCAGAACCGCGGGTTCGACGACCACTACGACGTCCACGACGTCTTCGTGCTGCAGATAGCAGGGACCAAGCGCTGGATCATCCACGAGCCCGTCCATCCGGACCCGCTGCGTGATCAGCCCTGGACCGATCGCAGCTCCGCCGTCGCCGAGGCCGCGAAGGGCAAGGCCTGTCTCGACACCGTGCTCGAACCCGGCGATGCCCTATACCTGCCGCGTGGCTGGTTGCACGCCGCCCAGGCGCAGGGCGAGGTCTCCATCCACCTCACGCTCGGGGTCCACAGCTGGACCCGCTACGCCCTGGCCGAGCAGCTCGCCCAGGCCGCGCTCGCACTGCTGGGCGACGATCCCGAGATGCGCAGGACGCTGCCCCTGGGCGTCGACGGGCCGAGCGGGGAGATCGACACCGTCCGTGAGCGCCTGGCCGCCGCCGTCGCCGAGGCTGATTCCACCTCCCTGTTCCACCGCACCCGGCGAGCACAGGGGCGCCCGGCGCCGCTGGGACCGCTGGCCCAGATCGCGGCCGTCGAGGGCCTGGGCCCCGGGTCCGGGGTGCGGCTCCGCGGGGCACTGGAAGCACGGCTGGAGGACTCGCGCCTGACCACGCGCGTGGGCTGGCTCGACTTCCCGGAGACCGATCTGCCCTCCGTCACGCGCCTGCTCGACGGTGCGGTTTACACCGCGGACGACCTCGGCGTCGAACTCGTCGGACGACTGCTGCGCGCAGGGGTCCTCGTTCCCGTGGAACAGTGACGTCTCCGCAGTGACTGCCAGGGAGCGCTTCTTCTGCGCCGAGGACGCCCGGATGCGCGGCGACCCCATGGCAGGTACAGCGCCGCGCGGCTTCGCGTGGGTGCTCATCGAGTACCGGGGCGGGTGGCCGGTCAACGGGTTCGACGGCCTCGATCTCGAGGCCGAGACCAAAGCACTCGTGTTCTCCGCCGCGCAGGCGGTGCGGGCGCGAGTGCTCCTGGTCAGGCGGCACGGCCGCCGCAGTCGTGAGGGCCCCGGTCGTTGGGCCGTCCTGCGCCACGAGGACTCAGGCGCCTGCCGTCAGCACTGGGGGACGTGGAGCCGCGACGAGGATCTGGCGGGGATTGCCGCAGCCCTCAGCGTCCCCGGGGAGCTCGGCCATCCGCCCGTCATCCTGGTCTGCACCCACGGTCAGCACGACCCCTGCTGCGCCGTGCGCGGACGGCCCGTGGGACGTGCACTGAGCGAGCGCTGGCCGGAGCTGGTCTGGGAGTGCGCGCACGTGGGCGGTGACAGGTTCGCCGCCAACGTCGTCGTCGCCCCCGACGGCGTCTACTACGGAAGACTCGACGCCGAGTCCTCCGTCGCCACGATCGAGGAGCACCTCGCCGGCCGCGTCCACGCAGAGCATCTGCGCGGATACACGGATCTCACCCCGCCGCAGCAGGCCGCTGTCTCGGCCGCGCTCAGGCGTTTCGGCCCGGCCGGCCGGACCGACTACACGGTCGCCGAGACCTCCCGCCACGGCGACCACTGGCGGATCCGCCTCACCGGCCGCCCGCCCCACCCGCGCCGCGTCGACGTCGAGCTGCAGGCCCACCGCACCCCGCCGAGCCGGCTGACCTGCCACGGACCGGCGATGAGCTCGACCACCGTCTACGAGCTCACCTCGATCCGCATGGTCTGAGGGACACGGGGTCGCCGCGGCGGAGGGGTTCCGGTGCGCAGGGCGACTCACTAGGGTGAGGACACGTCCGGGTGGAGGCGGTGCTCGCACCCGTTGTGAGGACCGAGGGCACCAGGCCGTTGCGATCGACGACGGCGCCGGGCCGCGCACCGCTGTCGCAGGACCTCGCCGGGGCCGGTGCCGCTCGGGGCCCCGCCCCGCGCTCCGCCCCGCCGGTCCGGAACACCCCGACGTCAGGAGAACCCGATGGCCCCCGCAACCTTCAACGAAGCCTTCCACGAGACCTTCGACCAGATGCTCACCCGCCAGGTGGGCAACGAGTTCGCCGCCTCCCACCAGTACATCGCGGTGGCGGTGTGGTTCGACAGCCAGGACCTTCCGCAGCTGGCCAAGCACTTCTACCGGCAGGCGCTGGAGGAGCGCAACCACGCCATGATGATCGTCCGGTACATCCTGGACCGGGACCTCCCCCTCACGATCCCCGCCGTCGGGGAGGTGCGCAACGACTTCGCCGACGTGCACGAGCCCCTGGCCCTGGCGCTGTCCCAGGAGCAGGAGGTCACCGAGCAGATCAAGGCGCTGTTCGCGGCCGCGCGGGCGGAGAACGACGCCCTGGGCGAGCAGTTCATGCTCTGGTTCCTCAAGGAGCAGGTGGAGGAGGTCGCCTCGATGACCACGCTGGTGAACATCGCGCGCCGGGCGGACAACCTCTTCGACCTCGAGAACTTCGTGGCCCGTGAGCACGTCGGCGACGGCGGGCACGGCAGGGGCCATGGCTCCGGCGCCCCGGAGGCCGCAGGCGGGGCCGTCTGACCCGTCCCCGGCGCCGCCCGGGGCGCTCCGCGCCCCGGGCGGGGTCTCAGGCGGCGGGCTCCAGGCGGACGTCCTCGAAGGTGACGGTCACCGGCTCCAACAGGGTCAGCTCCTCGGCGCTCTCCCCGTGGCGGGGGAACTCGGGGGCCTGCAGGGTGGCCCGCAGGGTGTAGTCGCCTTCGGCGGGGATGCTGAAGTTGTGGGCGTAGTGGAAGAACTCCGCCTGGAAGAACATCAGCTCCTTCTCGTCCACGACCTCTCCGGTGTCGTCGAGGACCTCCAGGCGGATCGGCACGTCGGGCACGATGCGGCCGGTGGCCGCTTCGATCGGGATGATCTCCAGGTGGTGCGTCTCCCCCTCGGCCGGTTCGCGCCGGGTCGGGTCCCCGCCGGTGGTCTCGAACCAGGGCTCGGCCGGCTCGACGATGTAGGCGACCTCCCAGTCCCCCGAGGAGGTGCGCCCGCCCTCGGCCTCGACCTCCTCGGTCAGGGTGGCGTACTGGGCGGCCACCCCCTCGGGAACCTCACCGGCCGAGGTGGCGTCGGTGGCTTCAGGGGTGGCGGCTGTGGTCTCGGACGTGGTCTCGGACGTGGGGGCCTGGTCGGCGCCGCAGCCGGCCAGGAGCAGTGAGGTGAGGATCGCGGTGAGGGCGACCGGTCGGTACTGGGACATGATCATCGTTTCCTTTGCGGGCGGAGGTGCAGAACAGGACGTGCTGTAGAGCCGATGGAGAAGTGCTGCCGGCTCGAGGCCCCGTCGCATGCCGGGTCTTCGAGCGTCGGTCACCACTCGTATCCAGGGGCGGTGGGTGTGCTCTGGTGGAAGTCCCGGTAGGCATCGGCTTCGGCCCGGGGTGCCGGGCACAGGGCGGTGGCCCAGCCGAAGGGCACCGGGCAGGCGGCCGGCCACAGGCTGGGGTGGCCGTGGGTGTCGATCACCACACGCACCTCGGCGTACGGGTCGTCGAAAGGATCCATGGTGCTCCTCGATAGGACAGCGGGCTGGTCTTCGGGACAGGGCAGCTCGGTCAGGCGGCCTCGGGCAGCCACGGGGTGCCGGCGGACACGGGGCACGGTGTCTGGGTTTCTGCACCGGCCAGGGCGGCACGCAGTGTGGCGAATCCGGCTGTCGTCCGGGCGTGGGCGCCCTCGACGGTGGAGCCGAGGGTCAGGTGGGCGGCGGCGTAGAGCCGCGCCCGTGCCTGGGTGATCAGCGCGCAGCGTACGACGGGGACCCACTGGCCGTGCCCGGCCGCGGCCGTCCAGCCGACCAGCCCGGCGTAGGGTCCGCGCCGGCACGGCTCGAGTTCCCGGATCAGGGACAGGGCCGCGTCCGTGGGAGTCCCGCCGGCCGCGGGACCCCGGTGGAGGGCCAGGGCGGTGTGCAGGGCGCTGGTGTCCCGGCGCAGACGGCCGGTGAGGCGGGTGGCCAGGTGCCAGGTGGCGTCGGTGGCGACCACGGACGGCCGGGCGGGCACGGCCAGGCACCCGGTGCGGCCCTGCAGGGCCCGCTGGGCGTGGTCGAGGGCGTGGCGGTGGAAGCCACGGGCGGCCGGGTCGTGCAACAGGGCCTGCTGGGCGGCGGCGTCCCCGGCGACGCTCGGCCTGCGCGGGACGGCCACGGCCTCCCGGTGCCCGGGATCCTGGGGGAGCGGGCCGGCCACGAGTTCGGGGGCCGAGGCCACCGGGCCCGCCGGGCGGGGCCGCGGAACCCGTACCGGCCGCTCGGTGATGAACAGGTCGGCCGGCTCGTCGGGGTCGAAGGGGATCATCCCGCACACCATCGGCCGATCGCGCCGCCCGCGGCGCGTTCGCTGCCCGGCTGCCTCGCGGGTGATCTTCCCGAGCCGGGCCAGGATTTCGTCGGCGGTGCCGTCCGTGACAGGAACAGCGGGCAGCGACATGTCTCGATGGGCCAGCAGGACCGCACCCCGGGCCGCGAAGGCGAAACCGTACTCGCTCGGGTGCGCGGCAGCCACCGAGTGGTGGCCGATGGGATCGGTCATCGTCGAGGATCCTTCCTGTCCGGTGCGGCTGAACGACAGCGAGAGCGCGCCGGGTGGCGAGAGCCGGCGCACCCTCGCTGTCGCTCAGCTGCGAGCCGAACGGACAGCGTCAGGGCAACGGGGTCAGGGCAGCTGTGGGTCCACGCCGTACTGCTCGGCCAGCTGGGTGATCACCTCATGGGCCCCCTGGATGCTCACGGAGGCCACGAACGTCTCGTCGTCCACCGGCAGGACCTCTCCTTCGAAGCGGTCCCACAGCGGGTTGGAGGTGAAGCGCTGCTCCTGCTCCCGGGAGGCGTCCCCTTCGGCACCGTCGGGGGCCCAGGTGCTGACCATGACCAGACCTGCGTCGGCGTCGAGGATCTGTTCCTGGGACAGGGGCACGAAGATGCTCTCGGTGGTGTCGGGTGCACCCTCGGGGCGGGGGATGCCCATGTCGGCCATGATCTCCCCGATGAAGGAGTCCGAGGAGTACAGCCGGGCGGTGTCCTCCCCTGCGAAGCGCAGCAGCGAGTAGGTGGCGTCGGGTTCCACGGCCAGGATCGCCTCGCCCACCGCCTTGGCGCGGGACTCGTAGTCGGCGACCTCCTGCTCGGCCTGCTCCTTCTTGCCGAGGGCCTCCCCGAGGAGGACGACGTTCTCCTTCCAGGTCGGCCCGGTGGACTCGGAGAAGATCGTCGGGGCGATCTTGGCCAGCTGCGGGTAGAGGGCCTCCTGGCGGACCTTGGCCGAGACGATCACATCCGGGTCCAGCTGGGCGATCTGCTCCAGGTTCGGCTCGGCGATCGTGCCCACGTCGACCGCTTCGGCCGACTCCTCCGAGACGTCCCCGAGGTAGTCGGCGAACGGGTCCTCCGGGTCCTGGCGGTATTCGGCGTAGCCGACCAGTTCGGCGTCGAGCAGCAGGGCCGCGTCGACGTAGCTGGGATCCAGGGCCACCACGCGCTGGGGCTGGGACTCGAGGGTCGTCTCGCCCATCGCATGGGTCATCGTCAGCGGGTACCCGGCGGACTCACCGGAGGCGGCCGACGCGGAAGCGGGGGCGGAGGTGGACTCGGCGCCGGATCCGGCGGTGCCGCCGCAGGCGGTGAGGGCGAGAAGGGACAGGCCGAGGGCGGCCGCTGAGAGCGTCGTGGTGCGCGTCATGGGCGAGGAGCTTTCGGTCGGGCTGAGCGTGAGAGAGGTGGTGAGGTGAGGCTTACCTCACGTCACTGTGGCAGACTGTAGCAGTCGAATCCGCATTAGCTAAGACATCCGTGACTTAATCCCGGCCGACCCGATGGAGGTGGCATGGCCCACTCCCTGGCAATCCCGCCTGCCCGGAGCTCGACCCGACACCATGAACGAGCACGATGGCTGCTCCTGAGCCTCGTGGTCTCCCTGGGAGCGGTGGCCCTGAGCGTGTGCGTGGGCGGGCGGCCCTCCACCCTGGCCGAGGCGTGGCATGCGCTTGCCACACCCACCGGCACGGTGATGGACGTGACCATCCGGGAACTGCGGTGGCCGCGCACCGTCACCGCGGTGGTCGCCGGCGTCTGCCTGGGAGTGGCCGGGGTGCTGGTCCAGGGCCACACCCGCAACCCGATCGCCGATCCGGGTCTGCTGGGGATCAACCAGGGAGCAGGCCTGGCGATCGTGGCCGCCACCGCCCTGGCCGGGGCCGTGGCACCGCTGACCCAGGCACTGCTGGCCTTCGCCGGGGCGCTGGTGGCGGTGGTGGTGGTCTTTCTCATCGGCTCCGCCTCTCGGCACGGGGCCACCCCGATCACCCTGGTCCTGGCGGGGGCCGCCGTCAGCGCCCTGTGCACAGGACTGGTCTCGGGCATCGTGCTGCTCGACGACCAGGCCCTGGACACCCTGCGCTTCTGGCAGGTGGGCTCGGTGGCCGTCCGCAACGGCTCCCTAGAGATCCTCGGGCCCTTCCTGGCCGTGGGGCTGATGCTGGCGGTGCTCAACGTCGGGGCTCTGAACGCCTTGTCCCTGGGGGAGGACACCGCCCGCTCGCTCGGCGTGTCCGTGGTGGGCGCCCGGGCCACGGGGATCGCGGCGATCACCCTGCTGGCCGGGGCCGCGGTGACCCTGGCGGGGCCCATCGCCTTCGCCGGTCTGCTCGTGCCCCACATCGCCCGGGCCATGGTCGGCGCCGACTACCGGTGGCTGATCCCCGCCGTCGCCCTGACCGGGGCGGCCCTGCTGCTGCTGGCCGACACCGCCGGACGCGTCGTCGCCCGCCCCGGGGAGCTGTCGGTCGGGGTGGTCCTGGCCGCGGCCGGAGCTCCCTTCTTCGTCCACCTGGCTCGCCGGAAAAAGCTGGTCACCGTATGAATCCGCTGTCCGCCACCCCGGTGGCCGAGACCGGCAGGGACGCCGTCCGAGCCGCCCCGTCTCCGGCAGTCCGCCCGTTCCGGTCGGTGCGGGCCCTGCGCGCGGGACCCGTCTCGATCCGGGTCCACCCACGGACCGTGGCGGTCGGGGGCCTGCTGATCGTGGGAGTGACCGCGGCCGCGGCCGCGCACCTGGCCTTCGGCGGCACCCCCATCCCGTACATCCAGGTGCTGACGGCCCTGACCGGGGGCGCCACGGAGGCCTCCGTGCACCTGGCGGTCACCGAGTTCCGTGCCCCGCGCATGGTGGCCGCGATCCTGGTCGGTGCCTGCCTCGCCGCAGCCGGGGCCATCACCCAGACCGTGGCCCGCAACCCCCTGGCCAGCCCCGACATCCTCGGGGTGACCTCCGGGGCCTCGGCCGGGGCAGTGGCTGTGCTGGTCCTCGCCGAGGGCGGAGCCGCCGGTCTCAGCGGGCCGGCCGCGACCGTGGGGATGCCGACGGCGGCCTTCACCGCGGGAATGGCGGCCGGGGTGGCCGCCTACCTGCTGGCCTACCGCAACGGCATCGACAGCTACCGGCTGATCCTGGTCGGGCTGGGCATCTCCGGGCTCACCGCCGCGCTCACCACGTGGATGCTCACCCTGGGGGACGTCACCAGTGCCGCCCAGGCGCTGACCTGGATGATGGGCTCGCTCAACGGCAAGGACTGGGCCCTGGTGACGCCCATGGCCGCCGTCGCCGGCGTGCTCCTGGGTGCGGCCGTGCTGTGCGGGCGGTGGCTGCTGCCGGCGGCTCTGGACGAGGACACCGCCATCGGGCTGGGGCTGCGCCTGGGCCTGGTCCGGGTCGTGGCGCTGACCCTGGCGGTGCTGCTGGCCGCGGTCGCCACCGTCGTGGGCGGGCCGCTGGTGTTCGTGGCTCTGGCCTCCCCGCAGATCGCCCGCCTGCTGACCCGGGCCCCCGTGCCCCCGGTGACGGTCTCGGCCCTGACGGGCGCGGTGTTCGTGCTGGTGGCCGACACCGCTGCGGCGAACCTGCTGGCCGTGCCACTGCCGGTGGGAGTGGCCACCGCGGTGCTGGGGGCCCCGTACCTGATCCACCTCGTGATGCGGTCCCAGCGGAGGCCCCTGTGAGCTCACCACCCCTCGTCGCCGGCAACCGGCTCCAGGCCCGGGGGCTGTCCCTGGGCTACGACGGCCGCACCGTCGTGGAGAACCTGTCCCTGGACGTCCCGGACGGTCGCATCACCTCGATCATCGGTCCCAACGGGTGCGGCAAGTCCACGCTGCTGCGCGGCCTGGGGCGTCTCCTGCGGCCGATGGCCGGGACTGTCACCCTCGACGGGGTTCCACTGGCCCGGCTCTCCACCCGGCGGACCGCCCAGCTCCTCAGCGTCCTGCCCCAGGCCCACACCGCCCCCGAAGGTCTCACCGTGGCCGACCTCGTCTCCCGCGGCCGGCACCCGAGGCAGCGCTGGTACCAGCAGTTCTCCGGCGCCGACGAGCACGCCGTCCACCGCGCCCTGGAGGCCACCGGCATCGCGGAGTTCGCCGACACCCCGGTCGACGAGCTCTCCGGCGGTCAGGCCCAGCGGGTGTGGATCTCCATGACCCTCGTCCAGGATACCGACATCCTGCTCCTGGACGAACCCACCACTTACCTGGACCTGGCCCATCAGGTGGAGATCCTCGAACTCGTCCACCGCCTCAACCGCGACCTGGGCCGCACCGTGGTCATGGTCCTGCACGACATCTCCTTGGCCGCCCGGTTCTCCGACCACATAGTGGCCATGCGCGAGGGGCGCATCCTCGCCCAGGGGCCTCCCGGGGAGGTCGTCACAGAGCGTCTCCTCGAGAAGGCGTTCGGCCTGCGGGCGCGGATCGTGCCCGAACCGGTCACCGGCCGTCCCCACGTGATCCCTCTGGCCCGAGCCGCCGCGCCGCGCTGACCCACCGGTGACGACGACGTCGTGGAGTACAGCCCGTGCCCGAGCCCCAGCTCTTCCGGCAGGCCTGCCGGGCCGGCGCATGCGGAAAGGTGAACACATGAACCCGGACCCGCCGAGGCCGCTGCCGGGCCGGTGCTGGTCCTGGACCGGCCCGGCAGCGGTACGGGGCCGGGCCGGTCGTGGGGGACGCACCGGTATCGGATTAGGACACGGAAAAATGCGCTATGCATTGCCGCAGGTCAGGAGCATCCTGGAACGACGAAGGGGTCGGCGCCGACCGTCCGGCCTCGAGGAGCTTCCAGGAGGATCCGTCATGGCCACCACCGAGTTCGTTCCCGTCTCCGACTGCTCCGTGGGGCAGTGCTCGTTCAACCACGACCACGAGTGCAGCGCCCACGCCATCACCGTCGCCGGCTCCTCGGGTCACGCCCACTGCGGGACGTTCATCTCGCTGGGCGCCGACGGCGGGCTGCCGACGGTCCACGCCGAGGTGGGGGCGTGCCAGCGCGGGGAGTGCGTGCACAACTCGCACCTGATGTGCACCGCCCACGACGTGAAGATCGGGGCCGGGGCGGACGAGGCCGACTGCCTCACCTACCAGGCGGCCTGACGGCACGGCCGACCTCGAGAAGAGGCGGCCCTGGTCCTTGCCCACGTGGGCATCGCCGCGCGATCCCTGCCGTGGGTTCCCTCGTTTGCCGCCCTGCCTGTGCCAAGCGGCAGCTGTGCGGTCACTGCCCCTGCCGTGCCGGTGTCGCCACTGCGGTGTCCGACGGTACGGCCTGCCCGGTTCCCGTTCCGGGCGAGGTCCTGCCGACAGTGTCCGGGGTGCTTCGTGCTGCGAGCCTGGCGTAGGGGCCGCCGGCGGCGCGCAGCTGCTGCGGTGTGCCGCGCTCGCTGATGCGGCCGTTCTCGAGCACCGCGACCTGGTCGGCGTTCTCGACGGTGGAGAGCCGGTGGGCGATGGTCAGGGTGGTCCGGCCGGCGGCCAGCCGGTCGAGGGCTTCCTGGACCTGCGCCTCGGTGGTGTTGTCCAGCGCACTGGTGGCTTCGTCGAGGACCAGCACGGGCGGGTTGCGCAGGATGGTGCGGGCGATGGCCAGACGCTGCTGCTCCCCGCCGGAGAAGCGGTGGCCGCGGGCGCCGACCAGCGTCTCCAGCCCGTCCGGCAGCCCGGCGACGGTGTCGGCGATGCGCGCGGCGGCCAGCGCGTGCCACAGCTGGGCGTCGGAGGCGTCAGGGTCCGCCAGCAGCAGGTTCTCGCGCACCGAGGCGTGGACGAGGTAGGTCTCCTGGGAGACGACGCCGACGATCCGCGCGAGATCGGCCGGATCGATCTCCCGCACGTCGACGCCGTCGATGGTCACCCGTCCGGCTGTGGCGTCGTTGAGCCGCGGGAGCAGGGAGCCGAGGGTGCTCTTCCCGGAGCCGGTGGGTCCGACCACGGCGGTGCTGGTCCCCGCCGGAAGGACCAGGTCGATGCCGCGCAGCACGTCGGGTCCGGCGTCGTAGGCGAAGCGCACGCCCTCGAAGCGGACCTCCCCGGCCACGGCGGCCGGGTCGAGCCGGACGGGCGAGGCGGCCGGCGTGATCTGCGGTTCGAGGTCGAGGTACTCGAAGATCCGGCTGAAGAAGGCCAGCGCGGACACCCACTGCACGCCGATGTTCAGCAGCCCCATGACGGGACGGAAGATCGCGCTCTGCAGGGCGGTGAAGGCCACCAGGGTGCCGATGGTCATCCCGCCGGTGGTGGCCGGGAAGCCGGCGGCGAGATAGATGACCGCGGGGATCGCGGCGAAGACGATCTGCATGGTGGCCATCCGCCAGCGGCCGGCCAGCTGGCTGCGCAGCTCCAGGCCCACGAGCCTGTCGGAGTGGGCGGTGAAACGGGCGGCGTCGCGTGCGGTGGTTCCCAGGGTCTTGGCCAGCCTCACCCCGGAGACGGAGAGCCCTTCCTCGACCTGCGTGTGGAGCAGGGCGAGTTCCCGCTGGCGCTGGTCGGTGACCTCGCGCCGGATCAGAGCCACCCGCCGGGAGAGCCAGATGGCCGGGGGCAGCACCAGCAGGGAGATCAGGCTCATCGCCGGGGACAGCGCCACCATGGCCACTGCCGTGGCCACCGCGGTGGTGAGGTTGGAGGCGACGCCGGTGGCGGTGCTGGTGACCACCGACTGCATGCCGGCGATGTCGTGCGTGAGCCGCGACTGCACCTCCCCACCCCGGGTCCGGGTGAAGAACCCCAGCGACTGGGCCTGCAGATGGGTGAAGAGCCTCACGCGCAGCGCGTGCATGACCTGCTGGCCCATGGCGGTGGCCATCCAGGTCTGGACCACGCCGATCACGGCCGTCAGCGCGGCGACCCCGACCATCACCGCGGTCAGCAGCAGGAGCAGGCCGGTGTCCCTGCGCGGCAGTGCGTCGTCGATGACACCGCGGACCAGGAACGGCTGGGCGAGGTTGATCACCGAGGACGCGGTGATGAGCAGGACGACCACCGCGATCGTGCCCCGGTGCGGAGCGAACAGCGCCGCGATCCGGCGCAGGCTCACAGGATGGCGGACCAGCTGCTTCCGATCGGCGGGGTCCAGGCGTCCGGGGCGGCCGCCACCACCCCCGCCGCTGAACGGGACCGCGCCGGGCGCGCCGCTTCCCCAGCCGTCACCCGGCCCGCCTCCGCCGTGGTGCCCCGGGGTGCGGACGCGTCCGGTGTCGTGGGTCGTGGTCATGGGTCCTCCTCGCACGGTATTGAGGAGGGTACCTCTCTATGAGGTAACGGGCAAGATGGTTAGGATGTGGCCATGCTGCACGACGACCAGGACCCTGCCCGCCTCGGGGACCTGCTGCACGCCGTCTTCCGCCGGCTCCGCCGTGGATGGGCCGAGCAGCTGGCACCCTTCGGGCTGACCCCGCACCAGTTCCGGGCCCTCAACGCCCTCGCCGGACACCTCGGGGCGCAGGGACACCGGCACGAGGCGACCACGGCCTGCCGCCACGGCGGTGTGGCCGGCAGCCTGCGCGTGAAGGATCTCGCCGAGGTCCTGCGCATCGCGCCTCGGTCGGCCACCGAGGTGGTGGACCTGCTGCAGGAAAAGGGGCTCGTGGAACGAGTGCCGGACCCCTCGGACCGGCGCGCCACGCTGGTGTCTCTGACCCGCCGGGGGGCCGCACTGCGGGAGAAGGTCCGGGAGGACCGGCGCCGGGAGGCCGAGGAGTACTTCTCGCGGCTGGGGCCGGAGGACCGCGTCGAGCTGGAGCGCCTCCTCCGGGTGCTCCTGGCGGACGGTCAGGAGCGGTAGAACTTCCTCAGGTGGGCATCCTGCCCGGCCGCTCCTGAGGTTTCCTTCGTCCTCGGGCGATCCCTGTGGCCGGGGGCCGGGCGGTCGACTGGCGCGGGATGAGGGTGGGGGTGACCACCCGGCGCGGCTCGCCGAGGGCGCCGGTGCGCTGCTGGGTGAGCAGCTCCACGGCGTTGGCGGCGATCTGGTCGAAGGGCACCCGCACGGTGGTCAGGGCCACGGGCAGGCGGGCCGAGACGGGGATGTCGTTGTAGCCGACCACCGAGAGGTCCTCCGGCACCGACAGCCCGGCCGCCTGGGCGGCGGCCAGCACCCCGATGGCGGTGTTGTCGTTGACGGCGAAGATCGCGGTGGGCCGGTCCGGGTCGGCCAGGATCGCGCGGGCGACGGTCTCCCCGGAGTCCATGCCGAAGGTCGACTCGTGGACGAGGTGGTCGACCTCGTGGATGCCGGCCTCGGTCATGGCGCGGCGGTAGCCGGCCTGCCGGGCCACGGCGGTGGAGGCGTAGGAGGGTCCGGCGACCAGGGCGATGTTCCGGTGGCCCAGGTCCAGCAGGTGACGGGTGGCCAGGTAGCCGCCGAGCTCGTCGTCGCCGGTGGCCGAGGGGCTGATGTGGTCGGTGCGCAGGGCCAGTACGTGCGGTACCCCCTGTGCCCGCAGCTGGGCGGCGACGGGATCCTCCAGGCGGGCGGTGGTGAGGATCAGCCCGTCCACGCGCTGGCGCAGCAGGGTCTCCACGGTGGCCTTCTCGGCCTCGGGGCGGTCCTCGGTGGTGGCCACCATGGCGAAGCCGGCCTGGCGGGCGCACGCCCGGGCGACCTCTTCGAAGAAGACGGCCATCACGGTGTCCGACAGCCGCGGCACCAGGACCCCGACGGTGCCGGTGTGCTGGCGGCGCAGCCCGGAGGCGTAGGCATCGGGCCGGTACCCGAGCTCGGCAGCGGCTGCGCGCACTCGCTCGGCGGAAGGTGACGTCGAGGGCGGATGACGGTCGTCGAGCACCCTCGAGACCGTGGAGGTGCTCACCCCCGCCAGTCGGGCGACGTCGCGGATGGTCACGGTGCGCGGACCCGCCTGCTCAGTCATGCCCGTCCTGATCCATGGCTCGGACGATACCAAAGCCCCTGGCGGGACGGTGCCCGGTGGGGCCGCGGCCGAGGGCTCTCGAGGAGCTGGGTCACAAAAAGTTCCGGCGGAGGTGTTGACAGGTGTCATGGGTCACATCATAGTTGAAAACGTTCCCGCAAACGTTCCCAACCCAGG